>CAVVTQ010000020.1:0-171447 GCA_963751195.1 uncultured Solirubrobacterales bacterium
CTCCACGGAGACGGGCGCCGCTGCGCGTCAGCAATTGGCGAGCTCGCCTCCCGCGCTTTCAGAACTGCACCGCCAGGCCGGTCAGCTGATCGGCTCCGAGTCGGCGCTCGCGGCTCGCCTGCGTCGCCTGCGCGGTTATCCAGTGGTGCTCAACGTGTGGGCGTCGTGGTGCGGGCCCTGCCGCTCGGAGTTCCCTCTGCTCGCGAACGCATCCGTGACGTACGGACGGAGGGTCGCGTTCCTCGGCGCAGACACCGAAGACCAGGCGGCGAACGCCCGCTCGTTCCTAGCCGACCGCCACGTCGCATACCCCAGCTACGAAGCCAGCACGGAAGCGCTCAGCTCGCTCGCCGCGTTCGAGGGCGTCCCCACCACGATGTTCTTCGATCGCGAAGGAAAGCTCGTCCACGTGCACTCCGGCCAGTACGAGGCACAGGGGACGCTCTATCACGACATCGAAAGCTACGCGCTCGAGGGTTGAGCACTCATTCTTCTTCGCCGGCAGGTTCCTTCTCGTGCGAGGATTCGATGAGGTGGAAGTCGTTCGAGCGAGCGGGGAAGGAGCAGTAGGCCTCCAGCGTCCCGACATCGCGGACGCTTCCGCCATCGTCGTCGCAGCGACCTTCGTTGGCGTCGTATTCGCGCATCTCTTCAGGAGTCAATGGCTGCGCGCCGGGTTGGCGCCGTCCGATCGGCGCTCGCGCGCCGCGACCGACGCTAGTGCTGGTGCCGCCGACGGTGAGACTGTGCGTTCGCTCGGTTGCGGACCTAGAGCCTGCGCCGCACCCGGCGAGTGCCACGCTCGCCGCAAGCGCGCTCAACGGCAGGCTCAGCGATAGCCCACGGGCCACTGCGGGCTCCTACCGCCTCGGAGGCGCGGCCGAAGCCATCCGCTGCGAACTTTTGCTCATGGTCTGATGTCGAGAGTACCGCGGGAGCACCCTCGAATGTCGCGGGCGAACGGCGCGACTCTGGAAAGGGGTCTATCCGGAAGTTTGTGTACACAGCGTGATCGATGGTTCGCGTTGGGCGGGCTTCGTGAAAGGGGATCGCGCTCGATCACGCGGACTTCGAGGACGACTGGTTCGCTGACTCGGTCGTCCAACGCTGGCGGGACGGCAAAGCCCTCATCAATCCTGGCGCACACCCGACGTCCAGAACTAAACCGTAAACATTGTGGGCGTGCGTCAGCCGAACAGCCCTGTCAGCCACGCAACGCTGTGCGCGGGGATGTGCCAGGCCAGGCCAGGGCGAGCGTCGCGGCGTAGAGCGCGAGGCGGCAGTTGGCGCGCAGGCGTGCGTCTCGCAGCGCACGCATCCGCTCCCACATGATCGCGGCGCGAGCGTGCTCGAACTTCTCCTCGGGGCTCACGAGGCCTTGTCCCAAAGCGCGTCGCGGTCCTCCTTCGCGGAATCCTAGAAGGCGGCGCTATGGAGCACGACGAGGAGATGAGAAAGCGGTGGGTCAACCTGCTTGCGAATACCGTTACGGAAGGAGGTGTCAGTGTGCGAGCGGCGTTCCCAAGGATTCTCGCTGACCTTGAGCCGACGGATGCCGCACTCCTTGACGAACTGTTCGTCCGAGCCATACGGACAACACCACCGACTGTTGACGTTGACCAGTCCACGGCCCGGCAGCGCACTTCGCTTGACAATCTCGTGCGACTAGAGTTGCTTCGCTACGTGGGTGTAGTCGGACACGACGAAGGCGGTGATGCCCGTGTGGCCGACGTTCCTCACCTCGGCAACGGCGTGAGGAATCAATCCGCACGCAGCAGTGTTGTGGCGCTGACGGCGTTTGGCGCTGAGTTTCTGCAAGCGTGCAGGGAGCCTCCCGACCCCGATTGAAGCCGGGTGTGAGCGGGCGGGGTGCGCGGCGTCGGATGGGCGCCGAAGCGCGCGGCACAGCAGCGTGGTTGGGCATCTACGACGCGACGACCTGGGCCGCCGCCCTGGTTGTATGTTGCCTTGTACGCCGTTCACGATGGCATACGCCCGGCATGAGCGGGCGCGATGCTCGGCATGGGCGCGGTATGGCCGTTGCAAACCCGTTGCAAACGGGCCGGAAATGGCTCTAGCTGTAGTTCCTGAGTAGGTTGGTTCATCCGGGTCCCCTTGGAGGCTGGGAGCTGCCAAGCACCCCAGTCCAAGGAGAACCGGATGAATCTGCACGCTAACGCGGCGCTCAGCCTGAATAGGCGCCGGCTGCTTTGTGAGCGAGTTGTTGATGAGACGTGGACGGTGACGAAGGCGGCCGAGGCTGCCGAAGTCAGCGTCCGGTGCGCCAGGAAGTGGGTGGGTCGCTATCGAGCAGAGGGCGAGACCGGGCTGTTCGATCGGTCTTCTGCTCCACACCGGATCCCGCATCGCACGAGCGAGGAGCGGGTGCAGGCGATCGCTGCCCTTAGACGGTTGCGGTTCACGGGCCCCGAGATCGCTGAGACGCTCGGGATGGCGCTCTCGACCGTCTCGGGGATCCTGTTGAGCGTCGGGATGGGCAAGCTCGGCCGGATCGGACTCGAGCCAGCAGTCCGCTACGAGCGCGAGCGGCCAGGCGAGCTGATCCATATCGACGTCAAGAAGCTCGGACGCATCCAGGGCGGTGCTGGCAAGCGCGTCACGGGCAAGCCGCGCCACAACTGGGAGCGCTCAGATCGCTCTGGAACCCGCCGCAAGATGGTTGGCTGGGAGTTCGTGCACATCGCGATCGATGACTGCACCCGCATGGCCTACGCCGAGGTTCTCTCCAACGAGAAGGCCAGCACCGTCGTCGCGTTCCTTCACCGCGCAGTCGCGTTCTTCAAGCGCCACGGCATGAACGTGGAGCAGCTACTCACCGACAACGGCGGCGCCTACCGCTCAAGCGTGCACGCGATCGCCTGCCGCATGCTCGGGATCCGCCACCTGCGCACACGCCCATACAGGCCCCAAACAAACGGCAAGGCAGAGAGATTCATCCGCACCATGCTCGGCAGCTGGGCCTACGGCGCGATCTACCGCAACAGCACCGAGCGCACCGCAGCCCTTGACGGATGGCTCTTCTACTACAACCATCACCGAAAACACTCAGCCCTCAGCCACAAGCCCCCGATCACTCGCCTCAACGAGCGCACCAACCTTCCCGGTACCTACAGTCGCGCTACGCGAATACGTTGATCGAGCAGCCTGACGCTCGCGGGCAGACAGTACAATCCGCCGTACTCACCCGGCCCCGTCGTGGGCCGGGTCTTTTCGTTAAGGGACGCGCCCAGCGCGATCAGCCCGCCCACGAAACCGCCCACGGCCCCGAAAATCGCCAACAGCCGGGCCACGCACCACCAACCGGCCCGATTGGTTCATGTTCTGCGAAGGCCAGCGAACACAGGCGAAATCCGCTCAAATACTGGCTTTCGCGGAGGGCCGTTCGCCCGTGTTCGTGGCTGTTCGGTGGCCTGCGGGACGCAGATGGGACGCAGGAGCAGCCAAATTGGACGCAAACGGGACGCAAGGCCATTCTCGGCGGGGCGATCGCAAGCGGGCGAGCACGGCCGGCGAGGGTTGCGCTGCTGGGGGCGTGCGGTTGCTCTGAGACGAACGCCCCGCCCGCGCCCGCGTATGCTCTACGGCCGAACATGTCCGGTCCGACGGTGAGAGATGCGCGCGAGGACGACGCGCCGGCGTGCGCGGCGATCTACGCGCCGTACGTGCGCGAGACGGCCGTCAGCTTCGAGGGCGAGCCGCCGACACCCGTGGAGATGGCCGAACGCATTGCGGCGGCGACGCGTACGCATGCGTGGATCGTGCACGAAGACGACGACCGCGTCGTCGGCTACGCGTACGGCGGGCCGCACCAGAAGCGAGCGGCCTACCGCTTCTCGTGCGAGGTCAGCGTCTACGTCGAGCAGGGCCGGCGACGCACCGGCTCGGGTCGCGCGCTGTACGAGGCGCTGTTCAAGCGGCTCGCGGCGCGCGGCTACCGGACGGCCGTCGCGGGCATGACGCTGCCGAACGAGGCGAGCACGGGCCTACACGGAGCGATGGGCTTCGAGCCGGTCGGCGTCTACCGGCGGATCGGCTGGAAGCTCGGCGCGTGGCACGACGTCGCGTGGATGCAGCGGGCGCTCAGCGTCGAGCACGACCCTCCCCCCGAGCCGCGCTGAGGCGACCGTGCGTGTCTTCGCCGAGGTCGAAGGGGCGCTGCGACTGCCCTCCCGCTCGCGCGGCGCTACGCACGTAGCGACGCGTCGTCGAGTGTGATTTCGACAACCTGCGCGACGCGGTCCATGTCGGCGTCGTGGGCGAGCAGTGTGGCGCCCCGTCGCCAGGCTACAGCCACGATCATGCAGTCGAGCATGATCGTCTCGTGGACGCCGGCTTGATTGCCCCGCGATAAGGGACGCACCACAGTTACTCGGTATACCTCCGACGAACCTTGTCCGAACGAGGAACCCAACAGGCGACCACTGCGATCCGCGCCGTCGTGCGCGGTGCGGTGCAGGGCGTCGGGTTCCGCGACGCCACCGTCGGACGCGCGCGCGAGCTCGACCTGCTGGGCTGGGTGCGCAACGGCGAGGAGGGCACCGTGGAGGTGCACGCCGAGGGTCCCGCACACGCGGTCGAGGAGCTGGTGGCCTTCCTGGGCGAGGGTCCTCCACTTGCGCGGGTCGCCGGGGTCGCAGTCGAGCGGGCCCCGGTCGAGGGCCACGAGCAGTTCGCCGTGCGTGGTGTCGCCGCCGGGGTGTTCGTCGTGCAGGAGCACTTGGCGCGGGCGCACCACTTCGACCTGCGACTGGAGGTCGGCGGAGTGATGCGCTCGTGGGCCGTCCCGAAGGGACCCTCGCTCGATCCGGCCATGAAGCGCCTCGCGGTGCAGGTGCCCGACCACACGATCGCGCACAACTCCTTCGAGGGGGCGCTCGACGGGGGTCGGGTGATCGTGTGGGATCGCGGCGTCTACGAGCAGGGCGGGCGCGTCGCGTGGCCGCCGGCGCTCGAGCGCGGCCACGCCGTGTTTGTGCTGCACGGCGAGAAGCTGCGCGGCGGCTTTGCGTTGCAGCGCACCGGCGGCGGACCGAAGGCGCAATGGCTTTTGATCAAGCGCCGCGACGATCACGCGCGTCCCGGGTCGGATGTCATCGCCGAGCAGCCGCGCTCGGTGCTAAGCGGGTGCACGCTCGATGAGCTCGGCGCATAGCCCGCTGTGTTGTGCAGGTCCGAGCCGGCACACCACACGCCGCCGATGTAGGTCCGATTGGCGAGCGGGGATGCCTCAGGTCTGTGCTGGTGAGTCGCTGGGCGGGGGCACCTGCGCGGTGCGCCGCCGCTGCCGGCGGCCGTGCTCGCGCTGGCGGCGGAGCGCCTCGTCGACGATCGGGCACACCTCGGAGGGGTGCTCCACCACGCGCAGGATCGCGAGATCCTCGGCGTCGATGCGGTGGTCGGCGAGCGCGCGGGTGCGCAGCCACTCGACCAGGCCATCCCACTCCCCGTCGCCCAGCAGTATCACGGGGACGTGGCGGATCGTGGCGGTCTGGATCAGCGTGAGCGACTCGAACAGCTCGTCGAGCGTGCCGTACCCGCCGGGGGCGATCACGAAGGCGCAGGCGTAGCGGACGAACATCACCTTGCGGGCGAAGAAGTGGCGGAAGCGCAGCCCGATGTCCACGTAGGGGTTGAGCGCCTGCTCGTGGGGCAGCTCGATGTTGCAGCCCACTGACAGCGCGCCGGCGTCGCGCGCGCCGCGGTTGGCGGCCTCCATCAGGCCGCCACCACCGCCCGTGATCACTGCGTAGCCGGAATGACCCAAGCACCTGCCGACCTCGCGCACCAACACGTAATGGGGATGATCGCGGGGGGTGCGCGCCGATCCGAACACGGTCACGGCGCGCCCGATCCGCGCGAGCGCGTCGAAGCCGCCCGCCAGCTCGGCGGCGATGTCGCGCACCCGCTCGGCGTCGGCGGCGCGCACGGCGGCGGGCTCGTCCTCCAGCCACAGAAACAGCTCCTCGTCGAAGGTTGGCTCGCGGAGGGCGTCGTCCGTCATCGCCGGCCCAGCCTAGGCGACGCGCACGCGACAGCCGGCCGCGCCTACTGCTCTTCCGAGCGCCACCGGCGGTAGAGCGCCGTGAACTCCGCGCTCATCTCGGGCGTCAGATCCTCGGCGTGCAAACCGCCCGTCAGGCGGATCGTGGCGCGCATCTGCTCCAAATACTCCGTGCAATGCTCACACTTGGCGATGTGTGCCTCGAAGCGGCGCCGCTGCGCCCGCGACAGCCCCCCCTCCAGGTAGTCGGTGATCAGCTCGACCATCTCTTGACACACGAGCTCTTTGCGACGCAACAGCACCCTCATACCCTCCCCAACTCCGCTTCGAGCGCTTGGCGCAGGTGGCTGCGGCCCCTGTGCAGCAGCACGCGCTGGTTGGCTTCGCTGATCTCCAGCGCCTCGCACACCTCGCGGGCGCTCAGCTCGGTGACGTCGCGCAGCATCACGACCTCGCGCTGGCGCTCCGGCAGCTCCAGCATCGTCGCTTGGATGCGATCCGCGAGGCCCTCGGCGAGTAGCCGGCTCTCGCTCTCCTCCACCCAGTGGCGGGGCGGGGACATCCAGGCGCCCGACTCGTCGAACCTGGCGCTGTCCACGGCTGGACCGGCGTCGCCGATCGCCACGCTGCGATGCTCGCGCACGCCCGTGCTCCTGGCTCGGTTGACGAGGATCGCCAGCAGCCACGTCTGAAACGACGAGCGCCCCTCGAAACCGTCGAGGCCGCGCAGCACCGCCAGCCAGGTGTCCTGCACGACCTCCTCGGCCACCGCGGCGCTCGCCACGTAGGTGCGGGCGATTCGCTGCATCGTCGAGTGGTGGCGCGCCGCCAGCGTCACGAACGCCTGCTCCTCGCCCGCGCGCATGCGCGCCACCAACTCAGCGTCCCCGTCCACTAGCCGGCCACAATACCCTCGCCACCGATGGCGCCGGGAACAGTCACCGACCCGATCTTGCTCAGCGCGCCGCCCGCGCCGATCGCGAACTCGTCGAGGATCCCCGCCGCGCCGGTCTGCACGTAGAGGAAGCGGCCGTCGCCGCCCACCGTCGCGTCGACGGTGCCGCCGTCGGTGGTTGTGTTACCCAACGACGTCAGCAGCGTGCCGCCATCGCTCGACTGAAAGCCCGTCAACGATGCGCTGGCGGCGTTGGAGGCGTAGAAGCGCCCGTTGGTTGCGACCACCCAGCAGGTCGCTTCCTGGCCCGTGCCGACCGCGTCGAGCGGGGTGAGCGTCCCATTGCCGTTCAGCGCGAAATCCGTCAGCGCGTTGGTGCCCGCGTCGGCCACGATCAGATGCCCCTCCTGGTCGAAGGTGACCGCAAACGGGACGGCGCCTGGCTCGGAGTTCACGACAGGCGTGGCCGACAGACGTCCAAACGGCGCGACTGCGAACACATCGATGTCGCTGCCGTTGCCCTTGGTCGTGACGATCAGCTGCCGGCCGTCCGGCGAAAAGGCGACCTGCCCAGGCGTGTGGGTGAACTGGGGTTCTTCGTTCGGGTTCAGCCTCAGCGCGCGGCCCGAGCCGGGCAGCGGTAGCAGGCGCCCGAAGAACGACGCGAACCCCTGTATCTCGCCGCCGTTCTCGGCGTTCAGCACGTACACCACACCTCCGTGGACGGCGATGCTCACCGGGAACGTGCCCCCCGAGCCGATCACCTGGCGCAGCGCCAGATGGTCGCCGAACACGGCGAACACGGAGATCGTGTTGCTGCCGGCGTTGACCGCGTACAGCTCCCCGGTGGCGGGGTTGTAGACGAGCGAGCCCTGCGAGGCGAGATGGTCGACGACCGACCCCGCCAGCGCTCCGCCGAGCCCCCCGGTGTTGTACGAGCCAGCCTGGGTGAGCGCGCCGTCGGCGGCGCTGTCGTACACGACCACCTGATTGCCGGCGGTGTTGTCGGTCTGCACGAACACGGGCGCCGAGCGCTCGCCGAATCCGCCGCCGAGGGGCGGGCCGCCGGGGCCGCCGAACGCGCTCGCGGCGCCGGCGGCGCCGCTCATCACTGCCAGGGCGGTGGCTGCCGCCACGCCGAATCGGGTTATCGCTCTCATCAAGGTCTCCTTGCTTGGGTCGGCTTGTGCGGTGCAGTCCGTTCTGCCACCGATGCGTTACACCGGTAGTCGGGTCGGGTCTGCGTCCACACCTGCCGGGGCTCGGGCATCCTGTGACACCCGTCCTGGTCAGCCCGTTGTCACGCCGCCCGTGGCTGGGTGGGGCTCTGCCTTACATTGATATGCGTGAAGCTCTCGACCGCCCTGGTCAAGCAGGTGACGCTCGCGGCGTGCATCATCGGGTCGGGGATCGCGGTGCTCGACGGCAGCGTCGTGAACGTGGCGCTGCCGACGATCCAGCGCGACCTCGGGGGTGGGCTGGCCGGTCAGCAGTGGGTCAGCAACGCCTACCTGCTGACGCTCTCCTCGCTGATCCTGGTGGGCGGCTCGCTCGGCGACCTGTTCGGCGAGCGACGGATCTTCGCGCTCGGCGTGGGCGGCTTCGGGGTCACTTCGCTGCTGTGCGCGCTGGCGCCCACGATCGGCCTGCTGATCGCGTTTCGCGCGCTGGAGGGCGTCGCCGGAGCGTTGCTGATCCCGAGCTCGCTGGCGGTGATCGTCGCCACCTTCCCGGAGTCCGAGCGCGGCGCCGCGATTGGCACGTGGACCGCGTTCGGCGCGATCGCCGCGGCGATCGGACCGCTTGGCGGGGGTCTGCTGCTCGGGATCGGCTCGTGGCGGTGGATCTTCCTGATCAACCTCCCGTTCGTGGCGCTCTGCCTGGTGTTGATCCTCGCGGTCATCCCTCGCGCCGCGCCGCGCGCCGCCGGCGCCGTCGGCCCGGCGATCGATTACGTCGGGGCGCTGCTGTGCGCGCTGGGCCTCGGCGGGCCGGTGTTCGCGCTGATCGAGCAGCCGCGCCTAGGCTGGTCGAGTCCCGCGGTGATGGCGGGGCTGATCGGCGGCGTGGTGTTGTTCGCCGCGTTCCTGCTGTACGAGTCCCGCGCTTCGCACCCGATGCTCGCGCTGGGGCTGTTCAAGCGGCGCAACTTCGCCGTGGGCAACGTCGAGACGTTCGCGATGTACGCCGGCTTGTCGGTGCTGTTCTTCTTCCTCACGCTCTTCCTGCAGCAGGTCGCCGGCTACTCGCCGCTGCGCGCCGGCCTCTCCACGCTGCCCGTCACCGTGGTGATGCTTGTGCTCTCTCGCCGCTTTGGGGGGCTCGCCGACCGCCACGGGCCGCGGCTGTTCATGGGGGGCGGGCCGCTGCTGGCGGGCGCCGGGTTGTTGCTGCTCCTGCGAGTCGGCGTCGACGTGGACTACTACACCGAGGTGCTGCCGGGGCTGCTGGTGTTCTCACTGGGCCTCGCGATGACGGTCGCGCCGCTCACCGCGGCGGTGCTCGCGGGCGTCGAGGAGCGCCAGGCGGGGATCGCCTCGGGCGTCAACAACGCGGTCGCGCGCGTCGCCGGCCTGCTCGGGATCGCGGCGCTCGGCGCCGTTGTCGCGGTGCAGTTCTCCGCTTCGCTCGACAGTCACCTTGCGGGGGTGCGGCTCGATCCGCGCGCCGAAGCGGCGGTGGCGCAGGCCAAGCGCCTCACGCTCGGGCGTCCCTCGGTGGCGGGCCTCCCGCCGCGCCAGGCGCGCGCGGTCACCGACGCCGCCAACGCCGCGTCGCTGGAGAGCTTCCGCGCCGGCGTCGCGATCGCGGGGGGCCTCGTGCTGCTGGGAGGCGTGATCGGCGCGGTGGGCATCCAGAACCCGCGCCGCGCCGTCTGTGCGGAGGAGTGTGCCGGCGGCCCGCTCATCGGCGCCTCTCCCGACGCGGCCGGCCTGCACGAGGAGCCGCGGCCGGCGCAGGAGGGCGCGCTCGCCTGATCCCGCCGGCGCCGGTGCGATCCGCTGCCGGTGCGGTCCGGCGGTGTGGGCCAGTGATTCTTTCTGGCCTATAACCAAATGGGATTGAGTCTCATTCTCGTTTGGTTGGGGTCTCGAAAATTGATGGTTGGGTGAGGGCCGGCGAGCGGTGGCGGTAGGGCTCAAGCGGCCCACCGCCAGCGCCGATGGAGAGGGGTGGGTTGCATCGCCTCGTCCCGCCGCGTTTGCCTGATGCGCCGGCTCGCGTCGATCTGCGCGGTCGCCTCCGTGGCGGCTGCTCTCGTCGGCGGCTCGCTCGCCGTGCCCACCCCCGCGGCCGCCGCCAAGAAGCTCACCGCCGCCAACTGGGACAGCGCGGAACAGCGCCTCGTGGTGCACGAAGCGGTGATGAGCGAAGAAAGCAGCGGCTTCGCGGGCGCCAGCCCGCTGAGCGCTGCCGCCGAGAGCGCCGCGCTGGCGGCGATCGCCACCCGCGAGGGCACGGCCCCGATCGCTTTCGACACCGGCCCGCCGCTCACCGTCGTGCGCTTCGACGCGTTGCTCGTGGACCAGCTCGGGCTCGGTGAAGTCGCCGAACACGTGCAACGGGTTGCCGCGAGTGTCGGCCTTGCCCCGCCCAGCTACTTCGGCAGCGAGGCGGTGGCGCGCTACGTCGGTTTGCGCTACACCCATCCCCCCGGCGAACAGAAGCTCGCGCTGTACCCGTGGAACCCGATCACGCGCGCCGAAGCCGCCCACTCGTTCGCCGTGGTGCTCGGGCTGGAGGGTGGCGCGAGCGCCAGGCAACCGGCGAGTGGGGAGGAAGGGAGCGCCGAAGGGAGCACCGACGGCGAAGGGACCCCGGCTCCCGTGCCGGCCGCCCCGCCGACCAGTTGGGCGATCGCCGCGGCGCGCGAAGCGCTGATGGCCTTCTCGCTGCCCACCTACACCGCCGCCCAGCGTGAGGTGCTGCACATCGCCGTCGCGAAGATCGGCATGCCGTACGTGTGGGGCGGCACAACCGACAACACCGCCGACGGCCTCGAACACGGCGGCTATGACTGCTCGGGCTTCGCGTGGCGCGTGTACAGGCTCTCCGGCCTGCCGTGGGGCGGGCAGATCCGCGGGCGCACGGCAGCCGAACAGGCCGGTGAAATCCCCAAGCACGAGCGCATCCGCCTGCGGGACGTGGCGCCCGGGGACCTCCTGTTCTTCGGCTCCGCGCACTTCGACTCGACCGCCACCGAGTCCAACGTGATCCACGAGGCAATCGCGATGAGCAGCGAATGGGCGATCAACTCCTCCGCCCAGGGCGTCTACGTGCTGCCGCTCACCTCCGGCTGGCTGGCCGAAAGCTTCACCTGGGCCCGCCGGGTGCTGTAGGGCGGAGCTCTTGGGGCGCATCCGCGCGGCTGCCGGCTGGCGACGGCCGCGTGGGCGCGGGGCTTCCATGCCCCGCGACCGGCGCATTCCGTAGAGTCTTGGTATGCGCGTCACCGCCAAGGCCGACTACGCCGTACGGGCGACCGTGGAGTTGGCGGGTAGCGCCGCCGACGCTCCCCGCAAGGTCGACGAGATTGCCCAGGCGCAGGGGATCCCCCTGTCGTTCCTGGAGAACATCCTCACGCAGCTGCGCTCTGCCGGGATCGTGCGTAGCCAGCGCGGGCCCGAGGGCGGCTACTGGCTGGCCCACCCCGCCGCCGAGGTGACGCTCGCCGATGTGATCCGAGCGGTCGAGGGCCCGCTCGTGGGGGTGCGCGGCCAGCGCCCCGAGGAGGTCGCCTACAGCGGCTCCGCGGAGGCGCTCCAGCAGGTGTGGGTCGCGCTGCGCGCCAACCTGCGCAAGGTGCTGGAGCGTGTCTCGGTCGCGGACGTCGCCGCGGGGAAGCTGCCCAAAGACGTGATCGCCCTCACCCGCGGAGAGGACGCCTGGCACACCCGCTGAGGGTCCTCGTCACGGTTGATGGCCCACCGTTCGCGTTTGGTCCAAATCGGCCCAAAAACGCTGTCCTTCCGGTAGACTCCGTTGCTCCGCGTGGGGGCTCGGGTTTGCTCCACGCTTGTTCAGAGCGGCGTCCGGGATCGCCGCTTGTCGACCCATCCATCTTCATTCAGGAAAAGAAAAAGGAGTCCTTCTCGATGTCAGCCACCTCCGTCGCCGACAACACCGAGGCAGCCGAGGCGGCTGTCGAGGCGATCGCCAGCGCGGCCAACAAGGAGGCGACCTTTTCGCTGGCGCTCTCCCAGGACCAGAAGGATCTGCGCGACTGGGTACACGGGTTCGCCGCTGACGTCATCCGCCCCGCCGCCCATGAGTGGGACGAGAAGGAGAAGACGCCCTGGCCGATCATCCAGGAGGCCGCCAAAATCGGCCTCTACGGCTTCGAAGGGCTCGCGCAGTTCTTCGCCGACCCGACCGGTTTGACGCTGCCGATCGTCAACGAAGAGCTGTTCTGGGGCGACGCGGGCATCGGCATGTCGATCATGGGCACCGCGCTCGCGGTCGCCGCGATCTTCGGCCAGGGCTCCGGCGAGCAGATCGGGGAGTGGATCCCCCGCTGCTTCGGCACCGAGGATGACATCAAGGTCGCCGCGTTCTGTGCCTCCGAGCCCAACGCCGGCTCGGATGTCTCCGGTGTGCGCACCCGCGCGAAGTTCGACGAGGCCGCGGGCGAGTGGGTGATCAACGGCCAGAAGGCGTGGGCCACCAACGGCGGCATCTCCGACGTGCACGTGGTGATCGCCACGGTCGACCCCGAGCTGGGCTCCAAAGGCCACGCCGCGTTCGTCGTGCCGATGAGCGAAGCCTCGGGCATCTCCCAGGGCACCAAGGTCTCCAAGCACGGCCTGCGCGCCTCGCACACCGCCGACGTGTTCCTCGACGACTGCCGCATCCCCGCCGGCTACGTGCTCGGCGGCAAGGAGAAGCTCGACGAGCGCATCGCCCGCGTGCGCGAGGGCAAGAAAGGCAAGTCGCAGGCGGCGATGCAGACCTTCGAGGCCTCCCGCCCGACTGTGGGCTCACAGGCGCTCGGCATCGCTCGCGCCGCCTACGAGTACGCGCTGGAGTACGCCAAGGAGCGCGAGCAGTTCGGCAAGAAGATCATCGAGAACCAGGCGATCGCCTTCACGCTGGCCCGCATGAAGATGGAGATCGACGCCGCCCGCCTGCTCGTGTGGCGCGCCTCGTGGATGGGCCGCAACCAGGTTCCGTTCGAGAACGCCGAGGGCTCGATGTCAAAGCTCAAGGCCGGCGAGGTGGCCGTGTGGGTGACCGAGCGCGCGATCCAGATCCTCGGCGGCAACGGCTACACCCGCGAGTTCCCCGTCGAGCGCTGGCACCGCGACGCCAAGATCTACGACATCTTCGAGGGGACCGCGGAGATCCAGCAGCTCGTGATCTCGCGGGCGATCTCGGGGATGCACATTCGCTAGCTCGGGCGCCGGTGGTAGACCGAAGCCGCGGCTGGAGAGTCGTGCGTCCAGCGCGGGGCGGCCACCACCGGAGCAGTCACCAAGCTTGTGGCGTTCCGCAGTGCGGGCACTCCACGGTGGTGCTCACGGCGGCCGCGAACACGTAGCCACACTGGCAGGCGTAGCAGGCCAGGTCGGTCGGGCCGCCGGACTCCCGCACGCGCTGGGCGGCGATGTCAGGCGGTTGAGGGGCGACGACGAATGGCGTTGGGGGGAGGGGCTCCAGCGCGTGGGCGGCGGGGTGCTCGCCGCGAATGCGCTGTGCTCGGCGCCGCACGCCGATCGGATGTAGGAGGCTTCCTCTCATTGCTCTCCACCTGATAAGACCCGCCGCATGCCTGAATGTTTCGCCCCCCACTGGCGAATCCCTGGCGTCTGTTTGAGATACTGGGCGCGATGAACCCCGCCCGCAAGCGCACCATGCGGCTGGTGGTGGCGCTCAGCGCCGCCGTGCTGCTGGCGAGTGCGCTGATCTACACGAGCTTCAACGCCTCGAGTCCCGCGCTCACGCCCAGCCAGCTGCTGCGCGAGGCACAGCCGGGGCGCAGCTACCAGCTCACCGGCACCGTCGTCAAGGGCTCGGTGCATCACGATGGCGGGGTGCTCCACTTCAGCGTTGCCGACCGCGCGAATGGCACCAACGCGGTGCCGATCGCCTACACCGGCATCGTCCCCGACCCCTTCAAAGAAGGGCGCGAGATCATCGTCACCGTGGAGAAGGACGGCGCCGGCTACACCGGGGAACAGAACTCGCTGATCACCAAGTGTCCCTCCAAGTACACGGTCGCGCCGCCCTCCGAGAAGCAGAACGCCTGATCGAGGACTGATGGCGCTGCTCGGACACGTATGCCTGGTGCTCGCGCTGATCGTGTGCGCGTACGGCATCGTCGTCTCGGTCTACGGGGCGCGCAGCGGCCGGGCCGAGTTCTCGCTGGCGGGCCGCCGCTCGGTGTACGCACTCGCCGGTCTGCTGACCGTCGGGATGGTGCTGCTGGAGATCGCGTTCGTGGGCAACGACTTCGCCTTCAACGTCGTCGCCGACACCTCCTCGCGCACCACGCCGCTGCTCTATCGCATGGCGGCGCTGTGGTCATCCCAGGAAGGCTCGCTGCTGCTGTGGGCGTGGCTGCTGTCGATGTGGTCGAGCCTCGTGCTGTTCCTCACGCGCAACCGCCTGCGCGAGGTCGCCTCCTACGCGACCGCGATCCTGCTCGGCTTCGGCGGGTTCTTCGTGGGGTTGATGGTGTTCTACGCCAACCCCTTCACTACCACCAACCCCGTGCCCGCCGAAGGGGTCGGCCTCGACCCGCTGCTGCGCTTCCCGACGATGATGATCCACCCCCCGATGCTCTACTCGGGGTACACGCTCTGCACGATCCCGCTCGCGTTCGCGATGGGCGCCCTGATTGCGCGAAAAGTGGATGGAGAGTGGATCGCGGTGGTGCGCCGCTTCGCGCTGGCCGCCTGGCTGTTCCTCGGGATAGGCATCCTGCTCGGCGCCTCGTGGTCGTTCTCGGAGCTCGGCTGGGGCGGGTATTGGGGCTGGGACGCGGTCGAGAACGCATCGCTGCTGCCGTGGCTGACCGGTACCGCGTTCCTGCACTCGCTGATGATCCAGGAGCGCCGCGGGATGCTGAAGGTGTGGAACGTCTCGCTCCCTCTGGCCACCGGGATCCTGGCGATCATGGGCACCTTCATGGTGCGCAGCGGGATCCTCGACTCGATCCACGCCTTCGGCGGGGCGACCCTCGGCGTCCCCTTCCTCCTGCTGATCGCCGCGCTGCTCGCCGGCTCGATCTACCTGGTCGTCTCCCGCCGCGCGAGCCTCGTCAGCACCCACCGCCTGGACTCGCTGCTCTCGCGCGAGGCGATCTTCCTGTTCAACAACCTCGTGCTCGTCGGCCTCGCCTTCGTGATCTTCTGGGGCACCTGGTTCCCGAAGATCTCCGAAGCGATCACCGGCCAGGCCGCCTCCGTGGGGCCGCCGTGGTTCGATCGCTACACCGTGCCGCTGGCGCTGATCCTGGTGCTGCTCTCCGGCATCGGGCCGGTGATCGCCTGGCGGCGCGCCACTCCGCGTGGGGTGCTGCGCAACCTACTTGTGCCGCTCGCCGCAGCATTGCTCACGCTCGCGGCCTTGATCGCCGCCGGCATTACCCAGAAGCCCCTGGCGATCACGATGTTCTGCTGCGCCGCGTTCGCACTCGGCAGCGTCGCTCAGGATCTGTGGCGTGGGACCCGTGTGCGCCGGGGAGCCTCGGGCGAGGCGCCCCCCGTGGCGCTGCTGGCGCTGATCCGCCGCAACCGCCGGCGCTACGGCGGCTACATCGTCCACGTCGGGATGGCGGTGCTGTTCGTCGGGGTCGCCGCCTCCTCCTCCTTCCAGCACGTCTCCCAGCTCTCGCTTTCTCCCGGGCAGTCCACGCGCGTGGGCGCCTACACGATCCACTACGTGCGGCCCACCGCCGCGCTCACACCCCACGACGACCCCACCCACACGGGGTCCACGCTCAACGTCGGCGCCGTGCTGCGGGTGACCAAGGGTGGACGCTACGTCACCACGCTGCGCCCCAGCGAGGACTTCTACGAATCCCAGGAAGAATCGCAGGGCTCGGTGGGGCATCTGATCGGGGGGCAGTCGGTCAGCAGCGTCGGCATCGACGCCTCCCTCACGCGCGACATCTGGAGCGCGATCCAGCCCGAAATCGAAACGCGCAGGCTGAAGCACATCATCGAAGTAGGCAACAGGACGATCCCCTTCGCGCGCCCCGACGAGGGCCTGTTCGTGATCGACTTCTTTGCCCACGAATACCTCCAGCACCCGCCCCCGGCGCAGTTCCGCCTGGAGGTCTCGCCGCTGATCATGTGGATCTGGATCGGCGGCCTGATCGTCTTCGGTGGGGGCCTGTTGGCGCTCTCGCCCTCGCCTGGGGCACTGCGTCGCCGCGTCGCCCTTGGTCTCCCTCGAGTTGCCGGCCCCGCCCGCCCCGCACACGCCGGGGGTCTGGCTCCGCGGGACGTGCTCGCGCTGGAGCTCGCCCGCGAAGTCAAGTACCGCGAGCTGCGCGACCTGGAGCTCGACCTCGCCACTGGCAAGCTCTCGCGCGAGGACTATGAAGCGACCAACGCCACCCTGCGGGCGGAGGCGCTGGAGATTCTCGACCAGCTCGAGCCGGAGCCCGAGTTGCCGACCGAAGCAGCCGACCACACCGAAGCAGCCGACCACACCAGCCCGCGCGGGCAGGAGGCGCTACCAGGGCTTCTTCAGCAGGATGATGGTGTTTCCGACGAACAAGATCGCGAAGAAGACAGTCCAGCGGTTGAGGTTGCGCTCCACGAGTGAGCCGCCCCCCAGCGGGCCCTGGCCGGTGCCGACCCCGAACGCGCCGGAGAGCCCGGCATCTTTCCCGGAGTGCATCAGCACCAAGAAGATCAGCACCACCGCGATGATCACCTGCAGGATCGAGAGGATCGCTTCCATGGCTCAATCGTACAGAACCAGCGGCAGCTGACGTCGCGGGCAGCCCCTACGGGCAGGGAACCGTCGCGGTGCTGGTGCTGGTGGAGCCGTCTTGGTAGGTGAATTCGGCGGCGAACGGGAAGCCGCCGGCCGGGCAGTGGGAGGGAAGCAGGGCCGTGTTGGGGTTGTGGTGCTTTTTGGCGGCCTTCCCGCCGATCGTCACCGAGAAGGAGACCGTCGAGGCGTTGGGCTCGAGCGGGATCGTCGTGATCGCGGGTATCGACATAACGAGCTTTTCGCCGTACGGAGGGTTGTCCGGCTGCGTCGTGGCGGTGATCACCACGCGCTCTTCAAGCGGCGAGTAGCCCTGGCCGAGGATCTCGATCGTCGGGTTGACGCCTTGGGGCGGACCCACGAACGCCGATACCGCGGCTTCCTCGCTTTCCACCGAGGAGCCCACGTGCACGTCGGCTAGCGCGCGCCCCGTGCCGATCTGCGACTGCGCCGGGCAGCCGCGCGCGCCGTGGGCCTGCAGCTGCGCCTTCGTACAGCTGCGTAGCTTCGGCACGTCGAGCGTCAATCCAGCGGGGAAGTGCACCACGGCTCGGCGCACCGGCGAGGGCACGCCGAGCGCGCCGCCGGCGAAGTGGGTGGCGAACGTGAAGGCCGCCTTCGCGCCCAGCTTGTCGGGCGAGAACGACGGTCGGATCGTCGCCGTCGTCGCTTCGGGCGGGGGCGGCGGCGGTCTGAATTCGGGGGTGGACGATGCGTCCACGGCCGCGGGCAGCGCACTCCCGAGCGCGAGCAGCGCGCCCACGACGAGGATCAGGATGCCGGGATGGCGGGTCCCGATCGGAGAATTGCCGACGTGAGCGGTTGGCGCCGGTCGAGACCGCGTCCCCATGCCGCTACCGCCTCACGGTCGACGTGGTGGGAAGGACATCGCCCTGCACCGCCGGGTGGTGTAGCCGGGGATCCATACGATCACTTGTGCGGGCAGGGGATCGTGCCCTTGGCCGTGTTGTTCGTGCCGTCCTCGAAGACCAGCTGGGTCTCGTAGGGGAAGCCACCCTTGGGGCACGTCTTGGGGACGACGATCCCCTTCACGTGCACCAGCTTGCGCTTGCCGCCCACCTGCTCGTAGTAGGCGGCGTTGGGCGCGCCCAACGTGATGTAGATGCTCTTCGCCGTCGCGTTCGAGGCGCCGGGGAGGGATTCGATCGGTGGCACCTTGAACGTGAAGCCCAGCCCGTAGGGCTTGGGCTCGTTGACGACCTGCGCTTTGAGCACCAGCTGCACCGAAACCGGCGACACCGCGTTGAGGTAGGCCAGGATCACGAGATGCCCGTCTTCGTTGGGGCCGCGGTAGAAGTTGAGCGTGAACGGCTCTTCGTTCACCTGGCCCGCCAGTTCGTAGGCGCCCACGCCGCCGCCGAAGCCGGCTTTGGAGTCCTTGGGGCAGACGTTCGGTTCCAGCGTCTGTTCGAGCTTTACGGCGTTGCAGATACCCACGCCCTTGGTGTCCACTGTGAGGCCTGCCGGTCCCATCACCGTCGCTTCGGCGATCGGCGACGGCAGCGGTCCGCTGGTCGAGCCGATCGTGGCGGTGCCGTGGACGTTGGTGGGTGCACCCAGCTTGTCGGGGGAGAAGCTCGCGGTCACTTCCAGCGTCTGCGCCGCCCACGCCGCCGTGGCGAGGATCAGACAGACACAGGAGACCGTTGCTGCTACGAGAACTCTGGTTCTGGACATGCGGCTTCACCCCTCACTCTGTGGCTCCTCGATGACCCGGCGCCGAGTACGCGGCTGGTGCTGCGGCTGGCCGCACTCTCCAATCTCGGCAACCGGAACCTACCGGCCGACGGCTTCGATTGCAACTCATAATGCGTATCGGTGCCATTGCGTAGGTCTCGATCTCCCACTGCTCGTCGATCTCCCACCCTCATCAACCCCCGGACTCGGGGAACGGAGCGGAGCCGACGCCGGTTTGCGGGAGGAGCCGCCGGAAGCGTAGGGCGACGGCGCGGAGGGCGGCAGGTAGGTCGGGCGGCGGTTCCTGCAACGGGTTCCTGCAACGCAACGGCAACGCAACGCCTGCAACGGGTTCCTGCAACGCAGCATCCGCAACGGGTTCCTGCAACGCAACGCCTGCAACGGATTCCTGCGACGCAACGGGTTCCTGCAACGGGCTCCTGCAACGCAACGCCTGCAACGGGTTCCTGCAACGGATCCTGCGTGGCCTGAGCAATCCGGCCACCTCCGAGACTCCGCCTCGAGGGTCTGTACAGTGCAGCGGCCTTGGCCGCCACCCTGGGGAATCTGCGCGCGACGCTCCACTGCTCCCGTAGCCTTGCGTGCGAGGGAGATTACAAATCCTTTACCGCGGGGTGGTTGTCTGCCGATATGAACCTGAGCCAGGGGTGGATGGTCCGACGACCGCGGCCCTCCTCGGCCTTTATATGCGAGATGACGACCAGCCGACGACCAACCAGCCAGCCGATGGCCAGCGCCCGCGGGAGCCGGGGATGAGCTCCCCGCGTCGCTGGGCGCGCCGTGCCGCGCTCTCGATGCTGGCCGGAGGCGGCCTCAGCGCCGCCGGCTTCGGCGGGCCCCTCGCGGGCGGGGCGCTGGGCGCCGAAGCGCAGACGGGCACCACCCCCGAAGACCAGTCTCCCGCGGTCACCGAAACGACCCCCCAGGCGCCTGCCCCGGGGCAGGAAGGGAGCGGTGGGGCGAGCGACGCCAACGGGGCCAGCGGCACTGGCTCCAACACCACCTCGACCGCCCCTGCCACCGCGCCGTCCAGCACTCCGACGGTGCCCACCGCGACCGCGCCCACAGCACCCGCCGCGCCCGCACCGGCGACCAGTGAAGGGACGGGACCGACGGTGGTGGTGCAGCGCAGCCAGCCGGCCACTCCCGGCCGGCGCCATGGCGCAAGCGTCACCGGATCCGGCGATGGCGCCGCCTCCGACGAAGGGGGCGGCAAGGGCCAGGGCGAAGGCACTGCCAAGGGCGGCCCCACCACCGTCCCCGCCGGTACTCCCAACGGCCTCGCGCCCGCCCCTCAGACGGCCGGCGAAGAAGCGGGCGTGCTGGCGACGCTGCTCACGGGCTCGACGGTGTCGGCGCAGGCGCTCGACTTCTACCGCATCCCTCTCTTCCTGCTCCCGGTCTACCAGGCGGCGGCCTTCCAGTACGACGTGCCCTGGCAGATCCTCGCGGGGATCAACGAAATCGAGACCGACTACGGCACCGACCTCTCCGTGTCGAGCGCGGGCGCGCTGGGGTGGATGCAGTTCATGCCCAGCACCTGGCTGCAGTACGGGGTGGACGCCACCGACGCCGGCTACGCCGACCCCTACAACCCCGTGGACGCGATCTTCGCCGCCGCCCGCTATCTGCACGCGGCCGGTGCCTCCCACCATCTGCGCGCCGCGATCTTCTCCTACAACCACTCCCAGGAATACGTCGAATCGGTGATGCTGCGCGCCCGTCTGGTCGCCAGCTACCCGAGCTCGGTGATCGCCACGCTGACGGGTCTGGTCGACGGGCGCGCGCCGACCACCGGCGCCCGCTTGGCGCCAGGGGTAGCGGCCGCGCTGGAAGCCCAAGCGGCGGGCATGGTGAATGGAGGTGGCGCCTCCGATGAAGGCACCACCTCAGGAAGCGCGGCGGCCGCCGGCCCTTCGAGTGCCACCGCGGGCGCGGTGCCCGCCGGTCTGGCGCCCACGCCGGCCGTGGCTGGCGCCCAGGCGAGCGACGCTCAGCCCGCTGCCGCGGGCGCGGGACAGACCGCTCACGCCGCCGCCGCGCGCACGGCCGCCACGCCCGGCTCGACACCCGCGCCCTCGCCGCGGGTCGCGGCGGCCCGCGCGCAGGCCGCCGCCAACGCGCCCGCCAAACCCTCTCAGCTGGTCGAGCTGCTCGGCGACCCCGGCGCGCCGGTGGTGGCGGTGGAGGATGGTCGCGTCGAGCGGCTCGGGCACTCCCGTGCGCTGGGGCGCTATCTGGTGTTGCGCGACATCTATGGTGATCTCTTCACCTACGCCGGCCTCGGCAGCATCGCGCCTCGCTACCGGCCCTCGGCACCGTCGGTCAAGCCCCGCATCGCGTCATCGCAGGAACCCAAGCCCACACAGGCGGCGAGCGCCGGGCACCAGTCGCCGCTGACCCTGAAGGTAAAGGCGCACGCCGCACAGGCGCTCGCGCCGGTGAGCGCGCCGGTCGAATCCGAAGGCGAAACGGCGCCCGCGGGGATGGGCAGGGTGCGCCTGTTCGCGCACCCCGGCAACCCGGTCGCGCGGGCGGCCGCGCACGTCGCGAGCCCGGCGAGCGGGAGCGGCGGCTGGGTGGCGCTGAAAACCGGCTCGATCGTCGTCAAGGGCACGGTGCTCGGCCACCTCGACACGCCATCCGGGGCGAGCGCCGGACAGCTGCGCTTCGCGGTGCGGCCCGCCGGTGACAGCACCACGATCGACCCCCAGCCGCTGCTGCAGAACTGGCGCCAGCTCGACGCGGCGCTGCACCCAAAGGGCTCCACGGGCACCGACACGCTGCTCGGGGCGACCGTCGCGGACGCGCTCTCGATGTCCAAGGGCGAACTCGAGCGCGCGGTGCTCGCCGATCCCGGTATTCAGCTCGACACGTGCGGTCGCCGGGACGTCGCCGGTGGCGCAGTGGACAAGCGTGTGTTGGCGACACTCCTGTTTCTCTCTCGCAGCGGCCTGCAGCCGACGGTCGCCGGGTTGCGCTGCCCCCGGGGCGGGGACACTCCGTCCGGATTGAGCGTTGTGACCGGCACCGGTGCGGGCACGAGCGCCGGCGCCGCACTGCGCTCAGACGCTCAGCAGGCGGCGGCCCACAGTGGCGGCATGGCGGTGGACATCGCTGCGATCAACGACATCCCGATCGCCGGCCACCAAGGTCCGGGCTCGATCACCGACGCTACGATCCGTACGCTGTTGACGCTCCACGGCCGGTTCGCTGTCCACCGGATCGTGAGCTTGATGCAATACCCCGAAGCGCCTGCGACACAGGCGCTGGCCAACGCCTGGAACCACATCCACCTCGAGTTCCTGCCCGTACGCGCGACCGCCAGCGCACACGCTGCCGCGACCGGTCCGGCCGCGGCCGCGCCATTGGCGGCGAGCGGCGTGCTGGACGAGTCTCAGTGGAGCCAGCTGATCGGGCGTATCGCCGCGCTGCCGAAACCCACGGTCTCGGTCACCCCCAGCTCGGCGGCGATCCGCGACCCGCAGGCGGCACCCACCAACCGCGGGCTCGGCGCCGGCAGCCAGACCGCGGGCGGCTGAGCGACGCTGGAAGAGGCACTTGTCTGTGTCCGCCGGTGGCGGACACAGACACAGGTGGGTTTCTCAGCCGGCGCTGGTGCCGGGGCGCGCCCGGTTGGCTTTCAGCGCGCCCAGCAGCGTGCTCCGGCACTTCGCCGCGGCCGCTTTGAACTGTGCGCTGCCGGTGTTGATCCCTTTGGTGGCGAACACCGGGCCCTTGCCCGTGGTGTTGGGCTCGCCGATGTCGATCCCGTTCTGGCGCAGGCAGGCGGCGAAGCGCAACAGCGCGGCGTGGAAACGGGGGTTGCCGAAGGGGTTGTGGAAGCCGTTGGCGCCTTTGCCGAACCGGCTGCCTTTGAAGCCGTCACCGCAGCTCCTGAGCGCTTCGGCGAACTGCGCGCGCGACATGCCCTTGGGCAGCTGCGCACCGCCGCCGGCGCCGGCGGCGGGGAAGCCGCCGGCTCCGCGCTGGGGGAGCGTGATGTCTTTCTTCGAGAGGCACGTACGCACGGCGGCGAAGCGCGCGGCGCGCGCGGCAGGGGCGGCGCCGGTGGTGGAGGCCCCGGGAGTGGTGGGAGTGGGAGTGGACGACGTCCCGGTCGACGTGCTGCCCGAAGTACCCGTGCCGGCCGTCGAGGTGCCTGCGCCGGCGGTCGAGGTACCCGTGCCGGTGGTGCCGGTCGCCGCCGCGTTGGCGGTGGTCTCGGTGGTCGTGGTGGTGCTCGAAGAGCCGCCGCATGCCGCCAGGCCGAGCGAGGCGGCCACGAGCGTGGCGATCAGCGCGATCAGCGATGTGAAGGTCGCTGGCCTGCGGCGTGGGCTGTGGTGAGGCATGAGGCTCCTTTGTCGGTCACGCGGGTTCTGTGCTGGTCATGTGGATCCCAACACTTTGATCGATCCACCTAAAGGGTCCGTCAAGGAACATGTGATGGTTGGGTACGTCACGATCGCGATCAGCTGCCGAAGAGACCGCCGCCACCCGATCCGCCTCCGCGGCTCGCTCCGCCGCCAGCTCCGGCGCCACCGAACAACGCGCCGAGGCCGCCGCCCCCGATGCCGACGCCCGCGGTGCTGACGCTGATCGATTCGGCGCTGACGGCGCCCCCAGAGCCCTTGGCGCCGCGGACGACCACGGTTTCGCCGGGGTGGATGCCGTGCACGTCGGCTTTGACGGTCTTGGTGATCGTCGATGCGGGGGAGGTGGTGACCTTGACCGTGTTGCCTTCGGTGTTGGTCACATACAGAGTGCTGCCGGAGATGTAGGCAACTTCGCCGATCGTGGCGCCGCCCGCGCCGCCGAGACCGCCGAAGCGCCCCGCGAAGCCGCTGGCACCAGCGGCCCCACCGCCTGCCGCGCCGCTGCCCGCGGCGCCGCTCGTGCCGCCGGCGCCACTGCCGCTCGTGGTGGATCCGGCGCCCGCGGCGCCGCGCAGGGCCGCGAACCGGGAGGCCAGGCCGGTCGCGCCGGAGCCGGAGCTCGACGAGGTTTCGCCCTTCTCGACGAGCACGCCGCCGATGAAGCCGCAGGCGATCAGCAGCACGCCGAGCAGCGCGAGGAAGATCGGGTTGCCGCCCGTCCCGAGCAACCGCCGGCGCGGCCGTGGGGGCAGTTCCTCGCGTGGCTCCTGCGCCCACGTGTCATCCGCGGGGGAGCCGTACGGCTCCCGGGCGCCAGAGGGAAGGTCGGTGGTGGTGTGCTCGACTGACATGACTGGCTCCTCGTTGGGAATTGGGGGTGCGATGCGGCGCTGCTCGACGTCCTCGCCGCGGGCGGGTGTGACCGGTGGCTCCTCGGCTGCGATATGAGGGAGGTTCTCACTCAAAGCGCAGTGCCTCGATTGGTCGCAGGCGGGCGGCACGCCCCGCGGGGTAGGTGCCGAAGAAGAGGCCGGTGAGCACGGCCGCCCCGAACGCCAGGAAGATCGAGTAGGTGGCGATCGCAGGGTGCACGCCGGCGATTTCGAACTGGCTGCCCACCACCCCGAGCAGCACCCCCGTGAGGCCGCCGATCAGCGACACCAGCACGGCCTCGGTGAGGAACTGCGTGAGGATGTCGCTACGGCGCGCGCCGACGGCCTTACGAATGCCGATCTCGCGGGTGCGCTCGGTGACGGACACGAGCATGATGTTCATCACGCCGATGCCGCCCACCAGCAGCGAGATCGCCGCCACCTCGCCGAGTAGCGTGGTGAAGACGGAGGTGGTGGAGGAGGTGGTTTCGAGCAGCGAGCCCTGGTTGATCACCTGGAAGCCCGGTTCGGTGGTGTCCTGTTCCTGGCCGAAGAGGGGCCCGGCTCGCCGGCCTTCGGCCGGCTGCGCCACCCTCTTGGTGTGGCGCTGCTCGAGGATCTGCGTCACCTCGGCTTCGGCGGCGGAGAGCGCGGACTCGGAGGTGGCCTCGACCGTGATCGAGTCGATCGGGCCGTAGCCCGAGAGGGAGTCCTGCACGGTGGTGATCGGAGCGGCGACGATTTCATCGAGGTTGGACACTCCGTTGGAGCCCTTGGCGGCGAGCACGCCGATCACCTCGAAGTTGACGCCGTTGGCGCGCATCGTCTGCCCGATTGGGTTCTGTTCGGGGAACAGCTCTTCGACGACGGTCTGCCCGATCACCGCCACACGCGCATGGTGGGCGACGTCGGCTTCGGTGAAGGCGGTGCCTTCCTGGAGGCGGTAGCCGTGGGCGGCGAGGTAGGAGGGGGTGGTGCCGACGAACGTGCCGGGCTCGTAGGAGGTGCCGTCGAAGACGAGCGTCACGCCGGTGGCGTCGACGACGGGCGAGGCGCTCTTAACGTCAGGGGCTTCGGAGTGGTTCTGCAGCGCCTCGGCGTCCTGCCTGGTGAGCGACACGGCGCTCGACGACGGGCCCCCGAAGCGTGCACCGCCGCGGGTGGCGCCCGACTCGACCAACAGCACGTTGGTGCCGAGGCTCTCGATCCGTTCCTCGACCGCTTTGGAGGAGCCGTTGCCGACCGCGATCAGGATGATCACGGCGGCCACGCCGATCGTCATGCCGAGGATCGTCAGCCCCGAGCGGAGCTTGTTGGCGAGGATCCCGCCCCAGGCGATGCGCAGCGTCTCGGCGCCGATCATGGCTGGGCCTCGGCAATGGGGAGGCCCTGGAGCGGGCACGAGCGTGGGCGTTGGGGGGAGGGCGCAATGATGGCTGCGCCGCGAGGTGGGTGGACTTCAGCCGGTGGGAGGGGGAAGGGCGTGATCACGGCTGTGCCTCGACCGGGGCCGCGAGGTGGGCGGACTTGAGCCGGTGGGAGGGGGACGAGTGTGATCAAGGCTGTGCCTCGACCGGGGCCGCGAGGTGGGCGGACTTCAGCCGGTGGGAGGGGGGTGGGGGATCGTGGACGCCGAGCGAGCGCCGGTCTTCGACGATCTGCCCGTCGCTGAGGCGCACCACGCGCTTGGCCTGGGCGGCGACGTCGGGCTCATGCGTGATCAGCACGACGGTGCGCCCTTCGGCGTTGAGGTCGGCGAAGATCTCCAGCACGTCCTCGGTCGAATGGGAGTCGAGGTTGCCGGTCGGCTCGTCGGCGAGGATCAGCGAGGGGTTGGTGACGATCGCGCGGGCGACCGCCACGCGCTGCTGCTGGCCGCCGGAGAGCTCGGAGGGGAGGTGGCGCAGGCGATTGGCCATACCGACCGACGCGAGCGCCCGTTCGGCGCGGCGGCGGCGTTCCGCCCGATGCAGGCCGGCATAGGCGAGTGGCAGCTCGACGTTGGCGAGCGCGGGGGTGCGGGCGACGAGGTTGAAGGACTGGAAGACGAACCCGAGCTTGCGGTTGCGCAGGTCGGAGAGCTCGTCCTCGTCGAGGTCGTGGGCGTCGGCGCCGTCGATCAGGTAGCGCCCGCTGGTGGGAATATCGAGGCAGCCAAGGATGTTCATCAGCGTGCTCTTGCCGCTTCCCGAGCTGCCCATGATCGCGACGAAGTCACCACGTTCGATGCGCAGCGAGATGCCGCGCAGTGCGGGCACGCGGATCGTGCCGATCGCGTAGGTCTTGCTGACGTCACGGACGTCGATGACTGGACACGGCGGCTGGCGGTGGCCATCTCCCCGCGTGTCCCGGTGGGCGAGCATGGCATCCGGGTCTGCTCCGGAGGGCGGCATGTCCTCGCCGGATGTGGTGGCCGTGGTGCGCGCCACGAGCGGCTGGCTGCGCGCGGCGCCCGCGCGGAGGGATGAGCGTGGGGGCCGCATCAGCCGCCTCGGAAGCCGCCTCCACCGCCGAAGAGGGCCGCGCCGCCGCCTGCGCCGAGGCCCCCGCCGGCGCCGCCGCCGAGCGCCCCCGTGCGGCTGCCCAGACGTGAGAGGAGGCTGGAGGTCGTGGAGGAGCTGCGGGCGACGGGCAGGACGATCTGCTCGCCGGCGGAGAGACCGGAGAGGACGATCGTGGAGCTGTCACCGGCCAGCCCGGTGACGACCCGCCGGCGGGTCTGCGTGCCGTCGTGCACGACCGTCACGGTGTCGGCGGTGATCGCGGAGGTGGGGACGTTGACCCCTTCGGCCTGCTTGACGACCACTTCCGCGGTCGCGCTCATCCCCGGTTTCAACCCGCTTTCGAACTGGTCTAGCTGGAAGGTGACGTCGTAGCTGACCACGGCGCTCGAGGATGTCGGGAGCGTGGCGACGCTCACCACGTGCGCGGCGAGCTTCAGCCCTTCGAGCGCTTCGATCGTGACCGTGGCGGGCTGGCCGTCGCGCACGTTGATGACTTCGGACTCGCTGAGCGGTACGACGAGCTGCATCGAGGAGAGGTCGCTGAGCACGGCGAAGGAGGAGCTGGAGGAGCTCCCCGAGCCGGAGGAGTCAGAGCCGGAGGCGCCCGTCGCCGCGGAGGAGTCCCCGAAGGCAGATGTGGCGGAGGAGCTCGACCCGGAGCCGGAGGAGCCCGACCCCGACGAGCTGGAGGAGTCCTTGGTGGTGCCGCTGGCGGAGACGGCTTCGCCCACCTCGCCCGAGAGCGAGACGATCGTGCCTGTGGTGGGGGCGAACAGCTTCGTGTCGGACAGCGCCTCCTCGGCGCTCTGCACGGTGAGACGGTCGCTCTTGACGGCGGCACGGGCGGAGGCGATGTTGGCTTCGCGGGCGGCGGCGCTGAGCGTGGCTTTGGCGGCGGATGAGCCCGAGTCGGATTCACGATTGCCACTCGTGGAGGAGCTGTCGGTGCCGGCGCCCGCGCCGGATTCCGAGGAGGTTTCGCGTGAGTGCGCTTTGGTGTGCTCGGCGGGGGAGGGGGTGCTGGGAGCGACGCGCGCGGGAGCGGTCGTGGTGGCGGGCTCGGTGGTCGTCGGCGTGGAGGTGCTCGGAGTGGTCGTGCTTGGCGTGGAGGTGGTCTGTGTGGGAGTGGTGGTGATCGTGGCCGGCGTGGACGCCGGTGCGGTGGTCGTCGAATTGGTTGGGGGGCTGTAAGAGACATCCTCCACCGAGGCCGCCGAGGCGGTGGCGTGACTGGAGCCGGTGCCCGAGGAGCCCGTGCCGGAGGAGCCTTCGCCGTCGGTTTCTTCCTCCTGCACGAGGCTCGCTTCGGCGGCCTGCAGCGAAGCTCGGGCCTGTTCCAGCGTGACTTCGGCGCTGTCGGGGTTCAGCTCGGCGAGCAGCTGCCCCTCGGTGACATGCTGGTCCTGGTGGACATAGATCTGGGTGACCACGCCGGAGGTCTTGAAGCCGAGGTCGAGCTGGGTCGCGGCCTGGATGTTGCCGCTGCCGGAGACGGTCGATTGGACGACTCCCTCGCCGACGGTGATCGTGCGCCCGGTGGCGCTCGCAGTGCCGGAGGAGGGTCCGACGACGAGCACGGCGGCGACGATCGCGCCCACGCAGAGCGCGGCAAGCAGATAGGTCGGCCAGGGCCGCTGCGCGCGTGGACGCATCGTTTGATCTTGTGTAGAGGCCATAAGAGGGGGCGAAGAAAGGCCGCAAGCGCTCCTAAAGAGAGTGGAAGAGAAGTGTGAGCTACAGCCTGGACGATGTCGCGGCCGCCGGCCGCGGGACAGGAAGTCCCGCGCCCAACCGGTTGGGACATGCGGCGACTTGCGCGGACGCGACCCAAACCCATCCGCGAACGCCACCACCGCGGCCGGGCGACATCCCGCGGGCGGGAACCTCCGCCGGATGCCCTAACCTATCGGGAGCGTTGTCCGAGCAAGTGCTGCACCTATCGATGCTGCTGCACAGTCCGCTGCTCGACCGCACGGGAGAGCGGTTGGGGAGGGTGGAGGACGTGATCGTGCGCCTCGCCGACGGCGGCTACCCACCGGTGACGGGGCTGAAGGCGCGGATCGGCGGCCGCGAGCTGTTTGTGCCGGTCGACAAGATCGCCACCCTGGAGGCGGGCGCCGCGCGGCTGTCGGGCCAGAAACTCAATCTCGGGAGATTCGAGCGCCGCGAAGGCGAGGTGCTGCTGCGCCAGGACGTGCTGGGTCGCAAGCTGGTCAACGTCGAGGCCGACCCGCCCCGCCTTGTCAGCGCCCACGAGATCGAGCTGGCGTGCATCGAGAGCTGGTGGCGAGTCGTCGGCGTGGATCCCTCCTTCCGTGCGCAGCTGCGCCGTGCGTTGCCGCGCTCGCTGCGACGGCTGGTCGCCGACAGGCCGTTCCTCGACTGGACCGACATGGAGCCGTTCGTCGGGCACGTGCCCACCGCGCGCCTGCGCTTCTCCCACCGCAAGCTCGCCAACCTCCACCCGGCCGAGATCGCCGATCTGGTCGAGGCCGCCTCGCACGAGGAGGGGGAGGAGCTGATCGAGGCGGTCGGCCAGGACCGCGAGCTCGAGGCCGACGTCTTCGAGGAGCTCGACGAGCACCACCAGCTCGAGTTCATCGCCGAGCGCCCCGACGCGCAGGTGGCGGCGGTGATCGCGCGGATGGCGCCCGACGACGCGGCCGACCTGATCGGCGAGATCGACCAGGAGCGCCGTGGGCGGATCCTCGAGCTGCTGCCGCTGGCAGGGCGCCGGCGGATCGAAACGCTGCTCGGCTACAACCCCTCGACGGCTGGCGGCATGATGAGCCCGGACTTCATCGCGCTCGCCGAGCACGCATCGGTCGGCGACGCGCTCGACGCGGTGCGTCGCTCCACGATCGCGCCGGGGATGCTGAGCACGGTGTACCTGCACGACGACGCGGGCGCGCTGAGCGGCTCGGCGGCGATTGTCACGCTGCTGCGCGCCGAGCCCGACGCGCCGCTCGCGCAGGTCGCCGAGCACGAGCCCGAGTCGGTGCCCACCGACGCCGACCTGCCGGAGGTGGCGAGGACGATGACCGACTACAACCTCGCCTCGCTCCCCGTCGTCGACGACCACCAGCGCGTGGTGGGGGTCGTCACGGTGGACGACGTGCTCGAGCAGACGCTGCCCGTCGGCTGGCGGCGGCGCTTCGGGCTGGTCAGCGACTGAGCTGGCACAGACGGTCCTGCTCGTGCGGCGGACGTGCATGCAGGGCAGGCGCGATGCTACCCTGAGCCCTGGAGCGAGCCCTCACCCTACGCGCTGAAAGGAGGCTGGGATGGATCGAGAACAGCCGCGAAGTACCCAGCCGCAGGCGCGCATGTCGGGCTCCTCCAGGTTGGCGTAGCGACGTAGGTAGGGCCTTCCTCGGACTCTTTTTTGCACGGCTTGCGCCGATCGTGCGCGGGCGCCGCCGTCCCTCGGCGTCCGTAGGTCCTCACCCGCGCGAGGACGGATGTATGTGTAGGGCGGTGCCGAGCAGAGCAGAAGGAGGTGACGAAGATGGCCGACAACCCGACGACGCTGGACGAGACGCAGCTGCCCGCGCAGCCCCAGCCGCCCGTGCTCGATGGCGTGCCGCCGGTCCTCGACGAGGCCCACATCGGCGACATCCGCGGGGCGCTCGGCACGATCCGCATGGACGACACCGGCGCGCGCCACGGCTGGCGCTCGCGCGCGATGGCGCTGCTGGCGATCATGGGCCCGGGGCTGATCGTGATGGTGGGCGACAACGACGCCGGCGGCGTCTCCACCTACGCGCAGGCCGGTCAGAATTACGGCACCTCGCTGCTGTGGGTGCTGATCCTGCTGATCCCCGTGCTGATCGTCAACCAGGAGATGGTGATCCGCCTCGGCGCCGTCACCGGCGTCGGCCACGCGCGGCTGATCAACGAGCGCTTCGGGCGCTTCTGGGGCTGGTTCTCCGTGGGGGACCTGTTCATCCTCAACTTCCTCACGATCGTCACCGAGTTCATCGGCGTCAGCCTCGCGCTGGGGTACTTCGGCGTGAGCAAGTTCGTTGCCGTGCCGGCCGCCGCCGCCGCGCTGGTGGCGATCACCGCCACGGGCAGCTTCCGCAGCTGGGAGCGCTTCATGTACGTGTTCGTGGTCGCCAACTTCCTGGTGATCCCGCTGCTGGTGCTGGTGCACCCCGACTTCGCCACGATCGCGCACGACACGGTGACTCCCTCGATCGCCGGCGGGGCCAACTCGACGGCGGTGCTGCTGATCATCGCGATCGTCGGCACCACGGTCGCGCCGTGGCAGCTGTTCTTCCAGCAGTCCAACATCATCGACAAGCGGATCACCCCACGCTGGATCAACTATGAGCGCGCCGACACGGTGATCGGCGCGTTCGTGGTGGTGATCGGCGCCGGCGCGATCATCTCCATTGCGGCGTTCGCGTTCGCGGGCACCCCCGCGGCGGGGCACTTCGGCAACGCGGGCACGGTGGCGAGCGCGCTGCGCACCTACGTCGGCCCGGCGGCGGCGGCGTGCTTCGCGATCGTGCTGCTCAACGCCTCGCTGATCGGCGCGGCGGCGGTGACGCTTGCGACCTCCTACGCCTTCGGGGACGTGTTCGGCGCTTCCCACTCGCTGCACCGTGGCATCCGCGACGCGAAGATGTTCTACGCCACGTTCGCCTTGATGGTGTGCGCCGCGGCGGGAATCGTGCTGCTGCCGGGCGCGCCGCTGGGGCTGATCACGACCTCGGTGCAGGCGCTCGCCGGCGTGCTGCTGCCGAGCGCTACGGTATTCCTGCTGCTGCTCTGCAACGACCGCGCGGTGCTGGGGCCATGGGTCAACGCCCCGTGGCTGAACGCTTTGGCGGCGGTGATCATCGGCGTGCTGGTCGAGCTCTCTTTGGTGCTGGTCGCCAGCACGGCCTTCCCAACGGTGAACGTGACGCACCTCTTCATCGACCTGTCGATCGCGCTGGCGGTGGCGCTCGCGGCGATCGGCGGGTACGTGCTGCTGCGCCGGGCGCCTGTGGGGACCTCGGCGGCCGGTGCCGCGGGGGCGAGGGGCGGCGCGGAGGAGGCAGCGAGCCTGTCGAAGGAGCGCCGCCACGCCTGGACGATGCCGCCGCTGGCGCTGCTGGAGCGGCCCGTATGGTCCCCCGGCCGGCGCGCGGCGATGCTGCTGCTACGCGGCTACCTGGTGGTCGCGGTGGCGTTGCTGGTCGTGAAGACCGTGCAGCTGGGCGGCTGAGCGCCCGCGGAGCCCTATGTTGTGGCGATGCTGCCCTTCTGGCTGTCGATCGGCGTGCTGTCCGCCACCCAGGGCGCGCTGGTCGCGCTCCCGGGCACGATCTCGATCCCTTGGGTAGAGCGCCGCGGCAGCCGCCTGTGGGCCGCGATTCCGCCGCTGTCGGTGATCCTGTTCGTGTTCATCGCGCGTGCGGCGGAGCAGGCCAGCGCGCAGAGCCTCACCTACCTCGCGCTCGTGGCGGTGCCGATCCTGGCAGCGCTCGCGCTCGGCTGGTGGGGCCATGGCGCGCGGCCGGCGCTTGCGCTGGCGGCGCCCGTGCTGTTCGCGCTGGCGTGGGCCGACCGCGGCGGCCTCGCGGGGCAGGGGGCGGCGCTCGCGCTCTCGGCGCTCAGCTGCGCCGCACTGGGGGTGCTGCTCGCCGCGGTCACGCCGCCGCGGTGGCTGGCGGCCGGGATCGTGCTGATGGCGTGCGCCGACACCGCGCTGGTCGTCTCCGAACTGCTGCAGCACCCCAACGAAGTGCTCAACGCCGCGCACCCTCCCGCGGGCCTGCCAAAACTGCAGGCGGAGGTGTTCGGCTCGGCCGCGATGGGTTATGGCGATCTGTTCGTCGCGGGCCTGCTCGGTGGCCTGCTCGCCCGCGGCTGGCCATCCCCGCGCGAGGGAAGCTCCGCACGGGCGCAGCAGGTGCGGGCGGCGGCCCTGGTGGTCGGACTCGCGCTGGCGTTCGATCTGCTGTTCTTCACCGTCGACGAGCTCCCCGCCACGGTGCCGGTGGCGGCTGGCTTAATCCTGCTGCTCGTCACGCGCTACGAGCGCGGCCGCGCCAGGCCGGAGCGCGCGGAGGAGGCGACCGCGCACAAGGTGCCGGTGTAGAGGCGCTGACCGCCAGCCCGCCTACTTCACCTCTGCCTCGACGTTCCTCGCGGCGCGCCCCGCCCGCAGGCTCGCTAAGCGGTCGTCGGGGCGCAGCCGGTGCAGCACCAGCAGGCCGATCGCGGCCGCGACCATGCACGTGATCGCGCCCAGCCCGAGGCCGGCGCGGGCGCCCAGCTGCGCCATCACGAAGCCCACGATCGGCCCCCCGATCGGCGTGGAGCCCTGGAAGGCGACAAACCACAACGACATCACCCGTCCGCGCATCGTCGGCTCGGAGCCCAGCTGCAGCGTCGAGTTGCCGGTGGCCATGAACGAGATACTTGCCCATCCCGTCAGCGCGAGCGCGAGCAGCTCCAGTGGCAGCGTGGGGGCGAGCGCGGCGAGCGCCAGCACCGCCCCGAAGCCCGCGGCGGCGAGGATCAGCGTGGGCAGGCCGGTGCGCCCGCGTGCCGCCACCACGAGGCCGCCGGCGACCGCCCCAACGCCCATCGCGGCGGTCATGAAACCGTACCCTTCCGCGCCCACGTGCAGCCCCTCGCGGGCCATGAACGGCAGCGAGACCTGGAACTCGTACGCCAGGCAGCCGACGAGCGCCATCATCAGCAGCGGCACGGCGAGCGCAGGCGTGCGGTGGATGTAGCGCAGCCCTTCGCGCAGCTGCCCGGGGGCGCGGGGCGTGGGCGGGCTGGGGTGCAGCGCCGCGCGATCGAGCGTCATCAGCGAGAACACCACCGGCACGAAGCTGACCGCGTTGAAGAGGAAGCACACCCCCGTGCCGACCGTGGCGATCAGCACGCCACCGACCGCCGGGCCGATCGTGCGCGCGACGTTGACCAGCACCGAGTTGAGGCTGACCGCGTTGCGCAGGTACTCCCCGCCCACCATCTCCAGCATGAACGACTGCCGCGCGGGGTTCTCGAACGCGTTGTTGAGCCCGAGCAGCAGCGCCAGCGCGCCGATCTGCCATACCGCGACGATGCCCGTGACCGTCAACAGCCCGAGTGCCAGCGCCTGCAGTCCCATCAGGCACTGCAGCGCCACCATCAAGCGGCGCTTGTCGACGCGGTCGGCGACCACCCCGCCGTAGGGGCCCAGCAGCAGCACCGGCAGCGTCTGCAGCGCCACGATCGCCCCCAGCGCGGTGGCCGAGCCCGTGAGCGTGAGCACCAGCCACGCCTGTGCCGCCATCTGCATCCACGTGCCGATCAGCGAGATCGCCTGGCCTGAGATGTAGCGGCGGTAGTTGGGCACCGCCAGGGCCGCGAAGGTGGTGTGCGCCGCGCCGCGCACGCGCTCTGCTCCGAATGCCATCAGTGCGGGCGACGCAAGTACCATCGAACCAAGATTCTGGTGCTTCTGACAACATTGTGGCAGAAGTTACGAAGGTCTTGGCGTCTGTCGACTGTTCCCGGTTGAGCTACGTGGCCAAGAGGCTCAAGCGACTGCGGGCCAGCGATGCACAGCCACGGGCGATCAGGAGCCGGCGGAAACGTGATCGTCGTCCAGGCTGGGTCATGGATGCAGTCGTTCGTGTGCTCGCCGATGAAGGCGGGCCGATGCGGTCGACGCACGTTCATGTTACGGTCGAGCGACTGCTCGGCCTCGCCGTATCCAAGGACTCCGTTAGCTGGTGCCTGTCGAGTGGCGTTCGTGGAAAGGAGCCGCGGTTTGAGCGGGTGTCGCTTGGCTGCTACCGGCTCATTCGCTCCACGTAGTCTACGCTAGGCGCCGCTGGCGGTCAACAGAAATACGCTAGCTATTTCTGTGAACCCCAGGCATAATAACTGTGTTTAGGAGTAACACGCTATATGGACGAAGGGTCTCGCAAGACGCCGAGCACATACTCATCAACCCGTTCTACGCCATCAACATAACGCCCGATTTGATGGGTGAACATGAACCGCTAGTCAGCGAAGATAAGTGGGTGGCCGATAACAAGAAGCTCATCGAAGAGATCGGGGTGCAGGCGTGGCTAGAGAAGCTGCTAGCGGTACTACAGGGCGACTTTCCGCGAACACCGGACGATGAGGATATTCTCGGCGAGAGCCATTAGTTGCCCTGTCGCACAAGCGGCATTCTCGGACGGTACGGGGGCCTACCGCAACTTACGCAGTTCCTCGCGGCTGATTTCTGCATCCTTGAGCAGCCGCGACAGTGTCCCGATTGACATCGCTCGGCGGGCTATCGGGATGCTCAACGTGCGCCGGGTGGCGACGTGAACGTAGATGTGGTGGCTGCCACGACTCCGGTCATGCTCCCAGCCCTTGCGTTCCAGGACCCGGATGAGTTCTTTGGCGGTGAGCCGAGGGAGCTTCTCGCTCACGCGGCCGGCACCAGTTTACGGTGCTCGATCTTTGGTAGCGACCAGCCACGCTCCCGGCGGGCGTCAAGATAGAGCGCCATCGCCTCTTGGATCATGGCGGTGGCCTCCTCCAGGGTGTCTCCCTCGCTGATGCAGCCAGGCAGGTCGGGGACATAGGCGGTGTAGCCGCCCTCATCCTGGGGTTCAAAGACGACATCGAACTCGTGCTGTCCATTCATGGCCCCATTATACATCGCCACCCCGGAGTTGGGCAAGCCAAGCGCGGCACGGAGGTCCGTGATGTGTGGTCTGGACGCCAGTCGTCGCGTCGTACAATCGGCGTTGAGCGACCCGACTATCGTCCCGGCCTACCCGCGGCTACTACCGTCGTCGCTGTTATCTTCCCGCGCGAGTGCATGTATATCCACGGTATCTAGAAGCTCAGCACTAAGCAGGTCAGCAACAAATATCTCCAACGCTGCAACACGCCCGACCACAGAGGGCCGGGGATGATGGCCGTGCGCGAGACCGCTCCGAATTGAGTAGCAGCTGGTGAAGAATCTCTCTGGCGATTCGTCGGCATATAGCCGGTTGCCTAGCTTCCTGGCGAGGCGGCGCCCCCCTTGACTGATCGACTCGTCGTGGAGCCATTTGAGGGTCCCTAGTATCGACTATCGCTCGTTCGCTGGTAGGTCCGCTTCACGGGTGAGCGCTATCAGGTTGTCTACGTGCGCCTGAACCTCCGGTGTGCGGGGCTGTAGGTTGATAAGTGTCTCAGTGGCCATCATCAGCATCATGAACCTTGCGTCCTCCTGCGGCTGAGAAAATGACGCGCTGAATAGATTGTAGGCGAGGGCTTCGTGCTCTGGAACACGCAGGTCACGGTCGGCCGCTGCCGTGATCGCGCCGAGTACTACGGCGAAGTTTCGGCCCACCACACCGTTGGCAGGACCAACTCTTGCGAATCTCGGCCACGGATCTTCGTCAAATACATTCAGCGCCGCCTCGTTTAGGACCCGTTCGCCCGTTTGCTCTTCACACATCTGCTCTCCGGCGTAAGTGAGCACACCCGTTCGGGCGTCAAAGTCAGCTGGTACGTTCGCTCGCGCGAACCCGCGTTCAACATACCCCCTCCATCGCGCCGCTGCCCGCTCAGCGACCTCCCTAGACTCGTACCCGCACCCAACAATCATCACCCACTCTGCGTCGTTCAGTGGTTGCTGTTTTGGGCCGGCTACGAGTCGCACGTCTTCGCGCTCAGACAGAGAAACCTCGTTATCTGTAGCCGAGAGCCGCGCGCGGGCGGGCATGCGGAATCGGGCGCGAAAAGCATAGCTCATCGGCTAAGCGTATACCTGCTTGCACCGCCAGCCCAGGACAGCGAAGCGATGAGCCACATCTGGGGTACATCCGGCCACACGCGATGAGCTGCTGGTCGGAGGACGGCCACGTCGCACAACCGGTAATGGCCGACACGGCGCGCTAGCCTCTTGCGCTTCCCTCCCTACGCGAGCGAAAATGGTTAGGTGAGTAGGAGCCGTCGTGGCACGTCCCGGGGCTGAACGGCCGCTGTTCGGACAGCGCTACTTGTTCTGTATGCACCTGCTGAATCGCACATGCCTCTCCAGCCGCCCAATGTTGTGAAACCATTAGGTAGATTGCCAGCGCAGTAGCCGCAATCGCGAGGAATGTAATGCGATCCGCGCTGTGACGTGCGAGGTTGGCGTAAACCTCGTGCGAGGGAGTCTCATCGGGACGCCTCGTAAGTTCAATGCGGGCGGGCCTTTGCCGCTTGAGCCAGTATTTTGGCTTGCACTGGTAGCGCAGCCAGGCCAGCGTCCTCGACCGCGTGCGAAATATTCTCAGTCTCTTGACAACACGTTTGTAGCGCTTTTTATTGGAGACGGCGAAGTGTGGTCCAGCCCACCAAAATGCTAGGACGAGGAGGCCACTCGCAGCAGCAAACGCACCCGACGCGAGTCGCGGGAGTAGCACCGTTATGTTCGCTGAGGTGAATGGAAATCTGTGGACGCTCACGACAATCGATGTGGCGAATACGAGTGCGAGCACGATATAGCTCCAAAGGATGGCTCGGAACATGGGCGTCAGAGCGGCAAAGTGATGGCGGCTCTGCTGATCTACCGTAAGGACTAAGGCCGCGGGCGCCAAAAGCAGGATCTGGTTGGTTGTCTCGCTGGCGACTGTCTGGAGGACGCCTTGGGCTGCAAGGATCGCCAATCCAAAGCTAAGAAGGCCAATCGCGATCAGCTTACCGTTTTCGACCTGCTCGCTTCTGACAAAAGCATGTATGAGAGCGCCGGCTTGTGCGTCTGGTTGACGTTGATCCGCCTGCCGACGCTCCGGCTTGCGCCGTTGATGTTGACGGCGATCTGCCCCTTGCAGCCGCCGATCAGAGAGTCGCCGCTCAACATTGGCCAGCGCGGATATCGAGTCACGCCGACGCTCGGCGGCCCGACGATCTGCGGGTCCGCCGCGTCGCGCGACAGGTGCACCGTGTTGAAATCTGCGGCGCTCGCGTCTCCGCCGACGGGGTGCGACGCGGTGATTGTGGAAGTGATATGCCCAGCAGGCTGCCTCAACCTCTGTCGTCGACGTGAGATGGCCGCCCGTTTGGTCTGGCGCGTATCGGTGATCCGCGTCCCAGTCGAGGAGGACAATCTCCGTTCCCAAGGGCGGCGTGAGAAGAAAATAATAGCTACGCGTCGTAACAAATGCCGGCGTTGCAAAGGCGTAGCGAACCGGCATCATCCTCGCGCCGGTGTAGAAGCGATTACGGCCATTACGCCACATACCGCGAAGGCGGCGTTCGATTGAACGCATGCCCATCGTGTCTGTCGGCCGTATTCGGTCGGGCTCGTGTGTTGGCTGGGGCGATTCCGGCTGTGTGTAGGTCGCATGGAGTTGGATCATCCCGCCCGGTGCGCCATCGACCCAGCAAAGGTAACGGGTCGTCAACTGGGCCTCATCACACCGCAGGCGAAAGCTTTCTACCTCGACGATGCTGCGTGCTTCATCCACCTCAAGGACATCGAGCAGATCCTGCAAGCGCTTGCCCGCCTCCTCGGTGGTGTAGTGTTCGTTCGGGACGATACTTGTGATTAGGCTGGCGAGGTAGATTCTGAGTTCGTTGAGCGATGGGTGGAGTGTCGCATCCCGCTCAAGGCGACTCCACTCGTCGACTGTGAGATGAGGCCGCAGGAGCGCGAGTGCAATTACATAGCCATGTTGCCTCCGTGACAGTAGATTCAGTCGAGTGCCGCGACCGTCAGTGACGGTGAAATCGGCGAGCCGCCGTCGCCGATACTGCCCCAATGAGACGATATACGGACCGGCCTGTTGGTCGTCTGAAAAGCCGTCGAGCTTGGGGAGTCTTAGGTGGATTTCGCGCTGGCATAGTTGTTGTCCGGGAGTTGGAAACGATATGTGATCAACAATTCGCGAGACGTAGTGTGAGGCGAAGAGGTGTAGCCGCTCGAAGGTGCGCAACTGGTAGTTCGTAAGCGTCAGAAGCTCAGCGTCGTGGTCGCTGACTTCCGCTGCGGCGCCAGGATGCGCCGGGTCTGGCTTTGCTGGCAGCGCCACGTCTAGCGGCTAATCGTCAGGTGGCAAGCTAGCTGTACGCATGGCGGCACGGAGCGCGTCGTGCGCAGCTGCCAGAGTGGCATCCGCCTCGGGCGTTCCTGCGATGACAAGAGGCGGGCCGATCAGTCTCTGAGGATGGCCCTCAGGCAAGAGCTCTCGCCAGTCGGCGGCAAACTCATCGCCGATTTCAGGACCGTTTGCCGAACCATACCTTACATGTCTCTCGGTGCCCTCAGGCGCCGAACGCCTCAAGATCTCACGCCGACGTGCAAAGTACGCCGCCACCGAGTCCGTGTCGGCAAGCTCGGCCTCGGTAAACTCCGCTGGGTCACGTGGACGCCGGTTGAGTTCCTCATTTGTGACCGAACCAGCGTAGAAGTCCGGCACGAGTCGCAGGGGCGAAGCGTCCCGTTCTACCCGGCCGTCGGACGTCGGGATATCGACAGTAATCGCCGGAGGCGCGAAGCTGGAGCCGTCCCTTCCGTCATCTACGGGCTCAGCGGGAACGTGGCGTCGTCGGCTGAGCTTTCCCAGCCACCGGGCGAGTACCGCAGGACCGTCGCGCGATGTGGGCGAGGACCTCTCTGGGCCGACAGAATTAGTCAACATTGTGGGATTTTACCTCGCGTTGCGCAGCTTTGTCAAGCTTTGCATAGAGATTGAGCGAGGCAGGTCGCGGCGATCCGCGCGAGGTGTGTCGTACAAGTGCCATTGGGCGCCGCCGCGTGGCTCAGATCAGCCGATAGCCCACGCCGTGGACGTTGATAATCCAGCGTTCGCCTCCGCGTAGCGAGCTTGCAGCGCAGGCGGCTGGCGTGGCTATCGAGCGTCCGGGTAGAGACGGACACGTGGTATCCCCAAACTGCCCGCAGGAGCTCGTGCTTGCGGAAGACGCGCCGGGGATCGCTGGCGAGGTGGACGAGCAGGTTGTACTCCATCTGGCGTAGGTCGAGGCGCTTGTCGTGGAGGCTGGCCGTGTGGGCATCGGTGTCGATCGTCAGCGGGCCGACTCGGAGCACCCGGTGTGTTCCTGGAGTGTTCGGCCCGTCGTAGGACGGCTCGCAGCCGGGCTCGTAGCTCCAGGTATCGGGGTGGGCGGGCCAGGAAGTCATCAGCGCCGGCCTCGAAGGCTCGCAGCAGGTCGGGCTCCTGGGTGTCGGGGCTGAGCACGATCACTGGAACGTCCTGCTGCCAGGGGGCGTCCGGGCCGCCGTTGCGGATCGTCCTCAGCAGAGCGAGGGCGCCGCGTGGGGTATCGAGCGCGCCGAGCACCACCAGCGCCGGCGGCTCCATGACTGCCAGAGCGGTGGCGTGGTTGGCGCTGCGGGCGATCTTTGCCGGGTGGTCGTCGGCGGCGAACTGGTCAACGATCGGGCGGCTGACGGCGTCGTCGGCCTCGATGACGAGGATCAGCTGGCGACCAGACATCAGGTGCTACCTATGGGTTGCTCGACTTCGATGGCGTAGGCCAGCAGCGCGGCCGTGGTGTCGAGCGCGACGGCGAGCTTGGAGAGCGTCGTCCAGGTGGGATCGCGCAGTCCGTCCTCGATTCGGGCCAGCTGCTCGGCGCTGATGTCGATCGGCCTGGCGAGGTCATCGACGGTGAGGCCCTTGGCGGAGCGAAGCCGTTGGATGGCGCGGCCGAGCTGATCGCAGTCGGGGGGCGAGCTTTGGTGCTCGATGCGGTGGGGTCTGGCTTTGACGGCGGGTGGTGCGCCTCGGAGGCCGAAGTAAGTGGCGAGCACCTGCCGGACGCGCTCGACGCCGATGCCGACCTGCTCGCCGGTTGCCTTGAGTCTGCGGCCCTCGACGACGCGCAGGCGGAAGATCTCGAGGTTGCGCTCGTTCACCGGCCGCTCGCTCCCCTTGGTGGTGCGGTTTCAGCGTCATGCCGTGCCGGCGGAGCGCACGGAGGATGTCGTAGAGCGCCTCGGGGGTGATCTCGGAGTGCCAGATCAGCTCGCGGTAGGTGTGATCGAGTAGCCAGTAGGTGGTGTTGATGCCGCCGCGGTGCAGGCAGGCCAGTGTGGTGGGCTCAAGGCCCATCTCGGAGAGACGCATGGCGGCCTCTCAGATGGTGATGAGGTCGAGTGAGAACAGGTGGCGGGCGCAGCGTGAGGCGCCGACGTAGTCGTCCAGGCGCCAGGCCACGCCAGCGGCCTCCAGCTCGGCGACGGCTTCGTCGATCGTCTCGGGTGCGATGTCTGAGAGGGCGCGTTGTAGTTGCTTGGGTGTCCAGCGCTCGGTGTGGTCGTCGCGCAGGAGCTGGTGGACGATGACGCGCTGCTCGAAGTAGTGTCGCTCTGTGGCGTATGATGGGCCGGCATGGGAGACATGTACCTCCTGTGTACGGCCCCGGTCGCGCGTCAATGCGGCCGGGGTCACTGGTTTACCCTTTTCACCTGCAATGGTCTACCAGCCTGCCAGGACGCCAAAAATCCCCCCGGGTTTTGCCGGATTTTCCGGTAAATATGCGGCTTGTGGTCGCAGGATTCATGTCCGTCAGCGCGGCGCGTGAACTAGCGCACTCATGGATACTGCGAACGAGAGCGAGCCACCCGAGTAACAGTGGCTAGCACAGGGATTTGTGACAGTGACACCACCATCGGCTCGCCAGTACACGACTCACGATGATTAGCCTGCTCCACAGCTTGCCATATCACGGCCTGACCCGGTTTGCTTTGGGGGCGGCCCAGGCCCCGGCCCCTCCGGGGGGCTGGGCCGCTCTGTCCCTCGGATTGGAGGCACTGGTATGGCAATCGTGTTGGATCGGGCGCAACGCAACGCGGTGTATGGCTTCGTCGTCAGCGACTTGGCCGAGGCCGGGGACTTGGCGTTGGTGCTGGCAGCCGATGAAATCAATCGCGCCCAGTGGCTGCGCCGCAACTTCGAGCAGGCGACGCAACTGCTCGATCAGATCGGGTGGGAGAAGGTGGGCTCCCGCAAGCGCTACGAGGTGCAATTGAGCGACGCCGACGTGCTGGCGCTGTTCGGCCGGCTGCACGAACGGGCGAGCCGGGTCATCGATGACGCGATCAGCGAGTTCGCCCGCGCCATGCTGTCCGACGCGTTCCGCGTGGCTGAGGTTGCCAGCCGGACGCTCGGCGGCGTGGGCGAGCCACCGCTGCGGCTCCCCCGCTTGTGGGTGATCGAGGGCGGGCAGCCGGAGCAGTAGCGGCGTCGGCTACTCGCGTGTCGATAGCGCCTGATCGGCGAGTTCGTGGTAGCGGACGGCGGCGCGGGTGGCGAACACGAAGCCGTCACTGGTCTTGTGGGCGAGTCCGGCGCCGTGGAGGCGGTCGATCGCGTCGATGGCGTTCAGCTCGTGGCCGTATTCGCGGGTGATCTCGGCGGTCGCCCAGGGGCGGTGGGTGCCCTCCTCCAGCAGGAGGTCAAGGATGAGCCAGTCCACGCGGGCTTCCTCGGCGGCTTGGTCGGGCGTCCGCTGCTCATCGCGCATGGGAGGCACACTCTCCTCGTGTTTGGGGCTCGGCGCGGGTCATCGCTCCGTGCCGGGCCGTCCTTGTTGAACGGGTCTTCCCGAGGCTAGGGCTGCTTGCTGCGAGCCGTCAAGCTGTGGCCCTGGGCGGACGGCGGCGTTGACTCGGCCTCGGGCGGCTGCAGCAGAGCGAGCGGGTCGACGTCGAGTTGGTTGGCGATGCGCTCCAGGCTCTTGAGGGTCAGGTTGCGCTCGCCGCGCTCGATGCCGCCCATGTAGGTGCGGTGGACGCCGAGCTCGTCGGCGAACGCCTCTTGGCTGAGGCCCTTGCCTTCCCGATAGGCGCGCAGGTTGCGGCCGACCGTTCGTTGTAGATCGCCCTCCATGACGGGGAACACTCCCCGTCTGCTACTTGACAGTCTACAGACTTATAAGTAGCGTACCGCGCGGACAAGGGGCTACGACGCCTCCAAACACGGGAGTCTGAACATGAGACGAAGCATCAGCGTTGTGGCCGTGCTCGGCCTGTTCATGAGTGCCGCGATCATGGCTGTCGCACCGATCGCCGAGGCCAACATCGTCATTGGCCAGAGCATCGCCGGCGTCAAGCTCGGGGACAGCGAAGCCCAGGTCTTCACCCGCTCGATGGGTGCGCGGAAAGTCGATATCGACTTCGCATGAGGCGGCCCCGGTTGACCAACAGACTCGTGGGCGGCTGCGCGCTGGTATTGGTGGCACTGCTGGCCAGTGGCTGCTCCAGTGCGACCAAATCCTCGTCTGTCGCCGAGCCGCTCATCGGCTCATCGACCTGTCAGGCATGGGCCAGAGCAAGCGTGGCGCAGCGTCAGCAATACGCCACGACCGTCCAGTCGGTGATTGCAGTGCCTGCCGCATTCGCACACGGCAGCCAGGCAGGGGCTTATGCCTACGGCTATGTCGGTGGTCGCTGCCACCGGGCCGAACAGGCCGGACAGGCGGCTACCACCAGCTTGTCGTCGGTGCTGGCCGCGTCTAAGGCGACAAGTAGCACTGCTGCGGCCCCGGCTGAACCAGGCGGCCCACTGAGCTACGTCGGCACCATCAGCCAGTCCAACAGCGAAGGCACGGGCGTCAGCTCGAAGTACAGCTTGGGACATTTGATCTACGTCCCGCCACCGACGCCAGTGCTCGAAGCCTGCAAGGCAGCCAGCGCCGAGACGACGGTTCAGACGGCCTATGCCCGTGGGCAGGTGGTGGTCAGCTACACGCACGGCTCACTGGCTCAGGACATGGAGCTGGTGCCGGGCGAAGTGGTCGCCACCACCAGCAAGGACGCTCCGTGGCACGGCATCGTCGCCTTTGACGATGAAGGTCAGTGGAAGTGCGATAGCACGGGGGAAGAATCCGACATCAATGTGACCTTTCAGCCGGGGGAAACCAAGACTTTTCCGTTCTGGGTCTTGGCCCAGGTTTTGAGCAATGCCAGTCCCCACGTCAATCCGGCGGTCGCGGAAGCCTGGAAGTTCAATGCTTCGGGGATTACGATCGGCACCAGCCGACCGACTGTTACCAGCAGTGGGCCTCATGCCGGGAGCTGTGAAAACGAAGATGTGTTGATGCTCTATGCTCGGCTACCGTTCAGCGTGGAAGTGGAAGGGTTTGGGAGTGAACCGACGACGGTTGCCTGCAAGGCGGTGGGTGGGTAGTTTCGTGTGCGACTGGCGTCAGTGCCGATCGGCTATCTAGCGAATCACACGCTGCGCGGGAAGGTGGCTAGTGCTACGCCGCAAATACGCTTTCGGCAGTTCCACGCTGGGGTGCATCAGGAGCACAATCGAAGCCAGCGCGTCGCGGGCGAGTGCCACGCTCTCCTGACCCTCATAGTCTCCAGTGCCTGAGCGCCAGGGCACCCAACGGCTCGCCAGTTCCCGCGCCTTGACTACTCGCCGGATACCGGCCGACACAATCTCAGCTTCGCTATCATCGTCAGCTATAAGAGCCAACATTTCGGCGTACGAATCAGCCTCCCAAGGTGAGCGACGCATGTAATTCCTCCACAGCCAATTGCCTTCCGCTTCATCGAACGGCAGGGCGGCGTGGAAGCTCTGCCACGACTGCTGGAAGTCCCGCCGTCGTTCAGTGTCGAGCGATGGCGGAGTAACCATACCCTCAACATACAGTTCGAGGGCTGCCCATCCGCCAAACGCCCTGGTGTCGGTTTTCTGCCAGCCTTCCTGATCCCGCCGTCGCCCGAGCGACAGCTGACGAAGGAGGCTGTCAGCGCCAAACTCGACTGTCAGACCGTGGCTCCCAAAGGGCCAGATGCTACGCAGTTCGGGTGCCATCGTTTCGCCGTCTGACATAAAACATACTCCTAATTATGTCAGCATTATGTCATACTTTCACTCATAGTGCAATACCTTCTACGTCTGACGAAAGCCGAGCGCCAAGTAGTAACGGTTGTTCCAGCAGCTGCCCACTAGGCCGTTACCGCCAACGAGCAAGCCGGGATAAACCAGGAGCGATTCGACATTGATGGTCGGTTCGCTGTGAAACTGCGGAGACAGTTTGGAAAGCTCTCTGCTGATCGAGCTGTCCGGCTCAAGCGTGGTTGCGTTAGACGTGAGCACCGCGACGGCGTCGGTAATCCATGCTGGCTGTGTGTTGTTGGCCGACAGCCACGCTCGGATAACGTGCAGGTGATCGTCGGTCGAGTTCCAGACGGCCACCCTGAGCCGCGTATGCGTCGCGACATGCGGGCCGTTCAGCGCGCAGTCCGGCGTCGGAGTGGCGTTGTTGTCGATGTAGACGAGCACCCACACAATTTCGTGTGGGCGAGCCTGGACGACTTGTTTATCTGGAAGCTGCCATAGCTGCTGGGCATCCGTTGCTAGCGAAGTCTCGACCCGGACAAAGCGCCGCTCGTCGCCGACGTGCCCGTTGGCGTTGACGAGCGCGTCAAAGGTCGGGGTGCCCGGTGCTGTGAAGCCGTGCTTGCCGTCTCGGAAGGTTGGTCGTCCGTTTGGCGTCGGGTCGCCAAATCCGAGCGCGCCGGTCATCTGCTTGTCCGGTGCTGGCGCGCGGCGGCCAGTGAGCTGCTGTCCCGCCTCGTGGCTGAGCTGCGCCAGCGACGGATCGGTGGACGTACCGCTAGAGCTGCCACCGTCAGCGAGCAGCACGCCGAAACCGGCCAGCAAGACACCGAGGCCGAGTGCTGCAACTGACCACCGTTGCCATAGAGCGCGGCGAGGAACCGGCTCAGGCACCGGGGGCGGCGGGGCGCTTGCCGCGCGACGCTCGGCCGCGATTTCCAACATCAGTTCTGCGAGCTTGTCGCACATGCGTTGGAGTTCCGACTCCTGAAACGCGTCTTGAGGCATCTTTTTGGCCGCGAGCTTTGCGCGGTCTTGCAGCTTGGTCAGGGGCTTGGCGTCCTCGGAGATGCCAAACGCTGCGCGGATGGCTTCCTCGTATTGGATACGACCCAAACGAAAGATCGCCGTTTCGATGGCCGCTGCGCACAGGCCGATCGACAGCAGCGAGGGGTCAGCGACGATCTCCTTAGCCACTCGTTCGAGGTCTTGCGTCGTCGCTCCGGCGCGGAGCGGCCGTCCAACGCCTTTGGACATAACCTTGCGGATATCGGCGGCAAGGCTCGCGACCGATGGCAGCGGCGGGGGCAGCATGGCAGGAGGGATTGTCCCAAACCGAGGTGCGGGAAACCGGACATGGTGAGCGGCAAAGGGCTCGATATGACGGGGAAATCGGCGGTTCTCGGAGTTTGCCCCCCAAATGCCCCCCAAATCTTGGGGCGTGGTAGGCGACGCTGCGGCTAGGCGCAGAGCGATTCTGCGCGACTTGACCGAAAGGAAGCCATGTCCGACATAGAGCCCGGTTCCATCCCTTCGTCCCTTGAGCCTCCCCAATCACGCGGCCTCACCATGAGCGGCCTGATAGGTCGTGTCGCCACCGACCTGACGCCGTTCCAGACGTATGTTGTCGGCCGGCAGATCAGCCGTGGCCGCATGGGGACAGTCGTCCGGCTGGCCAAGATCGAAGATCGAGCTATTCTCGCCGAGGCTGAGGCCGTCGCCCGAGCCAAAGTCCGCTCCACGGAAGAGCAGATCGAGCGTCTGCTGCACGCCGAGCGTTTGGACTGCCTGGCTGAGAGTGCCCTCAAGCACGAGGAGACGAGCCGCATCATCGATCTCGTCAAGGACGAAGTCGCGCACACGCTGTTCAAGGACGCCCTCAAGGGTGTCTCGGCCCGCTATGCGAGCGGCGTTGTCCGGCGCTCCGGTGGCTCTGGAAGCTGATCGGTTGCATGAGTCGAAGGCAACACATCGCGGCTGGCTTTTGCCACGAGCGCTCACGCGGGCAGTCCGTCGAGTGGTACACGCCGCCCGAGGTCTTTGAGGCGTTGGCTATCTCGTTTGACCTCGACCCGGCTGCTCCAGCTGGTGGTGTGCCGTGGGTGCCCGCCGAGCGCTCCCTGAGCCGACGTGAGAACGGGCTGGCGCAGCCGTGGGCTGGTCGGGTCTGGCTGAATCCACCCTACGGGCGCGGCACGGCTGAGTGGCTCGATCGTCTGGCCCGACATGGGGATGGTCTGGCGCTGGTCTTTGCCCGGACGGACACGCGTTGGTATCAGGAGATTGTGCGGCGGGCTACGGCGATGTGCTTTATTGCCGGGCGCCTGTCGTTTATCGGCGGCGATGGGTCGCGCGGGGGGAGTGCCGGAGCGCCATCGGTCCTGATCGCGTTTGGTTTGCCCTGCGCGCTGGCGCTTAGCGAGTCCCGTCTTGGTCAGACGGTGGTTCTGCCGCGTACCGTCGAAAGCGAGCCTTCGTGAACAACAACCGTCGTCCCACCGAACGCCTGATCCTCGGCCTGGTGGTCAGTGTCGTTTGTTTGGAGCTGCTGGCCTCCATCCTGCCGCATGTCCTGGTGCCGTTGGTGATCCTTGCCACGGTCGTCGTCATTGTGCGACTGGTCTTTTTTCACACGCGGCGATGGTGAGCGAGCTTGTAAATATTTGGGTGGTACACGCGGTTGTAAAGGCCGTTATGAGAACTCGCTCTTATCCGGTGGGATGATCGTAAATAAAAAATGTTGTTGACTTTTGTCACATTGTGTTGCAGGATGGTCTGTGACGTCGCGTCACAAATTGTAGTAGTGAAGGGAGGTGAGCGATGGGACGGCGTAAGCCACACAAAATTGTGATCCGTGAGGATCGGTTGAGTAAGCTCGATGGGACCAAGATGGAGGTTGCTATCTGGCTGCTTGCTCGTGGCAAAGCCGAGGATCGCACCAAGCGCTCACAGCCTGCCCCGCCAACAAGTGATGGGGTGAATAACCCGGTCGATGATGTGGGCGGAGGTAAACGCCCCGATACACAGGAGGCCGCGTGATGGCGGCAGCGGTCCTGGGCGGCTTGGTGCTGGCGCTCGGCGGGGGGCTCGCGGCGCTGCTGATCGATCGCGGATGGCGGGTTCCCCTCGTGGAGTCGGTCGAGTTGCGCTTCGGCGTGGATGTCAGCGAGAATGCGGTGTGGGGAGTGTTGGGTTGTATCTCGGGTTTGCCGACTCGCTCGCAGGTGGTGTTGGAGTTGGTCGGTGACGCCGATGGTATCCGCCATTACCTGCACGCTGAGCCGGGGACGATCGGGATACTGCGCTCGCATCTGCGGGGTCTGCTGCCGGGAGCGCGGCTGGAGCCGGTGGAACCGGGTGAGCCGCGCGTGTGGCGGGCGGCGGCGCGGGTGCGCTGGGGTGGTCGTCATCCGCTGCTACGCAGTGATCGCAGTGGTGAGACGGCGGCGGCGCTGCTTGGGGCGTTGTCTGGTCTGCGTGGTGGTGAGCAGGTGATGGTGCGCTGGACGCTCAAACCGGCGCGCGGCCCGTATCTGTCAGAGCGTCAGTCGGGGTCGCAGGCTCGTAGTCAGGGGCCGCTGGCGTGGTTGTGGCCGGGGCAGTCGATCGACCCGGCACATTTGCACGCGCTGCGCTCCAAGTACAGCGGTCCCGTGCTCCATGCCCGTGTGGTGGTGGCGGTCACTGCTGGCGGCGAGGGACGGGGCGTCAATCTCGTGACGCGGGTGGCGGCGGTACTGCGCGCTCGGACAGGGCTGCGAGGTCTGCCCGTGGTTCGGTATTGCCGTTCGCGGGGTGTGCAGCGGTTCGTGGAGCGCGTGCCGCCCGGTGGTGGTAATCGGCTTTCGTCGGCGGAACTGGTGGGGATGGTTGGGTGGCCGATCGATGCGCCGCGGGTGCCGGGCCTGGTACTCGGCGTGGCTCCTCAGTTGATGCCCTCATCACAGATTCCGCGTCAGGGCGCCCGGGTGTTGGCGTACTCGACGTGGCCAGGTATGGAGCGGCGGGCGCTGGCTCAGCCGCTGCTCGGCACGCTCAGCCACATGGTCACTGCGGGGCCGAGCGGCGTCGGGAAGTCCGCGCTGCTCGCCGGCGCTGTCGCTCAGGATCTGGCGGCCGGTCGCGGTTGCCTGGTCCTCGATGGGAAGGGTGATCTGGCGGCGGAGATTCTGCGGCTGGTGCCCGAGCGTCGCCAAGGTGAGGTGATCGTGCTCGATCCTGCTCGTCCGGGTCCGGTGCCGGGGTTGCGGGTATTCGGTGGTGGTGACCCGGAGCTGTCGGGTGATCTGGTGCTCGGCATGTTCCGCTCGATCTTCATCGACTCATGGGGAGTCCGGTCGGATAAGTGGCTGCGGGCGGCGCTCGTGACACTGGCCTATGACGGCAAGGCGACGCTCGCCGATCTGCCGTTCCTGTTCGCCTCGGACGCTTATCGTCGTCGCCTCGCGGGGCGCTTGCGCGATCCGCTGCTGAAGGCGGTGTGGGCCGAGTTTGAGGCGCTGAGCCCGGAGGGTCGCGCGCAGCAGCTCGGATCGCCGCTGACGAAAGTCAACGAGCTGATCGGCCGGCGGGTGGTGCGTTCGGTGCTGGCGCAGCCTGAGCCGAAGTGGGACATGCGCGAAGTGCTGCGCCGCGGTCAGGTGGTGATCGTCTCGCTATCGCCGGGGGCGATCGGCTCGCCGGCCTCGAGATTGCTCGCCGCGCTGGTGATCCATGAACTCTTCCAGGCCGTGCAGGGCCGCGCTCAGGTACCGGCCGCCAAGCGTCGGCCGTTCAACGTCTATGTCGATGAGCCCAAGGTGTTCACCGACATCCCGATGCCGCTGGACGCGCTGTTCGAGCTGGCCCGCGGCCTCGGCGTCGGCCTGACGCTCTCCGCGCAGTCGATCACACAGCTACCCGCTGACCTGGCTCGCTCTGCGCTCACCAACGCAGCCACGCTCATCGCCTTTCGCCAGAACGCCGACGACGCAAAACTGCTCGCGCGGGAGCTGCCGGGCGTGACCCCGGAGGAGCTGCAAGCGCTCGGGCGGTTTGAGATCGCGGCGCGGATCGGGCTCGGCCCGGGTGATGTCAGCCCGCCAGTGACCGGCCGCACCGTGGCACCGCCGGAGCCGATCAGCGACCCCGACGTGGTGCGCCGGGAGTCAGCAGCCCGCTACGGCAGCGACCCCGAAGATATCGACAGGGAGCTGCTGGAGCGACACGGCCTGAGCGACCAGCCCGCGGCCGGTATCGAGGGTGATGAGACGCCGCTGCGCCGCCGTCGGAGGCAGGCTCCATGAGGTGCGGGCTACTCCTGCAAAATGTGCCGCTCGCCCCGCCGGTCGCTTCGCCGCTCGCCCCGAGTCACGAGCGTCGTTTGCCCTTGTGGCATCTGGCTTTTCGGCAAATAACGCCAGGGGCTCTTGCCCTCCAGTTGTGTGTGTTGTGGTCTGTGACGGGAGGTTGGTTGTGAGCCGGGTCAGTGTTCCCCGGCTGGTGGCGTTGGCTGATGGGATGCCCCTCCTTGAGAGGGAGATCGTGGAGACGGTCGCTCGTCTCACCTTGGTCAGTGGTCGGCAGCTCTCTGATTTATTTTTTGATTCTTTTTCTCGTTCTTCTACCCATACTCGTCGTGCCCGCCGGGTGCTGGCGCGGCTGGTGGAGCAGCGGGTGCTCGACCGTTTGGAGCGCCGCCGTGGCGGGGCTGGTGGTGGTTCCTCGGCATGGGTGTATGCGCTCGGCCCGGCGGGCGTGCGGATGGTGGCGTATTGGGCTGGTGAGGGTCTGCCGCGTTCGCGCGGCGCGCACGAGCCGGGTGTGGCGTGGACGGCGCACACGCTGGCGGTCAGCGAGTTGTACGTGCGGCTGCGCGAAGCGGAGCGCGCCGGGCGGGTGGAGCTTTTGGCCTTCGATTCGGAGCCGGACTGCTGGCGGCGGTATACCGGCCTCGGTGGCTGCGGCCGGGGTTCTCAAGCCCGACGCCTACGTGCGGCTCGGCATCGGCGAGTACGAGGACTCCTTCCTGGTCGAGGTGGACATGGGCACGGAGCGCCGGGGTCAGCTGACCCGCCAGCACCACGCCTACAGCGCGTACTTCCGCTCCGGTGTGGAGCAGGCCAAGACCGGGGTCTTCCCCTCGGTGTTGTGGATCGTGCCCAACGCGCGGCGGGTGGCGCTGCTCACGGACATCCAGCGCGGGCTGCCCGCGCAGGCGCGGCGGCTGTTCACGGTGGCGACCAACGAACGGGTACTCATGGTGCTCTGCGGCCTGGCACCGGAGGCCACGGCGGCGGGAGGCGCAGCGTGAGCGGCGCCACGGACGGGCGGCCGGTGATGTATGGCGACCCAGCGCGCTGGCTGGTGCTGCACGCCGACTGCCTGGCGCTCCTGCCCGAACTGCCCGCGAACTCGGTCGAGGCGGTCATCACTGACCCGCCGTATGGCATCGGGTTCGGCGGCGAGGCATGGGACGGCGGCGAGCTGACCGACGCGGCGAAGTTTCAGCGCTGGACGACCGGGTGGGCGGCGCAGGCGCTGCGGGTACTCAAGCCGGGCGGGTGGCTGGCGGCGTTCGGTGCGCCGCGCACCGTTCACCGGCTGGTAGCCGGGGTGGAGGATGCCGGGTTCGAGGTGCGCGATCAGGTGCTATGGCTCTACGCGCAGGGCGTCCCGAAATCCCGCGCTCGCCCTGGTGGCCTGGCGGTCTGCCTGAAACCGGCTTATGAGCCGGTGCTGCTGGCCCGCAAACCACTGGAGGGCACGCTCGACGCAAACCTCGCGCGCTACGGCACCGGGGCGCTCCAGATCGACGCGGCACGGGTGCCACGCCGCGAGGGCGGCCGGGGGTTCTGGCCAGCGAACGTCGCGCTCACGCACGGCCCGGGGTGTCGGCGCGGGCGCTGCCAGCCCGACTGTCCGGCGGCGCTGATCGATACCGAGCCGCGCCCCGGCCGGGAGGTCAGTCGCCTGTTCTTCGCCAGCAAGGCCAACCAGCGGGAGCGCGAGACCGGCTGCGAGGAGCTCGCACTGCACGAGGTGCCGATCCACCTGCGCGGGGGCGGGGTGCGGCTGGTGCGCAACATCCACCCGACGGTCAAACCGCTGGCCCTGATGCGCTGGCTGACGCGGCTGGTCTGCCCGCCGGGCGGCACGGTACTCGACCCGTTCACCGGCAGCGGCTCCACCGGCGCGGCCGTGCTGCTGGAGGACCGGCGGTTCGTCGGCATCGAACGCGACGGCCGGTATGTGCCGGTCGCCTGCGCCCGGATCGCACATTGGGCCACGGTAGCGGACCAGCCTGGCACGGTTCACCCCGAACCAAAGGGTGAGAAGAAAAGGAGAAACCCCAAATGTTAAGCGATCGAAATAAAAGGCAATTCGATTTGATTCGGGTAACGACGCGAGCTATCGTCGGTTTACACCGAAACCAAAGGTGGTGCAGCACGGCAAAGCGGTTTTCACTGCCAGCGGCACCCCGGCTGGTGAATGGTGCTACGACGTGCATGAGGACCGAAACGTCTTTGTGCGCGCTCGCTAACCCATACATTCCAACACCGGAGGTACTTGGCGATGACCAAGGCACAGGAGATCCACGAGAAGATCGAGGCGATGGTGGCCTCGGGCGAGGTGAAAAAGGCCGACGCCTTCAAGACGCTCGCCGAGGAGTACGGCCAGCCGGTCGACAGCCTGCGCGGCGCCTACTACCAGCACAAGCGGGTGCTGGACAATGGCGGCACTCCGCCCGCTGGCAACGGCGGCGGGACTCGCCGCACCAGGCGGCGGGAGACGACCAGCGAGACAGCCGTCGAGTCGGCGATCGCCACGCTCAAGCGGGCGATCGACAGCATCGACGCCGAGATCGAGGTCGCCAAGGAACGAGCCAAAGAGGCACAGGCCGAGTACGAGGCGATGCAGGCCAGCGCCGACGAGCGCAAGGCCAGCATCACCGAGAAGATCACACTCCTGGAGCAGCCCGCCTAACCAGCAAAGTGACAACATGGGCAAGGGTGGCCCGAATCCGATCGATTTGGGCCACCCGACACCTACCACCACGGCAAGGCAGAATATATAATTACGGTAATGGTTAGTTGGCGTCACACTCGTATTAAGATAAACAGTTAACATTCGTCACATTATGTAATACAATGGAGGTAGTAAACAGGAATGACACATGACAGGAGTACAGGCACGGGAACTCGGACGACTGTTCAAGCAGGCTCGCCGCGCCAGACGGCTGTCGCTGCGCGCCCTGGACGAGTTGACGGGCGTGTCCTACGGTTGGCTCGGCCGGTTGGAACGCGGACAGATGATCGCGCCCGCGCCGAGCAAACTGACCAAGGTAGCCGAGACGCTGGACATCGCACCGGAGCGAATCGACCGGATCACCCGCGGCCGGATATCGCGCGACCTGCCGACGATCCGCACCTACTTCCGCGCCAAGTATCAACTCACCCCGCGGGAGATCACGCAGATCGAGGAGCTGTTCGATCAGATTCGCCGCGACCGCCGAGACGCCACAGAAGGAACCGCCGGCTAATGCATCGCGCACGGGTGGGCGCGACCGGGCCACAGGCGACCCGGCTAGTGAAGCGCTTGCGCGCCCTGAGCCCGGCGTGGTCGATCTCCCGCCGCGAAGCGCATTGGATCGCCGAGCAACAGGCCAGGCTTCTACTCACCGAAGCAGGCATCACCGCCCCGCCGGTGCCTGAGCGAATCGTCAGCGAGCTGGCCGGTGTGAACGTCTACCCGCTACCGCAGATGCCCGTCAAGGGACTCTTGGGCGCCAGTAAACCGAGCGGTCGAGGCGGCGACATCCTCATCGACAGCACCTTGCCGCTCACCGAGCGGCGCGTGACACTCATGCACGAACTGAAACACATCATCGACGGTGGCCACACCACCAAGCTGCGCCAACTCGGTAGCCAAACCAGCGGCGAAGGGCTCTGCACCGACTTTGCCCTGAGCGTGTTGATGCCCGCGCCGTGGCTGCGTGCCGACTGGCAGGCGGGACACCGTAGCGTCAGTGCTCTGGCCGAGCGCTACCAAGTGCCCGCCGAGGCGGTCGCACATCGCCTGCACGCCCTCGGGCTCTTGAAACGTAGGCCACGACGCCGTGGCCGCTCGTATTGCCAGTGGCAGCCGCACACCAAGAACATCAAGGCAGCGACTAGGGGAGAGGGTATTGATCGCAAATGGGTAACGAAACGAAAAGGAGGTAACAACCCATGAACAAGCGCAACAAGGATGATCAGGGAGCAGTGCTGTATCTACGAGTCGCATCCGCTGACCAGGAGGATCAGCGCGACGGCATCACCGAGCAGCGAGCAGTCTGCACGCGACAGGCAGAGAGGCTCGCTGCCGTGGTCGAGGGTGAGTTTGTGGATACTGGCGCGTCCGGCAACCGCATGAACCGAGTCGGCCTGCTCGGTCTACTGAGACGAGTCGCAGAACGGCCGGTCAGGTACGTCATCGTCCGGGACCGGACTCGCCTGGCGCGCAACGCCGCCGATCACCGGGCTATTCGGCAGCGACTACAGCGAGCCGGTGTCGCTCTCGTCGCTGTCGATAATGGTGATACCCAAGTCACGGCCGATGAGTTGCTGAGGAGCCTGCGATGAGCCTCACTCTCACCAATCGGCCCGACCCCGTGCCGGAGTCTGGTGTCAAGCGCGCGGTGATCTACCTGCGGGTATCCTCGGCCGGGCAGGTCAACACCGACTATGACCCCGAGGGTCTGTCGATTCCAGCGCAGCGCGAGGCGTGCAAGCGCTTTGCTGAGCGGCATGGCGCGGTCGTGGTGCGCGAGTACGTCGAGCCGGGTGTCTCGGGTGGTTCGCTGCTCAAGCGTGCGGCGTTCCGGCGGATGATCGATGAGATTGCTGAGCAGCGCGACGTCGATCTGGTGATCGTTTGGAGCGTTTCGCGGTGGGCGCGCAACCAGGAGGATCATTGGGTCGCCCGTGGCCTGGTCACGAAGGCCGGGGCGAAGCTCGTCTCGGTCAAGGAGCCGATCGGGGAGGAGACCTCGCACGGCATCCTGCTTGAGGGCGTGATGGCGGCTGCGGCGGCTGCCCGGCGGATCGAGATTTCTGAGGAGGTCAAGCGCGGCATCAAGCGCAAGGTCGAGGTCGGCGGCACCACCGGCCTCGCGCCGATCGGCTACCTGAACGTCCGTGAGCCGTTGCCGCATGGCGGTGAGGTCCGCACGATCATCATCGACCGGGAGCGTGCCCCGATCGTCCGATGGGCGTTCGAGACCTATGCCACCGGCCTCTACAGCCTCTCGGACATCATGGTCTTGCTTGAGGCGCGTGGTCTGACCACGCGGGCGACCCGTCGGCATGGTCCACGTCCGCTGACGCTCTCGCGCGTCCACCGGCTGCTGACCAACCCCTACTACGCCGGCTACGTCACCCACCAAGGCCACGTCTACGAGGGCCGGCATGAGCAGCTGATCAGCCAGGAGCTATTGGACAAGGTCCAGGCCGTGCTCGTCGCGCACCGCCACTCCGGGGAGCGCGACCGCAAGCACCAGCACTACCTCAAGGGCACGATCCGCTGCGGCACCTGCGCCAGCCAGCTCGTCTACTCCCGCAACAACGGCAACGGCGGCATCTACGAGTACTTCGTCTGCCCCAAGAACCAGCGCGGGCAGTGCCCGCAGAGCTACCAGCCCGTCGACATCGTCGAAGCCGAGATCGACGCGCACTACGCCACCGTCCAGCTCAGCGCCGAAGAACGCGAGCAGGTCCGCCAGGCGATTACCAAAGACCTCGGCGAGAAGGTCGCCACCGCCCAACACGAGATCGAGCGCTGCCAAGCCGTCCTAGAGGAAGTCAAAGAGCAGGAACGCAAGCTCCTGCACATGCACTACGAGGACCGCATCAGCGGCGACCTGTTCGACGACGAGCAGGCCCGCATCCGTGAGCGCCGCAAAGACGCCGAGACGCTGATCGCCCGCCTGAGCGTCCGCCACGAGGACATCGCCGCGACCCTCGACCTGGCGCTGGAGATCCTCAGCGACGACCTGCACCAGATCTACCGCCGCGCCGAGGACAGCATCCGCCGCCTCATCAACCAGGCCATCTTCAAGTCGCTCTACGTCTGCGACGAAACCATAACCAACGCCGAGCTGGCCGAGCCGTTCGCCGTGCTGCGCACCCTATACGACGCCATTCGCGCCCTGCCCAGCAGCGCCGGAACCCTGGCAGGACGCCGCCAGCGCTGCCCCGAAAACGCAGAAGGTCCCGCCCCCAGGGGTCGGGACCCTTTCCGCGTTGGTTCGATTAGCGAACATTTGGTGCGGGCGGAGGGACTCGAACCCCCAAGGGCTTGCGCCCACCGGCTCCTAAGGCCGGCGTGTCTACCAGTTCCACCACGCCCGCGCGGCGCTCCCACGAGGGGTCGTGCTTTACGGGGACCGCCGAAGATTGTATGGTCATCCTTGACGATGTCCACTCCAGCCACCCGTCGCGCCGCCGGCATCCGCATCACCCATCCCAACCGCGACAAGCCGGTCGTGCAGGCGACGCGCGCCACGGTGATCGTGTTGATGCTCGCCACCGCCGCGCTCCTGCTGCTGATCACGATCGGGGGCTTCGAAGCGCTGGAGGGCATCGGGCCGGTGATCGCGCAGTGCCTGTTCGTGATCTGCTACCTGCTGTTGGCGTTTTACGCGGGGCGCTGGAACCGCGGCGTGCTGCCCGTCGTCTCGGTGCTGGCGGTGCTGCTGGGTACCTTTGCGCTGGTCGCCGCTCCCAGCTGGTTCGAGCGCGACTCCTCCGCCTTCGCTCAGCCCGCGCTCGAATCCAACCTGCTCGGCGTGCTGACGCTGCTGGTGATCCCCGTGCAGATCCTGCTCGTGATCTTCGCGATGCGCGGCTTCTCGCAGGGCTGGAACGTGGAGCTAGAGCAGCGCGATCCGGGCGCCCAAACGGGTGGCTACGGGGACGCCGCTCCGTATCCTGCCTGAGCCTGGATCCACCGATCCCGGGTCGCATCGGCACCGAATAACGCATCGCCAGGACCAATAGCCTCGCACCGAGAGCTCACCACCGCGAGCCCATATAGAGCCCCGCTCAAACCCGTGCGTGGGGGCCTTTGTGGCCCGCGGAGCCGTGAGCGCCTATATTGAGATCCGGCGTGCGGCGGTGGCGGAACGGTAGACGCGGGGCCCTCAAAAGGCCTTGTCCGCAAGGGCGTGTGGGTTCGAATCCCACCCGCCGCACCTCTGCGCCGGGTCCGCCGATCCCGGGGTTGTTTCCTTCTGCCTCCCCTGACCCGCCGGCGCGCCGATCCCATTGACCGCTGGAGCGCTGCCCCCACTGACCGTCGGCGCGCTTCGCGTTTCTCGTGTTTGCGCTGTGGTCTTTGTGTGCGCGACTCAAGAGTATGGGCGCATGCGAAGTACCGGAGACCGCGATCTTGACGAACAATTGGAGAGATTTGGCCAGAACATGCGAGAGGCCCGCAAGCAGGCGGGCCTCTCGCAGATCGATCTGAGCTTGAGAGCCAATCTCGACCGAGCCGCCGTCAGCTTCCTCGAGCGCGCCGAGCGGGCACCCGACCTCTCGACGATCGTGCGCGTCGCCGATGCCGTCGGTGTCAAGCCCGCCGCGCTGCTGAACGGCATCGGTCCCGAGTCCGCCGTACGCGGCCCCCGCTGCGGGGAGGAGGAGCTCACGCCCGCCGCCCGCTTCGGCGTCAACCTGCGCTGGGCGCGCGAACGCGTGGCTATCTCCCAGGAAGCGCTCGCCAACAACGCCCACGTCGACCGCGCGGCGATCAGCGTGTTCGAGCGCGGCAAGCGCAATCCCAACCTGCGCACGCTCCTGCGCCTCGCCAGGTCACTGGACATCCCGCCCGGGGTGTTGCTGCGGGGGGTTGGGGCGACGGTCGCCGTCAGGATCCGTTAGCCGGCTGCCGTCCGTTAGCCGGCTGCCGTCAGGGTTCCGTTAGGCCGGCCCGCGGCATGGCACCGCGAGCTTGTGGGGGTCTCTCCCTCGCCCACGGTGGGTGGGTGCGCGTCCGTCTACGCTCTTCGAGGTGCCGTGCCTGTCTCTAGGGCCTGTCGCCGGCCTCGTCCTACCCCGGGTTCGGCGCCGTCTCGCGCGCGACCTTCCAGCCGGCGTTGATCGGGTTGAGGAAGTAGGGGGGCTCGTCCACCGCGAGTCGCTCGTCGTATTTGTAGTTCTTGATGTAGCCGCTTTCGCCGACGAGACCCACGATCCCGCGGAAGCGCTGGGCGATCGCTCCGTAGACGTTGAGGTTGCCGAGCTGCTTGCCGCATTCGAAGTTGTCCACGGCGAACGAGTGGTTGGTCGAGAGGATCGCCCCGTAGATCCACGGGTTTTCCAACGATCCTTTGCCGTTTTCGGCTTTTTCGCAGTTGGTGTTGGTGACGGGGTGGTAGACGCGCACATAGTGGCCCGCGATCAGGCCGAGCGTGTTGGTTCCGGTTGGTTCTTCGCCCATGGTTTTGACGCTGGTCGGGGAGATGTTGCCATTGATGATCAGGTCTTCTTCGGCCGCGATCGTGATCGGTTTGCTGTAGGTGCCGCTGACGTACACGTTGCCGCAGTACGTTTCCTTGGAGACCTCGGTGGCGTTGTCGGTTTCGCTCGTGGAGTCGTTGAAGGCGTACGTGCAAGGTGTAGCTTTGTTTTCGCTCGCGCGGACGTACACAAGGCCGTTGGTCGGCCATTCGTACGTTTTGGTTTCATTTTTGTTGTTGGTCACTTCCATCGTCGTGCCCTTGAGCACGATGTGCGTGGAGCCGGTGAATTCGTCGCCGCCTTCTTTGACATAGGTCCCGAGCGTCGTATCGCCTTCGGGGGTGAGCAGTTCTTCGCCTTTTTCGTATTTCCCGGTGGCCGTGTAGAACGTCCCATTTGGATTGCCGCAGGTGGAGTAGACCCCGTTGTTGATCTGGACCGTGTCAGTCGGGTTGTGGCCTTTGCGCCCGAAGTATGCCGGGGCGCAGATGTCGGTCGCGTCGTCGGTGTGCATCGGGCCTTCGACGGTGTCGCCGTCGGCGAACTCGATCGTCGTGCATTTGCCGTTGATGCCGAGCGACACACGCTTGGGGTAGTAGTTTTCGCATTCTTTCGGCCCACCGTAGAGGGCGGGATCGCCGTCTTCGTACTGGGTGAAGTAGATGAAGTTGAGGAAGCCGACGACGTGGAAGGTGGCGACGATCGTGCGGGTGGCGTAGCTCGAGGAGACTGCTTTGTTGCCGGCGGTGCCGATCGACTCGATGCGGAATGTATTCGCCTCGACGCCCGAGGACTGGATCATCGAAGCAAACGGGCTTGTCGTGCTGCATTCTTTGGTGCCTTCTGGGGCTGTGCTGGCGACGAGCAGCTTGATTTCGTAGTGCTCGGTCAATTCTTCCTGCTTGGGCACGGTATTGGCGGGCGCGGTGCAGGTCTCCCAGTAGTCGGGGTTGGCCTGTAGATGGTACTCGTACTCCTGGATGCCGGCGAGCGCCGCGTAGTAGGCCTCCTTCTGGATGGTGTTCCTGTGGGAGAGCTGGATATCGCCGCGGGCGGCCTCGAAGGCGGCCCCCAGCAGCAGCGAGGTCACGAGCAGCACGCCGAGCGCGACCATCAGCGTGAAGCCGCTCTCGGAGGCGAGCCGGGCACGGACTCCGCCCGGCCGTAGCTTGTTAGAAATTTTTACTGGCATGGCGTATCGACGCTTTCTGCTTCGGACACGGGAACGGAGAACGAGAGTGTTACCTGGCTCTGCTGGCCGTCGCCAACGTCTTTGGCGAGGTTTTTCCCAAGGGTGTTGGTCAGGCTGGTCGTGGTCGCGCTGGAGCCGGTGTTGAAGCTGAGCAGCACGGAGGCAGCGGTCGCCGCGGTTTTTTCGGTTAGTTTTTCGGTGCCTGAGATGATCGGAGTGGTGTTGAGCGAGTTGAGTCCCGAACTGGCGCTTTCGTTGGATTCGAGGTCGTAGCTGTAGTACTGGAAGATCGGCAGCTTTTTTCCTTCAGATTCCAGTTGTGTAACATGGCTGGCGATCAGCACGCCACCGACGGGACTCGCCGTCGATGAGTATTCGAAGTTTGGCCAGGTTTCTTCTTTGATTGCGGGATAGGTGTAGTCGGTAAGGGTTTCGGCTTTTTCGTTCCACACGATCCTGTGTTCGTTGACCTTGGCTTTTGCGATCACCGCTTCTTCGCTATAGGAGTTGACGAATCTCAATTCGCTCGGGCTACTGTTTTCTTGGATCGGAGCGAAACCTGGGGCAAGGCAGGCCGAATGCAGTTCGTCGACGATCTTGGTCATCGCGATCCGGCCCAGCTGCGTGGCCTGCGCAACGTTGGTCAGGTGCGTCTCCTGGCGGGTGGAGAAGAGGAGGACCGCGACCAGCGCCAGCATGACCACGATGCCGGAGATCATCGCGACGAGCAGTTCGATCAGGCTGAAGCCGCCCTCGTCGGAGAGGGTGGGTCGCTGCTCGTGGGTGGCGGGGCCACCTAGATGAGGGCGTTTGCTCAACATGTGTTGCTGAATTGGTTTTTCTTGACTTCCACGTTGTGGCCGTTGCCATCGGCGTAGGTTCCTTCGGATTCCCCCAGGTAGAGGAAGATTTTTGTCCCCAGGATTTTTTCGTCCGCGTAAGTGGTCGTGTAGGTCTTGTGTTCTTTTTCATCCCACAGGCACAGCTTGAACGATTTGCCAAATGGCTGGTAAGGGGCTTCCAGGGTACCCGTCGCTGTCGTGTTCTGGGTGTGAATCACGCTGTATTTGGAAGCATTGTTCGGGAGATACGTTGTTTTATTTTTTTCTTCTTCTTTTTCTTTTATCTTCTGGCATTCGGTGTTCGTGATCTTGACGGGGCGAGGTGTGGTTTCGAGGAGTTCGGGTTTGGCGCCTTTCGCGCCTTTGTAGGCGGTGAGATTTACTTCCGAGGTCGGAACATTGATTGTTGGGTCTTCGCCAGGTTCGAGGGCGACCGAAATCGAGCTTTCGCTGATTTGGCTTGGATCGATTTCGGCTGGGTTGTTCGCGGGACAGTCCCCCGCATATGCCTCCCACGGGCCTTTTTCGAAGGGGAATAGATCGCCGGTGGGGTAGTATTCCGGGCTGATCGGGGTCGTGGCCTTTTCTCGGTACGGTTCGAGGTCTTCGGCGGTCGGAGACTCGCCGGTGCGCGCTTCGTATTCGCCTGTTTCTTTGGCGAAGGCGCCGAAGCGTGTGCTCCCCACCTCGAAGTCGGGTGCGAGATTCATTTTGGGGTTGTACGCGACGATTGTGTCACCCGTCGCTTTTTTGCCTTCATGGGTGAATTTGGCGGTGATGTACGAGCCGGTGTTGAGCACTACTTCCTTGTGCGTGGTGACGTTCGGGGCGATGGCCAGTTCGGGCGAGATGTTCTTGACCGCGCCCGCTTCGGTGACGTCACCGACCTTGAAGGCTTCCACGGTGATCTTGGTCGCTGGGATCCCACCGAGGATCGCGCAGCCGGCTTCGCCGGTAGTCGCTTCGGCTTCGCCGGCGACCACGGTCACGCCGGCGACCGGCTGCTCGGGGGTGCGGCCGTTGACGACGTCGACTTCCAAGCCCGAGCCGTCGGGTGGGGTGATGATGCTGTACTGCCTCAGCGGCGGCCGTTTCTCGACTTCGAGCTGATGCCAATCGACCGACGTGGCGATCCGCAGGTAGTTGCCGGCCTGGCTGGAGTGTTCTTTGCTGGAGGCGCTGCAGTTCGCGTTCGGGTTGTTGTCGGGGATCCATTCGTCGCTCTGGCCGATCGTGTACTTCTGGCCGCCGATCGTCTGCGTGTAGGTGTGTTCGGGGCCAACCCCGGCGACCTTCTCGATCGTGTCGAGCGTGGCCGCGGAGTCGCTGCGCATCTCCTCCAGGGACTGTGCGGCCAGCTCGGCCGCCTGGTCGTGCGTGCGCTCGTCGGCGGTCGTGTGGTTGACGGCGTTGAAGCCGGTGAAGGTCGCGATCACGATGAACCCGACCATCAGCGCGCTCACCATCACTTCGATCAGCGAGACGCCGTCCTGCGCCGCGAGCCCCGTGGGGCGTCCACAGTGGCGCCCGATCGCCCTGGCGTAAGCCCACCGGCGTATCCTGCTGGTGATGCCCACGCTCGTGGTTGACCCTCTGTCCTCGGCATGGCTGCGCCCGAGCTGCCCCCTGGGCGCTCGCCGGCGGCGGAATAGGTTTGTGTTTATCATCACAATAGCCGTGCGCTCGTCTTGATATCTCCCCTCGACAGGGACTCCTTCGAGCTTTAGCCATTGCCGGCCCTCTCATCGCCGCTCGTAAGAGGTGGTGTGGGGTTCGGGCGTCGCACGTGGGGTTCGGGCGTCGCACGTGGGGTCCGGACGTCGCGCCCCGGCGTCTGCGGGGGCGATCGCGAAGTGTGCGCCGTGCATCGATGCCCCGGGGCATCCAGGCGTCTAGAGATGGGCGCGAGCCGTTCGCTCGTGCGGCAACCGCTGTCCAACGCCTACAATCCCCGTCCCCAGGGGGACTGGTGTAACGGTAACACGGGGGTCTCCAAAACCCTTGCTCGAGGTTCGATTCCTCGGTCCCCCGCTTCGGCAGGCATGGGCGAATGCAGGCCGAACGCCCCGTTTGTGCGCGCGCGCCCCCGGGGTGCGATCCGTCCGCTGTTACGGTGGATGGGTCCATCGCGCCCTTGTGGGTCGGCGATTGTGCGTTCGCTCGGTCCTTCTTGACCTCTCTGCCTCGCGACCGCAGCCCTTGAGAGGCTTCGTGAGGAGCGCCCGTGAGTGTTGTGGCTGTAGGGCTCGAGCGCGGGTCGCGTCGCGGGTCGGTGGGACGCCCACCGACGCGCTCCGTGGCCGGGAGGTTTTCGCGGCCGGTTGGGGCGCCGCTGCGTGTGGCGATGCTTGCCCCACCCTGGATCTCTGTCCCTCCGCCCGGGTACGGGGGTGTGGAGTCGGTGGTTGGCGTGCTGACCGACGCTCTCGTCCAGCGCGGGCACGCGGTGACGCTCTTCTGCGCCCCGGGCTCGCGGTCCAGCGCGCGGGTGGTGCCCCTGCTCGAGGAGTCCCACCCGGAGGAGATCGAGCGTTCGCTATATGAGGTCGACCATGTTGCGCGAGCGTTCGAGGAGATCGACCTCGCCGCCCGCGAGGAGCCCTTTGACGTGGTTCACGACCACTGCGGCTTTACCGCCCTCGCGATGGCCGACCGGCTCGACACGCCACTCGTGCACACTCTGCACGGGCAGTTCACCGCCAGCACCGCGGCTTTCTACGCTCGTCACGGCCACAAGGCGGCGCTCGTTGGCATCAGCCGAGCGCAGCTCGCATCGGCGCCGGCGGGCATGGAACCGGTCGGCGCGATCCCGAACCCCATCGACGTGCGGGCCTGGCCGCTGCGCGAGCACAAGGACGACTACCTGCTGTGGATCGGGAGGATGACGGCCGAGAAGGGTCCCCACCGCGCGATCGCCGCCGCTCGTGCCGCGGGCATGCCGCTCGTCCTGGCCGGGGTCATCCAGCCCGGCCAGCAGGCGTTTTTCGACCGCGAGGTTGCCCCGCACGTCGACGGCGAGCGCGTCCGCTTCATCGGCGAGGTCGGCGGGTCGGCCAAGCGCGCGGCCTTCGCGGGCGCCCGCGCGCTGCTGATGCCGATCCGCTGGGAGGAGCCCTTCGGGATGGTCATGGTCGAGGCGCTGGCCTGCGGAACCCCGGTGATCGCGTTTGCAGAAGGCGCCGCCCGCGAGCTCGTCTGCGACGGGCAGACCGGCTTCCTCGTCGAGGACGAGCAGGGGATGGGCGCGGCCGTCGGTCGGCTGCCCCGCATCGCCCCGCGGGACTGCCGGGCGTGGGTTGCCGAGCACTGCGATCTCGACGTGGTCGCCGCTGCCTATGAGCGGACTTACCGGTCGGTGGTGCACGGGCGTGTCGCGGAGGCCGTCGCGCTTGTCTGAGCGCACCCTGAGCGTCTTGGATGGCAGCACCTTCGTCGTCGGGGACCGCCGCGGCGACGTGCGGGTCGACGCGGGTCGCGAGCACGGCTTCTTCTGCGACGACACCCGTTTCCTCTCACGCTGGGTCCTGCGCGTCGGTGAGGCGCCGCTGGAGCTGCTGGGCCTCGACCAGAGCGCGCACTTCGCCGCGCAGTTCTTCCTGACCCCCCGCGTGGGGCCCGACGAGGAGGCGCCGTGCTCGATCATGCGCCGCCGCCTGATCGACCACGTATGGGTGGAGGAGGTCACGGTGACCAACCACCGTCACGAGCACAGCGAGATGCGGGTGGCGCTGGAGGTGGAGACCGACTTCGCCGACCTGTTCGAGGTCAAGGACGGGGTGGTGGCAGGGCGCGAGGTGAGCTGCCGCCACGACGACGGGGCCCTTACGTTGGCCTACGAGCGCATGGGCTTCCAGCGCTCGGTCACGATCGCCGCCAGTCGCCCGGCGGCGGTCACCCGTCGGGGCTTCACCTACTCGCTGCGGCTCGCGCCCGGCGAGCAGTGGTCGACCACCTTCACCCTCATCCCGCACGCCGCACAGCCGGGGGTCACCTTCGCGCGGCGCGAGCCGCGCGGCAGCCTGGCGCAGTTGAGCGCATCCAAGTCGGCCGAGCTGGAGCAGTGGCTCGCCGGGGTGCCGCTGTTGCAGACCCAGGACACGGCGCTGGCGCGCACGTACCGCGCGAGCCTCAGCGATCTCGGCGCGCTGCGACTGCACCCCGACCTCAGCGAGGGTGCGACCCTCCCCGCGGCCGGGCTGCCGTGGTTCATGGCGCTCTTCGGCCGCGACAGCCTGATCACCAGCTTCCAGGCGCTGCCTTACCTACCCGGGCTGGCAGCCACCACCCTGCGCGTGCTGGCTGCCCGCCAGGCCGCGGAGCGCGACGACTTCCACGAGCAGGAGCCGGGCAAGATCCTGCACGAGCTGCGCTTCGGCGAGCTCACCGCACGCGGGGAACGCCCGCACTCCCCGTACTTCGGGACCGCCGACGCCACGCCACTGTTCCTCGTCCTCCTGGACGAGTACCACCGCTGGTCGGGAGACACGGAGCTCGTCCGGACCTTGGAGCCGGGCGCCCGTGCCGCCCTGGCATGGATCGAGGACAGCGGGGACGCCGATGGCGACGGGTACGTCGAGTATGCCTGCCGCAACCACGCCACAGGGCTGGTCAACCAGTGTTGGAAGGACAGCTGGGACGCGATCCAGCGCGCCGACGGCACGCTGGCGAGGGGGCCGATCGCGACCTGCGAGATCCAGGGCTACGTATACGACGCACGGCTTCGCTGCGCCCGTCTGGCCCGTGAGGTGTGGGGCGATCCGGCGCTCGCCGAGCGCCTCGAGCGCCAGGCGGCCGACCTGCGCGAGCGCTTCCGCCGCGACTTCTGGATGCCCGAGCGTGGCTGCCACGCTCTTGCGCTGGACGGGGAGAAGCGCCAGGTCGACAGCCTGACCTCCAACATCGGTCATCTGCTGTGGTCGGGCCTGCTCGACGAGGATGAGGCGGCCGCCACCGCCGAACGGCTGCTCGACGAGCAGCTCTACTCCGGCTGGGGCGTGCGCACCCTCGGCACCCATGAGGCCGGCTACAACCCGCTCGGCTACCACACCGGGACGGTATGGCCGCACGAGAACTCGCTGATCGCCGCCGGCCTGGCTCGCTACGGCCACCGCGCGGCGGCCAGCACCATCGCCTCCACGATCCTCCAGGCGGCACCGTACTTCGAGCACCGTCTGCCCGAGGTCTTCGCCGGCTACCCCGCGTCGGTGACGTCGGTCCCGGTGGCATTCCCGACGGCCTCGCGTCCACAGGCTTGGGCCGCGGGAACCCCGCTGCTGCTGTTGAGCACGCTGCTCGACCTCCATCCTGGGAGCACCGACGCGGACGCCGAGATTCCGTGCGGCATCGGTCACCTCGCGCTGCGCTCGCAGAGAGACTAGTGTGGGCACAATGGACGACGAGGCGATCCGTGCCCTGGTGACGCGGTTGGCGCGTCCTCACCCCTCCGGGGGCGAGGTGGTCGAGCGTGCCGCGATCCTCGCCGCGGGCGCCGACTTCGCGGCGGTCATGGCGTGGATTACCGCCCACGACGGGATACCCGAGACGCAGATTGCCAAAGCCCCCAGCCACGGCCTGCACGGCTCGCGACTGAGCTACAGCGGTGGAGCGGCACCCCGGCCGCCGCTGCGCTTCGTGCTGCCGGCCGGCGCGCTGGCCTGAGCCTGTCAGCGGCGGGCGAGCCGGCGTCCACTCTCGGTGTTGGGCGGCGTGTAGTTGAGCTCGAAGTGGTGGTACAGGCTTGACTCATCCGCTTGGGAGAGCTCCTCGCCGTGCTGCTCAATGTTGGGGGCGTCTTCGACCTGGGCCTTGGAGACCGTCGCTTGGAGGCTGTCGGGCCCGACCTTGATTGCACCGAGGGGCACAAAGGTCAGGTGGCGAGCGATGAAGCCCTCCTTGACGGTCGCGAACTGCGGCTCGTCCGTCTCGACGTCGACATACACGTCTTGGAGCTTGCCGATCTTCTCGCCGTCGCGGTCAAGCAGCATCCTGCCGTGCCACTCGGCGGCGCTCCACTGCGCATCCTCCTGACGCTCTGAAACATCCAGTTCAGCGTCTTGCTCGCGCTCAGCGGCATCGAGCTCGGGATCTTGCTGGTTCTCGGTCATCGTCTTACGCCTCCTCGTTTCCTGTCGGCTGTGAGCTTCCCTCCACAAAAGCAGAGAAGGCGCGGTCGACTGCGCGGCAACGCCCGCGGGCTGCCGGCTGAGGCCGACGTGTGGTCGAGGAGGTCAAGTGCGCGGGCTGTTGATCGCCTGCGTTACTCGGCGTCTGGGAGTTGCCGTTGGTGTGGTAAATGCTGCACTCAGCGCACGGGAACGAAACGCTCGCGCGCCAGCGCTCGCAGCCGTTCGATGTCCTCGCGACGCGAGACCGAGAGTGGCACCGTAGCCGCGAGCTCGTCGAGCAGGAGCTGTGTGTCGAGCGGTCGGTGCTCCTGGAGCGCTCGCAGCAGGGCGACGATCACGACCTGCTCGAGCTCCGCGCCGCTGAAGCCGTCAGCGGCCGCCACGATCTGAGTGAGGTCCAGACGCTCCGGATCCTGCTTGCGCAGCGACAGGTGGATGCGCAGGATCGCCTCCCGCTCAGCCGCGTCGGGCAGGTCGACGAAGAAGATCTCATCGAAGCGACCCTTGCGCAGCAGCTCCGGCGGCAGCGCCGAGAGATCGTTGGCCGTCGCCACCACGAACACGTCCGCCCGCTTCTCCTGCAGCCATGTGAGAAAGGAGCCGAACAGGCGCCGGCTGAGCCCGCCATCGGCGTCGCCATTGCCGCTCGGCGCCATGCCCTTCTCGATCTCATCGATCCATAGGACCACCGGAGCCATCGACTCCGCGGTCGCCAGCGCGCGCCGCAGATGCTTCTCGGACTCGCCGACGTACTTGTCGTAGAGGCGGCCGGCATCCAGCTTCAACAATGGCAGTTGCCATTCCCGCGCGACGACCTTCGCCGCGAGCGACTTGCCGCAGCCCTGAACCCCCACCAGCATCACCCCCTTCGGTGCCGGCAGGTTGAGTGCTGCCGCCTCCGCGCCGAAGGCCACGTGGGCGCGCTGCAGCCAGCGGCGCAGGTTGGCGAAGCCGCCGAGCTCGAACTGATTCTCGAGCGCCGGGAAGTATTCGAGCGGGCCTCCGTCGCGGATCGCCCGCGCCTTGAGGTCGACCACGTGCCCGAGGTCCTCGATCGTCAGTTTGCCATCGTCGATCGCCACCTGCGCAACTGCTTGGCGCGCCTGCTCGAGCGTCAAGCCGCTCAACGCGGCCGCGAACGTGTCGTAGTCGGTCGCCGCGATCGAGACTTCCGCGCTGCCGTTCAGGCGCAGCGACTCGACCACGGCTCCGATCGCCGCACGGTACTCCTCACGGGAAGGGAGCCGCAGTTCATAGCGCACAACCTGTGCCTCCACCTCCGCCGGAAGATCCACCGTCGCGGATACCAGCGCGATCGTGGAGCGCTGCGCAGGAGCGGCAAAGCGCTCCAGCAGTTCGCGGAACGCGCGCGAGGCCGCGGGGTTCGCCACATGTGCGTCGAAGTCCTTGAGCACATACAACCCGTCGACCGCGAGCTCGCCGATCGCGGTCAGCATGCGCAGCGGGTCGGTGGTGCCATACACCGCCTGTGCGTCCGGCTGGCGTACCAGGCCCTGGGTGATCGTCCAATCGAAGATCGTCAGATGCGTCTCGGCCGCGACTGCCGCGAGCAGCGTGTCGAGACGCTCCTCCTCGGTCGTCTCGATCGCAATCGCCGGATGGCGCGAGAGGATCAGTGTTTTCAGCTCATGCGCGCCATTGGGCTCGGCCGAACCCACGCCGGTCGGCGCCGACGGTGCTCCGAAGGCGGGCGTACTCATCTGCGCAAAACTTCGGCACCGCGCGAGCCGGGCTTGAATCGTCGTATCTTTCTCAGACTGCTCGCGCGTTCTTACGTTAACCTTTGCCGCGCATCGGATGGCGGCAGGTCGTTCGCAGCGCATTGCAAACGGTTACCCAAGAAGATCAGGGGGGAGAATGGGATACACGCTGAAAACGGCGTCCTCGAAGCAGCACGGGATTCGCACAGTTGCGCTGGCAGTCGGCGCCTTGCTGGTGCTTGCGGCTTGCGGGTGCGGGTCGAGCTCATCCACGACGAGCTCGACTGGGAGTGCTTCCGCGACGACGTCATCCTCCACCTCGGCCCCAGCCCAGACAGTGAGCACGAGCGCCTCCGCGAGCGCCAAGCCTGCGGCCGGCACGACAGCCGCCGGCGCCAAGCTCGCGCTTGGCACCCCGGCCATTGTGGACTATGAGCCCGGCGGGCCACCGAAGCCGACGTATCGTCTCCAGCTGACGGTTCTCAGTATCACGAAGGGCTCGCAGGCCGACCTCGACGGCGTGGAACTCGAAAAGGCCGAGCAGGGACAGACCCCCTACTACGTCTCGCTGCGAATCCAAAACGTCGGCTCGGGCGACGCGGCCGCCGAAGAAAATCAGCCGGCAGCCAGCTTTCAGGCTACCGACGATCGTGGACAGCAAGGTCAGGAACTGACGGTGCTCGGCACCTTCAGGCCGTGCCCAAACGTGACCCAGCCGAAGCACTTCACCCACGGAGTCACCTATCAGACCTGCGTCATCTACATGGTTGGAGGCGGCGGCTCGATCGTCCAAGAGGAGTGGACCGGGAACGGCGCCGACCCCTACACGGAAAACCCAATCGTGTGGAAGGCGGGCTGAGCGGGTTATACGTCTCGTCGGGGCACCTCGCCGCGAGGGTGCAGATCGTCACCGGTCGTACTGCAGGAGTATCAGGCCGTGCCCGCGTGTGCGAGCGAGGTCTCCTCTCGCCGGGCGGCCTCGGAGTGCTCGCGGCTGTCTCGCGAGGAGATCAGCACGGCGGCAAGGATCGCCCCGGTGATCGCGAAGCCCGCGCCGACGAGGAACGCGCGGTCGAAGCCCTTCGTCAGGGCAATCGCGGTGCTGTGTACCCCCGAGTGAGACAGGCTCTGGGTGCGGCTGTTGGCGACTGTGGCGAGGATCGCGAGGCCGAGCGCGCCCCCGACTTGCTGGGCGGTGTTGATCAGCCCCGAGGCGAGACCTGCCTCGTGCGGCTTGGTTCCCGTCACTGCCGCGATCGTCACCGACACGAATGCCAGACCGAGCCCGATCGCGGCGAGCAGCGAGGGTCCGAGGACGTCCGCCGCGAAGGAGCCTCCCAGCGCGGGGACGCGCGAGAACCACAGCAGCGCACCCGCGATGAAGAGCAGTCCCGCGATCAGCGTCGGCTTGAAACCGACCCGCGTGGTGAGTTGCGAGGCGGCGCCGGCGGCGAGGACGATCCCGCCCGCGAGCGGGAGGTAGGAGATGCCGGTCTTGATCGGCGAGAAGCCGAGCACGTCTTGCAGGTAGAGGGAGATGAAGAAGAACATCGAGAACAGCGACATGCCGATCAGCAGGCCGACGATGTTCGCTCCCCTGAGTGTCCGCAGGCGGAAGATCGAGAATGGCATCAGCGGGTGGCGCTGGCGGCTCTCGATGACGACGAACGCGACGAGCAGCGCGGCGGACCCCGCGAGGCGCAGCAGCGTCCCGGTCGAGCCCCAGCCGACGTTCACGGCGTCGACGACCGTGTACACGAGCAGCGCAAGACCGGCCGTGACCGTCACCGCCCCGGGGACGTCGAAGCCTTCGGTGCCATTCTCGGCGCGGCTCTCCAGCAGCAGTCGCGGGGCGAGTGTGGCGGCGATCAGGCCGATCGGGACGTTGACGAACAGCACCCAGCGCCAGCTCAGCCCGCTCGTCAGGATGCCACCGAGCAGCACGCCGGCGGCGCCGCCGAGGCCCGCGACGGCGCCCCAGATGCCGAGCGCGCGGTTGCGCTCGGCGCCTTCGGCGAACGTGGTCGTGATGATCGACAGCGCCGCCGGGGAGACGATCGCCGCGCCCAAGCCCTGGATCGCGCGCGCGATGATCAGCCACGCCTCCGATTGCGCCAGGCCGCCGGCGAGCGAAGCCAACGAGAACACGACGAGGCCGAGCATGAACATGCGCCTGCGCCCGAGCAGATCGGCGAGACGCCCGCCGAGCAGCAGGAACCCGCCGAAGGTGAGGGTGTAGGCGTTCACAACCCAGGAGAGGTTGTCGCGGGAGAAGTGCAGGGCCGCGCCGATCGAGGGCAGCGCGACGTTGACGATCGACGCGTCGATCACGACCACGAACTGCGTCATCGCCAACAGCATCAGGGCGAGGTTCTTCGCACGGGGCGTGTCGAGCGACGGCGCGTGGGCCTTGGCTTGGGCGAGCGAGCTCATCGGGAAGCTGACCTCCGGTTCCGGTTGCGTCGGCGACTATAGTGAACTATGATTCCGCTTTCAAGGGGAGGGCGAGAAAAACGTCGACCAAGACCTCTACAGACACCGAGCTGGAGAACGGGCGCCCGTTGCGCGCGGACGCGCGCCGCAACCGCGAACGCATCATCGAGGCGGCGCGTGAGCTGTTCGCGGGCGAGCGGCCCAACGTCCAGATGGACGAGGTCGCGCAGCGCGCCGGTGTCGGCGTCGGCACCGTCTACCGGCACTTCTCCGACAAGGAGGCGCTGATGGGCGAGCTCGTCCGCCAACGCTTCACTCTCTTCAACGAGAACCTGCGCCAAGCGCTCGCGGACGAGCACTCCGGCGCGTTCGCCGCACTCGCCGCGGCGCTGCGCGCGAACTTGGTATCGGTCGCTGAGGACGCCGCGACACGCTTCGCGTTCATGAGCGGCGGCGAGCGCGTCTTCGCCCATGCCGCGTCGGAGATGGAGGAGTTCATGCTCCTAGCCGACGAGCTCGTCCGGCGCGCCCACCTCGCCGGCGAGCTGCGCGATGACTTCCAGGCGAGCGACATCCCGATGGTCATGTGCGGCATCTGTGCGACGATCGACGTGAGTAAGCCCGGCTGGGATTGGCAACGCTACCTCACCCTGATCCTGCACGGCATGCGCGCGTAGGCACAAAGCCCGCGACACTTGCTCGAACCTCTACGTGCGGACCGTTGGCGATCGGGCCGTGCGGGTGCTCCTACGTGAGGACGCAGCGGATAACGCCAAGACCGTCCTCGTGGTTCCAACATCGTCCGTTCAATGCACTTGGTCGGACAGCTTTCAAACCCGCCAAACGCATCCGTAAAGACGGTTTTGGAAGCCTATCCAGACGGACTCTCCCGAAGATCTCAGGCAAAGATTGTGCCCGTGCGCACAAGGCGGCTCGGCAACGGGGTGGTCCAGAGAGCCCTCGTCAAGGCATTGACGGCGGCTGGTCGTCCGATCGGTGTCGGTGAGGCGCGGGTGGCGGTCGAAGCCTTGCTCGGCCATGGCGTCTCCCGGGATTCGATCAATAGCTGCCTGTCGACGGGCGCCCGCGGTGTGCGGCCCAGCTTCCAGCGCGTCGGGCAGGGTCGCTACCAGCTACGCGTCCGGCGAGGTCCTCGGGCGTAGAGTCTCGAGGATGGGCCGATCTAATCAGGCTTCTTCCGGAGCGCTTGATGCAGTGGGGCGTCTGGCGGGCCCCTCCGTAGCGATCCGGGCGCTCACTCGCCTCGCTGGTGGCCGCACGCACACACGTGGAGGGTCGACGCGGACAACCTACGCTCACAGTTGTCGTCCGTGCGTTCCGGTTGCTGACCCTGGGGGTATGTCGGAGCACCAGGCGCTGCGGACTCTCAGGGGGCTGGATGGCCTCGCTCCCGTCCTGCTCGACGGCGATGTGTACGCCAACTGGTCTGAGCGTCCTATTTCCTCGATCAGATGGCTTGACGGCCAGGCCGAGATCCACCCCTAAAGATCCCAAGAGGTGGGCCGACGGGCTGGGCCGTGCGCTCGCGATCGTGCACGCCGTGCCGCGCGATCGGCCTGCCGCATTGCCGAGCGTGTTCGATCGCAGCGATGGAGCTCAAGAGGCTTTGGATGGTCCATTCGTGCGGTGCGTCTGGTCTCATTGGTCCCGGATCGTCGGTTCGCCGTAGGTCCTCGTTCACTGCGGTTATTGGCGGGGAACGTGGTTTGGCGAGACGGACGGCTGGTAGGCATCGCTGACTGGTTGGGAGCTGCGCGTGGGCCGCGCGCTCGCACGATGGAGTAACACCTGGGGAGGTGTTTCTGCGGGGCTCTGGCCCGGGCCCTCGACGCCTCGACCAGCCCGCGGCGCGCGACCGCCGGTCACCTCCACCGCTCGAGCACGATCGAAGCCGGCCACTCCGAGGAGGGCGACTCGACGAGCACGCTGATCAGCGTCCGGTCGACCCAGGCGCGGCGCACCAGTTCCTCTACCTGCGGTTCGCGACTCCGGAAGGAATGCTCGCGAGCATCCCGGGCCACGAGGATGAACCCCTCGAAATCGCCGAAGCAATCGTACCGGAGGCCGACGACCTTGCCCGTGACGCGGTGCTCGCCGTACTCGTGGCCGGCGATCGGCGCTGACGGTTGATAGCCGTCCGGCGAACCGGGGATCGTGGAGGGGTCGCCGCCCATCCCGGTGACCCGGCCCGACAGATCACTGATGTACCGCAGCAGGACGGGATACCAGCGATTTGCGCCCCCGATCACGCCGAGGCGCCACTTTAGGATCGCGAGGAGGTTCTCGTCCGCGGGGAGAATCGTCGACTCCGGGCGGACGGCCAGCCTCGCCAGAAACGAGCCCGAGATATAACGCCAGACGGGCTGCTGCGCGACCGAGGCGTCGGCCACCGTGCCGGCGGCCCGCGGCAATGGGGCGTCGCCATTGGTCGCCGTGAGCACCCGCCGCGTGGTGATGCGACGCACGAGCACGTCGAAGTCGCTCCCGTAGCGGACCGAGCCGGGAAGCTCGATCGTCAGTAGGGTGGCGTAGCTGCCGCCGGTCCCCGTCGGGATGGGGAGGTAGCTCACCGGGCCTGCGACGCTGCACCGGATGGTATGGGCGTCGCTCGCCGTAAGCGCCTGGCCGGGGTAGAGCTCCTGCGCTAGGCTCACGACCGCCGCGGCGCTCACCTCGGGCCAGTAGATGCTCGCGAGGGTCCCCACCGGTGTGGCTCCCCAATCGATCATCATCTCATCCGGGTAGCTCAGAATGCCGCGCCCGCGCGCGGACTGAGCCGGAGGGCTCGGCCGGATGTCGACGGTCTGCGGAACGCGGTGGGTCGCGGGAAAGCCCGGATTCCCCGAGGTGGTCACCTGGAGATTGCGCTGCGCCAGCTTGTCGGAGTTGCCGGGATTCTCGATGACCCCATCGGCGTTCTCGATCGGCGCGAATTCGTACGCTATCTGCGCGACCAGGCAGTTGTGGGCGCTCCCGGCCAGCCAATGCTGGACTGGGTGGCGGCCGTAGGGGCTCGCCGGCGTGCCGAACTCGTTCGTCGCGTCGTTGACATTGAGGAAGCAGCCGAAGAACGCCCAGGTGTCCTCCCCGCCGGGAATGTCCTGGTTGTTTGGCTGGCCGGGGTTGTAGTCACTCGGCGAATCGTCGAAATTGCCGGTGGCGAAGAACGGTAGCGAGGAGCCGTTGATCGCTCCGCTGCCGTCCGTGCCTGGAAGCGGGCTCTGCGGGTTCGCGACGGGGCCGGTGGACGGATAGGTGACGTTCGGATCCGCGCTGGTCGCCGCGGTGGTGGAGTCTATGAAGTCGGTATCGAAGGTCTGCGTCGTGAAGAGGCGGAAGAACACCTTGACGTTCAAGGCCGGAGCGGAACCCGCGGCGCTCCGCATCCGGACGCGGGCGATCGCGAAGTTGTAGTTCACGTTCGGTCCGGTGAACGGCGTGACCGAGGAGTCGCCGTTCAGCGCTCCGTTCTGGTCGTACAGCAGCGTATCCAGCGGGTCGGAGACATTCGTGTCCGGGGGCACGAACCCCGGCTTCAGGTAGCCGTGGTTGCTGTTCAGCCAGGTGATCAGCTGTTGGATGTAGGCATGGCCAGCGGCCGTATCGAGCGTTGTCGGATTCCCGCTCTTGAATAAGAAGGGCACGTTGACGAACGTCTGGTTATCCGCAGTCGGGGTGATCGTGAACACCCGCAGATCCTGGCTCAGGGCGGGACTGTTGCCGGCACCGTCCCTGATGTTTGTGAAGAAGGGATCCTCCCCGCCCTCCAGGAAGAACTCCGCCGGCAGGCTCCCGACTGTCTTCCCCTGGATGTTGATCGTGGCGGCGAGCGTGAAGGAGGCGGGCGGGGCGCCCGGAGCCGGGAACGGATCAGTCGCCAACGGCCCTTTGAACTTGATCCCGTACTCGTAGCGTATCCGTTGCGTGAGGTTCGCGTTCGCGCCCGTGTTGCCGATCTCGTAAGTGGTCCCGGTGAGCGAGATCTCGAGACCCGGGATGTTGGTCGAGTTGAAACTGCCGCTGAAGGCGATCGTGGGCGCCGACCCCACCACGTTGGGCGTCCGACCCTCGAGGAACAGGTAGAACGCGGCCGGGTAGGTCGAGACGTCGGTGACCTCGTCGATGCCGTAGTTGTTCTTCCCCATGACGAAGTAGAACTCCCGCTCGGTCCAGGCGAGCCAGGTGGCCATGTTGACGAAGAACGCCGAGATCTCGTTCAGGTGGGCCTGTCCGGCCACCGATGCGTTGAATCCCTGCTGCTTGGCCGGAACGAGGCTACACGGATCGCCGAGCAGGTTGAGATCGAGGAAGTGATGAAACGACGAGTCAGCGACGATCCGCCCGACGTTAACCGTGGCTCCGTCGTACGCCACCAGCGTGCCGTTGGTTCTGACCTCACACACGCTGTTGTCGGCGGAGAAGTTGGCGTTCTCGCACGCGATGTCCTCGGGGCTCATACCCTGGGGAACGTCGGTCACGTGGCCGGTCAAGCCACCGCCGGCACCTGACGAGCTCTGCGCCAGGATGATCGGAACCTCCCGGTAGCCGTCGACAGCGGGGAACTCGGTGAAGCCCGGGCCGGCGAAGCTCAGGGTCGCGTCTGCCCCGGACGTCTGGGTCAGCTGGGGGCCGACGGGAACGATGACCTCGCCCTCGTGCATGTGGTCCGGATAGACGCTGAGCACGCCGGTCGCTCCCTGCACGACCGGATGCGACGGGACGAGCACCGTCAGCGACTGGGGGATATCGTCGGACTGGTCGTCGAAGTAGAACGTGTCGCCGATGTCGGTCGCCCCCTGCTGGAGCGTGTCCTGTCGCGTCGTCCCGTAGCCGGGCCAGTTCCTGACCGTCAGCGGCGGGACATCGTCACTCGGGTCGGACGGCGAGTACCACTTACGCATATACCGCATCCGCGGGATGCGACCGGACATCCCCGAGCCCAGTCCGTCGTGGTCACCGACGGCGAACAGGCCACCGCCGGCCTCCATAAAGCTCGTGATCGCCGCCAGTTCGCCGTCGGTCAAGCCGCCGGGCTCGCCATTCGGGGCGGAGACCGCTGGACCGACCGGTGATCCATCGTAGCCCTCGTCGCCGAACAGCCAGATCTCGTCGTAGTCCGAGAGGTTGACCGTGGGATCGTCGAAGTGGAATGGTCCCGCGATCGTCGCGCTCGGGTCGGCCACCGTGTTCGTGATCTCGCCGGGGAAACTCCCGGCGGCGTTGAAGCCGCGGCTCGCCGTATCGACGGTGAACGTCGGCGATGGACTGCTCCGCAGAGTGCCGATGAGATGCGAGAGCGTAAACCACGCATCCGGTCCGTAATTGGTGTTGGCCTCGGGCCCAAACGGCGGGACGGTCGGGTCGATCGGGTAGGTGGTGGTCAGGGAGAAGATGCCGTCGACGACGATCAAAACGCGGATAGCGGCCATGGTGTCCTCCTAGAGTTCGCCGCAGTATCCTCCTGGGCGTCCACGCAGTCAAGTGCCGGAATTGTGTAAGGATGTCGATCCTGAGCGCCGCATACGTGGCTGCTGCGCGGCGGTGGCGGCGATAAGGGCGCCGCTGGCGGAAGCCCCCGGCGACCGCGGTCCGCAACACCTGCGCGGCCGCGCGGCGGGGCTCAATCGACGTTGAAGGGTCGCCCGGTTGCGGGGTTTCGGCGTTGATCGTGATCCGGCATGAATCGAGAGTCCTTGCCGAGCGGGTAGTCGCCGCAACCGCAGAGGCATGGAGGCCGATGGAGCGTTCGTGCCGAGGGGTCGACCGAAGATGTTGGTGCGTTCGAAGCATGTCGCGTGACTTTCCTAGCTCGGACCTTGGGCTGATCTGGAGGGCTGACAGGAAGCGCGGACGGTACTCCGAGGACCCAGCCCTCCTCTCGTCGCACCCGAGGGTCCTCCGGGGTTGCGAACCACCCCGTCAGCTGCCCCGACGGTCAAGCGCTCGCCAAGCCGTAACCACCGCGCGGACCTGCTGCTCGACCGGATTGAGTGGCGATAACGCGCCGATAGGGTTTGAGTCCGACGATTTGGGATCTTCGGCAATGCGGATGAGAGGACTCGAACCTCCACGGATTTACATCCACACGGACCTGAACCGTGCGCGTCTACCAATTCCGCCACATCCGCATGATGGTTGAGCGACGATATCGCAAGGGCCGCGGTTCGGGCCGGCATCTCGGCTGCCGCGGCTGCAAAGGGGCTCGCTTTGCTAGCCTCGGGATCTCCTCTTGTGCAGGCCGCCATCGTCTAGGGGACTAGGACGCCGCCCTCTCACGGCGGTAACACGGGTTCGAATCCCGTTGGCGGTATAAAAAAAACCCCTGCAAATTGCAGGGGTTTTTGCTTTCTTGGTGGCGCTGCGCGCCAGTGAGCCAGTACCGTCGCATCCGTCCGGGCCGCTCGCGCCACGGCGTCGTTCTTGACCGGGCGAGCGATCCGCTTCGGGTGCCCTAACGCCACTGCGCTGATGCTGTGCTCGGTCCAGCTCGCGCGCGTGTTCCGCAGCGACGGTCCCGACCCTTGGCCTAGGCGTGGTACCACTCGACGGTGGCGGCTCCCTTTGAGCAGTCCCCGCCTTCCCCGTGACCGGGAAAGCCGCTGCCGTCGCCGAAGCACGTCCAGCCGGGTAGGCCGTAGAGCCTCCAGCGGAACTGGGAGGCCGGACCTTCGGGGTTGCCGACAAACGTCACGCCGACGCCCGACTCCATTGCCTGCACCATGGTCAACCCTTGCGCGCACGACACATCGCGCGTCTGAATCAGGATCGGGTAGCCGCGCTTGAAGCTCCTGAGCGTCGGGACCGCCGGGCAGTTGTGGTTCGGCGGAGAGAAGGCGGTCGCTCGCCCGCCCCTCAAAGCAGAAAGCCCCGCGATTGGCAGGGCCTTCCCGAGAGCGGATGATGGGACTCGAACCCACGACCTTCTGCATGGCAAGCAGACGCTCTAGCCAACTGAGCTACATCCGCACGAGCGAGCACTCCGAGAGGCTCATTCTTGCATGGCCAGAACTATACCCGCCCCGAGCCCGGGCGAGACCTCGATGCTCCGCCCCGCCGCGATCCCGCCCGCGGTGGCATCGGCGGCCCTCCTCAAAAGTCGTGTCGCGCCAACCGCAGCCCGCCGCGGGTCTCGGCGGCGCTCATTGCGCGCAGGGCGGGGACCATCTCGCTGGTGACGAGGCCATGCTCGGTGGTCAGCTCGTCGACGATCGCGAACGCGTGCGCGATCCGCTCGGGGGTGTCGATCACGCTCGTCACGACCGGGACGTGACGGCGGATTCGCAGGAGCCGGTCGCCGTGCGGGCCGTGGTCGCCGTGGAAGCCCCAGATGCCGCGTAGGCTGGTGGCGCCGGCTGCGTCGGATTCGCGCAGACGGCGGATCAGCTGGAGGTGCAGCGGGTGGCCGTCGTGGGTGGCGCTCTGGGAGGAGTACACGGTCAGCTTCTGCCACAGCTCCAGCCCGCGCTCGTCGCTCGCGGGCAGCTCGTGGGGGGTGGCGAGCAGCTGCCCGTCGCGCTTACACACGCGCACACGCTCGAGTGTCAGCAGTGGCTCGCTCAGCAAGCGTCCGAGCTCGGGCATCGCCGCGGCGATCCGCTCGCCGGAGCCGACGGCGACGATCACCGTCGGCACCTCGGCGTTGCGGCTGAAGAAGCCCGCGCGGAAGCGACGGCCGCCGCGGGTGCCGTCGACGCCCAGCAGCACGGTCGCGCCAGCGATCCCGCGCCGGCGCAGCAGCTCGCAGATCGCCGCGAACGCGGGGGTGCCGTTGACACGCTCGCGGCGGCCCACATACATCGTCAGCTTGGTCGCCTCCCGCAGCTGCTCGGGCAGTCTCACCGGCCCGACCTCGCCGGTGAGCAGGCGGGTGCGCTCGAGCGTCATCAGCCCACGGCGCTTGATCTGCAGCAGCGGCTCTAGCATCGCTTCGATCCGCTCGCGCTTGTCGACCGCGATCGAGACGACGGGCAGGTCTTCGGAGAGGCTCAGCAGCCGGTCGGTGCGCAGGTGGTGCAGGCGCCCGAAGCCCTCGGTCCCGCGCAGCAGCACGCTTGCCGCGAGGCGGTGCTCGCCGTAGATGTCCAGCAGCTCGTCCGCGAGCAGGCCGTCGGGCGTGCGGTCGCGCTCGCCGAAGTAGGTGGTGAGGGTGAGGCAGTCCTCGTTCACAGGTGCGCCCCGATCGCGTGTCCGAGCGCGGCCGCGCCAACGCCGGCGGCGAGGCTGAGCCCGATGTTGAGCAGCGCGCCGCCGCCCTCGGCGTCCTCGGCGAGGCGCTGGGACTCCAGCATCCACGTGGAGAAGGTGGTGTAGGAGCCGAGCGTCGCGGTGCCCGCCAGTACCAGCGCGTCGCCGGTGAGCGCCGCGCCGCTGAGCAGACCGAGCAGCAGCGCGCCGCTCGCGTTGACGGCGAGGGTGCCGAGCGGAAAGCCGCCCCTCGCGAGGCGCGAGCCGACCGCGCCGTCGAGCATGAAGCGCGCGAGCGCCCCGCCGCCGCCGAGCAGCGCCACGCCGATCCACACCCAGGCGCTCACGGGGCATCCTTTCGCGGCATCGTCTGCCACCCCGAGCGAGTCGATTGCGATCGCCCGTTGGCGGGTCTCACGCGATCACCCGCACGCGTCGCACGCTCGCCGTCGCCACCCACACCGCCAGATATCCGGCCGCGATGCTCGCCGCGGCGTAGCCCGCGGCGAGCCCATAGCGGTGGTGTTCGACCATCGCCAGGATCTCCACCTGCATCGTCGAGAACGTGGTGTACGCGCCGCAGAAGCCCGTGCCGAGCAGCGGGCGCCGGTAGGTCGAGAGCGGCAGGCGCTCCTGCAAGCGGGTGGCGAGGTACCCGAGCGCGAACGAGCCGCTGACGTTGATCGCAAACGTCGCCCACGGCCACTGTGTGGCGGTGCTCGTGAAGGTCTCGCCCAGCCATACCCGCAACAGGCCCCCGGCGGCCCCGCCGAGGAAGATTGCCGCGAGCTCGCGTCTGTCTGGATTGGGCATTCGGGAAGGGCGCAACGCTGGATGTTCCTCTCGCGGTGGTTTTCGAGTTCGCGAAAGGAGCCATCAGCCCTTGTCCGAAAAGTGGGCGGTTAGGAAGGTCGCTGTTGGACCTTCACGTCAGGGCTCCATCTGATCGCGGCAACATACCGCACGATCCTGCCGCTGGGTGTAGCTGCAATCGCGGATGCACCAGCCATCGTTTTGGCCCGTCGGCCGGGGCGGAAAAATGGTGTACAGGGGGGAGGGAAAAACTGGTGTATAGGGGGGAGGGGAGAGAGAGCGGTTTCACGGAGAGCCATGTATTGCGAGACCTGTGGCTTCGTGAAGTTTGAGCCGCCTCACATGCACACCACATACCGTCCGCCGTCCCCGCGAGCGACCGCGCCGCCCAGCTCGAGCTCCGCCAGCGCCACGAGCACCTCGTGCGTGGGAGCGTCTTGGAGTGTGTCTGCGGCGATGAGCTTGGCCACCGTGTCGTTGCCCGAGCCCACCTGATCCAGCACGGCCTGCAGGCGGTCCCCCAGCGCGGGGCGCGACACGGCCACCTGACGTGCTCCCACCCCGTAGAGCGCATCCAACACGTCCTGGGGGTCGCGCACCAGCAACGCGCCTTCGCGCAGCAACTGATGGGGGCCGCGCGCGGCGGGGGCGCTCACGCGTCCGGGGACCGCCGCGACGGCCGTGCCGGTGGCAGTTGCCAGCCGCGCGTGCAGCAGTTCGGCGGGGCGCTCGTGTGCCTCCACCACGATCATGACGCGCGCCAGTGCCGCCACGATCCGTGCGCGGGCGATGTGACACCAGCCGCGCGCGGCGGCGCCGCACGGCAGCTCAGCCAGTGCGCAACCCTCCTCGGCGATGCGCCGGTGAAGGCCGCGCCAGCTTGCGGGAGTGGCGACATCCACGCCGCTCGCCATCACCGTCACCGTGCGGGCGTCTGCCTGCAGCGCGCCCTGGTGGGCGGCCGCCGCGATGCCCTCCGCGAGGCCGCTCACCACCGTGATGCCGCTCGCGGCCAACCCGCGCGCGAGGCCGTAGGCGACCTCCATGCCGTAGTCGCTTGCGCGGCGCGTACCGACGATCGCGACCGTTGGTGTGCCAGCAGCTCGAGCATGTGCCCGATGTCTCCCGCCACATGCAGCATCCGCGGCGCGCCATGTGCGCCCCGCAGCGCGATTGGATAGCGGGGGTCGTGGCGGCAGATCCGCTGCACGCCCTCGGCCGGTGGCAGCTGGGCTACGCTGGAACTGCGCATGGCGCTCCAACAGCTCCTGCTTGCGCCTGCCGCCGAGTGCTCGATCAGCTCCTTGTCGGCGAGCGCCAGCGCTTGCAATAGACGCTCTGGTTCGCCCGCACGATATGCCAGCCGTGCGCTCAACGTCTCCAGCAGCCAGGCACGGCGCAGGCATCGCGGGGCAGGCGTAGTCCGTCGATGCGCTCATCATGCTGCCCGCCTTCCCCTGCCGGCCTCCTGTGCGCGCAGCGAGAGCACCAGCGCAACGTCCTGCTCGCGGGTGCGGGCGCTGCCGTCGAGGTCGGCGGCGGTGCGGGCCACCCGCAGCACGCGGGCGATCCCGCGGGCGCTCATCGTGCCCCGCTCCTGCGCGCCGCGCAGCAACCGTTCGGCGCCCTCGCTCAGCGCCACGTGGCGGCGCAGCATGGGGGCGTCCATGTGCGCGTTGGCGCTCACCCCCTCCTCGCGCAGGCGTGAGGTCTGGCGCTCGCGGGCGCCCACCACTCGCTCGCGGGCCTCCGCGGAGGAGATTGCCGGCGCGTCGGTCTGATCGTGCCCGCCAGGCCGCTTCGAGGGTCGATCCCGGCGCATCCCATCAGCCCGATCGATCCGCCGCGCCCCGGCGGCTGCAGGTGGGCGATCAGGTCGATGCGATCCAGCAGCGGCCCGCTGAGGCGACGGCTTGTGGCGGGCGAGGTCGGCTTCGCCGCACTTGCATCGATCCCCTTCCCCCAAATAGCCGCAGGGACAGGGGTTGGTCGCGGCGATCAGCGCGAAGCGCGCGTGGTATACGGCCGAATGGCGGGCGCGGACGATCGCCACGCGCCCATCCTCCAGCGGCTGGCGCAGTGCCTCGAGCGTGGGGCGCGCGAACTCGGAGAGCTCATCGAGAAAAAGCACTCCACGGTGAGCGAGCACCACCTCGCCGACCCATCCGCGCCGGGCGCCGCCGATCAGCCCGGCGGTGGTGGTCGAATGGTGTGGGGCGCGGAAGGGACGGCGGCTGATCAGCTCCCCATCTTCCAAGCGGCCGGTGATGCTTTGGATGCGTGTCACCTCGATTGCCTCCGCGCGGGTGAGCGGCGGCAGGATCGTCGGCAGCCGCTGTGCCAGCATCGTCTTGCCGGTGCCCGGGGGCCCGCTCAACAGCAGGTTGTGCTCTCCGGCGGCGGCCAATATCAGGGCCTCGACCGCCTGTGGCTGGCCGCGCACGTCGCGGAGGTCCAGATGCCCCGACCCGCCGTTCCAACCCGCCGCCTCGCCATCGCGTTCGGACTCCTCATCCCGTGGGCACGGCGCCGGCTGCGGGTCGCCCGGACCTCCGCTCAGCACGCGCACGGCGCTGGCGAGCCGCTCGGCGACCGCCACGTCGAGGCCCTCCACCAGCGCCGCCTCGCGTGCCCGCGTGCCGGCGAGTACGAGTGTCCGCAGACCTTCCTCCCGCGCGGCCTGTGCGATCGCCAGCGTGCCATGACAGGGACGCACCTCGCCATCGAGCGAGAGCTCGCCGAACAGCGCATGACTCTCCAGGCGCTTGGGTTGAAGCTGGTCGGAGGCGGCCAGCACCGCGCAGGCAAGCGCGAGATCGAGGCCGGGACCGACCTTGGGGATATCGCCGGGGGCGAGGTTGGCGGTGATTCGCCGCTCGGGGAACTCGTACCCGGAGTTGAGGATCGCCGCGCGCACCCGGTCGCGTGCCTCGCGCACCGCGGCGTCGGCGAGACCGACGATCGTGAACGACGGCAGCCCGGCGCGGATGTCCACCTCCACGGTCACCGCGCGCGTCTGCAGTCCCTCGATCGTAAAGGTACGCGCTCGCGCCAGCATGTTGCTCGCCTCCTTTGTCGGACGTGTCGATCGCCTGATCAGACGACTGTCCGCAAGTTAGGCCGCGCTTGGGACGGTACGCTCGGCCGGACCCACCGCTTCACAAAGTGAAGGGTTGGGGGCCCAAAACGAAGCATTAAACCCACCCGATTACTTCAAACCCCACCCGATTACTTCACAAAATGAAGTGTAGGGCCCAAAAAAACTACACACACAACCCGCTGCGCCAACCCAGTGAACCGACCCGGCGATTGCATCTCCCGCACGCGCCCAGCGAAGATGGGCGTGAGCAACCCGGCGCTACAACTGCCTACAGCCCGTCGGGGTGGCGCTCCACGAAGCCGCCGCCGTCGTCGGAGGGCCCACCCCAGCGCGAGCCGTCTTCGGCCAGCGCGACCGTGTCGTAGCGGCGGCCGTCGATCGTCATCCAGGCGTGTTCGGCGTTGGCGTAGATCGTGATGTAGCGGCCGGGGCCCGCTTCTCCGTAGGACTCCAGGCCGGTCGAGTCCTCCGGTGCGGCGAGCAGGCCACCGCCGTGCAGCGCGTAGGAGACCGAGCCCGAGCAGTCGTAGCCGTCGGAGATGAACGAGCCGTGGCCGCCGCCGTAGACGTAGGGGCGGGTGGCGATTTCATCGGCGGCGGCGATCACCCGCGCGACGATCCCTTCGGCGCTCGAGGAGCTGGCGCCCGGGGCGCCGGCACCGCCGGCGGTGGAGGTGCTGCCGCCGCCCCCGGCGGGGCTCGAGTGGGGGAAGTAGGCGGGGTCGGCGTGCAGGATCGGTGCGCCGGAGACGCCGAGCGCGCTCCACGTGGAGGGGCCGACGACGCCGTCGACTTCGAGGCCGTGCGCGGCCTGGAAGTGGCGCACCGCCGCCTCGGTGGCGGGGCCGAATTCGCCGTCGGCGGCGAGGTGCAGCGCTTCCTGCAGGCGCCGGGTGGCGGCGCCGGGGGAGAGGTGCAGGGGGGCGTCATCCGCACCGTCCGCGGAGGCACCGGCGCCCCCGATCTGCGTGCCCGTCTGCCCCTGCCCGCCGATGGTGCCACCCGTGGGCGCGGCGGCACCGTGGGCGGCGGAGGATCCTTTCGCCACCGGCAGCGCGGAGGGGGGAGGGGTCAGCTCGGGCTGGCTGTGCGCGCCGAGTGCCTGCCAGGTGGCGGGCCCGGCGACGCCGTCGACCGTGAGGCCGTGGGCGGTCTGGAAGCCGCGGATCGCGCGCTCGGTTTCGGGGCCGAATTCGCCGTCCACGGCGACGTGCAGCGAGGCCTGCAGGCGCTCCACCGCGTCGGTCGTGGCATGCGCTGAGGCACCGGCGTGTTCATTACCTGCGCCCGCGGCACCCGCGACGGTGCCCGCCCAGCTCGTCGCTGCTTGGCCAGCGCCGCCGGCACCCGCGCCGGTGGCACCTGCTTCCATCGCGGCTTCTTCGCCGGCGCCGGTGGCACCCACTTCCCCGGAGGAAGCGCCGCCCGAGCTTTCGAGGATTGCGGGCGCCGCGTAGTCGCCGGTCGGGCCGGCGCCGGCCGGGATCGCGGTGCCGCCGGTTTCATCGCTGCCCGTGCCTTCGGCGGGAGCGGGCGCTTCCGCGGTGGTCGCGGCGACGCTTCCGGACGCGCCTGAGCCTTCGAGCGCGACGGTGCCGGCGCCGGGGGTTTCCGTGCCGCTCGCGGCTTCCTCGCCGCCCGCGGCAGTGCCAGCCGCCGAGCCAGTGCCTTCGAGCGTGCCCGCGACCGCGAGCGTGCCCCCCGCGCCGGGGGAGGAGACCGCTTCGCGCACTTCGCCGGGCGCCGGTTCGCTGGCAACGCCGGAGAGGTCGCGGAGCACGGCGGCGCCGGAGAGCACCGGCGGCGCGTGCGCGGCGAGCGCGTGGGAGGTGTGGGCGCCGACGATGCCGTCCACAGTGAGCCCGCGCGTGGACTGGAAGCGGCGCACCGCCACTTCGGTTTCGGGCCCATACACGCCGTCGACCGCGATCCCGAGCGCGCGCTGGAGCAGGCGCACCTGGCGCCCTTCGCTGCCGGCGCTCAGCACGATCTGGTGCGTGGTCGTGGTGATCGGGTCGAGCCCGACGGGCGCGGCCCCCGCGACAGCGACGCCGCCGCCGGAGTCGAGCAGCGCCGCGGCCGGGCCGGCGCTGAGCGCCACGAGGGCGCCCAGCGAGAGCCGCCTGGCGCGCGAGGAGGCGGGCACGAAGCGCAGCTTCGTGGCGCGCCGGCGGGCGCGGGAGCGACCGAGGGAGAGGTCCCACGGCTCGCGCTCGGACAGGTCGCGCGCGGCTTCGCGGCGCGCGTCGATCAGGGCAGCGAGGGATACCGGCGATACGAAGGCAAGCTTCGGGTTGCGACCGCGCTTGGCGGTGCGGGCGGAGTCACGGCGGCGGCGCGCACGCGAGCGGGCGAGCGAGGCCTCCCAGGGCTCGAGGGTGGCGAGGTCACGGGCGTATCCCGACATGGGCGCAGGCATCCTTTCGACATTGCGGTGGCGCCTACGGGGTTAGCTGTCGGGCTCGCGCAGTACGCTACGCCGCAAACGCGGCGATTCGCCCCCGCGGTCCTCGCGGACCGCACTGGTTCCCCCGCTCGTCCTTCCCGTGGGAAGGAGGATTCGGCACGAACGGGGGGCACCGTATCAGGTCTCGATGCAATTTGCATCGCATGGGAAGGGTTGCAAGCGATGTTGCCGACGGCCACTCCTCAGGCCCGCGCGGTCACGTGTCTTCTTCGATATTCAGGGATCGTCCGCGCGCCGCCGTGCCTAGTCCACCCGCGTAGGCGCGGGCTTCCGTGCCCGCGACCGGCGCGTTGCAGCGGCCATGCGAGTGCGACTCAACGCGCCCGTGCCGCGCGCCCGAGGTGCCGGCGCGGCGTGAGCGTGACCACGGCGGCGCTGCTGGGGGCGATCTGGACGGACAGTGAGCCGGGGCGACCGTGCACCGCGGGCAGCGCGCTTGGGGGGGTCCAGGTTCCGTTTGCCGCCACCGCCTGGCCGCCGAGGCGGGTGCCCGTGATGGTGGCCGGCGAGGGGGCCGTGAGGCGCAGGATGCTGCCGCCCGCCAGCGAGCGGGGTACGTGCAGGCGCACCGCGAGTGGAGCGGAGCCGGGCGGGTCGTAGTCCACCAGCACGAGACTCACCCTGCCGTCGGGGGCGCTCACAGCGCTTGCGCTCAGCTCGCCCGGGGTGGCGCCCGCGATGCCTGTGTGGAGGGGGTGGCCGCCGACGAGCGTGCGAGCTGCCAGCAGTGCGTACCACTCCGGCGCCGGTTGCAGCTTGCCTGCGTCGAGCGCGCTTTCGCTGTGGGCGGCGAGGGCACTATAGGTATTGGGCTGGTCGATCAGGTCGTGGAAGTTCAGGCCTGCCACGCCCGTCGTCATCGCGCGCGCTGTGTAGTCGAGCGCCCACAGCGCCGAGGCGAACGCGTTGCTCACGCCGGGCTGGCCTTCGCAGGAGATGTCATTGGTCTCGTCCACCCGTAGCGGCGTCGCGTAGGTGCGGGCGAGGGCCAGCATTTTCGCGAGCATTTCACTCTCTTTGCGGCGCACATTCGCGCTCAGCAGTTCGGAGATCGTGGGGTGCTCGCCGCAGCTGCTGAGCGGGTAATAGTGGTCGGTCAGCAGCTGTGGATGGATGGTCTCTGCCTCATCGCGCACCCACGTGAGGCCCTGCGTGCCGGTCGAGGGGTCGGGGCCCGCGATGGGCGTGCCCGGGGCGGCCGCCTCGATCGCCGCGCGGTAGCTCGCCGCCTGAGGGAGGTACCCCTTCACGCCCGTGCCCGGGGGGCGTAAGTGCTTGAGGGGGAAGAGATCCGGCTCGTTGCCGAGCTCGACCCCGGCCAGGTCGGAGCCCAGCCGCGCGTGCGCCGCGGCGGCCTCCTGCGCGGCCGCCCGCGGTTCGTAGTGGCCGAGGTTGACGGTCAGCAGCACCTTCCAGCCGGTCTCCTTGGCAAGCGCGGCGATGCCGGCGAGGTCCTGTTCGTCGATCGCGGTGTTCGCCCACGCCGGCTTGCTCGCGCCCGCCGTCACCCACGCGGCCTGTTCGTCGGCGCTGATCCCGCCGAAGCGCATCACGCCGGGGCCCAGCGAGCGCAGCAGCGCCACGAGGTCGCCTTTGCCCGCGTATGTCACGAGGTCGCCTTTGCCCGCGTATGTCGCGAGCGTCGGCAGGCTGCGCGCCTCGAAGGAGAGTCCCATGAAGTCCGCGGGCACGGCGGGACCCGCGGGGTGGACCCCGATGCTCACGCTCACAGGCTTGCCGCGAGGTGGTGGGGTCGCCAGCAGCCTTGGTTCTGCCGCGGCGCTCTGGCTCGAGGGGGGGTCCGTCGCGCTGCCGTGGCTCGCCGGGGGATCGGCCCCGCCCGGGCCTGCCGGCGGATCCGCCTTGGCGCCGCCGCGGGGGTCCGCCGCCGCGTGCGCGGTGGTGTGGGCGTGGTTGGTGGGGGTGGAGGAGTTGGCGGACACTGCGATCACGACGACCACCACCGCCGCGAGCGCCACCACGGCCGCGATCGCGATCGGCAGCCTGGATCTCAGGGCGGTTGGCAGTTGCACGAGAGCATTCCTCCAGTGGCCGTGGCGACGCGTGGGTCCGCGCGATCCACGACCATAGGACTGTGCCACACCGCCCCGGACCCCTTCAACCGATCCCGTCACGAGCGCGATCGCACACGCCACCTCCGTCGGTCGCGACGCAACCGACCACTCCGGCTTGTGCGCCGCGCGTATGGTCGCGCACGCCAGCCGCGTCGGCGCTGCGCTGCGTGCCCATCCCTATCCCACCCCCTACGATCGCGCTCGTGCTGCTGCTGGCAGGGATCTTCGCGCTCGCGGGGTGCGGGAGCACTGCCCGGCCGCTTGGCGCCGCTCCGCGCAGCGTGCGAGTACCCGGCTGTCCGGGGGCCGTTGGGGCGGTGTGTCCCTATACGCGCGTGGCCTCGATCGGTCGGCGCGGGGAAGGGGTGATGCGCTGCCCCGAGGCGCTTGCCTTCGCGCCCGACGGCGACCTCTATGTCGCCGATCAGTTCTCCCACGTCGTGCAGCGCTTCTCGCCCGCCGGGCGGTTTCTCGGGCAGTGGGGCTCCTACGGCCCCGGCCCCGGGCAGCTCGGCGCCGTCGATGGGCTCGCGGTCGATGCTCGCGGCGAGGTGTACGTGCTCGACTCCACGCACGCGCGGGTCGAGCGCTTCACCGCATCGGGGCGCCTGCTCGGCGAATGGGGGCGGCCCGGCAGCGCGCTCGGCGAGTTCGACTTCGGTCCCGGCTCTGGCCCCGACAAGCCGCCCGGCGGAGGAATCGCCGTGGGCGGGGGTTACGTGTACGTCTCCGACTCCGCTTCAAATCGGATCGTCCGCTTTCGCCTCGACGGGTCGCACCCGGTGCTGTGGGGGCGGCCCGGCAGCGGGCCGGGGGAGTTCTCCTCGCCGCGCGGGCTCGCGGTCGCGGGGGATGTCGTGTACGTCGCCGACGAGGGCAACCACCGCATCCAGGCGCTCTCGCTGTCGGGGCGCCCGCTGTATGCGGAGGGCACCTTCGGCAAAGAACCGGGCGAGTTCGTCAACCCGTTTGGGATCGCCGTTTACGGCGGGCGGGTGTACGCGGTCGATGACAACAACAACCGCATCGTCGTGCTGTCGCGCACGCTACGCTACCTCGAAGAGTGGAGCGGCGAAGGCTCCTTTCAGCTCAGCTACATCCGCGCCGACGCCGTGTCCCCGGCTGGGCGCGTCTACGTCGCCGACACCGGCGACGAACGGGTCGTCGCGTTCACTCCCACGGGGCAGGGTCTGCTCGCGTTCGGCACGCCCGGCATCTCGCCCGGGCAGCTGATCGCGCCGCTGGGGGTCGCCGCCGACGGGGCCGGCGCGTTCGTGGTCGAGACCTACGGCTCGCGCAGCCCGATCTACCAGTTCGGCGCCTCTTTGCGCTACCGCGGCGAGTGGCAGCGGGGTGGGGGGGCGATCGTCGGCAGCCACTGGTTCGGGCCGACCACGGCCGTGGTCGCGCTCGACGGGTCGCTGTGGGTAACCGATCCCCGCAACGGCATCGTCCGTCACCTCAGCGCCAGCGGCGGGTACCTCGGCGCGCTCGGCGACCCCTCGCCGGCGCCATCGGGTGAGCCGGTTGCATCGAGCGGCGCGCCCTCGGAGACCGGCGGTTCGGGGAGGGGGGAGAAGGGGGGAGCAGTTCCGTGGCCCTCAACGCGCTGTTCGAACCGCTCGGGGTCGCGCTCTCGCCCTCCGGAGGGGAGGTCTATGTCGCCGACACCGGCGCCGGGCGCATCATGCGCTTCAGCTCCTCCTACCAGCCGCTGGGGCGGCTCGGCTCGGTAGCGCTCGAGCGGCCGGTCGCGGTTGCGGTTGCGCCGAATGGGGCTGTTTATGTAGCCGACGCCGGGCTCGAGCGGATGTTCGAGCTCAGCCCTTCCGGGGCATTGCTGGGCTCGTGGGGTGGTCCTGGGCGTAGCCCCGGCCGCTTCGAAGAACCCTCGGGGATCGCGGTCGATTCCGCCGGTCACGTGTTCGTCTCCGACCGCCGCCTCGACCGCGTGCAGGAGTTCTCTTCCCGCGGGCATCTGCTCGCCGCGTGGGGCGCCCCCGGCGGCGGCCTCGGCCAGCTCTCGAGCCCCGGCGGCCTCGCCGTCGACTGCCGTGGCGCGGTGCTGGTGGCAGATACGGCCAACAACCGCGTCCAGGTCTTCGCCGGGGCCGCCTCGCGGGGCACGTGCGTGCCCGCCGCGTAAGGATTCCAGCCGGGTCTGTCCTGGCGAGCACTGCGAGGGTGCAGGTCATCTGGTCGCCAAGCGAAGCAGGGTCCCAGCCGCTCCACCCGCCACGCGCGGTAAGGCGTCCGAGGCGGGTCCCAACCCGTCAAGCGCCACCGGCGAAATGCCGATGGTTTGGTTGTGTCCTCCTCACAGCCCACCCCCCTGGACGGCCCCGCCGGTGGTGGGGTCGCGATTTCCGGCCCCGCCGGTGGTGACGTGGCGCTCTCGGCGCTGCGCCAGGCGCAGGAGCGCTTCGAGCTGGTCTTCGAGCAGGCGCCGATCGGGATGGCGCTGCTCACCCCCGAGGGCCGCCTCGTGCGCGTCAACCAAGCGCTGCTGGCGATCACCGGCTACTCCAACGACGAGCTGCTCGCCAAAACCCTCGACGACATCACCTACCCCGACGACATCTCCAGCGATCTCGATCACGTCCGCCGCCTGCTGGCGGGGGAGATCCGCCACTACGAGATCGAGCGTCGCTACTTCCACGCCCGCGGCCACGTGATCTCGACGACGCTGTCGGTCTCGCTGATGGCCGACCGCGACGGCCGTCCGCAGCACTTCATCGCGCAGATCCAGGACATCACCGAGCGCAAGCTGATCGAGGAGCGCCTGCGCCACCTCGCCGAACACGACTCGCTGACCGGTCTCTTCAACCGCCGCCTGCTCGAGCGCCAGCTCGCCATGCAGGTCGCTCGCTGCCGGCGCTACGGCGAGATCGGGGCGCTGCTCGTGATCGACCTCGACTCCTTCAAGCTGGTCAACGACACCTACGGCCACAAGGTCGGCGACGAACTGCTCACGGCGATCGCCACCGAGCTGCAGCATCGCCTGCGCGGCACCGACGTGGTCGCGCGGTTGGGCGGCGACGAGTTCGCCGTGCTGCTTCCCGGCACCACGGTCGAGGACGCGCGCAAAGTCGCCTCGATCCTGGGCGAGGCGATCGCCTCGTGCGGCGTGGCCGTAGAGGGCGTCGAGCGCATCTCGGTCGCTGCCTCGGTCGGCGTCGCCGCGCTCGACGCCGACACCCAGGGCGGGGAAGCGGCCCTGATGGAGGCCGACCGCGCGATGTACTCCGCCAAGGGACCGCGCGTTCGCGCGGTCGGCAGCTAGCGCAAGCCGTCGCCGGACGTTCTCCCGAGCGGCGCCCGCATGATCGGCGGCTGCCGCGGTGCTCTGCGCGGATGGATGTTGGGCCCGCGCTGCTCGCGGGCCGCACGCCGTGGCATTGCGGTACGGCCGTCCCTTCGTCAACATCCGAGCTGGCGATGAGCTTGCAAGCGAAAGAGCTCCGATGAGCGGCGCCGAGGTCGGACTCGCCCTGTCCGTGTTCCTTGCCTGTGGGGTGGAGGCGGTCGAGGCGCTGACGATCGTGCTTGCCGTGGGCGCCACGCGCAGCTGGTCCTCCGCCTTCAGCGGCGCCGCCGCGGCGGCGCTCGCGCTGGCCGCGATCGTACTCGCGCTTGGGCCGGCGCTCACCGCGCTGCCGATCGACGCGCTGCGCGTGCTGGTCGGCGGGTTGCTGCTGATCTTCGGCTTGCAGTGGCTGCGCAAGGCGGTGCTGCGGGGCGCGGGGTTGAAGGCCAAGCACGACGAGGTCGCGATCTTCGAGGTGCAGACCGAGGCGGCGCGCGCAGCGGGGGGCGCGGCCGGCGGCTTCGACGGGTACTCGTTCGCGATCGCCTTCAAGGGCGTGCTGCTGGAGGGCCTGGAGGTCGCGTTCATCGTGCTCACGTTCGGCGCCAACCAGCACAACGTGGGCCTCGCCGCCGCCGCCGCGGCGGCGGCCGTGCTCGTCGTGATCGCCGCGGGCGCAGCGGCACGCGCGCCGCTCGCGCGGGTACCGGAGAACACGATGAAGTTCGCCGTCGGCGTGATGCTCAGCTCGTTCGGGATGTTCTGGGGGGCGGAGGGCGCGGGCGCGCACTGGCCGGGGGGCGACGCCGCGCTGCTGGCGATCGTTCCCTGCGTGCTGCTCGTCGCGGCGGCGATGGTGCGGGCGCTGCAACGGCTCGCACGCACCGCCTCCGCCGAGGCGGCCGAGCGGGCGGCGGTGAGCGCATGAGCGCGGTTGCGGCCTTCCTGCGTGGCGTGTGGGACTTCATCGTCGGCGACGACTGGCGCACCGCGCTCGGTGTGGTGGTGGCGCTCGGCATCACCGCGCTGGTCGCGCAGTCGGGCAACTCGGCGTGGTGGGTGATGCCGGTGGGGGTGCTGGGGCTGCTCGCGCTGTCGATCAGGCGCGCCGCGCGGGGTGTCTTGGGGCGCGATTGAGCTTCGTGGCCGCCTGCTAAATCTCACCACCGCCGCGCGGTGGCAGGGGACCGCCGGTAGCGCGACCCCGGGATCGGCGATTCGGCATCATGTCGGCGAACTCACGCCTCCTGGATTCACGCTTCCTCGATTCACGCGTACCCGATCCACGCCTCCCCGATCCACGCGTACCGAACCAGGCCTCCCCGATCGTGTCAATCAACACATTGAGTCAGCGCTCGCCCGAACACCAAGCCACCACGAAGGCGCTGGCCAAGGTTCCCGAGATCACTCTGATCTTCTGGGTCCTGAAGCTCCTGACGACTGGCATGGGGGAGTCGATGTCGGACTTCCTGGGCCAGCACAGCGTCCCGATCGCGGGGGCCATCGGAATCTTCGGCCTTTGGTTTGCGCTCTGGCTGCAGCTGCGCACCCCCGAATACCGTGCGCCCGTCTACTGGTTTGCCGTGATGATGGTCGCGATCTTCGGCACGATGGCCGCCGACGGGGTGCACGACGGGGCGAGCCTGCCCTATGCGGTGACGACCGTCGGCTACGCCATCCTCGTGGCGGCGGTGTTCTTCTGCTGGTTTCGCAGCGAGGGCACCCTCTCGATCCACAGCATCAACACCCGCCGGCGCGAGTGTTTCTACTGGGCCGCCGTGCTGGCCACGTTCGCGCTCGGCACCGCCGCCGGCGATCTGACCGCCACGACGCTTCACCTCGGCTTCTTCGGGTCGGTCCTGCTGTTTGCCGCGATCATCGCGATTCCGGCGCTCGGCTGGTGGCGCTTCGAGCTCAATCCGATCGTGGCGTTCTGGTTTGCCTACATCGTGACCCGACCGCTCGGCGCCTCCTTTGCCGACTGGTTCAGCAAGCCCCCCTCGATCACCGGGCTCGGCCTCGGGGACGGCACCGTCAGTGGCGTGGCGCTCGTCGTGTTCGTCGCGTTCGTCGCCTACGTGGCGATCGCCAAGCCCGACATCCAGGGTGAGCCGGCACGCGCCGAGCACCTCCCGCCACAGCTCCACCCGCTGCCGATGCTGGAGGCGGAGCTCGAGTAAGGGGTGAAATCAGCCTGGGGTACGCTCGAACCGCACGGCGTTCTCGAAGTGCGGTGCCCATGGCTGCGCCGAGCGCGTCCAGATCTCAACTGTCGGTTCGATCCAAGACGTATCGTCGATCGTCCCGGCCTTCAGGAAGGCCACTCCCGGCATCGACTCGATCGTGCTGAATATCGGCGACCCGCAGGCCGAGCAGAACCGCCGCTCGGTGGTGCTCTGGTAGTCCTCGCTGGCGGTCATGAACGAGGCGAGCGTGTCGCCCTCGACCGTGAGCGCCTTGCTCGGTACGCCCACAATCACCGAGAACGCTGTAGCGGTCTGGCGCTGGCAGTTCGTGCAGTAACAGGCGCCTTGCCAAACCGGCTCGGCGTCGACGCTATAGGTCACACCGCCGCACAGGCAGCGGCCCGTGATGGGTTTGGGCGCATCGGCCACGCACCCAAACCTTACCAGCGCCGTCGCGCGCCATCCGCGTCATGCCGTCGATCGCTTCTCCCACGGACCTCACTGCTCCCGGTGGGAGTAAGCGAGACGACGGGCATCTTCTCGACCTGCCCCGCGCCGCACTTCGAAGAAGATCACGACCTCGAGGATGAGCCGCGGCTGTGTGCTCGTATGGGGCGATAGTGGGCGAAGCCGGTCACAAACGGTGCTCCTCCTTCGTGTGACTCACTGGTCGCTGCTTGGTGTGTCGGTGTCGGCGATGCCGGGGGGTACGATCTCGCCGCTGTCGATGGCCTGGGAGAGGCGCTCTTTAGCGGCGAGGCTCCCCTCGTCGAGCACACCCGAGCCGGCCGCACGAGCGATCGCGTCACCGCCCCTACCGCGCAGCACAGATGCGCAGCCGACCGCTATCAGCGCACCAGCGATTGGACCCACGACATACACCCAATAGCTCGAGAAGTCACCGCCCACCAACGCTGGGCCGAAGGACCTCGCAGGGTTCATCGACGTGCCGCTCACGGGTGCCGACCAGAGACCAGCGAGGGCGATGTATCCGCCGACACCGAGCGCGGCGATGGCCCCGACGTTCTGTGCGGCCGAGGCAGTCCCGAGAATGACGCTGACCAGTACCGCCGTGAGAGCGATCTCCATCAGTAGCGCCTGCCAGTTCGCATAACCCGGACCAGGCAGAGTCGCGCCGAGGTGCTGGACATTGCCGAACACTGCGTAGAGGAACAGACACGCCAGCGTTGCGCCCAAGAGCTGGATGATGATGTAGCCCGGGACGCGCTTCCACGGGAAGTCTCCACGCAGCGCGAACGCAAGCGAGACCGCGGGGTTCAGATGGGCACCGGAGATCGCACCCATGAAGAGGATGATCCCCAGCACCATCAGCCCCGGCGCGACAACGGCTGCCGAAAGGCTGATCTGACCCTTACCGTGCAGGATGCCCCCGCCCGCGGCGACCAGCACCAGCATGAACGTGCCCAGCAGCTCGGAAAAGAGCCGGCGCCACTCCAGGCGCGGATCATCGAAGTCCTTACGGTTGCCGAACTCCAGCATCAGCAGGTGATGCGTACGGGGCACGAGCGGCAGGATCCTTGCCGCGAGATCCGATCCCCCGCTTGCGCCTGGCGCGCCCTGCGCGGGAGCTTGACCCGCGCTCTCGGTCATGAATCCTTCTCCATCATGCATCCCCCATCGGCCGGATACACGCTCAGAGCTACACGCGCTGAGCAACAGATTATCGGGATCTCAGCTCGAGCCGCTTTTCGCTGACGCTCCGGGGGCGTGGGATGAGATCGTCGATCGCGCCGATGCGTAGCCCGACGGCCGCACACACAAGCAGCGCTCGCCTCGTCGTGGCAGCCACGCGGTAGCCTGAGCTGCAGGGCTCGCAATCTCATCCATGAAAGGAGCGAGGGATGACCGACGGCTACGACGAGCCGGGCTATCCGCCATCAGGCGACACTCCGCCCTCAGGTGGGGGCCACGGTGAACCGCCACCTTCCGGCGGGACTCCGCCTACACCCGGTGGCGCTCCGTATTCCGGCCAGGATCCCAGCGATCCGTCGCAGGGTGGCGGAGCTCCCGATCCCGGGGATGGGCGCTCTGGCGGCCGCGGGCTTGCGATCGCCGGCGGTGCGGCACTGGTAATCGCGCTGATCGTGGTGGTCATCCTGCTGGCGTCCAAAGGTGGTTCCAATACGTCATCGACCGTTACCAACCAGTCGCTCAGCATCGGGCACACCACAACCGTCGCGCCGGCCACGACGGTCACCCATCAGACGACGGTCACGGCACCGACGACGACCGTCACCGCGCCCCCCAAGACGACTACGGTCACCACACCCTCCCCGCCGACCACACCGACGAGCACGCCCGCCAAACCATCGAGCACCGACGCCAACCCGGCCCCTTCGAAACCCACCCCTTAGGCACTCATTACGGCTGCGCCCGAGAGTGGGCCACACGGTGGTCTTCCGCGACTGGATCCCATGGCGACTCACAGGCGCTCCTCAGGCGTTATCAGATGAAGATCCTGCATTTTTGAGGTTGGGCGCGGGGCGCGACCTCGTGCCGGTGGGGTCTAGCGCAGCGCTTCGATCAGGTCGAGTGTGCCTCCGCCGGTGCGGTATCGGCCGAACACGGTGACGGCCGAGAATCCGGCGTGCGACACAATGTCGGGAAGTGCGCCTCGCGCGTGCTCGCGCGTGTTTGCAAACCCGTCGAGTAGCTGCACGCCAAAGAACGCGGCACGCATGATCGGATCGTTGGCGCGGCCTACGTCGCATACCAAGAGCCGTCCGCCGGGGGCAAGGACGCGCCTCGCCTCAGCGAGCGCCGCACGCTTCGCCGCGGGTCCGAGATGGTGAAACATCAGCGTGCTCACCACACAATCGACGTCCGCGTCCGCAAGCGGGATGCGATCGGCCAGCGCCTCGTGGAGCTCGAGCTCGACACCCTCCGCCCGCGCCTTCGCGGCTGCTCGCCGCAGTACCTCAGCATCGCCGTCGATGCCGATCAGTGTCACCGCCCGAGAAACACGGGCGATCGCGAGCGCCATCTCGCCAGTACCACAACCCAGATCCAGGATCCGCGTCGGAGCACCAGAGCCGACCGCTCGCTCGACGAGTCGTGGACGCCATCGTCCCTGCCGCATCGCAATCGCGTTGATGGCGTCGTAGAGAGGCGTGAGCATCGCACGGCCGGCCGCGGGGACATATCTATCGCTCACCCGCCTACCATAGTTGCTGTCCACCCGACGCTCGTCACCCCAGGCTGGCCTGACCCACCCCACCTCGCACCCGCGCGTGCCTGACCTACCATCGCCTCGCAAAAACCGCGGGTGCCTGGCCGCGGCCCAACCCCGTCTCGTCCAGAGCAGGCACACATCTGCGACGGCCGTTGGCGGACGCTCGGATGCCGCCGCTTTCGATGCGCTCCAGCGAGTCATCGTTCTGAGATTGGTCGAAGAATCCCAACAATCGATAGTAGGCGTGGGCTTGGGGGATGTGCGGCGCGGCGTGCTTGGTTGCCTCCCTTCCGCGCAGAAGCTGCTAGCCGTGTAGCCATCGGTCATCATCCTGGGGTGAGCGTTCTCGTCGTCAAGGCGTTGCTGGCGCCGTCGTTCGTGGTGGGAGCGTCGGTTGCAGTGCGGCGTTTCGGCCCGTGGGTCGGCGGGGTCGTCGGCGGGCTGCCGGTGGTGGCCGGTCCGATCCTGCTGGCCTACGCGCTCGCGCACGGCCGCGTGTTTGCTCAGCACGCGGCTGCTGGAACGTTGCTCGGCCTGCTGTCGTTGACGGCGTTCGTCGTGGTCTACGGCCGCCTTGCCCATCGCGCCCGGTGGTGGGTCTGCATGCTCTGCGGGTGGCTTACGTTTGGCATCGGCACGCTCGCGCTCGACGGTGTGGCGGTGCCGGTCGCTGTTGCGCTCTTCCTCGCCTGTGCGGGATTCGCCGTCGGTCTACTGTTGCTGCCCGCCCCAGCCGGTGACGGTATCGTGATTGCGTCTGCGCCGGCTTGGGACCTACCGGTCCGCGCCGCCTGCGCCCTGGCGCTGGTGCTCGCCCTCACGACGGCCTCAGGATGGCTTGGTCCGCAGCTCAGCGGGCTGCTCGCGCCATTCCCGGTGATCACCACAGTGCTTGCCGTGTTCACGCACACCCAGCGCGGAGCCGGCGAAGCGGTACGACTGCTGCGTGGAATGCTCTCCGGCTTCGTCGGGTTCGCGCTGTTCTGCTTCACGCTCACGATCTCGCTCGATGCATCGGGCATCGCCGTGGCCTTCCTATTTGCCACGGCGGCCGCGCTGGTTGGACAGGCCGCGATGATCGTGCGCGCACGGCGCGTTGCGGGGGAGGCTCGGGCTTGAAGGCCGGTCAGTTGCCACATGCGCCGATCCGATCTCTGTCCGTTGGACGCTCCGCGCTCGACAAGACGCATTCCCGAGCAAAAACATAACTCCGATAAGATTAGTCCTAAATATGACTGCGACATAGCGCAGCCGGACTGGACCGAGACGATGGCGACCCCCACGAGCACCTCCCGATCACTGGATCGACACGGACCGCATGCCGGCGTGTTCACGTTTCCGGATCCGGTCAACGTGTGCGAGCGCTGCAACGACATCACCGCGGGTTCCTCGACGTGAGCGTCGGCGGCATACCGCAAGCTCGGCCATACGCTGAAGATCAGGCCGAGGTGATGCGGGTGGTCGACTCGCTGCGGCCGACCGCGAGCCGCAAGGTCGCCGCGCCGATGCAGCGGCAGTTGGGGGAGGACGATGCTCTTCAAGCAAATCACGCATGACGACCTCGGCTGCGCCTCGTATCTGATCGGCGACGAGCGAGCCGGCGTCGCGGCGGTCGTCGATCCGCGTTTTGAGATCGACGAGTACCTCGAGCTGGCCCGCTACCGCGGGGTCACCATCGAGCATGTGCTCGAGACCCACAACCACGCCGATCACGTCTCCGGGCATGGGCGACTGGTGGCCGCGACGGGGGCGCGAATCCACGTCCACCGCTTGGCCGACCCCGCCTACGACCACCAGCCGTTCGACGATGGCTGGGAGCTGCGCTTGGGCTCGCTCGTCGTGCGTGCGAGCCACACCCCGGGGCATCGCCCCGAGCACACGGCCTATCTGTTGATCGACACCAACCGCGGGGACGATCCGTGGGCGGTGCTGAGCGGGGACAGTCTCTTCGTGGGCGATGTCGCGCGTACCGATCTGGCGATCGAGCAGGCCGAGGGCGCGCGCCAGATCTTCCGCTCGGTGCACCACCGGCTGCTGAGCCTCCCCGACGACTGTGAGGTCTGGCCGGCGCACCTCGGGGGGTCGATGTGCGGAGGGCCGGGCATGGACATGAAGATCTGCTCGACGATCGGCTACGAGAAGCAGCACAACCCGACGCTCGCGATCGAGGACGAGGAGGAGTTCGTCGCGCAGGCGCTCGCCAAGCTCGGGCCGCAGCCGCCGAACTTCGAGAAGATCGTGGCGCTCAACCGCGGCCCGCTGCTGACCAGTGGGGTGGAGGCGCCGGCGCTCTATCCCCATCAGGTCCAGCTCAAGCGCGAGGAGGGCGCGCTGCTGGTGGATGTCCGGACCGACCTGCAGTTCGACGACGTGCACATCCACGGGTCGATCTGCATTCCGTCGTTCAGCTCCGGATTCGGGTCGAAGCTCGCGTGGATCGCCGAGCACGACCGCGAGATCGTGTTCATCGGACGCGACGACGCCGACGGGCGGCGCGCGGCCAAGCTGGCGCTGTCCGTTGGGGTCCGCAACGTCGCGGGCCTGCTCGCGGGAGGCATGACCAACTGGCGCCAGGAAAGGCACCCCGCGACCCAGACCGAGCGGCTGCCCGCGGACGAGCTATTCGACCGGCTCGCACAGGAGCCCGAGCTGCAGCTTCTCGATGTTCGCGAGCGACGCGAGTGGAACATCGGTCACGTGCCCGGCTCGGTGTTCACGCCGTGGCACGACATCAAGGGAATCCCGCAGGGATTGGATCCGGGGCGGCCGATCGCCGTGATCTGTGCCGCGGGGGTCCGCGCGGCGACCGCGGCGAGCCTGCTCACGCATCATGGTGCGAGCAAGGTGATCCACGTGATCGACGGCGGCGTGCCACGACTCGCCGAGCGCGGACTGCGGCTGGAGTCGAGCGCCGCCACGCCGGCCGACACCGCGGCGTAGGCGTGGGTGCTGCAGCATCCGTTTGTGATGAGATCGCCGAGCAGCGGCCACGTAGGCGGCATCGGCCATTTGGCGCCGATAAATGCGTTATGGCGCACTCGCCAAGACGATTGCACAGTCAATGCCATTCTGTCCCCACAAGCTCCGCGGACCCACGCGAGCGAACCTCGGGCAGCCCCGTGCCGCAAAGTGCGAAAAGCGCTCTCAGCAAGCGCGGTACTCAGCGGGGCCCAGCGACTCTCACGCTGTATGCGCTGAAGCGCCAACGCGATCCCACCGCACGAACGGCGCCACTATCTGTGCGATCACGCCGGTGCCGGAACCTCACCGTACAGCATGCTCCACACCGCGGTTCGATTTTCGAACAGCCACTTGGGCGCCTTGCTCTGATCGGCCTGCTTCCAGATCCAGAAGCCTGTCGTGGGTAGCTGTGCCCCCGAGCCCTTGGACATCAGATTGGAGGATTCACCCAGGAACTTCGAGATCGAAGCCGGGATCGGGTGCGGAATCTGCTCGGCGGACCCGGCTCGCATGACCGTGACCATGAAGTCGTACATCGCGCGGCCACCTGGCTCGACATCCCAGTCAACGAGAGCCAGATCCTCCGGCTTCCCGCTCGCGAGCAGGACCTTGTTGTCTCGGTGTCCCTCGAGGCTCATGATCGCTACCGCGGCGTCGAGCGCCTTTGCGCCAGCAGCCATGATTGCGTTGAAGTACAAGAGCTCGCCGCCCGCGAGCTTCGTGATACCGGTGGCGGTGGACACGACGCCCCAACCCGTCTTAACCTGGTCGGCCTCCTTATCGAGGTCGGTCGCCCCCGAAGGATTCATAAACTTGAGCGCGGAATAGAGAAGCGTGAAGTCGGTTGCTATCGATTTGAGGTCGTCAATAGGACCTTGCCATTTTTCCCAAAGCCACTTCCAACGAGACACGTAGGTGGTGCCCGGTGTGACCTTTAGGGCATCGACCTGTGCCTCGAGCTCTCTGGTCTTCGCGATTGCGCCCCAGATAGCCGTGGCTATCCCCTTGGCCGATTTGACGGCGTTCAAAATCTGCGTGAGCGTCGACTCATCCTTCTTCAGGAATGCTGCACGCCGCGCCTCAGCGAGGTCATCCTCGATCTGATCCAGTCGAGACGCTGCTTGGGTGCCGGTCTGCTCCTGGGCCTGCGCAGAGTCGTGGGTAAGCTGCTTGTAATAGCCAATTACGTCGTTTCCCGATTGAACAAACGCGTCGTACCAGAGCCGCACCTGATCTGCGACGGTCTGATCGAGTGGGGCATCTCCCTTGGACTCGAGGTATCCCTCGGTGTCGCGCGCCTCCTTGATCAGCTCCTCGGCGTTGGTTCGTGCCTCTACTCCCGCCGGAATGTCCTGGATGTCCTGCTCCAGCGAGATGGCTAGGTATTTCTCTGTCGCGAGGACCTCAGAGAACTTGCTCGCCTTGATATCTCCGATGGCGACGGTAACCGGGGCCTCCGGTGGCTGGTCGACCCTACTCAGGAACGCTGTCGCAGTCGCGTTACCGGCTGGCTGAATCCAGGGCGGGCTCGTATTCCGTGCGCGGGACAGCGCCGCGGCGAACTGTCGATTGCCGAGCATGCCAGCGAGGTGCTCAAGACCTCGCGGATCACGCGAGGCCTGCCCGATATCGCCCGACCGTGGCTCGTGCGCAGGCGTCCGGTCGTCCGTGGGCCCCCTGTCGAAATCCGAGCCGACCTCCGTCATCGCAACGAGCGACTATACGTCATTCCCGCCGCGGTCATTCCCGCCGCGCTGAGAGCCTGCGGCAACGCCCGTGTGCCCGCCCTGCGTTTGCGCGTAACAGGGCTCCCGTGTAGAGGACCTTGCTGACCGGGCGAGCGCGGTTGAAGAAGCTCGTGGCGGGGAGGGCGCGCTGAGGGTGGCCGCTGGTCGGTTTGTGATCGCGTATGAGCACCCCCGATGGCCACGATCCTCTCGTCGCGCGCGTTGTGACGATGTGGCAGCGGCGCCGCCTATTGTCATAAGGATCGATGGGGACTATGATGCGGAGGTGGACATCGTGTGGGTCTGCTTCGAGGGCTGACCCGAGCACGGGGCGGCTGAGGAGACCGACGTGGGCCTACGGGAACTCGATCCGGGCACCGGCGAGATCGTTGGGTTGGAGTTTTGGGAGGCGAGCCGCAAGCTGCCAGCTGAATTCCTGCGGATGCTTCCGCCGCTCCGACAAGAATGAGATTGCTCCAACTTGTGGACCGGTGTCCAAGTATGTCTGGCTTGCTCCCGCTGCTCGCAGGAGTTAGGGGGCGACAGTCGAAGAGGACGCGTGTGAGGCGACGGCTCCCAGTAATCGGCATGCGCATTTCGCTCGGTGTCGCGCTCGCCGCGGCGATCCTGGCTGGGGTGGTGGGTGGAGTGGGCCCGGCGTGGGCGGCCGCGTCCTCGCCGTACTTCACCGTGCTGGCGGCCTCTGGGGCCACCGAGCTGGGAACGGCCCGCTTCGATGCGATGGCGGCGCCGTTGCCTGATGGGCAGGTGCTGATTGCGGGTGGCGCCACCAAAAGCCTCCTACGCAGCGCGGAACTGTTTAGTCCCGCTACAGATACCTTCGCCACGCTCCCCGAATCGGGTGAAACCGAGCTGCAGACTGCCCGGGAAGGCGCTGTGACTGCTACGTTGCCGGATGGGCAGGTGTTGATCGCCGGTGGCTGGAACGAAGGCGACCTGCAGAGCGCCGAACTGTTCGACCCGGTCGACGATACCTTCACGGCGCTCGCGGCTGCGGGCAGTAGCGAGCTGCAGGCTGCCCGCTATGGCGCCGTGGCGGCTGTGCTGCCGGATGGGCAGGTATTGATCGCCGGCGGCTACAACGAAAGCAGCAGTGGCTTTTTGCAGAGCGCCGAACTGTTCGACCCGGCCGACGACACCTTCACAGCGCTTACGGCTGCGGGCGTCACTGAGCTGCAAACGGCCCGTGAGTTTGCCGTGGCGATTGCGTTGCCGGATGGGCGGGTGCTGATCGCCGGCGGCCAGAACAACGTGGGCGCGTTGCAGAGCGCGGAGCTCTTCGACCCGGCCGACGATGCCTTCACAGCGCTCACGGCCGCGGGCGCCACCGAGCTGCATGCCGCCCGCCTCGATGCTGTGGCCGCCTCGTTGCCGGATGGGCAGGTGTTGATCACCGGCGGCTACAGCCCAAGCAGCCCACTGTTGTCGGCGGAACTCTTCGACCCCACCAGCGAAACCTTCGCCGAGCTCCCTGAATCGGGTGAAACGGAGCTGCAGAGCCCTCGTGCCGGTGCTGTGGCGGCTGCATTGCCGGACGGGCAGGTGCTGATCGCCGGCGGGATCAGCGGCCTCATCTACCTGCAGAGCGCGGAGCTGTACTACTCGGCGCCACAGGCAGCGGTAGCTGGCGGTGAATTCGGTGATGAGACGGTCGGCGAGTCATCGCCGGTAGCCGTACTGGTTGTGAGCAACGTGGGCGCCCAGGCACTCTCGATCGCCGCCGCCTCGCTCGAAGGCGCTGGCTCCGCAGACTTCGCGATCGCAGCCGACTCCTGCGCGGGGCGCAGGCTCGCCTTCGAGCAGAGCTGCACGATCACGGCGAGCTTCACCCCCACGACGACCGGCGAAATGAAGGCGAGCATCGCGCTGTCTGACAACGAGCGCTTCGCGACCGCCATCGTGCTGAGCGGAATCGGCGTCGCCGCCAACTCGGGACCAGCGGGACTCACTGGGCCGAGCGGCCCAGCCGGAGCTACGGGGCCGAGCGGTCCGACTGGAGCCACAGGACCCACTGGCTCCGCTGGAGCTACGGGGCAGGCCGGGATCAACGGCACAAACGGCACCAATGGGACGGATGGCGCCAACGGCCTGCAGGGGCCCGCCGGGCAGGTCGAGCTTGTCACCTGCAAATCGTTCACGACAGGCAAGGGTAAGCACCGGAAGACCGTCCAGAAGTGTGCGACCAATCTGACGAGCTCCCCCATTACCTTCACGACCACAGGGACACGGGTCGTGGCGGTGCTCACACGTGAGCACGTCGTATACGCCACAGGCGTAGCCATCAGTTCGGGCAAACAGATTCGACTGCTGCTTAGCCCGCGCCAACATCTCGGCAAGGGCAGCTACACGCTGACAATCACACACCAGCGAAAGCAACAACGGGAGACGATCACGATCGGCTAAGCAGCGAGGGGACTCGCCTGTTGTTCGAAGCGATCCACCTCGACGATCTCCGCGATCAGCACGTAATCGGCTTGACCGATCGTGTGTCCGGGCACGTCCGCTGGCCGCGTAAGACGCCACTCCGACACCATGTCCAGCGATCCGTGGACGATGTCCCGATCACCCCGCCATCAGACGCTCGAAGTTCGCCGCCAGCTCCGGCGAGCGCAGCTGAAACCACACGAGGAGTGTCGCGGGAGGACTCGTGCCACCGTCGACATGACCGATCTCTCTGCTGAACTCGGCATTCACTCGGGATCCCCACCGGCCGTACTCGACAGCCACTGAGGAGGGGTCCAATCCCCCTCTGGGTCCGTGGTTTGCCCCACCTCGATCAGATGACCGTCGGGATCGCGGATGTAGCAGCGGATCTCGTAGGGGTGCTGCTTCGGCGGCGTCAGGAAATCAGCACCACGGGCGCTCCATTCGGCGTACACGGCCTCGATGTCCTTGACCCGGATATTGAGGAAGCTGCTGACCCGGTCGAGGTCGCGCGGCGTCTCCAGAGTGACCGCGGGCTTGTCGTCGGTCGGGCCTCCGCCCGCATTGATAACGATCCAACTGTTGGCGAGCATGACGTTGGTCGGTTCGCCGGAACGGACCACCGTGCCGCCGAGCACGTCGGTGTAGAAACGCCGAGAGCGCTCGACATCGTCCGAGACGATGAAGTGGGTCAAGACCAGCTCTTGGTCGGGGGTGCTCATGCTGACCTCCCTTGTGAATGGATTCCGTGCCTTATACCTCAAAGGCTTGGGCCGTCCAGGTGACGCGTCTCAAGGCCAGGGAGGCGTGGGCACTGGCCCAGATCTGGTCCGAGCAGCGACTTACCCAGCACGGTCGGGGTAGTGCAGATCACGGGGATTCGAGGAGCTGCTTCGCGCGCGCTAGCGCCTCGGCCAAGCTGTGCGCGCTGACAACGACCGCGCCGCTATCGCTCCGCGGCTCGATCCTGAGAACCAGCTCGCCGTCCTCGAGCTGCGTGAAGCCAAAGAGCCTGTCGCCCGCCCAGAACTCGGCAGTGCCGAACTCGGCCTCCTCGGGGCTCACAACGCTGACGTCGAGTTCGTGCGAAGCGTGCATCTTTCCAGTCGGTCGGGTGGTGCTCACGAGCCTACCGCAGCGGTCACCGGGGGACTCTTTCAGACCTCGGCGCGTTGACCGCGCTCGAGCACGAGTAGGCGATCCCGTTGTTCGGCGACACCATCGAGCCCTTCCCGAGCTTCTCCGGGGTTGACGCGGCGCTGAGGGAACTCCGCATGGAGTTCAAGGAGAACAACCCGATCCTCGCAAGGAAAAGCCGAGGCCGCCCCTCTTAAGGCCTCCGTCGCCCCGCGGCCGTACTTGGGGGCCGATGGCCAGCGGCGCTTGGCGGTCGTATCCTGCGGGAGCGGCCCGTGACGAAGTTCAACTAAATTCGATTGGAGGCCCATTATGCGCGGCGACATTGAGGTCGGGGCACGCCTTCCCGACTATGAACTGCCCGACCAGGACGGCGTCCTGCGCCGTCTGTCGGACCTGCAGGGCTCGAATCCGATGGTGCTCCACCTCTCACGCGGCGGGTTTGACCCGAAGGAGCATCGTTTCCTTCACTATCTGGTCGACGCATACCTCGACTTCCGGGTCGGGTATACGCGCGTGGCCGTGATCTCGACGGACAACCAGCTCGAGATCAATGAGTTCCGCGATAGCGTTGGCGCGCAGTTTCCGTTCCTCTCTGACCCACAGCGAACGGTGCGGAACGATCTCGACATCATCGAGTACACGGACCCCGTCCACGACCCGATGGTCCCGCATACGTTCGTGCTCGCTCCTGGGCTCGAGATCTCCGCGATCTACAACGGCTACTGGTACTGGGGGCGCCCGACGGTCGCAGAGCTGCACCGCGACTTGCGCGAGGTCATGCGCAGCCTGCGCCCCGACTTCGATCTGGGCGCACCAGGGCTGCGCGAGGCCTGGGATCGCGGCGAGCGCGAGCAGTTCCTGGTGAGTCCAGTCGAAGGAGAGGCGATTCGCTACACCGAGGGGACTGAGGTGGGAGTGAAGCGATGAGCGATGGTCAGCATCGTCGAGCCCATCCGAACGAAGGGCCCGACCGAAGAGGTGCCCCTGCCAGGGCCGCGAAGCAATCAGGCCCCACCGGTCAATGGCCGTGCCTCTGCAGGGCCGACTACGAGGTCGTGAAGGTCGCCGCCCACCTCGAGTCGACCGGATTGTTGGAGCCCGCCGGCCTTCACCGGCTCGAATCCGGCTGTTCGGATCAACCGCTCGACTTCCTCGCCAGCACGGTCCTCGTCGGTCACGTAGAAGAGGACCGCCAGCTCCGGTGACCGCTTGCGAGAGGACTCGAGGATATCGGCCGACAGGGTTCCAAACGCCATTGCCGAGCGCGCCCCCGCCGGCAACCACCCGGCTAGGACCTCGCCAGAGGATTGCCCTTTCGGCAGGAGACGTGAGACGTTACCTTGTGCGTCGATGCCGAGCGGGTTGCTCGGAACGACGACGAGCTTGTCGGTCAGTCGGTCGGCGATCTCGTCTATGACGCCCTTCAGCGCGGTAAACCGTAGAGCGAGGACGACGGCATCGGCGCCCTGCAATGCGTCGCGGTTGTCGCCGGCAACGACCGCAGGTGGACCGATCTCTGCAGCCAGCGTTCGTGCCGACTCATTGTCGGCGCTCGAGAGCCGCAGGGTCTCGCCGCCTGAGGCCACCAGGCGTGCGATGACCGATCCGAGCGTCCCGGTGCCGATCGTCATGACTCCTCGGCGGACGTACTCGATAGCCAGTGAGCGGGCGCCCAGTCCCCCTCTGGGTCCGTGGTTTGCCCCACCTCGATCAGATGACCGTCGGGATCGCGGAGGTAGCAGCGGATCTCGTACTGGTGCTGCTTCGGCGGCGTCAGGAATTGGGCGCCCCTAGCGCTCCATTCGGCGTACACGGCCTCGATATCTTTGACCCGGATATTGAGGAAACTGCTGACCCGGTCGGGATCGCGTGGCGTCTGGAGCGTGACCGCCGGCTTGTCGTCGGTCGGGCCTCCGCCCACATTGATGACGATCCAGCTGTTGGATAGTGCGACATAGGTTGGCTCCCCGGGGAAGACCACCCTGCCGCCGAGTACTTCGGTGTAAAAGCGACGGGAACGCTCGACATCAGCTGAAACGATGAAGTGGGCCAAGACCAGCTGCTCGTCGATGTTGCTCATGCTGACCTCCGTTGTCGTAGTTGATTTGTCAGTGTCCTGCGCTTTGGCCGCCGTCGATGTGCAAGACCTCGCCCGTCACGAACGGCGTATCGTTCCCGAGCGCTTGGGCTTGCAGGTCGATGTCGCGTGTGGGTCGGCGCTCATCAAAGGCGGCCAGCAGAACACCGCCCTTCAGCACGAGCCGCTCGGTGAATCGCGAGCTCGCCAGCCGAGCGAGGAACGCCTCCAGGACGTAGAGCTGCAGCAGCTCATCGACGGGGCGGTGGTTCTCGCGCGCGAGCTTGCGCAGGTCGAGGTAGGCGCGACCCGCCGTGCTGGCCCGAGTCGGAGCGCTCACAGCAGGACTTCCAGCGCCTTGCGGATCGCGGATTCTGCGCCGGCGAAGTGCTTGGCGGTCTCGATGAGCTGCGCGGGGCTTGCGCCGGGCTGGCGCAGCCATCGCCGCAGCGCCTCCCATGCGAGGTCGCTGCCTTGGAGATGGCGGGTTCGGACGATGTCGATGAGCGAGCGCTCGGCGGAGTAGATGCCCAGCGGGGCGCGCGCGCCGACGTCGAGCGTTTCCCGTCCCAGGTCGAACGTCTGCGAGTCGAACTGGTGCAGGCGACACGGTGCCTTCAGGGCCGGGCGGGTCCTCCCGCGCGGGATAGCGATATCGATGGCGGCGGGGATCGAGTCGATGAGCTCATGGCGTGCGAGCGCCGTCTCCAGGCAAAGCGTGGCGCGCGGGGCGCGTTCTGCAACCTCGATCAGGTCGAGGTCAGCCGAGGGGCGTCAGACCATCGGTAGACGCCGCCTCCGAGGGCGAGGATCGCTCCGGCGTCGCGCAGCCCATAGATACGGGTGTCGCTCAGGCCCGCCTCTTTGGCTTCGCCGTAGCTGAACGTATCGTCGAGAAGCTCGCGTGGGTCGGCCGTTGCCTTCATAAGAGGAAATCATACCCAATACCTCGTTATGTGGGTAGGATAACCTCGCGAGAGCTGTCCTGCGTTCTTCCTACGTTCTACCTTTGCTTGTGATTCGTCCAGAGGGAGAGTTCTCAAATCGCTGAGAACCAGTGTGCTCAAGCCGACCTACTCATTGCCGTCGTCGCCATCTTCGCCGACGCTGATAAGAGCTTCAGCGATCATGTCCGGGACGGATTCCAGGGCGTCGTCCAGGAGCAATCGCAGCGGCACCGCGCGGTCCGAGCTGTCCAGGTTCAGCGACGCGCTCCAGAGACCAGGGTCGTACCAGGCGAAGATGGAGAGCCCGAACAGCAGGACCCACCAAGCGGTCAGCGGCACGAAGTGCTGATCGCTGCCGGGCGGAGCAGGCAGGAGCCAGCACTCACGTTCGCGCGTGCCCGAGTGGGTCACGTCAAACACGGACGGCGTGGTGCTGGCTGGCCCCCAGCGCACAGCGCCGAGGCGGAATGTGGTCTGGTCTAGCGGTATCTCGGGGTACTCGGCGGGCTCAAAGCCTGCGGGAACCGATGGGTACGCGGTGGCCGGTAGCCCGTCGCGTGGTCGCGGCGCGTGGGGCTTGGGGGCGTGCAGCTTCATCACGCGGTCCGCATCCGGCAGCCCATTGTTGAATGCCTGGAGGACGGGGTACCACTCGTCGGCCCAGTGCGGCAGGAAACCGTTGAGCGAGAGCAGCGATCTACACTGTCGCGACGGAGGAGGGGGCGCGGATGAGCGAAATCCGCGCGCTGAAGGTCTCCGACGTCGATTTCGCCGTCGGTGTGGTGCGGCTGGAGGACGGCTACACAACCCACGGCGGATTTGCCGGCAACAAGGGCAGGCGGACAAGATCGGTGCCGATGAGCGCGAACACTCGTCGGGTGCTCTGGCCTCTCTGCGAGAGCAAGGAAGGCGACGAGCTGGTCTTTCAGCGTCCCTCCAGGCCCGGCGAGCCGATCTGTAGCAGCGACCTCTACCGGCGCTTCGTCAATGCATGCAAGCGAGCTGGTCTGCCCCGGCTGAGCTTTCACGAGCTGAGGCATACATTCGGGACGCAGGCGATCCGTATGTTCAAGATCCACGAGGTGCAGCGGATGATGGGCCACCGCCACATCACCACCACCGAACGCTATCTGCACTACGCGCCCGACGCAGACGCCTCGGCGAAGCTCACTGAGCTGTGGGGCGACCGCGGCGCCCGCGATGGCAGCACTCCGCCGAGCACATCCGCGAACGTGATTCCGCTGCGTCGCGCTGCCTGAAGCATCGAGAGGGGCGCTCGGCGAGGGGGCGGGCCGTATGGCTCGCCCCCTTTTTCTTATCGGCCAGGACCCCCGTTTTGGGAGAGTTTTGGGAGAGTAGCCCGTTTTGGGCGTCCCGGGAGAACCGCCAGGACCCCCGGAAAGTGTAAGCGTTCAGTCCTTGGTGGGATTTAGCTGAGTAGTGGGGTTGGGTCGCCGCGGGCGCTGGCGTTGAGCAGCTCGGTGAGGTAGGCGTGCAGGCTGCGGTGCTGCAGGCGGCAGGTGATGGAGGCGGAGAGCAGGCGTGCGACGCGTTGCTCGCCTTGCTCGGATTGGCTGCCGAGGCTGAGCTTGCGGTAGATGACGGCACCGCGGAGGGATCGCTCGGCGTGGTTGTTTGTCGGATGGACGCCGGGGACATTTGCGAACGTCCATAGTGCGGGCCAGAGCTTCAGCAGGTTGCGGGCCATGCCGCGGCAGTACTTGTTGCGCGGTGATTTGCCCGAGAAGCGCCGCAGGGCGGGCTTTAGCTCACGGCGAAGCAGCCGGACTTGACGGGCGAGCTCTCGCCGATTGTGGGTGTGCTGGAAGACCTCCCATGCCCAGAACAGCCGCTCGCAGACGTGGAGCCCAAGCTCGCCGAACTGTTTCTCGACGGCGAGGCCTTCAGCGTGGGCCGTGAAATCTCGACGCAGGTGCGCCCAGCAGATCTGCCGGCGCGTCAACGGCAGATGGCTATAGGCCCACCAGCGATCTGAGGTAACGATCGCCGTGGTGTCCGCGAGCAGCGCTTTGGCGTGATCCTCATGGCGATCCGGGGCGATCTGGAAGTAGGCGTGCTGGCCAGTGAAAGCACCCCAGAGTGCGCGTTGGGATCCCTGCAGACGCCAGCCGGTCTCATCCATGTTCAGATGCCTGCTCGAGCGCACCGCGTGCAGTAGATCCTCGTGGGGTTCGGCGAGCGCACCGGCGACCCGGGTGAGCACCCCGTCGACGGTGCCAGTTGACAGACGGGCCTGGAAGAGCTCTTCCACGAGCTCGACCGCGTCACGACGCGAGACACGGTTGCGAACCGAGAGCGTCGTGATCGCTGCTTGCAGCCGGGGCCCAAAATGGCTGACGGCGACCTGGCTTGGAAGTCGGCCTGTGCGCCTGGCTCCGCACCCAGGGCAACGCACACGCTGGCAGCGATGCTCGGTGACCTGGACCGCGATCGCGGGCAGCTCTTCGACTTGGTGGCGTGCAGGCTCACCCCGCGATGCCCAGTCGGTTTCGCTGAAGACATAGCCGCAATCGCAGCTCGCCGGCCAGTGGTCGATGAGCTCATCAACCGCCCACGCCGGCAGAAGCGGACGCCCGTGACCCTCATGCCCGGGCTGCCCGCCAGGTTTGCGACCTGAACGGTCCTTGCCGCGCCTGGCGGCGCGCTGCGGCGGATCTGAGCTCGGCGGCCGCGAGGAGTTCTCCGAGTTCTTGGCCAGCTGGCGCTCTAGCTTCTCGACCCGCGCCTCAAGCTGCTGAATGCGGCGATCCATCGCCAACAGCACTTCGACCACAGCCTCACGCCCCGCGTCATAGATCGCCTCAGCCTCAGCGCGCTCCACGCCTACAGATTCGACGACGCAGAGTTATGTCCCCCAACCAACTGAACGCCTACCGGAAAGTGTAACCGTTCAGTGGGTTGGGGTTCAGGCGAGCAGTGGGGCTGGGTCGCCGCGGGCGTGGGCAGCGATCGCGTTGGTGAGGTAGGCGAATAGTGAGCGGCGCTGTAGGCGGCAGGTGGTGTGTGCTGAGAGCAAGCGGGCGGTCCGTAGCTCGCCGCCTTCGGACTGGCTGCCGAAGGAGAGCTTGTGGTAGATGACTGCCGAGCGTAGGGCGCGCTCGGCATGGTTGTTGGTCGGTTCGACGCCGAGGTGCTTGGCGAACGTCCATAGCGCTGGCCACGCTTTCAAGAGGTTGCGCGCCATCCCTCGGCAGTGGCGGTTGCGTGCACGTTTCGCCGCGTAGCAACGGATGACGGGCTTGTATTCGCGTTGCAGTCGCCGGACGGTGAGCTGGAGGGCACGGCGATCTTCTGTGTGCTTGAAGACCTCCGACGCCCAGAAGACGCGCTCGCATAGCTCAAGGCCCCGTTCACCGAACTCCTTCTCGTTGCCGAGGCTCTCGGCGTGAGCGGCGAAGTCCCGTTTCAGGTGAGCCCAGCAGAGCTGGCGGCGTTTGAGGGGCAGATGCGAGTAGGCCCACCAGCGGTCAGAGGTGACGATCGCCTTGGTGTCCGCGAGGAGCTCCTTGGCGTGATCCTCGTGACGGCCGGCGGCGACGTGCAGGTAGGCGTGGCGTTGATCGAACACGCCCCACAGCGCGCGACGCTCACCGGCGGTCCGCCAGCCGGTCTCATCCATGTTCACGGCATGAGCGCAACGCAGACGCTCGAGCAGATCGGCGTGCGGCCCTGAGAAGGCCTCGCTGGTGCGCGTGAGGATCGCGTCCACCGTGCCTGTGGAGATCCGCGAGCCGAACAGCTGCTCTGCCAGCTCGACCACATCACGGCGGGAGATGCGGTTGCGTACCGAGAGCGTTGCAATCGCAGCCTGAAAGCGCGGACCGAACGCGCTCGGGGTGATCTCCGCGGGCAACTGCCCGCGAGTGTGCTGACCACAGCCAGGGCACCGCAAGCGTTGCGCGCGGTGCTCAGTGACCTTGACCGTGATGGCCGGTAGCTCCTCAACCTGATGGCGCAGCGGATCACCGACCGGCACATGCCCAGCCTCACCGAACTGGTGCCCGCAGGAGCAGCGCTCGGGCCAGTGCTCAATCACATCATCCACCGCCCACGCCGGCAGCAGGGGGCGTCCCTTGCCCTCGTGGCCGAGCTGGGCTCCCCGACGGCGACCTGAAGGATCCTTGCCGCGCGGCGGGCCACTCGGCCCATCAGCGCTCGGTGGCTGCGAGCTGTTCTTCGAGGACCGATTCAGCCGGCGCTCAAGCTTCGCGATCCGCTCGTCCTGTCGTGCGACATGAGCCTCGAGCTGCCCAATCCGGCGATCCATCGCCAGAAGAACTTCAACGACAGCCTCACGGCCCTGGCCATAGATCGCCTCAGCCTCGACGCGCTCCACAGCCCCATATTCGACGAAACGGAGTTATGTCCCCCCAAGCGACTGAACGCTTACAGGAAAGTGCCGTTTTGCAGGTACTTTCCACAGAGGCGACGACCGGAATCGAACCGGTGTAAACGGCTTTGCAGGCCGCTGCGTAGCCACTCCGCCACGTCGCCGGGATTGCACCACAAGCGTATCGGGTGCAGGCGAGCGCCGAGCGAGGCGGGGGCTCATGGAAGGCCTGCGCGTGGCCGAGCAGCCTGTTACGTGGGTGCCGGGCCGGCGGGATGCTTAGCGGGCCGTTGACAGGGCGTTATGAAGTCCTTCGTCCTTCGTTAGCCGCGCTTTCGCGCATTGTTAGCGACCGCACAGCAGCCCCCCCGATCATCGTGTCATCCCACGAACCGGAGGTGCCCATGAGGCGACTATTTCTACCCACGCTGTTGGCAGGACTAATTGGAGCCGTTGCCGCGAGTGCGACGGTGCTGCTGCTTGGTGGGGGGCCGTCGAGCGCGAAACCAAAACCGCGCACGACAACGGCCTCGGTTGGGGTCTCTTCCGCCGCAGGAAGCCGCCGCGATGTCGCCTCGACATCGCCGTCAGCAACCCAGATCTACGAACGAGACTCGAAGGGAGTCGTCGCGATCAAGGTGGTCACCGCGGAAGGCGAGGACGAGGGCACCGGCATCGTCCTGAACGAAAAGGGACTGATCCTCACGAACGATCACGTGGTGAAGGGTGCTACGAGCATCACGATCGACGCAAGCGGTTCCTCGGATACGACCCGGGGCGCGACGCTTGTGGGCGAAGAAGCCAACAAGGACCTGGCGCTGATCCGCGTGGACCCGTCGGGACTCGGCCTGAAACCGCTGACGCTCGCCAGCGCAAGCTCGGTGCAGGTCGGCGACACCGTGTATGCGATCGGCACCCCGTACGGTCTCGAAGAGACCTTCACCAAAGGCATCGTCTCGGCGCTCAACCGCGAAATCTCAGCCCCGGACGGCGGCAAGATTGCGGGCGCGATCCAGACTGATGCGGCGCTCAACCCCGGCAACTCGGGCGGGCCGTTGCTCAACGAACAGGGCGAAGTGATCGGCGTCAACTCGCAGATCGCCAGCGACGCAGCGAGCGTCGAGGGCTCGCAACCAGGGAGCACCGGCGTGGGATTCGCGATTGCCTCCGACACCGTGGTCTCGTCGGTGCGCACGATCGATGCCGGCAAGGGCGTCACGTACGCCTCGGCGACCGGGCAGAGCCAGGCCGAAGGTGGCTACGGGACACAGAGCCCATATGGCGAAGCCGAAACGCAGGGCTCCGACGGTCGCGAAGAAGCCGGCGAATCCACTGTCGGTGGCGCCGAAGGCGCAGGCGAAGCGGCGTCCGGCGAATACGGAGCGGTCGTCGGTGGGGGAGGGCGCGTGGTGATCATGCCGTAACCCGCGGGCGCCGCGATGTGCGGGGTGCTCCCGGATCGGCAGATCTTGTGCAGGCCCGATCGGCTGCCACCCGTTGATACGCTTGCAGCCGATCCCAGGGCGATTAGCTCAGCTGGGAGAGCGCCGCCTCGACAAGGCGGAGGTCACTGGTTCGAGCCCAGTATCGCCCATCGGTGGAAAAGCCCGTGGACATTGGGGTTCTGGCCTTCTCAAGTGCCGCCAAGGTTCCAATGAGGTTCCGTTCGTGACCAGCGGGCGTGTTGGATGGGCGCTGCCCTCCGACCACGCCCGGCCACGCGCTGAGCTGCACAGGCGGGCCATGCGCGCTCGCCTCAACGCACGCTGGCGCAGTCGGCTATATGCCGGCGAGCAGGTCGCCGGGTGGAATATCGAGTGCCTTGCAGAGCCGGACGATCGTAAGCAGGCCGGGGTTACGACGTCCGCGCTCGATACGATTGACCTCGGTCGGGTGGAAGTCCGCGCGAAGCCCAAGGGCTTCCTGTGTGAGGCCAGCGTGTTCGCGGGCTGATCGGAGGTTCGCTCCAAAGATGGCACGGGGGTCGTCTACGGAGGGTGCGGACATGGTAGGCACCCTCGATGGCCCTGACCGATACCTCAATAGGGAATCTGTCAGGATGTGGGCAGTTGATGCATCTCAGAGTCCATGGAGAAGACGAAGACGCGATGAGCAGAGAGACACGCTATGCGTGGCTCGGCGCTGGGAGAACAGCCTCCAAGAAGCGCCCTCGCCCCAAAATGCCTGTAGTGCGAGCATCGGTCCTCTGCTTCTCACTGGTGCTGATAGCTGGCTGCGGCAGCACCACCACCAAGACGACCGCCGCCGCACCAACCAGGGCTCAGTACATCGCAAGCGCCGACACTATCTGCCACTCGCTCGAGCAGAAGACTAAAGCCTTGTCCGCCGAAGAAAACGCGGTGAAGATCAGCGCTGAACTCGACCTGAGTGAGTCGAAGAAAGACGCCGAAGAAGCCGATGCTCGGCTTCGCGCGCTCCCGCAACCATTGGCCGGTGCGAGCACCATCGCCGAATGGCTCCACTGGCGCGAACGCGCCACCGCGAGCAGCGGCAGCGCGTCGAGCTTCAAGGAAGACATCACAGCGACCACGAAGGCGTCCAGCATCGCCAAGGCATACGGGTTCAGGTCGTGCGCCGAACTGCCCGAAGCCCGCACCACGACAGCACCTGCGACGACCAACGCCGCCGCGACCGCACAGTCGGGTCCGACTACACAGCTCGTGTGTACCGACTCCAAGGGCTATGAAGTACCCGAAACCAGGCCCGCCACATGCTTGATACGGCCACCAGGCGGGTCCACTAGCGAAAGCGTCAGTCTGGCTGACCTGCACTGGTCGAGTTGGGGTCCGACGACCGCGACCGCCACGGGTGAGAGTCTAAGCCTTCACCCAGGGCAGGTGGGAAGCCCCGGACCTACCCCGGTGAGGCTCGTCGCGTCCAAAGTCGGACGTGACGCCACGACCGGCGGCCTGATATTCACGCAGGTGACAGACTACTCGGCCAACACGCCAAACGGTTACACAGTTCGTTTGGTAGCGCCTGAAAAGCCCAGGTCGAGTGAAACCAGCATGAAGTGCGCGAATGGCGTCCTAGTCACCGAGGCCACATGCGCCTTTGCGGCTCAGGTAGGCGCGGCCTATATCAAGGAAGAAGGCAACCACGACTCGTCCCTTGAACTGACCGTTGATGGTCAGGATGTTACCTGCACGCTCGATACCTCCGCAGACGGACATTTTGGGGACGTAACGTGCACCGATAAGGCCGGCGCATCGGTGGAGTTTGCGATCGACGCAACGGAAAGCGGCGGCAGCGTACCGGGACCACCCACAAATCGAGCCCCCGAGAGCTCGACGCAGCAGGCGCTCTGCAATCACCTGTACCGGGAATACCAGGAAGGCGGCGAAGGTAGCCAATCCGCCATACAGGAATACGGCAAAGACGGTTGCCAGTAGCCTGCCATCAGCCAGTATTACCGCTCAGAACCTGGACACTTGAGTGAAGATCTACAGTCAGTTATTGGGTTCCGTGCGACCCTCCTGGCGGGTGACCCAGACGAACCCCAATGCGTCCAGGGATTCAATACGCTCGGCGCCGAGCCTGCCGACCTCGCGTTCTTTGCGGCGGTTTCGGCACCAGGTCCCGAGCCTGAAGCTGATCCCAGCGTCGGCACCCCACGGGTATGATCGGCGTATGTCGATCAGTGGCCTGAACTTCGTACGCGAGGAAGCTGCCGGTGCCGCGAGTCCCCGATGAATGGCTCAACTCGGTCGTCTACCTCTACCCGAGCGAGAAAGCCGCCAAAGAAGGGACGCGCCTTGGAGCGTCGGCTTTTATCGTGGTTCTTCCGTCCGATGACAAGTCGTTGCCTGAGCAGCTTGGCCATTACTACATCGTGACCAACAAGCATGTGGTTCCAGACAAAGAGGTTTGGGTTCGGATCAACAAGTCGATGGGCGGCTATGCCACCCCTTCGATTGCCAAGGAGAAGTGGGTCGAACATAAAACGGCTGATCTAAAGGCAGCCTACTGGCGATTCGACGACGGGCTTAGCTACATCGGCGTCAATCGATCCATGATGCTTACGCCGGAGCTGCAGATGCGGTGGCAATATGGGCCGGGCGACGAGGTCTTCCTGATCGGGCGATATATCGACGTGGAGGGGAAGGCGCACAACGTACCCACCGTTCGAACGGGAGTCCTGTCTGCGTTTCCAGCGGAGCCGATCCTGAACAACTCCACCCGGCAGAAAGAGGAGAGCATCCTTGTCGAGGTTCGCGCCCTCAAGGGCTTTTCCGGCTCGCCAGTGTTCGTGACACGCGCTGCCCGCATAGAGCGATCCGACAAGTACGACGGAGCACCCATAGTCAAGCGGGTTGACGAGTCCCCGTGCTACCTGCTTGGCGTCAACTGGGGATATCACCCGTGGCGTGAGCCGATACGCGGCCCGAAAGATGAGCCGGTGATCCCGCGCCAGTACATCAAGACGAACTCGGGTATGGCGATGGTCGTGCCCGCCGAGAAGCTTCTAGAACTGCTCGACGACCCTAGGCTGGTGAAGCCCCGCCGCGAGATGGAGATCAAAGAGAAGAAACTACGCGCCGAGGCAGCGGTAGGCGAAGCTGCGTCTGCCGATGAGTCGGAGGAGCTCGAGAACTTCGAGGACTCGACGCGGGAGCTCGTGCAGGTCCCGAAGTCAGAGAAGCCGCCTACTTCTCGGTAAAGCCGTATTCCCGACTCCCCCAAGATCGCTTTTCAGGTTCACACTCAAGCTCTTTTGTACCGTTTTCCGATAGCTCTGTCGGTGATGTGAAGCAGTCATACTGCCCACCGTTGAAGTAGTGGTAGTAGTACCGCGGGATCACTTCGGTGACGGTCTTGCCTTCTTCGTTTTCGGACGTGCGCTTGAGCGGGTCGGTCTTGTATGGCTGCAAGCGGTACTGAATCGCTTCCGCTGCTTCTTTCAGCCACCGGCGTCCTTCGGCGCAGGTCACGTTGCGCGTCACAACGACTTTTGTAGCAAGCAATGTTTCGTTGACTTCATCTCCCAGCGCAAAGCTGGGGCACGGGCGTTCGTTGTTTAGCCACCACTTGAAGCTCATGTAGGCCGTTCCACGGTGACGGCCACCGAGTTCTTCCTGCGCGTGACAGTGGAAGTAGGCTCCGAGTCCTTCGTGCAGGACTGGGGGTTCGGTGGTGTGGCACGTCCAGTGGTAGCGCCATTCGTAGTATTCGGCGGTGAACGTCTCGGTGCCTGGGACGCTTTTATCGCCTCCCTCGGCGCTATCGACATATCCGGTAGCGGATATGAGTGCGCTTTCGCAGGTGATGCCGCCGCGCACCTGGAAGTCGTTTGCGGCGGTTATGTGATCGCCGTGGATATTTGACGAGCCACAGCCTTGGGCACTGGCCGTCGCCGACCACACAGCCACGGAGAGCGAGACAAATAGCGCCACGAGGGCGAAAATCGTTGCTGTCGATGGCCGCCCGCTACGCGACATCGGCAAGCACTGGGGATTTCGGTTGTAGCGTCAGCATGTCAGCGGGGGTTCATCCTGTTGGCTTGCCCCGGAGTTTACGCGAGCGATAATGGAGTGCGTTGCGGCGAGCTGTTCGGTTGGCATCGGTTGCCGGTCATCCCGCGCCTTGGTCACTCGACTCTATACCCCAGGAGGGCCTGACCTGCTAGGCGAGTCCGCTCGTGGCTTCCACAGTTCGGCGTCGGCAGCCTGTGGCTCATCGTGTTCGCTCGGGTGCTGGTGGTTGGGTGATGCGGTTGATGGCGCGGGCGATGCCGGGTATCCGACTGGCGCGGCTGGGTGCGATCGGGTGGTGGAAACCGAGTCCCCACTCGGGGTCGGGTAGTTCGGGGTGCGCGAGCGATGGGGTCTGCGCGTGGCTGCGGCACATGTTGGCTGCGAGGCGTTGGATGCGGTCGATGTCGTGTCCTTCGACTCCGAGGTCCTCTCGGTTGACGAACCAGTGGGTGCCTTGGCGGGCGCGGGATGCCTCGACGTAGGCGGGCTCCTTGCTGGTCTGCCAGCCGCCGGTGACGACGAGTGTGCGGGTGACGGTCGCGCCCTGTGCGCGGTGGATGTGCTGCGCGTACCCCAACCTGACTCGGCCGAGGTCGTCGCCGGCGAGTGTTCGTTGGCGTCCGGTGATGTCGAACTCGATGAGCGCTTCTCCAGCGGGGGTGATGTTGAGGACTTCTCCTTGGCTGCCGTTCTCGATGCGCTCCTGCCCTGGCTCGTGGTGCTGCTCGATCATCGCTATCCGGTCGCCCTGGCGGATGCCGTAGTGAACCCCTGGGACCTCGACTTCCAGTTCGCCGAGCTCGCCGCGTTGTGCGCGGTAGTGCTGGGCGCGGGCGTTCAGCCGGTGGATCTCCTGGTTCGAGGCATCGGAGATCAACGCGACCTCGCCGATCGGGTGGGTCTCGGTGAGCTTCGCCCAGCTCTCGACAGCCTGCTCAACCGCCTGATCCCTTGTGTCTGTCATGTGGAGTTGTCCGCGTGAGTGGTAGTGCGCCATCGCACGGTCTGAGCGTCCGGCCCGCAGGTCCGCCCACGCGCGCTGTTCCTGGGGGTCCAAGGTGCGGCGCACGTCTGAGAGTTCTGTGCATGGGGCGATCCGGGTGAGCCGGTCGAACATGCCGCCTGCGCCGATCGAGGGAAGCTGCGCGGCGTCGCCGATCACGACGAGCTTCGCCCCGGTGCGCTCCACCATCTGGGTGAGCCGGTCGAGCCGGTTGGTGTCGGCCATCCCGGCCTCGTCGAAGTAGATCGTCGTGTCCGCATCGACGATGATCTGGCTGTGCTCCACACGCGAGATGAGCGCGTCGACGCTGAACACCTGTTGCGAGAGCGCCGGGCTGTCTCTGCCGAGACGCTCGGCGGTCGACCAGGACACGGCGACACCCAGCGTTTGATGTCCCGTGAGCTGCTCGGCCCTGGCGGCGGCGTCGAGCACGACACCCTTGCCAGTCCCCGCCGGCCCGACAAGGATCGCGCCACGTTCCGGACCAGTGATGACCTGCAGCGCGTGGGCCTGCTCGTCGCTCAAATGCCCGCCGATCCGCTCGGCGATCGTGTCGCTTGCGATCTCGCGTGCGACGTCGCCGACGTCGCGGTCGGCCGGCTGGGCGAGCTTGGTGAACCTCCGCTCGACTGCCTGCTCGCGGGCGCGTACCGCGAGCGTCGTCATCAGGTCGCCCTCCAGTGGGAGGACGCGGCGCTCGGCGATCATCGCCCGCGAGAAGTCAAGCGCCTGGTGCGGTGCGAGCTCGCCGACAGACTGCTCGAGTAGGACTGCGCGGAACTCGCCGGGCTCGAACGTCGCGACGCGCTCGGTGAGGCACTCCTCGACGCGATCTGAAAGGGCACGCTCCGGTCGCGACCCACGGGCAGCGCCGAGCAGCCTCGCGGGTTCGTCTCCCGTGAAGTCAAAGCGCGCCGCGGTCTTGTTCCAGACCGCGTGTAGGTCCGCGTGGGTGACGAGCACCTTCGCCTTGCGATTCTCCAGCTTCAGCCGGCGCAGCTCCCCACGCTCGGGCGCGCGACCCAACTTCGCGCGGAAGCGCTCCGCGGCCCTGGCCACCTCATGGCTGCGCGCGGAGAACGCCTCCAGCAGCCCTTGGGGCACACCCGCGATCTCGAAGTAGCGCCCCTGCTTACCCGTCCCCGCCTCGATCGCATAACCACGCTCGGAGAGCTGGTGCGCGAGCGCCGAGCGATAGTAGGCGCCCATCTCCCGCGCGGAGCGAAAGACCGGACGCGAAGCGACCGCGACGATCCGCCCGTCATCGCGTACGGCGCTCGTGATGACGACATGGATGCTTCTATGTTGTCAAGGGCGTTTTTGTGAGCTGGTTGTAGAGGTCGCGGGAGAGGTATCGCTTGAGGGATCTGATGGCCTCTCGCTTGGTCTTGCCTTCGTCGATTCGGCGTTGGATGTAGGCACGGCTCGGGGCGTGGTGGACGGAGCGTGAGAGCGCGATCGTGTAGATCGCGGTGTTGATTTGCCGGTCTCCTCCGCGGCTGAGGCGGTGGCGGACTGTTTTGCCGGATGACGCGGGTTGCGGGGCGGTGCCGTTAGCTCGCGCGAATGCCGCCTCGCTCTTGAAGCGTGCTGGGTTGAACGCGATCAGCTTCGCCGCGCAGATCGGCCCGACGCCGGGTTCGTCCATCAGCGCTGGTGCAAGATCGCGCGTGAGCGCGTCGATCTGACGGGTGTAGTCCTGGGCTTGCTGGTCGAGCGCGCGGGTTCGGTTGGCGAGGTCGCGGAGTACTTGGAGGGTGGTGTTCTCTTGCAGGCTGGCGTTCGGGCGGGTCCGCATCCCGGTGAGTCGTTGTGCGAGTTTCGCACCGTTCTTCGCGGGTCCGACCCTTTCCCTGAGTGTCGCTGGTGCTCCGACGTGGAGGGCCTGCAGCTGGTTATAGAGCCGTGAGCGCTCGCTGATGACAGAGCGGTAAGCGACGAGCAGCATCTGCAGCGCCAGGCGCTTGCCGTGCCCCCTTGGCGTGGAGAGCCCATCATCGCCAAGCACCTTCTTTGCGGCCAGCAGCGCATCGAGCCGGTCAGACTTCCCGGTGCGTCGCTCGCGGCGCCGTGGCCGTTCGACCTCGAACACGGTGATGGCGTTGTCCTGGAGGTATTCGCATAGGCCCGCGCCGTAGCTGCCGGCGCCCTCGATGCCGACACGGATCTCTCCCTCGAGTGCGGCGAGCCATGCGAGTAGCTCGCCATAGCCGGCGAGAGTCGCGGTGATCGTGATCTCGGCGAGGAGCTGTCCGAGAGCGTCCACGGCGACAGCGAGATGCTGGTGCTTATGGGTGTCCACGCCCACTGCGATCATCATTTTCCGGTCTCCTTTGTTGCTGGTTGGCGCTGGTGATGTGGAGGCCGCCAGACAAAGCCATGTCGAGCAAGCAGCACGCTTCTATGAAGTCATGGCGGCGTCCGTGGCAGACGACGGGAGACAAATCCAACGTAGGGCACCCAGCTGGGGCCAGCCGTTTAATCGAGTCATCCCGTCGTCTGCCACACCCTCAACGGGGCACCGGACGCCACAGCATGACCGCCGCTTCGCTGCACCCTACGGGCTCCGCTACGCGCCGGTCAGCCCGCTTTCCACAGGGCCCCAACAGGCACTGAAGAAACTACATGGCCGGTTTGGTCGCCTGGTGGTCATAGGCATAGATGTCACCCACAGAACCATCCTCGGGCAGCGGGTCTGCAAGTCGGGTCGGCGATGATCGAGTAGGCCGTCAGGACACTCGCGAGCTGGCGAGCGAGCTGGCGGCCCTCATCGGCCAGCAGGCCACGCCGCCGTTGCTCGACTCAGGGCAGGCCGCCGCGATCTTGAACGTGCCGCAATCGTGGATCGCCGCCGAGGCTCGCGCCGGACGCATCCCGCACGTTCGCCTTGGCCGCTACGTTCGGTTCAACCGCGACGCGTTGATCGCATGGTGTGACGGTCGCGCTGTTGGTCCGCGAACCAAGCGCAGGACGGCAGCGTGAACAACGGATCGCAGCGCGATCGTCGCCGCGGATCGTCAGCTTCCCTGCAGGTCCTCACCGCCGGCGTGGTCGATTGCGTCCTGGAGCTGGGGCAGGTCGGCGTCGAGGGCGCCGAGCAGGCGCTTGAGGGTGCTCCAGCGGATATCGCGCCAGCCGCCCTCGACGCGGGAGAGATAGGGAGCCGTGATGTCGGCGCGCGCGGCCAACTCCTCTTGTGTGAGTCCGGCTCGGGCACGAAGGATGCGCAGGGCAGCTCCGATATCGGTCTGTCCGGGACTTACCATATAGTAAAGATTACTCTGCGTTGGATAGCGCAGAACATAGTTGGCGCCCGCGCGGGTACGACCGCCGGGCGCCGTGGCACCAGGAGCCGAAAACTCCAGGCGCGTCGGGAACCCTACCCGCACGGGACGGGCTTCTTCCTCGTCAGATCGAGCCTCTGGAGCCTCCAATCGAGAGAAGGAGGAACCGACGTGAACACCGACGAGAGTAAATCCGTTCGGCATCTGGACAGGCTCGGGATGGTTGTCGTATGAGTACCGCGAAGCCGGGAAAGACCGTGACAACGGGGGCCGGTACGACGGCGCGTCGCTCGTATGGCAGTGGGCGCGTGTATGTCCGTACAGACAGCGCGGGCCGAGAGACCTTCTATGGCTCGTGGTGGACGAACGGCCGGCGGATGAATCGCCGGTTGGGGATGAAGCGCGCACGCGGTAGCAGAGAGGGGCTGACGGCCGCGCAGGCAGAGGCGGAGCTGCGGCGACTCACGGGCGAGGTCACCCCGAACGCGGCACAGGGCGACCGGCTGGGCGTGGCAGAGATTGGCCGGCGCTACCGCAAGCACCTGGAGGCCCGTGGCCGCAAGCGCAGCACCCTCGCGGCGGTCGAGATGGTGCTGCGGGTGTGGATCGAGCCGCATCTCGGGGGCCGAGCCCTAGAGAGCGTGCGGTCCGAGGATGTCGAGGACATGATGCGCGCGATGTCAGCCGACGGGGTGGGGGCCAAGTCGATCCGCAACTACATCGGGACGTTGAGCGCGCTCTACCGCTACGCGATGCACCCCCGCAGGCGATGGGCCACGTCCAACCCCTGCGACATGATTGACCTGCCGCCGCTCGCGATCTCAGACGAGATCCGCTTTCTGACGACGGCCGAGGTCGACGCGCTTGCATCCGCGGCGGTGGCGGGCGACCACCAGACGCTCGACCGGGTGCTCTACCTGACCGCGGCGATGACGGGTCTGCGACAGGGCGAGCTGATCGCGTTGCGCTGGCAGGATGTGGATTGGGATGCACAGCGGGTCAGGGTTCGTCGCAACCACGTCCTCGGAGAGTTCGACACACCCAAGAGCCGCCGCTCGACGCGCAGCGTGCCCATGAGCCGCCGTGTCACCCGCGAGCTCGACCAGTGGAAGAAGACGACGAGCTGGGCTGGTCCGACCGACCTCGTGTTCGCCGAGCCCGTGTCAGGCGAAGTGCTCCGCCGTGGAGCGCTCATGCGCCGCTACCGCCGGGCGCTGAAGGCCGCAAAACTCAAGCCGACGCACCGCTTCCACGACCTGCGGCACACCTTCGGGACCGCGATGGCCGCTGCCGGTGTGCCGATGCGAACGCTTCAGGAGTGGATGGGCCACCGCGATATGGCGACGACCCAGCGCTACGCCGACTACGCGCCCAACGAGCGCGAGGTCGAGATGGTCGACCGGGCATTCGGCGACGATCAGGTTGCGTAGTCGTGCGCTGTGTGGCCTGCGTGTTCGTGGTTGTTCGCCGCAGTGGTTGGGATCATCCGACGCATGCCTAAGGATCGGTCTCGCCGCCGTCGTGTTGCCCGCGACGTGCGCATCGTGGTTGAGCGCTCCAGCACTCATCCGGTTGAGTACGCGATCATGTTGCTCGTCGAGCATGAAGGCGCTTGGCACACGGTGCGGACCTTCGACAATGCCCATTCCCCCGAAGAGCATCATGAGCACCGCTATGTGGGATCAGAGAAGCAGGACCCGATTATTACGCGTGGCTCTCTGAACGAGGCGATGTCCGCAGCCGAGATCAAGCTATTGGAGAGTTGGAGCGATATCGTACGTAGCTGGAAGGCAAGCTTATGAGCACCATCGACAAGAAGACCGACAAGTTGTTCATGGCCGCCACGCTCAGCGAGGAGAGCTTGGGCTATCCCGACGACGTTGAGTTCGTCCCCGGCGACCAGGAGTGGGCCGATGACGTGGTCTGGCGCAATCTCGCCGACGAAGGCCGCGCGACAGTGATCGTTGACGAGGAGACCGAGCTTCTGCTGATCCCGCTTCCTCGCCGCCCGATCGACCGGTTGCGTGGATGCGTCCGCGTGCGCGTCACCCACCGCCCCCACGGGCATATCGCTGCATACGCGACCTCCAGCACCCTCGGGCGTCACCCCGTGCGCGAGATGCGCGCGCTCGCGGCTGCGTAGGACCGAAGGAGCAACGGCATGACCGTCACGATCGACGGGCTCGTATTCGAGTGCGCCAACTACGACGCGGACGGCGACGTGCTCTATCTCGCCGGCGGCGAGTCGAACATGGCCGCCGATGCCGTTCTGACGCCGGAGGGTCATGGTGTCCGCTATGGGCCCGACGGCGAGGTGATCGGTGTAACGATCATCAACGCCAAATGGCTGTTGGAGCGCGACGGACACCTCACGATCACGGTGCCGCACTCGGCGCGCGTCGAGGCGGGCGAGCTGGCCGTGCGCTCAGCTGACGTGGAGGACGCTAGGCCTGGGAGTCAGCGCAGGCATTCGGCACCCTACGACGACCCACAATTTCTGAGTAACGTTTCCGGCGTGTGGCCCACACCGGTTGGGGGTTCATCCCGGCAATCGGTCGAGAGTTCACGCGGGGGAGCCGCCCGACCCGAGAGTTAACCTCCGTGCGTGATCCTTGCCACCGTATCCACGTCCAGTAACACCGTCGCTGTCGCCGCGCTCCTGGTGGCCGCTATCGTCGGCTTCGGAGGCCCGCTGATTCAGAGCCGTGCAGCGGACAGACGGCAGAAGAAGGCTCTGGACGCAGCTAAAGACGAACTCTCTACCCGTCTAAGGGCGTATCTCGGTAGGAGTCGTGTAGCCCGCGTCGAATCTCTTGATCGGCCGGCCGCTTATCCAAGCGACCAGGAGGTTCCTGATGGGTTTGATCGACTTCGATGATGGTTGGCGTATGCCTGATTGGTTGTGGGAGCGGGTCGAGGCATTGCTGCCGGAGCGTCCGGCGCACCCGTTGGGGTGTCACAATCCGCGGGTAGCGGATCGCGACGCGATGGACGCGATTTTGCTGGTCCTCAGGACGGGGATGCAGTGGAACGCGCTGAACGCGACCGGGGTCTGTCACTCCAGTTCGGCGCACCGGCGTTTTCAGGAGTGGGAGCGGGCTGGGGTATTCCACGAGATATGGCGTCAGGGACTGCTGGAGTACGACGAGGTTGTAGGGATCGACTGGGCGTGGCTGGCAGCCGATGGCGCGATGACCAAGGCCCCTCTCGGTGGCGCAAAGACCGGCCCGAATCCCACTGACCGGGCCAAGGGGGGGCGAAGCGTTCAGTTCTCAGCGAGGGAGCGGGGGTCCCGATCGGGTTGGCGCACGACGGTGCCAACCGCAACGACCAGCCGCTGCTAGAGCCGACTCTCGCCAGCATCCCGATCGAGCGTCCCGAGCCGACGCCAGAGTTTCCACAGGGGCTGTGCCTCGATCGTGGGTATGACTCCCCACCGATGCACGATCTGGCTGTCAAACACGGCTACACGCCGCATATCCGTGCGCGGGGAGAGGAGATCAAGCTCAAGGCGCGCACACCCGGCTGGCGTGCAAGGCGCTGGGTCGTCGAGGCCACGCACTCCTGGCTGAACCGCAACCGCGGCATCCTCATCCGCTGGTCCAAGAAGGAGGAGAACCACCTCGCGCTCCTCCAGCTCGCCAGCGGCCTGATCGCTTTCAAGAAGGCCCACCGCGCGACCCTCGAAGCCACCTACTGAGATACGCCCTAAGCGCGGAGTCCGACCGCCTGGCTCAGACACTAGCCGCAGAGCATCGGAAGGCACAGTACGAGAGCGAGCGGGACGCGCTCGATGCGGGAGCAGTCTTCCTCCAGCGATTCAGAGCGCGTATGGGTAGCTCGGCTCCAGCGATTGGCTCGCCCGAGATGGCCGAGATGAGCGAGGAACTTGGGACTCAACTCGCGAGGCTCCGGTTGTGGTTTAGCGAGGATTCTCAGATCGTTCAGGCCTTTCAGAAGATGCTCACTTCATGCGCTGTCTACGCCCTGGAGCGCGGTCATCCGGGCACATATGCCATAAGCAGCGACCAAATACAGGAAGAAATCACTCAGCTCCGCGCCGAGTATCTCGATGCTGCGCGCGAGCACCTGAGCTCTCGCTGAGAAGTCCTTAATCAGCCGCGAGCGCTGCCCGCTCCGTTCGCAAGGCCCTGGCTATATGCCTAGCCTCGTCCAGCGTCGTCGCGTTACTGAATCTGTATGGCCACGGCGGCCCGAAGTCTCCGAGTGCGTGCGCGCGAGGCCCAACGTCGAGAAGTAGGGCAAGCTTGGCGCGGCGCAGGCTCTCGCGGGTTGCATTGGGTGCAAATCCAAGAAACAGAAAGGTAGTCTCGTAGGCCATCCAAACGGCAATCAGATAGCTGAACGGAATCAGGGTCAGATTTAGCCACATCGGCAAGATCAAGCTCTTACCAAGCTGGCTTAGACTTGACGCGAACACCTGTTTGACGACGTGAACTGTCGCGTAAACGAGTAGTCCAATGCCAATCAGCCCTGCCGTTCCATTCAGGAAGCCTCGAATACTCGCAAGCTCGTCTTTCGCCTCGGCGACTGCAGCCAGCATCAGTAGAAACGTGACAAACGGAAGAAAGAACAGCTCGGCTGTGAACGGGAGTGGGGCGAAGCTCACGTAGGCGTCCACCAATACTGTGACCGCCACCGACTTCCGCACGGCGCTACGGAAATAGTTGGATTCCTTGGGGATCTTGAGCACCCGAAAGAAGCCAGCGAGCGCTGACGCCGCGATCCACGCGAGGGTTGCGCCAAGCAGTCGGACGTTCCATAGTTCGATGCGCCAAGCCGCGTAGACGACGATCGCGATGTAGGCGAGCATGATCGCAGCCGTCGTGAGGAGCTTTCTCTGGAGCACGGATCGCACAACATCGAACGCGCTCGACCGGAGATCAGAGCGTCCCAATATGAACGCGAGCGCAATGCCAACCCACACGAGCGTCGCCCACTCGCGGCCGCTCAGCGCTTCTGTCCAGTGCAAAGGACTTCTGGCAGGATGCGCGCCGCTTCCCCGCTGGAAGACGGCAAACGCGCTGTTTGGGCAAACTAGGCTTCGGCATAGTTCCAGCACAGGGCAGGCAACGCTAGACCAGCCACCGGACCCTTTCGTGCCACTTCGATTGCGGCCTCCGGTGTTGGCCCACTACCCCGTTGCACGCGCAAGTTGCAGTACGGCCCCAAGGTTCCATTCAAGGTTCCGTTCTGAGCAAATCTCAGCGAACCTGAGATCACCCCAGCCCAGCAACCACGGGGAATATCACCCAACCTGAGCCCCCCGGTGTGGTTCGAGCCCAGTATCGCCCATGACGATTGTCTGCATCGGAGCGCCCAGGGGTCCGGGCGGCTGGGTAGCCTCGCTTGCGTGTTCGAGCAAACCTCCTGCCTTGATGGACGGCTGTCTCGGCGCCAATGGGAGGGAGTGCGCGAGTCGTGACCGGGCGCCCGATCATGGCTGAGGCGGTGACGGCTGACGGCGTGCGTGTCGTGCTGTTCGAGGACACCTGGCTGCGGCACATCTTGAACGCGCGCGGCCACGCCGAGCTCGAGCCTCACTTGAAGGCGGTTCTCGAAACGATCGAGTCGCCCGATCACACGGAACGGGAGTCATGGCCTGGGCGAGAACGGTTCTTCAAGCGCAACGTCGGGCTTTCCCCGATGGTTGATGGTCGTCGTAGACTCTGCGGAGGAACCTGCGCGGATCGTGACAGCTTTCGGCTACAGACACGGACGCTCCCCAGACGGATGGACGCCATGAACATCAAGATCGACGACCTAACTTTTGACCGCGGCGACTATGACGCTGAGGGCGACGTCCTCTACCTCGGGCGGGGAGACACAAACGACAGTTCAGACGCTGCGCTCACGCCGGAGGGGCACGGCGTGCGGTACGACAGCAAGGGCGAAGTGATCGGCGTCACGATCATCAACGCGCGCCGCATCATCGAGGCCGATGGCTACCTCACGATCACGCTGCCGCACTCGGTGCGGGTAGACGCTGGTCAGCTAGCTGCGGCTCTGGCCTAGCTGCCCTAGCGGAGAACCGTCGCCGTCGTGGCCTGGGTGCAGGTGCGCGTACGCAAGCGTTCGCAGCCAAATGCCGAATTTCGCTCCAGCAAGCCAAGTTTCGCACCCTTCCAACCAGTATCGCCCATCGCCTCGCGCCCCGTTATCACGGGGCGTTTCGCGTTTTTGGGGAGCACCTTGGTAGCAATCTGGTAGCAATTTCTCGGGCCGCCGGGAACGCATACGCCCGAGGCGACCGACGAAGCGCAAGCCCGAGAGCGCCGAGATTGGGTTCCTTGAGCCGCTTGAGGTGCGTGCGTTGGCGGACGCCGCTGTCGATGGGCCTTACCGCAAGATCGACCGTGCGATTTATCTCACGGCCGCGATGACCGGTCTGCGGCAGGGCGAGCTGGTGGCGCTTCGATGGCGTGACGTGGACTGGACCGCCGGCCGGATCAGGGTCCGCCAGAACTACGTGCTGGGCGAGTTCGGCACTCCGAAGTCACGTCGCTCGACGCGCAGCGTTCCGATGGCAGACGAGGTCGCGGGAGAGCTGGACCGCCTCAGCAGCACGGTGGGGGAGAGCAGTGGCGATGCTCTCGTGTTCGCCGATCCCCACACACGGCCGGGCCGCTCGACAAGGCGGCGATCCTGCGGCGCTTCCGCCGGGCGCTCAAGGCCGCGGAGCTTGAGCAGTCTCATCGCTTCCACGATCTGCGCCACACGTTCGGTACGGCGATGGCTGGTACCGGCGTTCCCATACGGACCTTGCAGGCGTGGATGGGGCATCGGGACATCGAGACAACCCAGCGCTACGCAGATTACTCGCCGAGCGCGCACGAGTGGGCATTGTGGAGGCGGCTTTTGGGTTGGGTGGCAGCAGCCGACCGCTCGCCTCGCAGACGACGTGACGGCGCTCAAAGATGCCTAAGGATCGGACTCGACGCCGCTTCTTGGCTTCCGATGTGCAGCCGCGGAACAGCACGGTGTGGTCGGGTGGCTTGTCTCACCTACGATGCGGGTGGTGCGGATTAGCGACGTAGCTCTGCCTGTAGCCGGGTCGCGAGGCGGACGGAGGCGTCGATCTCGACTTGGCGGATTGAGACGCTCTCGACGCTGACCCCGAATGGGACGCTGACGCGCCGACAGAATGCGATCAGCTCGACGGCCGTAGCGACGGCTTGGTCGTAGGACGCTTCTAGGGTGTCCTGCGCGTGGCGCAGCTCGTTCTCGATCCAGCGCGGCACATCGACACCGAGCCACTGAACGAACTTCAGTGTCTTCACCGACCCGCAGACCGAGAACGTAAAGACGATCGGCGCCGGCTTGAGGCCACGAGCGGCGCACTCGTAGTGATAGTCGGAGACCAGGTCCTTCGCGGCGTTGACGTCATAGACGATCTGGGTGACAAAGAACGAGCAACCTGCAGCCTGCTTTGCAAGCAGACGGAGGTGCTCCGTGCCTCCGCGCGCGTGGCGCTCTGGGATCGCCACACCTCCGAGCAGGAGATCCGGGCGCACCTCACTCCGTAGTTCGTAGGCCCGCGGCAGAGAGGTCGCGACCGGCTTTTCACGGGACGACGCACCGACGAACACCGACAGCGCCTGGGTTGGGGCCTGTTCGCTGAGCCACGACTGAAACTGTTGCTCTGGGTACTTGCTGACAGCGCGGTACACGATTGCGGGTACCTCCAAGCCGACGAGATCGCGAGCGAGGTAGTCGGCGGGGTCCATCGTGGGCAGGAACGGAAAGGGGCGTTCTTCAGGATTGCGGTCGCTCTCGTCATCAATGTCGTAGAGCACGAGGCCATCGATGCCCACGGGGCGCAGGCGCTCGAGTGTCTTCGCGGCGATCTGACGGGCGTGCTCCGGTTCGGTCGTCAGGCGCGGTGGGGTCAGCGCGAAGAGCAAGAACTCACCCGTCCCCTCCGCAATGCGCCGCTGCAGCTCCACGCGCCGAAGCGTAGCCAAGCGCCTGTGCACTACGACTTGGCGCCAGCGGTTGTGACCTCCGCTCGCAGCGCGCAACTCGGTGTCTCGCCTGCACAAGAGTCGCGTCGAGTGCTGCTTGGACGCGCCATCCGTCGTGAGTCGCCGCGACTCACGCGAATCAGGACGACCGTGCCGTAGCCGATCGCGCCCGGTCCAACACGCAGCACGGCCCGGGAGTGGGCTTCACGGCGAGTTCTCGCCGCTCTCGACCCTCGCCTGCTGACGGCCCGCGCTCAGACCGGACGGACCCGCCTCGCTACGTCGGCAGGGGCACCGTGCGACGGCGACCCGAGACAGAACTTCATCAGCCAGCTTGCGGATTAGCGGCGTTGATCGCCCACTGGGCGGCGAAGGCCCGTTTGTATGCGGGCCGCGCCTCGCCCCCGGCAACATAGGCAGCCAGTTGCGGGAATTCGTCGAGAAGGCCCGAAGCTCTCAGCCTGAGCAGCACCGAGACCATCATCAGGTCGCCCGCGCTGAACGCCCCATCGAGCCAGTCGGCATCACCCAAGTGGGCAGAGAGCTGGACCAGTCGATCGCGAATGCGGTCCTTGACCAGAGGAAGGCGCTCTTCGGCCCAGGGCTTGTCGCTCTCCCCGAACTTGGCGGTCACGAGTTCGAGGATCGGCGGCTCCACGGTGTTCAGCGCGGCGAACATCCAGGTGATGGCCCGCGCCCGCGCGTTGGCATCGTCCGGGAACAGGCCCTCATGGTGCTTGGCGATGTGGAAGATGATCGCGCCTGTCTCGAACAGGGCAAGGTCGCCTTCCTCATAGGTCGGGATCAGGCCGAAAGGATGAAGGCGCAGATGCGCTGGCTCCTTCTTCGCACTGAGCGAAACAAGGCGAACCTCGTAGGGCTGGCCCACCTCCTCCAGCGCCCAGCGAACGCGTGTATCGCGCGCTAGGCCCTTGCCGCCATCGGGCGATCGCTCAAAGGCGGTGATGACGATGGTCATCGTTCTCCTCGTCTCCGGTTGGGGTCATACGCATAGGGGCTCGGCCCACGTCGAAAAACCATCGCCGGCCGCCGAAAAAGTCGATCGTAGACGCGAAGCGGGGGGCAGCATAACATTGCTGCTACTCACCAGTAGGAGGAGTCGGCCGAGAGCCGACGCAGACGGTCCTTCGTCGTCCGTTGCACGAGTGTCGGAGCGGTCGATTGACGCGCTCGCTTTTGCGCTAAGGCGCGACGGCGGTGCTCTTCGGGTCGACCAGGATCTTCGCGTGGGTCTCGGGATCTCCGAGCGCCTCGAAGGCCCCGTCGACGCCGTCGAGTCTCACGGTGCCGGTGACAAGAGGACCGGGGTTCACCTTTCCCTCGGCGAGCATGTGAAGCGTGTCGCGGAACTCGACGGGGGTGTAACCGAGGACGAAGCGCAGGTCGATTTCCTTGTTGATCGCCATCGACGGCCTGATCTTGTCCGTACCCATACACACGCCGACGACGACCACGCGGGAGAACAGAGGCGCACTCGCGATCACCTGGTCGAGCACCCCGGGCACGCCCACGCATTCGAAGATCACGGGGCTCTTGGGTTTGGCCACGCCGAGCGTTTCGGCCGCGCGCCAGGTGTGATGCCAGGGAATCGGCAGCCGCTGCATTTTGCCCATACCATCAACTGCGAGGTCGAGGGCGGCGGGAACCGCGGTGAGGTGCCCGTGCTTCTCGGCTGAGGCGTGGGGCGATTCGTGTGCTGGGTCGACGACGACGTCAGCGCCGCTTGCCCTCGCCAACGCGCGACGCCCCGCGGAGAAGTCGCTCGCGATGACGGTGCGCACGCCGTGTGCCTTGAGCATGCAGATCACCGACAGGCCGATCGGCCCGCAGCCGATGACGACCGCGACGGTGCGCTTCTTGACCTCACCTCGGCGCACAGCGTGCCAGCCGACAGCCATCGGCTCGGTCAGCACGGCGACTTCGGGCGCGAGGCCATTGGGAACGGGAACGGTGAGAGACTCCTGCACGAGCATCCGCTCGGCATAGGCACCGGGAGCCGCCACCGACAGGCCGGTAGCGTGGATGTCCCTCCCGACACGCAGCAGAGGCAACGAGACCACCGTCGTCCCCGTCGGCACCGACCGCCGACAGGAGGGGCCATGTTCGACGATCTCACCGCAGAACTCGTGCCCCATGACGACGTCCTGGTCGGAGCGCATGAAGTCCGCATAGCCGGTCTCCAGAGCCACGTCTGCCATCTCGTTGCAGTGATGGCGAGCATGAAGGTCTGATCCGCAGATGCCACAGCGAAGGACATCGATCAATACCTGCCCCCTTTCGGGGGCCGGCGTCGGCAGATCGACGACCGTCAACTGGCCTTCCTTACAGTTCACGGCCCTCATCGGGCACCCGCGACGATCGGTCCGGCGAGCACGCGCAAGAGCTCGACCCAGCCCGACCCGGGAAGGTCGGGCTCGACGGCACGCGCCATGCGCTCGTACAGCTCATCGATCACGGCGATCCCCATCGCGGTCTTGCTGGGTAAGTTGGAGTAGACCGCGCCGCGGGTGAACCCCGCGTCCTCGCCGATCTGCTCGAGGGAGTTGACCTGGAAGCCGTCGCGCAGAAACAGGCGGGTGGCCGCGTCGACGATCAGCGCTCGGGTTCGCGCCTGGGACTCTGCACGCGTCAGACGGGTCATTGTGCGAATGCGTAGTCGTCGAGGTCGAAGCGGGCGCTGCGCCAGGCCGCCTCGAGCGAGAGGCTGGGCCGGAACGGCGCGTCGCCGTGCTTGTCGAAGTAGTAGCTGTTAGCGTTCGAGCAGGCGCCCCGGAAGAAGACCTGGTTGTGGCGGCGCCCGAGCATCGACTCGAAGTAGCGACGGTTGGCCTCGGGCTTGATCTCCACGCGCGTGGCGCCCTCGCTGCGCGCCCGCTTCAGGCAGCGCACGATGTGGCGCATCTGGGTCTCGATCAAACCGAAGTAGGACTGGCCGTTGAACCCGTAGGGACCGAGGATCGAGAAGGAGTTCGGAAAGCCGGGGACGCTCACGCCCTCATAGGCCTGCATCCGGTTGGCATCCCACCACTCCTCGAGGTCAACACCACCCGCGCCCAGCGTCGCGAATGCGGGCAGGTTCCCGGAGTCGAACACCTTGAACCCGGTTGCAAGGACGAGCACGTCGAGAGGATGCTGGACCCCGTCGCTCGTGCGAACGCCCGTCTCGGCGATCGCCTCAATGGAGGTGGTTTCGAGCAGCACGTTCTCCCGGTTGAAGCCGGGGATGTACTTATTGGAGAAGCTCGGGCGCTTGCACCCGAGGGAATACTTAGGTGTGAGCTTCTCGCGCACGACGGGATCCTTGACCTTGCGGAGCATTTTGCGAGCGGCGGCTTCGCCGCGGACGGTGAGGCTTGGGAACTGGCCGGCGAAGTGGGCGGCGAGCACGAAGGTGACCTCCACGAAGGCCTGACTGGCCCAGCGTGTGGCGAGCTCGGCGCCGGGCACCGAGCGCAGTGCCCGGCGCACGCGCGGGCTCATCGGGGCGTCGAGCTTGGGTAGGCACCAAATGGGAGTGCGCTGGAAGACGGTGACCTGCTCGACTTCAGGGGCGATCGCGGGGATGAGCTGGATCGCCGAGGCACCCGTGCCGATCACCCCGACGCGCTTGCCGCGCAGGTCGACCGAGTGATCCCAGCGCGCCGTGTGCATGGTCGTGCCGGCGAAGGAGTCGAGGCCCTCGATCTCGGGCGGTTTGGGCTGGCTGAACACGCCTGTCGCGCCGACCACGTATCGCGCGGTGATCTGCTCGCCGTTCGCGGTCTGGATGTGCCACGCGTGGGCGTCCTCGTCGAACCTCGCCCCGACCACCTTGGTGTTCAGCTGGATGCGATCGCGCACCCCGTACTTATCCACGCAGTGCTCCGCGTAGGCCTTGAGCTCCGTCCCCGGCGCGTACACGCGCGACCAGTCGCTGCGCTTCTCGAAGGAGAACTGGTAGCTGAAGGACGGGATGTCGACCGCTATCCCCGGGTAGGTATTCCAGTGCCAGGCGCCCCCGACGCCGTCCCCGGCCTCGAGCACGACGAAGTCGCGGAAGCCGGCCTGGTCGAGCTTGATCGCCGCCCCGATGCCCGAGAAGCCGGCACCGATCACGACGACCTCGTGGTCCATTGCGATATCCGAAGTATCCATATGCGCAAGGTATCGAGAACGCTCGCCGAGCGCCGCGGCGGCGCTGGCCACGAGCGCCCACCTGGAAGGGCCGCGGTAGTTTCCGCTCACGCGTATCTCCCGACCACGCTTGAAGGCCGGCGCGATCTGATCGTGTGCATCTATGTGGGTTCCGTCGATCATGAGGTTTTCATGTTCTTCGGCCGTCATCGCAGCGACAAGCGCGAAACGAAACGCGCGGCTGCCGACCTAACGAAGCTCCTCCGCCGATGCGCTCGCGTCCGCCTTGGAGGAGGCATCTCTGCACAGGCACACGCCGCTTGCGCTCCGGACGACCTGCGAGCACGCTGGCTGACGTACACACGCCCGCTTGCTCCGGGGAGGCGGAAGCGCACACCTCGTGGCGCCTCACACCCCGTCCTCGTTGTGGCTGTTGCACAAACCCCCGGGGCTCAACCTTCGCGTTCGGGCGGAAGGCGGCCCTGTCGAGCGCAAACCCCTACGGCGTCGACTTCAGTGGCCACACCTCGACGACACCGTGCGCGACCGCGCAAGGGGTCTTGGAGACGAGGTTGACCGCCTCTTCGAGATCGGCGGCCTCGATGACCATGAACCCCGCGATTGGAAGGTCCGAGCGCAGGAACGGCCCCTCGCTCCTGTCCACGCCCGCCCCGTCGTGGTTGCGCACTTGGACGGGCTGGCCGGCCCTACCCATCAATGCTCCGTCCGCTTGTAGGCGCGCGTCGTGTTGATGGGCCGCATCACGGATTGCGGGGTCGGTCCGGTCGTACCCTGCGCGATCTCCATATCCGATGGTCACGAATCTCGGCATGAACACTTACCTCCTTAACAGTCGCGTGGCAGAATAAGCCTAGTACCCGCACAGTCCGACGTTGCTTGTGCGCGACATTCACGAAGGTGTGTCGTCCGGTGCGTTTAAGACCATGCCAGTATGCCCCAGAATTTCATAGCTTGTGACCGTGAGCAGGAGCTGCTGCTGCCGCCGAACCTGAAGGAATGGCTGCCGGAGGATCACCTCGCATGGTTCGTGCTGGCGGCCGTTGAAGAGATGGATGTCTCAGCGTTCCTTGCTGCCTATCGTGCCGATGGTCATGGCCGCCCGGCGCACGAGCCGGCGCTGGCCGATCTGTTCGGTCAGGTGTTGGAGCTGTGCGCCGAGGCGGACCTGGTGAAGGTCGGGGTGATCGCGATCGATGGGACGAAGGTGCACGCGAACGCCTCCCAGCACGCAGCGCGTGATTACGAGCAGATCGCCAAAGAGATTCTCGAGGAGGCCGCGGAGACCGACCGGCTCGAGGACGAGCGCTATGGGGAGAAGCGCGGTGATGAGCTGCCGCCGAAGCTTTCCACCGAGCAGGGCCGGCGGGGTTGGTTGCGTGAGGCTAAGGGCGTATCTCAGTAGGTGGCTTCGAGGGTCGCGCGGTGGGCCTTCTTGAAAGCGATCAGGCCGCTGGCGAGCTGGAGGAGCGCGAGGTGGTTCTCCTCCTTCTTGGACCAGCGGATGAGGATGCCGCGGTTGCGGTTCAGCCAGGAGTGCGTGGCCTCGACGACCCAGCGCCTTGCACGCCAGCCGGGTGTGCGCGCCTTGAGCTTGATCTCCTCTCCCCGCGCACGGATATGCGGCGTGTAGCCGTGTTTGACAGCCAGATCGTGCATCGGTGGGGAGTCATACCCACGATCGAGGCACAGCCCCTGTGGAAACTCTGGCGTCGGCTCGGGACGCTCGATCGGGATGCTGGCGAGAGTCGGCTCTAGCAGCGGCTGGTCGTTGCGGTTGGCACCGTCGTGCGCCAACCCGATCGGGACCCCCGCTCCCTCGCTGAGAACTGAACGCTTCGCCCCCCCTTGGCCCGGTCAGTGGGATTCGGGCCGGTCTTTGCGCCACCGAGAGGGGCCTTGGTCATCGCGCCATCGGCTGCCAGCCACGCCCAGTCGATCCCTACAACCTCGTCGTACTCCAGCAGTCCCTGACGCCATATCTCGTGGAATACCCCAGCCCGCTCCCACTCCTGAAAACGCCGGTGCGCCGAACTGGAGTGACAGACCCCGGTCGCGTTCAGCGCGTTCCACTGCATCCCCGTCCTGAGGACCAGCAAAATCGCGTCCATCGCGTCGCGATCCGCTACCCGCGGATTGTGACACCCCAACGGGTGCGCCGGACGCTCCGGCAGCAATGCCTCGACCCGCTCCCACAACCAATCAGGCATACGCCAACCATCATCGAAGTCGATCAAACCCATCAGGAACCTCCTGGTCGCTTGGATAAGCGGCCGGCCGATCAAGAGATTCGACGCGGGCTACACGACTCCTACCGAGATACGCCCTAAGCGCCGCCTCGATGAGAAGCGTGCCGCAGAGGCCGAGCCGATCCCGCGTTCGCGCCCTGAGCGCCTGCGGCAGTCAAAGCGCCGCCTGGAGGAGGAGCTCTCTGTCGAGTGCTCGGCGAACGCTGCCTATGAGGCCTATCGCGCGCGCGGGGTGATGAAGGACGGGCGGCGCTTTGGCCCTCAGCCGAAGCCGTATACGCCACCGGACACGCCAGCGGGCAAGGTCAACGTGAGCGACCCCGACTCGCGCAATGTGAAGACGCCGCGTGGATACATGCAGGGCTATAACGCACAGGCGGTCGCGACTGAGCAGCAGATCGTGGTCGCCGCCGAGGTGAACGTCGACTCCTCCGATTTCGGGCACCTGGCGGGAATGGTCAACGCCGCCGAGACCGAGCTCGAGCAAGCGGGAGTGACCGACACTCCCGCAGTGGTCGTCGCAGACGCCGGCTACTGGCATCAGAGGCAGATGGAGAGCGTGATCAACAAGGGGATCCAGATCCTGATCCCACCCGACGCCGGCAAACGCCGAGGCACGAGACCCGGGTGGGACGGCGGCGCCTACGCCCACATGCGACGAGCGCTCGAGACCGAGCTTGGCGGTGGGCTCTACCGAAAACGCAAAGCCATGATCGAGCCGGTGTTCGCCAACACCAAGTTCAACCGAGGGATCGACCGCTTCACCGACGAGGAAGATCCGCCGCGCGCTCGGAATGGCGGTTGATCACAGCCACCCACAACCTACTGAAGCTCCACAAGCACCAGATAGCCGCTGCAGCAGCCTGACGGAGGCACAGAGCGCCGGCCGGCGAGGAGCAACTCATCCCTCGCCCACGTGGTCGCCGGCGAGGGGGAGCCGCGGGAGCTATGACTCCGCATTTACGCAACAGCCACCGTCCCGAGCGGCAGCGTCGTACCAGCTTGACGAGGACCTCGCCTTGTCCAGGGAGCGGAAGCGGTCCCTAAGGCCCCTTCAAGTTGAAGGCTTGATCGGGGTTCAGCCCGGTGAAGCCTCGGGCAGCCCGATTGCCTGGTCAGCTTGCGAGCGCGCGACGGCGACCGACAGCGCGCGCACGTAGGCCCGCGCGGCGGCGTCGATGATGTCCGTGGACACGCCCTGCCCGGCCCCGGTGAACCCTTCGATCTCAAGCACGACGGAGACCTCGCCGAGCGCATCTTGACCCTCGGTGACGGCGCCGATCGTGAACTCGCTGAGCTTGGCGGCGACGCCCGTAGCCGAATTGATGGCCTGGAACACGGCGTCGATCGGCCCGTCCCCGATGAACGAGCCTGTGCCGACGCCACCCTCGGGCAGCGTGATCGAGACCTTGGCGTGCGCTGGGCGCAGCGACGAAGCCTCGACCTCGAAGGAGTCCAGCGAGTAGCCGGCGATGTCCTCGCTGCGCAGCTCGTCGGTAACGAGCGCCTCCAAGTCCATCGCGGTCACCTGCTTCTTGCGGTCGGCGATCTCCTTGAAGCGCTTGAACGCCGTGTTCAGCGCCTGCCCGTCGATCTGGAAGCCCATCTCCTTCAGCGCCTCGCTGAGCGCGTGGCGGCCGGAGTGCTTGCCGAGCACGATCGAGTTGCTGGTCAGCCCGACGGTCCTCGCGTCCATGATCTCGTAGGTGGTGCGCTCCTTGAGCACGCCGTCCTGGTGGATGCCCGCCTCGTGCGCGAACGCGTTGCGCCCCACGATCGCCTTGTTCGGCTGCACGGGGTAGCCGGTCAGCCGCGAGACGAGGCGGCTCGTGCGCGCGATCTCAGTCGTCTCGATGCCCGTCCACAGGCCGAGGCTCGGCTCGCGCGTGTGCAACAGCATCGCGATCTCCTCAAGCGAAGCGTTGCCGGCGCGCTCGCCGATCCCGTTGATCGCGCACTCCACCTGTTGGCAGCCCGCTTCCACCCCGGCCAGCGAGTTAGCGACCGCCATGCCCAGGTCGTCATGGCAATGCACCGAGAGGACGACATCGCGCAGACCGGGCACCAGCCGGAACAGCTCCTCGAACATCGCGGCGAACTCGCGCGGCATCGTGTAGCCCACGGTGTCGGCCACGTTGATCGTCGTGGCGCCCTCATCGAGCGCGATCTGGATCACCTCGGCCAGGAACTGCACGTCCGAGCGCGACCCGTCCTCGGTTGAGAACTCAACGTCCTCGGTGTATTCGCGCGCCTGAGCGACGGCGGCGCGCACCTGTCCCTTGACGTCCTCGCGCGTTGTTTGCAGCTTGTGCTTGATGTGGATGTCGCTGGTCGCGATAACCATGTGAATGCGCGGGCGCTGAGCGTCGCGCACGGCGTTCCACACGGCCTCGATGTCCTGACTGACGGTGCGCGCCAGCCCGCAGATCACCGGCCCTTCGACCTCCCGGGCGATCGCCTGCACCGACTCGAAATCGCCGGGCGAGGTAATCGGAAAGCCGGCCTCGATCACATCGACGCCGAGGCGCGCGAGCTGGTGGGCGATCTCCAGCTTCTCGGTCTTGTTGAGGGAGATCCCCGGCGACTGCTCGCCGTCGCGCAGCGTCGTGTCGAAGATCAGTATGCGGTCGGACTCGCTGCGCCCGCGTGAGGTACTGCCCGCCGAAGCGTCCATCATGTCGTGCTCCTTCTCTCGCTTTGTCGTTTCCTCTCTGCTGGGTATGCGGCTACGCGGCCGCCACGCGCTATTCCCCCCGAGGGGGGAGCAGGAGAAGCGAGAGAAGCGAGTTCTGCAACGACATCTGCGACGCAGGGTAGCACCGGCCGCCACACCCGCAAAGCGCGCTCAGGGGACCAGGACAACTCTTCAGCTCCCCGGCCGGATCGCTGCCTCGACGCACGGCCCACGCTCCGGCGTGTCGTCCGTTATTCCGCTGCTGCTTTTTAGGCGAGCAAGCGTCTGAGCAACGGCCACGCTCACACTCGCTCGGGACGACGAGGAGTGGTTGGCGTTGCTGGCCAGGCCACGCTCGCTCCCGTAGGCGGTTGCAGGCGCGCGACCTCCGGCGCCGCTGGCGACCGGTGATCGTCCCAAGCGGTAGTGAGCTGGACGCCTCCGAGACGCTCGCATCTCGCGGTGGGTGTCGCGCAAACCGGGGTCTGTCCGGGGGGTTGAGGACCATTCTGGGTATGCCCCAGAACTTTCTTGAGTGTGATCGTGAGCAGGTGTTTTTGATGCCGCCGGACCCGCGGGATTGGCTGCCGGAGGGTTATTTGGCGTGGTTTGTGTTGGCGTCGGTGGAGGAGATGGATCTCGCGGCGTTCTATGGCTCCTACCGCCGGGATGGGTGGGGTCGCGCGGCGTTCGAGCCTTCGATGATGGCCTGAGCTCAACCGGTCGTCGCAACGCGGTTGGCCTGTGACTCTAAAGGGAGCAAGTGACGACTGGTTTGCTTGGGGGGTGCGGCTGTCGTCGTGGAGGCTCGCCCGGAGGGCAGGCCGGAACGGCGATAGCCGCGCGCGACCGTCTGGCACCCTAAGGGGATGCCATTGCTTCGGCGAGTTTCGGGCGCGTGGATGCTGCAGGGCGGCGGTCAGGCTGCGGCGTTCAAGTACTCGGTGAGTACCTCGGCGGGTGTCCGCCACGCGAGTGTCTTTCGTGGCCGACTGTTCAACGTTGCCGCGACGGCCATGAGCTCCTCGGCGCTGTGGCGGGCGAGGTTGGTGCCTCTGGGGAAGTACTGGCGCAGCAGCCCGTTGGTGTTCTCGTTGGTGCCGCGCTGCCACGGGCTGCGTGGATCGCAGAAGTAGATCTGTAGACCGGTGTCGACCCGTAGTTGCACGTGCTGGGCCATCTCGATGCCCTGGTCCCAGGTCAAGGACTGCCGAAGTTGTTCGGGAAGGGCCCCGATCGTGTCAGCGATCGCATGACGAACGGCCCCGGCGCCGGCACCCGTGATCGGCGGGCCGCTCTTCACTCTTGGGCTGTTGTGACCCTCGATCGGCGGGAGATGCAACAGCATCGTGAACCGGCTTGAGCGCTCTACCAAAGTCCCGATCGCAGACCGGTCCACACCGAGGATCAAGTCGCCCTCCCAGTGACCCGGCACAGCCCGGTCATCAACCTCAGCCGGCCGCTCGCTGATCAACAGCTCGTCAGTCACGAAGCTCCGGTTGCCCTTCGACGTCCGATTTCTGGGAGCCCGCAGCGCTCGACCGGTCCGAAGACAAGCGGTCAGCTCCCGGCGCAGCGCTCCGCGGCCCTGCACATACAGCGACTGATAGATCGCCTCATGAGACACGCGCATCGACTCATCATCGGGGAAGTCCAGGCGCAACCGGGCAGAGATCTGCTCCGGGCTCCAGCACTGTCCCCAACGGCGATCCTTTCGCGGTCCCTGACGCCGCCCCCGCCATGCGATATCTGGACCGGCGACGCTCCCATCAGGCCGCTGCACCGTGCCAGAAAGCCGATCCTGCACATAAGCCCGCAGCTGCGCATTCACCGCGAGCTTCGCCGGCTTGGGACGTTGAGCGCGACGCTCAGCGTGTCTCTGGGCGGTCGAGGCTCGATATTCAACGCGGCCACGTCCGATCGCGGCATTGCGTTGCAACTCTCGGGAGATCGTCGACGGCGCACGGCCGAGCCGACGCGCGATCTCTCGCACTCCACAACCACAAGCGAGCAGCACTGCGATCTCCTCCCGCTCGGTGAAGGACAGATAACGCCCCGACACCGGCACGAGGGTGAGAGGCGGCATGCCGCCACCCTTGCGAAACCACCGGACACCAATGCTCGGCAACACACCCGCCTCGACCGCAGCCTTCTCGCTTGATGCACCTCGAGCGATCGCCTCCCAGAACCTGACCCGATGCTCCCGCCGCCCCGCAGGCGGATGTCCACCCCAACGCGTTCCAGCTGCAGCGGCACGACCCCACGCCCGGTTTCTCCTCGGCATAGCAACTCCTCATCGTCAGGCGTTGCGACAACCAGTTGAATCCACCTAGTGGCGCTGCTTTTGTATGCGTACGCGCGGGGTGAGCGATCCTCCAGGGCGATCGAGCGGCGGTGTGTTGAGGATGTCGCCTACCGGGTGATTGCTTGCCAGCAGACGCCGGATCACGCGACGATCGCGCGGTTTCGTGTGCGCCATGAGGCGGCCCTGGCCGAGTTGTTCAGCGAGGTGCTTGGGCTCTGTCGGGAGTCGGGGCTGGTGAAGGTCGGGCTGATCGCGATCGACGGGACGAAGGTGCACGCGAACGCGTCGCATCACTCAAACCTCGACTACGAGCAGCTCGCCCGCGAGATCCTGAAAGAGGCGGGCGCCCTCGACGCTGCCGAGGACGAGCTCTATGGCGAGGAGCGCGGCGATGAGCTGCCTGAGCATCTGCGGACCCGTGAGGGGCGGCGTACTGCGCTGCGTGAAGCCAAGGCGAAGCTCACGCGTGAGCGTGCAGGCAGAGAAGACGCGAAGGTCCAGGCGGCTGACGCGGAAACGCAGGGCGTGAAGCTCGTGCTTGATCCCGAGGTGATCGTCGCCCGGATGCAAGGCCGTGAGGGGTGGGTGCGCGAGGCGCGCCACCAGCTCGACGAGCACCGGCGGCTACAGGCTAAGCCGATTCCACGCTCGCGACCCGAGCGGCTGCTGCAAGCAGAGCAGCGCCTTCAGGAGAACCTGCAGGTCGAGCGCGAGGCGAACGATGCCTATGAGCATCATCGCGCGACTGCCGTGACGAAGGACGGCCGGCGGTTCGGGGCACGCCCGAACCCCTACGTGCCACCGGAGGTGCCGCCTGGAAAGATCAACGTCACCGACCTCGATTCGCGCAACGTCAAGACGCCGCGCAGCTACACCCAGGGTTACAACGTGCAGGCTGCCGTGAATGAGCATCAGATCGTCTTGGCGGCCGAGGTCACCCTCACCTCACCAGACTTCGGGCAGCTCGAGCCGATGATCAAGGCTACCCGACGCGAGCTAGAGCAGATCGGTGTGAGCGACACGCCCAGGGTCGCGGTCGCGGACAGCGGCTACTGGCATGAGCAGCAGATGGACCAGGTCGTGAACATGGGCACCCAGGTACTGATCCCGAGGTTGTCCGAGGTCTCGTAGAACTTTGAGTGGCGGTTCTTCCGTCCCGTCCGTTGCCGTTGGCAGCGTTCTGGGCGAGTGAAGTCCATCCGAGACAGGAGGAACCGCCATGAAGAAGGTATCTGGCCCGCAGGTCGTCACGACCCCGAAGGCCGCTGAGAATCCGCTCCCACCGCGAATTCAGGAGGCGCTCGGCGAACTCGTCGGGGCGGCGAGGGAGGGCTTGCTCGCGCTGAGCGTCGGTATCGGGCTCGGTGTCGTGCATGAGTTGATGGAGGCCGAGGTCGACGAGGTCGTCGGGCCGAAGGGGAAGTGGAAGGCCGATCGGAGCGCGAAGCGTCATGGTCACGAGGACGGGTCGATGACCTTGGGTGGGCGCCGGGTACGGGTCAGCCGCCCCAGGATCCGCACGGCCGATGATGAGCACGAGCTGCCGGTCGAGACGTATGGGTATTTCGCTGATCGTGACCCGCTCACCAGAGCGGTGATGGATCGGTTGCTCGCCGGCGTCTCGACGCGTAAGTACGCTCGGGTTGGTGAACCGGTCGGTGAGGAGGTCGATCAGGCCAGCACATCGACGGGCAAGAGCTCGGTCTCGGAGCGGTTCGTGCAGCGGACACGGACCGCGCTGGGGGAGCTGATGGGCCGCCGCCTGGATGACGTGAGGTTGGCGGTGATGATGCTCGACGGGCTTCAGATCGGCGATCGCACCCATGTCGTCGCGCTCGGGATCAGCACCGAGGGCCACAAGATCCCGCTCGGATTGTGGGAGGGCTCGACCGAGAACGCAGCGCTCGCGCGGACGCTGCTCGCCGACCTCGTGGACCGAGGACTCGATCCCGAACAGGCGATCCTGTTCGTCATCGACGGTGGGAAGGCGCTGCACCGGGCGATCAAGGACGTATTCGGCGAGCACGCACTGGTGCATCGGTGTCACAGGCACAAGGAGCGAAATGTGTGCGACCTTCTCCCCGAACGTGACCGTCCCGCCATCCTGACCCGGATTCGCGGCGCCTGGGCGCTCAAGGACCCCGAGCTCGCCGAGCAGCGCCTTGAGCTCTTGGCCTCAGAGCTCGATCTGACCTGGCCTGACGCGGCCGCCTCGCTGCGTGAGGGTATGCCCGAGACGTTGACACTGATGCGACTCGGGATCGGTGGGCAGCTCGCAAAGACGCTGTGCTCGACGAATCCGTGCGAGAGCATGATCGAGATCGTCCGACACACCCAGCGAAACGTCAAGCGCTGGCAGGACGGCGACATGCGCAAGCGCTGGACCGCCGCCGGCATGCTCCAAGCCGAGCAGCAATTCCGACGAATCATCGGCTACCGCGACCTCGCCAAGCTCATCACCGCCGTCGAACGACACACCACGCCCGACACCAACAAGAACATAGACCGCCAGGAGCAGACCGAACCCGTTACCGTTTAACCATCAACCCGTGAGGACCGCCGCCGAAGTTCCACGAGAATCCGGACATCCTCCTGATCCCGCCCGATGCCGGCAAGCGCGACACACCGCGCCGCGGCTGGAATGGCGGGCGCTACACCTTCATGCGTACCGTGCTCGCCGGTGACTACGGCGGCGGGCTTTACCGAAAACGCAAGGCGATGGTCGAGCCCGTGTTCGCTCAAACCAAGCACAACCGACGCATCAACCAGTTCCAACGACGAGGCAGATCCGCCGCACGCTCGGAATGGCGGCTGATCACCGCGACACACAACCTACTCAAGCTCCACAAGCACCATCTGGCCACCCAGGCCGCCTGAAACGGCACCCGAGCCTCACCAACACCCCGACCAAGCCCGCAGAACCCTGACCCCTCCGGGCACCACCGTCACCGCCACAGGCGACCACCCATCGCCCGCGGCCACTTTACGCGACACCCACCGCGCAAAGCGCAAGCTGTCAACTCTGTCGAGATAGCGAACAGTCGCCCAGGGCCTGGCCCCACCCTGGCCTGACAAAGACTCCTGGCCCCGCGCCCACGGCTCGGGATCGCATGTTCATCTACGTGATTGCGGCCGCAGTGTCGGGCGCCGTGCGCTTACGCATGACCAAGATGACACTGCTCACCAGAACAAAGACGAGGAGGAGCACGAACCCGATGAGGTCGAGGACTAGCCCAAACGAGGCGATGACGCCACCGAGGCCGAACCCCTGAAGGAAGAGCATGCTCCCGGCGAGGATCGACATCCAGCCGAGCCAGCGCGGCAAGACCCCGCTCCTAAGCACAAGCGCGCCCGTTGCGAAAGCAAACAGGCTGCCGAAGACATCGCCAACGCTCTCCAGCGCGAACGTCGTCAGGTACAGCGTGTAAGACACGCCCGGGTCGTGTTGTGCCCCGTAGGAGGCGAGCTTCGCTCCGACCAATCCGGTGATACCGATGTCGCTGACGGCATGGAGGGTAACGAAGAGCACTCCTCCGATGAGCACCAACGATCCAAGGACCCGCGTCCGATCAGTGTCCCCGCGCAACAGGTCATGAAGCGCGCTCAGGTAGATCACGAACATGACCGCATAGACGACGGACAGGCATGCGATCACGATCAGCCGTGTTTCGTGGGCGTGGAGGCCGTTTGCGATCTTCGCCGCGGAGTCGTTCTGGCTCAGTTCGACCCCGATGGCGACGACGATCTCGGCCACCAGTGCGATGACGAACACGATGCCCGCCAGCCACGCATACCGCTCCCACTCTTTCGCGGTCCGCATCAGTGAGACCACAATACGGTCTTTCCGTGTCTGCCGGGCACGCGCGCAGATTTGCCAGTGCCAACCCGGCCAGCCCCCTGTATCGCGAGACTACTTGAGACTGCAGGGGCTGATGCCCGCGACACGCCTGAGTCGTGGAGAGCAGCGAGCTACGCGGAGGGCGCCTGCCTTCCGCGCAAGCCGGTGTGGCTTCGCAGCGTCGTGGAGGTGCCCGCGGGGCAGCCAACGCAGGTGCACCAGGCGATCGGTTCCCGCGCACGGGCGTCCGCAGAGCATGTGGCGGCAACCAGTACACCGCCACATGCTCTGCGCGAACGGACTCCCGGGGGTCAGTGTGCAACCGCTGGAATGGCGATGGGCGCTGGCTCGGCCTGCGGCGTCGGGTCGCTGTCGACACCGGTGGCGATAGGCGGAACGGTCTCCGGCCGCTCGCCGATTCGTGCGATGTCGAGGGCGATCAGGCCGAGGTTCGCACCGGCAGCTGCTCCGAGGATCGTGGTGATGACCGCCATGAGCCCGGATGTTGCGTTGAACCCCAGCAGCGCGCCGACGACGGCGCCCGTCAGCGCGACCCCGAACCCGATCCTCGTGGCCCTGGCCGGCTGGTCGCGGTTGACCCAGGCCAAGTAGGTGCCGAGGCCGATCGGTGTGCCGATGAAGAGAACAGCCATGAGCTCGCTGTCGAGGGGCACTGTCGGCAAAGCCACCAGCACGATGATCAGGCCGATGAACCATCCCCCGAGGCCGAGCACCACCAGGTAGACGGAGCGCAGTATCGCGCTCGCCTTGCGCCCGAAGCCGCCGCGCTTGTGCTTCCGGCGCCACATCAGTAGCAGTGACAGGATCGTGAGGAGTCCGAGGCCGATCATCGCGCCGGCGATGGCCTTGGCGGGTCCGGTTTGTGTGGAGTCGGGCGTGAGTTTAACCTTTTGAGGTTTGTACAGCGAGTCGTCGACCTTGCCTGTGTCGAAGTAGGTGTTAATCAGGTGCGTGCTCGCCTTGGTCTGTTCGGTCCAGAAGGAGGTTGTGTGGCCGAAGTTGGTGAGGATGACCTGGTGGCCGTTGGGTAGGTAGGGGAGGAGCTCCTTGGTCGCGTTCTGGGGCGGGGTGGCGAAGTCGAGACTGCCGCCGATCAGGAGCGTCTGCACGTTCGATGCCTGGACATGGGTGTATTCGTTGTCGGCCGGGGTGGCCGGCCATGCGTGCAGGAGGCCTCCGCCGCCGAAGAGGAATTCCGTTCCGGGGTTGCCGATAATCGAGGGGGCGTCGTGTTCGCTTGATGAGTAGTAACGCTCGGCAGCTTGGTTGTCAGCCATTCCGACAGCTGCGACGTCGCCCCAGACGAACACTTCCGGGAAAACGAGCTGGGCAACGAACGACTCGAACCAGAGCCCGCTCGAGTCACCGTGGGCGGCCGAGAGCCAGGCGTCCAGGGTCATCGGTGCGGTGAGCGGCGAGGCATTTTCCGTCGTCTCCATGAGTCCGAAGAAGCTGGCGATCTGTGCGTTGCCCTTCTTGATCGGAAAGAACAACCAGTGGTTCGGCATGTGCGCGACGGTCCGTTCCAGCGTCGCGGCGAGATCGCTGGTGCGCTTGTGGCACGTCGCGTCTTGCGCACAGAGTCTGGCGTAGCGGGCGATCTGTTCGTCCGTCGTCTTCTGGTGCCAGATGAAGTTGCCGGGTGGGTTGACGCCGATCATCACCGAACGGTGGATGGCGGTCGGGTAGCGCCAGGAGTAGATCATCGCGGTGCGGGTGCCCGCGCTTTCGCTCAACAGGTCGATCTGGTGGTAGCCGAGGGCTTTCCGTGCAGCCTCGAGGTCGTTGACCCGTTCGAGGAGTGTGTAGCCGGCGAGATCGACGCCGTTTGCCTCGAGCCGCTTCGCGCACGAGCGGAGCGCGTTCGAGTAGGCATCGAGGGACTTCTGGCCGAGGAAGTCGGCGGAGTGCTCGAGGGCCGACTCGACCTCCGGGCAGTTGAGCTGGACGGAGCCGTCGACGCCGCGGTAGCCGACGAGGACGACGTCGTGGTTGGCGGTGAATCGACTGGCGTCCGCGAACTTCATGTTCGTGACGCCGGGGCCGCCTTCCAGGCGGAAGATCGGGGCGCCCGGGTGTGCCGAATGCGCACGGATCCGGATGACCGGCAGCGCGATCAGCCGCGAGTGCGGGTCGGCGCGGTTCTCGGGCACCACGAGCGTTCCGCAGTCGGCGGCGTAGGCGCCCTTTTCGGTGTTGTAGGTACAGTTTTTGAGCGTCAGCTGGCCTGCATGCGCGCCGGCAGGCACGGAGACGGCCGTAGAACCCCCGGCGAAGTGGAGGTAGCCGAGCCCGAGCGTGAGGACGGCGATCAGGATCAGGCCGGTAATCCGGCCGCGACCGAAGCGTCTGGTCGAGGGATGCATGGTTCGTTCTTTCCTGCTGGGCTCGTGCGTGGTGCTAGCGGGCGTGGCGGTCATGCTGCATCCTCCTTCGGGCTGGCCTTCGGACATGACGACAGGCTCTCCGTTCAGCGAGGAAGAGACCAGGGGGCTGGCAGGCGTCTGTGACGTCGGGTAGCGGCCCGGGATACGTCGGTTTGCCGCCAGCTCGGGGCGGCCAGCCGTATGGAAGCAATCGCGGCGCTGCGCGATAATCAGCCCTCATGAGAGAGACTGTCCTGATCGTCGATGATCACCCCAGCTTCCGCGCCAGCGCGAGGCGAATGCTCGAAGCCAACGGCTACGACGTAGTCGGGGAGCTCGACAACGGCGACGGCGTGGTGGCCGCCGTGGAGAAGATGAACCCAGAGATTGTGCTACTCGACGTGCACCTACCCGACATCGACGGCTTCGAGGTTACGCGGCGACTACTCGATGCGAACGGCGCTACCCCGCAGATAGTGTTTGTCTCGAGTCATGACTTCACCGACCTTGACGAGGCGATAGGCGCCAGTGGCGCGCGCGGGTTCGTCGCCAAGAGCGAGCTGAGCGCGGAGGCGATCTCTTTACTCATCCGCTGACCGCATCGCGACGCACCCTGATCGGTCTCGCCGGCTTGGCGTTCCTGATGGGCGTCGCCGCGTTCGTGGTCATGCTCAACGGCGAGCACAACGTTCACCGGGGCGCGTTTGCCGGCTTGTTCCTGGCCACCGGCTGGGGGTTCGTGGGCGTCGGGCTATGGGTTTGGAAGCAGCGGCCGGCCGGCAACATGGGTCCGCTGATGGTCGCGGTCGGCCTCAGCGCCTTTGTGAAGGGGTTGGTCTTTTCCAACGACAGCGTCGTGTTCGCGATCGCCTCGGTCGGGGAGGTGCTGATCTACGCGGTGCTCATCCAGCTGCTGCTGTCGTTTCCCTCGGGGAGGCTCGAAACCCGGCTGGACCGTCTCCTGGTCACCATCGCCTACGTCAACACGACGGTGGTGCAGCTTGGAGTGTTCCTGTTCACCGACTCAAAGGCGGGCTGCGCCAGCTGTCCCAGTAACCCGCTGCTGATCGAACACTCCCAGGCTGAAGCGGTGCTCAGCGCGGCGCAACTGGACATCTCGATCGCGTTGCTGGGTGCAGTGGTCGCGGTCCTCTATCGACGCTGGCGTAGCGGCACCCCGGGGCGAGCGAGGGTGTTCGCCCCGATCGTCGCCGTCGGCGGGCTCACGTTTCTGCTGCTGATGGCCGCCCTCATCGTCGAACAGGCGGGCCTGTCGAGCGACATTTCTGACGCGCAGACCTTGGCTTTGTTCACGTCCATCGCCTGCCTACCGTTTGCCTTCTTGGTGGGCCTCCTGCGGTCCCGGTTCAGCGAAGCCGACGCGATCAGCGAGCTCTTGGCTCAGCTCGGTGAGGGTGGTGGCCGCGGAGCGTTGCGCGATGCGCTCGCGGACGCGCTTGGAGACCCGACCTTGGAGCTCGCATATTGGGTACCGGGCCAGGACGCCTACGTGGACGCCGACGGTGAGCCGGTTCGGGTCGATCCTGCGCCGGCGGGCAGGGTCTCCACCATCATCGAGCACGAGGGCGAACGAATCGCTGCGATCGTGCACAGCTCGGGCCTCGCGGAGGGACGCGAACTGGTGCAGACGGCGGGCGCCGCCGCCGGGCTGACGCTCAGAAACGAACGATTGGCCGCCGAACTACGGGCGAAGGTTGCCGAGCTTCAGGCCTCACGCTCGCGCATCGTGCAGGCCGGCTATGAGCAAAGGCGCCGACTCGAGCGGGACCTCCACGATGGCGCCCAGCAGCGACTCATGGCCCTCGGCATCGACCTACGAATGGTGAGAGAACGCATCGAGCACGACCAACAAGGGGCGGCGGAGCTCCTCGACGAATCACTCCACGAGCTGAACGAGGCGACCGCCGAGCTGCGCGAGCTCGCACGAGGGATCCACCCGGCCGTGCTCACAAATCGCGGCCTGCAGGCAGCACTCAAAGGCCTCGCCAGCCGCTCCCCGGTTCCTGTGGAACTGCTCCAGACGCCGGCCGACAGGCTCCCGCCGTCGGTCGAGTCGGCGGTCTACTTCGTCGTCGCCGAGGCCCTTACGAACGCGGCCCGCTACTCGCGCGCGCAAACGGTAACGGTGGGGGTCGTCCGCGACAACGGCCACGTCGACGTCGAGGTGAGGGACGACGGCGTCGGGGGCGCCGACGCCGATCAGGGCTCGGGGCTGCGAGGGCTTCAAGATCGGGTCGCGGCGCTCGACGGCCGCCTCCAGCTGACGAGTCCGCAGGGGTTGGGCACCATCCTCAGGGCGACGATCCCGTGCGCGTGATCGTCGCAGAGGATTCCTTGCTGCTGCGAGAAGGCATGGTGCGACTGCTCGAGGAGGCCAAGTTCGAGGTAGTCGGTCAGGCCGGGGATGCCGAGGAGCTGCTGCGAAAGGCCAGGGCGCACAAGCCCGACATCGCAATCATCGACATCCGCATGCCGCCCACCCACACAGACGAGGGGCTGCGTGCGGCGCGCGTGATCCGGGAAGAGATGCCGGACACCGGTGTGCTGGTGCTCTCGCAGTACGTCGAGGAGGCCTACGCGCTGGAGCTACTGGGAGACGACGCCGCCGGCGTCGGCTACTTGCTCAAGGACCGCGTCTCGGACCTAGAGCGCTTCGCCGATGCGATCAGAAGAGTCGCCGAGGGAGGCTCCGCGCTCGATCCCGAGGTCGTCTCAGAGATGCTGGGTCGCAAACGCACAGACGATCCACTGAACGTGCTGACCGCGCGGGAGCGCCAGGTGCTTGGCCTGATGGCAGAGGGTCGCAGCAATCAGGCAATCGCCGAGACACTCGTGATCACCGAGCGCGCCGTCGAGAGGCACGTCACGAGTATCTTCGCGAAGCTCAACCTTGCCCCGGCGGCCGAGGACCATCGCCGCGTACGTGCCGTCCTCGTGTTCCTCGGTACGTAACCCAGTTGCGGCGCGGCAATTCGTGACGCGTCGCATGACTGGTGTACATGGACCTTAGTGGTCACCACTCCAACCCTCCAAAACCCCTGGAGTCTTTGCTCGAGCCTGCACGCGCGGACGACAGCTCATGAGTTCTCGGGCGCGCCGGGGGCACCGGGGGAGATTTGAGCATGTCAGGCGACGACGCCGTCGCTGCTGCTTTGCGAGACATCCAAGCGTCTCCGCTGCGACCGAGCTCACGCTCGCTCGGGACGAAACCGGGGACTGGGGCGCAGCGAGGCGGCGCTTTCGCTTCCCCAGGCGCAAGCGGGCGTGTCCCGATCTCTGGTCGGCGCGCTTGAAGGTAGTCCGTTGCGATAGCGTCACGCCGGTTTTCTCCCACGCTCGCAATACGCTCTGAGCGTCAGTGCGGTGGTTCAAGCGCCCGGTCGCTCGCGCGAGTAGTAGCGCTACTGCGGCTTTGTCGCGTAGGCGCCGATGACTGTCGGCCAGAACGAGATGCGTCCGACCGGTCCGGTGTCGGCATGTAGGCGCTCGGCGAGGGTGTCGATGTCCACTTCCTCTTCGGTGGCTACCCCAGCAGCCACGATCCCGGGCAGCAAGCTGCGAGCGAAATCCACGGCCTCGGAGACCGCCTCCTCGCCAACAGCAATCGCGACTTCGCTGTCGAGGTCCAGGCTGGGCTGCAGGCCGGCTTCGGCAAACGTTGCGGGCAACCGCATTCCCATATCCGGCTGCGTGCCCAGCCCGCCGAAGGCGCCATCGATCCATTCGCTGAGCTGCTCAGACGCCGGGGTATGCGGCCAGGACACCAAGAACCTCTGCGGTATCGCAGACCCCGTGCGCATGCACATCTCCGCGAACACGACCACCCCACCCGGGCGTACGTGGCGTGCCGCGGCCCGCACCGCCGCGGGCGGGTCACCCTGGTACATCAGCACGAGCCGCCCGACCAACGCGTCAAACGGGTCACCGGCGAGCTCGACCTCGCGAAAATCCCCGAGCACGAACTCGACGTTCTCGATGTCAGACTCGGCCGCGCGCTGACGCGCCCTCGCGAGCGCCTGCTCGTCACGCTCGACCCCGACCACCGAACCGTCGGCGCCGACCAGCTCTGACAGAAGCAAACTGACGTCGCCCGGCCCGCAGCCCACATCGAGGACCCGCATCCCGGGCTCGATCCCCGCACGCGCCAGCAGACGGCGCGTGAACGGCGCATACATGTCGGCCTGGCGGACCAGCCGCTCGTGCTCGTCCTCGCTGGACGAGCTCAACGCATACCCAGGGTCTCTCGTGGCCGACACGCCGGGAGAGTCTACGCGCGCCGGCCGCCCCTGCGTCCTCGAAGCTGAATACGGCTGCGGCCGGGATAAGCTGTTCCGGCGGTGACCGACGAAGACGTGCTCGCTCATGCACACCGGCTGGCGCGCGCATACCTCGACGGTGTGAGCGAGCGGCACGTGGGCGGCTCCGATCCGGTAGCCCTGCGCCGGCCGCTGAGCGATTCCGGTGAGGGCGCGATAGACGTCCTTGAGCAGCTGGCCGCTGATGCCGATCCAGGGCTGGTCGCATCCGCTGGGCCGCGCTACTTCGGATTTGTCGTCGGTGGGTCGCTCCCGGTCGCGCTGGGGGCTGACTGGCTTGTCTGCGCGTGGGACCAAATGTGCGGCATGTACAGCGCATCGCCAGCGGTGGCGGTTGCCGAGGAGGTCGCAGCAGGGTGGGTCCTGGAGTTGCTTGGTCTCCCCCGGAGCGCGAGCGTTGGCTTTGTCACTGGCGCGCAGATGGCCAACTTCAGCTGCCTGGCGGCTGCGCGCGGCGAGCTGTTACGGCGAGCGGGCTGGGACGCTGACGCGCAGGGACTGTTTGGGGCTCCGCCAATCGAGGTGCTAGTCGGCGAAGAGGTACACGTAACCGTGTTACGGGCGCTTGGCTACCTCGGTCTTGGTCACGATCGCGTGACGCGAGTGGGCGTCGACGCCAACGGTGCGATGGACCCGTTGGCGCTCGAGGGATTGCTGCTCGCTGCGAAGGGCCCGGTGCTCCTCTGTGCCCAGGCGGGCAACGTCAACACTGGCGCGTGCGATCCCCTTGAGGCGATCGGAAACCTCGCGGCTGAGCACGGCGCGTGGCTTCATGTCGATGGAGCGTTCGGCCTGTGGGCCGCCGCGTCGCCGCGCTTCGAGGGCCTGGTGGCCGGCAGGGACCGGGCCGACTCCTGGGCCGTCGATGCGCACAAGTGGCTCAACGTTCCCTACGACTGCGCGCTCGCGATCGTTGCGCCACCAGAGGCGCTACCGCGTGCGATGGCGGTAAGCACAGCGTATCTCGCCCGCAGCGATCACCGAGAGCCAGCGGAGTTCGTGCCCGAGGCCTCCCGCCGAGGGCGTGCGATCCCCGTGTACGCGGCGCTGCGATATCTCGGCCGGCGCGGCGTCGCCGAACTCGTCGAGCGATGCTGCGGGCACGCGACGCTCATGGCCTGCCTACTTCGGGAGGGCGGCCTGGAGGTGCTGAATGACGTCGTGCTGAACCAGGTCTTGGTCGCGGGCACCCCGGAGCACCTCGCCCGCGTGCAAGCCGACGGCGAATGCTGGCTCGGCGGCACAGCCTGGCGCGGACATCACGCTCTGCGAGTGTCGTTCTCCAACTGGTCGACAACCGAAGATGACGTTCGTCGCACCGCCCGCGCGATCCTCACCGCAGCCAACTGATCACCGACCAGCTTCGTCCCGCGGTACGCGCCTCCCGCCGGAATCGAGGAGCACCCAGCAATGCGCGGAAAGCAAGCGCCCCCGCGCAGCCAACGAGACGCGCGCCTGGGACGAACTCGGAGCGTATTCGTCCGGGACTTGCAGGACGCCTGCTTCCGCATCGCGGAGCAGGAGCGCGGGTTCGAGGCCGGTGCGTGGCCGGAGCTCGTCGTGGCTGTTGCGTAAAGGGTGCTGTCCGGCGGGTTGAAGAGGATGTTGGTATGCCCCAGAATTTCATTGCTTGTGACCGTGAGCAGGAGTTGTTGTTGCCGCCGAGTTTGAAGGAGTGGCTGCCGGAGGATCACTTGGCGTGGTTTGTGCTGGCGACGATCGAGGAGATGGATCTGTCGGCGTTCTATGGCGCCTACCGCGGGGATGGTCACGGTCGTGCGGCGCACGAGCCGGGGATGATTGCCCTGAGTTCAACCGCCGGATCGACCGCTTCCAACGCCGAGGAAGATCCGCCGCACGCTCAGAATGGCGACTGATCACCGCCACCCACAACCTATTGAAGCTCCACAAGCACCAGACAGCCACCGCCGAGACCTGAAGGGCCCAGACAGCCCCCAACCGCACGACCCGGCGAGAGCCATCGACCAGCCCGCGCCGCGATCCCCCAACCACCACGGCCTCACGACCGGGCTCCGCACCCTTTACGCAACAGCCACGACCAAGAGCAGCAGCCAAGTCCAGGTCTCGACGTTGTGCTCGCTCTCAACGCGAAGCAGCAGCCTGCCGACGATAGTTCAGCAGCAACCAGCGACCGCGTAGCCATTGCACACGCCTCTCCGCGAATGCCCGACTTCTCCAGGCGGTTGTCATGGGAGTTCACGCCGTGGCGATGGCGCATCTGGGAGCGCGTCGCCGGGCAGAGTGTAGGCACGACCCAGCGCAGACATGACCTACATGCGCACATGGGAGGGATGGCTCTATCTCGCCGCTGTGCAGGACGCCTACAGCCGCCGGATCGTCGGCTGGCAGATGGCTGATCACATGCGAGCCGAGCTGGTCCTCGACGCGCTGAAGATGGCGATCGAGCGGCGACGTCCCGAGCCCGGCCTGATCCACCATTCCGACCAGGGCTCGCAACTCGACGGCCCAGGGAGTAGGCGCAACAGCGTCCTTCAAGTCGTCGGTGAGGTCCAGTCCGTTGTCCTCGATCAAGCCGCACAGGTAGTCGATGTCATGATTGCGCTCAAACCGAGCCCCGCGCGCTGTGAGTACACCCTTCAAGGACTTCTCGATTGCCTGCTGGGCGAGGAAGCCCGCGACGTGATCGGGGACGTCATCGCGGTCTGCGAGCGCGCGCAGTCCCGCTTCGTTGCCAGCAGCCCTGCTAATCCGGGTCCCCGTCAGCTCTGGTCCTGTCGGCCGCGCTCACGCTGCCGCACCTTCCTGGCGTGGGTGAGGGTGTATGGCAGTACGATTCGGTGTGCGAGCTCGACGAGTCTCCAGATCGGGCGTGCGATGGGCTGTTCGTAACGGACGAGCGTGGTCCATAGCACCGTGGACTCCTTGACGATCACGACGTTGTGCCCAGTGATCAGAGCGGAGCGGGCCTGGAGCGTCATCGTGTCGGGGCGATCGTCGAGCATGCGCCAGCCGAGCACGTGCGTGGGCGACCGTCCAGGCCCGAGCCGCAGCCCGAGAATGAATCGCCAACCGAGCATCAGGAACCAGCGGACGATCGCTGGGGAGCCCTCCCAGGTCGCGCGCGCCCACTGCTCGGCACTCATTGACCGGGCGTCACCAGCGGCAAGCTCATACGTGATCGTCCGGTCAGCGCCAGCCAGACCCTCGCACGATCGAATTGCCTCGGGTACCCCGACGACGTGGGCATGTGAACGAGTCACCGGCAATCTGCCCCGCTCTGGCGCGGTGGACTCAGCATGAGTGCATCTCCCGGCCAGCATGAGCATACCGACCACATCAGGCTTCGCGCACGAGCACTGTCTCGTTGCTCCGGCGAGGCAGTGCTCGCGCAGGGTGTGCAGCGTCGTCGAACGGCGCGATGCTGGTGGTGACCTGCTCGGGCGGAGCGCGCCGCAGGGCGGCGGCGCACGGCACGGGGGCGCGGGAGGAGCCGGCAGCTGACGTCGTCACCTCTCGGCTAAGATACATACGTATCGTGTACAATGCAACCGTATGGCCGTTGCGACCTCTGATCTGACCGGACTGGCGCGCATTCGCAACGCCGCGCTCGAGGGATTCGCACGCGACGGGGTCGCCAGCACCTCGCTCCGCGATGTCGCCAAGACGGCCGGAGTCTCATCCGGTCTGGTACAGCACCACTTCGCGACGAAGGCGGCACTCGTGGAGGCCGTCGGCGCGCACGTCGTCGGACTGGCGACGGAGGCATTCGGCGATCTGCCCGCAGCCGGGACTCCTGTGGAATCGCAGCAGCAGCTCGGCGATCGCGTCACTGCATTCGTGGCCGAGCAGCCGATGGCGCTGCTGTACGTGGCCCGGGCCGTGGCCGAAGGAGACAAGACCGCCGCGACCGTGTTCGACGCGTTCGTCGCGATCGCCGAAAGGCTTTGGCAGACGCTAGCCGGCCAAGGGCTACTGCGAGACGACGCCGACATCACGTGGGCTGCACTGCATGGGGTCACGTTGATCCTCGGCACCGTGCTGTACCAGGCGGAGATCGACCGGCACCTGCCCGAGCCGTTCATGACCCCCGACCAGCTGGAGCGGTGGAACGTGGCGGGCAATGCGCTATTCAGCGAGGGTCTCTACCGTCGTCCGCCGAGGCGCGCGCGTGTGTGAGCAATAGCTTCGACGTCGTGATCGTGGGAGCCCGCTGCGGGCTCCCCGCTGGCAGCGCTGGTGGCCCTCGGCCTTCGCGAATAGCATTGGACGAGCGCCGCGCCGTAGTGCGCGTCAGAGGTGCGCCGTTGGACCGGTCCGGTAGGGGGTGGGGCTCGTTCCGGCGGCCGACGCCAATGGCACTACGTAGTGCCGGCGGTGCCCATCCGTAGTCGCCGTGAACGACACGGAGCTGGGGTTGATCAGTATGTCTTCGTACACGTTTCGTACGACGGTCACCTTCGCCGTAGCGGCGGCCCCGCGAATCGTAACTTCGCTCACACCGTCGGGGACGATCCCGGTCACGCGTGTAGGTACACGCTTGGCGAAGGTCGGTGACAGCGACAGTGTTTCGGTCAGTCGACCCTGTTCTACTTCCGCCTGGGTCGCGCACGACCGTTTGACCGAGGGGTAGAGGCGCTGGCCGTTCACTTCGGGCACCAGCGGGTCCACAACCAGTGCCAGACACAGCTCGTTTTCTGGCGCGGGAACAAGCCAACCCTGCCGGTTTGCGAGGACGCGTCGCGCACCCTCGATATCTTCGGCGGACAGCGCCGGTTCATCGCTTTTGGCCAGAAAGTGCGCGACCCATGAGGGGACCGCCTCGCCGGCGGTCTTGGGCGCCCGCAAAACGGCGAGGGCCGACGGGCTGGGGGACTTGGGCGGCCGCTGTGCCTTTTGCGCTGCGCCGCAGCCTGTTAGGGCACTGGAGCTGGGCTGCGGCACCGGGTTACAGCTATCTCGGCGCAAGTGCAACATACGCTCGTCCAAGGAGGATGCTTGGGACGATTCTAACCCTCTACCCAAAAGGCTGCGCGGATAAATGTTCGCCAAACTCTGCCGTCCGACTGCTGGCCATCGCTAGGTGATTGCGTTCCTCGGTGTGATCGGGATAGACAGAAACCTTGGTTTTCGGCACGCCGGGAGCGGGTAACTTGAAGTGGCAGTCGATTCGCGGTTCGTGTACAACGCCTTGGCGTGCTTGAAGAACGGGCTCTTTTCCTGCCCCAGCCGCTTCTTGACATCCAACAGCAGTGGCGGCAACCAGTTGGGCTCCTGACGGGAGAGCCGCCACGGCAGCTTGATGAACGTGTGTAGGTCGCGCCTGGTGTGACCGGTCGTACTTCCAGCACCATGCGGGCGCCACCCTATCTGATCCACTTGGTCACCAACCGGCGACAGCTTTGGTGCATTCGTCGGTTCAATTTGATGTGTAGCGACGCTCGCCGTCGAGCCGGAGGCGGCCGATCTTCGGGAGGAAGCGGCCGACATGGGCTGCATAGGCGGTGTATTGCTCGCCGTGAACCGTTGTGAGGTGGGGCTCCTCGATGAGCCGCGTCTGCAGCTCGAGGGCCACCATCAGGAGGATGGCTCCCGCGATCGTCACGGCGTTGGGGGCGAGTAGGGCGATGCCGATGAAGGAGGGAATCATCGCCGCGTAGATTGGATTGCGCACCAGCGAGAAGGGACCATCGGTGACCAGCTCGGTGCGCTCGGCGGGATCGACACCTATCCGCCACGCGTCGGCCATCGCAAACTGTGCGAACGAGACGGTCGCGATCCCCAGGGCGGCGAGTGCGACGCCGAGAATCCTGGCGTCCTCGCCGTCGAGGGCTTCGACGGCGCCCAGTGTGCCAGTCAGCTGGAGCACCGTGCCCGCGACGCAGAGCACGACGGCCATCGCGAACAGCGACCCGCCGATTCGCTCCGTGAGCCCCGAGGCGTCGTGCAGACCCTTGAAGCCCGTCGAGCCTGTCCGGCGAAGCTGGACGGCCATGCGCAGCCCGATGGTGAGGAGGCCGTAGAGCGCAAGGAGAACGAGTCCAAGGGCAGGCGCTGAGACAGACATAACGATATATTGAGTAATTACTCACATGTCGTCAACTCGCATTCTCGACCGGCGGCTCGAGCCGCGCAAGCTCCCCAAGCAGGCGCGATCGGGGGCGACCGTCGAGGCGATCCTCGAAGCGGCTGCTCAGGTTTTCGAGCGTCAAGGCTATGCCGCCGGGACCACCAACCGGATCGCCGAGCGGGCTGGGGTGTCGATCGGCTCGCTCTACCAGTACTTCCCCAACAAGGATGCGATCCTCGTTGCGCTCGTGCACCGGCACCTCGCCGAAGGGATGGCGGCGCTCGAACCTCACCTGCAACGGTTGAGCTGTGGCGCACACTTCGACGAAGTTCTCCCGGACATCGTTCACGCGATGGTTGCGCTGCACGCGCTCGCGGCTGGCCTTCACCGGGTGCTCTTCGAGGAGACTCAGCTTCCACCGGCGCTTCGCGCGGAGCTCGACGAGCTGGAAGATCGGCTCATCGATCTGACAGCGGATGCGCTTGCCGCTGACGCGTACTCACGTCCTGTCGATCTCCGGTTGTCGGCCCGCGTCGTGATCGGTGCGATCGAGGGCCTCACACACCATCTCGTGCTGCGCCCGCCGCCGGGCGTCGCCCCGGAGGCGATTGCCACCGAGATCACGGTGCTGGTGCGCGCCTACATCCAGGCCCGGCACACGCCGCACCATGTGTCGGCAGCTACCACACAGGCAACTTGACGATGAGCGAGCAGCACGAGCAGCTGTTGCGACGCGCCTACGAGGCGTTCAACACCCGTGACATCCAAGGCGCTCTCGCGACTATGCACCCCGAGGTCGACTGGCCAAACGCGATGGAGGGCGGACGCATCCACGGCCACGCGGAGGTACGGGCATATTGGGAGCGACAGTGGGGATCGCTCGACTCGCAGGCGTGGCCGTTGCGTATCGAACAGAGCCCCAGCGGCCGGGTGGTCGCGACGGTCCGCCAGCTCGTGCGAGACCGTGCTGGGAACGTAGTCTCCAATCGGACGGTCGAGCATCGCTTCGTGATTGCAGGGGGATTGATCGAGCGCATGGACATCAACGATCAATGGGCGATTCGCAGTGCCGGCGAGGAGGACATCGCGAACCTGCTCGACCTGTGGGTCATGGCGGGCAGCGTGCCGAGCGTCAGCGACTCCCCCGAGGGACTTGCGCGACTGCTGGCCACCGACCCCCAGGCGCTGCTGGTCGCCGAGCTCGACGGCGTCCTGGTCGGCTCGCTGATCGCCGCATGGGACGGCTGGCGTGGGAGCTTCTACCGGCTGGCGGTCTCGCCGAAGCATCGGCGCAGGGGGCTCGCAACGATGCTCCTAAGGGCGGGGGAGCGGCGCTTGCGCGAGCGGGGTGCGGTCAGGCTCACCGCGATCGTCGCCGACGATCAGGCGGGCGCGATGGGTTTCTGGCGGGCTGCCGGCTATGAGTGCCAGCAGCACAGGGCCCGGTTCGTGCGCCACTTCGATGCGTAGCGCCGAGGATCTTGGTGTGGTGTCGCGAGCTGCGAGGGAAGGGTCGTGTGAGTGTCAGTGGAGCCCGATGAGCCGGGATGCCACGACGTCAGCGACGCTGAGGATGCCTTTGAGTGGGAGCGTCAGCAGCCGGACGAGTACGCCACGCGTTGAGCTTCGCTTGGCTGCCAGTGGCGGACCGATCGCCGCGGCGAACGTGGCGATGTCCACGAGCGGCCGGATCAGGACTCTGACCTCGGCGATCTTGCCCTGCGCGTCGTAGCGCAGGAGGTCGGCGCCCTCGATGACCCGGCCAGCGACCTTTGCCCGCCAGAAGAACGCGTGGGAGTCCGTGTTGGCGAGCTCGCCGGTGATCTCCACCTCGCCGAATATCTCGAACAGGACGCCGTACAGCTCGATTGCCGCCGATCGTCCCCGGAACGGCGTTCGCACGACGGGCGAATGCAGCACGACCTCGTGCGAGAGAGCCTCGATCCAAGGATCGAGCTCGCGCGTGCGCCATGCCCTCCGGAAGGGATGATCGTCCACCACCCAAACGCTAACGGGTGGGCGATCTTCGTGGTGAGGTGGCTGTTGCGAGTGTTCCCTTGCCGGACGATGCCGTCAGTCCTCGGCACGGAAGCTGCGCCCGATCTCGTCACCGGTGCCGAAGTAATGCCGGAACACATACAGCAACGGACTCCATTGCTGAGGATCGATGTGGTTGGTGCCGGGCTTGACGATGCTCGAGAGCGCATGGACTCGCTGGACGTGGGTCTCGACGATCCGGAAGTACTCGCCGTCGGGGCGGCTCGCGGGCTCGTGGATCGCCGTGACCTTCGCCTCAAGTTGCAGTGGGCACTCCGCTATACGTGGCGGCTTCACCGTCTCGGAGGCGGTTGGGGTCAGGTCGGCGGCCTGGAACTTGCGCGGCTCGTAGCGGAACATATCGGCCTTGTGCGGAGCGGGCGGGTCGCGGCCGGTCAGAGGGGCCAGCGTCTCGACTTGAGTGGCAAGGTTTGGCCCCGGTAGGTTGATCACGCACTCGCGCTCACGCGCCAGGTTGGCCAGGGTGTGTGCGGTGCTCTCCCAGCCCATCACCACGAGGTAGCCAAGCGCCCAGGCCGAGGACATCGGCCCGATGTTCGGCGTCTCGTCGTCGTTGAGCGTGGTGACGAGCGCGACCGGCGTGCCGAAGTAGAGGATGCTCGGCCAGATGCTCTGGTGCTCCTCGGCAGCAGATGGGTGCGTTGTCTCGGTCTGGCGTTGCCCTGAGTGCACGGCTGCAGTCTCTTCCGCATCGTTTCGCTTCGCGCCGAAATGTGCTCGGCTACGATGGGGCGCTCCGGCATGCAGAGCGTGATCGACATCACCGACGTCGCCGGGCTGCTGGCCGACAGCTCGCGCTCCACGATGCTGCAAGCGCTCATGGACCGGCGTGCGCGCACCGCCGGCGAGCTCGCTCGCCTCGCCAAGGTCGCGCCGTCCACCGCCAGTCAGCACCTCAGCCGCCTGAGCGACGGCGGGCTCTTGGCGGTCGAGGCACAAGGCCGGCATCGCTACTATCGCCTCGCTGACCAAAAGGTCGCCGCGTTGCTGGAGAGTCTGATGGCGTTCGCGCCGGCGCCCGCCGCACATCGCACACCGAACGTCGGCTTCGATCTGCGCTTTGCCCGCACGTGCTACGACCACCTCGCCGGAACCGTCGCGACCGCGCTCTACGATCGGCTGGCAGCCGACGGCACGTTGCAGGTCACTGCAGAGGGCATTGTGCTCACCCCCGCGGGCGCTCGGCGCCTACGGTCTCTTGACATCGACAGCGACACCCTACGAGCGAGTCGCCGCCCGCTCGCACGCGCCTGTCTTGATTGGACCGAGCGTCGCCACCACCTCGCCGGCGCGCTCGGTGCCGCTCTGCTGAGCAGCTTCCGGGTGCGCGGCTGGCTCGTCCCCCGCAAGGTCCCTCGTGCGCTTCGCCTCACCACGACCGGGCGCCGCGCGCTCGCCAGCCACTTCGATATCGACGCCGGCGTCCTTGTCAACGGCGGACCGTAGACCCCAGTCGCCCACTCTCGATATCAATTGATATCATCGTCTATATGAATCGCGGGAGCGGCGTCCGCCGGGCGCTCACCGCTTTGCACTCGCGCGGTGGCGGGGCGGCTTCTCTGAACGGCTCTCGCGCATGAGGGAGACGAGCAGCTCGACGAAGTCGCCGTAGAGATCGTGGCGCACCGCGTCGGGGCTGACCAGGGATTCGATCGCGAGGCCGATGCCGAGCGCGCGCAGAACGAGTGCGAGGTCGTCGACGGGTATGGCGAGCTCCGCTCCTGCCTCTTGCTGGTAGTGGGCGATGTAGCCTGCGACGGCCTCGCGCATCGCCGCGGAGCGGCTGCCAAACCGCCTTGCAAGCTCAGGGTCCCGATCGGCGTGGGCGATGAACTCGATGTGGAGGACAAGCGACTCGCGGTCGCGAGCGAGCCGGTCCATCCACTGGTCGGCCAACGCGCGGGCACGCACCTCGAGGGGGGCATCGGCGGGAAGCGCGGTCTGCGTTTTGGCCAGCTCGCGGACACGCTGCGCCATGTAGTCCTCGAAGACAGCGAGGAATAGGTCGGCCTTGCCCTCGAAGTTGGAGTACACGGCGCCGTGCGAGTAGCCAGCCTCCTCGGCTATCTCCTCGACGCTCGCTGCCTGAAAGCCACGCCGAGCGAACACCTTCGCGGCGGCGTCGATGAGTCGAGCGCGGGTCTGAGCCTGTTGCTCGGCTCGCGTCAGTCGTCGTGCGGCAACCATCCTCAGATGAGGATACCAACTCAGATTGTAGCTATCATGCAGGCGCATGCTTCCCGCTCCATCCTGCAGAAGCCTTCGCGCTCCTCTCGCTGATCACCTCGACGGCGTTGCCGGAAGGCGTGTGATGACGACATCGGAAGGACAGGCGCGATGAGCGATCTTGACGGCCTGCTGGCTGAGCAGGCTCATTATTATCGCGAGCGTGCCGGCGAGTACGAGGACTGGTGGTTCCGCCGCGGACGCTACAACCACGGTCCTGATACGAACGCCCGGTGGTTCGCCGACGCGGCCGAAGTCGAAGTCGCGCTGAAGCGCTTCGACCCGGCCGGAGACGTCCTCGAGCTCGCGTGCGGCACCGGCCTGTGGACCCAGCGGCTGGCCTCTTACGCGACCCGCGTGACCGCGATCGACGGCTCCCCGGAGATGATCGAGCTGTGCCGCGCTCGCGTAAACGACCCGCACGTCACGTATGTTCAAGCGGACCTGTTCGTGTGGGAGCCCACCAGGACATATGACGTGTGCGTCTTCGGCTTCTGGCTCTCCCACGTCCCCGAGGAGCGCTTCGAGGCGTTCTGGGAGAAAGTCAGGCGCGCCGTCGGGTCAGGGGGCCGCGTGTTCTTCATCGACAGCCTGCGCAGCCAGCAAGCTTCGGCCATCGATCACACGCTCCCCGATCAGGGCGAGGAAACGATGCTCCGCCGACTCGCCGACGGCCGTGAGTACCGCATCGTCAAGCGGTTCCACGAGCCCCAGCTGTTGCAACAACGACTCGCCGACCTCGGTTGGAATGCCCTGGTGCAGACGACGAGCGAGTTCTTCATCTACGGGCAGGCAACCCCCGCGACGTAGAGCCAGCTCGTCGCCGCTCATTGGCCGGCACCGTAAGGCGTATGCCGTTTGACGAACTCGCTCTTGGCCTCGGTGTACGCCTCGCGGTCATTGGAGTAGCGCTCCGCGAGCGCTCGCTTCAACGCCACGTATTCACCGGCAAGGACGGGGTTGGCGCGCAGGCGGTCGCGAAAGCGCAGACGGCGCTCGAGCTCTCCCGGCTCGTCCACGAGGTGCAGATGGTGAGTGCGGTGGGCGGCCGTCGGGTAGCACAGGAACCGCCGGTGGGTGAGTGTCGCGTTGAACGCCTGCGGGTACTGGTAGCCGCCGCGCGCCACCAGTGCCGCAATCGGCGCGTCGAGAGCATCCACGAGCGCGATCATGTCGATCACCGGCTTGGCCGCCAGGCCCGGCACGGCGGTGGACCCGAAGTGGTGCAGTTTCACCCCGGGGGGCAGCAGTGGCGTAAGCCGCTCACGCTCGGCCTGATAGACAGCCGGCCACCCGGGGTCGTACTCGACGATCTTCACCTCGGCGTCGCGCCCACCGGCACGCGCGAGATCCTCAGCTGCGGCGCTGTGGCGGTCTGTTGGTGCCATTTCTTCCCTGCAGTCTCTCAGACCGTCGCGGTCGCGCTCCTTTGCGGTTCCCCCGCTCGAACCCGCGATCGTGCGCGTGGGGCGACATTGCGCAGCAGGCACGGAGGATGAGTCGATGCCCGCCGCCGCCAATCGCGAACGCACGGTAGATGCCGCCGATTGGTCCTCAGCGGGCGAGCCAAAGCGAATCAGGTTCCCATCCCTGGAGCCGCCCGCGTCAGTCTGAGTCGATGCGCAGCACCAGCTTGCCGATGTTCTCGCCTCTGAACAGCTTGAGCAGCGTCTCGTGAAAGGCATCCACGCCGCCCTCGACGACGTCCTCGCGTGAGACCAGCCGGCCTTCGCGCATCCACCCGGCAATCTCTGCAGCCGCCTCTGCGTAACGCGCGGCGTAGTCGAATACGACCATGCCCGTCATCGACGCTCGCGCGACCAACAGCGCCATGTAGTTCGCGGGACCGCACATGCCCTCGGCGCTGTTGTACTGCGATACCGCTCCGCAGATCACGATGCGTGCGCCGCGCGCCAGGCGCGTGAGCACCGCGTCGAGGATCTCGCCGCCGACGTTGTCGAAGTAGACGTCCACCCCTTTGGGCGCTGTCTCGCGCAGTGCTGTGCGGACATCCTGGGTCTTGTAGTCGATGGCCGCGTCGAAGCCGAGGTCCTCCACGATCCAGCGACACTTCTCCTCACCGCCCGCGATCCCGATCACATGTGCGCCCTTGATCTTTGCGATCTGCCCCGCCACGCTGCCGACCGCGCCGGCGGCGCCCGAGACGACGACTGTGTCTCCCTCTCTCGGCTGGCCCACGTCGAGCAGCCCGAAGTACGCGGTCATGCCCGTCATTCCCAGCGTGCCGAGATACGTGGGCAACGGCGCCAACGACGAATCGACCTTCATCACTCCGGCGCCATTCGACAGCGCGTACTCCTGCACCCCGAACGCGCTGTACACGTGCTCGCCGACCGCGAAGTCGTGGTGCTCGGAGGAGATCACCCGTCCGACCGCGCCCGCGCGCATCACGGCCCCGATCTCCACCGGATCGATGTACGAGGCTCCGGCGTTCATCCAGCCGCGCATCGCCGGGTCGAGCGAGAGGTGGGAGATCGCCACCACGAGCTCCCCGGGGCCCGGCGTCGGCACAGGCTCCTCGACGATGTTCCAGTCGGATGCCTGCGGCAAGCCGGTTGGGCGCGCGGCGAGGCGCACCTGATGGTTGATCTGACTCATGTGCGGATCTCCAAGCGTTCGGGTTGCGGGGTCAAGCGGTGTGCCCCCACGCGCTCTATCGGCCTTTGTATCCTTCCATCGGTGTACACGGGGGAGACGCGGCGGGGGAATGGCCTGCGAGTCTTGCAGAGTCGCACGGTGCTGCTGCTAATCGGACTTCCGGCTCTGCTCTGCGCACTGGCGGTACCCGTGATGGCTCGCGGGACCACCAGAACACCCACCCACGGGCCGCTCTCCAAGCCGCCCAAGATCAGAACCCACAAGGGTCCTGCCCCCAAACGGCTGGTGATCAGGAACATCGTCAAGGGCAGGGGTCGGAAGGCAAAGGACGGACGCAAGCTGACGGTCAACTACGTCGGTGCTCTTTACAGCAACAACAAGGTCTTCGACAGCTCGTGGCATGACGGCGAACTGTTCACCTTCACCATCGGGCGAGGTGAAGTCATCAAGGGCTGGGAACGAGGTCTTGTGGGCATGCGCGTGGGGGGACGACGCGAATTGATCATCCCCGCCGCGCTTGCCTACGGTCGCAGAGGAAGTCCACCATCCATACCGCCAAACTCGACACTGATCTTCGTCGTCGACCTGCTCGCCGCACGATCCCGCTGATCGAGGCAGGCAGGGTATCTCGGCGAGGTCGATGAGGAAGCCCGGCCGTGGCGTACCGGGCCACGGGTAGAGTGCCGTGTGCGTGAAGTCTGGGCGATGCGCAGGAGCAGGATGTGTGGCGGCGGTGCTCGCCACGCTCGGCCTGTGGCTGACCGCCTGTGGGGGGGAGTCGGCCGGCACCTTCACCCCGCGCACTCCCGGAACGCTGACGGTCGCCACGGCCCAGATCCCCGATCCCGGGTTCTGGACGGGAACCTCGCAACACCCCACTGGAGGCTTCGAGTACGAGCTCGCACACGCGCTGGCGCAGCGGTTTGGGTTGGCGAAGGTGAAGGTCGTGCTGGTGCCGTTCGAGCAGCTGGTCGCGGGCGATCTCGGTGGCGCCGACCTCGCGCTCTCCGACATCACGATCACCGAGGAACGTGCCGAACACGTGAGCTTCTCGACGCCCTACCTGCCGGCGTCCCCCGCGATCCTCGTGCGCCCCGGCACCCAGGTGGCCGACGTTCACGCCGCCCAGAGCCTGCGCTGGGCCGTAGAGAAGGGGACGACCCTGCAGGGCGCGCTCGAAGAAGCGATCGAACCCTCCCAGGCGCCGCTGATCGTCCACCATGAGCGCGAAGCGCTGGCGGCGTTGCGCGCCGATCGGGTCGACGCTGTGATGCTGGACCTCCCCGTGGCGCTCTCCTATGCGCGCGAAGCGCCGGGCAGCTACGCAGTCGCGGCGCAGCTTCCGAGCGAAGACATGCTCGCGGCGGCGTTGCCGAAGGGATCGGAAAATGTGGAAGCCCTAGACTCGGCGTTGCGCGCGCTGATGGCGGACGGCACGATCGAACGCATGGGGCGCAGGTGGCTGCACACTGAACTGAGTGAAGGTCAGGCCGAACACGTGCCGGTGCTGAGGACCAACGAAGAATGATGCCTGCGCAGTTGCACGTGGCGCTGGCGGAGGTCGTCGAGCTCTCATCGCCGAAGGGCGCGCCCTGGGAGTTCCTGATCATCTTCGCAACGCTGCTGCTGGGGCCGGCGATCGTCGAGCGCGCGCGTGTCCCCGGGTTGATCGGGCTGCTGCTTGGCGGGTACGCGATCGGCCCGCACGGGCTCGATTTGATCGGCTCGGGCAACACCACGGTGCCGGACCTCGGCCAGCTTGGGCTGCTGTACCTGATGTTCGTCGCGGGGGTCGAGCTCGATCTCAACCTGCTGCGCAAGTACAAGCGCTCGGCCGTGGTGTTCGGGCTGCTGACGTTCCTGCTGCCGATGGCGTTCGGCGCCACCGTCGGCATCGGGCTTGGGTGGGAGGTGCTGGCGGCGATCCTGCTCGGCTCCCTGCTGGCGTCGCACACGCTGATCACCTATCCCACGGTGCGCGACGCCGGGCTCGCCTCGGATCCTGCGGTCGCCACCGTCGTGGGCTCCACGGTGCTCACCGACACGCTCGCGCTGGTCGTGCTGGCAGCCGTGGCGGGCGCGGCGGGAGGGGGTCGCTCGACGATCGACGTTGCGATTCAGATCCTCGTGGGTCTGACGGTTCTGATCGCCTTCAGCATGCTCTTGCTGCCACTGCTGGCGGGCTGGGCCTTTCAGCTGTTCGGCGCCGAGCGCGCGGTGCGCTACATCGTGGCGATCACGGCGTTTCTGGCGGCGGCGACGGTCGCCGAGGTGTTCGGCATCGAGGGCATCGTGGGCGCGTTCTTCGCCGGTCTTGCGCTCAATCGGCTGGTGCCCAACGAAGGGCAGTTGATGGATCGCATCGGGTTCTTCGGGGGCGCGGTGTTCATCCCGGTGTTCCTGGTATCGATCGGGCTGATCCTCAACCCCGCGGTGATTGTGAAAGGTGAAACGCTGGGTCTCGCTGCTCTGTTCGTCCTTGCGTGCCTCGGCGGCAAGGTGCTGGCGGCGGCGCTCTCCGCGCGGCTGCTTGGCTTCTCCCGCCCGCAGGCGGGGCTGCTGTTCTCGCTCAGCGCCGCACAGGCCGCGGCGACGCTCGCGGCGACTGTGGTGGGGTTCCAGCTGGGGCTGTTCAGCAGCGCGGTCGTCAACGCGGTGTTGGTGCTGATCTTCGTGAGCGTGCTGGTCTCGACTCTCGTCGGCACGCGCGCAAGCGCCGCGATGGCCAAGCACGAGGACCGAGCCCGGCCGATGGGCACGCGCGTCGTGGTGGGGGTCAGCGACCCCGCGTCGGCTGCGGGCGCGCTGTCGATCGCGGTGCGCATCGCCCGCGCGGACGGGGGGGTGGTACAGCCCGTGCTGGTTGTGCCACAGTCAGCCCCGTTTGCGCCTCGGGCCGCGCACAACCGCCTGCGGCACGCTGCGGCCGTGGCCGGAGTCGATGGCATGGTCTCGACAGTGGTGGATCGCTCACTGCTGCACGGCGCGATGCACGCCGGGGTGGCGGCGGAAGCCACGCTTGTGCTCGTCGCCGAGCCCGCCGCGATGGACGCGGCTGGGCTCGAGGCCGCCCGCTCGATTGTGGCCGAGGGGCTGTCGGGCGCCCCGCCGGTTGCGTTCGTGTGCGGGAGCGCCCCGCGTCTTGGGGTTGTGCGAACGCTCGTGGGCGGCGAGGACAGGGAGGACTCGCATTCGCTTCTCAGCGATCTGTCCCAGCGCGTGGCCCGGGGAACTGCTGATCGGTTGCAGGAGAGCGACGGCAATTGGGCGGCGCTGGTGGCAGCGGACGATGTGACGTTTGTCTCGGTGAGGGCCGACGCGGACGCGGCCTCGACGCTACCCCCGGATGCGCCGGGAATCGTGGTCGCCACGCTGGATCTGAGCGCCGCGTGAGCTGAGCCGGCGGGGAGCTCTGCGAGCGGGTCGTGTCGTCCACCGGCGCCGTCCGTGCCCTCCCTGGAAAAGAACATATGATTGAACGCCCATGCTCGCGCTGGTGGCATTCCTCGCAACGATTTTTGCCGTGCCTGTCGCCGCGCCGGCCCCCGTGCGAGTGATGTCCCCGTCGCCGGCGTCCCAACCGGCGGTACCGGCTGCATATGCACATACTGCGGTTGCCTCGCGGTGCAAGACAGCGGGGCTGGTGATGTGGTTGAACCCTGAAGACTCAGGAACGGCGGGGAGCTTCTATTACAAACTTGAATTCGTGAATCTCTCCGGGCGCACCTGCACCCTGGCGGGGTATCCGGGTGTATCGGCGGTGAACCTGAGCGGGCGCCAGATCGGTGCCTCGGCGAAGCGGGAAATGACGGGGCGGCCGCGCACGGTGATGCTCGCTCCCGAAGGCGAGGCGACGGCGATCGTGCACGTCGTCGACGTGGGCGCGCTGCCGTCTTCGTGCCGCCAGACGTCAGCTGCCGGGTTTCGCGTTTATCCACCTGGCGAGAGCGTCTCGAGGGTGGTGCCATACCCGTTCCGCACCTGCTCGAACGCCCGCGAAAGCGTTATGTGGGTGCGCGCGCTCAAGCGCGAATAGCCGGTGGCGGTGGACGACCAGCCGACGCTGATCTTGATCGACGCGGCGGCGTGGGTGGCGTGGCTGGCGAGCAACCACGAGCAATCCCCCGGCGTGTGGTTGGGCCTCGCGAAGAAGGGCACGACCGAGCCGACCAGCCTCACCTATGACGAGGCGCTCGAGGAGGCGCTTTGCCACGGCTGGATCGATGGCCAGGTGAGGCGGCTGGATGAGCGCATCTACCGCCAGCGCTTCACCCCCCGGCGTCCGCGCAGCGCCTGGTCGAAGCGCAACGTGGGGATCGTGGAGCGGCTGACGAGCGAAGGCCGGATGCGCCCGGCGGGGATCGACGCGGTGGAGCGGGCGAAGGCGGATGGGCGCTGGAAGCAGGCGTATGCGGGGCAGGCGAGCATCGAGGTGCCGGCCGACCTCGCGGCGGCACTGCGCACGCAGCCGGCGGCGCAGGCGATGTGGGAGGTGCTCACCGGCCAGAACCGCTACGCCGTGCTGTACCGAATCGACAATGCGAAGCGGGTGGACACGCGCGCCCGGCGGATCGAGCAGTTCGTGGCGATGCTGGCCCGCGGCGAGACCCCGCATCCGCAGAGACGCAAGCGTCCCGACTGATCCTCACACCGTCATCGGGGCCAGATCGTCCACACCGCGAGCCTGCTCGTTCGACCCCGGATCTCGAGCTCCCCGACCGATGAGAGATCATCCGGCATGTTGCGCAGGCGTTCGCGTGTGGTCGCCGAGATGAACAGCATCGCCTCGCTGTCCTTGGTCATGCTCTCCAGACGCGAGGCGATGTTGGTGGTGTCGCCGATCGCGGTGTACTCCACGCGCTGCTCGGAGCCGACGTTGCCGACGATCACCGTGCCGCTGTTGAGCCCCACACCCATCGCGAAGCTGTGATCGAAGCCCTGCTCGGAGAGCCAAACGTTGAAGCGGTTCAGGCGCGGTCCGATCATTTCCCGCGCCGCCGCCACCGCCCGGTCGGCGTGATCCTCCTGCTCCAACGGTGCGCCAAAGACCGCCATGATCCCGTCGCCCATGTACGCGATCAGCGTCCCTCCCGCGCCCATGATCGCCCCCGTCATCTCGTTGAGGTAGAAGTTGACGACCTCGATCACGCGCACGGCCGGCTGGGCCTCCGCGAAGCTGGTGAAGTCACGCAGGTCGGAGAACAGCACGGTGCAGTCGCGCTCCACGCCGCCCAAGCGCAGATTCTCGTCGGCGCTGGCCAGCACTTCATCGACGACGTCGGCGGGCACGAAGCGCGAGAACACGTCGCGCACGCGTTCGTGCTCGGACGTCTCACTCACGTACACCACCGCGAGCGTGCCCAGCGCTCCGAGCGCCAGCGCCAGCAGCGGGTAGACGAAGTCGACGATCAGCCCCCTGTCGAAAGCGACCTGGACGGCGACGGTGAAGAGCACCGCCAGCACGAGCGAGCTCAAGAGCGAGCGCCGGCGGCGCACGCGCAGGCTGACCAGCGGAAGGACGAGCCCGAGCAGCGCGATCAGCGCCACGTCCAGCCACCCGGGCGCGTCCCTGAGCGGTGCGCTCCGCAGCAGCGTCTGCGTCGCGTTGGCCCAGATTTCCGGCCCTGGCATCCCCGCGCTGGTGGATGTTGCATGGATGTCCTGTAGGATCGGATCCGTGGTCCCCACGATCACGATCTTGCCGCTGACGGCGCTCCGCGAGAACCTGCCTGCGAGCACCTGGTAGAAGGAGATCGCCCTGACTGTGCCCGACGGCCCGGCGAAGTCGATCGGCAGCGTTCCGTTTTCGAAGCGGGAGGCGGGGATCGCACGTCCACTCGCGGTTTCGGCGGCGGCCACGGCGAAGCTGCGAAGCCCTTCGAAGGAGTAGGGGAGGCGGCGGATCGCGCCGTCGGAGTCCTTCGGCAGCCCGGCGTAGGCGGCCCGCGCACCCGCTTCGCGCAGGCTTTGGGTGCCGCCGAGCACTTCCGTGCGCCCCCCCTTCGCGACTTCGATCGTGCCGAGCACGGTTCTGCCGTGGGCGTCGGCCACCGCTTCGAACAGCGCGTCGTCTTCGCTTTGCACGGTCGGGTGTGTGAATTCGATGTCCACCGCGATCACCTTCGCTCCGGCCTTGCGCAGGTTGTCGATGACCTTGGTGTAGTAGCGACGTGGAAACGGGAACTCCGAGGGCATCTGGCGATTCCTCAGTTCCTGCAGCGTGGCGGGATCGATCGCCACGAGCACGACGTCGGCGGGCGGCGTCTGCTTGCCGCGGATCGAGAATCGGGCGTCGATCGTCTGCAGTTCGGTGACCCTCAGCAGGTGGGTCGCGTGGGCGCCCACACCCACCCCCACGGCCAGGATCGCGACCATCAGCAGCGCCACGGCCCTTCGCCGCTCCCTGCGCGTCCTGACCATGTCAGCGCCATCCTGTCACAATCCCCGCCTCTGCACACGCCGATGCCAACCGCCAGATCCCCGATCGGAGCGCTGAGGCTGCGACCGCGGCTGATCGTCCTGTGTGTCGCGCTGCTGAGCGGCACGGTCGGCTGCGCCTCGGCGTCGGCGCTCAATCTGACCGGGACCTGGTCGGCCAACTACCGCTGCGAAGCCGGGCCGTGCCCGGGAGGCCAGATCAACTTCCCGGCCACGGTCACGCTGACGCAGGCCGAAGGCTCGGAAACGGTGACCGGCTCGGATGGCGGAGAAAGCATCTCCGGCACTTTGAAGGGCAATACCTTCACCTACCGCAGCTTCGTGGGTAGCTACGAAGCGCAAGCGACTCTTACGGTGGCGGCGGATGGCTTGTCGTGGTCGGGCCCCCTGCACGACAACAACGGGACGAGCGGCACGGACACCGCGAAGCGGAGCCCGCTGGGGAGCGGGAAGCCATTGCCGGTGCTCGCCAAGACCGGCAATGTGATGCCGGTGTCCGGGAGGGTGCTGGTGAAGCCGCCGGGCAGCAAGAGTTTCGTTGCGCTGTCAAAGCTGCGGCAGATCCCGTTTGGAACGGTCGTCAACGCCACCAACGGCACCGTTGGTGTGACCACCGCCACGCCGAGCGGTGCCACCCAGACCGGGAAGTTCTTCGGCGGCGAGTTTGTCTTGACGCAGGGGCGAAGCGGGATGGTGCTGGCGACGCTCTCCGGCGGCAGCTTCTCGGTCTGCCCAACCGCGCGGGAGGGCAGCCGGATCGCACGTGCTGGCACAGTATCCGCGCGGGCGACCGCCTCGGGGAGTCATGCCGTGCGCAAACTGTGGGCCAACGCGCACGGCAAATTCTCGACGAAGGGCAACTACGCCGCGGCGGCCGTGCAGGGCACCGAATGGCTGACCGAGGACCTCTGCGAAGGAACCCTCATCCGGGTCACGCGCGACAAGGTTGCGGTCACCAATCTGGTCAACCACCGCCACGTCGAGGTGCGCGCCGGCCACCACTATCTCGCCAAGGCGCCGTAGTTAATTCACACCGTCCGCAGTGCCTCGGTGGGGGAGAGCCGCGCGGCGCGCAGCGCCGGCAACAGGCCGGCGATCGCACCGATCAGCAGCGCCGCGCCGAATCCTCCCGCCCAGGCTGTGGTGGGGATGACAATCGTCCAGCCCTTGGCGATGGCGTAGATCGCGGTGGCGAGTGCGCCGGTGGCGATGCCGACGGTGCCGCCGCCGAGCGCGAGCAGAATCGCTTCGCAAAGGAATTGGCTGCGGATCTGCCCGCGGGTGGCGCCGAGCGCGCGGCGCAGCCCGATCTCCGAGCGGCGTTCGAGCACGGAGATGACCATGATGTTGGCGACGCCGACGGCGCCCACCAGCAGGGCCACGGCGCCGAGCCCGAGGAACAGGCCGTTGAAGGCGCCTTGGGCGTCGGCGCGGG
>CAVVTQ010000021.1:0-26398 GCA_963751195.1 uncultured Solirubrobacterales bacterium
TGTTGTGGGCAACGTCTTCGTCCTGCGGCCCAGCACGCGCGCGCGACGTGCGGACGTGCAGACGTGCGCGGGCCTACGCGGCGGGGCCTTTTTTCGAGCGATGCTTACCGCGCGCCCCAGCGGCTCGGAGTACCCTTCCAGGCATGTCCACCGAGCAAGACTTCGACCTCTCCGCCGCCGGCCTGCGCGCGGACGGTACCGACCTTCGGATCTCCGTGGAGGTGCTGGCGAGCAAGCTGGAGGAGTCGCTGCCGGGACGCATCCACGTCGAGCGCCGCGGCGGGGGCCTGCTCGGTCGGGGCGAGAAGCACGTGCGCCTGGTACGGATCGAGCTCGGTGGCAACTGCTACCAGCTGACCGTCGAGGGCGACCGCGTGGAGGGCTTTCGCGAACATCAGGTGGGAGGCATCTCGATCAAGCGCGAAACACTCGACCCTGGCGGGTGGGTGACGGCGCTGACCGGCGATCTGCAAGCGGAGGCTGAGCGCAGCACCGAGGCGCGCACGGCGCTCGAGAGGCTGCTGGGCTGATGGCGCGGCGGCGCGGCATCGGGGCCGAAGGCGAAGAAGTGGATGAGGCCGCCGCCGCCGAAATGGCCGATCCCGGGGCCACGGCCGCCGAGCAACAGGAGTCGCTGGAGCGGATTGAACGCGGCGGGATCACCCTCGCTGCCGAGCGGCGCCTGAGCGAGCTGCGTGAGAAGGGTGGCCTCTTCACCTCCGATCTCTCCGTCAACGGTTGGGCGCTCGCCCACCAGCTGGGGCTGCGCCCGCTCTCGCAGGTGATGGGCAGCTCGATCTACCAGATGGGCTACCAGGGCGCATGGGGTCAGGGCGAATGGGGCGGTATGGGTCTCGCCCAGACCTACATGGTCGAGCTCACCACCCTCTCGCGAGCGCTCAACGAGGTACGCACACGCGCGCTCGGGCGGCTGGCCGAGGAGGCGAAGCACGTCGGCGCCGACGCGGTCGTGGAAGTGGACACGCGCGCCGGCGAAAGCAGCCTGGAAACAGGATCGGTCTCGCTCGAACACACGGTCTTCGGCACCGCCGTCAGCCGTGAGGCGGGACCGTCCAACGCCGACTCGCGCAGGGCCGACGGCGGGGAGCACGGACGCGGGCGGCACGGAGGCGGGCGGCACGGAAGCGAGAGACACGAAGGCGGGCGGCCGGTGCTCACCGAGCTGTCGGTCGCCGACTTCTCCAAGCTGGTGCGGGGCGGCTTCGAGCCGCTCGGGATCGTCGCGTGGAGCTCGGTGTTCTTCGCCAGCTACAACTTCGGCCCGGGGATGGTCGGCGGGGGGATGATGTCGGCGGGAGGGATGCAGAACTTCGAGCTGCGCGAGTTCACGCGGGCCTTCTACAACGCGCGCGAGAGTGTGATGGGTGAGCTGAACGCGCAGGCCTCCGCGATCGGCGCCTCGGGAATCGTCGGCGTGCGGATCGGCCACCGTGCGGTGCCCCACACGCTGCAGGGCGGGATGGGCACTCGCGAGCGCCGCGGCCTGATGGTGACGTTCAACGCGATCGGCACCGCAATCCTCCAGACCGCGGAGACCACCCTGTATCCGCCCGAGACGACGATCGACCTGACATCCTGAACACGAGCCCGGGAGCCCAAAAACGTATGAGCGACAGCGAGCAGCAGACAGAGACCTACGATCCCTCCTCATTGGAGGGCGTGCCCGAGGCCGGCCGCGCCCGCCTGCAGCAGAACCGCGCGGGCCTGTTCACCTCCGACCTCAGCGTCAACGAGTTCCTGCTGATCAAGCAGGCCGGCTTCGACCCCGTCGGGCTCGTGGTCGGCAGCTCGATCTACCACATCGGCATCCAGATGGCGGGGTGGAAGAAAAGCCAGGAGCTGAAAGTCCTCTCCGAGGCGATGTACAGCGCGCGCCAGCTGGCGATGACGCGCATGGAGGAGGAGGCCGACCAGCTCGGGGCAGACGGGGTCGTCGGCGTGCGCCTGGACATCGGGCGCTACGAGTGGGGCCAGGACATGGCCGAGTTCATCGCGATCGGCACCGCCGTCAAGCACCGCGAGGGCGAGATGCACCGCGCCCCCAACGGCCGCCCGTTCACCAGCGACCTGTCAGGTCAGGACTTCTGGACGCTGCTGCGCACCGGCCACCGCCCCGTCGGGATGGTGATGGGCAGCTGCGTCTACCACGTCGCCCACCGCGGCATGCTCCAGTCGATGGCTCAAACCGGGCGCAATGTCGAGCTGCCCAACTTCACCCAGGCGCTGTACGACGCGCGTGAGCTCGCGATGGAGCGGATGCAGACCGAGGCGCAGACGCTCTCGGCGGAGGGGATCGTTGGCGTGAAACTCAACGAGACCAGCCACGGTTGGGGCAGCCACACAATCGAGTTCTTCGCGCTCGGCACCGCGATCGTGCCGCGCGAGGGCCACGACGAGGCGATCGAGCCGCCCACGCCGGTGCTCGACCTGAGCTAAAGGAGAGACCATGAGCATCGTCCTCACCGAAGACCGCGACGCGGTCCGGCACGTGATCCTCAACCGCCCCGAGAAGCGCAACGCGATGAGCCAGGAGCTGCTGCGCGCGCTCGGGCAGGCGCTGCGCGAGGCCGCCGCCGAGGAGTCGGTGCACTGCGTCGTGTTGCGCGGCGAGGGCAAGGTGTTCTCGGCCGGCGTCGACCTCGTCGAGCTGGCCGCCTCCTCGCAGACACCGGGCAAGCTGCGCCCCTTCCGCGAGACCTTCCTGGAGTGCGCCAACCTCTGCGAAGAGATGGCCAAGCCGGTGATCTGCCAGATCCACCACACCTGTGTCGGTGGCGCCCTGGAGGTCGCCCTCGGCTGCGACCTGCGGATCGCCGCCGAGGGCTCCCAGCTCAGCCTGCCCGAGGTGAAGTTCGGGATCATCCCCGACGTCGGCGGCTCCAGCCGCCTGCCGGCGGTTGTCGGCCTCGGCCGCGCCAAGGAGCTGATCATGACCGCCCGCACGATCGATGCAGCCGAGGCCGAGCGGATCGGCCTGGTCAACCGCGTCGTCGCCCCCGATCAGCTCGAACAGGCTGTCGAGGCGCTGACCGAAGAGCTGCTCGCCAACTCGCACGTGGCGGTCGGCCGCGCCAAGCGCGTGATCGACGCCTCCGCCCGCCCGGCGCTCGCGGCGACGCTGGAGATGGAGGTCGCGGTGCAGGAGTACTGCGCGGCGGCAATGCGCGAGAGCGCCCGGGCAGAGCAGGCCAACGGCGTGCCGGCGCACGCGGAGTAGGTTGGTTGAACGGCGGCGAAGCACGCAAGCGATTCGCCGCATGGCGCAAGGACAGGCGGGCCGTACGTCGCTTCATCGCGAACCTGTTGGAGACTATTTGGCTGTCGTGGCCCTGACCGGGTCCCACTCCACCGGCCCCGCCACCAGCGTGTGGCTGCCCAGCGGCCGGCCGAGGATCTCCTGCGCACGGGCGGCACAGGCGATCAGCGCCAGCAGGTCGATGCCGGTGGCGTAGCCCATCTCGTGCAGCATCGAGACGAGGTCCTCGGTGGCGATGTTGCCCGTGGCACCAGCCGGGACCGGGCAGCCGCCCAGCTCACCGAAGCTCGACTCAAAGCTCGTGACCCCGGCCTGCAGCGCGGCGAGCGCGTTGGCCAGGCCGGCGCCGCGCGTGTTGTGGAAGTGCGCGGTCAGCTCGACCGCGTCCTCACCTGCCGGCGGCGGCGTGCCACTCGCCTTCGACATGGCCTCCCCTGCCTCGCCAGCCTCCCCGCCGCCGGCGCTTGCCGCCTCGACCGTCCTCCTGCCGAGACGCTCGAGCGCCCGCGCGAAGAACTCGCCCACCTGGCGGGGGTTGGCCATCCCCGTGGTGTCGCCGAAACCGATCTCCTGCGCGCCCGCGTCGCGCAGGCGGGCTGCGATGTCGAGCACCCGCTCCGGCGGGACGTGGCCCTCGTAGGGGCATCCGAAGCAGGTGGAGAGAACCGCCTCGCAGCGCAGGCCCTCCGCGCGAGCACGCGCGAGCACGCCCTCCAGACCGGCGAGAGACTCCGCAATCGAGCGGTTGACGTTCTTACGGTTGTGGGTCTCCGAAGCGGAGACGATGACGTTGATCTCGTGAAAGCGCGCGCGGTGCTCCAGGGCGCGCTCCAGGCCCCGCTCGTTGGGGATCAGCACGCTCACGGAGACCCCATCGGGGATCTCGATCCGCTCGAGCACCTCCGCGGCATCGGCCAGCTGCGGGATTACGTCGGGCCGCACGAAGCTCGTTACCTCCAGCCGCCGCAACCCCGTGCGCGCGAGCGCGTCGATCAGCTCCACCTTGCGCGCGGTCGGGATCGCCTTGCCGGGCTCGTTCTGAAAGCCGTCGCGCGGGCCGACCTCCCTGATGCGGATTGCGTCCCCCATCGTGATCCCTATTTTCCGGGCAGTGCATGCACTGCCCGGCCGGATGGCGCATGCGCCATCCGGGGCAGGGCCGCATGCGGCCCTGCCGCCCTACCAAAGCCGGGGGACACTCGCCTTCGGCGCTGGCCGATTCGGGGATTAGAGCGAAGCGAGTGTCGCCCTAATCGGTCCCCGTTTCGGCCAGCATGCGGCGAGGGCAACATCACCACATCGACAGGCCGCCGCTCACGCCGAGCGTCTGGCCGGTCACGTATGAGGCGTCCTCGCAAGCGAGGAACGCAATCGCCGCCGCGACCTCCTCCGGCTCCCCCGCGCGCTTCAGCTGCGTGGTATCCACCATCCCCTGCTTGAGTCGCTCACCGATCTCCCCGTACACCTTCGGCGCGGCGTTCAGCAGCGGCGTCTCGATCGGGCCGGGTGCGACCGCGTTGACGCGCACGCGGTAGCGCGCCGCCTCGCGCGCAATCGCCTTGGTGAAGCCGATCACGCCGGCCTTCGCGGCGCTGTAGATCGCCGAGCCCTGCGAGCCGACGCGGCCGGCCTCCGAGGAGACGTTGACGATCGCGCCCGCCCGGCGCTCCTGCATCCCCGGGAGCACCGCGTGGGTGACCGCGATCACGCCGCGCAGGTTGACGCCCAGCACGAAGTCCCACAGGCCGGGGTCGGTCTTGACGAAGAACGAGAAGAGGTCGGTGCCGGCGTTGTTGACGAGCACGTCGATCGGCCCGAGCCGCTCCTCGGTGGCGGCCACCGCGGCGGCGATCGAGTCCAGGTCGGTGACGTCCATCGCGAGGCCCACCCCATCGAGCTCGCCGGCGACCGTCTTCGCGCCCTCCTCGTTGAGGTCCCCCACGGCCACGCGCGCGCCCTCGGCCGCCAGCCGCCGCGCGGTCGCGGCGCCGATGCCCGACGCGCCGCCGGTGATCAGTGCGATCTTGTCCTCTAGCCTCATGTTTGTGGAGTCCCGCGGCACAGCGTAGTCGCTCGGCACTCGCAGCCACTCCCACCGGAGGCACGCCCTTCCGCGTGGCACCCCAACGGAGCGAGGCCGGACTATTGTCAAAAGCACGATGCGCACCGCCGCCATCCTGCCCGTCAAGCGCTTCTCCGAAGCTAAGCAGCGCCTCGGACAGAGCGTGGCCGACCCGCTGCGGCGGGATCTCGCGCGCGCGATGGTCGGGGACGTGCTGAGCGCGCTGCGCGACTGCGCCGCGCTCGAGCGCACGATCGTGGTGACCTGCGAGGAGTCGGTCGCGGCCGCGGCGCGCTACATCGGGGCAATCGTCGTGCCGGACGCGGCCGAGGAGGGCCAGAGCGCGGCGGTCGTACAGGGGATCGAGCGCGCCCTGGCGGAGGGCTTCGCGCGGGTGCTGTGCATCCCGGGGGACTGCCCAGCGCTCGACCCGGACGAGGTGACCAAGCTGCTGGTGTCTCGGCCTGCCAGGCCGGCCCAGGCCTCCGCGCCACTGGAGTCTCAGCCCGCCGGCACGCCCGAGGTCGTGGTCGTCCCCGACCGCCACGGCGCCGGCACCAACGGGCTGCTGCTCACCCCGCCGGGCGCGATACCCCCGAGCTTCGGGCCCGACAGCTGCGAGCGCCACATCGGGCTCGCGCGGGAGGCCGGGGTGGCCTGCCGGGTCGAGCGGGTGTCCTCGCTGCTGCTCGACATCGACACCGGCGAGGACCTGGCCGTGCTGCGCGAGCGACTGGCCGGCGAGTCACGAGCCGGCGCACGGCGCACCCGTAAGGTTCTCGGGGTGCCGCCGCGGCCCTCGCGGGCTGCCTGACGCCGGGTCGTGTGGGCGGCGCCCATCCGCTCGGAGGATATGAACCTGTCCGCTGAGCGGATGTGAGAGAGAATTTGGCGCTCATATACTCGATCGCCGTGTCCCCCAACCGCTCCCCCGCATGCCCCCGCCGGTAGAGATCGTCATCCTCGCCGGCGGCACCGGCGGCGCGAAGCTCGCACGTGGGATGCAGGACGTCGTGGGGGCCGAGCGGCTGGCGGTGGTGGCCAATCCCGGCGATGACATCAAGATCCACGGCGCGTACGTCTCCCCGGACCCGGACCTGATCTCCTTTTGGCTGGCCGACCTGATCGACGCGCGCGGGTGGGGCCTGGAGGGCGACACGTTCAATGTGATGGACGGCCTGCGGGCGCTCGGGGTCGACGTGTGGTTCAACCTCGGCGACCGCGACCTCGCATGGTGTGTGGAGCGCGCGCGGCTGCTCGCCGAGGGCCTCTCTCCCACAGCGGCGCTGGGACGGCTGAACGAGGCGATCGGCGTACGCGCGCGGGTGCTGCCTGCCAGCGACGACCCGGTTCGCACGTGGGTGCTCACGACCGAGGGCTGGCGCTCCTTTCAGGACTTCATGATTCGCATGGGAGCCGCGGGCCTCGTGGAGGGCCTCGAGTTCCGGGGCGCCGAGGAGGCCGCGCCGAGCCCCGCGGTACTGGAGGCGATTGCTGGGGCACACGCGATCGTGATCGGCCCCTCCAACCCGCTCGCCTCGATCGGCCCGATCCTCGCGATCCCCGGCATCCGCGAGGCGCTGCTCGCGGCCGACGCGCCGGTCCTGGCCGTCAGCCCGATCGTCGGCGGGGCTGTGCTGAAGGGCCCCACGGCCTCGTTCATGGCATTCGCCGCTTTGGAGTGCAGCGCACGGGGCGTGGCCGACTTCTACGGCGAGCTGCTCGACGGGATCGTCGCCGACGAGCCGGTGGAGGGTTTCGCGACGCTCGATATCGACACCCGCATGGACGACGCCGGCGCCCGCGCGCGCGTGGCCGAGCAGACGCTCGCGTTCGCCGACTCGCTGGCGGGGTGAGCGTGGGGTTGTATGTGGTCTTTTTGGACCCTACCCTTCATTTTGTAAAGTGGCTAGGGGCCCGTTTTGGATGACATAACCCCACCGCTCCTCCCGAGTTGAGCACGCCGGCGGGCAGCCTCCTCGCCCTCGCTTGTCCGTCCCGACCGCCGATCACTATGGTTGCGGCGTGACCGATCCACCCGCCCCCGTCTGCATCATCGGCGCCTCCGGCGCGCTCGGCTTCGGGCTGGCGCTCCGCCTCGGACGCGCGGGCGTGCCGATCGCGATCGGATCGCGCAGCGCCGAGCGCGCCGCCGAGACCGTGGAGCGCGCGCGGGCCGCGGTCCCCGCGGGCTCGTTTGCCGGCTACGAGAACGCCGACGCGGTGTCCCGCGTGGAGACCGTAATCCTGAGCGTGCCGTTCCGCAACCAGTCGGAGATGCTCACCAACCTGAAGGGCGCGCTGCGCCCCGGCCAGCTGCTGATCGACGCGACCGTGCCGCTCGCCGCCGCCCACAGCGGCAAGGCCACACGCATGCTCGGCGTGTGGCAGGGCTCCGCCGCCCAGCAGGCCGAGGAGATGGCGCCCGAGGGCGTGCGCGTCGTCTCCGCCCTGCACACCGTCTCCGCGGCCTCGCTCTCCAACCTGGACCACCAGCTCACCGAGGACGTCCTGCTCTGCGGCGACGCACGTGCCGACAAGCGCGAGGCCGCCGCGCTGATCGAGCGGATCGAGGGGCTGCGCTGCGTGGACTGCGGTCGCCTGGAGATGGCCCGCATCACCGAGTCGCTCACGGCGCTGCTGATCGCCGTCAACGTGCGCTACAAGGCGCACGCGGGGATCCACCTCACGGGGCTGCCGGATCGGCTCTGGGAGTAGCGAGCGCTACCGCCCTGCCTCACTCCCCTCCGGCCGAGCGAGCGTACCGTCCCAAGTGCTGCGTACGTTGTCGGCATGTCCCTGCCATCTGGCACCGCAGCGCATGCGACGAGGCCACCGACGCCTGTGCCCGACCCGCGCGCATATATACCTCCACCCGGTGGTATATACTGCCCAGGGATGGCCAAGCACTTGGTGGACATAGACGAGCAGGCTCTGCGGAATGCACGGATCCAGCTGGGCGCCGGCACGATCAAGGAGACGGTCAACCGCGCGCTGCGGCTGGCCGGCGGCGATCGTGAGGACACGATGAAGAGGCGCCTCGACGCGCTCGCCCACGCCGATCTGCTGCCTCGCGAGCAGGCATGGCGCTGACGCATCTGCTGGACACCAGCGTCCTCACCAGGCTGCGCGAGCCGGCGGTTCGTGAGGTGATCGAGCCCCGCGCGCACAGAGGCGAGCTCGCTCGCGCGGGGATCAGCGATCTCGAGATCGGCTTCTCGGCCCGCAACGCCGCGGAGTGGGATCGTCTGACCGACGCCGTCGAAGCCTTCGAGCTCCTCGAGACCGCTGCCGAGCACGTTCGTCGTGCGAGGCAGACGCAGCGACTGCTCGCGTCCAAACATCAGCGCGGGCGCAAGCTGCCCGATCTGCTCGTCGCCGCCGCGGCCGAGGCTCGCGGCCTAACCGTCCTGCACTACGACGCCGACTTCGACCTGATCGCGGCGGCAACCGGACAGCCGTGCGAGTGGGTCCTCCCAGCCGGCTCGGTGGACTAGGGCGTATCCCAGTAGACCCGCACGACGCGTCGATGGCCTTAAACCCCTCCGAGCGGTCGGCCGAGCGGTCGGGCCTGGCAGTTGATGGTCGCCCGGGCGCTCGGCGCCTCAGCCCGCGGCGAGGGCCTTGCTCTCGTACCACTCGTGCAGCGCGCCGATCGCGCCGCCGATCACGCGGTCGAAGAAAGTCTCGCGGTCGTTCTCGTGCGGGAGCGGCTCGGCGGGGACGTCGACTTCGAGGAACTCGCACAGTGGTTCCCACCCTTCGCCGACGTGCCACACCAGCAGCCGCTCCGGCGGCACCGTGCGCTTGACCTCCTCGCTGTGGCGCTCGAACTGCTCGATCAGCTGCGCCGGCTCTGCCCAGCCGTCGGCGAACGTGCCTTCCGGACCCCAGAAGATGCGCTCGACGAGGTCGAGGTAGCGCCGCCAGCGGGGGTCGATCTCGCCGCGGGCGCTGGCGAGCAGGCGCATCAGCTCCTCGCCGTAGCTGAGGCCGACGATCGTTTCGCGAAAGCTGGGCTCCCACGACTCGGGCTTGCGCGTGCTGAGCAGCACCTTCGCGTCCGGATAGACCTCGATCAACTCCTTGTAGAAGTAGCCGCCGGGCCAATCCGTGGTCGCCTCGAAGCCGCCCAAGACCTCCTCCCACGGGCCCTCACCGTCCATCGCGCGGTTCCACAACTCGACCTGGTCGAGGTCGGCGAGCACGTTGACCCAGTGGTAGCACGGGGCGAATCCGAGCTGCTCGAGCGCCAGTTTCTGCGTGAGGGTGCCCGTCCGGGGCAGACCCGCTCCGATCAGCTTCATATACTCATCCGCTCCTTTGTGGTGGTCCCGTCGTTCGTAGTCGGTGACGCTGCATCGCGGCGTGCACAGCGCAACTGCCGCATGGCACGCCGGTTCTCACGATATTCTGTTGTCGTGTTGTGATTCCCAACGTGGCCTAACACAACACTAACGTCCACCACGCAAACACGGCAGGCACTTGAGCGCAATCGACACCAGCACCCTACGCCCGGCGGCGGTAGCACGCCCGCTGGACGAGCCCGCCGCGTCTGGCAGCGCAGGCAGGCTGGAGCCCCAGACCGGCCCGCGGATCGCCGGGCTGGCAGTCTCCGACGGCGAGCACGTCCTCTCCCAGGATCAGGTCCTCGACCGGCTGGGCCTGCGCGGCGACGAGTTCGCCGAAGGCATCTTCTCTCGCTGCGGCGTCAAGCGGCGCCACCTCGAGCTGGACGACGACTTCCTGGGGCGCGACCTGCAGGGACGTGCGGCGGCGGTCGAGGAGGGGCTGCTGCGTCACTCGCTCCGCGCCGTGGACGCGCTCGGAATCGACCCCGCGAAGATCGGCACCGTCCTCAGCTCGAGCCTCTACTCGCTCGGCCTGCCGACGATCGCCCACCGGCTGGTGGACCACTACGAGATGGAGCCCACCACCGACAAGTACCACATCACCGGCGTGGCCTGCGCGAGCGCGGTGCCGCTGATGCGGATGGCTGCCGGGATGTTGCGGCAGCACCCCGGGCGAGACTGCCTGGTCGTGGGAGCCGAGAGCATGAGCAGCATCCTCACGCGCGCCACCCCCGATGATCCGCGCGCCAAGACCGTCGGCTCCTCGATCTTCGGCGACGGCTGCGCCGCGGCTCTGCTCTCCGCAGACCCCGGCGCCGACGGCCCGACGATCCTCGCCACCCAGGTCCACCAGATCGGCGGCACGCTCGACGCCGTCAGTCTCGCGTTATCCGAGCAGGACGCCTACCTGCACCTCGTGCGCGAGCTGCCCGACCTCGCCGGCGCGGGATTGCCCGGTGTGGCGGAGAAATTCCTGCGCGAACACCGCGTGGAGCACGCAGAGATCGACCACTGGATGGTGCACCCGGGCGGCCGCCGGATCATCGAGAACATCCAAAGCGCCCTGGAGCTCTCCGACGATCAGACCGCGACCAGCTGGGATGCGCTCGCCAACCACGGCAACGTCGGCACCCCCTCGATCTTCTACGTGCTCAAAGACACGATCGAGCGCTACCGGCCCCAGCCTGGAGAGCGCGGCCTCGCAGTGACGATCGGCCCCGGCGTGACCGTCGGGCTGATGCTGCTGCAGTGGTGATATCCGCTCGCGCGCTTAGCGACATACCCGAGGTGAGCGCCGGGGACGATCTGGCAGCGCTGATCGTCGAGGCCCTCGACACCGAGCTGAGCGACGGGCAGGTGTTGGCGATCGCCCACAAGGTCGTCTCGAAGGCCGAGGGGGCTGTGGTGGCACTCGCCGGGGTTGCTCCGTCTGCGCGAGCTCACGAGATCGCCTCCGAACAGGGCAAGGATCCGCGGGCCGTGCAGGTCGTGCTCGACCAGTCCAGCGAGGTGCTCCGTGCCGCGAATGGAGTGCTGATCTGCCGCACCCACCACGGTTTCGTCTGCGCCAACGCCGGCGTCGACACCTCCAACGTGGCCACCGCCGACGAGCTGATCGTGCTGCCGCGGGATCCCGACACCGCCGCGCGGCGCCTGCGCGCGCGGCTGCAAGAGCTGACCGGCGCTCGCCCGGCTGTGCTGATCACAGACAGCTTCGGCCGCGCCTGGCGCCACGGGCAGTGCGACGTGGCGATCGGCTGCGCCGGGCTGGCACCGCTCGACGATTGGCGTGGGCGCACCGACAGCACCGGGATGGAGCTGCGCGCGACGTGGTTGGCGGTGGCAGACGCGATCGCCGCCACGGCCGACCTGGCGCGTGCCAAGGACTCGCGCGAGCCCGTGGTGATCCTGAGCGGGCTGGAGCGCTTTGTCACACCCCACGACGGCCCCGGTGCGGCGGCGTTGCTGCGCCCGCTCGGGGAGGACATGTTTCGTTAGCGTCTTTGGGACGCGTCCCCGCGCTGAGCGGACGAGGGTTGGGGCCCGTTCGTCCGGTTGGCTTTGTGTGGATCCACAACCGCGCTACCCATCAGCGTGGCCTTCCGCGAGGGGCGCGAGATCGTCGTAGGCAACCGAGCAGGCGCTGCGCGCGCGGGCGAGTGTTTCTCGTTCTTCGGGGTCGATCGCCCCCTTGCCGTGATGGGCTTCCAGGGCGCCCTCCACTTCTTCGACGTCGCGCGAGGCCTTCGCCACCGCCACCCAGTCGTCCTCGGTGAGGCGGCTGGCCAGCAGCTTGCGGTCTTCCAGTCCAAGCTGGCTGACGAAGATCCGCTCGTGGTAGCTGGCGGGTTCGTATTCGTGTTCGGCGAGCATCCCGCCCAGCCGCACATACTCGGCCCTGTACTCCCCCATCAAGATGCGCGCCACCGCTCGCGCCGCCGTCGTCTGCCGCGCTTCTTCGCGGGCCACCTGCCGGGTTTGCAGATGTTCGTTGCTCAGGTAGGTGATGGCCCCGCCGACGGCCGTGCCCACCAGCGCCGAAACGGCCGCGATGACCGCCACCATGACGCCTTCGCCCGTACGCGACATCGACTCAGTATTCGCAGAGCCTGCGCTCGCGGCGTCTGGCGGCGAGCTTGCGGGCTTCCGCGGCCCGCAGCGCCGCATCTCTGGCGCGGTGGCGCCTGACGAGGGCGCGCTCGCGTTCGAGCGCCACCGTCGCGCGACTGAGCGCGTACTGGGCGGCGTTGCAGAAACGCGAGTCGAGCGGCTCCGGCGCGTAGTACGGACATTGCGACCGCCCACACGGAGGGGGCTCGAAGGGCTCGGTGAGCGCGAAGCTGTAACCGGCGGCCGCGCAGGCCATGTAGGGGTCGGCGTCGACCCTCAGATAGTCGGTTTCGGACACCGGATGGGCCGGCAGCGGCACCGCGAACGGCAGCGTTTCGCCCGCCGCGACGAAGATCTCGCCCAGCACCCGTCCGCGCACGTCGAGCACGGTCGCGCGCACGGGACACGATCGAGTCAGTCCGGACACTTCGAACAGCACCCGTTCGGCGCCGTCGCCGCTGAACTGGTACCACAGCGCTCCAGCCGGTGCCCGGCCCGCCGTCCCACGGTAGGTCTCAGCCGAATACGCCGGGGTCGCGGACGCCATCGACGTGCCGCCGGCGAGCGCCGGCCGGGTCGCGACGGCGGCGTGGGCTGGCGGGCCAGCCGCCCCGCCAGCCGGCGCAGGGGCGCCGCCCAGCAGAGTGAGCATGCCGCTCACCATGCACAGCAGCACTCCAGCTCGTCCCCGACCGCTGGTCCCGTACACGCCGACAAGTCTATCTCTCGACACAATTTTGTGCGCTCACCTCTCACACGCTCACCTCTCACACGTCCACGCCCGCGCGATGCGCACATTTGCAACCGCACGGCGGGCGACGCCCACCGTACCTCTCGGCGAAGCAGGCCTGCCGGTGTAAGGCAGCGACGGCGGGGAACGCCAGCTACGCCGCCACCGGCAGCTCGTAGCGCCGCCGGACGTCGTATAGCGTCGTGCGCTCGGCCGCCGGGCGCCCCGCGGCGTGGGCGGCGGCGATCAGCTGCTCGGGCTCCAGGCGCGTACCGTGATAGGAGCCGGCGAGACGGCTGATCGACTCCTCCATCAGCGTCCCCCCCAGGTCGTTGACGCCCCAGCGCAGCGACTCCGTTGCGGCATCCAGCCCCATCTTCACCCACGAGGCCTGCACGCTGCGCACGCTGCGACCCAAAGCGAGGCGGAAGACCGCCGTGTGCTTGAGATTCTCCTCGCGCGAGATCTCCTCCACCCCGTGCGTGCGGCCGAGCAGCGTCTGGAAGGGGATGAACGAGAGCGGCACGAACTCGGTGATGCCCCCGGTGCGCTCCTGCAGCTCGCGCACCACGCGCATGTGCTCGGCCAGCTCCCACGGCTCCTCGATGTGCCCGAACATCACCGTTGCCGTCGAGCGCAGCCCAGCCACGTGAGAGGCTTCGATGATCTGCACCCACCGCGCCACGGGCAGCTTGTTGGGGCTGATCCGTTCGCGCACCCCGTCGTGCAGCACCTCCGCGGCGGTGCCCGGCGTCGAGCCGAGACCGGCGTCGCGCAAACGCGCGAACACCTCCCCCGGCGGCAGGCCTGCGATGTCGCACATGTGCGCGATCTCCATCGGGGAGTAGGCGTGCAGGTGGATGTCGCACCCCTGCGCGGCCGCGGTGCGCTTGGCGAAGCGCAGCCACCCCAGGTAGTCGTCGAGGCTCCAATCGGGATGGATGCCGGACTGGATGCACAGCTCGGTGGCGCCAAACTCCACCGCCTCGCGCACCCGGCGCGCGAACTCCTCCTGGTCGTGTTCGTAGGCGTCCGGCGAGCGCTTTCCCTGGCCGAAGCCGCAGAAGGCGCACCCCACCGTGCAGATGTTCGAGACGTTGATGTTGCGGTTGACGACGAACGTGACGGTCTCCCCCGCGAGCTCCGCGCGCAGCTCGTCGGCAGCCTCGCGCATGCCCTCGATCGCCTCCGGCCGCGTCTCGGCGAACATCGCCGTCAGCTCCTCCGCGCTCAGCGCGAGGCCCTCGCGTGCGCGCTCGGTCGCGCCGGCGACGAGGTCCGGGCGAATCGGCGGGGCGCCGCTGGCGGCGGGGTCGGTGCGGCCGGAGCCCCGCCGCGGGATGAAGCTCCAGTACTTGACCTTGATCGTGTCCATCACCGCCGGCGCCACCCACTCGGGGTCGATGTAGCGCGGGTACACGCACAGGCGCTCGGTCAGCGCCACGCCGTCCTGCTGCAGCTGCTTGCGCACCTGGTGGGGCGAGGGAAAGGGGTGCTCGGGTGAAATGTGGTCGCCGTTGGCCGACAGCCCCCCGAGGTCTGTCGCCCCCGCGGCCACCAGCTCCGGCCACCAGTCCGCGAGGTTGGGCGGCACCTGGATGCCCACGTCCGGCATCAACCTCCGAGTCTCGGCAATCAACCGCTTCATGTCCTCGATGCTCACCGGACAGGCCCACTCGGGCAGCGGCAGCTGCGGCCGGTCGTCGGCGACACCCGTGCGCCAGTACTCCCGCGCCGCCTCATCGGCGATCTGCGCCGGCTCTTGGCCGTAGTAGCGCTGGTGGGGGACGAAGTTCTGCAGGATCACCTCCTGGATGTGCCCGTGCTCGGCGTGCACCGCCGCGAGCGCCTCCAACGAGGCGACGCGCTCCTCCTCGCGCTCGCCGATCCCCACCAGGATCCCCGAGGTGAATGGGATCCGCAGCTCGCCAGCCGCGCGGATCGTCGCCAGACGCCTGGCCGGGTGCTTGGTCGGCGAGCCCGCGTGCACGGTCTCCATCAACCGCTCCGAGATCGACTCCAGCATCAGCCCCTGCGAGGCCGTCACTTCGCGCAGCCGCGCCAGATCCTCGCGCGAGAGGACCCCGAGGTTGGTGTGCGGCAGGATCCCACGCTCGAGCGCACGCTCGCACGCCCATACGACGTAGGCGGTGAAGTCATCGTGCCCGTACTCCTCCAGGCGCCGCGCCACCTCGGCGTTGACCTCGGGCCGCTCGCCGGTGAGCACCAGCAGCTCCTTGACTCCGCGCCGCGCGGCTCCGTCGACGATCGCGAGCACCTCGTCGGGCGCGTACAGGTGCGCCGTGTGCGTCGCAAACGCGCAGTACTTGCAGTAGCACCGGCACGTGCGCGAAAGCGACAGCGTCAGGTTGCGCGAGTACGTGACTCTCCGGCGCATCCTCCCGAGTGTATGACCTCACTCGTCGGTTCGAGGGGCGGCCGCCGATCTGCTCCCGGTGCTCGCCAGTCCGCGGGCAGCCGCCGATCCGTGCGAGGACAGCTGCCGGTCCAACCGAGGCCGTCGCGCCGATCCGTCCGATCCGGCTCTTAGGGTTTTTCCATGTCCGAAGATACCCTTCGTCGCGCGGTGGCCGAGATGGTCGGCGCCTTCACCCTCACCTTCATCGGCGCCGGCGCCGCGGCGGCTCCGGAGCGGTCGCCGACCCAACCCTGATCGGAGTGGCGATCGCCAACGGCCTGGCGATCGGCGTGATGGTGTGTGCGCTCGGGCAGATCTCCGGCGGGCACTTCAACCCGGCGATCACCTTCGGCTTCCTGATCACGCGCAAAATCAAGCCCGCGCTCGCCGGTGTCTACTGGGTGGCGCAGTTCGGCGGCGCGGCGCTGGCGGCGCTGTTCGTCAAGGAGCTGCTGCCGCGGGCAACCACCGAAGCGGTGAAGCTCGGCGTGCCGGCGCTGGGCCATGGCGTCGACGCAAGCTCCGGCTTCCTGCTCGAGGCCGTCCTCACCTTCTTCCTCGTGTTCGTCGTGTTCGGCGCGGCGGTGGACACGCGTGGGCCTTTCAACGCCGTCGCCGGGCTGGCGATCGGCCTCACGATCTCGATCGACGTGCTCTTCGGAGGCCCGTTCACCGGGGCCGCGATGAACCCCTCGCGCGCGTTTGGGCCGCAGCTGGTCGGCGACCACTGGTCCAACGGCTGGGTGTGGTACGTCGGGCCGGTCCTCGGCGCGTCAGTCGCGGCGCTGGTCTACCAGTTCCTATACCTACGTAAGACCGAGCCCAAGCCCGAGCCACCGGCTCCCGCGGGGGCGCAGGCCGCACAGTCCTAGCAGGACCCCCGCCGCGCACGGGACTGAGGCATAGAAGACGAACCTTCTCGTCGTCCCCGGCAAGGGACACAAGGAGCGTGGTGTGCGCTCAGCACACGAGCGACTGGGGACGCAGCTAGGGGCGAGGAGACCTATCCTGGGCGTGTGGCCCAACCGCCCCGCATCTATCTCGCCCGCCATGGCCAGACCGCCTACAACGCCGAGGGCCGCTTCCAGGGTCAAGGCGCGGTGCCGCTCGATGCGACCGGCCGCGGCCAGGCGCGGGAGCTCGCCGAGCAGGCCGCCGCGTATGAGTTCGCCGTGCTGTGGTGCAGCCCGCTGCTGCGCGCCCGCGAAACCGCGGACGTCGTCGCCGCCCGCACGGGCCTCGAGCCGCGGGAGGATCCCCGTCTGATGGAGACCGACTCCGGGGATTGGACGGACCGCTCGTTCGCCGACGTGCAGGCCGAAGACCCCGAGGGGTTTGCGCGCTTCGCGAGCGGCGACCCGACCTTCGCGTTCCCCGGGGGCGAGTCGTTCGCCCAGCAGGGTGTGCGCGTGGCGGGGGCGTTCCACGACATCAAGCGTGCCGAGGCGCCCGCGCTGGTTGTATGCCACGGCGGAGTGATCAGGATCGCGCTCTTTCAGCGCACCAAAGACCCGGAAGCCTTGGGCGACCGCGTCCCCAACGCCCAGATCGTCCCGCTCGACCCGCGCGGATCGCGGCGTCTGCACCGCGGCGACGAGGTCGGCACGCCGATTTGAGCCGCCGCGCGGCGCCACTCCACTGCGAGGAGGGCGCGCCGCTCATCCGCGTCGCAGCTGTGACTACAGCGCGCGCAGGCGGCGAAACTCTTCGCGCGCCGAGTACGGGCGGCCCCACATCTGCGTGACCTCCGCGCGGCCCTCCCGCACCTCGCGCACCGCCAGCTCCCCCTCGATGCCCGCGTCGTCGAGCAGGCTCAGCGCACAGTGCACGACGGGCGCCGCAGCCGCGTGGCCGAAGCGGTGGGCAACCAGCAGCCGCCAGTGCCAGTCGTGCTTGGAGTAGGGGCTGGCGTTGCACGTCACGAGGTACACCGCCGCTTCGACGTAGCGCGACTCGTCGGCGAGCCGCAGGTCGAGCTCCAGATCGGTCCAGTCGTCGGGGAGCGAATCGACGATCCGCTGGAAGGTGTCTGCCAATGCCATCGCCAAGGAAGCCTACCGCCCGGCGCGGCCGGGGCCCGCCCGGCCACGAACGGCCGAAGGGCTCTCCGGGCCCGTCGTATCCTCAACCCATGGCCGCCACCGACACAGAGCGACTGCAGGCCGAGTACGCCGCGCTGACCGAGGGCTGCGGGTTGGTGGATCGCAACGAGCGCGGCAAGCTCGCGGTGACCGGCTCCGGGGCGGTGGAGTTCCTCAACGGGCAGGTCACCAACGAGCTGACCGACCTGCGCCCCGGCGAGGGGCGCTATGCGGCCTTCCTCACCAACAAGGGCAAGATGCTCGGCGACCTGCGGATCCTCGCGGTGGGGGCTGGCGTGACGGATGCCACAGGCGAAGCGGGCGCCGATTCGAGCGATCCGCCCACCGAACTGCTGCTCGACACCGAACGCGTGGCGCTGCAGGCGCTGTTCGACATGATCCGCCGCTACAAGATCGGCTACGAGGTGGAATTGCACAAGCGCACGCTGGAGTGCGGGCTGCTCTCGCTGATCGGCCCCGGCGCGCGCGCCCGCATAGCGCCCGACACGCTCCCGGAGGCCGAGCACGCCCACATGCCCGCGGAGATCGGCGGGGCGGCAGTACGACTGATCGCAACCGTCGACGGCGTCGACGTGCTGTGCGAGGCCGCCAACCTGGAGACGGTGCGAAGGGCCCTCGTCGATGCCGGCGCGACCCCCGTCGGCGAAGTGGCGGCGGAGATCGTGCGCGTCGAGCGCGGCAGGCCCCGCTACGGAATGGACATCGACGAGAACACGATCCCCCAGGAGGGGGGCCTCAACGAGCGCGCGGTGAGCTTCACGAAGGGCTGCTACGTCGGGCAGGAGACGGTGGCGAGGCTGTACTACCGAGGCAAGCCCAACCGCCACTTGCGCGGGCTGCGATTTTTGGCGCCCCCCGATCCCGCCCCCCCGGTACCCGGCGAGGAGTTGCGGCTGGGGGACCGCCCCGTGGGGCGCCTGAGCAGCGTCGTCGAGTCCCCGCGCCTGGGCACGATCGCCCTGGCGCTGGTGCGCCGCGAGGCCTCCCCGGGCGATACGCTCACCGTCGGCGAGCACGGCGCCGTCGCCGAGCTGGTCGAGCTGCCCTTCGCGCCCTGACGCCAGTGGCTGCGGCTTGCGCCGAGCCCGGGAGCCTCAGGAGGCGTCCGGGTGCCCGTCGCCGGGCCGGCGCTCGTGCAGGTGCTTGCGGATCGCCGCCTTCAACACCTTCAGCGCGTCGGGACGCGGCGGGGTGTCGAAGGTGTTGGTGACGTTGGGCCCCCGCAGGTTGACTTTCGTGCGCTCCAGTTTCCTGCGGGGATCCTCGAAGGGATTGCGTTCAGTCATCGCCATTGTCTTCGGTCGGAACTCCCGATTCCTGAGTGTACGCCTGCCACTGCTCATTCAGAAGGTCCACGAGCTGACTGGCGAGCAGGGGCGAGAAGGAGACGCGCGAGACGACGATCCCCTGCTGCCCCTGGGGCCCGATGCGCAGGAAGTCGAGCGTGAACTCGTGCGGCGTGCGCGCGATCGACGCGGCGTTGGCCCATTTGCCGGCGAACTCCTCCGGGGGCATGATGATGTTGGGGCCCTGCTGAGACTCCTCCGGAGGGTTCTGCTCGTCCACGGGTGGAGCGTAGCGCGGAAGGGGCCCACGGATGTAGGATTCGTTGCCGTTCCGTTCCCGACATGCGAGGTCGCATCCCGTGGCAATCGACTTGCAGCAAATCTCCGAGGTGGACACCGAGCCGGGCGAGCTGCCCAAGACGATGGCCGCGTGGGTGATCCGCCAGGAGCGTGAGGGCGAACCGAAGGACGCCTTCCAGCTCGAGGAGATCGAGGTGCCCGAGCCGGGCGCATTCGAGGTGATCGTGCGCGTGATGGCCGCGGGCGTCAACTACAACAACGTGTGGGCCGCGCTCGGCAAGCCGGTGGGGGTGTGGCGCTACGGCGACCACCCCGAGTTCGGCCACCACATCGGCGGCTCCGACGCCTCGGGCGTCGTCTGGAAGGTCGGCCCCGGCGTGACCCGCTGGAAGCCCGGCGACGAGGTCGTCGTGCACTGCAACCAGGCCTCCTACGAGGACCCCGAGGTGCACGGTCTCGACCCGATGGCGGCCCCCTCGCAGAAGATCTGGGGCTACGAGACGACGTGGGGCTCGTTCGCCCAGTTCACCAAAGTCCAGGCCCAACAGCTGCTGCCCAAGCCGGCTGCGCTCACCTGGGAGGAGGCCGCCTCCTACGGCCTCGTGTACTTCACCGCGTATCGCATGCTGATCACCCGCTGCAACCTGCAGGCGGGCCAGAAGGTGCTGATCTGGGGGGCCGCAGGGGGCCTCGGCGTGTTCGCCACCCAGCTGTGCGCCGCCGCCGGCGCGCACTGCGTGGGGGTCGTCTCCTCCGCGGAGAAGGGCGCGCTGGTCAAGCGCCTCGGCGCCGCGGACTTCATCGACCGCGCCGAGTTCACGGGGATGATGCGCAAGGGCGGGGAGTCCCCCGAGGAGGAGAAGGCCCGCTTCGGCGTGTCGCGCGAATTCGCCAAGCGCGTCAAGGGAATCCTCGGCGACGCACCCGACATCGTTTTCGAGCACGTGGGTCAGGCGACGTTCCCGACCTCGGTGTTCACCGTCAAGACGTTCGGCAAGGTCGTGATCTGCGCCGGCACCACCGGCTTCAACCTCGACTTCGACGTGCGCTACCTGTGGATGAAGCAGAAGGAGATCATCGGCAGCCACTTCGCCAACGCGTACGAGTGCACGAAGGCCAACGAGCTGATCGACTCGGGCCAGATCCGCCCCGTGCTGTGGCGCACGCTCGGCTTCGAGGGCGTCGCCGAAGCGCACCAGCTGATGCTCGAAAACAAGCACCTCGGGAAGATCTCGATCCTCGTCGGCGCCGACTCCGAGGGACAGGGTAGGACGGCCGAGGGCCCCGGGGCGATACGCGCCGAGGTGGGAGGCTGAGATGGCGGGATCTGGACCCCACCCACCCGGCACCGTCATCGTCCCCTGGTACGCCACGGGCTTTCGCGCGGAGGGCTTCGGCGCCGCGTTGGAGCAGGCCGCCGCGATCGCGTTGCGCTACGGCGCGGAGTCCTACGCCGTGTACCGCTCGCGCGATGATCGCTACCGCTACCAGCAGCTGGCGCACTTCGAGCGCTACTCCGACTGGGAGCGCTACTGGGAAGGCCCCGAGATGATCGACTTCCGGGCCAGCCACTCCTCCTGGTACCAGATCCCGGTGCTGTATGGCTGGTGGGACCTCACCGCCGCGGGGAAAATCTCCGAAGAGACCGAGTGGGTCCTACCGGAGCCGCCCGAGCCCGATCCCGACGGCAACGGTTCAGGCACACCGCGCGTTCAGCACGTTTGAAATTTCGCGTCTGAGACGGTCGTGGACCAAGCAGGGCACGGCCGTCTCAGCCCTTCTCCAGGGGTGCCATCGTCAAACCGGCGCCCTTCAGCTGCTCCCAGTAGTGCTCGGCGGGCTCCTTGTGGCCGTTGTAGACGACGGCCTGCCCCGCGTTGTGGATCTGGTTGGCGTACTGGTGGCCCTGCTCCAGCGTCACGCCGGGGATGAAGCGCGCCAGCGTGCGGGCGACGTGGTCGAAGGTGTTGTGGTTGTCGTTGCGCACGATCACACGCCACGATCCGTCCATTCCCGTGTGCGGGCCGCCCGTCTTCGGTAGCTCAATGGTCTCTGTCATGGCCGGCAGCATAGAGCCAGGGGCGCGCCCTTACAATTGGGGCATGGACAAAGACACCCCCCATCGCCTGCCCGAGCGCGACCGCCCGTGGATGATGCGCACCTACGCCGGGCACTCCACGGCGAAGGCGTCCAACGAGCTGTACCGGCGCAACCTCGAAAAGGGCCAGACGGGGCTGTCGGTGGCGTTCGACCTGCCGACCCAGACCGGGTACGACCCCGACGACGAGCTGGCGCGGGGAGAGGTGGGCAAGGTTGGTGTGCCGATCGCCCACCGCGGCGACATGGAAGCGCTGATGGCGGGCATCCCGCTCGGCGAGATGAACACCTCGATGACGATCAACGCCACGGCAGCGTGGCTGCTGGCGCTGTACATAGTCGCCGCCGAGACCCAGGGCGTCGCCCAGGAGCGCCTGCAGGGCACCACCCAGAACGACATCATCAAGGAGTTCCTGGCGCGCGGCACCTACGCCTTCCCGCCCGCCCCCTCGATGCGGCTGATCGCCGACACGATCGCCTACACCGTCGAGCACGTGCCGAAGTGGAACCCGATCAACATCTGCTCCTACCACCTGCAGGAGGCGGGCGCGACCCCCGTGCAGGAGATCGCGTACGCGATGTCCAACGCGATCGCGGTGCTGGACGCGGTGAGGGAGAGGATGAGCACCCCGCCCAGGGGGGCGGGTGCTGGAGGGGGCTCGCACAATGATCCCGGGCGTATCGCGCAGGACTCCGCTCGGATGTCGCCCCGCGATACCGAACGCATCGCGCAGGTGTTCGGCCGGATCTCATTCTTCGTCAACGCCGGCGTGCGCTTCGTCGAGGAGCACGCGAAGCTGCGCGCGATGGGGATCCTGTGGGAGGCGCTGGGCCGCGAGCGCTACGGCGTCACCGACCCGAAGCTGCTGCGGTTGCGCTACGGCGTGCAGGTCAACTCGCTCGGCCTCACCGAGGCGCAGCCGGAGAACAACGTGCAGCGGATCGTGCTAGAGGCGCTGGCGGTGACGATTGGCCGCGACGCCCGCGCACGGGCGATCCAGCTGCCGGCGTGGAACGAGGCGCTGGGGCTGCCGCGACCGTGGGATCAGCAGTGGTCGCTGCGCATCCAACAGGTGCTGGCGTACGAGACCGACATCCTCGAGTACCCCGACATCTTCGAGGGCTCGAAGGTGATGGAAGGGCTGGTGGAGGAGCTGCTGGAGGGCGCGCGCGCGGAGATGGCCGTCGTCGCCGAGCACGGCGGCGCGGTGGAGGCCGTCCCCTACATGAAGGCCGCCTTGGTGGACTCCCACCGCGAGCGCCTGCGCCGCATCGAGACCGGCGAGCAGACCGTGGTCGGCCAGAACCGCTTCACCGGGAGCGAGGAGTCGCCGCTGACCGCCGACGCCGAGGGCGGCATCCTCGTCGTCGATCCCGCCGTCGAGGCCGAGCAGATCGAGGCGGTGCGCCGCTGGCGCTCACAACGCGATCAGGCCGCGGTGGATGCGACCCTCGCCGAGCTCGCACGCGCCGCGAGCGAGGAGGCGGGCATCGATACAAACCTGATGGAGCCGACGATCGCCGCCGCACGCGCCGGGGCCACCACCGGGGAGTGGGCACACACGCTGCGCGAGGTGTTCGGAAGCTACCGCGCCCCCACGGGCGTGGGCGAGGCGAGTAGCGCACCGGCTGACGAAGGCGACGCCGGCGCCCCGGGCGCCGACGGGGGCGAGGCGGCGCGCGAGCTGGCACGGCTGCGCGAACAGGTCGCCACGCTCGCCGAGCAACTCGGCCGCCGTCCGAAGATCCTCGTCGGCAAGCCCGGCCTCGACGGCCACTCCAACGGCGCCGAGCAGCTCGCGGTGCGCGCGCGCGACGCCGGCATGGACGTGGTGTACGAAGGGATCCGCCTTACCCCAGCGCAGATCGCCGCCTCGGCGCTCCAGGAGGGCGTGCACGTGATCGGCCTCTCGATCCTCTCCGGGTCCCACCGCGAGCTGATCCCCGCGGTGCTCGACGCGCTGCGCGATGCCGGCGTCAGTGCGCCCGTGGTCGTCGGGGGGATCATTCCCGAGCAGGACGTGGCCGCCCTGAAACAGGCCGGTGTCGCCGCCGTGTACACGCCGAAGGACTTCGACCTCACGCGGATCGTCGGCGACATCGTGGAGCTGGTCGGCGAGCGCAACGGCGTCGTCGCTGCGGTGTAGTGGGGAGCTTGCCGGAGGGCGCACAGCTCGGGGCACGGCTGCGCGAGCGCGACCTGACCGCGGCGCCGGCGACGCTCAACCTGCTGGAGAGCACCACCGCCGCCGACCGCGAGCAGGCGAGAGCGCTGCTGCGCGAGGTCTCCCCCGCCACCCTCGGCGGCGAGGCGCGGGGACACATAATCGGTGTCACAGGCCCCCCGGGCGCGGGGAAGTCGACGCTGCTCTCCGCCCTGCTGGGCACGTGGAGGAGCATCGCCCCCTCGGCGACGGCCCCCGACGAGGACGGCCGGGGCCGCACGGTGGCGATGCTGGCGGTGGACCCCTCCTCGCGCCGCTCCGGCGGCGCGCTGCTGGGCGACCGCGCGCGAATCGAGTTCGACCCGGCCGACCGCGGCGTCTTCATCCGCTCGACCGCCGCCGGCGAGCGACTGGGCGGCCTAGCGTGGGGCACCCGCGCGGCGGCTCAGGCGCTGGCGGCCGCCTTCGACGTAGTGGTCGTCGAGACCGTGGGCGTCGGCCAGGCCGAGACCGAGGTGGCGGAGGTCGCCGACACCGTCGCCGTGGTCGTGCAGCCGGGCAGCGGCGACGTGCTGCAGTTCCTGAAGTCGGGAATCATGGAGATCCCCGACGTGCTGGTCGTGACCAAGGCCGACCTCGGCCAGGTGGCGACCAGCGCCCGGCGTGACCTGTCCGCCGCGCTGCGCTCGCTCGGCAAGCGCTCCACCGCGGTCGCGGCGGTCTCCTCGCTCCCCCCGCCCACCGGGATCGACGAGCTGCGCGGCCTCCTCGACGAGCGTTGGTCGCTGCTCACCGCCGACGGGGGCAGCGAGCTCGCAGCCCGGCGCCTGCGCGCGCGCCGCGCGAGCGCGCTCACGGACTTCGCCGTGGAGCAGGGCCAGCGCGGTGTGCGCGCGCTCGGCGGACGGCGCGCGGCGGAGCGGTGGCTGGCAGAGCAGGACCCCGCGCTGGACGAGGCGGCGCTCGCGGCAGCGCTGGAAGGCAAGATAACGGGCTGATGGCACGCGATCTGGCAACGATGCTCGGAGCGTTCGTGGCTTCCGCCGCGCTGGCGGGGGCGCTCGGCGCGGTCAACCTCGGCACCGCGCTGGCGTTCGGGCAGATCGGGTTCGCGATCGCGCTCGTGTACGTGCTGCTCCGCCGCTCATAGTTATTTCATTTGGGGCTATAACCACCAACTGGCCCTGCGCGGAGCAACCAGAGGCCAGCGATGAGAGGTCCAGTAGCCGGTTGGGTCGCCGAAATGACCGATATGTGTCTTGCCGGCCTGGCGGGTATGCTCCCCGCGTGGGAACGGGCTGCTTCATCTCGCCGGGCAAGACGATCGAGGGCGCGATCGAGCGCGTGAAGCTCGCCGAGGAGCTCGGCTACGAGTCGGTGTACGTGACGCACATCGCCGGCTGGGAGTCGCTGACGGTGCTGACCGCGTACGCGACCGCCACGAGCAGGATCCGGGTGGGCACGGGCGTGGTGCCGATCTATACGCGCACGCCCGCCACGATGGCGCAGACGGCGGCCACGATCGACGAGATCTCCGGCGGGCGCCTGACGCTCGGCCTCGGCGTCTCGCACCGCCCCGTGGTCGAGGGCTGGCACGGTCAGAGCATCGACCGCCCCGTGCGCGAGATGCGCGAATACGTGGCGATCGTGCGCGCAATCCTGTGCGGCGAGACACCTCCGGCCGGCGAGAAGTGGCAGACCGGCTTTCGCCTCTTCGGTCTCGACACGCGCCCGCAACTGCCGATCTACGTCGCCGCGCTCTCTCCGGCGATGCTGCGCCTCGCCGGCGAGGTCGCCGACGGGGTGCTGCTGTGGCTGTGCTGCCCCGACTACATCCGCGACGTGGTGATCCCCGAGGTGACCGCGGGACGCGAACGGGCCGGCAAGACACTGGAGGGCTTCGACGTGGTGCCGGCGGTGCCCACCGCGCTGGTGGAGGACCCCGCCGCCCCCTACGCGGCGATGCGCCGCGACCTGCTCCCCTACTTCGGCCTGCCCTTCTACCGCGCGATGCTCGAGCGCTCCGGCTTCGGCACGGAGATCGAGGCGTTCGACGCCGCCGCGGGCGACGTGGAGCAGATGCAGGCGGCGATCTCCGAGCGCTTCCTCGACCAGCTCACCGCGGTCGGCGACTCATCAGCGGTGAGCGCAGGCCTGAGCCGCTACCGCGATGTGGGCGCCACCAGCCCATGCGTGGGACCGATCCCCGGAAGCGATTTCGAGGCCACGCTGCGCGCCGGGATCGCATAGCGGCGCATACCAGCGTGGGCTGGGCTCGCATGGCGGCAGAGGTGCTGCTGTCAACCTGATGCCGTAGCATGCCTGGCTCCGGAGACGTCGATTGGAGGCATCGATGATTAGTGCAGGCGAGCAGGTTTGGGGGATCGGCTGGCGAGGAAGGATCCTCGCCCTGATCGGGGTGTCAGTGCTGGCACTGGCGATCTCGCTGGTGGCGTCGGTCGCGCGCGCGGGTGCGACGGTGCCCAAAGAAACCGACATCATGATCATCTTCGACACGAGCGGGTCGATGGAAGGCGTGCTCGAAGAAGCGAAAGAAGAAATCAAGACCCTCGTCGCCAACACCGAGGCCAGCCTTCCCAATGTCGAGTTCGGCGTCGCTAACGTCGAAGATATCCCCGGGTACTTTGGTGCGCCGCTGGAATCTCTCCTGACAGAAAAGGAATACGAAGAAAACGGCGAAAAACCGTGGCGCCTGGAGCAATCGCTTACGCCTGAAGAGCCCAAGGTTGAAGAAGCGATCAACAACCTGTCCACTGACGAGGTGGCGCACGGTGGCGGCGATGGACCGGAAGCCTATGGGCGTGCTCTGTACGAGACAGCTACCAACCCACAGGTCAAATGGCGCCCTGGCGCCAGGCACGAGATCATCCTGATCGCTGACCAAGTTCCGCACACGCCTAACGTCGACGAAGGCATACCGCCGGAATTGTGGCTGGAGAATCCGTTCGATACCGGTGAAGAATCGCAAGGCAAATTT
>CAVVTQ010000022.1:0-192192 GCA_963751195.1 uncultured Solirubrobacterales bacterium
AGCGACCTCCGGCGCAGGCCACAACTGATGGCTGGCACCGCTCGCGTCAGCGACCGAGATTCCCACGATCGGGAAGGGTCTTGCGCCCACGGTTGGAAATACGCTTCGCCGGGGCGAATCGCATTTTGCGCCCAAATGCAGGCGTCTTCCGTCAGAATGTCTACACTCGGCACCCCATGACCCGGCCGGGAACTCCTGAGCACTGAGGGATCGATGCTGCCGCTCGCATACTTCGGAATCGAAAGCAACGCCTTCACCACAGCGGTGGACCTCCTGATCGTCGTCGCGGCGGTCATCTACCTCGCGTTGATCTACTGGACCTACGCCGACGCGCGGCGGCGGATCGCCGATCCAATGCTGATCGGCTGCGCCACGCCGCGTCGCTGTTCCCCTTCGTGGGCACGCTCGTGTACATCATCCTGCGCCCACCGGAGTACCTGGAGGATGTGCAGGAGCGCGAACTGGAGATCCAGGCCGCCGAAGCGCGGCTCAACGGGCTCGAGCGCACGCTCTGCCCGCACTACGACTATCCGTTGAGCGGGACTTCATTCGCTGCCCCAGCTGTCTGCGCAAACTCAAGGAGCGCTGCGTCAGCTGCGCCAAGCCGCTCGACCGCGCGTGGACGATCTGCCCCTATTGCGAGACCGAGGTCCCGCCTGAGTCCGCGCCTCGTCGTCGCACCCGCCGGCGCGCGGCCGCGGCCGACTTGCCCCCGAAGGCGGGGAGCTGGCGGTGGCCGCCTCTGAGGAGCTCCCTACCGTGGCTGCTCCCGAGCCTGCTTCGCGGGGTCGGGCCGGGCCGGCCGGGCCCCTGTTGCTCGTGCTCGTCCCGGGGCTGGGCCCAGCGAAGACCTCATTTAGTACGCCTCACCTCTGACGCATCTCCCTCGTCTTCTCTAGATCGATCCGACCGAAAAGGAACCCATGGACCGTACTTTGATCCTCGTGAAGCCGGATGCCTTTGCTCGCTCGCTTACTGGCGAGATCATCGCTCGCTTCGAGCGCAAGGGGCTGCGCCTCGTGGCTCTGCGTCATATGACGCTCGAGCGGGAGCTTGCCGAACGGCATTACGCCGAGCACGCCTAGCGGCCCTTCTTTGGGGAGCTCGTGGAGTTCATCACCTCGGGGCCGCTGGTGGCGATGGTGCTGGAGGGGGTCGAGGCGGTTCGGGCAGCTCGGCAGGTGATTGGGGCCACCAATCCTCTTGAGGCTGCGCCCGGCTCTATTCGGGGGGATTTTGCGGTTGAGACTGGGCGCAACATGGTTCATGGGTCGGATTCTCCGGAGTCTGCTGCTCGTGAGGCCGCCCTGTTCTTCCCGGAGTTGAGCTGACCCGGGGCTTGGTGCTTGCCTCGCCTCCCCCCAAAGGAGAGCAATCCTCGAGCGGCTGGGGGTCTCCTTCAAGGTACGACCGGCCGATGTCGAGGAGCTCAAGGAGGGAGACCCTGAGGAGGTGGCCGTAGAGAACGCGCTGCGCAAGGCGCGTGCTGTGGTGGAGGCCGATGGCCCGTCGGCGCTGGTCCTGGGCGTGGACACGCTGGTGGCTCTGGAAGGCAGGATCTACGGCAAGCCAAAGGATGAGGGCCACGCCCGGGAGACGCTGCGCGCTCTGAGCGGATCGACGCATACGGTCCTCGGCGGCGTAGCCCTGATCGAGGGTGGGCGGAGCGCACGGCGCTGGCCGCCACCGAGGTCGTCTTTCGGAGGCTCGACGACGGGTTGATCGATTGGTACGTGCTCTGGGGGAGTGGGGAGGGGGGGGGGCAGGAGCGCACGGCGCTGGCCGCCACCGAGGTGGTCTTTCGGAGGCTCGACGAGGAGTTGATTGATTGGTACGTTGCTTTGGGAGAGTGGCGCGAACGGGCCGGCGGCTATGGGATCCAGGGCGCGGGGGCGGCGCTGGTGCGCGAGGTGCGGGGCGACTACGAGAATGTGGTGGGGCTCCCGCTGGCGACTTTGCTGGATCTGTGCCCGGAGTTGTTGAAGACGTGACGATGTCTGCCCCGGAACAGCCGAAGACGTGATTTTCCCCTGCAAATAAGCTGGCAAGGGGGTCGAAGTGGTAGGGGCTTCCGCTAGACTGCCCGCGGACGCACGCTTGTCATCAGGCGGCGGAGGACGGCGGTGCAGGCAGGCCGAGTCCGTCCGCGCGGACTACCGGCGAGGCGTCCCCTCCTCGATTCGATACATGGGCATCTTCAGCTACCTAACCGGGTTTGGCGGCCGCGACATGGCGGTCGATCTGGGCACGGCCAACACGCTCGTGTATGTGCGTGGGCGCGGGATCGTGCTCTCCGAGCCCTCCGTGGTGGCGATCGACTCGCGCACGGGCGAGGTGCACGCGGTGGGGATCGAGGCAAAGCGGATGCTGGGGCGCACGCCTGGCACGATCCAGGCGATCCGGCCGCTGAAGGATGGGGTGATCGCGGACTTCGATGTGACCGAGGAGATGCTGCGCCACTTCATCCAGAAGGTCCACCAGAACCGCTTTGCGCACCCGCGCGTGGTCGTGTGCGTGCCCTCCGGAGTCACTGGGGTGGAGAAGCGCGCGGTCGAGGAGGCCTGCCTGTCGGCGGGCGCGCGCACTGCCTACCTGATCGAGGAGCCGATGGCGGCGGCGATCGGCGCCGGCCTGCCGGTCGGTGAGCCGACCGGCTCGATGGTGGTGGACATCGGTGGCGGCACCTCGGAGGTCGCGGTGATCTCGCTGGGGGGGATCGTCGTCTCGCAGTCGATCCGCGTCGGTGGGGACGAGATGGACGAGGCGATCATCTCCTACGCCAAGAAGGAGTACAAGCTGCTGATCGGTCAGCAAACCGCCGAGGAGCTGAAGCTCGAGATCGGCTCGGCGTGCGCGATGCCCGAGGAGCTTCAGGCCGAGATCCGCGGTCGCGACATGGTGTCGGGGCTGCCCAAGACGGTCGTGCTCACCAGCGAGGAGATCCGCCAAGCTTTGGAGGAACCGGTCGTGCAGATCGTGGACGCGGTCAAGGAGACGCTCGACCGTACCCCGCCGGAGCTGGCGTCGGACATCATGGACCGGGGGATCATGCTCGCCGGCGGCGGCTCGCTGCTGCAGGGCCTCGACGAGCGCCTGCGCGAGGAGACGCAGATGCCAGCGCACCTGGCGGAGTCGCCGCTGACGTGCGTGGCGGTCGGCTCGGGGCGCTCGCTCGAGGAGTTCGAGACGATCCACCGCGCCAACCGCAACAACTCCCACCGCAGGCGGCGCCGGTGAGCAGCCGCGCGATGGGGCACGGCGAGCCGTGGCCGGGCTCGACGGGCATGATGCGGCGACGGGGTCGGCGGGGGCCATGCCGGTGATTGATGCGATGAGGAAGCCTGTGGGGGGCGCGCGCGGGGAGATCGGGCAGGCGTGAGGACCCGGTGGGACGTGTGGTGGGCGGTGCGCGTACGCTTTGACAAAGCTCAGGAAGGTTTCCGCTCGTGCACGACAAGACTGCCCGGCGGCGGCGCGCGGTGCTCGTCGCCCTCGTGGCGCTTTCCCTGATACTGCTCACCGCCTACTTCGGCGAGTCCCCCAACGGGCGTTTGCACGACGTGCAGCGCGGCTTCCTGACGGTCGTCTCGCCGATCCAGGAGGGCGCCAACGCCGCGCTCAAACCGGTGCGCAACCTGTTCGGGTGGTTTGGCAACGCGCTGCACGCCAAACAGCGGCTCGCCGAAGTGCGCAAGCAGAACAACCAGCTGCGCGCGGAGTTGCTTTCGCGCATCGATGACGAACGTGGCTATAAGCAGCTTTTGCGCCTCTACAAGCTCGACGGTGGTCTGCACCTCTCCGACTACCGCCCGGTGACAGCCGAAGTGATCGCGCAGCCCGCCAACCTGTGGTACGCGACGGTCAACATCGACAAAGGCAGCTCTGCCGGGGTGCATGTCAACGACCCGGTGATCGACGGCGAAGGCGTGATCGGCAAGGTCACCGCCACGGCTCCCGACGGGGCGCAGGTGAGCCTGCTCACCGACAGCGCGGTGGCCGTGGGGGCGATGATCAACGAAACGGGCGCCCCCGGGATGGTGTATCCGAAGGTCGGCGAACCCAACACGCTGGTGATCCGCTACCTGCCTGCGAATACCCCCGTGGCCGTCGGCAACTACGTGGTCACGTCGGGCACGATCGCCAGCAATGGCCCCTCGCTGTTCCCGCGCGGGATCCCGATCGGGCAGGTGAGCTACGTCGGCGAAGAAGCGCCGTACAAGACCGTCGAAATCCACCCGCTCGCCAACCTGCGCGGGCTGGAAACGGTGCAGGTGCTGACCGCGGTGCTGGGCTCGGCGCCGGCGCGGGCCAACAGCGTCTCGGCCGCGCTGCCCCCCGAACAGTCCTCCGAAGCGGCCGGCGGAACGGGTGGGGGACAGCTGGCCTCGACGGGAAGCGGCGGCTGATGGCAGGGGACGCTCGCAGAGGGCTGCTGCCGATGGAATCCGCGTTCGCGGGGAGCGGCGGCTGATGGCAGGCCAGCCAAACGGCGCTGTGGCGGCACGCGTGGCGGCGCTGGCGGTGGTGGTCGTGTTCCTGCAGACGGGCGTCGTCTCCGAGGTGCCGGTATTCGGGGTAGCGATCGACCTGACGCCGCTGGTGGTGGCCTTCGTGGGCTTGCAGTGCGGCTCGCTGGAGGGCGCCGTCGCCGGCTTCGGAATCGGGCTGTTGGTCGACCTCACGCTGGTGCAGACGCTCGGCCTGACATCGCTGATCTTCACGGTGATCGGCTACGGGGCGGGGCGTCTGCGCGAGCTGCGCGACCCCCGCGCGGCGCTCACGCCGCTGCTGGTCGGCGCCGCCGCTGCCGCCACCTCGATGATCGGTTACTCCGTGATGGAGATCGCGCTCGGAGTCGACGCCCCCGTCAGCCTCGAGCTGCTGCGCCAGATCGTCGTCGGGGTCGCGCTCGACACGGTCGTCGCGCTGCCGGTGTGGGCGCTGGTGCATCGCTGGCTGGCGCCCAGTCTCCCCGATGACCCGCGCCAACGCCGTCGGAGCCGTCGTGCATACACGACCGGTGGGCTGAGTCCTTTGTCCAAAGCATGACCCCACGAGCCCGCATAGCTGCGCCGGACCGGCGTCCTCAGTCGCTCGTGTGCACAGCACACTTCGCTCCTTGCGTCCTTGGCCGGCTTGCTCTGCGGAGTCGTGGGGGCGCGGTTTGATGAGCCCACGGAGCTCCCTCGAGCGTGTCCGCACCCCTGAGCCCCGCACGCCGCCGCCGGTCTCCTCGCAGCTGGGCCTGCGCGTTGCGGTGCTGGGCGGCATCGCGCTGGTGATGTTCGGGATCATCTTCTTCCGCCTCTGGTACCTGCAGATCCTGACCGGCGAACAGTACGTCGCGAAGGCCGCCAAGAACACGCTGCGCGAACTGCCGATCGCCGCCCCACGTGGGCAGATCGTCGACCGTGAAGGCAATGTGCTGGTGACGAGCAAGGTCACCAACGCGGTGCAGCTCGTCCCCTGGGAACTGCCCCCGAAAGGACCGCGTCGCCGGGCGCTCTACCGAAAGCTGGGCAAGCAGCTTGAAATGAGCCCCCGCACGATCAGGGAAATCCAAGAAAAGGGCGAAAAAGAAGTGTCCTACGCCCCGGTGACGATCAAGACCAACGCCGGCCGCGGCGCGCTGACGGTGTTGGCGGAGCGACAGAACGAATACCCGGGCGTCACGCAGAAAGAAGTCTCGGTGCGGGAATATCCGCACGGGGAAATGGCCGCGCAGGTGTTCGGCTACGTCAGCCAGATCAGCGAAGCGGAGGAGGAACCGCGCAATCCTCTGCACGCCAACTTCAAGGGCGTGAAGCCCGGGACGATCGTCGGCCAGCAGGGACTGGAGTATGAGTACGACCGCTACCTGCTCGGCACGCCGGGGGAGCAGCCGGTGGAGATCGATTCTGAAAATCAGGTGCAGCCGGCCAAGCTGCCCGAGACCAAGCCGCGCGCCGGCTACACGCTGCGGCTGACGCTCGACCTGGCGTTGCAGAAGGAGGGCGAAATCGCGCTGCGCAAGGGCATGGAACTCGCTCACGCGCTCAGCAACCCGGGCAACGGTGGGGCGTTCCTGGCGATGGAACCGCGCACCGGCGAGATCCTCGCGATGGGCTCCGACCCGAGCTTCGATCCCAACCGCTTCACCAGCGCGCTCTCCGAACGGGAACTCGATGAAATCGAGCAGGTCGGGGTGGGCGCGAAGAACGGTGAGCCCGAACCGGCTCCGCTGGTCGACCGTGCGACCGAAGGCGCCTACCCGACCGGATCGACGTTCAAGCCGATCACCGCGATCGGGAGCCTCGAAGCTGGGGTGCTCAACCCCTACGAAGACCTCGGGGGGGGCAGCTGCATCACCGTTGGCGCCGAGCAGTTCTGCAACTCGGGCAAAAACGACTACGGCGCGCTGCCGCTCGTGGAAGCGTTGAAGGTCTCCTCCGACACCTACTTCTTCACGGTCGGTGAGATGGACAACAGCCACGGCGAAGTGATCCAGCACATGGCGCACGAACTGGGCATCGGGCGTCCGACGGGGATCGATCTGCCCAACGAAGAAGAAGGCACGGTGCCGAGCCCGAAGTGGCTGGAAGAACGCAACGCGCTCGAAACGAAGTGCACGCACGAACACCACGGCCACTCGTGTGAAATCGTCGCCGAACCGGGGGCGCCGTGGAGCGTCGGCCACAACATGGATCTTGCGGTCGGCCAGGGGGATCTGCAGACTGACCCGCTGCAGATGGCGGTGGCTTACTCGACGCTCGCCAACGCGTTCATGAACAACGGCGAAGGATGGGTGCCCACTCCCCACCTGGGGGAGGCGATCGAAAGCCCCAGCGGGGGGATCGTGCAGACGCTGAGCTTCCCCCCGCGGCGCAAGGTCAAATTCAACCCCACCAACCTCGGCCTCGTGATGGAAGGGATCCACGACGCGACCTCCGAGTCGGGCGGCACCTCGCAGGACGTGTGGTCGGGCTGGAACCAGGCAAAGCTCCCGGTGTACGGCAAGACCGGCACCGCCGAACGTCCGCCGTACGTAGAACAGGCGTGGTACATGTGCATCCTGCCCGACGCCGGCCGGCCGATCGTGATCGCGGTGACCGTCGAACAGGGCGGCTTCGGCGACCAGGCGGCGGCGCCGGTGGCGCGGCTGATCGCCTCGAAGTGGTTCAACCAGCCACTGAAGCTCGTCAATGGCTCGAGCGTTGACAAATGATCCGATGAGCCCGTTGAGCCCGATCACCGCCCCCGAGGCCGAACGCCGCACGCAGGGCGCCCAGGAGCCGCGCCGGGGTCCGCGCTTGATGCTCGACCCGGTGCTAACGCTGACGGTGCTCGGCTTGGGGATCTGCTCGGTCGTCGTGCTGGGCTGGGTCACCGCCAAGGCTGTGCCCGGGCAGCCGCACTACTACTCCGAGCGTCAGATCATCTACCTGCTGATCGGTCTGGGTGCGATGGTGGCGCTGGCGCGGATCGACTACGCGCGTCTGCGCCACTACAAAGTGGCGATCTACGTGGTCCTGGTGCTGAGCATCCTGGCGGTGCTGGGCGTGGGGCAGGAAGACGGGAAAGGCTCGGTGCGAGCGATCAGCTTCCCGCTGTTCTCCTTCCAGGGGTCGGAGCTCGGCAAGGTGCTCTTGATCCTCGCGCTCTCGGCGCTCGTGGTCGATCGCTCGCGCCAGCTGCACGAGCGGGAGACGACCGCGCGGGTGATGCTGGCGGCGCTGCTGCCGGCGATGCTCGTGATCGCCCAGCCCGACCTCGGCTCGGGGCTCGTGTACCTCACGATCGCGGTGACGCTGCTGTTCGTCGCCGGTGTCCCCTGGCGGCACCTGGCGGGTCTGCTGGCGCTGGGCGCGGCGGCGATCGCGCTCGTGCTGGTGGTCGCCCCAGCGGCCGGGGTGCAGGTGCTGAAGCCCTACGAGATCGAACGCCTGACGAGCTTCCTAAACCCCTCCACGCAGTACTCCACGGAACATGAAGGCTACCAACAGCTCGAGTCGAAGATCGCGATCGGCGCGGGGCAGCGCACCGGCAGCGGCGCCAACAGCACCCAGATCCAGGGCGAATTCGTGCCCGAGGACAGCACCGACTTCGTCTTCGCGGCGGTCGGCGAGCGCTACGGCTTCGTCGGCGCGGCGCTCGTGCTCTCGCTGTACGCGCTGCTGATCTGGCGCACGCTGCGGATCCTGACGCTGGCGAAGGATCTGTTCGGTGCGCTGGTTGCCGGGGGCGTGGTGGCTATGCTTATGTTTCAGGTGTTCGTCAACGTGGGCGTGGCTGTAGACATCATGCCCGTCACCGGCGTGACGCTGCCGCTCATGAGCTATGGCGGCTCGTCGGTGATCGCGACGCTGCTGGCCGTGGGCCTGCTGCAGTCGATCTACGTCCAGGCGCGCGCCACCGAGGCTTTGAAGGGCCGCGTGCTGCGGCCCTAGCAGGACAGACAATGTTCACCGAGAACCCCAGAACACACGCTTACGGACCGCCCGCACCGGGCGGCCTCCTCCGGGGCTCGGCCAAATTCGATACCGAAAGACCGATCTACATTGAAAAAGCAAGTACTTGTCAGCGTCGACCGCGCGGAGACGCGCGTGGCGCTCATGGAGGCGACCGGTGCGCCGGCCGCGGCAGAGACATCCTCCGGCCGGCGGCGCAGGCGCGGGAGCGCCCCGCCGGGCGCCGACTACCGGATCGCTGAGCTCTACATCGAGCGCCGCGGCGCTCGCTCGATCGTCGGCAACATCTACAAGGGCAAGGTCGACAACGTGCTGCCGGGCCTGGAGGCGGCGTTCGTGGACATCGGCCTCGAGAAGAACGGATTCCTGCACGTCGATGAGATCGTGCTTCCCGGCGTCGAGGCGCCCCGGCGCGGGCGTGGCGGCGGGCGCAAGATCACCGAGTTGCTGAAACCGGGCCAAGAGGTCGTGGTGCAGGTGATCAAGGACCCCCTGAAGACGAAGGGGGCGCGCCTCTCGATGGAGCTGGCGATCGCCGGCCGCTACATGGTCTACCAGCCCACGGGCGAGGGCGTCGGCGTCTCGCGGCGCCTCGAGGACAAGGAGCGCGAGCGCCTGCGCAGGCAGACCGCCAAACTGGGACTCGGCGGTGGCGGCGCGATCGTGCGCACCGCCGCGCACGGCGCCAAGCGCGAGGACTTCGAGCGGGAGCTGCCCTACCTGCACAAGCTGCATGAGGTGCTGGTCAAGCGCGTCGAGGACACCGCGGCGCCGGAGATGGTCTTCCAGGAGGCCGACCTCTCCGTGCGGGTCGTGCGCGACATCTTCTCCGAACACTTCGAGCGCGCGATCGTCGACGACGAGCAGCAGCACCACCGGCTGGTGTCGTTCTTCGCGCGCACCGCCCCCGAGCTGGTGCAGCGCGTGGAGCTGTGGCAGGAGGATCGGCCGCTGTTCGAGGCGTACGGGGTGGAGCAGGCGATCGAGGGGGTCCTCTCTCGCCGCGTGGACCTGCCCAGCGGCGGTTACCTGATGATCGACTACGCCGAGGCGCTGACTGTGATCGACGTCAACTCCGGCAGCTTCACCGGCCGCGGGCGCAGCGCCGGGCTGGAGGAGACGATCACGCGCACCAACCTGGAGGCCGCCGAGGCCGTGGTCGATCAGCTGCGCCTGCGGGACATCGGCGGGATCATCGTGATCGACTTCATCGACATGGCGCGCGCGAAGAACCGCGACGCGGTGATGAAGACGCTGCGCAAGTCGCTCGACGAGGATCGCACGAAGACGTTCACGGCGGAGATCTCCAAGCTCGGCCTGGTGGAGATGACCCGCCAGAACGTCACCGAGGGGGTGCGCGAGATCATCAGCCGCCCCTGTCCGGCGTGCGACGGGGACGGGGTGATCCGCTCGGAGGAGACGATCGCGATCGACTTCGAGCGCCGTCTGCGCGACATTGCCGTGGAGAACCCGGACGCGGAGGCGTTCCTGGTGCAGATCAACCCGCGCGTCACCGCCCAGTTCACCGGCCAGCACTCGCGCGTGCTGCACGCCCTGGAGGAGCAGACCGGCCGCTCCTTCCACTTCGAGGGCTCCGAAGGGCTGGCGCTCGACCACTTCGCGATCACCTTCCAGGGCAGCCGCGAGGAGGTCGAGGAGCGCGCGCTGCCGTTCCACGCCGGCGACGAGGTGCTTGTGGAGATCGTCGAGCCGCACATGTACGACGTCGACGACGCGGTGGCGAAGATCGACGGCTACATAATCTCGATCTCCGGCGCCTCCCCGCACGTGGGGGAGAAGCGCATGGTGCGGATCGAGCAGGTCGGCCGCACCGCCGCGAGCGCGCTGCTGCTGGATGAGAACGGCGAGGTGGTGCGTCCGGCCCCGCGACCGGCTACGCCCCCCCGGCGCCGTGCTCCCCGCAAACCGCGCGCAGCGGCAAAACCAAAGCCGGAGCCGGTCGAGCTGGTGGTGGAGCAGTCGTCGGTCAACGGGGCCTCCGAGCATTCGGAGTCGCGGGCCGAGCACGCCGAGCCATCGACCGATCGCTCCGAGTCCTCCGCAGAGCCCTCCGAGTCGCCGGCCGAGGTCGCAGAGGAGGATGCCGTACAATCCAAACCTCGGCGCCGCGGCCGCAGGGGTGGACGGCGCCGTTCGGCTGCCAAGGCCGAGGCGAGCACCGAGTAGCTGGCGGCGCTTGCGCCGAGAAACAAGGACCACAAGGGCAAACATGTACGCAATCGTGAAGACAGGCGGCAAGCAGTACCGCGTCGAGCGCGGCCAGTACCTGCTGGTCGAGCGCCTCCCCGAGGAGGTGGGCGCGAGCGTGGCGCTGCAGCCGTTGATGTACCGCTCCGAGGAGGCTGTGTTCGACAGCAAGGGGCTCGAGCAGGTGAAGGTCACCGCCAAGGTGCTCGCCCATGAGCGCGGCGAGAAGCTGCGCGTCGTCAAGTTCAAGCCCAAGCGGGGCTACAAACGGCGCACCGGCCACCGCCAGGAGCTGACGCGCATCGAGATAACGGAGATCAAGCATGGCGCATAAGAAGGGCCTCGGCTCCAGCCGCAACGGCCGCGACTCCAACGCCAAACGGCTTGGCGTGAAGACCTTCGCCGGGCAGACGGTCACCGGCGGGGAGATCATCGTGCGCCAGCGAGGCACCCGCTTCAAGCCCGGTGAGGGCGTCGGGATCGGCAAGGACGACACCCTGTACGCGCGCTCGGCTGGCACCGTGCAGTTCACCGCCGGCCGCCGTGGCCGCGTGGTGAGCGTCCTCGCCGCCAGCACTGGCTGACCCCCGGCACGCATGCTCCACGACCGCGCGCGCATCCAGGTCCAGGCGGGCGCGGGGGGACGGCTGCGCGAGCTTCCGCCGCGAAGCGCACGTGCCACGCGGTGGTCCCGACGGCGGCGACGGCGGGCGCGGGGGAGACGTGGTGCTGGTGTGCGACGACTCGCTGCGCGACCTGCAGAGCTTCACGCGCCGTGCCCACCACCGCGCCGCGCGCGGTGGGCGCGGGGAAGGCTCGCTGCGCCACGGCGCCGACGGTGAGGCGCTGGTCGTGCGCGTGCCGCCGGGCACAGAGGCGATCGGCGAGGAGGGCGACCTCGAAGGGCGTCGCTGGGAGCTGCTGTACCACGGCCAGCGTGCCCCACTCGCACGCGGGGGCTCGGGAGGTAAGGGCAACAAGCGCTTTGCCACCCCCACGCGCCAGGCGCCGCGCTTCGCCGAGCGCGGCCTGCCGGGCGAGGAGGGATGGCTTACGCTGCGGCTGCGGCTGCTGGCCGACGTCGGCCTCGTGGGGCTGCCGAACGCGGGCAAGTCCTCGCTGCTGGCGCGCCTCACGCGTGCGGCGCCGAAGGTCGCCTCCTATCCATTCACGACCCTGGAGCCGGTACTGGGGGTGCTCGAATCCGACGAGCGCCAGCTGGTCGTGGCCGACATCCCCGGCTTGATCGAGGGCGCAAGCGACGGCGTCGGCCTCGGCCATGAGTTCCTCGCGCACGTCGAGCGCACGTGCCTGCTGGTACACGTGCTCGACCTCGCCCCCGAAAATTGGGACCCCACCCACCCGCACGACGCGGACGCGGCCGCCGCCGCGAATTATGCGACGGTCGAGCAGGAGCTGGCCGCGCACGACCCGCGCCTGGCAGCCCTGCCGCGCGTGCTGGCGCTATCCAAGGCCGACCTCGTCCCTCCGGAGCGCGCACGGGCGGCGGTCGCGGAGTGGTCGGAGCGCCTCGGGGAGCGGTCAGAGCGCTTCGATGGCGAGATTCCCGTGATTGCGACCTCCTCAGCCACCGGCGCGGGCCTCGCCGAGCTGGGAGCCACGCTGCTGCGGCTGGTGCCGGTCGGCGAGCGGGCCGCGGCGGGGCGGGTCGCCGAGGAGACAGCGAGCTCCGGGAGCCTCGCGGAGCCCGAGCAGCTCGCCGAGCACATGGTCTTTCGCCCCGCCGAGCGCACCGGTTTCAAGGTGGAGCGCGTCGCCGAGGGCGCGTTCGTCGTGCGGGGCCCCTCGGTCGAGCGCCTGCTCCAGCGCTTCGACGTCGAGAACGACGACGCGATGGCCTACGTCGAGGGCCGCCTGCGCCGCCTCGGCGTGCTCCGTGCCCTGCAGGACGAGGGCTTCCAGCCAGGCGACGAGCTGCGGGTCGCGGGGGTCGTGCTGGAGCTCGACGCCGCGGGGTAGGGCCGCTTACCCCTGCTGCGCGGTGGGGCGGATCAGGATCTCGTTGACGTTGACGTGCGGAGGCTGGGCGATCGCGTAGAGGACGCCGCTTGCGATGTCCTGCGCCTCCAGCGGGTCAGTGGGGCGGTTCTCGAAGAAGGGGGTGTCGGTCATGCCGGGCTCGATCACGGTCACGCGCACGCCGCTGCCATGCAGATCCTGGCGCGCGGCCTCGCCCATCGCGGTGACCGCGTGCTTGGTGCACGAGTACAGCGACCCGGGGAGCACGCGTCGCCCGGCGACGCTCGAGGTCAGCAGCAGGTGGCCGCGGCTCTCCTTCAAAGCGGGGATCGTCGCGCGCAGGGTGAGCGCCGCGCCGTAGACATTGGTCAGGATCATCTCCTTCCAGTGCTCGGGGGTGTCGTTCAGGAAGCCGCGTGCCCCACCGAAGCCGGCGTTCGCGAACGCCACGTCGATCCGCCCGTACGCCTCCAGCGCGGCAGCCACCATGCGCTGCTGGTCATCCCACTCGGTCACGTCGCACACGACCGCGAGCGCGTGATCGGGACCGCCAAGCTCGCACGGCCAGCTCCTCCAGGCGCTCGCGCGAGCGCGCGGCCATCACCACCCGGTAGCCCTCCGCGGCGGCGAGGCGAGCCGTTGCCGCCCCGATGCCGGTGGAGGCGCCGGTAATCAGGAGGACAGGCTGGGCGGAAGGCGTGGTCTCGCTGCTCATGGCTCTCCATCTACGCTACATGACCTCATGCGAACTGTCGTGATCAAGCTGGGCTCTTCGATCGTCGCGCGCGACGACGGCGAGCTGCGCGAGGAGGTGCTGGGGCGGATCTGCGACGCCGTCGCCGCGCTGCACGGCGCCGGGGAGCGGTGCGTGCTGGTCTCCTCGGGCGCGATCGCGCGCGGGGTGCGCGCGATGGGGCTGCCCGCCCGCCCGACCGCTGATCCCCGAGCTGCAGGCCGCCTCGGCAGTGGGGCAGGGCAAGCTGTACCGCTCCTACGACGAGCTGCTGCGCGCGCGGGGGCTGACATCGGGGCAGGTGCTGCTCACCGCCGAGGACCTCGGTGGACGCGCGCAGTACCTCAACGCGCGGCGCACGTTGCGCACGCTGCTGGACTGGCGGGTGGTGCCGGTGATCAACGAGAACGACACCACCGCCACCGATGAGATCTCCTTCGGCGACAACGACTTCCTCGCCGCGCAGGTCGCGGTGCTGGTGGCCGCCGAGCTGCTGGTCCTGCTCACCGACATCGACGGCCTGCACAGCGCCGACCCGCGCAAGGTGCCGGACGCGCGGCTGATCGGCGAGGTGCGCGACCTGCGCGAGCTGGAGGGCCTCGAGATCGGTGACTCCACCTCGCCGCTGGGCTCGGGGGGGATGCGCTCGAAGGTGCTCGCCGCTGAGATCGCCGGCGCCGCGGGGATCCCCGCCGTGATCTGCAACGGCGTGCGCGCCGGCGCGCTGGAGGCGGCGCTCGCGGGTGAGCCGGAGGGGACGCGCTTTCATCCCGGCCCCGCCCGCCACAACTCGTTCAAGCTGTGGCTGCGCTACGCCAAGCCCGCCCACGGCACGCTCGTGATCGACGCGGGCGCCACGCGCGCATTGCGCGAGCAGGGAACCTCGCTGCTGCCGGTCGGCGTGGTCGAGGTTCGGGGCGAGTTCGACGCCGGCGACGCGGTCGAGATCGCCGAGCCCGGCGGCGGCGTGATCGCCAAGGGCCTCTGCAACTACTCCGCGCTGGAGCTGCGCCGCGCCAAGGGCCTGCAGTCGGAGGCCGTGCGCGAGATCCTGCCGCACGCCACCGACGAGGCGGTGCATCGGGATCAGTTGGTTTTGGCGTAGACCAGGTGGTGGGGGTTGGGAGAAGGACCCCCACAAGGGGGGTCAGGGATGGGTTCGCGCTTGGTATGCCATGCGCACTGTCACGAGGCCGCGGTTATGGTTGCTTGCGACCCCGACCAGGTGCGGCGAGGAGCGGCTGTCGTACCCTGTGTGGAACATGGCCACCGCCACGACCACCGCATCGATCACCGACCTCTGCGCCGCCGCAAAGCATGCCGCCCGGCGCCTTGCGGCGGTGGACACGGCCGTCAAGGACGCCGCGCTGCGCGCGATCGCCGACGCGCTGATCGCGCGCACGCCGGAGATCCTCGCCGCCAACGAGCTCGACATGGCAGCTGGACGGGAGGGGGAGATCGGGGCGGCGCTGCTCGACCGCCTGGCGCTCGACCCCGCACGGATCGCCGCGATCGCGGCAGGGGTGCGCACGATCGCCGCGCTGCCCGACCCCGTCGGCGAGCTGATCGAGGGACGGCGGCTGCCCAACGGCCTGGACGTGCGCAAGGTGCGCGTGCCGCTCGGCGTGGTCGCCGTCGTCTACGAGGCGCGGCCCAACGTCACGATCGACGCCGCCGCGCTGTGCCTGAAGGCGGGCAACGCGATCGTGCTGCGCGGCTCCTCGATCGCCGCGCACTCCAACGCCGTGCTCGCCGCGATCGCCGCCGAGGCTGCCGTCGCCGCGGGGCTGCCCGAGGGGTGCGTCAGCCTCGTCGCCGGCGGCGGGCGCGAGGAGCTGGCGGAGCTGGCCACGCAGAACGACACGCTCGACCTGATCATCCCGCGCGGGGGGAGGGGCTGAAGGCGGCGCTCAAAGAGGTGGCCACCGTGCCGGTGATCTACGCCGCCTCGGGCAACTGCCACGTGTATGTGGATGCCTCCGCCGACGTCGATGACGCTGTCGAGATCGTGCTCAACGCCAAGACGCAGCGCCCCGGGGTGTGCAACGCCGCGGAGACGCTGCTCGTGCACGAGGGCGTCGCCGCGCGCTTCCTGCCGGCGATGCTTTCCGCGCTGGGCGACGCCGGTGTGCTGGTGCGCGCGGACGAGCGCACGCTTCGCCTTGTTGGTGAGGGCGATGCGCCGGGAGTGGCCGGGTCGGGCGGGGAGGTGGCCAGGCCGGGAAGGGAGCCCGAGGGGAATGGCGCTCTCGCCGCATCCGACCTTGGGCGAGCACCCGGCGTGCTGGAGTCGGCCACCGAGGAAGACTGGGCAACCGAGTACCTCGCGCTGACGCTCGCTGTGCGAGTGGTGGATTCGCTGGATGAGGCGATCGCGCACATCGGCCGCTACGGGTCCGGCCACTCCGAGGCGATTCTCACCCGGGACACCGCCGCCGCGCGCGCCTTCCAGCGCGGGGTGGACGCCGCCTGCGTGTATGTCAACGCCTCCACGCGCTTCACCGACGGGGGCGAGTTCGGGATGGGCGCCGAGATCGGAAACTCCACGCAGAAGCTCCACGCGCGCGGGCCGATCGGGCTGCGCGAGCTTTGCACCTTCAAGTACCTCATCGAGGGTGACGGGCACGTCCGCGCCTGAGACGACGCCCGTGGCGAGTCCTCACGACGCCGTCGGGCGCGGCGGGGCGCCCGAGGGTGACACCCACGCCGCGGCTCCCGTCGGCGCCGGCGAGCCGTCGCGAGGGGGCCTCGGCATCCTCGGGGGCAGCTTCAACCCGCCCCATCGCGGGCACGTCGCGCTCGCGCGCCACGCCCTGCGCGAGCTCGGCCTGGAGCGCGTACTGCTGATGCCGGCCCGCATCTCGCCCGGCAAGCCGGTCGAGGAGGACCCAGACCGATCGGAGATCGGCCAGCGGCACCGCCTGGCAATGTGCCGTCTGGCGGTCGCCGCTGTCGAGGGGGTCGAGGCGTGTGCGCTGGAGATCGATCGGGATGGGCCGTCTTACACGGTGGATACTCTGAGGGCACTGCATGACGAGCATCCCGATACCGAGCTCACTTTTATCCTTGGCGCCGACGTCGCTTCGACGCTGCCCACCTGGCACGAGGCCACGGCACTGCCCGCGCTCGCGCGCTTCGCGGTCGCGCTGCGGGCGGGCGGGCGTCCAATCGTCGAGCCCACCCATGTCGGCTTTCCGCTCGTTCGCCTGCACATGCCGATGATCGATGCCTCATCCTCGCTGGTACGCGAGCGCGTGCGCCGCGGCCTGCCCGTGGAGGAGCTCGTCGGGCGGCCGGTTGCGTCCTACATCGCCGAGCACGGCCTCTACCACGCCCGGGGCTTGGCCGCCGTTGGCGAGGCGGGGAGTACCGGTGCGGCCAGCGGCGATGCTGCGCGGGAGCGCGCGCAGGGGACGGGCGCATGAGCCCCACGGCGCAGGTCCTTCCCTCCGCCGAGCTGGCGCGCGAGCTGGCCGGGTTCGCGCTGGAGAAGAAGGCGCACGACGTGCTCGAGCTCGACATGCGCGGGCTGGTCGGCTACACCGACTTCTTCCTGATCTGCTCCGGCAACACCGACCGCCAGGTGAAGGCGATCCACGATTCGATCCACGAGGGCGCCAAGCGTGGGCTCGGCGTACTCCCCCGCCGCGTGGAAGGGGCGGGGCGGGCGCAGTGGGTGCTGATGGACTACCTCGACGTGGTCGTCCACATCTTCACGCCCGTCACGCGCGAGTTCTACCGTCTGGAACAGCTGTGGGGCGAGGCGCCGGCGCGCACGGTGGATGGTGCGCTGCCGGACGCGGAGCGCTAGAGGCGGGGTCGCCTGCACTAGAAGCGGGGCCGCTGGCTGGATGCCCCGGCGGACCGACGTTTCCCGGGCCGCGCGTCAGGCGGCGATCGGCTCAGCCACCGGCGGGACCCTCACGCGGCGTTTGGCCGTCCGCTCGCGCAGGATCACCTCGCACCCCTTGGCGGGGCTGACGGTGATGTTGCGCCTGCGTGCTCGCTCGCCACGCGCGCCCACGGGATGCAGCTCGCAGCGCTCGAGCACCGCGCGCAGCGCCAGCTTCATCTCCAGCAGCGCGAAGCTCGCGCCAAGGCAGCGCCGCCGGCCGCCTCCGAACGGTATCCACGTGTAGGTGCCCGGTGCCCTGCCGCCCTCGCGCTCGATGAAACGCTCGGGCCGGAAGGCGTTGGGTTCGGGGTAGATCGCGGGGTCGTGGTGCACGAGGTGGGCGAATGCCGCCAGCATCGCGCCGGGCTGATAGGTGAAGCCGCCGATCTCGACCGGCTGCTTGACCAGGCGCGGCTCGGCGTGGGGGAGCACCGGGCGGTGGCGCAGGATCTCCTGCACGGTCGCCGTCACGTAGGCCTCGTCGGAGTCGCCGTCCAGCTCGCCGTACAGACGCTCCAACACCGCCGGCTCGCGGGAGAGTCGCTCAAAGCCCCACGCCAGCTCCGAGGCAGTGGTCTCGTGGCCGGCGACCAGCGCGGTCACCAGCTCGTCGCGCAGCTCCTCTGAGCTCATCGGCGAGCCGTCCTCGTGTTCGGCGGCGAGCAGCATCGCGAGCACGTCGTCTCCTTCGGCCCCCGCCTGGCGGCGCTCGGCGATCAACTCGGCGATCAGCTCGTCGGCGCGCGCGTGCAGGCGATCCTGGCGGGCGATCGGGCCGCGCAGCGTGAGCGGGCGCGGCGGGCGCGGCAACATCGAGAGCGGGTTCTCGGCGAACGCGAGGATCTCGCCGAGCAGCTCGCGCAACTCGTCCAGCTGTGCTCCGCGTTCCAAGCCGAACACCGCGCGCAGGATGATCTCGAGCGTCAGCCGCTGCAGCCGCCCGTGCAGCACGATCCGCTCCCCGCGCGGCCACGAGGCGACCTCTCGCTCGGCCAGTTCCGTCATCAGGCCCGCGAGGCGCTGCATCCGCTCGCCGTGGAAGGCCGGCAGCAGCAGCTTGCGCTGCTCCATGTGGGGCGCCTCGTCGAGCAGGATCACCGAGTGGCGGCCGACGATCGGTTCGAGGATCCGCGCCCCCTCGCCGGGGTGCAGGACGTCGGGGGGCGCCTGAAAGACTTCCTTGATCTCGTCGGGGTCCCACAGCACCACGAACGGCGGTTGCGAGAAGATGCGCAGCGTGAAGCGGCGGCCGTAACGCGCCGCGCAGCGCTCCATAAAGGCGTTGGGGCGACTCCAGAAGGCGAGCGTCTGCAACGCTGTGGGCATGGTGGGACCGGGGGGCAGCTGGGTCTTCGTGGCCATGGCACCGCTCCTTGAGGCTCTAGAATCGAGGGGGTTACTAATGAGTATATCTACTGATGAGTATATGTCAAGGGAAATGTTCCGGGGGGCGTCGCGGGGGCGCGGGCACTGATGCCGCGGGGCGAGTTCGACCGCAGCGCGCGCAAGGCCCACACCCGCTCGTGTCTGCTGGATGCCGCGGCGCGGGTCTACGCGCGCTTCGGCTTCGCCGGCGCCACGCTCGAAGAGGTCGCCTCCGATGCGGGCTTCACCAAGGGCGCCGTCTACGCACACTTCGGCAGCAAGGAGAACCTGCTGCTCGCCCTGGTGGAGGAGCACCTTGCGGGGCAGGTCGCGGAGCAGTTGGAGCTGTTCGACCGTGAGCGGGTCACCTGGGAGCGCCCGCTCGCGGGCAGCGAGCGCTGGATGGAGAGTCTGCAGCGGGAGCCCGACCGCTTTCGCCTGTTCATCGAGCTGTGGGCGCAAGCCCAGCGCGACGAGCAGCTGCGGCTACGCCTCGCCGCGGCGCTGGCACAGCTGCGCTCGACGTTCAAGGACTTTGCCGCCACCAGCTCCGCCGACGCCGGCCTGGAGCTGTCCTCGAGCGCCTACGAGCAGTTCGCCAACGTGATGCTCGCGCTCGGCCTCGGCCTCGGGATGCTCGAGCTCACCGACCCGGGCGCGGTGTCACCCACGCTGCTCGGCGCCACGATCTCGATCTTGATTCGCGCGATGGAGCTCAGCCCTGAGGCCCGCGAGCTGGTTGCCGGCCTGGCCGCCGCGCGGGAGGGCGCCGCCGACACCTGAGGGCTGCTGCGCGCCGAGCACCAGCGGCGCCAGCACGCGGTTGGCGAGCAGCCCGAGGCAGCCGAGGTTGGCGAAGCCCGGGCCCTGGCTGAGCGCCGCCAGCCCCGGTATGTAGAGCCGCGGGTGCACTCCCCGCAGCTCGAGCGCCCGTCCGATCGCAACCTCGGCTTCGGGCGGACGCTCCCACACCGGGCCCGCCTGACGCTCGATCTCCGCGCGCAGCGCGGGGGAGAAGAGGCCGCGCAGCTGCTCCAACAGGTCAAAGCCGGTGCAGTTGATCAGGTAGTCGTGGCGGGCACTCGTGAGACCCTCCGCCGCGGCGTAGTCGACGTACACTCCGCGGCTCTCCTCGTGGCCGTCGCGCTCGGTGTGCGATCCGACGTGCATCACCCGACCGGTGACGAAGCGGCAGCGATCGTCGTAGGCGATGCTCGCCAGCGTCCCAGGGTCGAACACGCCACGGTCGCAGTGCTTGACGAAGTCGCGGCGCGTCTGTGGGTCGAGGGCGCTCCAAGCGACCTCGTCGGGGTCGGAGAAGACGCGATTCTCAAGGAAGCTCTCGCCACGGCTCAGCGGCAGCGTCGGCGTGTACACGGTGATCCTCGCCGCCGAGCGGAAGTCGCGCAGGAAGGCGACCGCGCTGAGCGCGCTCTCGCCGCCACCGACGATCGCGATGTCGCTGCTCTGCTCGAGGGGTATGCGCGCCAGCTCGCCGCGCCGGCTGTCGCAGTGAAAGATCCGCTCCGCCGCATCGGGGTCGTGGGGGAGAGCGCGGTGGACACCCGGGCCGGTGAGCACCAGCGCATCGCACGCATACTGGCTGAGGCCCACGGGCTCGGAGCTCCTGCGGCCCGTGTGCCCTGGCGTTGCCGTGCCTTCGGCTGACTGCGGCCGGCGCCCGTCGGTTTCCGCGTGAACGGAGGGCTCCATCACCTCCACCATCCAGCTCTCGCCTGGCCGAGGGAGCGACACCTGCGTGACGCGCCCGCGCACGATCCCCACCCCCGCCGTGGCCTGCGAGAGGACCCAGGTGAGGTAACGGCCGTAGTCGCGGTGCTGCACGGCGGGCGAGCCGGCGTTCACCCAGCGCGCATACTCGCCTTTGCCGATCATGTACTGCTGCCAGGTGAACGGCATCATCGCGCGGTCGAGCTCCGTGCCGAGCTCGCCGAACGCCCTGGCGCTTTGGTAGGGGAAGCCGATGTCCTTGATCGGCGGGATCGCCAGCGGCTCCTCGCCGGATGTCATCCCGTTGCGCCCCAACCACGACGCCGCCAATTCGGTCGCCTCGACGATCGTCAGGGCGAACGGCCCCGCTCCGATCGTGTTGAGGGCGTGGACCTTCGCCGCCAGCGCCGTGGCCTTCGCGCCGGCGCCGACAACCAGCAGGTCGATTTTCCCGTCGATACCGTTGTGCGCACCTGCACCACGGTCGATCGTGACGTCCACGCCGTCGTGCCCGCTCATTCCGAGGTCCACCGTGGGCATCCCGCGGCCCCTACCGTGCTCACGCCACGGCGAGCGTCGGCTCGTTGGCGCTGTCGCTCAGGCGGCGCGTGACGATCACCGGCGCCTGGTCGCCGGGGGCGAAGGCGACCGAGCTGCGCGTCGCCCGCTGCGAGCCCGTGGCGGGTGCCGGCGCCAGCTCCACCTCCTCGAGCACTGTCTGCATCACCCGCTTCATCTCGAGCTGAGCAAACGCCGCCGCCACACAGCGCCGCACGCCGCTGCCGAACGGGATCCACGTGTAGTTCTCCGGCGCTCGCCCGAGGAAGCGCTCGGGGGCGAAGCTGAAGGGGTGTGGGTAGATGTCCTCGCGATGGTGCACCAGATAGATGCAAGGCGCCACCGTCGTGCCCGCCGGGATCTCGTGGCCGCCGAGGCGCATCGGCTCGACCAGGCCGCGCATCACCAGCGGCACCGCCGGAGCGAGGCGCAGCGTCTCTTTCACCACGGCATCCGTGTACTCCTCCCCGCCGCCGAGCACCTCCTCACGCAGTCGCGCCAGCTTCTCGGGGTGGCGCAGCAGGCGCTCGAAGGCCCACGACAGCGAGGTCGCGGTGGGGCCGTCGGAGAGCAGCGTGATCAGTTCGTCGCGCAGCTCCTGCTCGGTCATCGGCGCGCCGTTCTCGTCGTACGCTTGCTCGAGCATCGAGAGGATCCCCTCCTCGCGGGGGTCGCCGGGCGCGGCGCGGCGGCGGCGCACCTCCGCCATCAGCGCCGCTTCCACCGGCGCCATCGCCTCGCGGAAGCCCGCGTTCCGCGACAGCCAGCGCGAGCCGAAGGTGGCGAGCAGCGTCAGGCGCGAGGAGTCGTTGAGGAAATCGGTCAGACGCTGGAGCAGCACGCGCAGGCGTTGTAGCTGCTGACCCTCGGTACTGCCGAAGGTCGCGCGCATCACCACCTCGTTGCTGATCGCCTGCATCCGCGGCCACAACGCAAACGGCTCGCCCACCGGCCAGCGGGCGATCTCCGCACGTGCGACCTCCACCATCATCTCCCCATAGGCGCGCATCTTCTCGCCGTGGAAGGAGGGCAGCATGAAGCGGCGGTGGGTCATGTGCTCGGGCTCGTCCAGCAGCATCACCGAGCGTGGCCCCAGCAGCGGCCCGAGCAGCGGGTTGGCCTCGCCCGCGCCGGCGCGCACCAACTCCGGGGCGATCGTCAGCACCCTGCCGACGTCCTCGGGGTTACTCAGAAACACCCACGGCCGTCCGCGGCGCACGCGCAGGGTGAAAATATCTCCGTAGCGCCTACGGCAGCTCGCCATGAACGGCAACGGGCGCAGCGCCCAGCCGAGCGCTTGCAACTCGCTCGGCAGGCGCGGCCCAGCGGGCAGTGCCCCGTGGTTATCACTGTTTTTATGCATGCTTCGCGTGGCACTCATGACGTCCTCGCCCGCAGTTATCTGTGGATGTCTCTTACTTCCAGCTGTTCGCCGATGTCTCTCACTTCACTGCTTTTTGCTTTGCGCTGCTCTGTTCGGGGGCTCCAGGCGATCGTCACATTCTTTGCTCTGTTGAATCGATTGGTGATCGCATCGAAGTTATGGTATCCAGTAAGCTCAACATAGCGGACTCGATCGAGAACGCGATCGAAGGGAATTTCTGGGGAAAACCGTCGGGCGTGCCGCCCGGCCCAGGGCACCAGTACCTTAATCGGTTAAAGGAGCGGCCTTAAACGCCGCTGATCCGGGTTCGAGCCCCGGCTGGTGCATGCAGGCGATAACGCTCCTTCTGTGCCTGCGTATGGACCGTATCTCCTCCCGTACACCCCCAAACCATCCATCGATCGCTCATCCGACCGCCCGCTCTCCCGAACTCACGATGACCAGCAATCTCTTTGACTATTTCGAGGACGCTCCCGCCGACGGCACGCCCGCGCGGTGGGCCGCCCGGGCGCCGCGGCGCCCACACGAGAATTTCGACATCAAGCTCACCCCGCGCCTGCCCGACTGGCGCCAGGATCGCGAGTCACTCGCGATGCTCGAGCGGATCGAGCGTGAGCCATGGGTGAAGCAGGTGCGGTGCGAGGGTGACTGCGTACAGCTGCGCCTGGACGACGGTTGGATAGAAACAATCGGGGCCGCTCTGGAGGCCGGCGCCTCCACCGGAGCGGCGCTCGCCGACCTCGCGCACGGGGAGCGCTTCTCGGTGCAGTTCTGGGATGCCAACGCGACCAAGGCGCTGCACATCGGGCACCTGCGCAATCTTGCGATCGGCAACGCCGTCGCCGCCACGCTCACCCAGGCGGGCGCGCAGGTCGAGCGGCGTTCGCTGATCTCCGACGCCGGGCGCAGCATGGGCGAGGCGATGGCGGGCGTGATGAACAGCGGCCGCCACGCGCACTCCTGGCCGGACGGCGATGAGAAGAGCGATCACTTCGTCGGCGTCTGCTACGCCGACTACGTCGCCGCCAACGGCTCGTTCAGCGGCGCGGAGATCGAGTACCCCGAAGATTCACTGACGCGCGAGCTGGCGCTGCGCGACGACGCCGCCGACGAGCTGCTGCGGCGCGTGATGAGCGGTGAACTGGAGGCGCTGCAGCTCTGGTACAAGACCCGCGCCTGGGTGATCGCCGGCCAGCGCAAGACGCTCGCGCGGCTGGGGGTCGCCTTCGACCGGGTCTTCTTCGAGTCCGACTTCCTCGCCGACGCCGCGCGGCTCACCGCCGCCGGCCTACGCGACGGACGCCTGCGCCGGCGCGAGGACGGCGTCGTGATCTACGCGACAGGGCTGCGGGATTTCGAGGAGTTCCCGCTCGTGCGCGCCGATGGCGTACCGACGCAGCACATGCGCTCGCTCGCCTACTGGATGGCGGCGCCCGAACTCGACGGTATGACCTCGATGCAGGTGTGCGGCACCGAGTGGGTTTCGCACGTCACCTGCCGGCGCAAGCTGATGAGCGAGCTGCTGCCGGGTGGGAATGGCGGTTCGCGCGAGGGGAACGGGCGGCGCGGGGAGAGTGAAGCGGGCGAAGGAGCCGAGCCGAACGGTGGAAGTTGGCAGCACGCGGGCAGCGGACCGGGCGGGCGGAGTGGGGCGAACGGGGGGAGTGGACCGAACGGCCAGGGTGGGCGGGCTCAAATCCACCCGACGCTCGACATCTTCAACGGGATGGTGTCCCGCCAGAAGCGCGCGCTCGCCTCCAGCGAGGGGGCGCTGCTGATCGACGATCTGATCGAAGCGCTCGACAAGCAGATCGACGCCTCGCCGGCCGGTCGCGCCGTGCGCCACGGGCACCCCTTCCCGGAACGCCTCGCTTCGGAGATCGCGCTCGGGTACTTCGTCTCCTACCCGGTCGCGCCGCCGATCGACTTCGAGCCCTCGCAGCTGCTCGACGACGGCGAGAGCCTTGGCTGGGACGTCGTCCGTGCGCGCGCCCACCACAGCGGCGTTCCCGCCAACGGGGGGCGGTCGAAGCCGGGTGACACGCGCCTTCGGCGAGCCTCCCCGTTTCGGCCAGCGGAGGATCCCGACTACCGCTTCGCGGTCGTGCAGGCCGAGCTCTACCGGCGCTACCTGCGCCTCGCGGTGCGTCGCTACGACGTCGGCCCGCTGGCGCTCTACCTCAAGCACCTCGCGCGCTGGTACATGGAGCGCCCGCGCGGCGAACACGTCGAGCGGGTGGTGCAGACGCTGCTCGATCGCGGCGCACGAGGGCTGGGGATGGAGGCGGTGAGGTAGCCGTGCTTGGACGCGGTGGCCATGGACTGCGCGTTGGCGTGTGCACCGCGAGGGCCGGGGACGGAGGCGCTCTGGTTGGTCTTCACCGATCGTGGCCGGGCACGATGCCCGGCCCCCAGGCGGCTGTTGTGTCAACCACGCGCGCGGACGATCCCTCATGAGCACGCTGCTGGTCGACAACTACGACTCTTACACCTACAACGTCTTTCACCTCCTCGCCTCCGTCTCCGGCGAGGAGCCGATCGTGATTCACAACGACGTGGTCTCCTGGCGGGCACTCTCGCGCTGGGATTTCGACGCGATCGTGCTCTCGCCCGGTCCCGGTCACCCGGGGCGCTGGCACGACTTCGGGGTGTGCGCGGACATCCTGCGCTCCAGTGAGGCCCCGGTGCTCGGCATCTGTCTCGGCCATCAGGGACTCGGGCACGCGCTCAGCGGGCTGGTCGGGAGCGCGCCGTGCGCGATGCATGGGCGCCTCAGCCAGGTTCACCACCTCGGCAGCGGCCTGTTCGAGGGGCTTCCCCAGGACTTCTCGGTCGTGCGCTACCACTCGCTCGCGGTATCGGGCCCGATCGGGCCCGAGGGTCGTGTCACCGCATGGACCGACGACGGCGTGGTGATGGGGATCGAGCACCGCCACCGGCCGCTGTGGGGGGTGCAGTTTCACCCCGAGTCGGTCGCCACGGAGTATGGGCGGGCGGTGGTCGAGAACTTCTACTCGCTCGCGCGCGCCCACCGCCCCGCGCGCGCCTTTCCCTCGATTCGCTCGCCCACGGCGCCCCGCGCTCGCACGCGGCGCCCGCGCCCCGCACCTGTGGATGGCGTCGGGGCGCCGCGGCTGAGCGTGCGCACCTTTACGGGCGCCGCACCCACCGAGCCGCTGTTCGAACGGCTCTTCGGCGCCTGCGACCATGCCTTCTGGCTGGACTCCGCCGACGCCCCCTCGCGCCTGGCGCAGTGCTCCTTTCTGGGCACCTCCGCCGGTCCCGAGCGCTGTGTGCTCACGTACGATGTGCACGAAGGTCACGTCACGCGCCACGACGCCGCCGGGGTCTCGGTCGAGGAGTCCTCGATCTTCGACGTGCTCGACCGCGAGCTCTCCGCGCGTACGCTGCCATCGCCCGAGGGCGCCGCGCGCGGCCTGCTCTGTGGCTTCGTCGGCTACCTCGGCTACGAGTGCAAGGCCGACTGCGGCTCCCCCAACGCCCACCGCTCCGACGTGCCCGACGCGGTACAGATGCTCGCCACGCGCGTCGTCGCCGTCGATCACGTTCAGGGCCTCACGCATCTGCTTGCGCTCGGCCGCGAGGGGGAGGCCGAGGTGCAGTGGTGGCTCGACGAGGCCGAAGCCACCGTGCGCGAGACGCTCGCCGCGTCCTTCACCGCGGACGGGGGGGACACCTCGGGTGTCGAGGAGACCTCGGGTGTAGAGGACACCGGTGGCCCCGCGGAGGCTGGTGGGGGTCCCGCCCGCCCCGGTGCTGGCGCTGTGGATGGCGCTCACCCGGGACGCTCCCGCGAGGACGGGTCGATTGTCGGCGTGGGCACGGTGCCTCACTCTGTCGGGGATACGGTGAGCTTTCGCTGTGGGCGTGGCCGCCGGCAGTACCTGGCCGACATCCATCGCTGTCAGGCCGAGCTCGCCGCGGGAGAGTCCTACGAGGTCTGCCTCACCGACCAGATCTCGACCGCCGCCAGTCCACCGCCGTTCGAGCTCTACCGCACGCTGCGCCGCTCCAACCCCGCGCCGTTCGCGGCCTATCTGAAGCTCGGCGACCTGGCGGTATTGAGCTCCTCGCCCGAGCGCTTCCTGTCGGTCGACCGCGACCGGGTCGTGCAGGCCCGCCCGATCAAGGGCACCGCGCGGCGCGCCGAGGATCCCGACCGCGACGCGGCGCTGCGCGCCGAGCTGCAGCGCGACGAGAAGACCTTCGCCGAGCACCTGATGATCGTCGACCTCCTGCGCAACGACCTCGGCCGCGTCTGCACGCTCGACTCCGTCGCCGTGCCCGAGCTGATGATCATCGAGTCCTACCCGACGGTCCACCAGATGATCTCGACTGTCACCGGCACGCTCGAACCGGCGCGCACCTCGGTCGAATGCGTGCGTGCCTGCTTCCCCGGCGGCTCGATGACGGGGGCGCCGAAGCTGCGCACGATGGGCATCATCGACGACATCGAGCGCGTCGCTCGCGGTGTCTACTCGGGCGCGATCGGCTACTTCGGGCTCGACGGCGTGGTCGACCTCTCGATCGTGATCCGCACGATCGTGATGCGCCCCGGGGCCACCACGATCGGCGCCGGCGGGGCGATCGTGATGCAGTCCGACCCCGCCGAGGAGTTCGACGAGATCCTGCTCAAGGCGCGCGCGCCGATGGCCGCCCTCGCGCGGGCCGTCTGCGGGCGCGAGGGGCCCGGCTCGTTTACCGTCGAGCTCGAGCCGCCCGCCGGGCTGGCCGAGGCCGCATGAGCGGCGTGACCCCGCTCGGGGTCGGCGGCGGAGCCGCGACGGGGTCGGCGAGTTGGCATGTACGTCTCGCCGGCGCCACCGACGTCCCGGCGGCGGCGGCCGCGGTTGGCGAGCTGCTGGTCGAGCTCGGCGGGGCTCCGCCTTGCGCGCCGGCGCTGGAGGCGGCCGCGCGCGAGCTCGTCGACGATCGGTCCGGCGGCGCGCTGCTCGTGGCAGAGGCAGGCGGTGCGGAGAGCGACGCGGCCAGCGAGGCGGGCGCCATCGCGAGCGCAGGGGCGATCGTCGGCGTGCTCGGCGCCAGCTGGCAGAGCGCGATTCACGTCCCCGGTCGCTACGTGCTGATTCAGGATCTCTGGGTACGCCCGTCCTGGCGCGGCGTCGGCATCGGCGTCGGTCTGCTCGCGGCGCTGTTCGAGCTGGCGGGTGAGCGGGGGGTCGCGCGCGTCGAGGTCGGCCTGCCCAGCGAGCGCTTCGCGGGTCTCGCTGCCACCGAGGCGTTCTACCTTGCCAACGGCTTCGCGCCGCTCGGGGCGCGAATGCGGCGGGGCATCCCGTGAACGACCCGGATGCGGCGGGGCATCATATGAACGACCCAAATGTGGCGGGGCGTCGGGTGAGCGAGCTTCCGACGTGGCGGGCTCGCCGGTGAGCGAGCTGCTGATGGTCGAGCAGCGCCCCGGCCGGCGCGACGCGGCGCCCTGGGTGTTGGAAGGCGGGCGCCGGCTGCCCGGCCGCGACGACAACCGCCGCCTGGCGGCGCTGCGGCGCGGGCTGCTGCGCCACGCGGGGGTGCGTGCGATCGGCGCCGACGCCCGCGGCGAGCAGGTCGAGCTGGCGCTCGACGCGCTGCACGAGCCCTCCTACCTACACGCGCTGCGGCAGGTGTGCTCCGACGAGCCAGTCGTGCTCCCCGCGCTCGCGCCCCCCGGCCTGCCGCCCGACATCCCGGTGCGCGCTGGCCTCGTCGCCGCCGCCCACGAGGCGGTGCGCACGGGGATCACCGCGGCCACTCGTCTCGCGCAGGGCGCGCGCTTCACCTACGCGCTCTGCCGCCCACCCGGCCATCACGCCGGCCCCGGGTGGCTGGCGGGCTACTGCTACCTCAACACCGCCGCCGCCGCGGTGTGGACGCTGCGCGAGAGCGGGGTGCAGCCGGTTGGGGTACTCGACCTCGACCTGCACTACCCCAACGGCACCGCGGCGATTCTCGCGCCGATGGCCGACGCCCACCTGCACTCGGTACACGCGTTCCCCGTCACCAACGTGCCGGCGCTCACGGTGCGCCCACGCAGCGACCGCGAACACGTTGTCGAGCTCGCGGGCAGCCCCTCGGTCGAGGTGTACCTCGACGCGGTGGCCACCTCCATCGACGCGCTCGCGCAATCCTCGCGCGCGCTGGTGGTGTCGCTCGGCTACGACACCGTCGCGGGCGACCCCCACGGATCGTGGAGCCTTCCGCCCTCGATCTTTGCGCCGATCGGTCGCCTGCTGGCGTCTTGTGGGCTGCCGGTGTGCGTGATCCAGGAGGGCGGCTACGCGCTGCACACGCTGGCGGCCTGCAGCGACGCGTTCGCCACCGGCCTGCTCGAGGAGGACGGCGCCGACGCGCATGAGCGCGCTCGGGCTCGGCACCGCCACCCAACTGCTACCCGCCGAATGGTGAGCTCGCGCTTGGAAGGCTCTCCGAGGTGAACGGCCTCGACCCCTTCCGCCGAAGGTTGGACGGGTTGGACGAGGAGATCGCACGCCTGCTCGGCGAGCGCTTCGCGGTGTGCCGGGAGATCGCGCACCACAAGCGCGCCCACGACATTCCGATGATGCAGCCCGACCGCGTCGCGGAGGTGCGTGCCCGTTACCTGGCGCGCGGCGCCGAGGTCCAGCTGCCGCCGGATTTCACCGCCGCGCTGTTCGAGCTGCTGATCGGCGCCACCTGCAAGATGGAGGACGAGCTGATCGCGGCCGCGTCGGTCGATGTCGCCGGTGTCTCGTCGTCCGCGGGGGTGTCGTCAGCCGGGGTGTCCTCCGCGGGGGTGTCGTCCGCAGGCGCGTCATCAGCGGGTGACCCCCGCTTCAGGACGGCCGCGATCGAGCGTCAGGAGATGTGATGGCGCGTCCGACGTTCATCACGCTGGGGCCGTCGGGCACCTGTCACGAGAACGCGCTGCTTCACTACCTCGAGTTCCAGGGCCTCACCGAGTTCGACGTCGTCCTCGTGGAAGACCTCCTGGGGGCGATCGGTCGGGTGCGGGAGCAGCCCAACACGTTTCTCGTGCAGTGCTCCGCGCACGTGCAGGTGCACCTAGTCACCGAGCGCTTCCACGAGGAGGTGTTCGTGGTTGACACCTTCATCTACCCCACCAAGGCGCTCTCGCTGTTGGTCCGCGCCGACGTCGGCGAGCCTCGCAGTCTCGGGATCGTGTCCGCCACCCGCGGCTACCTCGACCTCTCGCGCTTTCCCACAGTGGTGGACGAGCCCTCCAAGCCGGTGGTCGCCCGCCACCTGCTGGAAGGCCGCTACGACGCCGGCCTGACGCACGTCCACCACGCCGAAGAACACCCCGACCTGCTGCGCGTGGAGGAGTACTACGGCCCGGTGGACACCACCTGGGTGGTGTACGGGCCGTGCAAGCGCTTCCGCGGAGCCGTCATCGGGCAGCGCGTCCCGTGGCTTTTCACATCAAATGACAAAACCCAACCGCGATTGGATGGATCGACATGGAACTCGTCCCTGATAGACACCACCGCGGCCTCTGGCGCCGCACCCGCTCCCGATGCGGCGCACTAGCCTCGCATCTGATGGGAGTCGGGCGTGCCGGCGGCCGCGCAATCACCTCGAAGCCGGCGCCGACTCCCGGTGGCCGCGTACTCCCCCGCAAGGTGGCGCCGCGCGCTGCCCTGCCCATTGCGCTGCTGGCGCTCGCGGGCGTCGCCCTCTCCTCATGTGGTGACTCCTCGGCACCGGCGTACACACTCAACGGCTCGGGCTCTCCCAACGGCAACCTTGCCAACACCCGCTTCGCTGGCGGCCCGATCGACAGCTCGACAGTGAAGCAGCTAGGCGTCGCGTGGCACATGCCGCTCACCGCCAAAAGCCTGTACGGCGCCTACTCCTCCACGCCGATCATCAGCAACGGGGTGGTCTACTCAGAGGATCTGGAATCCAACGTGCGGGCGATCTCGCTGCAGACGGGGAAGGTGCTGTGGACGAAGAACTACGAATCCGCCGATCAGGGACCCAACGGCCTCTCGGTGGGGGGAGGGCGCGTGTACGGGGCCACTGCCACGTCGGCGTTCGCGCTGAACGAGAAAACCGGGGCGCAGCTGTGGTCGGTCGAACTGGTGCGCAACTCCAGCGAGGGCATCGACATGGCGCCCGGCTATCACAACGGCATCATGTACATCGCCACCGTGCCGGGCAACAACGCCAAGTTCTATGCCTCCGGCGGCGTGGGCATCCTGTGGGCGCTGGAAGCCTCCACCGGCAAGAAGCTGTGGCACTTCGACACCGCCCCGGAAAACCTGTGGGGGCATCCCGAAGTCAACTCCGGCGGGGGGGTGTGGTATGCGCCCGCGTTCGACGAACAGGGCTCGATCTACTTCGGCACCGGCAATCCCGCGCCGTTCCCGGGCACCGCGCGGTACCCGTGGGGATCGAGCCGACCAGGCCCCGACCTCTACACCGACTCGATCGTGAAGCTCAACGCCGCCACCGGCAAGCTGCAGTGGTACTTCCAGCTGGCGCCGCACGACCTCTACGACCACGACCTGCAGGACCCGCCGATCCTGATGAGCGTCGGCGGCAAGCCGGTGGTGATCACCGCCGGCAAGGGCGGCACCGTGGTGGCGCTCGAACAGGGCACCGGCAAGCTGCTGTGGAAGCGCAATGTCGGGCAGCACAACGGCCACGAAAACGATGGCCTCTACGCGATGAAACACGAATACTCAAAGCTCCACATGCCCGAGACGGTCGAACCGGGTCTGCTGGGGGGCGTGATCGCACCGATGGCCACCAACGGGTCGACCGTGTTCGTGCCCGTCGTCAACCTCCCCGTGAACTACACCTCGCAGACCGAAGACACCGAAGGTCCCGCCTCCACCGGCGAACTGGTCGCGATCAACGCCGCCACGGGGGCGGTGCGCTGGGTGCAGAAGCTCTCCTCCCCGGCCTTCGGGGCGGCCACGGCCGTCAACGACGTCGTGTTCCTGCCGATCTCCAGCGGCACGCTGTACGCGTTCGACGACTCCACCGGCGACGTCGCCTGGCAGGCGCAGCTGCCAGCCGGGTCCAACACCGGCGTGGCGGTCTCGGGCGACACGGTGATCGCACCGGCCGGCCTCGCCTCGGCGGCCGGTCAGACCCCGGAATTGGTCGCCTACCGGCTGGGCGCCAGCGATGGGGGAGAAGCGTCGGGGTAGCCGTTCGGCCGGAGGTCACGGGGGCGGGCGCGCGGGTATTCGCGCGCCCGCCCCGACGCCATCCGACATACTCCATGTCGTGCTGCGGCTCATCACACTGCCGATCAGTCATTACTGCGAAAAGGCGCGGTGGGCGCTCGAGCGGGCCGGGGTGCGCTACCGCGAGGAGCGGCATGTGCAAGGCATCCACCAGTTCGTTGCGCGGCGTGCCGGTGGCGGGAAGACGGTGCCGGTACTCGTGACGCCCGACGGCGCCATCGGAGACTCGGCGGAGATTCTCGCATGGGTCGATGAGCGCACGCCATCTGAGCACCGGCTGTACCCGGCGGAGCCGGCTGCCCGTGAGGAGGTCGAGCGCCTCTGCCGGCGCCTGGACGAGGGGCTCGGTCCGGACGGACGGCGGCTCCTGTACATCCACATATTCGCTCAACCCAAGCTCGCGCTGCGCTTCAACAACCAGGGCGTACCGTACTGGGAGGACCGCGCGATCCGTCTCGGATGGCCGCTCGCCCGGGGCTTCGTCAAGCGCGAGCTGGGGATCCATCCGGCAAGCGAGATCGATGACGAGAGGGCGGTCTTCAGCGAGCTCGACCATGTGGCCGAGCTCCTCGCCGACGGCCGTCCGCACCTGTGTGGCGAGCGTTTCGGCGCGGCCGACCTGACGTTCGCGGCACTGTCCGCCCCGCTGCTGGTTCCACCCGTTTACGGCGTTCCGCTACCGCAGCCCGAGATTCTGCCACCGAGCATGAGGGCGCTCGTCGAACGCGCACGCGAGCATCCAGCCGGACGCTACGCGCTCACCCTGTTTGCCACGCACCGGCGGAAGGCGATTCGCTAGGTTGACGAGGCGCTGTGCGGAGGCGCCGGCCGTTGGCCATGACGACCGATCGACACTGTGGTCGGATTGCCAAAATGCGCCCGAGCCTTCACGACGCACCGAGGCGGGCCACGAGGCGCCGGTGGGCGATAGGGCAACCACCAGAGCGCCCCGACTCTTGTCGCCGGTCCCGCCGGGGTGCGCGAGTGGGGGCGATCACCTATAGGACGTCTGGCATGCGCCTGTAGCGAAGGTAAACGACGCGAGAGCCAAACGTCTTCGTCTCGACCAACTCCAGGTTGATCCTTTTGTCCAGGGTCGGGAAGTAGGGCGTGCCGCCGCCGAGCAGGACCGGGCTGACGAACAGCCGCCACTCGTCGATCAGCTCCAGCTTCATACACGCACGGGCGAGGCCGGCGCCGCCGACGGCGATGTCCTTTCCGGACTGTTCCTTGAGCCTCGAGACCTCCTCGCCGACGCCTCCCCTGGTCAGCCTGGTGTTGCCCACCACGCTCTCCAGCGTCGTGGAGAACACAACCTTCGGCAGGGCCTTCCAGATCTGGGCGAACTCCACGTGCTCCGCCGCCAGCGGACCCTCCTCGGCGGTCTCCCAGTAGACCATCGTTTCGTAGAGCCGCCGTCCGCAGAGGTGCATACCGGTTTCCCGCACCTGCTGGGTGTGAAAGCCAAACAGCTCCTCGTCGGGCACCGACCAGTCGATCGCGCCGTCCGGCCCAGCGATAAAGCCGTCCAGCGACACGCTCATCGAGTAGATCAGCTTCCGCATCACGGTCCTCCTTCGGTTGCGTGGGTGCTCTTGTGGACATCCGCCCCAATCGCGATCATTAGCACGTCCCTTCAATTGATGTTCTCGTTGACTGGCACCTCGGCGGACAGGCCTTCTTTGGGGCAGTTGCCACGCTCCTATGAGGTCACGCCGCAGGTCCTGGATGGTGGCGTACAACACAACGGGAGCCGGTAGGCCACGAGCGGCCGATAGACAGACCAAGAGTCAGCCCGTCACCAGCCCAGGATCAAACCCGGCTAACCGGACGACAACGACAAAGGCATTCCTTCCTGTCTGCGACGCGTCCAGCGAGCCGGCCGCTGCGACCAGAAACCAGCACCCGGTTCCTGGAGTAAACTCCCTGTCTCCAGAACGCTGGCAGTTGCTCCTGCGTCAAGCGAGATCTGCATTTTGCGGATATTTGACTGCGCGCTAGGCGAACCGTCGACAGGCGGGTGTAATGGCGGATCGCTGGTTTAGCGTTCTCCGGCCATCTGGCTGGACGTCGCTCGGAACCGGCTCCATATGATCCGTTCTCCGATGTGAGCGCACGCTAGGTAGGCCACGATCACGAGGCCCGCGTATCGGCCTGTGTGGGCTGCGAGGGCACCGGCGAGACCGCCGGGGACGGCCAAGGCGGTGAGCCGCCCGCGTGGCGTTTCATCACGAGAACGAATGCCCAGTGCCGTTGCGGCTCTCCACCCGTAGACGATTAGGATGGCAGCTCCCAGGACCAACGGCAGCACGAAGCTCCACCACGGAGCATCGGCCAGCGCCATCAGGCTGGCGCACGCGAACAGGCAGGCATCGATGGTGATCGTCGCTGAGATCGGCGGTGGCGCCGACGGCCGCCAGGGACGAACACGTGATGCCGGATGCCCGAGGGCTGGGTCTTCCACGGGATAATCCTAGTCCGGCTAGGTGGCGGTGGCTCGATTGAGACAGTAGATTCTTTGTCGTGGCTGGTGGTACTTCGAAGAAGATGCCTTGGGATCAGAGACTCACTGAGCATCTGGCTCGGGTGTCGTGGGAGGCCGCGAACGATCCCGCGAGACGCCGCCGGAACCCTTCGTTTTGGGCGCAGATCAGGTCCCCCTACTACTGGTTCGCGGTGCTCGCATTCGGCGTAGCCGTTTTGATCTGGTTTGCCGCGAGTCACGGATGGCCGCGCGCGGTCGCCGCGGTTCTGTACGTCGTCTCGCTGCTCGCTAGTGCGCTCGCTCGTCGAGACGCTCGTGCTGCTGGCTTGCGTAGCGGAACTACGGACGGGAAATGATCGTCTCCGCGCTGCCCGTGTTTCATGTGAGTAGGCCTTCGGTCTCGCCTGAGAGCCCCATAGCGCTCCTCGTCGTCGTTATTTGGGAATTCCGGCAGCCTTGTGGTGTGCCACTGCGGCCCGGAAGGGAGCAAGCTCAGGTGACCGGACCCCGTTCATGTGGCCTGACCCCTGAATTCGGTCCGGTTGGTCTGGTCCATCGCGGCCGCCTGGGCGTCAGCGAGCGCTGGGCGTGCAAAGTGGCAGTGCCACGAGCCTTAAGCACGCCGCCCGACGACGAGGCGGTGCGCTCAAGGCTGCGCGAGATATCGCGTCCAGATAGAGCTTCTCTTCCTCAGGGCCTTTTCTCGTCATCATCGGGCAGCCGGTGTCTGCGTGGGTGGGGCCAGGGCGCATCCGTTGCGCGCAGCGGCGCGTCTGAGATCCTCGTCCCAGCTGACGAGCGTGATCGCCTCGCCAGCCGACAACGCGCTGGCGAGATGAACTGCGTCATAGCCGCGCAGAGCGAACTTCTCGGCGAGCTCGCCGGCGTCGCGCGCCAGCCGTACGTCGATGCCGATGAGCGACAGTTCGCCGTGCAGCGACTCGAAGTCCTCGAGTGCGCGCGTGTGGGCGGTGGCGGTGAGCCGGGCACCGCGCCGTGCGGCCGCGAGCGCCGCACGACCCTCAGGGTAGGCGAGGATGCTTGATATCCCAGGATATGGGGTCGCCCACAGCTCGCTCGCCAGCTCGGATCCTTCCTCGGCGATCACGAGCTTGACGAGCGCCGAGGTGTCGAAGTAGAGGATCAGTGGCGTTGCTCGGCGACTAGCTCGGAAACCGGGGCGCGTGCCTTGGCCTGCGCGCGTCGCGCGGTCCGCTGGCGGCTCGGCGGTGTCACGAGGCCGCGTCGTACGAGGTCCTGCAGAGGATCGTTCTCCTTGACTGCGGACAGGCGGGCAATCGGTTGCCCGCGGCGCGTGACAAGCACCTCCGCGCCACCCTGGACGTGCTCCAAGTGCTCGCTCAGGCGATCGTGCAGAGCACGCACACCGACCTCGTACGTCCCCGCTGGTAGCGTCACGAAGTCATCCTAGCAGCTACATAGGCGGGGACCGCCGGTTGGGATCGATCCCTGCCGGGCAGGCAGGCCCGGATTGGGGCCAATGCGCCCGAGTGGACTCGAACCACCACGAGCCGTAAAGCTCACAAGGCCCTCAACCGGATACGGGGCTCGTAGATGGGTCCAAGGGCGTCCAGATCGTCCAGTTAGCGGAGGTTCGTGGACATATCGGACGGCTCTGGAGGGGTGGATGTTCTCAAAGTGTTCTCACGGGGAGCAAGAGCTGTAGGCGGGGCAGCTGGAGTGCGCCGGAGTGGCTTCTAGCCTCTTGCGACATGCCTCGTCCAAAGCGTTCATCGAGTTCTCGGCCGAGTGCCGGCAACGCGCAGCCGCGCGGGCACACGCAGGCTGTCTTCTATCGAGACAAGCGAGGACATGAGCCCGTCGATGCCTTCCTCGAGAAGCTGCTGCGCACTCAGCCTCTCGCGGTCGCGAAGATCGATGACGCGATCGAGGAGCATCTGAATGGCCGCGACCCGCGCGATCCACCGCCGGAGTTCCCGGCGACCTCGCAGATCGAGGGCGAGTTGCGGGAGCTACGGGTCCGGTTCGCACGGACTCGCTATCGCGTGCTCTATCAGCGGTCCCGGAACCTGCTGATCCTACTGCACATCTTCGAGAAGAACACCGGCACCGTCTTGGCGAGCGACCGGAGGAAGGCCGAGGCGCGGATGGTCGACTTTCGAGCGAGGATGGATGCGATCCCTCGTCGGCGGCCTCGGGCGGCGGGGCGCGACGCTCCTCCAGGATTGCGTGGTAGCTGAGACGGCTTATCAACCGTGATAAGCTCTACGGTATGGTCACCGTCCTACACAGTCCCGTTGGCAAGAGTGCTGCCAAGGCAGCCAGGGGCCGCGCTGATCGCAGTGCGGCCTACCGAGCCGCGCGTGCCGAATACGAGCGCATCCGCGCTCTTCGTGAGGTCAGCCCCGTGGCTGCACATCTGCGGGAGCGTCGCTTCGAGCTGGGGCTAACGCAGGAGGAGGTCGCGAAGGCAGCGGGTACTTCCCACAGTGCGATCTCGCGGCTTGAGAAGGGCACCCACATCCCGCAGTTGCCGACGCTGCAGCGGATCGCTGCCGTGCTGGACGAGGAGCTGCTGGTGTGCTTTCAGCGGACGGTGGACGGCGAGGTCGAGCGCGAGTTCGCTGCTGTGGCCTGAGTCGGCTGCCGTTGGCCGGACCCCGTTTGTCGGTCCACCGTGTGTGAGAGTGGGTGGATGGTGACGCTGGGAGGGTAGCGGGCGTGGCGGTCGGTGGGGTGGTTGTGGTCGTGCCGGTGGGCATGTGGGCAACCCCGCAGGGGTTGTCCAAGCGCTGTGGTCAGCTTGCTGTCCACAGCGCGTCATGTCCACGGGCAGGAGCTGGTGGGTGCGCTTCGGCGAACGTGGCCGGGGTCTGCATACCGAGCGCGGAGTGTGGCCGGCGCTGGTTGTAGTCCTCGTGCCAGTCGTTGATCACGACCTTGGCCTCGGCCAGGCAGGAGAGCTCCTCGATATCAAGTAGCTCGTCGCGGACACGGGAGTGGAAGCTCTCGACGTAGGGGTTCTGCCACGGTGAGCCCGGCTCGATGAACGCGGTCCTCGTATTGGAGCGCTCACACCAGTCTTTGAGGGTGTGCGCGGTCATCTCCGGCCCGTTGTCGCATCGCAGATACTCGGGTGCCCCGCGCTCACCAGTGAGTCGCTCCAGCACGCCGACGGTCCGGTCAGCGTCGATGTTGCGCTCGACCAGCATCTCGAGCGCCTCGCGGGTGAACTCGTCGACCACGTTCAGCAGCTTCAGCGTCCTGCCGTCGGCGGTCTGGTCGAACTGAAAATCGAACGCCCACACCTGATTGGGGCGTTGCGCCCGCAGTCGCTGGGCGGGGACCGTCGACTCCCCGAGGCGGCGGCGCTTGCGAGTCCGCTGGGGCACGCGCAGCCCCTCCTCCCGCCACAGGCGCTGCACCCGCTTGCGGTTGATCTCCCAGCCCTGCTGGCGCAGTCGATGGTGCGCGCGGCGGTATCCCCATCGCGGGCGCTCCGCCGAGAACTTGCGCAGTTCGGCGCGCAACGCGGCATCGTCCTCGGCGCGCGCAGGCTCGTAGCGCTCTGTGGAGCGGTGCTGGCCGACTACCCGGCACGCCCAGCGCTCGCTGACACCGAGACGGTCGCGCAGCATCGCGACCGCCCGGCGCCTGCGGGCTGGGCCTACCAATTTCCCCGAGCGATCTCCTTCAGCGCCACGACCTCCAGCTCCTTGTCCGCCACGATCCGCTTCAGCGTCGCGTTCTCACGCTCCAGCTCCTTCAGACGCTTGACGTCATCAGCCTTCATCCCGCCATACTGGTTGCGCCAGCGGTGATAGGTCTGCTCGCTGACCTGAAGCTCCTTCGCCGCCTCCGGGATCGTCTTGCCCTCGCCGAGCATCCGCTCGGCCTCCCGCAGCTTGCGGATGATCTGCTCCGGCGTGTGCCTGCGTCGCTTCATCAGAGTTCCTTTCTCGCCCATCATCGCGGGGCGCAAGAAACTCTCACAAGGGCCGGACCGAACTCAGGGGGTCAGGCCACCGTCGCTAGTGTGCTCTTCTCAATGCGGACCCAGGCAAGTCGAGCCCGGACGGATAGCTTTTAGGGGATCGCATGAAGTCGGTCGCAAGGCAAGCCGGAAGCGGGCACCGAGACGCTTCGTCGGTAGTGACTAATCTCCTGTGGACCGCACGAGCTTGGCGGCCCGATCTAGCCATGGCTTCTGCCCTCGGACCCTTCCCAACATCGCATTGCGTTTGTTGCGCTCTAGGCGTGACAGGCAACACAGGAGCTGCGCACGTTCAAGCGGATCCGAGCTCTTGCGGTATGCGCTAGCGATACGCTCAAGGTCAGAGCCCTCGGAGGCGACCCGGTGAACCACGCACAGACAAAGCGCCTGACAAGTGCCGTCCGGCCGACGTTGCTGCTTACGACTGGGGCCGCGGGTGCGGTCATTGTGAGGAGGCTGCTTGTGCGTGGCCTGCTTTTCAAGTTCCGTCGCGGCATCGCCGCGTTGAACGCGGGCAACTATCAGCCGGTGCTCTCGAGCTATGCCGAGGACGCGGTCCTGCACTTCAACGAGGGTCCGCATCGCTGGGCGGGCGAGCACCGTGGCAAGCCTGCAATCGCAAGCTTCCTGAAGAGCTTCGTCGAGGCCGGCATACAAGGCGAGATTACCGAGCTGTTCATCTCCGGCCCACCGTGGCGCATGACGTTGCTCGCGCGCTTCGACGACCACGCCAGCGCCTCGACCGGCGAGGAGATTTACCGCAACCGCACCGTCCTTCTCGCGCGCACCCGCTGGGACGGATCGTGCGCCAGGAAGACTTCTACGAAGACACCCAGGCCATCAATACGTTTGAGATTCGCCTCGCAGAACTCGGGATGCGCCCGGCCGAGCGATCTCTGAAGCAGGCATCCGAAGATCCTGCACGATGGCCTTCGGGCAATTTCTAGCCAGAGCGAGGCGCTGCGCGGGCAATAGCCTCCTCGGTAGCCACCGCGCCAGCCGCCAGCACGTGCCGCTCCAGATGCCCGTAGTAGCGCTCGGTCGTCCCGATGTCCGCGTGCCCGAGCTGGCGTTGCACGTACATCAGCGAGTTCCCCGCCGCTAGCCACGCCGCCGCCGCTGTATGCCGAAGCGCGTGCAGCGGCATGTCGCGCAGGCTCGCGTCCTGCAGAGCCGCCTTGTGCCAGTCACGGGAGACGGTCGTGCGGTCCATCGGCTCGCCCGCGCCGCCGCTGAGCCACCGTCCCTGATCGCGTTTGCGCATACGAACGGGCATCACGAACACGTGCGCCTTCGCCTGGTCGCCCGCTGCCATCTCGCTGCGTCGGGCCAGGTGGTCGCGCAGCACACCAGTGAGCGCGGGTCCAATCTCCACGGCTCGAAACCGATCGGACTTGGTCGATCCGATCGCCTCGCCACGTTTACGCGAGCGGTACACGACAATCACGCCGCCGCTCTGTTCGAGCTCCAGGTCACCCAAGCGCAGCGCCAAGGCCTCCGAGATCCGCAGGCCGCCGCCGATCAGCACCTCCGCCACGGGCCGGTACACCTCAGAGCACGAGTCCAGGTAGACCGGGATCTCGTGCAGGCGCAGATACTCCCGCTCGATGTGTGCCGCCGGCAGCCGTGGCACACGCAGCGCCGGGTTGGCCGCGATCAGCCCGTCCTCGAGCGCTGCGTTCAGGCACACCACCAGCGTCCCCAGCGCGTTGTTGACCGTCTTGACTGCGACCTCGCCCGCCTCGATGCTCTCGGCCTGCTCCTCCATCCACGCCCGCACCTGCTCGACCCCCAGGCGACCCAGGCGGACATCTCCCAGCGCCGGCAGCAGTCGCCGGCGCCCGTTGATCTCGTAGCCCTGCCAGGTGCCCGGTTCCAGGTATGGCTTGCGACGAGTCAGCCAACGATCCCAGTACTCCCCGAACGACTCTTTCGTCTGACGGACCTCACCGCGCTCGATCTTCTCCGTCAGCCGCCGTCTGGCATCTCGCGCCGCCCGCGTGCTCGTGAACCCACGCTTGGTCGTCTGGACGCCATCGCTACCCCGGAACTTGAAGTACCAGCGCACGCCGGTCTTTGTCGGGTAGGAGTAGACCCCGCCTGCTTCTCTGGCTCCATCCGCCTGCCGCTCGGCCGGTGCCAGCTCGCCGAGCGCCTCGTCGAACGCCCGTGCGGCCTCCTCGCTGGCGAAGCGCTTGCCCCGCTGATGCCCGGAGCCGTCGCGCCAACGGACCAGCCAAGCGCCCCGATCCTGCTGAACACTCATGGTCTAAGGACCGTCCGGAATGTGCACAACACCGTGCATTTGTTCTCACGTGAGAATACTGTGCACACGGACGGAAGACGCCTCTGCCCACTCCCGACAAAAGAAAAACCCCGCATAGCAGGGCTTTTCTCATGCGCCCGAGTGGACTCGAACCACCACGGGGAAAACTCCCCACAAGGCCCTCAACCTCGTCCACGGCCGCAAGATGCGTCCGCCCGTGTCCGGATCGTCCGTTTTGTGCGGATTCCGGGACGCATGGGACGCATCGGACGAACTGACTTGGGCCAGAGATGGGTCACGGCGCGGCACGTACTTGGCCGGGGGACTTGACGAGTTGTGTGATCACGTGCGTGTGTTGCGGGTCCGGCCTCGCGAGCGTGGTGGGCGGTAGGTGAGTTGGCGTCTGAGGTATTCGTCGAAGCGCGGGACTGTGAAGTCGATGTGGCCGTAGTCCTCGGTGGCGTAGATGAGGCCCTTCGCGAGCAGGCTTTGGCGTACGGGGGAGAGGGCGGTTGTCGGCTTTCCGGTTGCGTGGGCAACATCGCCGGTGCGGTAGGGGCCGGGTCCGAGCTCGGCCATTGCGCGCATGTAGCGTTGCTCGGCTTTGGTGGCGCGCTGCATCCTGACCTCGTACATGGTCTGGTCGAGCGCGACCTGAGCGGTGGGCTTGGCGCTTTCGATAACGGCTAGGGAGATGGGCGAGGCCGGTGCGCGGTTCCACGCGTGCTTGCCGAGTTGCTGGATGTAGAAGGGGTAGCCGGCGGTCCAGTCGAGCGCCGCGGCGATGGCATCCGTGTCGAAGGCCACGTCGTGTGTCTGCGCGGGCTCGACCAGTGCGGCTTCGGCGTCGTTATGTGAGAGGTTGCCGATCACGGGGAACGTAAAGAGTCGCTCCGCGTAGCTGCGGGCCTCGCCGGTGAGCTTTGGGATCTGTGGTAGGCCGGCGGCGGCGAGCGTTATGGGCAGGCTTCGCTGTGTAGCGCGATGTAGTGCGCTGATCATCGCGCGAAACTGGGTGGGCTCGGCGAACTGGACCTCGTCGAGCAGGAAGACGACGCCGCTGTTGGCCTCTCGCGCGGCGTGGCCGAGTTGGAGGAAGAGCTCGGTGAGATCGCTTGCTAGCGTCGCTTCGTCGGTACTGCGTATGTCGATCGATAGGCCGATTCCTTCCGGGCCGGAGAGCTTGATCGACTGCAGTTGTCCGAGTGCGCTTCGGATTGTGGCGAGCATCTTCGCTGTGAGCTTCAGACGGGAGAGCGCCAGATGGGCGTCGCGGGCCAGCTCGCTGGCAAGGCCGGTCTGTGGTGTCAGCTCGTGGTAGAAGGTCAGGAAGCCAGCGTTCTCGGCTTGGTCCTCGAAGATATTCAGCAGCGCGGTCTTGCCAACGCCGCGCGAATAGGCGTTGCACTACTCATGTTGTGGATCCGTTGCCGGAGCGGGTTCGGCTGGTGGGCGCGCCGGGTGGGCTGTGTGATCTCGAGCTGGAGGTGCGTGGTTGGACGACGGATGACGCTTCGGGTGAGACGGTCGTGGTCTGTCGGCTGGTGGATGGCAGTGTGGGTGAGATCCCGGCGCGGTGGACGGATCTGCCGCGGCGGACGGTGGGGGAGCGTTCGCTGGGCGCGGTCGCGACGCCGGGGGCGTGGCGGCTTTTGGGTGAGCGCCTCGGGGCGTTGAGGGCCGCGCGGCGTCCGGCGCGGGGCGCAGCCTTCGGTGAAAACGGAGGTGAGCGTGTCTGGACAGTTGGCGCTCGTGATGGGCGAGCAGAGTGTGGTCGGGGCGGCGGTGTGGGAGACGTTGCCGTCACAGGCCCAGGAGGCGATCGTGCTGGCGTTGGCGCGCCTGTTGGCGGGCCTGGTGGAGGAGGAGCGCGATGAGTGAGCATGGGAAGGTCACCGAGGCGCATCTTCGTCGTCGGGCGGTGGTGTATGTGCGCCAGTCGACGCTTGGGCAGGTGGAGCGCAACGTGGAGTCCGCTGCGCGTCAGTACGCGTTGCGGGGGCGTGCGATTGAGCTGGGTTGGCCGGCGGAGTCGGTCGTAGTCGTTGATGAGGACACCGGCCGGTCGGGCAGCTCGACGGAGGGCCGCTTCGGTTTCAAGGAGCTGGCCTGCGAGGTCGGTCTTGGTCATGTCGGGCTGGTGCTCGCGCTCGAGGTATCGCGTTTCGCTCGCAGTTCGGCGGATTGGCATCAGCTGCTGGACCTGTGCGCGCTCACGTGCACGCTGATCGCTGACGCTGACGGCGTGTACTCGCCAGCGGACTTCAACGACCGGCTGCTGCTGGGGTTGAAGGGCACGATGAGCGAGGCTGAGCTGCACCTGATCCGCGCGCGGCTTGACGGCGGGCTGCGCAACAAGGCGCAGCGTGGCGAGCTGCGGTTGGCGTTGCCGGTCGGGTTGGATCGCGACGAGGACGGCCTGATCGTGTTGTGCCCTGATGAGCAGGTGCGTCATGCGATCGAGCGGGTGTTCACGCTGTGGCGCCGGCTGGGCTCGGCGCGCCAGGTGGTGATGGAGCTGGCCGGCGAGGAGCAGCTGCTGCCGCGGCGCACGGTCGGTCAGCGGCGTATCCGCTGGGCGCGCGCGAGCTATGGCGCGGTGCACAAGTTCCTGACGAACCCTGCGTACGCGGGCGCGTTCGTGTTCGGCCGCAAGCGCCGCGAGAAGCGCGTGGGAGAGGACGGGCGGATACGCGTTCGCGATGTCGAGGTGCCGATCGGGGAGTGGTCTGTCTGCCTGCCAGGGCACCATCCCGGCTATGCCAGTTGGGATGAGTACCTCGTCACGCGCGAGCGGCTGCGGGCGAACATGACCTGCCAGGGCCAAGGGGGCGGCGTCGCGCGTGAGGGTCATGCGTTGCTGCAGGGGCTCGTGCGCTGCGGGTGCTGCGGGCGACGGATGCAGATCGCCTATGCCGGCAAGGGCGGCCGTAGTCACCGGTATGCGTGCGTGCGTGGCCGTGACCTGCACGCCACCGGCAAAGCGTGCCAATCCCTCGGCGGCAAGCGACTGGAGCGCGCCGTCGTCGCGTGCTTTCTCGACGCGGTCACGCCGGCCGGGGTCGAGGCGACCGCCGGGGCGATCCACGAGCTCGAGCAACAACACGAGCAGCGCCTCGCCGGTCAGCGACTCGCGCTGGAGCGCGCCGAGTTCGAGGCCGAGCGCGCAGAGCGCCAGTTCGACGCATGCGAGCCGGAGAACCGGCTGGTCGCCAGGACGCTGGAGGGAAAGCTCGAGCAAGCACTCGCCGCCGCAGAGCACGAGCGCGTCAAGCTCGCCGCGCTCGAGCGCTCGCGTCCCGCGCCGCTCACCGGCCAGGAGCGTCAGGCGCTCATGCGCCTGGCACGCGATCTGCCCCGCCTGTGGGATGCGAAGAGCACCAGCGACCGTGACCGCAAGGAGCTCCTGCGCACGCTGATCAACGAGATCGTCCTCACCGTCCACACCTCAGAGCGCCGCGCGGCGCTCGTGATCTGCTGGGAGGGCGGCGCTAGGACCGAGCTCCAGGTGCAGCTCGGCGCCAACGTCTTCGAGCGCCGGCGCACGAGCGAGGACACGATCGAGCTGATCCGCCGCCTCGCCGCGCACTACCCCGACCGTCAGATCGCCCAGACCCTCTCCCGTCAGGGACGCCTGACCGCGAGCGGACTGCCGTTCACCCAAGCGCGCGTGCAGAGCGTCCGCGTCAAAGCCGCCATCCCCGCCGCGCTACCACCGGACCCGGCCAGCCAGCTACTCACGATCCTGCAGGCCGCCAGCGAGCTCGGCGTCTCCACCAACACGATCCACCGCTGGCTACGCGACGGGCTACTCCCCGGCGAGCAAACCACCCCCGGTGCGCCCTGGCGCATCCGCCTCAACGACGAGACCCGCGCACGCTTCCTGCCCGACGTGCCCGACGGGTACGTACCGCTCGACCAAGCCGCACGACTACTCGGCTGCGCCCGCCAAACCGTGTTGCACAAGGTCCAACGCGGCGAGCTACGAGCAGTCCAAGTCACCCAAGGACGCCGAAAGGGCCTAAGAATCGAGGTTCCCGGCGCCCAATTGGACCGAATGATCAACTAGCAACTACGGAGGTGCAGTGTGAACCAAGACCGCGCAGGCCACGGATGATCATGCTTTGCTCGGTCGCACCGCGCGCCAGGCGTCCTGGCCGGACCCCGTTTGTCGGTCCACCGTGTGTGAGAGTGGGTGGATGGTGACGCTGGGAGGGTAGCGGGCGTGGCGGTCGGTGGGGTGGTTGTGGTCGTGCCGGTGGGCATGTGGGCAACCCCGCAGGGGTTGTCCAAGCGCTGTGGTCAGCTTGCTGTCCACAGCGCGTCATGTCCACGGGCAGGAGCTGGTGGGTGCGCTTCGGCGAACGTGGCCGGGGTCTGCATACCGAGCGCGGAGTGTGGCCGGCGCTGGTTGTAGTCCTCGTGCCAGTCGTTGATCACGACCTTGGCCTCGGCCAGGCAGGAGAGCTCCTCGATATCAAGTAGCTCGTCGCGGACACGGGAGTGGAAGCTCTCGACGTAGGGGTTCTGCCACGGTGAGCCCGGCTCGATGAACGCGGTCCTCGTATTGGAGCGCTCACACCAGTCTTTGAGGGTGTGCGCGGTCATCTCCGGCCCGTTGTCGCATCGCAGATACTCGGGTGCCCCGCGCTCACCAGTGAGTCGCTCCAGCACGCCGACGGTCCGGTCAGCGTCGATGTTGCGCTCGACCAGCATCTCGAGCGCCTCGCGGGTGAACTCGTCGACCACGTTCAGCAGCTTCAGCGTCCTGCCGTCGGCGGTCTGGTCGAACTGAAAATCGAACGCCCACACCTGATTGGGGCGTTGCGCCCGCAGTCGCTGGGCGGGGACCGTCGACTCCCCGAGGCGGCGGCGCTTGCGAGTCCGCTGGGGCACGCGCAGCCCCTCCTCCCGCCACAGGCGCTGCACCCGCTTGCGGTTGATCTCCCAGCCCTGCTGGCGCAGTCGATGGTGCGCGCGGCGGTATCCCCATCGCGGGCGCTCCGCCGAGAACTTGCGCAGTTCGGCGCGCAACGCGGCATCGTCCTCGGCGCGCGCAGGCTCGTAGCGCTCTGTGGAGCGGTGCTGGCCGACTACCCGGCACGCCCAGCGCTCGCTGACACCGAGACGGTCGCGCAGCATCGCGACCGCCCGGCGCCTGCGGGCTGGGCCTACCAATTTCCCCGAGCGATCTCCTTCAGCGCCACGACCTCCAGCTCCTTGTCCGCCACGATCCGCTTCAGCGTCGCGTTCTCACGCTCCAGCTCCTTCAGACGCTTGACGTCATCAGCCTTCATCCCGCCATACTGGTTGCGCCAGCGGTGATAGGTCTGCTCGCTGACCTGAAGCTCCTTCGCCGCCTCCGGGATCGTCTTGCCCTCGCCGAGCATCCGCTCGGCCTCCCGCAGCTTGCGGATGATCTGCTCCGGCGTGTGCCTGCGTCGCTTCATCAGAGTTCCTTTCTCGCCCATCATCGCGGGGCGCAAGAAACTCTCACAAGGGCCGGACCGAACTCAGGGGGTCAGGCCAGTCCTACTAGGACGCGGAACTGCTCGAGCTCCGCTTGGCGACCAGCGAGTGCCGGGGGCCGCGAGCCGGCGTTTGGGGTGTAGGGATTCTTGATCGGATCCATGCTATGAAAAATTATAGATGCTTATAGCTTAAGTCTTTATATGCATCTATAACTATTTAGAACTCTGTTTTGAGACGTGTTGATAATTTTTCAAGACTTTCTATAGTTGTGTCGATGAGGTATCGTAGATCATGAGCATTCTTTCGCCCACAGATCGCGCCGTTCTGTGGCGGATGACGGTCACCAGCGATCGTGAGGAGCGTGCGTCGCGGCTGAAGATCCTCGCCGCTGAGATCCTCGGGAGCGCCGGCCGCCACTTGGACCTCTACGGCGGGTTCGACGAGGAGGTCATTGAGACTGTCGAGATCCTCGACGCCTCTGGGCTGCTCGGGCGTGACGATCTTCGCGAGGCGTTCGAGGACGCAGACGAGGACGACGATCGAGCACAGGCATTCGCTGCGCTTCTGGCCAGCCATCTGGATGCTGCGGCTGATATCGAGCGGCTAGGTGTAGATACTCGGATGAGGGCGCTTCGTCTCGCGGGCGCCTGGCGAGGACACGTCGGCGATCGAGCACGCGTAGACCCCGAATGGCTCTCCGTGGCCCAGGTTGCGGCGCACTATGGCGTCACACCACAAGCGGTCTACAAATGGATAGACGCCGGGCGTGTGAGCGCGGAGCGGACACCGGGCGGCTCCTGGCGACTCGCCGCCGACCAGTTCGAGCGCAACCCCGCCAGGCAGGACGCCGCCACAGCGCTCAAGACAAAGCTGGTCGAACACGTCGCGAGCGCACCCGGCCCCTCCGATGAGGAGCTGGCGGGCGAGATCGTCGCTCGACGCCGCCCCTGAGTGCTCGTAGTCTTCGACGCCACGGTGCTCTGCGGCGCCCTGAGAAAGCCGACGGGCTACAACTTCAAGCTGCTCGAGCTCGCCGCGGACGGCGCGCTCCTCCAAGGCTTCACGACCGATATCGCCGGGATGGAGTTCGTCCGCAACGCTCTCGACGGGCTGGGCGGTGTCAGCTACGACATGGAGATGATCGAAGCGTTCCTCGATCACTTCGCCCCGTTGTTCAACCCGGACAACGTCGAGCCCTCTCCGATCGGGAGGGCGCTGCCTGCGCAGATGTCCTCCACAACCGGCCGATCGGCGAGATCGTCTACGAGCTGACCGGACGCACACGGGAAGACCTGCTCGACGGCTTGCCTCGGCAATTGAGGCTCATCGCCGGAGAGGTCGACGCCTACGACGTCCACCTCGTCGCTGCCGCAGTCGCTCGCAACGCTGACCTGATCTGCAGCGCCAACCGCGCTCACATGCCCGAAGGACCACTCGCAGGCGACCTTCGGGTCATCGGACCGGGGTGGCTGGCGGCGAGCCTCGGCATCACATAGACAGATCAAGCGCCGCGAGCACCGCAGCTGCGGTCTTGCTCAAAACTGGCGCCGTTCGAGCTCCCGACGACCTTCATGGACGATCCGGACCGCTCCTTTGCCGGGCTTCATCCGAGCCCGTAGTTGCTTCAGGCGGCACAGGGTCGCACGGTCGGCGGCGTCGTCAACGGTTTCGTGGCGGCGACTGGCCTCCTCGACGAGCCGCGAAAACGTCTCTGGCTGAAGTCGTATCAGGCTGGGCATGTATGCCAAACGCTATCTGCTCCAGCATTCGCGCGCGAGGCTGCTACTCCCACACCTCCATCGACCACAGACGCTCCGGGTCAGCCAGCAGCACGAGAGCGATGAGCGGGACGAGTTCTGGCAGGGTGTCGGGCAGGGCCCCTGTGTGCGTCGCCGCTACCTCGGCCTCGGTCTTGTGGGCCTGGAGCAGACCGTGCGAGGAGTTGCGGACAGCTCGGACGAGGGTGCCCACGTAGGTGTCCCAGGGCATTTTGCGGATCGATGTGCTCCCGTAGCGGACCCCATCCTCATCGAGCCGCCCGCGGAGGACGCCGTCTGCGACTTCGTCGTACACCGCGTCGAACAAGAGCTTGGCTCGGTCCGTGAAGACCGACTGGAGCGTGCTCGGCATGTTCTCGAAGCCGCGCTGCATCATCGGCAAAGTCACGCGCCGGTCGAGAAGCTTTGCGAAGCCACGTCCGAGGCCCCAGGCCTTACCGAACTGGCTCATCGACTGTGGTCCGTACCCGAGCAGCGTTTCGAGCTTGTCGAGCAAGTCGAATGTGGCGCCGAGGCGGGTAAGTGCCGGTGCCTGCGGCGATGCGTTGATGATCCGCAGGTCTGCGAGCACGCGTTCGACGGTCAGTCGGAAGGCGAGGTGGTCCGAGCTGTCGTACTCACCACGCTTGTTGGGGAACCGCGTCGGGTCGGTGATGATCCCGTAGAGGAGATTGAGACGGCTGATCCACCACTGGAAGAGCGTCGCAAGCTTCTCCTTGGGAATTGAGTTGAGCCACGCCTCGCGGCCGTGGAGATCCACCGGTGCGCTCAGGACGCGCGGGTCGTAGACCGCGCTGAGTGAGGCGGGCGGCTTCACCCGCAGATCGACGGCGGCCCCGAAGTCGAGTACGAGCGTGTGCGGATGCCGTGGCACCTCGGCCGGACGCCTGATCTCAAGACGCCTTATCTCAGGACTGCGCTCATTAAGCCTTCGTGCCGACATCGCAGAGGGCGGCCGGTGCCGGGCGGGGGGCCATGGCGCGGCAACGGTCAGCTGGTCATGCCGCGGGGTGGTGGTGGGATGGCATGTACAGTGCTTGCGCCCAGCGGTGTGCAGCCGGCTGGCGGCCAGTCCGTCGCGAACACGCATGGGATGAGCGATCCGGGATGTGCGGCGCTGGGGGTCATGAGCCCGGCCCATCCCTCGCGCCAGAGCTGCTCGCCGATCCGTTGGTAGGTGGGCCATGTGCTTCGGCTCGGTCGGGGGGCCTCGAGTGAGACGCGTCGTAGTTGCTCGACGTCGCTGAGGTCGGCAAGCTCGAGGTCGAGGCGCCAGCGATGGTGGTCGTAGGGGATGTGGTCTTGGGGGGAGAGTCCCCACTCGGCAAGCGAGCGATACCACTCCGCTGTGGCTGTGGTGACGGTGTCGGCGAGGTAGAGAGCGCGAACAACATCGCCTCGCTGCCAGCGCCCATCCGACGGGGCGTCCGCTCGTCCGAGCAGATCGGCTCCGTGTGGTACGTGTCTGATCCACGCGCCCTCGACCGCGCGAGGACGAACGAGCAACCGCTCCACCCGTCAGGAGATGCCGGGGTACTCGATCTCGGCGATCACCTTGGCGACTCTGCGGTACTTATCCCGCTTGTCAGGCTGTGTCCCGAACGTTCTCTGGCTGACCGGTGCGCAGCAGCTCCGCGCTTTGCTCCAGGGCGGCGTAGCCCTCGGTCTTGACCCTCTCAGGGAGGCCGGCTCGCGCCAGAACCTCGTTGGCCTTGGTCGCGGTGACGTAGGCGCTGGCGGCTTGCTTGGCAATGTGGTTCAGCCGCCACTTCTCGCTTGGCATCTCGGCGAGCTCGGCAAGTTCGCGAGCGCGTGAGCGCACGGCGTGGGCGCGCCCCTTGGACTGGAGCATCGAGTCGGCGCCCCGCGGACAGCAGGTGATCGAGTCGCAGATGACCCGTCCGCGCAGACGTGCGTCGTCGAACAGCACGCGGGCGACCTTTGGCGGCACGGAGCGCCGCAGGGAGGGAATGTAGATGCCGCTGGCGGCGAAGCCGCTCTGCGGCTCGCTGTTTGGCTTGCGCGGTTTGCGCGCGCCAACGAACCCGCGCACGTCGCCGCGCTCGCCGACCCCCATGCCGCACTCATAGCCGTCAAGGCCGGCCGCGACCAGCGCCGATCCGTAGATGCCCTGGCGCCAGGCAATGGTGGGGACGCCGGCGGCGCGTAGGTGGCGCGCGGCGAGGTGTGCGTGGAGCAGCTTGGCGTAGCTCTCGCGTCCGTCCCCGAGCGGGGAGAGGTACAGCGCGATCGCTTGCGGCCCGACCTCGATCGCCGTGGCGGCGAAGCGGTCCAGTGCTCGTTGCCAGCCGGGCCGTGTGGTGAAGCCTCGCAGTTGGGCGCACAGCAGCGGCATAAGGGGCAGCGAGACGCCGTCGGCACGCATCCGTCGCGCAGTGCGCCCGATCGCGGCGAGACTGGCGGCGAACGCCGGCGAGTCCGGGCCCTCGGCGTAGAAGTACGGCGGGATGATCGTCGTCGCGCCACGTTCGACTTGGAACTCGACGACCTGTGTCACGATCTCGTCGAGGACGAACGGGGAGGAGAGTTCCTCTGCGCTCAGCGCCTCGGCGCGCCCGAACGGTAGGAGCCGAACCCAGGGGTCGTCGGAGTCGACCGGATCCTGTAGGAGCATAGTAAGCGGGTCGACGAGCAGCGGCGCGCCGGACTTGCGAGCGGCTTCGAGCAGGCGCTCGTCGTGGGCGGCGTGGTGGGCGCTGAGCACGATCCGGTCGATTGGGCGACGTACGCTCAGGGGAGAGGGAGCGAGCAGGTCTTCGAGTACGAGGTGGTCGCCGTGGGAGGGTCTGATCAGTAGTTCGGGCATCGACATCTTGCGCTCTCCGGAATCTGGAAGTGCTATCCTAGCGGAAATCAAACAGGAAATCTAGCGGAAACCCAATGTGGGACATTCCGCGTGGTAGGGAGGAAGCGAACGTGGCCCACAGCGCGGCCAGGCATAGCGAGATCGATGAGCTGCCGGCAGGTGATGCCGTTTATGCGCGGATCGTCAAGGACACCTACGACGGTGGGCTCAGCGCTGCGGACGTGGCGCTTGTGGTGGGCGTGGGCGACAGGCAGGTGCGCAATTGGTCGGCTGGGGCGAGCGCGCCACGAGGACCGACCAGGGACCGGCTGCTGGAGCTGAACTACGTGACCAGGCAGCTGCGCGAGGTGTATACGCGCGAGGGCGCGGAGATCTGGCTGCACGGCCGCAAGCGGAGCCTCGGCGGGCGACGCCCGATCGACCTGCTCGCCGCGGGCGCGTTCGACGAGGTGCTCGACGCGATCGAGCGGATGAACGCGGGGGCGATGTGAGACACGGCGAACTGCTCGCCGCTATCTCCGACCTCGAACCGGTGGAGGTGAGTGGAGACTTCGAACGCCACTGCGGCTTGCGCTGGGACGACCTGAGGCCAAGCGCGGCCGGCGGGCGGTGGGGAGCGCGCAGGGCCTTCGAGGTGCTCTACCTCGGCAGGCCTCGCCAGAGCGTCGTGGCAGAGGCATACCGGCACCTCGTCGACGACGAGCTCGACCAGCCGGGCGAGCTCGCGGCGGCGGTGATCGAGCGCCGGGTGCTGACCTGTGACGTGCAGGTCGACAACGTCCTCGACCTGCGCCCCCAACAGGCACGCACGACGGTCGAGCTCGCCGACGGAGAGATGTTCTCGGAACCCGGCGAATACGATCGCTGCCAGGCGATCGGAGCCGCGGCCCACCAGCTCGGCCGCCACGGCGTGATCGCCCCCTCGGCCAGCCGACTCGGCGAGACGCTTGCCCTCTTCAGCACGAACCTCCCCGTCGAGCAGTGGCCGACGGTGAAGACCCGCGATATCTGGCGAGGTCTTCCCCCTGATCCTCGACGATTGCGCGCTGTCGAGGGCACCGCCTGATACAGCTGGGAGTCGAGCCGCTTCAATCGGAGGCTGTCGAGAGCTACCGCCGACCAATGGGCGGCCCCTTCGTGCATTTACGAACGGATGTGGGTCGCAGCGGACGTTGTCGCGCGCCTAGCCTTCGGAACAGGCGGAGCCCGATGTCAACCCATATAGCAGTAAGCGTTCAGTCGCTTGGGGGGACATAACTCCGTTTCGTCGAATATGGGGCTGTGGAGCGCGTCGAGGCTGAGGCGATCTATGGCCAGGGCCGTGAGGCTGTCGTTGAAGTTCTTCTGGCGATGGATCGCCGGATTGGGCAGCTCGAGGCTCATGTCGCACGACAGGACGAGCGGATCGCGAAGCTTGAGCGCCGGCTGAATCGGTCCTCGAAGAACAGCTCGCAGCCACCGAGCGCTGATGGGCCGAGTGGCCCGCCGCGCGGCAAGGATCCTTCAGGTCGCCGTCGGGGAGCCCAGCTCGGCCACGAGGGCAAGGGACGCCCCCTGCTGCCGGCGTGGGCGGTGGATGATGTGATTGAGCACTGGCCCGAGCGCTGCTCCTGCGGGCACCAGTTCGGTGAGGCTGGGCATGTGCCGGTCGGTGATCCGCTGCGCCATCAGGTTGAGGAGCTACCGGCCATCACGGTCAAGGTCACTGAGCACCGCGCGCAACGCTTGCGGTGCCCTGGCTGTGGTCAGCACACTCGCGGGCAGTTGCCCGCGGAGATCACCCCGAGCGCGTTCGGTCCGCGCTTTCAGGCTGCGATTGCAACGCTCTCGGTACGCAACCGCATCTCCCGCCGTGATGTGGTCGAGCTGGCAGAGCAGCTGTTCGGCTCGCGGATCTCCACAGGCACGGTGGACGCGATCCTCACGCGCACCAGCGAGGCCTTCTCAGGGCCGCACGCCGATCTGCTCGAGCGTCTGCGTTGCGCTCATGCCGTGAACATGGATGAGACCGGCTGGCGGACCGCCGGTGAGCGTCGCGCGCTGTGGGGCGTGTTCGATCAACGCCACGCCTACCTGCACGTCGCCGCCGGCCGTCACGAGGATCACGCCAAGGAGCTCCTCGCGGACACCAAGGCGATCGTCACCTCTGACCGCTGGTGGGCCTACTCGCATCTGCCCCTCAAACGCCGCCAGCTCTGCTGGGCTCACCTGAAACGGGACTTCGCCGCTCACGCCGAGAGCCTCGGCAACGAGAAGGAGTTCGGTGAACGGGGCCTTGAGCTATGCGAGCGCGTCTTCTGGGCGTCGGAGGTCTTCAAGCACACAGAAGATCGCCGTGCCCTCCAGCTCACCGTCCGGCGACTGCAACGCGAATACAAGCCCGTCATCCGTTGCTACGCGGCGAAACGTGCACGCAACCGCCACTGCCGAGGGATGGCGCGCAACCTCTTGAAAGCGTGGCCAGCGCTATGGACGTTCGCCAAGCACCTCGGCGTCGAACCGACCAACAACCATGCCGAGCGCGCCCTACGCTCGGCAGTCATCTACCACAAGCTCTCCTTCGGCAGCCAGTCCGAAGGCGGCGAGCTACGGACCGCCCGCTTGCTCTCAGCACACACCACCTGCCGCCTACAGCGCCGCTCACTATTCGCCTACCTCACCAACGCGATCGCTGCCCACGCCCGCGGCGACCCAGCCCCACTGCTCGCCTGAACCCCAACCCACTGAACGGTTACATATAGCAGTCGATTTGCAGCTATTTCTATGCGCCCGAGTGGACTCGAACCGCCACCATGTTTACACATGACAAGACCCTCAACCTCGTCCACGGATGCAAGATACGTCCGCCCGTGTTCAGATCGTCCGTTTTGTGCGGGTTTGCGGACGCATCGTACGCATCGGACGAAATGACTTGGGCCAGAGATGGGTCACGAGTACGGCTCGATCGCCGGTCCGGATGTCCGCGTCGGAGGCTCGACGACTGTTGTTACGACGCGGTCGCGGGAACTGGCTGAGGGCTAAACGGCGCGGATGCCATAGATCTGGATGTCGGTTCCGAGACACCATTTGAGGCTGCGCAGCGGATCGGGGATGAGCTTCAAGCGCGTGTTGTACCCGGTCTCCATCCCAGAGATCACGACGAGGATGAAGTTCGCTGCCTCAAGCCGCGCACGCTCAAACTCGCTAGGCGTCAGGGAGACGCTGTCTTCAACTGCGCCGAGACTCACCTTCAGCTCGTAGTAGACACCGTTTTGGTCGATAGCGTCGGCTCCGACCTGCCTCTGCTTTCGAAGGTCACTGAGGGTGAGTCCGCGCGTGCGCTTGAGCTCTCGAGCGAGTAGCTTGAAGCCCAACGTTTCTCGCTCTGCGGGTGTCCACGACGCCGGTCCGAGTGGTGTGGCTGGGGCGAAGCTGGGGGCATTTGGTGTAACCGGGAGGCGCAGGCCGCTTGATGACCTGGAGGTTCCGTCGTCTCCCTGCTTGAGCTCCTCTAGGTCTTCACCTGGAACGACCCACTCCAGCTCAGCCGTGATGTCGTTCAGACGCTTCAGTTTGCGCGTGATGAGTGGCGCTGAGGCGGGCGGCGAGCTCGATGCCTGAACGTTGGTTCGAGTTGCTTTTGTCGCTTCCCTCGCCGCTTGGAGAGTGCCAATCGCCGTCGGGGATGGTGCCTCGCTGGGCTCTGCGTCATCGGACTCACCGCTTGCTCCGTGGGTTGACAGTCGCATCCCGCTAAGTTCTGTGCCGGCGTCGACGCGGGCGAATGCCTTCAGCCAGCCGTGTTCAAGCACGACCAGCTCGCGGTCCTCTGCGCCGAATATGTACGCCAGTCGTGCCCCCATCACCTCGCTGTTTTCCATCGCGCTCCGGTCGCGAAATGCGAACAGCACCCTGGGGGAGCGTTGAACATGGGCGCTACGGGCGACCTGGATCGGCGCGCGATCGGGCACGGGGATTTCGACGTGTAGTCGCTTGTTCACTGCGACCCTGGCAGCGATCAGCTGCTCCCACTCGAGGCTTGAAATACGGTCGTGCAGTTCCGGATCGTGGAGTGCCAGCCACTCTTGTAGGTGGCACAGAGCGCTCTGAAGTCGCCCTTTGAGCGCGCTTCCTGCTGCGAGGGCGCCCGTGCTGATTCCTAGCGGCTCGAATGTGTCCTCCGCGAGTAGCTCAAAGCCAAGCGGCGCGATGAGTGCTTCGATCGTCTGCAGAGGCCCTGGGGGCTGCCAAACGCTGAGGTGTTCAGACAGTGAAACCTGTAGCTCGGGGTCCGGGACCGCGTAAACGGGGCGTCCGGTGCTCCAACCGCTCGCGGTCCACACCGGCAGGTTTCGTAGTGCCGTTGAGCTTCCCCGGGGAGCATCTGGCAGAAGATCCACAAGCTCGCGATAGACCTCCCATAGGAGTCCCTGCGCTTCGTCGCCGCTCTTCTCGGCGCAGACTTGGTGCAAGGTCGCCATGCAGTCCTTCAAGTCCGGCCTTCGCATGCCGAGTATCAGCCACAAGCGATCCGCATCCTCGGATACGAAGTTGGCGTACTCACCGAAGATTGCGCGTCCGATAAAGACTTCGGAAGGAGGCCGCCAGCTGCCGTCCTCGATGCGCACGAGTCCCTGCCCTCTCTGCCAATGTCGTGTGAGACGCTCATGATCAAGGAATTACTGAGTCTTGAGGGCGAGAACGGAGCACGACACGATGTTGGAGTTGGAGCAGGATGGGGCCGGTGGCCGCGGAGTGGAGCGAGCCGTAGGCGAGCGCAACGGAGCGGCCGCCGGGCGCGGCGCGCCGGCGGGGGTCCCGGACCCCGAGCTGGTCGAGCGGGCCGCGGCGGCGGCGGTTCACGGCTGAGTACAAGCTGCGGATCCTGCGCGAGGCCGAGGCGTGCACGCAGCCGGGTGAGATCGGCGCGCTGTTGCGCCGCGAGGGCCTGTACTCGTCGCATCTGGCGAGTGGCGCAAGCAGCGCGACGCCGGGGCGCTCGAGGCGCTCGCGCGGCCGCGGGGGCGCAAGCCGGCGATCCGCGTGAGGCCGAGAACGCGGGGCTGCGGCGCCGCGCGAGCGCGCCGAGGCGGAGCTGGCGAAGGCGCGCAAGGTGATCGAGGTGCAGGGAAACGTCTCCGCGCTCTTGGGCGAGCTGCTCGAGCCCAGGGGCGCGACCGAGCACGGGAGCACCGAGCGATGATCGAGCAGACCGTCCAGGAACTCACCCCGATCGTCGGGACCCGGCCGGCGTGCCGGGCGCTGGGCGCGGCGCCGGCGACGATCTACCGGCGCCGGCGCCCGCCCGAGCCCAGGCCGCGCGCGGCCGCGGCCGGCGCCGGCCCGGGCGCTCATCCGAGGCCGAGCGCGAGGCGGTGCTCGCCGAGCTTGCACTCGGAGCGGTTCGTCGACAGCTCCCCGGCGCAGGTCTGGGCGACGCTGCTGGACGAGGGCCGCTACCTGGCCTCGGAGCGCACGATGTACCGGCTGCTCGCGGCCCGCCACGGCGGGGTGCGGGAGCGCCGCGACCAGCTCACCCACCCCGCCTACGCCAGGCCGGAGCTGCTCGCCGAGCGCCCGAACGAGGTCTGGTGGTGGGACATCAGCAAGCTGAAGGGGCCGGCGAAGTGGACGTGCTTCTACCTCTACGTGATCCTCGACGTGTTCAGCCGCTACGCCGTCGGCTGGACCGTCCAGCACCGCGAGAACGCGCAGCTCGCCAAGGCGCTGATCGCCCAGGCCGCCGAGCAGCAGCAGATCCCGCCCGGGCAGCTGACCGTGCACGCCGACCGCGGCAGCTCGATGCGCAGCAAGCCGGTCGCGTTCCTGCTCGCCGACCTCGGCGTACTGAGACGCACAGCCGGCCCTACACCTCGACCGACAACCCCTACTCCGAAGCGCAGTTCAAGACGCTGAAGTACCGGCCCGAGTTCCCCGACCGCTTCGAGAACATCGAGCAGGCCCGCGCGTTCTGCCGCACGTTCTTCGACTGGTACAACCACCAGCACCGCCACTCCGGGATCGGCCTGATGACCCCGGCCGCCGTCCACCACGGCCGCGCCCAGGAGCTCCACGCCGAACGCCAGCGCGTCCTCGACGCCGCCTACGCCGCGACGCCCGAGCGGTTCGTCCGCCGGCCGCCACGCCGCCCGAGCTACCGACCGCCGCGTGGATCAACAAGCCAACCACAGAGGAGGCTGCTCACTAAATTCGACGACCAAGCGTCTCAACCGACTTGACAGGCTCCGCTGACCGCCGTCGCCGGCTTTGCGGAAGCGTCGCTGGACCTCTCGGACGGGCATGTTGTCGACGTGGCGGCGGGCTCCGCGGGCGCTTGCGGCTGGTGCGGCCGCCGCGAGTGCCGCGTATACAGGAGATACGGCGGCGCTCTCGACACCTTTGCCTTGAGTATCTGCGGCCCGCAGCTCCTCTAGCCGCGTCACGAGTGTCGTGGCTCTCGGCTCACTCTCGAAGCCGAGAGCTTGCACTGCGGGAGCTCTAGCGTCGGATGCGTCGAGGCCATGCGCGTAGAACTGAGGTGCCTCGCCGAACATGGCGAGGAAGCCTGGCGTGCGGATGCCCAGTTCTCTCGGCGCTCGGCGACTACGCGCCTCGTTTGTCATCCAGCGCACCTCGGCGGCATGGGCACGCCAAGTCGCCGGCACCGGACCTAGAGGATTCAGGCTGTAGTACGCGTTTACCGCTGCTGCGTTCAGATGAGCTGCGTAGAGACGCCCCCAGGCCCGGTTGAGCGTACTCAGCAGTGCTTGGGCGCGTGGCCGTGCCTCGGTGATCTTCGTCTTGGCGATATCTTCACAGACAGCTTGCAGATCTGGCGACTCGTAATCGTCGATGAGCCCATTGACGTCGTCTGCTTGCCCGGAGAGCGCCTCTTGCTGGAGTCTGGTGAGTTGCGCAAAAGAGACGCGCTTGGCCGACTGGTCGTATCGCGAGAGGTCCGTGCGGCAGGCTTGCACGCGGGGAGCGGTCTCGGCTCCAAGGTCTCCGAACAGGCTCCGCGCGCCGAGTCGCTGTTGTTGCGCGGTCGTGCGCGCTGTGCGCTCGGCCTCCAAGTCAAGTACCGCGCGCGGTGACCGTCGATGTCCCCGCCGCAGATCGCGGGCGTAGCGTGGATGAACCCATTGCAGACCCGGGGTGCGGTGTGCCGCGGTAGCCCATGTGCCCGTGCCCCTGTCGATGGCGCCCGGCAGGTATGCACGCGCGGGACGCACTTGGACGTCACGTTGACGGCCACGCTCGTACTCGCGGCCGTCTACGAGGATCCGCTGTCCGATCTTGGGTCCGAGACTCTCAAGGTCGCTATCGCTCAAGCCTCGCAGTGCTTCGCGTAGGGCGATCAAAACGCCATCTTGCAAGTAGACCGGCTCCTCTACCGCGCGGCGGGCAAGAGCCCGTAGCGCGTCCTCGGTTGCAGGTCGAGCCCTCAGCCCGGCCGCGCGTGTCAGATACTCACGGACTGCTTTGCCGTCGGCGGTGTCTGCTGCGAAAGCGGATGCGAGTGGCCTGACGACGCCGAGCCTATGCCCGAGGCTCTCGCCCTCATGATCGATGACCAAGAGCAGACCCTCCTGTGTCGCACGCCTCGGACTTATCCGGCTACCGTCAGCCAGCGCTATGAACGCCACGCGCTCAAGAGCGGAAGCAAGCCCGGCACCGAGCGCGACCGCGGCCAGGCGCAGGAAAAACTTGGGCTCACGCGTGCCGAGCCTATCTGTAGACCAGTCGAGCATCGTGAGAGCGTCAGCAATCGAGAGACGGTCCGCGACTTCCAGCTCGTCGGTGATCACACGCCAGCGGCCGTCCCCGTCGCGCAGCCGGCTGACGAGCGGCTCTTGATCAGTGCTGAGTGCGTTGAGGTCAGAGTCGTCCAGAAGTCCTTCCAGCTCCCCGACCTCCGCTGTGAACGCCCGGATTGGTGCGAGTCCATCACGTCCCGGCATGCGACCGTCGTTGCGCACACGGTTCTGAATGTGGTTCACGAGCCTGGTCAGTTGCTCGCGCAGCCATAGGTCCGTAACATTGCCGACCTCATCCCGAAGGGGGATCGCCGTCCAGCTCTCGGCAGGTTGCTCAGCGAGTCGGTGTAGCGCCGCGGCGGCGCTGAGTGATGCGAGCTCGTCCAAGACCCACTCGTTCCAGCGCTCTTGCACCATCGTCGTGCGCGACGCGTCGGTGTCGAATTGGGCGTTGGCGGAGAACGGGAGCGTGGCGCCGATCGCGAGCGGGAGCCCCGCGAACAGGCGTCCCTGCACACTCTCGTTGCCATGTGCCACGGCGAGAGGCGTCTGTTGTGGGGTGAGCTTGTCGCTGCGCTCAAGCCCGTCAGGGACCGTCCTTTCGACGCTGAGTCGTGTCCACGTGTGGCCGGTGTCCTGGTCGCGCAGAGTCCGCTCGCTTGCGCTCACCTGTTCGTCACCGATCGAGAGGGTGACCTGGCGCTCGCCGCCATCAGCGAGTTCGCGCTCGAGTTGTAGTACACCGTTCTCTTGGCGGAGCTCAAGCCGGCGCACGCTGCTCAGGAACAGCAGCGAGTCGGCCCGGAACGACTCCAGCCACGACCGGAGCCCATCGTCTGGATAGTCGGCGCGGAGTGCCAACGCCAGAAGCGTCTCGTCCGCCGCTGGATCCCAAATGTCCTCGAGCGGCTCGTGCTGGCCGCTGGGGGAGAGATGCTGGTCGGCAATAGCAAAGTCATATGGGGGGCTGTGAACCTCGAATCGGTCAGCAAGTCGGTTCAACGTCTTCAGGCCGATACCGAACTTGCCAGTGCTCATCGCCTCCGCGCCCTTCGTCGACACGAGCGCGAGCGTCATCGCCAGGACGTGCGGACCCTGAACACGCGCACCGTTGTGCACCACGAGCAGCTGGCGCGGCGGCCCCCCGGAAAGCACAAATCGGACGCAGCTCGCACCAAGATCGTCAGCATTCTGGATCACCTCCACGAGTCCGTGCTCAGCCTCAACGTTGAGGTTGCGGGCGAGGCGGCCCGTCCCGTCCATGATGTTGCGAACCCAGCCCCGCCGCCCGGTGGCCATTCCGGCGCTCAGCGTCTCCACGAACGAGTCCGCAAATGAACTGGTGAGAGGGTCCGCGATGTTGTTCGCAGCCTCGATCCCTTCGTCCAGCAACAGACGAGCCGCTTCACCCCCAGCTTGTGCATGATCGTCTACCCTGCGAGCCATCCGCCGGGTCACCGATTGAGTTGGTGAAGGTCACTCCGCAATTGCGGCCGACGAACGCCAGAGAACCAAGGGCGACAGACGCCTGAGCTCGTCGGCATCGCAGTGAGGTATACGCACGGTGTCGCGCTCTCCATAAGCTTGAATCGGTTCGATAGATAGCCTGACATCATCGACCCAGGTTGTCTTACATCGCTTGGTCTGAGCGCGACTCGGGGAAAAGAATGGCGTGTGCGTACGCGGCCGCGGCCCCGACCAAGAGGATGTCCGGATTCTCGTGGAACTTCGGCGGCGGTCCTCACGGGTTGATGGTTAAACGGTAACGGGTTCGGTCTGCTCCTGGCGGTCTATGTTCTTGTTGGTGTCGGGCGTGGTGTGTCGTTCGATGGCGGTGATGAGCTTGGCGAGGTCGCGGTAGCCGATGATTCGTCGGAATTGCTGCTCGGCTTGGAGCATGCCGGCGGCGGTCCAGCGCTTGCGCATGTCGCCGTCCTGCCAGCGCTTGACGTTTCGCTGGGTGTGTCGGACGATCTCGATCATGCTCTCGCACGGATTCGTCGAGCACAGCGTCTTTGCGAGCTGCCCACCGATCCCGAGTCGCATCAGTGTCAACGTCTCGGGCATACCCTCACGCAGCGAGGCGGCCGCGTCAGGCCAGGTCAGATCGAGCTCTGAGGCCAAGAGCTCAAGGCGCTGCTCGGCGAGCTCGGGGTCCTTGAGCGCCCAGGCGCCGCGAATCCGGGTCAGGATGGCGGGACGGTCACGTTCGGGGAGAAGGTCGCACACATTTCGCTCCTTGTGCCTGTGACACCGATGCACCAGTGCGTGCTCGCCGAATACGTCCTTGATCGCCCGGTGCAGCGCCTTCCCACCGTCGATGACGAACAGGATCGCCTGTTCGGGATCGAGTCCTCGGTCCACGAGGTCGGCGAGCAGCGTCCGCGCGAGCGCTGCGTTCTCGGTCGAGCCCTCCCACAATCCGAGCGGGATCTTGTGGCCCTCGGTGCTGATCCCGAGCGCGACGACATGGGTGCGATCGCCGATCTGAAGCCCGTCGAGCATCATCACCGCCAACCTCACGTCATCCAGGCGGCGGCCCATCAGCTCCCCCAGCGCGGTCCGTGTCCGCTGCACGAACCGCTCCGAGACCGAGCTCTTGCCCGTCGATGTGCTGGCCTGATCGACCTCCTCACCGACCGGTTCACCAACCCGAGCGTACTTACGCGTCGAGACGCCGGCGAGCAACCGATCCATCACCGCTCTGGTGAGCGGGTCACGATCAGCGAAATACCCATACGTCTCGACCGGCAGCTCGTGCTCATCATCGGCCGTGCGGATCCTGGGGCGGCTGACCCGTACCCGGCGCCCACCCAAGGTCATCGACCCGTCCTCGTGACCATGACGCTTCGCGCTCCGATCGGCCTTCCACTTCCCCTTCGGCCCGACGACCTCGTCGACCTCGGCCTCCATCAACTCATGCACGACACCGAGCCCGATACCGACGCTCAGCGCGAGCAAGCCCTCCCTCGCCGCCCCGACGAGTTCGCCGAGCGCCTCCTGAATTCGCGGTGGGAGCGGATTCTCAGCGGCCTTCGGGGTCGTGACGACCTGCGGGCCAGATACCTTCTTCATGGCGGTTCCTCCTGTCTCGGATGGACTTCACTCGCCCAGAACGCTGCCAACGGCAACGGACGGGACGGAAGAACCGCCACTCAAAGTTCTACGAGACCTCGGACAACCTCCCGACCAATGCGGCGGCTGCGAAACCAGAGACGTCGGGAAGAAACGGATGCGACAGCGCTTGGTTGACCGTCATCACGCCCGCTACCAGGGCGGCCGTGATCGTCAGCAGACCGGCAGCTACTGTGCGCCCAGGACGCTGCCCTCGATCGAGGGCCATCGTTGCGGCTGTCCCGAATAGGGCCACGACCAGGACTGCCGCCGGTAGGAACAAGTCACGTTCGGCTTTTGCCCAACCCAAGGATGTATCGACGACGGTTGCCGTCAAAGCGCCGATCAGCCACAGCAGCATGCCGAACCGCCGGGCGAAAACGCTTCGGGCGGCACGCTCGCGTCGCCCGAATAGAGCCTCAGCCTCCTCGAACCGCATCCAACTCATCACTGGCTCACTTGATGCGAGGCTCATGTCGATGAGCAACGCATCTTGCGGCGAGATGTAGACGACGGGTCGCAGGTCGAGCTCGCCCTGGTCGCCCAGATTGGCAACTTCAGGATCCAGAAAGGCACTTTCATCGAGCTCTTGCGCGAGCCGGTGCGCAAGCTCGGCACGTCGCTCAGCCAGAGCCGCTACACCGCTATCCGTCGGTGGAAGTCGACTGCTAAGACGCTCCACCGCCACCGACAGGAGCCAAAGTAGCGTAGGCGCGTCCTCGAGCCCCGGGCTAGAGGGCGCATTCGCCAGCAGTTCCCGTGCGAGCTCGGTGGGATCCGGAGCCTCCATCGCGAGCGCATAGGTAAACGCGCGCAACGGTGTGTCGAGGCCACGATGGTCAGCCGCTCGCTGGAGATGCTCGCGGATCTCAGGCCACGGAGTATCGCCGCGGTCGGGCACAATTCGATCCAGCGCCCATGCCGCGAGAGCAAGGTGGAGCGCCGGCGCGACCGATGCGGTCCTAGTTGCGAGATCACCGACCGCCGCTGTTGCTCTCTGGTCGAGCTCTCCAGAGCCGAGAGCGAGATCCCTTGCTGCACTAGCCGTCAGGGCTAGCGCAGCAACGTCGGCGCTAATGCGCCGCGGCTCTCGAGCGTGACACCAGCGCTGAAGCCGTTGAACTGCGGCACGGGCCTCAGCATGATGTACGCTCGAATGGCGAGCCGCGCTTTGTGCGGCCAGTGCGGTCTCAAGAGGCGAGTGCCACCAGTCCTCCTCAGTTCGTGCCCTCAAACCGGCCCTGTGGGCTAGGAGGTGCAGAGCTTCTGGGGAGGAGGCGCTCAGAGGAACCATGGTCGCGATTTCAAGTTTGGCGGAAGTAGATGCGGGTTCCAGCTCTCGACGTCTTGTAGATGTCCCACGAGTTGCGCGAGCTGCTCGCCGTAAATGAGGGTTGCGGGCTTTGATCGAGCGTTGAAGCCTCGCCAGTTGGCATGTGCAAGCCTAAACGCCTGCTCGACGAGATCGTCGAAATCATCGACCGAGACGGTACTGCGACGATCGAGCTCGATGAGCAAAGGGCCATCAGGCGCCCCCGTAGCTGAGAGCTCCTCTGTCTGTAGCAGCGCTCGTCGTCGCCCGAGCTTCGCAGCAGTCCCCTTGACGGGGTCGAAATTTTCCCTTCCCACATCGGCGAGATCGTGCATCGATGAGTCATCGAGACGTAGGAACGCGATCGGGGCAGATACGCCAGCAGAGCTCAGCGCGTCTTGGGCGGCCTTGATCTCTCGTGTCCCGGCGCGAGAGGACAAGTGGAAGACGAGCCTCCGGAGGTCCTGATCGAGGTCTGCCTTCAGAGCGTCGCGAATGGCTTCCCGCAGACGTTCTTCGTACGCGCCCTCGTCAACCGTCGGCGTAAAGGAGTGTGTCTGGCGATAGATGCCGGAGCTATACCCAGAAGTTGTGGATGCACATGAAGAGGAAGGCGGCGTACCTTCCCGGTTTGATCAAGAACCGATGCCGGTGATGGCCGGCAGGAAGGCACGCCAATGTCAGATGTTCGCAGGCTCCCCGTTGGGGAGGACGATCGGGGTCGGGTCACGCTCGATGATCTCGCGCGGGAGGGCGCGCGTCGGATGATCGCGATGGCGCTCGAGGCCGAGGTTGAGGAGTACGTCGGCTCGTTCGTGGAGGAGGTCGATGAGGGCGGCAAGCGGCTGGTTGTCCGTAATGGTCGCGCGCGGGAGCGCCGCGTAACGGTCGGGTCGGGGACGATCCCGGTCCGCGCACCGCGGGTCAACGACAAGCGCGTCGATGAGGGGGGTGAGCGCAAGCGGTTCAGCTCGCGGATCCTGCCGGCGTACGCCCGGCGGTCGCCGAAGGTGACCGAGGTGTTGCCGATCCTGTATCTGCATGGCCTCTCGACCGGGGACTTCGGGCCAGCGCTGAGGGACCTGCTCGGTGAGGACGCGTCGGGGCTGTCTTCCAGCTCGATCCAGCGGCTTACCGAGCAGTGGCAGGCTGAGCACGCTGCGTTCGCTACCCGGGAGCTGCGGTTTCACCGCTACGCCTACCTGTTCGTTGACGGCGTGAACGTCAGCGTTCGCCTCGGGGAGGACCCGAAGCTGTGTCTGCTGGTCGTGATCGGCGTCCGCGAGGATGGCTGCAAGGAGCTGCTCGCCGTCGAGGACGGCTACCGCGAGAGCGAAGACTCGTGGGCATCCGTGTTCCGCGATCTCCGCCACCGCGGCCTGAACGAGCCGAAGCTCATGACCGGCGATGGCGCGCTCGGCGCGTGGGCCGCGCGGCGAAACGTGTTCCCCGCCACCCGAGAGCAACGCTGCTGGGTGCACAAGACAGCGAACGCACTCGACGCGCTCCCGAAGCGGCTGCAGCCCCGCGCCAAGACGCTGCTGCACGAGATGGCCGAGGCGCCCTCACAAGCGGACGCTCGAAAGGCGCTGGAGCGCTTCCGTGGCGAGTTCGACGCCAAGTACCCGAAGGCCGTCGCGAAGCTCGAGAAGGACTGGGACGCGCTCACCACGTTCTATGACTTCCCCGCCGAGCACTGGCGGCATTTGCGGACGACGAACCCGATCGAGAGCAGCTTCGCGACCGTGAAGCTGCGCACCAAGGTCACCAAGGGCGCCGGCTCCAAGAAGGCCGCGCTCGCGATGGCCTACAAGCTCTTGGACGCCGCCCAGGAACGCTGGCGACGATTCAACGGCCACGAACTCGTCACCGACGTCCTCGACGGCGCGAAGTTCAAGGACGGCATCAAGGTCACCGAAGACGAAACCACCACAACGGACGAGAAGGTCGCCGCCTGATACTTCACATTCTCATCCACAACTCTTGACAATTGCTCTAGATGCCGTTGGAGACGAACGAAATTGCGTAACCGAAGTGCTGGCGACGCTCGGGACCGATATCGGCTCGGCCGATGCCGATTATGAGGTCTGCGTCTCCGTTTGGTGCACCGACAGACCAGGGGATACCACCGAGCTTTGCGAACGTCGCCAAAGCGATATTAGCAACCGACCACTGAAGCTGATTTGAGTCGGCCAACAGCTCGATCGTTGCCATCTGCGTTGGGACACCGAGGTGCGCAAAGGCTGCCTTTGCCTCGTAGTACGGGGTATCAGTCTGAAAGCGCTCCGAATGCGGGACCAGCACAATCGCGACATCCGGAAGGTGATCCCGCGGTTCGCGGTTCCACTGCTGGATCGCCTCCTTATATGCACTTGCCGCTACTGCGTTGTCACAAAGATCCGTCGGGACTCTCAATTGCGTAAGCGCTTGTCCCATCGCGACCGGCAATCGAAAGAGCTTCTCGAAGCCGGGATAGCGCGCCGTCCCGTTCAACAACGAGTCGGCCAGTGTGTGTGCCAAGGCTTGTTGGGCGTCGGGGAAAACAAAAAGGATCGAGCCGGGTCCCAGGTCGATCCCTGATGTGTCGAAGGGACCATGCGTACGGAGTGCTTTATAAGGATGTGTACCACAGCGCGCAGGATTGGCCGGGTCAAAATGAAGCACCGTAGGCCGTAGGCGCCAGCCCGGAATGCTGCTCACGAGTCGACCTCAAGCCGGACTTCCACTGCCTGAGAAGGAATGCTAATCGAGCCGGTGCCCGCGATAGGAATCGACTCGCCCAGCATTTTCCTCGCCTTACCGGCTGCCAGGAAGCGGTCCCGAATTGCAGCTGGGTTTGCGCGTCCGTTTTGCATCACGTCACCAGCGGCCACCCGTACTGCCCTCAGGACATCCGTACCTCGCCAAGATGCAACGAGCGCCGTTGTCGCGGCGAGAGCGTAGCTGCTCGCGTGAGCTTCATAGGGGATGCCGCGCGCCATCAATTTCACGTTGCCTGCGGCGAGCTTCTCGATCCGGCCTCGCGCGGGCCCGTCCCCGCCGATCCGTACTGCGCTGAGACCCGGTGCGCGGACTGCCACCTCGGGATCCGCGAGGCTCGCGGCAGTTCTCCAAGAGCGCCTGTGGCGGATTGTAAGGAGGATGCCATCAGCCAGAAACTCCTCCTCGCTGAGTCGTAGCCCTGTCTCGCTATCGAGCTGAAAGCGATCAACACTGATTGGGTCGAGTAGGTTCTTGGCATACAGCTCACCAGCTCTTCCCGGCCAGGCTTCTGAGGCGCCTTGACAGATGCAATGCTCGAGGAGGGCCTCGCGAACGGCGAACAGCCCGAGCCCGCGTGGCGGAGACAACGGAACTGCTCGGGTCCGTCCGTCGACCAACGGTTTCGCGTATGTGAAGGCGTCGTCTTGTATGACAAACACGTTGACACCGAGTTGCTGGCGGAGTGCCTCTCGCGTCGCGGCGGTGCGAGCCGCATCTCTGACCTTGAAGAGGTCGATCGTCCCGGACGTTGCAAGCAGGTAGCTGTTGATATAGAGGCCAACGGCCATGCCGAGAGTCTTTCAGCGCGGCCGGACGATCGGAGTAGATAGAGACCGCCACGCCTCGCTCATTAGCATCCAAATGCTAGGACGGTTGGGGCGGACAGAGGTGGTCATCGCCTTGGGGCGGTGGTGGATGGCGTGTACCGTGCTTGCGTCCAGCAGCAGTTGGCCTGGCAGCCGGTAGTCGCGAATACGCACGTAGCGAGCGAGCCGGATGTGTGGCGCTCGGGACTATAGGCCAGAGATGTTTGCGGATGACGGTGGCTCGGCCGGCTATTGGCGCATCTTCCGGGACGTAGGTTGAAAATTTTTCAAGACTTTCTATAGTTGTGTCGATGAGGTATCGTCGATCATGAGCATCCTTTCGCCGACAGATCGTGCCGTTCTCTGGCGCATGACGGTCACCAGTGGACGCGAGGAGCGCGCATCGCGGCTGAAGATCCTCGCTGCGGAGATCCTTGAGAGCGCCGGCCGTCGCTTGGACCTCTACAGCGGTTTTGACGACGAGGTCATCGAGACGGTCAAGATTCTCGATGCCTCCGGGCTGCTTGGGCGTGACGATCTTCGCGAGGCATTCGAGGACGCAGACGAGGACGACGATCGAGCGCAGACATTCGCTGCGCTTCTAGCCAGCCATCTTGACGCCGCGGCTGATGTCGAGCGGATCGATGTCGATGTTCGCATGAAAGCGCTTCGTCTCGCCGGCGCCTGGCGAGGATACGTCAACGATCGAGCACGCGTAGAGCCCGAGTGGCTCTCCGCAGCTCAGGTCGCAGTGCGCTATGGCGTCACACCGCAGGCGGTCTACAAATGGATTGACACCGGACGTGTGTGCGCCGAGCGGACACCGGGCGGCTCTTGGCGGCTGGCCGCCGACCAGTTCGAGCGTGACCGCGTCAAGCAGGACCGGGCTGCGGAGCTCAAGGCAAGGTTGGTCGAGCGCGCCGCGGACGCACCCAGTCCGTCGGATGAGGAACTGGCGGCCGAGATCTTCGCGCGACGCCATCCCTGAGTGCTGGCCGTCTTTGACGCGACGGTGCTCTGTGGCGCCCTGAGGAAGCCGACGGGCTACAACTTCAAGCTGCTCGAGCTTGCCGCCGACGGCACACTTCTCCAGGGCTGCACGAGCGATATCGCCGGGATGGAGTTCGTACGCAACGCCCTCGACGGGCTCGGCGGCGTCAGCTACGACATGGAGCTGATCGAAGCTTTCCTCGATCACTTCGCCCCGTTGTTCAACCCGTGGCAAGATCGAGCCATCTCCGATCGGAAGAGCGCTGCCGGCGCGGGTATCGCTTCACAATCGGCCGATCGGCGAGATCGTTTACGAGCTGACCGGACGCACACGGGAAGACCTGCTCGACGGCTTGCCTCGGCAATTGAGGCTCATCGCCGGAGAGTTCGACGCCTACGACGTCCACCTCGTAGCTGCCGCGGTTGCCCGCAACGCAGATGTGATCTGTAGTGCCAACCGTGCTCATATGCCCGAAGGACTACTCGCTGGCGATCTTCAGGTCATCGGACCGGGGCGGCTGGCGGCGAGTCTCGGCATCACATAGACAGGTCAAGTGCTGCGAGCACAGCGGTTGCGGTATTGCTCAAAATTGGTGTCGTTCGAGTTCCCGACGTGCTTCATAGACGCTCCGGACTGCTCCTTTGCCGGGCTTCATCCGAGCTCGCAGCTGTGCGAGGCGGCTCAGAGTTGCAAGCGTGCTATTCGACTCGCGAATCACAGGCAGGTGTTCGCGCAGGATGCGGTCGGCGGTGTCGTCAATGGTCTCGTGGTGGCGGCCGGCCTCCTCGACGAGCCGCGACAACGTCCCTGGCTGAAGGCGTATCAGGCTGGGCATGTAAGCCACACTGTACCTACTCCACAGATGCCGATTACTCAGGTTGGAGCCCCTCTTTGCCGCCCCATGAAATAGATCCCTGTGGGGCGAGCCGAGGCGCGTGCCCGTGCGGCGCGCGGGGTTTGCTTCGCGAGTAGCTGCCGTGGGCCTTGCCCATTAGGTCGATGTGCCGCCTTCGTTTGCTGGTCCGGCCGGTCTGGACTCTTGTCGTCGAGCTGGCCGGAGAAGGTTCGGCAAATTGTTCGGACGGTCCACCACTAGTGCCACACCGGCCTTGTACGCAATCACAAACGGATCACAAACACCCAAAACCCATCGCTTGCAGCTATTTTTATGCGCCCGAGTGGACTCGAACCACCACCATGTTTACACATGACAAGGCCCTCAACCTTGCGCGTCTACCAATTCCGCCACGGGCGCGGGGAGCGGCGAGTATAGCCCCGTCAGGCGCCCGCCGGTGGTCGGCCCCGAGGCCCTTGGTGGTCGGACTGGCGCGGCTCTTGCCGGTGGCGCTCGGACTCGGCAGCCGGCCTGGCCTGGTCTGGCAAAGTTCCCAGCGCGGTGGTCATCAGTGGGGCGGGTGCCCGAGCACGCGAGATGCGCGAGCGGCGGCGAGGCCACGGGGAGCAGTCGAGGCTTGCATCCGTCCGCAGACGGCGCTACTGTGCGAACACATGTTCGTTCAACCCTTCCGTCCAGCCAATCAAGGGACCAAGAGATCATGGATCTGACCAAGCGCCAGCAAGAGATCTTCGACTTCATAGGCAAGTACTCCGCCAAGTACGGCTATCCCCCGACCGTGCGCGACATCGGTAAAGCGGTGGGCCTGGCCTCCTCGTCGACCGTGCACGCTCATCTCGCAAACCTGGAGAAGATCGGACTGTTGCGTCGCGATCCCTCCAAGCCACGAGCGATCGAGCTGCTCGACCGGGCGGTGGGCAACGCTGTTGACAGCGTCCGCTCAATCGTTCGCTCCGAAGGCCTGCCGCTCGTGGGCTCGGTCGCGGCCGGCCAGCCGGTGCTGGCGGAGGAGAACATCGAGGAGTACATCTCCGTCCCGGAGGTCGCGGGGGGTGGGGATGGCGAGTATCTCTTGCGCATACGCGGGGACTCGATGAAGAACGCGGGGATCATCGAAGGCGACATCGTGGTGGTGCGCCCACAGGAGACGGCGCGCGAAGGCGAGATTGTCGTGGCGCTGCTGGGCGAGGAGGCGACGGTGAAGCGGTTCTTCCGGGAACCCGATCACATCCGCCTGCAGCCCGAGAACGAGACGATGGAGCCGATCCGCAGTAAGGAGGTCAAGGTGCTGGGGCGTGTGGTCGGATTGCTCAGGAGCCTCTGATGGGCGGTACGCTGCTGCGCCGGCGCGGTCATCGGCGGCTTCCCCACGGTCTCCCCGGACGCGAGCGCCTTGGGCCGGTGGGCTTCGGGCCTGCGGACCACGTGGCGCGCCTGCGCACGGCAGCGTCGAAAGGGAGCGGAACGGAAGCTCTCACGCTAGACGATGTGATTGCCGACGCGTGGCGGGCGCTGAGCGAGTCGGAGACGGCCCAATGTCCTCTCTGCGGCGGCGAGATGCAGAGCGGCGGGAGAGTGGTTTCCTATATGGACGCCGAGGAGGAATCCCAAGGTGAGTGCGTTGACTGCGCAACGCGGCTCTCATGAGGCTTCACAGCAGATCCCCGGCGCGCTAAGTTGAACACGCAGGTCAAGCAGCCGCGGAGGTTGGCCTCCGAGGAAAGTCCGGACATCACAGGGCAAGGTGGTCGAGTTGTCGACCCGGGGAAACCCGCGGGAAAGTGCCACAGAAACAAACCGCCGACGCCGGCCGTCCCACGTGAACGGCTGGCGGGCAAGGGTGAAATGGTGCGGTAAGAGCGCACCAGCGTCGCGGTGACGCGGCGGCTGGGCAAACCCCACCCGATGCAAGGCCAAACCGGACCGTTTGCAGGTTGCCCGCCGAGGTCCAGGTAGGCCGCTCAGATAGATGGCTGCTCACGACAGAATCCGGCTTACCGACCTGCTAAGGAAAAGCCCCGCTCCGGCGGGGTTTTTCTATAGGTCGATTCGCTGGGTGCTCCCGTCACCGGGCGGCAGCTCCCCGTCGTGATAGTCGACGGTGTCTGAGAGGCGGAACATCGTCCACAGCCCGCCGCCTTGCGGCAGCCGCTCAAATGCGCCGAGCTTGCCGGAGTCGGGGTAGATCACGATGTCCGGCTCGCCGTTTGAGCTGAACGCCAGGAACCGCACCAAGCCCGCGCTGCGGTTGACGAGTTGGTGGCCCCCCCGCTCCCCGCGTGGAAAGGCGACGACCTCACCCTCGGACAGCTCGCGCCAGCCCTCAGGCGTGCGCAGGCTCGGTGCGCCCTCCAAGACCACCACCAGCTCCTCCTCGGCGAGATGGTGGTGATAGGGGTAGGCCGCTTCGCCGGCCGGCAGCTCCCACAGGCTCAGCCCGAGACGCTCGCTACCGGCCTGGCGGCCAAGCCGTGCGCGACCGCAACGGAAGCCGGGGTGCTCGCGCGGCTCATCGAAGAGAGGGTCGTTCACGTTGGGCATGCAGCGGAGCGTATCTGCCCTCGCCCTCGCCGGTTGCGAGCTGACGCGTGTCACCGCCTAACAAAGACCCTGCGTCGCGCTACTCTGCCGTGGCGATGCGCTTCGCCGTGAAGTTCCTGGGCTGCAAGGTGTCCCACGCCGACGCGATGCTGGCCCGCCGACGCCTGCTGGAAGCGGGGCACGAAGAGGCGCCCGAAGGGGAGGCGGAGCTGCACGTGATCAACACGTGCTGCATCACCGGCGAGGCGGAGGCGAAGTCGCGCCAGTCGGTACGCCGCTCGTTGAAGAGCGGTGCGCGTGAGGTGTATGTGGGCGGCTGTGCGGTGAACCTGCGAGCAGCCAAGTTTGCGGAAATCGACGCGGCGGTGCGCCCGTTCACGGGCACGGCGGAGGATGTGGCGCAGGCGATGGCGGGCGCGCTTGGAGGATGCGTGGATCTGGAGCACGAGCCGCTGGTGGGCCGCGCACGGCAATCGCCGGCGGGTCGTGTGCAACCCCCGCGCTCGCTGGATGATGCCGACGCGCGGCTCCCTGCGCTGGAGGGCCGCTCCGCGGCGGCGCGCACCCGCGGCTTCGTGAAGGTGCAGGACGGGTGCGACTGTCACTGCGCCTACTGCATCATCCCGACCGTGCGCGGAGCCGCCCGTTCGCGCCCGGCCGCCGGGGTACTGGAGGAGGTGCGGGCACGTGTGGCGCAGGGCCAGCCGGAGGTGGTGATGACCGGGATCAGCGTGGGCGACTACCGCGACCCGCGGGAGGGCCTGGAGCTAGGCGAGCTGATGGTGAGGGCCGCCCAGGTCGAGGGCGTCGAGCGCGTGAGGCTCTCCTCGGTGGAGGTGATCCACGTGCGCGACTCTTTGATCGAGGCACTGCGAGAGGAGCCAAAGGTGTGCCCGCATCTGCACGTGCCGATGCAGTCGGGCGACGACGGGGTGCTGAGAGCGATGGGACGCCACTACACCGCGCGGGAGTACATGCAGGCGATCGAGTCGCTGCGGGAGGCGGTGCCGGAGGTCAACGTGACCACGGACATCATCGTCGGCTTCCCCAACGAGGGCGAGGCGGCGTTCGAGCGGACGCTCGGGTTGGTAGGCGAGGCGGGGATCAGCAGGGTGCACGCGTTCTCCTACTCGCCGCGCCCCGGCACCGCGGCGCAGGAGCTCGGCGACAGGGTGGCGCCAGAGGAGAAGAAGCGTCGCTCGCGGGAGCTGCGGGGACTCTCGGAGGTGCGCTCGCGCCACCATCGCGCGGGGAAGCTGGGCGCAACCGAGTGGGTGCTGGTGGACAAGGTCGCGCAGACCCAGTGCTCTGGGTACACCGCCGACTACACGCGCTGCTACCTGCCAGCCGGCGCGTCGCGTGCGGGCGAACTGGTGGAGGTCAGCGTCGAGGAGCTGCACGCCGACGGCCTGCGTGTGACGCCGGTGTGAGCCACGCCGATTCCAGCACCCGTCCGCGCGGCTATCCTTGGCCCCACAGGTGAGCATCGAAGAGCAGCTGAAGAGCGATCTGGCCACCGCCATGAAGGCGGGGGAGAAAGAGCGCGTGGGCGCGCTGAGGATGGTGCTCTCGGAGCTGCAGAAGGACGCCAAGCTCGGGGGAGGCGACGAGCTGGCGGTGCTGCGCCGCGAGCGCAAGCGGCGCCTGGAGGCGGCGGAGGCCTACCGCGAGGCGGGACGCGAGGAGCTGGCGGCGAGCGAGCAGGGCGAGGCGGAGCTGATCGCCGGGTATCTGCCGGCGGAGCTGCCCGAAGCCGAGCTGCGGGAGATCGTCGAGCGGGCGGTGCGCGACAGCGGAGCCGAGTCGGTCAGAGACATGGGACGCGCGATGGGGGTGGCGATGGCGGCGGTGGACGGCCGCGCCGACGGCAAGCGCGTCTCGGGACTGGTGCGGGCAGCACTCGACGGATGAGGACGCAGATCGAGCTGCCGGACGAGGTGGCCGCGGAGCTGGCTGGCAGTCAGGACGTCGTGCTCAGGACACTCGAGGGGCACTTGGAGTGCAGGGTGTTCCTGCGCGGCAACCTGCTGACGCTGGACGGATCGGAGGGGGAGACGCGCGCCGGTGAGCGCGTGGTGAAGGAGCTCTCGGATCTGATCGCGCGAGGGCACGAGATCGGGCCGGGCACAATCGCCGCGGTCACCGGCGCGCTGGACGCGCACGAGTCCCCGGCGAAGGTGTTGGAGGACGTGGTGTGGCGCCACCGCTCGCTGCGGGTTGCGCCGAAGACCGTCAACCAGAAGCGCTACGTGGACTGCATCCGCGAGCGCACGATCACCTTCGGGGTGGGCCCGGCGGGTACGGGCAAGACCTTCCTGGCGGTCGCGATGGCGGCCGCGGCGCTCTCGCGCAACGAAGTCAACCGCATCATTCTCACGCGCCCGGCGGTGGAGGCGGGCGAGCGGCTGGGATTCCTGCCAGGAGACCTGATGGCGAAGGTGGATCCCTACCTGCGCCCGCTGTTCGACGCGCTGCACGACATGCTCGACCCCGAGAAGGTGACCCAGCACCTGGAGCGGGGCGTGATCGAGATCGCGCCGCTCGCGTTCATGCGCGGGAGAACGCTCAACGACTCCTTCGTGATCCTCGACGAGGCACAGAACACGACGCCCGAGCAGATGAAGATGTTCCTCACGCGCCTGGGCTTCGGCTCGCGGATGGTGGTGACTGGCGATGTCACCCAGATGGACCTCCCACCCGAGCAGCAGTCGGGGTTGATCGCGGTGGGGGAGGTGCTGGGAACGGTGGAGGGGATCGAGTTCGTGCGCTTCGGGGGAGAGGACGTCGTCCGTCACAAGCTGGTGCAGCGGATCGTGGAGGCATACGACGTGCACTCCCGGCGCGATGCCCGGGAGCTCCGTCCAGCGGATCGCCGCAGGGCGTAGGTCGTGATCGAAGTCGAGGTGTTCGACGAGGCGGGCCGCACTGGTGCGCTGCCCGAGGCGCGGGTGCGGCGCTTGTGTGCGCTTGCTGCCGTGTCGGCGGGGGTCGAGGAGGGACATGTGGCGATCGAGTTCGTCGACGCGGGCCGCATCGCTCAGCTGAACGCGGAGTATCGCGGCAAGCGCGGCCCGACGGACGTGCTGTCGTTCCCCGTGGACGAAGCCATGCCGATGGATGGAACGCCCAGGGAGCTGGGCGATGTGGTGATCTGCCCTGACCACACGGAGGATCTGTGTGAGGCGATCGTGCATGGGGTGCTGCATCTGGTGGGGATGGACCACGAGCGAGACGACGGTGAGATGCTGGCGGTGCAGGCGGAGCTGCTGCGGTGGGAGTCCCTGCCGGCGAGTGGGGCTGGTTGGCGGGCGGGCCCATGACCGTCGGGCGGCGATGACTCGCGCTGGCATCGTGGCGCTGGCGGGCCGTCCGAACGTGGGCAAGTCGACGCTCCTCAACGCGGTAGTGGGAGGCAAGGTGGCGATCGTCTCCGACCGCGCGCAGACGACGCGCCGCGCGATCCGAGGTGTGTACACCGAGGGCGAGAGCCAGATCGTGCTGGTGGATCTGCCGGGGGTACAGCGCCCGCGAGATGCCCTGACGGCACGTATGGCACAGCGGGTGCGCGAGGAGCTGCAAGGCGCCGACGCGGCGCTGCTGATGCTGAACGGGGAGCAGGGGGTGGGCCCGGGCGATCGCTTCATCGCGCGCACGCTCCAGGGCTCTGCTCCGGTGGCGATCGCCGTCAATAAGGTCGATCGCCTGAGCCGCGCAGCCACGCTCGCGGCGTTGCAGGGCGCCGCTGCCCTCGACCTTGACGGCGAGGTGTTCCCGGTGTCGGCTCGTACGGGGGAGGGTGTGGCCCAACTGGTGGCGCATCTGCAACAGATGCTGCCGCGGGGCCCCTTCCTGTTCGAAGCCGACGCGCGCTCGGATCAGACGCCAAGACTGCTGGCGGCCGAGTTGATCCGCGAGGCGGCGATCAGGCGCACCTTCCACGAGCTGCCCCACGCGGTGGAGGTGGTAGTCGAAGAGATCGAGCTCGTGCGCGAGGGCATGACGTGGATGCGGGCGCTGATCTGGGTGGAGAGCGATTCCCAACAGGCGATCGTGGTGGGTGCGAGGGGGCGCATGATCAAGGCGATCGGCAGCGCCGCGCGCGGAGAGCTGGAACGGGAGCTCGGCGGTAGGGTGCACCTCGATCTATCGGTGAGGGTGCGCCGGGATTGGCGCCGCGACGAGGGTCTGCTCGATCGCTTGGGAATCGGATAGCTTCGATTCCGCGAGCTGCACCCTCCAGGTCGCAGGCGGTGGCTAACCGCTTGCGAGGAGCTCATGGGGCGCCCACCCGGGCCTCATGTGACGCCGCCTGTTCCGGTGCTCCCGGACGCATTGACGATACGGTCCAGAGATGGAGACTAATTCTCAAGATATCGGAACCATTCGTCCAAGAGCTGCATTGCGGCGCGGTTTGGTGTACGGTTTATGTAATGTGTTGTTCGGGTGGGGAGAAACGTTATCCTACGGCAGCGAGGGACCACAGAGCTAGTCGTCAAAGGGGGCCGGCGGGGAGATGTCAGCTAAGATCGCAGTCCTGGGGTTGGTGATCGAGGAGCCCGGCCCCGCTCATCGTTTAACGGCGAAGCTACGCCAGCGACTCTCATCGGCGGGCTTTGTCGACTCCAACGTCTATTCGGCGCTCACCCGCCTGGAGCGCGACGGGTTGGTGCGAGCGATCGGCGAGGATCAGGTGCCGGAGCGGACACACGGGGTTTCTCAGGCCGGGATGCAATTTTCCTCCGCAAGAAGAGCTGCGGGCCCGCAGCTCGCCGCGGTGGGCGCGCGCGGGGCGGCCGCGGCGGCGGCCGGGCAGCGGGGTGTGAGGCACCAGCAGGCGGGTATTGAATTGCAGCGAGCCGCTTCGCGACGGGCACCGGGCTCGCGCGCGGACTCGCGCTCCTTCGAAGCGACGCCGGCCGGCGTGCGGCACTTCGAGGAGTGGCTGCTCCGATCCTCCACGGCGCCTCCCCTGCGCGACGAGCTGCACATGAAGGTCGCCCTCTGTCAGCCTCACAACCTGCCGCGACTGGTGGAGCTGGTGTACGGGCAGGAGCTGATCTGCCTGGGGCGCGTGCAGGAGCTCAAGCACACCTTCGAGCGAATGCGGCCCCCGGCGCCGACCAGATGGTCGGGGCTGGTGCTGGTGCACATTCGCGATGCGGAGCTCTCCTTCTGGGAAGCGCGGCTGACGTGGTTGCAGGGCGTGCGGGAGTCCCTGGAAGGGATGCACGTCGAATACGAGCGCGCGACCAGAACGGTCGGGCTGCCCGCGCAGCGTCGCGCGGCGGCGGCGCCATCGCCTGCGCTGGCCCGACGGGCTGGATGACCGCGGGTGAGCGCCCCATGAGTCGCGCGGCACAATTTCCACCGGTTTGAGTATGTTGTACACGAAGTGCCTGCAAAGCACAGCCCACCGGTTCGCGAGCGAGCGCCGTTAGGAGGGGTGAGGATGGGCGCTCTGCTGTCGCTCAAAGGCGTCGGCAAGAGCTACTGGCGGGGCGACACCGAGGTGAGAGTGCTCCGCGAGGTGACACTTGATGTACGGGCGGGCGAGCTCACAGCGATCTGGGGTACTCGCGGATCGGGCAAGTCGACACTGCTGAAGCTTGCCGCCCGCCTGGAGGTTCCGGATAGCGGCAGCGTGTTCTTCAGTGGCGTCGACCTCGCCGACATCTCCGAGCGCCAACACGCGCGATTGATGTCGGAGTGGATCGGCTGGGTGCGGCGGGCGGGCCCGCGGAGCGACCTGCGGATGCTCGACTACGTGGCGCTGCCACTGTTGGCCGAGCATGGTCGCCGCCACGCATATGCGCGTGCCGAGGCGGCGGTCGAGCGGGTCGGGCTCTCGGCGCAGACGCGCCAGTGGTGGGGCGACCTGTGCGACGGGGAGCGGGCGCTGATTGCGATTGCGCATGGGGTCGCGCGGGCACCGCGGCTGCTGCTGGTGGACGATCCAACCGCCAACCTCGACGTCGTCGAGCGCGAGCGAGTGACCGAGCTTTTGCACTCGCTCGTGGACGAGGAAGCGATGGCCGTGTTGATGACGGTCCCCGACATGCCCGCGGCGATGCGGGCCGATCGGATCTTCTCGCTCGCCGGGGGTCGTCTGAGCAGTGCATCCGCGTCGCCGACGCCGCCGCCGGTGCGACTGCAGCCGGGCAGGGTGATCCAGCTGCACGGCAGGCGGCAACGGGCGTAATGCTCGAGTTGCGCGATCTCGTCAAGCACTACCGGGTCGGCGAAGACGAGCCCGTGCGCGCCGTGGATGGAGTGTCGATGTCGGTGGAGGCTGGCGAGCTGGTCGCGCTGTATGGCCCGAGCGGATCGGGCAAGACGACGCTGTTGATGCTGATCGCCGCGCTGCTGCGCCCCGACAGCGGGACGGTGAGCGTGGGCGGGCGCGAGGTTTCGACGCTCTCGGAGCATGAGGGTGCCACGTACAGGCTGCGAGAGCTCGGGTTTGTGCGACAGACTCTCAACCTGATCCCGGGCGTGAGCGCGCTGGACAACGCCGCGCTGAAGCTGCTGGGGACCGATCTCACCCCGCGCGAGGCCCACCGCCGCGTGAGTCCGTTGCTGGAGCAACTCGGGTTGGGAGATCGCCTGCGCCACCGCCCCGACCAACTCTCGATGGGCGAGCGCCAGCGAGTGATGATCGCGCGGGCGCTCTCGACGGATCCCAAGCTGGTGATCGCCGACGAGCCGACCGGCAGCTTGGACTCGCGACGCAGCCGCGAGGTACTCTCGCTGCTGGCCGGTCTCTGCCGCGAGCGCCAGGTGGCGACGGTGCTCGTCACGCACGATCCGCAGGCGGTGGCGTATGCCGATCGAGTGCACTCGCTGCGTGACGGCCACCTCCTCGACTACACGCCCGAGCCGGCGCTCGCATCGCTCGATGCCGCCGGCCCCTGACGGTCGCCGCGATGCGACTGCGCAACATAATCCTCCTCTACCGCGTTCGTCTGCGGGCGAGACTCGCGCACGAGCTATTCGCGATTCTCGGGATCGCGGTGGGGGTGGCCCTGTTGTTCGCCTCCCAGATCGTCGGCGCGAGCCCTGACCGCTCGATGCGACAGCTCGTCAGCGGGGTCATCGGGACGATGCGCCTGCAGCTCGCCGCACGCGGCCCAGAGGGATTCGCACAGGGTGTGCTCGGCGATGTACAGCGCCTCCCCGGGGTGCAGGCCGCGATCCCCGTGCTCCAGGAGCGCGCCAATCTGATCGGTCCGGCGGGGCAGCAGCCGGTGGAACTGCTCAGCACCGACGCGCGCTTGGCGCATCTCGGCGGGCCGCTGTTGCGCCGCTTCAGCGCCGCCCAGCTCAACCACCAGCGGGCGTTGGCGATGCCGCTCGAACTTGCCGGCTCAGTCGGCCTCTCCTCGCTGGAATCGGCGGAGCTGCAGATCGGTGGCGGCGCCGTACGGGTGTTCGTCGGTGCTGTGCTGTTCGAAGGCGGCCTCGGCGTCCTCGCGCACAGCCGCTTCGTGTTTGCGCCGCTGGCCTACGCCCAGCAGCTCGCGCGCCTGCCCGGCCGTATCACCGGCGTCTTCGTGCGCCCCCGGGCCGGGCATGAACGCCAGGTGCATACGGAGCTCGAACGCCTCGCCGCGGGGCGCCTGAACGTCCAGCCCGCAGACTACGGCACAACGCTCTTCAACCAGGCGGCCGCGCCGAGCAATCAATCGGCGGAGTTGTTTTCGGTGATCGGCGTGCTCGTGGGGTTCCTGTTCGCCCTCAACGCGCTGATGCTCACGGCGTCTCAGCGTCGCAACTTCGTCGCGGACCTGCGCCTCGATGGCTACTCCCGGCGGATGATCGTCGAGGTGCTGATGTTCGATGCGCTCGTGCTCGGCGTGCTTGCCTCGCTGGTGGGCCTGGCACTGGGCGATCTGCTCTCGGCGGTGCTGTTCAGCTCGAATCCCGGCTACCTCTCGTTTGCCTTCCCGATCGACGCGCAGCGCATCGTCACCTGGCAGAGCATCGTGTTCGCCACGTGTGGCGGGCTGCTGGCCGCGTTTGCCGGCGTGTTGATCTCACTGCGTGGGGCGATCCTCTCCCGCGGGCTGCCTGGGGCGCCCCCCCGCGTCCGATCGAGCTCGGGCGTGAAGGTCGTGCTGGGCGAGTTGGTGTGCTGGACGATCACAGCCGTCACCCTGCTGGCCGCTCCAGGTGCCGCGATCGTGGGGATCGTCAGCCTCGTGATCGCACTGCTGCTGGCGCTGCCGTGGCTGCTTGGCGCCTGTATACGGGTGGTCGATCGGATGCAGCGCTCGCTCAGCAGCACCGCCACCCACCTCGCGGTGATCGAGCTCCGATCCACGGCCAATTGGTCGCGCACGCTCGCGATCGCCGCGACCGGCGCCACCGCGGTCTTCGGCAGCGTGGCGGTCGAGGGCGCGCAGCGCAACCTCCAGCGCGGGCTCGACCGCACCGCCCACGACCTCGCCGCGCCCGCCGAGGTGTGGGTGACGGCGGCGGGCTCACAGAACGTGCTGGCCACCACCGCGTTTCGCCCATCCCAGGCGGCCGTGATCGAGCGCTTGGCGGACGTTCGCAGCGTCGGTCTCCTACATGCCGGCTTCCTGGACGATGGTGCGCGCCGGGTGTGGGTGATGGCGCCCACACCTTCGGTCGAACATCCGATCCCGCCCGGCCAGCTGGTGAGCGGGAATCCAGCGACGGCGACGGCACGACTGCGCCGCGGAGGCTGGGCGGTCGTCTCGCAGGGACTTGCGAGCGAACAGCACCTGCACATCGGCCAATCCTTCACGCTCCCAACGCCACGGCCGATTGCCCTGCGCGTGGCAGGGTTGAGCACCAACTTCGGCTGGCCGCCCGGCGCGATCGTGATGAGCTCGAGCGACTACACCCGTGCCTGGCCGGGTGGGGAAGTGAGCGCGTATGCGATCTCGTTGCGGCCGGGCGTGGCGCCGCGCGAAGGTCGCCGCGAGATTCGGCACGCGCTCGCCGCGGGCGCGGCGGGCCTCACCGTGGAAACTCGCTCCGAACGCGAACGGCGTCTGCGCGCGACCAGCCGGCAGGGGCTCTCGCGCGTAACCCAGATCACGAGCCTTGTGTTGATCGCCGCAATCCTCGCGATGGCGACCGCGATGGGAGCGATGATCTGGCAGCGGCGGCCGCTGCTGGCGGACATGAAGGTGGATGGCTTCGACAAAGGGGTGCTGTGGCGCTCACTGCTCGTCGAGAGCACGCTGCTCTTGGGCGTGGGATGCTCGATCGGCGCCCTGTTCGGGCTCTGCGGGCAACTGCTGTTGAGCCATGCGCTCGCCGTCGTGACGGGCTTCCCCGTTGTGGCCTCGATTGGCGCGCTGGTGGCGATCGGAAGCCTGGTTGCCGTTACAAGTGTCGCGGTGGCGATCGTGGCTGTGCCCGGATACCTGGCGGCGCGCGTGCGCGCGGCGATCGTTCTGCAAGATTGAGAGAGAGGGTCTCGCGAGGCCGAAGGTCTCGCGCGGCTGCCCTGGAGACGCCGTATCGCGCGTCGGCATGCATGGCTACGCATTGGATGTACAGTGCCGCCAAACCCCAACACAAACCTGTACACTGATATACATAGTGTCCAATCGTGTACAAGCCACAACGGCTGCCCAGGTTCCGAGGGGGATGGTCGATTTGAAGATTTTCACCTGTGCATTGAGAGGGCCCTGGCGGTCGGCGATGATCCCTCACGCAATGGGGGACGGAAACGTCAGCCTACGGGTCATGGCTCCTCGGCTGGAAGTGAGGCGGCGTCCTACGCGACGCCCGGCCGTAGGCGCCAAGGGTGGCGCGCTTCGTTCTCGAGGGGCCCACACCATCCTGGTGAGGGCTCGAATCGCTCGACCGCGAGCCGGGCGCTGGATGCGGCGCCCGGCTCGCAGCTCCTTCGGCGGACGTCCGGTTTGGAATGGCGGCGCTTGTGCTCACCGAGGGGTGGGCGCATGAGCAGGCGAGCGACATCTGTCGACAGCGACGCGACGAGCAGCGCGGGCTTGGAGCTGCTCGAGGAGGAGCGCCGAGGCCGGTTCTCCTCCTCGCTGCAGGCGGGTCTCGCGATCCTCAACTGCTTCAGCGCGCAGAAGCCCGTGTTGGGCATCGCCAAGCTCGCCGACGAGCTCAACATGAGCCGCTCGACCACCCATCGCTACGCCTCGACGCTGGTGGCGCTCGGTTACCTCGAGCAAGACCACGCGCGCCGCTATCGGTTGGCGCCCCGGGTCGCCGACATGGGGATGTCGGTGCTGGACTCGATGGCGCTGCGCGGCAAGGCCCGGGAGCCTTTGCGCGAACTGCGCGAGCAGACGGGCCGCACCGCTTCGCTGGCTGTGCTCGACGGCACCCAGATCCGTTATGTCGACCGGCGCCGCGGCTGGCGCCGCGGGCAGCACGCCGTCGACCTCGATCTCGGCGCGGGCGCCCACCTGCCGGCACAGTGCACCGCGATGGGCAAGGTACTGCTGGCCAACCTACCCGACCGCGAGCGCGAGCGGCTGATCGGTGAGCTGGAGCTGACCAAACGCGGGCCAAAGAGCATCGCCAGCAAGAAGGCGCTGCGCGCGGAGCTTCAGCAGGTGCGCGAGGAGGGCATCGCGCTGGGCGACGAAGAGTTGGCCGTCGGCGTGCGCACGATTGCGGCCCCGGTGCAAGGTCCCGATGGCGATGTCATCGCCGCGGTGGGCGTTCCGGTGCCAGCCGACGACTATACGCTCGACGATCTGCGCAAGCTCCTCGGCCCCACCGTGACCGCCGCGGCCATGCGCATCTCCGCCGCGTTGCAGTCCTGAATCCTCACTCCAGGCCGCGCGCCAGGCGATCGGCGATGTGCTGAATCGCCCCGAGGTCGAGCTCAGAGCTAAACAGGAAGGGCACCCTCAGTATCGGTTGCGCGCTGTCCCGTGGCCCTTCGCCGCGACGTAGGCGGGCGATTTGGCGTTGTTGGGTGCGACTGCGCTCGTGCACGGCCTGCGCGGCGCGCGCGGCAGAGCGGGTCACGGCATCGTCGGCGTCACCGGCTCCATTCCTCGCCGGTGTCGCCCGTCGGGCGGCGGAGCGGCCGCCCAACGCCGCGATGCGCCGCAGCTCCTCGCCCTCGAAACGCCGCGGAAGGGTGCCGTTCACGATCACCGAATCGAGCTCCCTACCCAGCTCCCGGCGCAGGCCCGCGCGCAGCTCCAGGGTCTCGGTGACGCCCATCTCGGTGGCCTGCGTCACCGCCACGTAGGCGGTCCGGGCGGGGTCCTCGAGCAGTTCGCGCACCTGGCCGGCCTGGCGCGCGACCGGTCCCATGCGCGCCAACGTCCCGAAGGTGTGCGGCGAGCGCAACATCGCCAGCGCGTGGCCGGTGGCAGGCGCGTCGAACACGATCAGGTCATAGTCGCGCTCACCGGCGGCCGTGCTTGCTCCTCGTCCGTTCGCGTCTGTGCTGCCGCCTCGCTCGTTCGCGGCCGCGCTTGCGTCTCGCTCGTTCTCGGCGATGCTCGCGCCTCTCTCATCCGCGGCCGCGCTTGCGCCGCTCGCGCCTCTCTCGTTCGCGGCCGCGCTCGCGCCAGCGGCCGTGCTCCCGTTCCCGTTCCGTGCTCGTCGGGCACCTGGGCGCCGGCCCTCGGCGAGCTCCCACAGCTTCACCATCGTGATCATCTCGCGCGCGCCGGGGGCCGCCGCGATCATGTATTGAAAGCTCGAGCTGGAAGTGAGCACGCGCGCTGGCACCCGCCCCCCGATTGCCCTCAGCCACTCGGCGAGCACGCGGTCACGGTCGATCGCCAGTCCCCAGAGCCGCTCGCGCAGCTGCGTCTCGACGCCGTGGGGGGGCGGCTCCGGATGGCCCAGCAGCGCGGACAGCCGACCCGTCCCAGCAGCTTCGCCACCGGCCTCGCCGCCGGTCACCTCGACCACGATCGTGCGCAGTCCGCGCCGTGCGCCGAGCAGGCCGAGCGCGGCCGACACGGTCGTCTTGCCAACCCCCCCCTTGCCGGTGACGACGATCAGTCTGCGCTCCAGCACCGATGACATTCTCCACAATGATGACGGGTGTCGCTGTGGGGACTCAAGCGCCGCCTACAATCTCCGGGATGAGCACCCCCACCACGGAGCCGATCGACGCGGAGCTGCGCTACGACGAGCGCGGGCTGCTGCCGTGCGTGGTACAGGATTGGGGCAGCGGTGAGGTGCTGATGCTCGCCTACATGAACGAGGAGGCGCTGCGCCGCACGCGGGCAACGGGTGAGCTGCACCTGTGGAGCCGCTCGCGCGGGGAGCTGTGGCACAAGGGGGCGACCAGCGGCAACACGCAGACGGTGCGCGCGCTACGAGCGGACTGCGACGGCGACACGCTGCTCGCGCTGGTCGAGCCGGCTGGCCCGGCGTGCCACACAGGGGAGCGCACCTGCTTTCACCGGGGGGCGCTTGCACCGCCGGCGCCGCACGAGACGCTGCCGGCGCTGGAGCGCACCCTCGCCGCCCGCGCGCGCGAGCGTCCCGCCGGCTCATACACCGTCGAGCTGCTGGCCGATCCGCCGCGGATCGGCGCGAAGGTGATGGAGGAGGCCGAGGAGGTGGCACGCGCGGCGCGCGAGGAGTCCGACGAGCGCGTCGACGAAGAGGCCGCCGACGTGCTCTACCACTTGCTCGTGCTGTTGCACAGCCGCGGCCGCGCCCTCGCCAACGCCGAGCGGGTGCTCGATGCCCGCCGCCGCTGAGCGGTTGCCCGGAACCCGCTCCCCCTCGGTGGCCGCGGAGCCGGCGATCGCGCCGACGCTGGAGCAGGTGCGCTCGCTGGCGGGGCCCGCCGGCGACGGGGCGGCGTGCGAGCTGATCCCGCTCCGTCACAGTTTCATCGCCGACTGCGAGACACCCGTCTCGGCATTCCTGAAGCTGCGCGCGCTTGCGCCCTCCGAGCCGGCGTTCCTGCTGGAGTCCGCCGATCAGGGCCAGCGAGTGGGGCGCTGGTCGTTCATCGGGGTGCGCCCCCGCTCGGTGCTGCGCTGGTCGTTGGGCGACCCCGGCGACCCCTATGCGCTGGCGGCCGAGCTCGTTGCGGGCTTCCGCCAGATGCCACACGCCGGTGGCGATTCCCACCTCGCGGGCACGAGGGGTATGGGGACGGGCGGCGCGCGGGTGGACGCGGCGGGGCTGGGTGGGGTTCCATTTCTAGGAGGCGCCGTGGGCTTCTTCGGCTACGACCTAGTGCGCACGGTCGAGCCGCTCGGTGAGCCCGCGGGGGGGTCGAACGCGGATCCCCTGGGGCTGCCAGACATGGCGCTGATGCTTTCCGACGTGCTGGTGATTTTCGACCACCTCAAGCATGCCGTCACGATCCTCGCGAATGTGCAGGTGGACGCGGGGATGCAGCACACCGACGCCGTGATCGCGGGCCGGTACGCGGACGCGGCGGCGAGCATCGCCGAGATCCGGCGCGCGCTCGACGGCCCGGTCCCGCACCGCGAGCGGGTGGGTGGGTTCCAATCTCCGCGGGAGACGCCGCGCTTTGAGTCGAACATGCCGCGCGCGCGGTTTGAGGGCATGGTCGAGCGGATCGTGCGCTACATCCACGCCGGTGACGCCTTCCAGGTCGTCCCCTCCCAGCGCTGGTCGGCGCCGGTGCCGGTCGATGCGTTCTCGATCTACCGGGGCCTGCGTACGATCAACCCCTCACCCTATATGTACTACTTGGACTTCGGCGACTTCCAGGTGGCGGGTGCCAGCCCCGAGCCGCTGCTGACGGTCAATGGCCGCCACGTCTCGACGCGGCCGATCGCCGGCACCCGCCCGCGGGGCACCTCTCCCGAGGATGATCGCCGGATCGCCGCCGAGCTGCTGGCCGATGAGAAGGAGCGCTCCGAGCACGTGATGCTGGTCGATCTCGGGCGCAACGACCTCGGCCGGGTGTGTGAGTACGGCAGCGTCACGGTGGACGAGCTGATGGAGATCGAGTACTACAGCCACGTGATGCACATCGTCTCCTCGGTCTCGGGCACACTGCGCGCGGACGTCGGCGCGATGGATGCGCTGCGCTCGGTGCTCCCCGCCGGCACTCTCTCGGGGGCGCCGAAGGTGCGCGCGATGCAGATCATCGACGAGCTCGAGCCGGTCAAGCGGGGCGGGTATGGGGGCGCGATTGGGTATCTCAGCTACGGCGGCGACCTCGACACCGCGATCCACATCCGCACTGTGGTCGTCAAGGATGGCGTCGCCCACATCCAGGCCGGCGGCGGCACCGTCGCCGACGCCAAGCCGGCGTACGAGTACGAGGAGTCGGTCGCGAAGTCCACCGCGGCGATGCGTGCGATTGCGCTGGCCTGCGAACAGGCCGACTGGGCTTAGGAGGAGACCCGATGAAGGTACTCGTCATCGACAACTACGACTCGTTCACCTACAACCTCGTGCAATACCTCGGCGAGCTCGGCGCCGAGGTGCATACCGTGCGCAACGACCGCGCGACCGTTGACGACCTGCTCGCCGGCGGGTACGAGCGCTGCGTTGTCTCACCGGGTCCGTGTACCCCCGATGAGGCGGGGATCACGCTGGAGGCGGTGCGCCGGCTGCCCGAGGCGGGCGTACCCACGCTCGGCGTGTGCCTCGGCCACCAGGCGCTCGCGCAGGCGTTCGGGGGTCGTGTGGTACTGCACCCGCCCGTGCACGGCAAAGCGACCACGATCGTGCACGACGGCCGCACGATCTTCGCCGGTCTCTCCTCGCCGCTGATAGTGGGGCGCTATCACTCTCTGATCGTCGATCGCGAGCTGCCCGCCTGCCTGGAGGCCTCGGCCGAGGGCGACGGCGTGCTGATGGCGCTGCGCCACCGCGAGCTGCCCGCCGAGGGCGTGCAGTTCCACCCCGAGTCGGTGCTCACCCAGGAGGGTATGCATCTGCTTGCCAACTTCCTCGGGCTCGACTGGCCGGCGGCGGAGAGGGCTGCCGGCTCGGCCCTGTACGTGCCCGACGACTCCTTGCACACCACCACATTCTGATGCCCGACGACTGCTCAGGCCGCCGCGCTCCGATGCCCGACGACTGCCTAGTCCGCCGCGCTCTGATGCCCGACGACTGTTCAGGCCGCCGCGCTCCGACGCACGACGACTCCCCGCAAACGACCGCGCGCTGATGCCCAACCCGATCCTCACTAGCGCGATCGACACGCTCGCTTCGCGCAGGGATCTGAGCGAAGCGCAGGCCGCCGAGGTGCTCGCGCAGATCATGCACGGCGATGTCTCCGAGACCCAGATCGCCGCCTTCCTGATCGCGCTGCGCACAAAGGGGGAGACGGTGCAGGAGCTGGCGGGCATGGCACGCACGATGCGCGAGCTCGCCATACACGTGCCGAGCGCGCAGGAGAACCTGCTCGACACCGCCGGCACCGGCGGGGGACGACGCACGTTCAACGTCTCCACCACAGCCGCGCTGATCGCCGCGGGGGCGGGTTGCGCAGTCGCAAAGCACGGCAACCGCTCCGCCACCGGTCCCTCCGGGTCGGCCGATGTCCTGGAGGCGCTCGGCGCGCGCATCGACCTCGCTCCCGAGGGGGTGGCCCGCTGTATCGAGGAGGCCGGCTTCGGCTTCATGTTCGCCCCCGCCCACCACCGCGCGACCCGCTTCGTCGTCCCGGTGCGCCACGAGCTGGGGGTGCGCACGATCTTCAACATGCTCGGCCCCCTCACCAACCCCGCGGGCGCCTCACGGCAGCTGATCGGGGTCTCCGACCCCGGCTTCCTGGAGACGATCGCCGGCGCGCTCGCGCTGCTGGGCTCTCGCCGCGCACTGGTCGTGCGTGGCGAGGACGGATTGGACGAGGTGTCGAGCTCGGCTCCCACGACGGTCGTCGAGCTCGATGGCTCCGACATCCGCCGTTACACGATCGCCCCAGAGGAGCTCGGAATCGAGCCTGTTCCGGGTGCGCCGGACCGCCTGGCGCCCGACCGCGTCCCGCCTGCCTCCGAGCAGGACGCCGCTGGCGGTTCCGCGCTTGGCGATGGCACCGCTGGACACCCCTCGCTGGCAGGCGGCACTCCCGAAGAGAACGCGGTGGTCACGCGCGCGATCCTCGATGGCGAACCCGGCCCACGTACCGATCTCGCGCTGGTCAACGCCGGCGCCGCGATCTACGCGGCCGGCGCGGTCGCTTCGATCGCCGAAGGTGTTGAGGCGGCCCGCACGGCGCTCGCCGACGGCAGCGCCGCTCACGCACTGCACAGTTACGTGGAGGCCACCCTCCGATACGCGCCTGCCGAGGCGACAACGTGAGTAGCGGCGATCCTGGCACGGGTCCGGATCCCGACGCCGACTGCGCGAGTACGAGCGGTGATGCCACCGACAAGAGCGTTCCCACGGTACTGGAGCGCATTTTGCGCACCACTCGCGAGGATGTGGCGCGGCGCAAGCACGAGCTGCCGATCGACCAGCTCGAAGGCAGCCGCGAGGTCTCGGCCGCGCAGCACTCGCTCCATACGGCCCTGGCCGGACCCGGCATCTCCGTGATCGCCGAGTTCAAGCGCCGCTCGCCCTCCGCGGGGACGCTGCGCGAGCGACCCGACGTCACCGAGGTGGTGGGCGCGTACGAGCGCGGTGGCGCCGCCGCCGTCTCGATCCTCACCGAGGGCGCGCACTTCGACGGCTCGCTCGAGGATCTGCGCGAGGCTCGCGCCGCCTGCGCGCTGCCGATTCTGCGCAAGGACTTCATCGTCGACTCCTACCAGCTGCACGAGGCCCGCGCGGCCGGCGCCGACGCGGTGCTGTTGATCGTGGCCGCGCTCGACCAGCCGACGTTGCTCGATCTGCACGAGCAGGCGAGGGAGCTGGGTCTCGACGCGCTCGTCGAGGTGCACGATCGCGTCGAGCTGACGCGCGCGAACGATGCGGGGGCACGGTTGATCGGGATCAACAACCGCGACCTGCGCGACTTCAGCGTCGACGTCGAGCGCACGTTCACGCTGTTGGAGCAGATCCCCGAGGGTGTCGCCGTGGTTTCGGAGTCGGGGATAGCCACCGCCGAGCAGTTGCGGCGTTTGGAGCAGAGGGGCGTGCGGGCGGTGTTGGTGGGGGAGACTTTGATGCGCTCACCCGACCCCGAGGGCGCGTTGCGGGAGCTGAAAAGCTTTAGAGACATCACGGCTCACCTTTAGACCGCCTTCATCGCAACCGATCATCCTGTTCCCATGACCCACATGAGCCTGCTTCCCACGCCTCCCGTCGATCCGGCCACCGCGGCCCTTGCGCTGCGATGAGACGTCTCTTTGCGATCCCCTTCCTCTCCGCCCTCATTGGGGGTGGCGTCGTGGTGGCGGTGCTCGCCGCCAGCGGCAGCCTCAGCTCTTCCAGCAAAACCGTCACCGAGGTCCAGGCGGCGGCCCCGGCAACCTCCAGCACCGCCTCGTCGTCCACGGCGATCCCCACCAGGAGCGGCGGTGGTGGCGGGTTGAGCGCTCACGAAATCTACGAACGCACAGCGCCCAGCGTGGTCAAGGTGACCTCGACGATCGTGCGCCAGAGCGAATCGCCCTTCGGCTTCGGCGAAACCGCGCAGCAGGGCACCGCCACCGGCTCCGGGTTCGTGATCGACGCCAACGGCACGCTGCTCACCAACTGGCACGTGGTGGAGAACGCGAGCAAGGTGACCGTCAGCTTCGAACACTCGAAGACCGTCGAAGCGCACGTGGTCGGCAAGAACCCCTCCCAGGATCTCGCCGTGCTGAAGATCCCGACCGAAGGTCTCACCCTGCACTCGCTCACGCTCGGCGACTCCAGTGGTGTGCAGGTCGGCGAACCGGTGGTGGCGATCGGCAATCCCTTCGGCCTCAGCCGTACCCTCACCACCGGCGTGATCTCCGCATTGCAGCGCGAAATCACCGCTCCCAACGGCTTCACGATCGACAACGTCCTGCAAACCGACGCGCCGATCAACCCCGGCAACTCGGGCGGGCCACTGCTCAACGCCAAAGGGCAGGTGATCGGCATCACCTCGCAGATCGAGACCGGCGGTGGCGGCAGCGACGGCAACATCGGGATCGGCTTCGCGGTGCCGATCAACACCGCCAAGGCAGAGCTTCCCGAACTCGAGAAGAACGGCTCGGTTCAGACCGCCTATCTCGGCGTCGTGATGGTCTCGGTCGACGGCTCGCTCTCCAGCCTCAACCTACCGGTAAAGAGCGGCGCGCTGATCGAGAAAGTCGAAGCTGGCAGCCCCGCCGCCAAAGCCGGCATCCGCGCCGGCAACATCGAAGCGAAGGTCGGCGGCAACGAAATCTCCGTCGGCGGCGACATCATCGTGGGCGTGGACGGCAAAAAGGTGACAAGCGACGAAAGCCTCGCCTCCTACATCGGCACCAAGAAGCCTGGCGACACTGTCACGCTCGAACTGCTGCGCGAGTCGGGCAGCGGTGGCTACACCAAGAAGAACGTCACCGTCGCGCTCGGCCAGCGACCCAATTCGATCCCCAACCCCAATACGCCGGAATAAGGCGCTGCGCTCCCGGTGGGCGAGGGAGCAGACTGCCGACTCATCGAAGCGCCCGCACCCGCGGGCGCTTCGGCGTCAAGGCCCGTGACGGTTGGACGGTGCCAATCGCTACCGTTGGGGCATGTCTGACACAGCTCCTCAGATCAAGGTCTGCGGCATAACCAGCCTGCACGACGCCGAGCTCGCGGTCGAGCTGGGGGCGTGGGCGGTGGGGATGATCTTCTACGAGCCCTCGCCGCGCGCCTGCTCGATCGGCGAGGCGCTGCGGATCGTTTCGGCGCTACGCCGCAAGGTGGAGCTGTGCGGGGTGTTCGTCAACGCGCCGCTCGACGACGTGGTGCAGGCCTGCGACGAGCTGGGGCTGACGATGTTGCAGCTGCACGGCGACGAGGGGCCTGCGTACTGCGCTGAAGTGGGACACCGCACGGGGGTAAAGGTGATCAAGGCGGTGCAGGTGGAGAGCATCGGGGAGGTGCGCGACGTGGAGCGCTTCCACACCGACTTCCACCTACTCGACGCCCGCTCGACCGTACCGGGCAGGCAGGAGCTGCGCGGGGGCACCGGGGAGGCGTTCGACTGGGGCCTGCTCGCCGCGCGGCGCTCCAAGGTGCCGCTGATCCTCAGCGGCGGCCTCGGGCCCGAGAACGCGGCCCAGGCGATCCTTGCGGCCTCCTCGCATGGGCATCGCGCGCGACCCTTCGCGCTCGACACCGCCAGCGGCACCGAGGTGGCCCCGGGGCGCAAGGACCCCGAGCGCCTGCGCGCGTTCTTTGCCGCGGTGCGACGCGACTCCGCGCCGGTTGGGACGGCGCCGGTGGGCACCCCAGCGTGAGCGAGTCGATTCCCGCGCACGGGGAATCTCAGCAAGCGACCCCGCCCGCCGGAGCGCTTCAGCGCGGAGGCACCATCCCAACCCCCACCACCCCGATAACCTCGCCCGCATGAGCACGATCGAGCACCGCTTCGGACGGTATGGGGGGCAATATGTCCCCGAGACGCTGATGCCCGCGCTGGCGGAGCTCGAGCAGGCGTGGGTGCAGGCCCGCGACGACGCCGGCTACCGCGCCGAGCTGGACGGGCTGCTGCGCGACTTCGGTGGGCGGCCCACGCCGCTGTACCTCGCGCGGCGGCTGTCGGAGCGCTGTGGGCGGCCGGTGTACCTGAAGCGCGAGGACCTCAACCACACCGGCTCGCACAAGCTCAACAACGCGCTCGGGCAGGCGCTGCTGGCGCGGCGGATGGGCAAGCGGCGGATCATCGCCGAGACCGGGGCGGGGCAGCACGGCGTGGCGACCGCCACCGTGTGCGCGCTGCTGGACATGGAGTGCGAGATCTACATGGGCGCCGAGGACACCCGCCGCCAGCGGCCCAACGTGCAACGCATGGAGCTGCTCGGCGCCACCGTGCACCAGGTGGACGCGGGCGCGCGCACGCTCAAGGAGGCCACCTCCGCGGCGATCCGCGACTGGGTGAGGAACGTGGCGAGCACCCACTACGTGATCGGCTCGGTCGTCGGCCCCGCGCCCTACCCGGCACTGGTGCGCGACCTGCAGCGGGTGATCGGCGACGAGGCGCGCGCGCAGCTGCACGAGCGCGAGGGGCGTCTGCCGGCGCGGGTGATCGCCTGCGTCGGCGGGGGGTCCAACGCGCTGGGGATCTTCACCGCGTTCCTCGACGACCCCACGGTCGAGCTGGTCGGGGTGGAGGCGGGGGGGGAGGGGATCGATACGCCGCGCCACGGCGCCCCGCTGACGGTGGGCGGCCGCGCGGGCGTGCTGCACGGTGCGCTCTCGGCGGTGATGCAGGACGAGGAGGGTCAGGTCATCGAAGCGCACTCGGTATCCGCCGGCCTGGACTACCCAGGCACTGGCCCCCAACACGCCCATCTGCGCGATACCGGCCGCGCCCGCTACGTCGCCGTCCCCGACCGCGCGGCGCTCGCCGCCTTCGGAGAGCTGGCGCGCCTGGAGGGCATCATTCCGGCCCTGGAGACCGCCCACGCACTCGCCTGGGTGCTCGCCCAGCCCGACGGCGAGCTCGATCTGGTGTGCCTCTCCGGCCGTGGCGACAAGGATCTCGCCGAGGTGCTGGCGCTGTCATGAGTGCGGGAGGCGTCGGCGGAGCTGGAGATGGGGAGGGTGCCTCCGCGCTGAAGCGCTCCGGCGGGCGGGTTGCGCAGCGAGATGCCGGCGCGCATGGCATCGACCGCATCAGCGCCGCGTTCGCCGGCGCGGTGAGCGAGCGCCGACCGAATAGGGAGACACTCGCTACGCTCGCATCCCCGATTCGGCCAGCGCTGATGCCCTACCTGATGGGCGGCTTTCCCACGCTCGCCGACTCGATCCGCATCGGGGAAGCGTGCGTGCAGGGCGGCGCCGACATCCTCGAGCTGGGCGTGCCCTACTCCGACCCGCTGGCCGACGGCCCCGTGATCCACGAGGCCGCCACGCGTGCGCTTGCCGCCGGCGCCAGTCTCGCCGGGGTCCTGGAGGTCGCGCGTGCGCTCGCCCCGAGCGTGCCGGTGGTGCTGATGTGCTACGCCAACATGGTGCTCGCGCCGGGGGCCGAGGCGTTCGTGGAGCGGCTGGCACGCACCGGCGCCAGCGGTTTGATCGTGCCCGACCTGCCCTTCGAGGAGGCCACCGAGGTGCTCGCTGCCTGCGACGCGCACGGGGTGGCGCTCGTGCCGCTGGTGGCGCCCACCACGCCGCCGGAGCGCCTGGCGGAAATCGGCGCTCGCGCGCGGGGGTTTCTGTACACCGTCTCGGTGGTGGGGACGACCGGGGAGCGAGCGGCGCTCGACCGAAGCCGGGAGACACTCGCCTCCGGCGAGCATCCCCGTTTCGGCCAGCGCTTCGCAGAGGTCGTCGCCCGCGCCAAGGCCGCCACTGCCGTGCCGGTGGCGCTGGGCTTTGGGATCAGCACCCCCGCCCAAGCCCGCCAGGCTGCCGATGCCGGCGCCGACGGGGTGATCGTGGGCTCGCGGCTGGTGCGCGCCGCCGGCGAGTCGGAGGATCCGGCCGCGGCGGTCGGCACGCTCGTCGCCGAGCTGGCCATGGGGTTGGAGCGGTAACGAGACACGCCGCCCACCCGCCCGGTAGGATGCGCACGATGGGATTGATCACAGCCATCACAGCCGGTCTGGTCGTCTGGATCGTGCTCTGGGCGCTGGGCGCCAAGGGGTTCGACGCGTTCATGCTCGCGGCCCTGATCATGCTGGTGGGCGCCTGCGTACGGATCGCCGCCGGCTACCTGCCCGGCCGCCGTCGCAGCGGCGCCTGAGCGGCCCGTGCGGCTCGGCCGGCTTCGTCTTGCGCCAGCCGGGCTGGCGCTGCCCGTGCGGCTCGTCCGGCCTCTGGGGCCCGCGTCCCGTCTCGTACGAGCCGGGCTCGCGCTGTTGGTACTGCCCGCTCTGCTCGCACTGCTCACCGGCTGCGGGGGGGTTGGGGTGTCGACCGCCGTCACGCTTCCCGGCCAGCTCACCGTCTACTCCAGCCTCCCCTTGCAGGGCCCCCTGGCGGCCGACTCGCTGCAGATCGAAAACGGCGAGAAGCTCGCGCTCGCCCAGGTTGGGGGGCGGGTGGGGCGCTTCAAGATCGACTACGCCTCGCTCGACGACGCCAACCCCAAGACCGGGGAAGCCGATCCCGGGATCATCGCCTCCAACGCCCGCGTCGCCACCCAGGATACCTCCACGATCGCCTACATCGGCGAGCTCGACTCCGCCGCCACGGCCGTCTCGCTGTCGTTCGTCAACGGCGCCGGCATCCTGCAGGTGAGCCCTGCGAGCCCCTACGTCGGACTCACCTCATCGCTCGACGCCGGCCAGGACGAACCGGAACGCTTCTACCCCAGCGGCCAGCGCACCTTCGCGCGGCTGATGCCCGGCGACGAGGTGCAGGCCGCCGCCCAGGTGCGGCTGATGCGCGTGCTGCACCTGCCGAGCGTGTATGTGATCGACGACCTCGACCCCTTCAACGCGCCGCTCGCGTCGATCTTCGCCGAAGACGCCAAACGAGCCGGGATCGCGGTGCTCGGCGAAGACCAGATCGAAACGACCGCCGGCACGGAATTCTCCGGGGAGGTCCACAAGGTGCTCGAAAGCGGCGCCCGCGCGGTGTTCTTCAGCGGCAACCCGGACTCCGGCGCGATCGCGCTGTGGCAGCAGCTGCACGCCGCTGCGCCCCACCTGCGCCTGCTGGGTCCGAGCAGCCTCGCCGAACCTTCGTTCGCCGCGCAGATCGGCTCGGCGGCGGCGCACACCTACCTCACCTCGCCGCTGCTGGCGCTCTCGCTCTACCCGTCGCCCGCGCGGGGGGTGCTCGCCGAATACCGCCGGCGCTTCCACCACACCGCCGGGCCCTATGCGCTGTACGGGTACGAGGCGATGAGCGCCGTGCTGCTGGCGATCCATCGTGCCGGGCGCCACGGCAACGATCGCGAGACCGTCATCCACAAGTTCTTTGGGATCAAAGACCGAGCTTCGGTGCTCGGGCGCTACTCGGTGCTGCCCAACGGCGACACCACCTTCTCCCGCTACGCAGTGGACCGCGTGCACGGGGGGCGGCTGGTGTTCTACCGGGCGCTCCAGCTGTCGCCGGAAAGCTGAAGCGGAGCCGATCCTCGCCGCTTGCGGCGGGCGTCGGGGACATGGGGCGGACTGTTTCAGCCTGAATCCGCCGATAACGGGCTGAGCATCCGGTGCCGGTGCGACCCCGGGATCGGTGTGGGTTCAGGTTCAGGTCGGGTTCAGCGCTGCCCCCAACGCCTCCTCGAGGTGGGGGTGGCGGAACTCGTAGCCCAACATCAGCGGCTTCGCGGGCAGCACGCGCGCGCCGGTGGTGACGATCTGCGCCATCTCCCCGTACAGCAGCGCCAGTGCCACCCCCGGCACCGGCAGCAGCGCGGGGCGGCGCAGCGCGTGCCCCAGCGCGTGTGAGAGCTCCCTGTTGGTGACCGGCTCGGGAGCCGTCCCGTTGACCGGGCCTGCCCAGCGCTCGTCGCTCAAGGCCGCGCGTATCACCCCCACCAGATCGTCCACGTGGATCCACGACACGTACTGGGCGCCCCCCGCCACCGGCCCGCCGACGCCCATCCGGAAGGGGGGCAGCATCTTCGCCAGCGCGCCTCCGCGGGGGTCCAGCACCACACCGGTGCGCACCTGCACGGCGCGCATCCCCAGCTGCAGCGCAGCACGAGCCTGCGTCTCCCAGGCGATGCACACCTGCGCGAGGAAGTCCCCTCCCGGCGGCGCCTCCTCGTCGAGGGGCTCCTCGCCGTGGGGGCCGTAGTAGCCGATCGCCGAACCGCTCACCAGCACCGCCGGCCGGTCGCCTTCCGAGGCGCATGCGCTCAGCCCCTCCACCAGGTGGCGCGTGCCGATCGTGCGGCTCTCGCGGATCGCCCGCTTGGCGCTCGCGCTCCAACGCTGCGCGACGTTCTCGCCCGCCAGGTGCACCACCGCGTCGCGACCTTCGAGCGCCTGCTTCGGTGCCGGCTCGCTCAGCGGGTCCCAGCCCACCGCCGGCACGCCCAACCGCGCGGCGGCCCGCTCGGGGTTGCGCGAGAGCACGGTGACCTCCGCGCCGTCCCCCACCAGCGCCGCGACGAGCGTGGTCCCGATCAGGCCCGTCGCGCCGGTGAGCGTGACCCGCATCGCCTCACGCTGGGGCGGGGGCCCCCGTGTGGGTGTCGGACTGGGCGAAGCCCACCTCCTGGCCGGCGAGCGCCATGCCGCTGGCGCGGGCCTGCTCGGCCACGGCCGCCGCCACCGCCGGTGCGACGTCGCGGTTGAAGACCGAGGGGATGATGTAGTCCTCGCGCAGCTCCTCCTCGGGGACGATCTCGGCGATCGCGCGAGCGGCGGCCATCTTCATCGCCTCGGTTATCGCCGGCGCGCGCACGTCCAGCGCGCCGCGGAAGATCCCCGGGAAGCACAGCACGTTGTTGATCTGGTTGGGGTAGTCCGAGCGGCCGGTCGCCATGATCCTCACGTACGGCGCCGCCTCCTCGGGGATCACCTCGGGGTTGGGGTTGGCCATCGCGAACACCATCGCGTCGTCGTTCATCTTTGCGAGCGCCTCCGCCGGCAGGGCGCGCGCGCCGGAGACCCCGATCAAGAGGTCGGCGCCGTCGATCACGTCCGCTGGGGCGCCGGCGAGGCACTCAGGGTTGGTCACCTGCGCAAACCACCGCTTCACTTGATTCATCGTGCCGTCGAGGTAGTCCTCGCGGCGCACGTGCAGCGCCCCTTTGGAGTCGGCGCCGATGATGTGATGCACGCCCGCCTCGCGCATGATCTTGGTGACCGCGATCCCCGCCGCGCCGAGGCCGATCACCAGCACGCGCAACTCCTCCAGGCGCCGGCCGGTGAGCTTCACGGCGTTCAGCAGCGCGGCCATCACCACCACCGCGGTACCGTGCTGGTCGTCGTGGAACACGGGGATGTCGAGCTCCCGCTGGAGGCGCTCCTCGATCTCGAAGCAGCGCGGCGCGGAGATGTCCTCGAGGTTGATCCCCCCGAAGCCGGGGGCCATCAGCTTCACCGTGTGCACGATCTCGTCGGGGTCCTTGGTGTCGAGGCAGATCGGGAACGCATCGACGCCCGCGAACTCCTTGAACAGGCACGCCTTGCCCTCCATCACCGGCATCGCCGCCGCCGGGCCGATGTCGCCCAGGCCGAGCACCGCGGTACCGTCGGAGACGACCGCCACGGTGTTGCGCTTGATCGTGTACTGCGCCGCCTTGGCCGGGTCGTCGCGGATCGCGATGCACACGCGCGCCACGCCCGGGGTGTACACCATCGAGAGGTCGTCGCGCGTCTTCAGCGAGTGCTTGTTGCGCTGTTCGATCTTGCCGCCCACGTGCAGCAGGAAGGTGCGGTCGATCGTATCCACCACCTCGACGCCTTCGATCGCCTCGATCCCCTCGAGGATCCTGCCCCAGTGTTCGCGGTTGGCCGCGTCCACCACGATGTCTCTGATGCTGGCGCTCGCGTCGGCCTCGACCAGATCGACCCCCACCACCACGCCGCCGGCATCGCCGACCGCGCCGGTCAGGAGCCCGACGGCGCCGGGGGCGGTGTCGTCCAGCCGGACGCGGATCGTCAGTCGGTACTGCGCGCTTGGGGTGATGCTCACGGAGGTGGCTCCTGGTTCGAGGGACGCTGCCATGTTATTGCTCGGCGGCGGGCGCCATCCCACCGTGAGGACTTGCAGAGGAGGGGGAGGGGCTCGTGTGTCGGTCCGTGTCCGGTCTGTCAGAGGGCTTGGGGGTGACGGTGCGGCCTGGCGTAAAGTGCTCGGGGATGAGTGCAGCGGCCAACGGCGAGGAGGCAGAGCGCCGCCTCTTCCTGATCGACGGTCCCTCACTCGTCTACCGGGCCTTCTTCGCGCTGCCCGAGTCGATCGCCACCTCGACGGGGGTGCCGACCAACGCGATCTTCGGGTTTGCCTCGATGCTCGTGAAGATCGTCACCGAGTACGGCGTCTGCCCGACCGTGGTCGCGTGGGACGCCGGCACCTCGGGGCGCACCGAGCTGTTCCCCGAGTACAAGGCGCAGCGGCGCTCGCGCCCGGACCTGCTCAAGCAGCAGTGGCCGGCGATGGAACCGTTGGTGGAGGCGTTCGGCTACAGCAACGTGAAGGTGGAGGGGTACGAGGCCGACGACGTGATCGCCACGCTCGCCGAGCGCGCCGCGGGCGCCGAGCCGCCCGTCCCCGTGACGATCGTCACGGGCGACCGCGACGTCTTTCAGCTGATCGACGAGCGGGGCCTCGTCGAGGTGATGGCCACGGCGCGCGGGATCACCGACACCAAGCTGTACGACCGCCAGGCGGTGATCGACCGCTACGGCATCCCCCCCGAGCTGATCCCCGACTTCTACGGACTGAAGGGCGACACCTCCGACAACATCCCGGGAATCCCCGGGATCGGCGACAAGACCGCCTCCGACCTGATCCAGCGCTACGGACCGCTGGAGGAGGTGCTCGCGCACATCCCCGACATCAGCGGCGCCAAGCGCAAACAGAACCTGACGGCGCACGCCGAGGACGCGCGCATCTCCAAGCGGCTTGCCACCGTCGATCGCGGCGTCCCGCTCGACTTCGACCCGACCGCCGAGGCCGCGCGCGAGCCCGACCGCTCGCGCCTGCGCGAGGTGTTCCGCGAGTACGAGCTGCGCGACCCGCTGCGCCGCCTGGAGGAGGCGCTCGGCGAGACCGAACAGGCGGTGCCGATGGGCGCTACGGAGATGCGGCTCGCCGGGCGCGTAAGCGCTGGGAGCCCCGCCGACATCCCCGCGCTCGCCGCCGCTGCTTCCACCACCGGCGAACAGCCGGAGCTGGGCGTCTCGGTGCGCCCCCCCGCGACGCCCGAGGGTGCGCTGTTCGCGGAGGGCGCCGGGTGGCGCTTCGCGGTCACGCCGACTCCCGCGAGGGGGAGCGCCGGGGCCGCCCCCAAGCGGGACTCCGATCCCGCCCGCGCGGGGCGGGGAGAGCAGGCGGCCCGGCTGCCGGAGGTGCTGTGCGGCGACTGCGAGAGCGCCGAGGAGGTCGCCGCCGCGTGTGGGGAGCTGCCGGTGGTCGTGCACGACGCAAAGGCGCTCGGGCAGGTGCCGCCGGGCCTCGTCCACGACACCCTCCTGGGTGCCTACCTGCTCGAGCCCGCGCGGCGCGGCTACCCGTTCGCGGAGCTGTGCGAGGAGCGGGGGCTCGCCGCCGACGTGGAGGACGCCGCGGCCGGCGAGGCGCTGCTGGTGGGGGCGCTGGCGGCGTGGCAGCGCGAGCAGATCGCGGAGCGCGGCCTGGGAGGGTTGATGCGCGACATCGAGTTGCCCCTGGTGGGGGTGCTGCGCGCGGTGGAGCTCGTCGGAGTGCGCCTCAACGTGCCGCGTCTGCAGGAGGTGGCCGCGCGCGTGCGCGATGAGATCGCCGAGCTGGAACAGGAAATCTTCGCGCTCGCCGACGAGGAGTTCCTGATCGCCTCGCCCCAGCAGCTGGGGGAGATCCTGTTCGAGAAGCTCGGCCTCTCGCGCAAGCGGCGCGGCAAGATCGGCTACTCCACCGACGCGCGCGTGCTGCAGGCGATCCGCTCCGAGCACGTGATCGTGCCCAAGATCGAGCGCTGGCGGGAGCTCTCGACGCTGATCAAGACCTACTTCGACGTGCTCCCCGCGCAGGCCGACGAGCGCTCGCGCATTCACACCACCTTCCTGCAGGCGGTCGCCCAGACGGGGCGCCTGTCAAGCACCAACCCCAACATGCAGAACGTCCCGATCCGCACCGCGCTCGGGCGCGAGATCCGCGGCTGCTTCGAGGCCGAGGAGGGGCGCGTGCTGATCTCCGCCGACTACTCGCAGATCGAGCTGCGGGTGCTCGCCAATGCGGCCCAGGAGCCGGTGCTGAAGGAGATCTTCGCGCGCGGCGAAGACGTGCACACCGCCACCGCCTCACAGGTGTTCCAGGTGGCCCCCGAGCAGATCGACCCCGGGATGCGCGCGAAGTCGAAGATGATCAACTACGGGATCGTCTACGGGCTCTCCGACTACGGCCTCGCCGATCGCCTCAACATTCCCCGCGAGGAGGCGAAGGAGTTCATCGACGCCTACCTCGCGCGCTTCCCGCGCGTCGCCGAGTTCATGCAGGAGACGATCGAGCGAGCCAAGGAGGAGGGGCACGTCACCACGCTGTGGGGTCGCCGCCGCCAGATCCCCGAGCTGCGCGCGCGCAACTACCAGGTGCGTTCGCTCGGCGAACGGCTCGCGGTCAACACCGTCGTGCAGGGCACCGCCGCCGACATCATCAAGCTGGCGATGGTGCGCTGTCACCGGGCGCTGGAGGTCTCCGGCTTGGATGCCTGCCTGATCCTCACGATCCACGACGAGCTGTTGTTCGAAGCCTCCCCCGACGACGTCCCCGTGGCGCGCGAGCTGATCGGGCGCGAGATGGTGGGCGTGTGGGATCTGGAGCCCCCGATGGCGGTGGAGATCGGCGTGGGGCGCAACTGGCTGGAGGCGAAGTGAGCCGCGGGCTGGCGGTGGCGTTGACCGCCGGCGCCGGCGTGCTGGTGGGGATGCAGGCACCGATCAACGCCCGCCTTGGGCGTTCGGTGGGCAGCCTGCAGGCGGCGAGCTTCTCCTTCATCGTCGGCACCGTCGCGCTGGTGACGATTGCCGCCTTTTCGCGCCAGGGCCTCGGCACCCTCGGCAATGTCGCGCACGTGCCCTGGTGGGCCCTGATCGGGGGCCTGTTGGGAGCGACCTACGTGACCGTCGCGATCCTCACCGTGCGCACGCTCGGCGCCAGCGGCCTCACGGCGGCGGTGATCACCGGCCAGCTTGCGGTCTCGGTCGCGATCGACCGCTTCGGCCTGCTGGGGATCGCCCGCCAGCCGATCGCGCTGCACCGCATCGTCGGGCTGGTGCTGCTCGTGATCGGGGTCGCGCTGGTGGTGCGGAGGTGAGGTCGTCTCGGTCTGTCAGCATCACTTGGATGTCACGACTTCGATGGTTGTGCGTGGTGGTTGGAGCAATCCTGCTGAGCAGTGCCGCAACCGGGTTTGGCGCCGAGCGCAGCCGACCGGCGGTGGCGGCGTCGGCGTTCGATATCCACAAGGTCGATTGGGCCAGCGTCACGCTCCCCGGCGCGGCCTGCGACGCCTCAAAGCCGATTCGCCTTCATCACGGCAGGGCTTTCGTTACGCCGATCCCGCGCCGGTGGTCGCGAGATTCCTTCTATGGCAAGCGAGGCGTCACGGTCGACAGCGGCTGGGAAGCGGTCGTCTTCGGTGATCTCGCCGGTGGCGGGGAAGATGGGGCGGGACTCAACGTCGACTGCAACAACGGCGGCGGTACCGCCGACGGTGCACTGCTCTACTCGTGGGTCATCTTCAGCGGTCGCGGTGGCCGGTTGTCCGTGGTTGGCATCGTGACGCCCCAGGTGCAGCCCCACGAAGTGCTGCCGACGATTCTCACGATCGCGATCGCGCCCGGGAAGATCACCGCACACGAAGACTTCTACGGGCCCGACGATGCGACCTGCTGTGCGACCGGTCGCGCAACGACGACCTGGACCTACACGGACGGAGCGCTGCGGCCCGGCGTGCCCGTGATCACAAAACACCCCAGCACAACGCCGCCGTAGATCAACGCACCGCAGCGTAGGCGTCCGCAAGCAGCCGCACGCCCTGCTCGATCGCGGGCTCGGAGAGGTTGCCGAAGCCGAGCAGCAGGCCTGGGGGGCCGCCCGTGGTGAATTGATGCCAGGCGAGGCCCTCGACGCCCACCCCGCGCTCGGCGGCGGCTCGGAGCAGGGCCGGCTCGTCGGCCCCCTCTGGCAGCCGGACCAGCTCGAAGAGCCCGGCGGGCGTACCGCTTGCCTGCCCCTCGGGCAGCCAGCGCGCGAGCGCTTCGAGCAGGACCTCGCGCCGGCGCTGGTAGTGCGTACGCATCCGCCGCACGTGGCGGTCGAGCTCGCCACGCACGATGAAGTCGCGCAGCGCCAGCTGCCCCACCACCTCCGAGCCGCCGTCGTGCACGGCCTTGGCGGTGGAGATCTGCCACGTCAGCCACGAGGGCGTGAGCATCCAGCCGAGGCGCATCCCCGGCGTCAGGCGCTTGGAGGCGGAGCCGATGTACAGAACGCGCTCGGGCGCGAGGCCCTGCAGCGCGCCGACTGCGACACGGTCGTAGCGGTACTCGGCGTCGAAGTCGTCCTCGACGATCAGCAACTCCTCGCGCTCGGCCCACTCGACCAGCGCGGCGCGGCGGGCGGGGCTGAGGATCGCCCCGGTGGGGAACTGATGCGCGGGTGTCACGACCACGGCCGCGGCGTCGCTCGCGGCCAGCTCGTCTACCCGCAGCCCTTCGGCGTCGACGGGGATCGGCACGATCCGCAGGCCCGCCTGTTCGGCTATCAGCCGGTGTACATGCCACCCGGGGTCCTCCAGGGCGATCGACTCCACGCCGTGCCCGCGCAGCACTGCGCAGGCGAGCGAGAAGCCCTGCATGAAGCCGGTGCAGATCGTCATCTGCTCGGTGTCGGCGGCGGCGCCGCGCACTCGCCCGAGGTAGTCGGTGAGCGCCTCGCGCAGCTCGGGCTGCCCGCGCGGGTCGCCGTAGCCGAGCGCGTCCAGCGGCGACTCGCGCAGCGCCGCCCGCAGTGAGCGCACCCAGCGCTCGCGGGGGAAGCTCGCGAGGTCGGGCAGGCCGGGGTGGAAGTGGTAAGGGAAGCGCTCCTGCAGCGAGCGGGCGGGCGCGCGCTGGGCGGTGGCGCGCACCGCCGCGCTCACCCTCACCGGCGCGCCCTGGCGGATGGCGAGATAGCCCTCGGCGGCCAGCTGGCTGTATGCCTCGCTCACCAGGCCACGCGAAACGCCCTGGTCGGCCGCCATGCCGCGCGTCGAGGGCAGTGCCGCACCGGGTGGCAGGCGTCCTGCGCGAATCGCCTCGCGGATACCGCCGGCCAGCTGCTCGCCGAGTGGCAGCTCGCCACCACGGTCGAGCTCCACCAGCAGCTCCACTGGTCCCGTTCTAGATGTCATAACTGGCACTGTACTATGAGCCAGTTGCGAGCTACGGTGATCGCACACTCTCGATTTTGGAGGACACCATGAGCCAGATAACAGTTGTGGGAGGCGGGCTTGCCGGGCTGACGGCGGCGATCGCGTGCGCGGAGGGGGGCGCCAAGGTGCGGCTCCTGGAGGCACACGAGCAGCTGGGCGGGCGAGCGCGCAGTGCCGAGGGCCCTTACAAAGCCAACCTCGGCCCGCACGCGCTCTACAGCGACGGGGCGATGTGGGGATGGCTGAACGAGCGCGGCCTGCTGCCGGGCCACGTCCGCCCGCCGCTTGTCGGCGCGCGCTTTCGCTGGGAGGGCTCGGTGCAGCGCACCCCGCCGCTCGGCACGATCCCCGCGGTGCTGCGCCTGCGCGGCCGCCAGGCGCCGATCGATACCGACTTCCGCAGCTGGGTCGCCTCGCACGCCGACGAGCGCATCGCCGCGATGCTCTCCTCGATGGCCGGCGTATACACCTACCACCACGATCCTGGCGAGCTCTCCGCGGCGTTCGTGTGGGAGCGCACCGTGCGGCTGTTCCTCTCCACGCCGCCGCCCTCCACGGTGGTGCGCTACGCCAGCGGCGGCTGGAGCGGGATGGTCGCGCCGCTCGAGCGCCGCGTGCGCGAGCTGGGCGTCGAAGTGCAGACGGGCAGCCGCGTGGAGACGCTGCCCGAGGCGCCCGTGATCCTCGCCACCGAGCTCCACCAGGCGAGCGAGCTGCTCGGAGGCAGGCCGTTGAGCTGGCCGAGCGGGCGCACGGTGTGCCTCGACGTCGGCCTCTCCCGCCGCCGCGGCGACCCGTGGATCGTCTCCGACCTCGACGAGTCGGGCTGGATCGGGCGCTACTCCTCCTCCGATCGCACGATCGCCCCGGAAGGACACGAGCTGATCCAGACGCAGATGCCGATCCGCCCCGGCGAGAGCACCGATCAGGCGGGCGCGCGCCTGGAGCGGCTGATCGACCAGTCGGTCGCGGGTTGGCGCGAGCGCGAGACGTGGCGCCGCCGGCAGGTGATGGACGCCCGCTCGGGCGCGCTCGACCCGCCCGGCTGTACCTGGCGCGAGCGCCCCGCCGTGGATCAGGGCGAGGGCGTCTACCTCGCGGGCGACATGGTCGCCGCCCCGGGGCTGCTCGCCGAGGTCTCGTGGGCCAGCGGCCTGGAGGCCAGCCGGTTGGCGCTGGCGGCGGTGGAGAGCGCGCGTCCCCAGCTGCGACGGGTCGCGTGAGCACGGCCCGCCTCTCAGCGCACCCGCGGCCAGGGCGCAGGCTGCCGGCGGCGGTCTTCAACGCGCGGATCACCGCCCGCCTGACGCCGCGTGGCGCGAAGGAGGTGGTTGTTGCGCCGCGCGGCGGCTCGCTCGCCGAGATACGCGACTGCAAGCGCTCGCTGCTGGTGACTTTTCGCCGCGACGGAACGCCTGTGCCCACGCCCGTGTGGGCAGCCGAGGCAGACGGCCTGCTCTATGTGCGCACCGACCGCACGTCCGGCAAGGTGAAGCGCTTGCGCAACGACCCGCGCCTGCTGGTCGCTCCGTGCACGGTGCGCGGGCGGCCGCTTGGCTCGCCGCTCGAGGCGACCGCCAGGATGCTTGCCTACGAGGACGAGCCGCTCGCCGAGCGGGTCCTCGCTGCCCGCTACAGGCTCGGGCGGGCGATCTTCGAGTGGGCCATGGACGTTATGCGTGTGGACATGGGCTATCTGGAGATCACGCCGAGGAGCTGGGGCAGTTAGCCTCGTACTGCTCGCGCCGATCTCGTACTCGCCTTGGGATCGCCATGCGCGACCCCACCCCGACCCCCCTTGTGGGGGTCTCCATTTAAAAATCCTTTTCCCGCGCGAGGCGCGTGTTCAAGCGGTTGCGGCCGTCGCCGCCTGCCTGCCCGCTGCCGGCCGCCGCGACCCTGGCCCCACGAACGACGCCGGGGCAATTCGCATGTAGTGCTCGAACGCCCACTCACACACGCGCGGGCTTTCAAGGGCGCGCGCGAGCGCCGTAACCGCGGGCGTGGGGGTGAGACGCCCGACGGCTCGCTGCGTGAACAGCAGCGAGCCGAACTTCCATTTGTGCGTGTCGGAGAAGGCGCTGTAGCGGCTCAACGCCTGCTCGCGGGTGCTGTGGCCGTCGCGCACCGCGCGCAGCTCACGCCCGCAGGCGATCCCGAAGTAGAACGCGGTGCGGATGCCCTCCGCGGTGAGCGGCAGGCAGTGGCCGGCGGAGTCGCCGACGAAGAACACGCCGTCCTCCACGGCGGGGCGCAGCTGGTGGGGGATCCAGTTGCCCTGATACCCGTCGGGGGGAAGATCGAGGTCGTGCGCGAGACGCACGGTCGGCTCCTTGACGTGGTGGGCCGGCCAGAACGAGCCCACGCCGACGCGCACCTCATCGCGCGCCGGGAAGCTCCACCCGTAGCCCGAGCGGACGTAGCGGGGATCGATCCACAGCTCCATCTCCTCGCCGCTGCCCCGCGGGTGCACCTCCAAGCCCCGCGACAGCCTCGCGCGCGGCGGCTGAATCGGGGTCGCGCAGGAGAGCGTCCGCCGCCAGCCGAGCGCGTCGACGATCAGCGGGGCGCGCAGCTCGCCGCGGTCGGTGTGCACCGTGTGGCCGTCCCTGCTCTGCACTGTGGCGGTCTCGAAGCGGGTGTCATCAGCCTGCGCCTGCTCCCACATCAACGCGCACAGCTCGGGGTAGTCGAAAGTCGAAAACGTCCACGGCAGCCTCCACCGCGAGCTCCTCCAGGGGGTGTGCACCACCAGCTCCCCGAAGGTCTGGCGCAGCGCGCCGCGCAGCTGCAGGGCATCCAGCCACGTGGTGGGAACGCCGCACGCGGAGGTCTGGCGCTCGCCGATCTCATAGCGGTCGATCACCAGCACCCGTGCGCCCGAGCCCGCGAGCTCGCGGGCGATCGCGAGGCCGGCGAAGCTGGCGCCGCACACCAGCACGTCGCAGTCGCCTTCCAGGCGGGTGCGCTCGATTCCCCGCTTGGTCGCGCGTACCGGCATCGCTCGCAATCATACGAGCGCGGCGCCGTCGCGACGGCGCCGTCGGCGGGTCGGCGGGCGGGTGGGGGCCCATACCGATCGCGCTGCGCTAGGCTTCGAGCGGTGCAAGCTTTGATCGAGAAACCCGACGCCCACGTGGTCGAGGGATCCAACGGCCTCCTGCTCGAAATCGACGGGCAGATCGTCCCCAACTACGACGCCACGATGCAGCCCTTCGAGGAGGGCGAGGTGGTGACGGGTCGTGTGGTGCGGATCGACAAGGACGAGGTGCTCGTCGACATCGGCTACAAGTCCGAGGGGGTCATCCCCTCCGGCGAGCTCTCGATCCGCAAGTCGGTCGACCCTCGCGAGGAGGTCGAGCTCGGCGAGGAGGTCGACGCGATCGTCCTCACCAAGGAGGACCAGGACGGCCGCCTGATCATGTCCAAGAAGCGCGCCCGCTTCGAGAAGGCATGGCGGCGCATCGAGGCCGCGGCCGAGTCGGGACAGCCGGTCGAGGGCAACGTGATCGAGGTCGTCAAGGGCGGCCTGATCATCGACCTCGGCGTGCGCGGCTTCCTGCCGGCGTCGCTGGTGGACATCCGCCGGGTGCCCAACCTCGACGAATACATGGGCACCAAAATCGAGACGAAGGTGATCGAGCTCAACCGCTCGCGCAACAACGTCGTGCTCTCGCGCCGCGCGGTGCTCGAGGAGGAGCGCAAGGAGGTGCGCCAGCAGATCCTCGACCGCCTGCAGCCCGGTCTCGTGGTCGAGGGGCAGATCTCCAACATCGTCGACTTCGGTGCGTTCGTCGACCTCGACGGGATCGACGGTCTGATCCACATCTCCGAGCTTTCGTGGTCGCACGTCAACCACCCCTCCGAGCTGCTCAACATCGGCGACACCGTGCAGGTCAAGGTGCTCGACATCGACCGCGACCGCCAGCGCATCTCACTGGGCCTGAAGCAGACCCAGGAAGACCCGTGGCAGCGGATCATCGACACCTACAACATCGGCGACGAGCTGGAGGGCACGGTCACCAAGGTAGTCACGTTCGGCGCGTTCGTGGAGATCCTCGACGGGGTCGAGGGTCTCGTGCACATCTCCGAGCTCGCCGCCCACCACGTCGAAAGCCCGCGCGAGATCGTTCACCCGGGCGACGAGATCCGTGTGAAGATCCTCGAGATCGACTCCGAGCGCCGGCGCCTGTCGCTGTCGGCCAAGCGCGTCGAGGACCAGATCCTGCCGTTGCCGCGCAAAGAGTCGCCCGCAGGGGAGCCCACCGGCGAGGCCGGGGCGCCGCAGGGCGAGCCGGCCGCCGAGCTTCTTGCGACGGAGGGCACGCAGGTGAGCGCGATCGAGGGCCAGCCACCGGCCGAGGTTGCGGTAGAGGAAGCGGTCGAGCCCATCGCCGAGGCGACGGCGGTTCAGCCACAGGTCGAGACGGCGGAGGAACCGCAGCAAGCGCTGAGCGCGAGCGAGCCCGAGGCGGGGGTTGCGGAACCCGTCACGGCGGCCGAGGTTGCGGCCGAGGTCGAGAGCGAGCCTGAGGCGGCCGCGGTTGTCGAGCCCGTTGCGGAGGGCGAGGCGGCAGCTGAGACGGCGGAGTCGGAGAGCGTCGCGGTCGCGGAGTCCGCCGCCGTAGCGGAGGAGCCCGAAGCCGCCGCCGAGGCCCCCGCGGACGAGTCGGCTGTGGATCCCGCCCTGACGCCTGCCGCGAGCGACTCCGCCCAGGAGTGACTCGTGGTCCATCCCGCAAGCACCAGCGGACTCACAGGACGAACCGCTGACGCCTCGTGCAGGAAGTCGAGCGGTCGGTCCCACTGGTAGGGCTGACGGGCGGCATCGGCGCGGGTAAGTCCACCGCGCTGGCCGCGCTGGGGCGGTTGGGGGCGGTCGTGCTCTCGACCGATGCGGTCGTGCACGAGCTGTACACCGGCGACGCGCGCGTGCGTGAGGCGGTGGTCGAGCGCTGGGGCCTCGAGGTTGCCCCGGCGGGGACGGTGGATCGCGCGGCGATCGCGCGCCGTGCGTTCGCCGGAGACCAGGAGCGGAGTTGGCTCGAGGGGCTGCTGTGGCCGCTGGTGGGCGAGCGGGTGGGGGAGTGGCTGGCACGGGCACGCGCGCTCTCGCCCTCGCCGCGGGCCGCCGTGGTCGAGGTTCCGCTGCTGTTCGAGGCGGGGATGGGGGAGCTGTACGACGCCACGATCGCCATCGTCGCGCCCGAGCAGCTGCGCCGCGAGCGCGCCGCCGGCCGGGGGCACGAGCTGCTGGATGAGCGCGCCGCGCGTCAGCTCTCGCAGGAGCAGAAGGCCGCGCGCGCCAGCTTCACGGTGTGCAACGATGGCAGCGAAACGCAGTTGGCGGAGAAGCTGTCGGAGATACTTGACAAGCTGAAGGGGTGAACACCCAAGCTCACGAGTTGTATGCGCGGCGCTCGCCCGCGCGAAGCGACCGATCGCCGATCGGCCGGCGCCGGCGAGGCTCGGGCGGGCGGGGGTCGAGCGGGCGGCGGCTGCCGAGCACGCTCATGGTGCTCGCCGTGGCGATCGGGCTGATCGTGGCGTTCGCCCCGCGGCTGGAGCACGCTGTGCGCGAACTGACGCTGCCGTTGCGAGATGCCGGCGTGATCCGCCAGCAGGCCTCCGAAAAGCACCTCGACCCCGCGCTGATCGCCGCGGTGATCTACGCGGAGACCAAGTTCGACCCGCGTCCCTCCTCGGCCGGCGCACAGGGCCTGATGCAGATCCTGCCCAGCACGGCGTTGTTCCTCGCCCATCTGTCCGGCGGGGTGAGCTTCCAAACCGGCGATCTGGCGACGCCCTCGATCAACATCGCATACGGGAGTTACTACCTTCGCTATCTGCTGGACCACTACCAAGGCAACGAGATGCTGGCGGTCGCCGCTTACAACGCGGGATTGACCAACGTCGATGAATGGGTGGCGCGGGCTCGGGCGGAAGGGAAGGAACTGACAGTCGAAGCGATCCCGTTCGCGCAGACGCGCGAATACGTGCGCCGGGTTCTGAACGCGCAGCGGGCCTACCGGTCTACGTACGCCGCCCAGCTGGGGCTCACAGGCTGAGACCGACCGGCTCGGGGAGGCTGTCGGTGGGGAACAGCTTCGCGCTGGTCGTATTGCCGCGCACCTTGGTCGAGAGCCGGTAGATCGCGGCCGTCGCGCCTACCGGCACCGGGACGCTCACCGTGAAGTGGCCGCTCGCCCTGGGCTTGAAGTGCGCGACGGTCTTGGTGGCGCCGCACGACAGCTGCTGCTGCACGAGCACCGTTGCTGGCGGCTTGGCGAGCGGGGGCTGCACCTGGCCGCTGAGCGACACCTTGCCGGCGGCGCTCTTTGGCGGGTCGAGGATCAGGCGGCGAGTGAGCTTCAGGTCGAGCGACTTCAGCGAGCCCGACTCGGCGAGGTAACGCGAGCTGTTGCTGCCGCGCAGCTTGGGGGGCGGCAGCGGTGCGCTCGCGCTGAACAGCCCGTCGGCGGCGACGGTGGCGGTGGCGACGAGCTTGGTGGCGTCGAACAGGATCTTCACCTTGTGGCCGGCGAGGTTGCTCTCGGCGGCGCCGTCGAGGAGCACGTGGCCGTTCTGCTGTACCACGTCGGTGAGGGTGAGCTTGCTAGCGGTGCACTTCAACACCAGTTTCGCGGCGGCCGCCCCCGGCGTGGGCGAGGGGGTTGTAGAGGTTGTGGGCGTTGAGGATGTCTGAGTCGGTGTCGAGGACGTGCCGTTGCCCGGATTGGACGTGGTGGTTTCGGTTTTCGAGGGTGCGACGCAGCCGGTGGAGTCCTTCGCGCCGAGCGAGATCTCGTGAGTGCCATCCACGCCGCCCGCCAAGCCGGCGTTGCCACTGCCGAGATCAACGATCTCGACCGGTTCGTCGTCGGTGCTTGCTGAGATGCCGGTGCCGAGCTCGCCCTGTTTGTTGCTGCCCCACGCCCACACCCTGCCGCTCGAGTCGAGCGCGTAGCCGTCTTCTTCAGTGGCAGCGATCGCGACGATGTCGGTGAGGTTGGCGACGGCTACTGGCAGGGAGTTGGATTCTTGTTCTTCGCCATTGCCAAGCTGGCCGCGCGCTCCGTCCCCCCAAGCCTTCACTTTGCCGTTGACAAGCGCGAGCGTAAAGTTGCTGCCGGCGGCGATCTCGCTGACGTCTTCGAGCGGGGTCGGGCCGCCGACAGTCACCGGCAGTTTCGACGCTTCCGTTTTGCCGTTGCCGAGCTGTCCGTTCGTGCCTTCCCCCCACGCCTTCACCGCGCCGCCGACCAACGCCAGGCTGAAGTTCGCGCCCTCGCTCACCGCCCTCGCGCCGATGAGCGGTGTTTTCGCTGCGATGTCCACGGGCCCTGGAGTACCGCCGCTGCCTTCCCGCCCCAGCGCGTTCCCGGCGGCTTCGCTCCACGAGTCCACTTCGCCGTCGCTGAGAAGGGCGAGCGTTGCGCCCTGGTCAGAGGCCGCGAGCGCACTTACTGCGCTCAGAGAGGTGGCGATTGCCACCGGCGTGTTCGACCCTTCGCTGGGACCTGATCCGTTGCCAAACTGCCCGGAGCGGTTGCTTCCCCAACCGATGATTGTGCCGTTTGCGAGAAGTACATACACGTCGTCGTTGTCCGCCGTGACACCGACCGCTGTGGTGATGCCGGCTTCGTCGATGGGTACCGGCTTGACGGCGACGGTATCCGATCCGTTGTCGCCCAGAAAGCCGTGCTCGTTACCTTCGTCTACGCCCCATCCCTCGACGGTCCCATTGCCAAGTATGGCTAAGCTGTCGGTTTCGTTCACCGCCGCAGCGACCGCACAGGTGACGCCGCTGACGGGCACCGGGGTACTGCTGTTGACCCCTATACCATTGCCAAGCTGGCCTCTGGTGCCTTCGCCCCATGCCTCCAGGCTCGACCCTTCCGGTTCTCTGCTCGCACCCGCAAACACGCTGGTGGTGGAGCCGGCCGCACCCACGAGCGCGAGCACCACGGCGCTCGCCGCCATCCGTCTGCCCCTACCTGAGAGCCTCACGCGCCGCCTTTCGTCAAATGTGCGCGAAACCCTTTCTCCGTGTAGCCAGGCGCTACCGTAGACCGGTCGCCCATGCCCCCTTTCCGCCTCGACTCCGTCTTCACCCCCACCGCCGATCAGCCGCAGGCGATCGTCGCGCTGGCGGAGGGGGTCGAGCAGGGCGAGCGCTTCCAGACGCTGCTGGGGGCGACGGGGACGGGCAAGACGATGACGATGGCGGGCGTGATCGAGGCGGTGCAGCGCCCGGCGCTGGTGATCGCACACAACAAGACGCTGGCGGCGCAGCTGTGCAACGAGTTCCGCACCTTCTTCCCCGACAACGCGGTCGAGTACTTCGTCTCCTACTACGACTACTACCAGCCCGAGGCCTACGTCCCCAGCCGTGACCTGTACATCGAGAAGGACTCGGCGATCAACCAGGAGGTGGATCGCCTGCGCCATGCCGCCACGGCGGCGGTGTTCGCCCGCCGCGACGTGATCGTGGTGGCGTCGGTGTCCTGCATCTACGGCCTCGGCTCGCCCGAGGTGTACGAGATGAATATGCAGATCCTCAGCCGCGGCGCGGAGATCGACCGCGACGCGCTGCTGCGCAAACTGGTGTCGATCCAGTACACGCGCAACGACACGGTGCTCGCCCGCGGCACGTTCCGGGTCAGGGGGGAGACGCTGGAGATCTTCCCGGCCTACGCCGAGACCGCCTACCGCGCGACGCTGTTCGGCGACGAGGTCGAGCGCCTGCAGCACTTCGACCCGCTCACCGGCGAGCTGATCGAGGACGACCTCGAGCACGTGGCGATCTGGCCGGCCACGCACTACAACGTCAGGGAGGGCTCGATCGAGAAGGCGGTCGCGGACATCGGCGCCGAGCTGAACGAACGCTGCGCGCAGCTGGAGAGCGAAGGGAAGCTGCTGGAGAGCCACCGCCTGCGCCAGCGCACGCAATACGACATGGAGATGCTGCGGGAGATGGGCTTCTGCTCGGGGATCGAGAACTACTCCCGCATCCTCGACGGCCGGGGCCCGGGCGACCGGCCGTACTGCCTGATCGATTACTTCCCGAAGGACTTCGTGTGCTTCATCGACGAGTCCCACCAGACCGTGCCGCAGTTGGGGGGGATGTACGAGGGCGATCGCTCGCGCAAGCAGACGCTCGTGGACTACGGCTTCCGGCTGCCGAGCGCGATGGACAACCGTCCGCAGCGCTTCGAGGAGTACCTCTCGATCACCCCGCAGCTGCTGTTCGTCTCGGCGACCCCCGGAGAGTTCGAGCGCACGCGCTCAGGCAGGATCGTGGAGCAGATCGTGCGACCGACGGGGATCGTCGACCCGGAGGTGCAGGTGCGCGCCACGCGCAACCAGATCGACGACCTGATGAACGAGATCCGCGCGCGAGTGGAGATCCAGGAGCGCGTGCTGGTCACGACGCTGACGAAGAAGATGAGCGAGGACCTCACGCAGTACCTGCTGGAGATGGGCTTCCGCGTGCGCTACCTGCACTCGGAGATCGACACTTTGGAGCGCATCCAGATCATCCGCGACCTGCGCCTCGGCGAGTACGACGTGCTGGTCGGCGTCAACCTGCTGCGCGAGGGCCTCGATCTGCCCGAGGTGTCGCTGGTGGCGATCCTCGACGCCGACAAGGAGGGCTTCCTGCGCGGGGAGACCTCGCTGATCCAGACGATCGGCCGCGCCGCCCGCAACGTCAACGGCGTGGTGTTGATGTACGCCGACAAGGAGACCCGTGCGATGAAAGCGGCGATCGAGGAGACCGACCGCCGCCGCGAAATCCAGGTGGCGTACAACGAGGAGCACGGGATCACCGCGGCGTCGATCGTCAAGGGCGTCTCGGACATTGCCGAGTTCCTGCAGAGCGACTCCAAGGTGCCGCGCGGGCGCCGGCAGCGGCGCAGTGGCGCGCGGGGGAAGGGCAAGGCGAAGGAGATGCCCACGCACGAGTTGGAGCGCCTCGCGGTGGAGCTCGAGGAGGAGATGCTCGCCGCGGCGGAGGAGCTGCGTTTCGAGTACGCCGCGCAGCTGCGCGACGAGATCCGCGAGCTGCGCCGCGACCTGCGCGCAGCCCAGGAGCTGGAGGCGCTCGCGGAGGCGCCTGCCGAGGAGTTGGCGTAGGCAGCGGCAGCGTTCGCGTCGCACGCCGTGGACTCCCCGCGCGGCAACGGCAGAGTTGATATTCGCGGTGGGGAGTGGTTTGACCAGGGTCCGGTACGCTGCGCACGGTGGAGATGGATCGCGAGAGCATCGAGCGGAGCGACTTCCCGCTCGTCCGGCGGGGCTACGACCCGGCTGCCGTGGGCGCTCATCTACACGCGCTGGCGGCAGCGGTGCAGGAGCTGACCCAGCGGGTAGCGAGCGCCGGCGCCGAGCCCTCGCTAGGGACGGCGGCGGCGACCCGGGTGCAGGGCATTCTCGAGGCGGCACAAACCACCGCCGGGGAGATCGAGCGCGAGGCCCAGCGAGACGCGCAGCGCACCCGCGAGGAGGCGGCCGGCGAGCTGGAGCGCGCCCGCGCGCACGTGGAGACGCTTGGGCGCGCCGCCGCGGCGCTGCTCACCCAGGTGCAGTCGCTGGATGGAGAGGTGGAAGCGCTCGCGCGGAGCCTACGCGCGGAGGATGCATCGCGAGGGGACGCGTTGTTGCGTGAGGACGCACCGCACGAGGACGTATCGCACGGGGACGCACCGCACGAGGACGTATCGCGCGGGGACGCACTGCTGGAGTACACATCCCAGCGCGCTCCCGCGGTGGCGGAAGAGCAGGAGATGTCGCTGCCCGCCGCGGTCCCTTCGACCGAGGACCGACCGGAGACCGTTTCGCCGGGGTCGGGTGGGGCCAGGCAGAAGCGCGAGACATCGCCAGCCTTGGTCCCCACGGCTGAGAAGCTGCCTGCGGCTGAGGAGAAGCCCGAGGCAGTGCCACAGAGGGTCGAGGATCTCGATGGCGCACGGTTGGTGGCGCTGAACATGGCGCTCAGCGGCGAGCCCCGCGAGCAAACCGACCGCTACCTCGCCGACAGCTTCAAGCTTTCCGACCGCGCCAAGCTGCTCGACGAGGTGTACGCGGCCGTCGAAGGCTGAGCACGGCTCCCACCCCTTCACCCGAGCACCGTCTACGTCCCGGCCACACGGCGGCCGCGCATCCAACTACAATCCGCGGTCCACACACTTATGCGCCTGTAGCTCAGTGGTCAACGGCAACCTACGGGGTGCCAAAGAGCAGCGGCCTTTCAAGCCGCAGGTCGGGGGTTCGATTCCCCCCAGGCGCATCTCTCGAATCCCGCTCAACTGGGCGGGATTCGTGCTTTCGGGAGAACCGCGTGAGCATCGAAAAACCGCCCTGGGGCAACGTTTGGGGCAACACGCCCCGCCGAGGCGTTCCCAATGCGCCAGCTCGTCAGCGGGCGCGTCGGTGTTCGATGCCATCAGCCGGGTGCTTGGACGGCTGCCGCAGCCTGCTGCACCTTCCGGCCGCGCGCGGCACCACCGCGACCGCGCTGTTGCCGCGTCGAGGGGGTTCGGCGCCGCGCCGTGGGGCGAGCATTGCAACCCCAATCACCCGCAGCCGGACCGCTCGCCGACCGTGATCTGCGTGCTCGGCCTGGTGGCCGTGGCGGGGTCGCGTGGCGCTTCGGGTCGACCCTGGGCCCGTGTCACGGACTGCGAAAGCAGGCATTGCTGTGGGCATAGCTCACGCTCTCCCGTCGGACGACCTCCAGGCGCTCCGACTGATGGCGGCGAGACGACTGCTTTCCCGGAGCAATGCAGCACGCTCCGGGGTCGATGAGGTCAGTGCTCATGTTCGTCCAACTGGGCAGTCTCGCGTCGGTTGACCCGGACGCTCGCTTTGGCACGAAGGCAGCGACGTCGTATCGTCGCTGCCCCGAGCGACGTGGGGTGCGCGCGAGCAGGCTTCCCCTGGTTGTGCTCGCTGATACGCTCACGGCGCACCGGTTTGAGTGCTGTCCGGCTCGCAGCTAGACTCGGGCCTTTACAGGGAAGTGAATGCTATGGGGTTTCGGGGTCGGTTCATCCGCTCGAGTATCGCGCCGCTGTTGGCGCCGAGCCTGGTTTGCGCGCGGTCAGGGTTGCGCCTCGCGCGCGTTTTCGCCGTGACCGCAGCGGCTTTGCTGTTCGTCGCTTTGCCGCAGGCCGCGTCGGCGTCGCTGTCTTGGTCCGGTCCGATCACGATCGACGAAGGCGACACCGGCATCGAAGGGTACGGGCTCAACGTCAACTACTACCTGTTGTCTGGGGTGGCGTGCCCGTCGACCAGCCAGTGCACCGCCGTCGATGCCCGCGGGCAGGAGCTGACGTTTGACCCGGCTTCGCCAGGGACCCCGACGCCGACCACGATCAGCAACGGCTACCCCGCCGGCTACAACATGGTGGGCGGCAACTACTACCCCGCTGGCAACTACGGCCTCGAAGCGGTGGCTTGCCCGTCGACCAGCCAGTGCACCGCCGTCGAGTGGGACTACCTGGAACCCCCATATGTCGGACGGCAGGTGACGTTTGACCCCGAGACCGGTTTGGTGATCACGGCGCCGACCACGATCGACGACAACGGCGGCACCATGAAGGCGGTGGCGTGCCCGTCGACCAGCCAGTGCACCGCCGTCGACTATGTCGGGAACGAGGTAACGTTCGACCCGAACTCGCCCGGGACCCCGACCACGACCACCATCGGCACCGCCATCCTGCAGGGGGTGGCGTGCCCGTCGACCAGCCAGTGCACAGCAGTCTACGCCACACGCAATGGGGGCGGGAACGAGGTAACGTTTGACCCGAACTCGCCCGGGACCCCGACGCCGACAACGATCGACGCAGTCACCTTCCTCGACGCGGTGGCGTGTCCGTCGACCAGCCAGTGCACCGCCGTCGACGAAGACGGGAATCAGGTGACGTTTGATCCGACCTCGCCGGGGACCGTGACGCCGACAACGATCGACGCAGTTACCGGCCTCGACGCGGTGGCGTGCCCGTCGACCAGCCAGTGCACCGCCGTCGACCATGCCGGGTACCAGGTGACGTTTGATCCGACCTCGCCGGGGACGCCGACCAGGACCGTCCTCGACGACGATGGCTTCTTCGAAGGCGGCACCAACTACCTGTCCGGGGTGGCGTGCCCGTCGGTCGCGTTGTGCGTGGTCGTGGGCTACGGGGATGTGTTCGTCGGACAGGAATCGGTTGTCGCGCCGCCTGCGAACAGTTCGCCGCCGGTGATCTCCGGGACCGTCAAGGTCGGGCAGACGCTTTCGACTTCCACGGGGACGTGGTCGGGTACCGCGCCGATCTCATACAGCTACAGGTGGGCCCGCTGCTCGTCGAGCTGCTCGGCCATCAGCGGCGCCGCCGCGAGCAGCTACACGCCAACCAGCGGCGACGTAGGGCAAAAGATCTCCGTCGTCGTGACGGCGACCAACACTGCGGGCAGCGCGCAAGCAGGCGCCGCTGACGTGGGCCCGGTGGTCGTCTCGCCGTCGGGGCCGAGCTCGGCGGAAGTCAAGGCGGCGCTATCGAAGGTCCTCAAGCCTTCAGGCAAGACCGCGACGACCAAGGCGATCATCAAGAGCGGCGGCTTCTCGTTCTCGTTCAGCGTGCCGAGCGCCGGCAAGCTCGTGATCGACTGGTACTACCTACCATCCGGCGCGAAGCTCGCCAAGAAGGCGAAGCGGAAGCCGGTGCTCGTCGGCGCTGGTCAACGAACGTTCTCAGCTGCCGGGACGGCGATGATCAAGATCAAGCTCACCGCCGCAGGCAAGAGCCTGCTCAAGCACGCCACGCAGCTCAACCTGACCGCGAAGGGCACCTTCACGCCGCCCGGCATGACGGCGATCACCGCGACGAGGACCTTCGTGCTGAAACGGTAGGCCCACGATGCTTTCGCCAGGAGTAGCTAAACACCGGGACGGTGGATACCCAGCGAAGGTAGGCAAGAAGACCAGCAAGAAGAACCTCCCGACCCCGCTTCACCTACAACTGATTTGCCCCAGCCGGAATACTGGCTCATGCTAACCGTTGCTCCCGCAGGCAGCTGCGCTAGCGTTTTGCTCAGCGAGCGAGCGTCCAGGTACGGCCCCCGCTCACGCCTGGATTGGACGAATCCCGGGTACGAACTGCCGTCGAACTTGTGCTCCTGCCTCCCGATGCGGAAGCAGGCGTTCTGCGAGCGCCGGACGATGCGCTCCGAGTTCTCTTAGCGTTCACCGGATAGCCGCTTGAGAGCGTCCAGCGCGACTTGCTCCAAATAAGACCCGACTCGTGTTGCCACCGACTTGATTGACGCGCCCCACACCGCGCCAGCGATTCCCAACCCCACGCCGATGGCTAGGACCGCGAAGCGCGCAACGCCCGACAAGCCAAACGTCCCGAATGCACCGAACACGATCAGCGCGACTGCCGGGATGAGCAGGCAGAGGAACGTCACGCGGTACGTCAAGCGTCCGATCCCCCGGGCAAATCGCTGGTTCGCTTCGGACCTCTGCGATAGCACTGCCTCCGCCTCTTTACGCCTTGATCGCTCACGCTCGACCTCTGCGCGGAGATCTGCAGTCTTCATCTCCTCGGCGCGTCTCAACACCTCCATTGCAGTGCCCTCGGTGTACGCCTCGTCGTCACCGAGCGTCAGGTCCATGAGCGCGCTGCGCGACTCTTGCGCAAGCATGAGGAAGTGAGCATCCTCTTCCGAAATCTCACCGGTTGAACGCAGTTTGTCGATCTCGGCGTTGTATGCCTTCCACAAGCGGGCGCCTGGGTTCATCGCCACAAATGCATCAGCGAGAATGAGTTGCTTAGGGAGGTCGGGCGCGTCGAGCGGGCGACGTAGCCACATGAGGGTCGTAAACGCACCCGCGTGAACGCAGTTTGGAATCGCAGTAAGCGACGAAGCCCTCTGGTGAAAGAACTCTGCACTGGCTCGTACCAATCCTGAATTGCCTGTGACAAACACGGCGCTTGTCCGCTCCAGCGCCCGCGGGTCCCTTCCTCGCCGAAGACGGTGGATCGCGGTCACAGCATCCAGATCAATTGAGAGAGCGCGTGGGTTTCTGTCGTAGCCGATTTTGGACTTCAAGATGGTTTCAAATCGACCCTCGTCGGTAGTCAGCCGCGTGCTCGCTGGCGGACGCTCGACGGGTTGAATCCCCAGGTGAAGCAAGTCCCGTTCTAGTCGCGTTGACATCAACTTGATGTCGCTGCGCGTCCTTCCGCTGCGAAGGAGATACGCAACGACGTTTCCGTAAAACCAGCTGGTCACGGACCCAGTCGAGACACGTTCGGCAGCGGCACTGAGGATTTGCTGGGCCTCTCCGACACCGTCGGTGAAGCAGCGAAGTATCGCACCTTGCGACTTCAGCAAGTCTACCATCTCCCGAAATGGCGCTGCGACCTCGTCACCACTGTAGCCAAGCACCCAGAGCAAGATCGGCCCATCAAGATAGACCTCGAAGCCGCCCAACTCGTGTGGCGTCTGGTCGAATCCATTGCCAAGGTACGCAGCGTCGGCAAGCATCTTGCCCTTCACTGCGATCTCGAGCAACGAGAACGCCTCGGGTTCCGCATCGACCGCATGGAGCGCGAATCGATGGACGATGTAGCCGTCGCCGGTGACGTCGTCATACTCGTTTGAGAGTTTTCGGCCTGCCACCATCGCCGCGAGGACGTCGGTTGAGTAATCCTCCAAGTAAGTCATCAGGAGGGCCGTCGCGTGATCCTTGTCCCACTCGCGATCGAACTCCGAACGGGCAAACGCCGACACGGCGTTCACCAGTGCTCTCAGTTGGCGGAGAGCCTCCGCGCGACGCGGCGAAAGATCCGCATCCGCGAGCGCCTCGCGGTTGATCTGGTAGATGCCGTGGGTCAGTTTTACGGTGCCGCGTCGCTCCTCGTGCTTGAGAAGCGTTTTGACAATGGCGTGCGGAAGATCCAACCCAAAATCCCCGGCGATGCCATCCTTGATTTCCGGAGTTGAAACGACGTCTGTCTGAGCATGGAACAGGCAATGTCTGACGAACGGAGCAAAGTTCTCGACGAAGCTCTGATGCTCGTCGAAGTCAGTGAGGCCCTGGTGGTAACGATCGCTTTGTTCGCCATCCGTGCAAGCCATAGTGGCAGCGCTACCGGCGTCGGGGCGGCTGAGATCCTCTGTGCTTTCTCGTGGATGCGAGCGCGCTGGTGACGACCGCTCGCGCCGTCGCAACGGACGAAGACCGAATTTGGGCCAGGGTCAGGCACGCGCTTCCGCCTTGCCCGGCGCAAGCGGGGTGTACGGCTCGGGTCGACGCGCTCGTAAGCTTCTGATATGACGCGTCGCGTTGCCTCCACGCAGTCGACGCCCAACCTATCCTCGAACGATGTGCGGCCGCTACACGAACACCGCGGGCGTGGAAGAACTCAACGCCCGTCTCCGCGTCTCGATACCCACGACCGAGGGCACACGCCGCTACAACATCGCGCCGACCGAGCAGGTCCTCGCGGTCGTGGCCGCGTACGGTGAGCCTGAAGCGCGCCTGCTGCGTTGGGGCCTGATCCCACCGTGGGCGAAAGACCTCAAGCGCGGCGCGAAGCTGATCAACGCGCGCGTGGAGACGGTGGCGCTGCGCTCGCCGTTCCGCGCGCTGATCCCGAAGGCGTCGAGGCGGGCGCTGCAAGTCGCGGACGGGTACTTCGAGTGGTTGGCGCCGGAGCACCAGCGTCGTGGCGAGCCGCGCCAGCCCTTCTACTTCCAGGTGGACAGAGGCGAGCCGTTCGCGTTCGCGGCGTTGTGGACGTCGGCGAAGGTCGCCGGCGAGTGGATCGACAGCGTCACGTTGCTCACCTGCGAGGCGAGCAACCCGGTGGCGGCGGCGATCCACGACCGCATGCCGGTGATCCTCGCCGACGAGGGTGTGAGGCGGGCTTGGCTTGACCCGAGGCTCGACGCACAGGACGCCCTGTCGCTCTGTCAGCCGCTGCCGGCGGGGCGGCTGACGGCGCGGCCCGCGAACCCGGCGCTCAACCGCCCCGACCCTGATGCGGAGGGGCCGGAGCTGCTCGTGGCGCCGTAGTCGTGGCGCCCGCCGCGCTGATGCGCGACCGCGAGGAGGGAGCGGTGCCGGCGGTTAGCGACGCTCTCAACCCGACGGTGCGAGGAGGGTGGCGAGCTCGGTGGGGGTGCGGGCGAGCGCGTCGACTCCGGCGGTGAGCAGCTCCTCTTCTGAGCCGATGCCCCAGAGAACGCCGATGGTGCGGATGTGGTGCTCGTGGGCGGCTGCGATGTCGTGCTTGCGATCGCCGACCATGACCGGCCGCGCATCGGGCGGGAGCGCCTGCATCGCGCGTGCGACTGTGACGGCCTTGTGCTCGTTCTCGCTGTCAAGCTCGGGGCCGATCACCGCGGCGAAGAACCCGCGCAGGTGTAGAGCGTCAAGCAAAGGCTCGGCCAGCGCACGCGGCTTGGAGGTGGCGATGACCAGCGGCAGGTGCTCCGCGAGCTTGTTGAGGATCGCGCGGATGCCGGGGAATACGGTCGTCTCGCCGGCGGCAAGCTCGCGGTAGCGCGCGCGATAGGAGTCAACACATGGCTGAACGAGTGACTCCTCGCCGACCAGCGCGCGAAACGTGCGGTGAAGGGGAGGGCCGAGGTACCGGTGCAGCTCACGCTCCGGCCTCGCGGCCAGCCCGTTTGACGTAAGCGCGTGGTTGACGGCGCGCGCGAATGGCACGCGTGAGTCAACGAGAACGCCGTCGAGGTCGAACAGCACAGCGTCGTGGTCGGTCATCGCGGCAGATCATGACCGTCTGCCGGCGGGATGTGCGCCCGGTCTCGCGGGGACGGCGAGCATCGATTCGATCATCCTCTACCAGGATTTTGGGATCGTCCGCGCGCCGCATCGCCAGGACAGCCGCCTGGTCGCGGGCCCTCCGTGGCCCGCGACCAGCCGAAGCGTGCTTCCCGACGAACTGCAGACGTTAGGGTCGATCGTCCGCCGCTCCCCAGCCAGGCTGGCGCCTGGCTGGGGGCCCCGAGCGCGGCGGATCGCAGTCCCCCGGCCCCCGCCGCGTGTAGCGTGTCACACCCTGTCAACCCACAGGGGGTGTGACAGGGTGTGCAGCGGGTGCCGGGCCGGGGGCCGGCCGACTGCTCGATCGACGGATGGGGTGGCGGGGGTGGAGGACCCCACCGACGGGGTCCCACGCCGGGCTCCAGAATCACGCACCGACGACAATTGTATGACCGATCCGGGTGGGAAACTGAACAGATGCCCCTCGACTTCGCCATCCCGCTCGCCGCGGCCGGCCCGCTCGCCGGCGTGATCTGCGTGCTCGGCCTGGTGGCCGTGGCGGGATGGGTCGCCTGGCGCTTCGGGCCGACCCTGGCGCGCGTCACGGGCTGGTGCTCGTGGTGGGTGGCGTGGGCATGCGGAAGCCAGGGCGGCTACGGCTACTGCATCGCGTTCGTCGTGCTCGGCGCGGTCGCGTGGGGAGGAGGCACGCTCTGGTGCGCCAGGCGCCGGGGACGCTGGCCTTCGGTGCTCTCCGAGCGACTGTTCACCCGCGTGCTCGGCAACCGCAGCCCACTTACGCGGCTCGAGATCCCCGCTGTCGTGATCTTCCCACGCCGGCGCCGCTGACCCGCGTCGCACCCGAGCGCTCGACCCCGCGCGCTCCGCCACACGACGCTCGCCCACCGGCTCTCGCTGTGCTCCGCCGTCGCTCCGCTCGGCTCTCGCCCGCATCTCCCACCGCGCACTCACCGGCGCCACAGCAGCTTCTCCAGCCGCGCTCTCGGCACCGCCGCAAGGCCACCCCGCCGCTCGGCTCCGCTGCGCTCCGCCTCACGGCACACAGTTGCACCTAAAGGTCCGTTCTTTTGCTATTTTGGCTTCAGGATGCTCTCGATTGGGAAGATCGCGTTGGGTCAGCACCGCTACTACGAGCAGCAGGTAGCTCAGGGCCAGGACGACTACTACACCGGCCGTGGCGAGGCCCCCGGCGAATGGGTGGGCACCGGTGCGCAGGCCCTCGGCCTCACTGGCCGGGTCGGCGCCGGGCAGTTCGGTGCGCTGATCGCGGGCCACGACCCACGCGACCCCGCGGTGCGGCTGCGCTCCTCCGCGCATGACCCGAAGGTCGCTGCGTATGACCTCACGTTCTCCGCGCCGAAGACGCTGAGCATCCTGTTCGCCGTCGCGCCGGAGGACGTCTCGGGTGAGCTTGTGGGGTGCCACGAAGAGGCGGTCGGGGCGGCGCTCGGATATCTGGAGGACACGGCGGTGATGGTTCGCCGCGGGCACGCCGGCCAGTATGTGCAGCCCGGAGACGGTCTGGTCGCGGCGGCCTACCGGCATCGGATGAGCCGTGCGCTTGACCCGCAGCTGCATACGCACGTCGTCGCGGCGAACCTGGCGCGTGGCCCGGACGGCCGGTTCACCGCGCTGCACGGCGCGGAGCTCTACCGGGCGGCGAAGACTGCGGGGTATCTCTACCAGGCGCATCTTCGCGCGCTCGTCACGGAGCGTCTTGGCCTGGAGTGGGGGGAGGTCCGCAAAGGTGCGGCGGAGCTCGCGGACATCGAGCGGCCGGTGGTGGAGCACTTCTCCCAGCGTCGCCACGAGATGCTGCGCGAGGCCAAGGAGGGAGGGATTGGTCTGGGGTCAAAGAGCGCGGCGGAGCACGCGGCGCTCGCGACGAGGGAGCGCAAGCAGTACGGGCTTGAGACGCACACGTGGCGGGAGGAGGTCAGGGCCCGCGCCGGCGAGCAGGGTCTCGACACAGGCAGGATCGCGGAGCTGCTGCAGGCGGGCCGGGAGCGGCTGGCGCGTGACTTCGCCAAGCACGACAGCGAGGACGAGCAAGCGATCGGTGCCCGGCTGGTTGGCGCCGAGGGCCTGACGGAGCGCTGCAACACCTTTGACGAGCGCGCGGTGCTGCAGGGATTCGCCGCCGCGGCACGGGCGGGCGCGCTCGTCAGCGAGGTGCGCGGCCAGGCGGAGCGGTTCACAGGGCGCTCGGATGTGATCGGGACCCGTGGTGGTGAGATGACGACCGCGGAGCTCGTGGCGGTCGAGCGTCGGCTGATCGTGGCCGCTGTCGGCCGCGCCGGCGAGGGAGCAGGCATCGTCGATCCGTCGCTGGTCGAGCGCGCGATCGCAGTGGCCGATCGTCCCCTCACCATTGAGCAGGCAGCGGCGGTCCGCGCCGTGACTGGTTCGGGGTATGGGGTGAGCGTGATCCAGGCGCTCGCGGGAACAGGGAAGACGTATACCGCCGGCGTGTTGCGCCAGGTGTATGAGAGCGCGGGCTACACTGTGCTCGGTGTCGCGCCGACGGGCCGCGCGGTACGCGAGCTGGCCGAGGAGGCCGGCATCCCCACCCGCACGCTCGACCGGCTCCTGCTCGACATCGAGCAGCTCGGCGACGAACTACCCGAGGGCGGCCTTCTGATCCTCGATGAGGCTGGGATGGCTGCGACGCGCCCGAGCGCGCGGCTCCTGGAGGCGGCAGAGCGCGCGCGTGTGAAGACGATCGCGATCGGTGACCCGGGGCAGCTCGCCTCCGTGCAGGCAGGCGGATGGCTCGGCGCCGTCGGCCGCACACTCGGTGCGCAGCGGCTGACGGAGGTGATGCGCCAGCGCGACCCCGCGGAGCGCAGGGCGCTCGGCGCGCTGCACGACGGGCACCCACAGCGCTACCTCGACTGGGCCGAGCACAACCAGCGGATCGAGACGTTCAACGACCCCACCGGCGCGCGCGAGCAGGCCCTCGCCAAGTGGGCGCACGCAGCCGCCGCGGCCGGGCCGGCGCAGACAGTGATGATCGCCAGGGACAACGAGACACGCGACCGTTTGAACCACGGCGCGCGCGAGCTGCGCCGCGCCGACGGGGCGCTCGGCGAGGAGCACTCCTACGGCCCGGTCGAGGTCGCGGTCGGTGACCGCGTGATCTGCCGGCGCAACGACGGGCAGCTCGACGTGGACAACGGAATGAGGGGCACCGTGCGCCACCTCGACCCCGACAAGATCGTGATCGACACCGACGGCGGGCTCGTGCGCGAACTGCCCGCCGCGTACGTCGCCGAGCACGTGGAGCACGCCTACGCCCTGACCGGACACGGGATGCAGGGAGGAACGATCGAGGGCGCGATTGTCGTCGCCTCACCCCGGGACCTCACCGCCGGCTGGTCATACACGGCGCTCTCCCGCGCCAGAGACACCACACGCCTGCTCGTCTACGACGACGACCTCGAGCGGGAGCGCAGCGAGTTCGCACCCACCGACCAAACCCCGACAGCGACCCGGCACGAACTGCTCGACCGCGTTGCGCGGCGGATGCAGGAGCGCGACGACGAAGACCTCGCGATCGAGCAGCTCCCCGGCGCCGGCGGCACAGACGACCCCAACCTCACAAGCGCCCGCGCACACCCGACCGACCCACCACAGGAGCACGCCGCCGCCCGCGCCGAGCCCACCTCGCCGGCTGCGGCGACCACAGCGCGGCTGCGGGAGCTACGCGAGCGCATCGATCAGCTGCATGTGCAGCTCGCGGCGCTACCGACACGCGAGCTGCGGCGCATCGAGGACCTCGACGCGCGCGCCCTCACCCTCACCACCCAGCACGAGCGACTCACCCAGCGCCTCGCCGGCCTACCCGAGCCACGCCGGCGCCTCGGCCGTGAACACGACTCCCACGCGATCGAACGCGCCCACCTCACCAGCGCCGTGCAAGCCAACGAGCGAGAGCTCGACACGGTGCACACGCAGCGCGGCAGCCTGGCGCGCGAGCTTGGCGACCCCATCGAGGCCCGCGCCGAACGCGAAGGCCTCGAACATGCGATCACCCAGGCAACCGGGGAGCACACCGCGCTGCGCAACGAGCTCGTCGAGCGCGAGCTCCAAACCCCCGGCCCATGGGCAAGGGCCACCTTCGGCGAGCGGCCCGACCGACCCACGCAACGCGAGGCATGGGAGAACTTCGTGCGCCACGCCGCGCGCTACCGTGCCCAGTACGACATCGCCGATCCAGCCGACGCGCTCGGACCGCGGCCCGAGCAGCGCGGCGCCCAGCAGCGTGACTGGGAGCGCGCCCGCGAATCGATCGACCGCGCCGAGCGGCGCCTCGGACGCGAGGTCACGAACATGCACGACGTCGACTTCGGGATGGGACTCTGAGCAGCGAGGCGCTTTATAGGCGCGACAACGGGTGTCTCGGCTATGCACCGGCCGCTGGCTGCACGTCATCTGCTTCCCTGCGTCCGCCGAAGCGCCGCTGGCGGGCGCTGTAGTCGGCGAGGGCTTGTTCGAGGGCCTCGCGCGTGAAGTCTGGCCAGAGCTCATCCCGGAAGACGAGCTCGGAGTAGGCGGCTTGCCAGAGCAGGTAGTTGGATAGGCGCTGCTCTCCGCCGGTGCGGATGATGACCTCGGGGTCGTGCATCTCCGGGGCGTAGAGGCAGGCGCGGAACTCCTCCTCGGTGTCTCCCCGGAAGCGCTGGGCAGCGTCGAGGATCTCGGCGCGGCCGCCGTAGTTGAAGGCGATGAAGAGCGTAAGGCGCTGGTTCTCGGCGGTCAGCTGCTCAGCCCAACGTATTCGCTCGAGGAGCTCTTTGGGTACTCCGTTGCGGCGGCCGATGAAGCGCATGCGTACTCCCTCGCGGTGGAGTTCTGGGGTCTCGCTGGCGATGCGCTGTGCGAGCATTGAGATCAGGCCCTGGACCTCCTCAAGGGGTCGCGACCAGTTCTCGGTGGAGAATGAGTACACGGTCAGCTGCTGGATGCCGAACTCTGCGGCGTCGCGGAGGCGCGCCTTTAGGGTGTCGGCGCCCGCGTTGTGCCCGGCGCTCAGGGGTAGCCCGCGCGAGCGCGCCCAGCGGCCGTTGCCGTCGGCGATGATTGCGACATGGCGCGCCGCCCCGGGAAGCTGACCATTGTGCGCTGCTGCTCCAGGGCGCATCAGCGGCCCGCTCTGCTCGTGATCGCCGTTCGGGCTCGTTTGGAGATACGCCATGCGCGCATGACCGCGAGCGTTGGTGTGATGATTGGCCGGAGTTCTCGGCGGATTTGTTCGGTTACGGGTCGCGCGAATTCGCTGGAGGCGGTTGGGGCAGAGGCGTAGTAGGCGACGACCCCGACTAGGTGGATTCAACTGGTTGTCGCTGGGCGGGGACCGTCGACTCCCCGAGGCGGCGGCGCTTGCGAGTCCGCTGGGGCACGCGCAGCCCCTCCTCCCGCCACAGGCGCTGCACCCGCTTGCGGTTGATCTCCCAGCCCTGCTGGCGCAGTCGATGGTGCGCGCGGCGGTATCCCCATCGCGGGCGCTCCGCCGAGAACTTGCGCAGTTCGGCGCGCAACGCGGCATCGTCCTCGGCGCGCGCAGGCTCGTAGCGCTCTGTGGAGCGGTGCTGGCCGACTACCCGGCACGCCCAGCGCTCGCTGACACCGAGACGGTCGCGCAGCATCGCGACCGCCCGGCGCCTGCGGGCTGGGCCTACCAATTTCCCCGAGCGATCTCCTTCAGCGCCACGACCTCCAGCTCCTTGTCCGCCACGATCCGCTTCAGCGTCGCGTTCTCACGCTCCAGCTCCTTCAGACGCTTGACGTCATCAGCCTTCATCCCGCCATACTGGTTGCGCCAGCGGTGATAGGTCTGCTCGCTGACCTGAAGCTCCTTCGCCGCCTCCGGGATCGTCTTGCCCTCGCCGAGCATCCGCTCGGCCTCCCGCAGCTTGCGGATGATCTGCTCCGGCGTGTGCCTGCGTCGCTTCATCAGAGTTCCTTTCTCGCCCATCATCGCGGGGCGCAAGAAACTCTCACAAGGGCCGGACCGAACTCAGGGGGTCAGGCCAGCAGACCCGATATTCTTCCGACTGGTCAGCACTAACCCACAGGCGACCAAAAAGAGTATCGGACAAATAGTCGAATTCTATACTCTAAGGGGGAATTGATCTTGGAGGCAAGCATATTGGGCCGCTCGTACAACCGTCCAGCCACCCGCAACTCCCGTGATCCCAGATGGTTCTATAGCTCATGTCACGAGTAGCCCCAATACTGCTCGCCACGGTGGCTCTGCTCGGCGCAACCACAGCGAACGCCTCAAACCATCACAAAAGGACGCCTCCACGGTGCCCTCCCCACCGGGCGCATGCACATGTGCTAAAAGCGAATCGACTGGCCGAGTTGTATACGGCTCCCGAAGATCCTGAATACCCGGAATTCTTAGGTGTTTATGGCTGTACCTACGAGAACAAGCGCTCCTATTTCCTCGGGAATGTACCGGAACCAAATGTCGGGGGACCGGGAAGCGGCACGGGTGTCAGCCTTGAGACGCTCACCGGCACTGTAGTTGCCGACTGGTACGCCGACTCGCCTGGAAGTATTGCTGTTCGTAACCTCGCGAATGGCCGTGTGCTGCATCGAATTTTCGCGCCCGGCAATGAAAATATCGGCCCCGTGTCGGCGCTTGTAGTAAAGAGGGACGGTGCGGTAGCGTGGATCTCGACTCCTCTCGCTAGCGGTCCTCATCAAGTGCACGCGGTGGACAATGCCGGCAGCAGGCTTTTGGCGTCCAGCGAAATCGTAGAACCCAAATCCCTCGTGCTCGTGGGCAGCACCTTGTACTGGGCGGAAGCTGGAAAACGGAGGTCAGCTGTGTTGCACTGACGCTACATTCCGGTGTAGCGCTGAGTCGCGATTGTCGACCTCGGCATTGGGGGGTTGTGGCATGGGCTGAAGGACTCGGTATTGCACCACCAGCGTCTGTCGACTCAGGGGAACTGTGGATCCACAGGGCTGGTTCTTACTACTTCGAATATTGCTTGTCATCGAGCTACGGCCAGTCAACGTCCGCCTAGACTCTGCATGAGGAGGCGGGCAGCTGGGTGTCCAACGAAGTACGAGCCACTGTCCCAACGACGCGCGGAGGAGGAGGTTGCGCAGACCCGATATTCTTCCGATTGGTCAGCACCAACCCACAGGCGACAAAAAGAGCGTCGGACAAGTAGTCGAATTCGATACTCTAAGGGGGAATTGATCTTGGGGGCAAGCATATTGGGCCGCTCATATAAACGTCCAGCCACGCATAACTTCCGTGCTTCCAGATGGTTCGATAGGCTATGTCACGCATAGTCCCAATCATGCTCGTCACGCTGGCTCTACTAGGTGTCACCGCGGCGAACGCCTCGAGCCGGCATAGAAGTGCGCCTCTACGGTGCGCGCCCCGAGGTGCGCATGTACATGTGCTCAAAGCGGGGACGCAGGCGGAGTTGTATAAGGCGCCCAAAAACCCCGAATACCCGGAATTTCTATATGTTTATGGCTGTGCCTACAAGGAGAAGCGCTCCTATTTCCTCGGGCCGGTGCCGGAAGCGGGTGGGGGGAGTTCCGGAGGAACCAGTTCGGGTCTCGTCTTGGAGGCACTAACTGGCGTGGTCGTTGCGGACGCATGGCTAGAAGGTGCTGTCGAAGTTCGCGACCTGGCCACCGGTCGAGTGTTGCATTCGGTGTACGCCAGCACTGTTGGAATTGGGACTCCTCGAGCAATTGTCGTGACAAGGGGTGGTGCGGTCGCATGGACCATGGGTCCCACGCCTGAGCAACGCGACTACCAGGTTCATGTGCTCGATAGGGCTGGGCTCAGATTGGTAGCGTCGAGTCCCGAAGTTGAACCGTTCTCGTTGACGCTCGTCGGAACAACCTTGCACTGGACGGAAGCTGGAATACGGAAGTCAGTTGCGTTGCGCTGACGCCAAATACGCTCCAGCACTGTGAGGGCGAGTGGGGGCAGCGGCGTGTTTCACAGCCCGGGTGGGTGGCGCGCGACGTAGCTGGTGCCATCGCCGAGGTTCGCGAGTGGTTCCGCCCTCCATCGTGGGCCCGTGCCGGCGGGGATGGGTGTTCCGCCGTAGTCGGCGGTGTCGAGTGCGATCCCGGCGACGACGATCCAAGCGTGGGCGCTGTTGGCGTAGACGGTGATCCAACGCCCGGCCCCGGGTTGCCCGTAGCTCTCGAGTTCGGTGGAGTCGAGGGCGGTGGGGCTGAGTAGCCCGGCAGCATAGAGCACGAAGGAGGTGGCCCCTGAGCAGTCGTAGGCGGGCCAGAGTTGGGTGAGGGTGCCGTAGTGCTGGTCGGGTTCGGGGTAGGGGCGGGTGTGGATCAGGTTGCCGGCGGCGATTGCGAGCTTGACGGGGGTGGGTGCTTCGCGGGGTGCGGTGGCGTTGCCATCGGGTTGGATGCGCGCGGTTTGCCCGGCGGTGAGCGCGAGGGCGCTGGTGACTTGGCATCGCGCTTGTTCGCTCGGGGTTGGTGTGGGTGCAACGCCGTCGAGGAGGGAGCCGGTGCTTGGGTGGGGTGAGGGTGTGATGGTGACGGTGTGGGTGCCCCAGGCGTTTTGGCTTGCGCGTCCGTACCAGTCGTAGATGTCGATGTGGTGGCCGGTGATCGCGCTGCCGGTGTCGCCGGCGTAGAACGCGCTGCTAGTTCCGAACGGGTTGGGCGTGATGTGGACGTAGCTGCCGAGTGGAATGACGCTCGGGTCGACGGCGATCTCGTAGGCGGGTGGCCCGGTGGTGAGGTTGAGGCCGGTGGTGGTAATGCCGTCGCCTTGGATGCCGCCCCAGGGGGGCCCATAGGCGGTGGCGGTCCAGGCGCCGGCGGGGGCTGTTGCGGTGGGTGTTTCGCCGGGTGGCTGGCAGGCGCTGCCTTGGGCGCTGGTGCTGAGTAGCAGCGCGGTGATGGCGAGCGTGGGTAGTGCGGCGGCAAGTAGCGCGGTGACGGCGAGGAGCCCCTTCATGGGTGCTCCGGGGAGGTCAAGTGTCTATGCGTAGATATCGACACCTCACGTTAGACTATACTTGTTTTGCGTATTTGGTCTATGCTATCTGGGATCTCAACCCACGGCAGCGAGAAGGTCGGCGTCGGACGGGCGACGATCGCGCGTATAGAGGCGGGTAGGCAGTCTCCGTCAGTCGCGCTCGCGCTGAAGATCGCACGGGAGCTCGGGGAGCCCGTCGAGACACTGTTCGGGGGTGACGAGTGAGTGTGCCGTTTAACGCTAAGTCAAAGCGCGGGATGTAGAAGATCGGTGCTGCGATGAGGCGGTGCTGCGTAGATGATGGAGGGTTTTGTACCTCCGTGGTCGCTCTGCAGGGGGAGATCACAAACCACCCGCAAGCTGCTGCGATCAAGAGTCGTGGTGGTGAGCGTTGCGGGAGAAGGCGTGCTTTGAGTGCGTCAGGTGTGACCCAAGAAGGCGAACGTGAGTAAACCACTGATGACTTGTCGAAACCCTTTAGATGACATCGAAAGCGAGGCTGTTTACTTGGCCCGTGATGAGCCTGACGGGAGCCTGCTTATTGGTCAGGTGGTGTCCGGCATGAAGGTGGCGCGAGCTTGGGTTGGGCTTCTACGCGGAAGGCGGGAACCTGTTGTCTCGCGAGGTGGTCAGTCAGTGGCTTGTCGCCTGCGGCTGGCTGGATACGGGAGAATTCCAAGCGGTTGCACCCGTGAGGATAAGAGTACCGATGCGGGGCGCAGGGGCGGACCGTCCGGTAGTAGTGTTGAAGGTCCTGTAATGGGGCTGGAGCGAAGCGGACGGGTTATCCAGGCTTGGCTGTTGGGCAACCGCGATGCAGTTGTCGTGGGAGGAACCAATGGGTAAGTCAAAGTCGGAGGTAAAGTCATTCTGTATTTCGAAGCAGGTCGTCTGGGATGCCTGGGAGCGTGTCAGGGCTAACGACGGTGCTGCTGGTGTTGACGGGGAGTCGATTGCGGAGTTCGAACAGGACTTGAAGAATAACCTGTACGTTCTGTGGAATAGGCTGTCCTCGGGGAGTTATATGCCGCCTCCGGTAAGGGCGGTACAGATCCCGAAGAAGGACGGGCAGGGAGTCAGAACGCTGGGCATTCCCACTGTCGCTGACCGGATCGCGCAAACGGCCGTAAGGCTATATTTGGAGCCAGGGGTAGAGCCCTATCTTCACCCCGACTCCTATGGCTATCGACCGGGTCGCTCGGCCCATGACGCGCTGGGGGTATGCCGGGAACGGTGTTGGAAATACGACTGGCTGATTGACCTTGATCTCCAATCGTTTTTCGACTCCGTTGATCACTCGCTCGTTCTGAAGTCGGTGGCTGCCCATACCGATCACCGGTGGGTTCTTCTCTATGTCGAGCGGTGGCTGACTGCGCCGCTCGATCACGGAGACGGCACCTTGGTAGCACGGGATCGCGGCACCCCGCAGGGGTCGGCGATCTCGCCTGTACTAGCAAACATCTATCTCCATTACTCGCTCGATATGTGGATGACGCGGGAGTTCCCGACCATCCCGTTTGAGCGGTATGCAGATGATGTGGTCCTGCACTGTAAGAGTGAGCGCCAAGCGCGATTCGTGCGTAGCAGAGTCGCCGAGCGGATGGCGGATTGCGGCGTGGAGATCAACCCACGTAAGACCCGCATCGTGTATTGCAAAGACGACGATCGCAAAGGCTCTTATGAGCACGAGCGGTTCGACTTCCTTGGGTACACATTTCGTCCTCGACGTTCGCGGAGGAAGAACGGCAAGTTGTCCGTCAATTTTCTCCCGGCTGTCAGCGACGACGCCAGGAGGGCGATGAGTAAAACGATCAAGCGATGGAGGCTGCACTTATGGAGCGGGAAGACCCTAACGGCCCTCGCACGGGCAACAAACAAGCGCGTGCAAGGCTGGATCAACTACTACGGGCGCTTCTACCCGTCCGTCTTGGTCAGGTTTCTCAAGCGCATCGACGAGTATCTGGTGCGCTGGGCCATGCAGAAGTACAAGCGACTGCGCAAACGCCACAGAAAGACGAGGAAGTTCTTGGAAGGCGTGAAAACACGCGAGCCAAACCTCTTCGCTCACTGGCAACCGACTGCGCAAGCCAACAACTGGATGATGGGAGCCGTGTGATGGGAGACTGTCACGCACGGTTCTGCGAGAGCCCGAGGGTGAAATCCCCTCGGGCTACTCACCTGGCTGACGATCGCACGCTTGAGAAGACGAGCGAGCCGGGCGTCTACCGCCGGCACGCAAACGGTTGCAAGCGCAATGGCCGCTGCAAATGCCCGTATGTGGTCGTCTGGCGCGATCGTGGGCGCCAGCGCAAGCAGATGTTCCCGACATTTGAGCTTGCCCGCGAGCACAGGGGCAAGATGGCCTCTGGCACCACCCCGCGGCAGCCGCTCTCATCCGTGACCGTCGCCGACTACTACGAGGCGTGGCTGCCCAGCTACCGGGGGCGCACTGCGCGTGGTCTTGAGGACTCCACGCGCCGCGAGTACGAGATCAGTTTCCGCTTGCACATCCTTCCGTTGCGGATCGCGGGTATGCGGATGCGCGATCTCACCGCCAAGGAAGTACGCGAATGGCTGAAAGATCTGGAGGGGCGCGGCGCGTCGCCGACCGTGATCCGCAAGGCCAAAGTGGCGTTCTCGGCGATGCTCGCCTGTGCCGTCGAAGACGACGACCTCGGCTCCAACCCCGCCATAGGCGTCCGCTACGTCCCCACTGAGCAGGCCAAGCACGAGCACCCCGCGATCAAACGCCGCAAGCTTGCGGCCGCGGACGTGGTGGCGATCCTCAACGCGGCGCCGGTGCAGTGGCGCGTGTTCTTTATGCTGCTCGCGCAGAGCGGGGTGCGGATCGGGGAGCTGCTCGGGCTGACGTGGGAGAACGTCTCCCTGGGAGACGACGCGCACATCATGGTCGTGGAGCAGATCTACCGCGGCCGGCGCAAGAAGCTCAAGACGGACGCGAGTATGGCGCGCGTGCCGCTCTCGGCGACGATGGCGTCATGGTTGAGTGAACTGCGACCGGCGGACGCCGACACGGACGCGCCGGTCTTCCCGTCGGCGACGGGTACCGCGCTGAACTACGCCAATGTCTACAACCGCGTGCTGCGCCCGGCGCTCATCGATGCGGGGCTCGCGGTCAAGGTCGGCGAGAACGCCAACGGCGACCCCGTGTGGGACTACCAGGGGATCGCGTTCCATGCGTTCCGTAAGGCGTGCGGGTCGCTGCTACTGCACCACGGGAAGACGCTCAAGCAGGTGCAGGGCTGGCTCCGTCACTCGCGGCTCTCCACCACGATGGACGTCTACATCCAGCAGGTGGACGATGGGCTCGGCGGCGCGGATGCCTGGGATGACATCCTGCCCGGCTGGGGCAACAGTGGGGCAACACAACAGCCGGAGGCAGCCCCAAACGGGGCTCTGGCTGAGACCCCGGAACGACGTCGTAGAGCCAAATCACCGACCAGGCGCACAAGGGCGTAAACGCCTGGTCGTACTTTCAAGCCGCAGGTCGGGGGTTCGATTCCCCCCAGGCGCATCTCTCGAAGCCCGCTCGGTTGAACGGGTTTCGTGCTGTCGGCGGAGCCTCGCGGCGCCTCGAAAAGCCGGCCTGGTGCCACCCTTGGGGCCACCCGCCCAGATCCGATGTCGAGCGGGGTAGCGTCCCCAAGTGGGGGTTCGGCGCTCGAACGCTCATGCGGGGCGTTGTCCGTTCTTGAAGTTGTCGCGAACCGCGGCGTAGTGCGCGGCGAGCCCGATGCCCCACCCGAGCAGCGGATAGATGAACCAGGGGTACGACGCCCCTTCCAACTGCCACAGCAGGACCCACACCGCGATGATCAGGATCTGGACGGCGACGAACACCGTCGCGTGGATCCGAAATCCCTTTCGATTGCCGCGCGCCCATCGCTCGCGCCGGCGCTCTCGTGATTCCGCTTCCGCGCGCTCGGCGGCGCGCTCGAATGCATCGGTCATCAGTTTGCCTCCTTGGTTGTTGATAGCCCGTCGAGACCCTCGATGTCGGCCGCCGCTCGCTGCAGGACGGCTGCTATGGCTTGTGGGTCCACGCGGCCCGAGAGCGGCACAAGCCGCGCTCTGAAGCGGTCCAGCAGCGTTTCGATCGAGTCCGCATCGCCAAACCGCGCGCCGGTGCGAACTTCGAGCGCTGCGAGTGCGTCGCGGCGCGCCTCGATCGCCTGCTCCCCGGCCGGGGTGACGCGATACGTTGTCTTGCCGTCGTGGGCCTGACCGTCGATCAGCCCCTCGGCGCCGAGTGCCTCGATCGCGGGGTAGACGCTGCCGGGCGACGGGCGATAGCGGGGCCCAAAGAGACGCTTCAGCTCGGCCATGATCTCGTAGCCGTGCCTCGGGCGCTCGGCGAGAAGCGCGAGCAGGACGAGCGGCAGCTCGCCGTGTCGGAAGAATCTCCTGGGCAACGCAACCGCTCCTTAGACCACCGCTACGCCGATCATCTCGGCGGCGGATTGCTTGCTGTGCTCTCGCCACCGCCGTTCGTTTCGGGCAAGCGAGTCTCGCGCCGTTGATGGGGCCGCTGCGGGGCGCAGCGCGGTAGCGCTCACCGGATCGCTGAGCCCCTTCAGCGCGAGTGCACCGAGAGGCTCGAATGCGTGAGCGCTCGGGGGGCCGGCGAGCCCGCGCACCGTCTCGGAAACGACAACCTGACCGCCCTGCGCCAAGTCGCAAAGTCGCCGCGCGACGATCACCGGCCTGCCGAAGAAGTCGTCCTGCTCGCGCACGGCCTCGCCCATGTCGATCCCGATCCGCAAGGTCATTGGGTCCCCGCAGGTAGCCACTGCGCGCTGCATCGCCACGGCGCACGCGACGGCCGAGCGTGCGTCGGTGAATGTCACCATCAATCCGTCGCCCAGGCTCTTGACCTCGGTACCGGCGTGCTCTCCGATTGCCCTGCGCAGCAGCGCAAAATGCCGGCGGCGAAAGGCGTGCGCCACGTGGTCGCCGAGACGGTCGAGCAATGCTGTCGACCCGACCACATCGGTGAACAGGAAGGTGTCGATCCGCGTCTCGGCGCGCTCATCCAATGCTTTTGCGCCGGACGCTGTCGTCCTATAGGAGATTTCGCCCTCGCGCGCCTCGCTCTCAATCAGGCTCTCAGCCTGCAGCGCACGGATCGCGCACCAGACCCTGTCTGGCGACGGTCGATAGTCGGAGCCCAAGCGGCGCGTGAGCTCGGCCACGAGATCGTTGCGGCGCACAGGACGCTTCGTGCAGAGCGCCAATAGAACCAGCAGGAGCTCACGGTTGCGATGAGCCTTCGACGACATCTGGCGGCCTTTCTGCGGAGGATGGCTTACGGAACTATTACGAATCTTATATCGAAACGCTTACGAAGTCAAGGGCGGCTTGTGGCAGTGCGCCGTACGCGACCGTCAGCCGGCTTGGCCGTCACCCCATGCGGGAGATGCGCCAGCTCGCGCACATGTCGCCGCTGCCGCGCTGCAGATCGGCTCCCTTTGCGTTGGGGCAAGCGAGGGATTGGTCTATGACCTGATACCGGCAAGTGGGAACTTGACCAGTCTAATAGCATGGACGTTATGGCTTGGTCCACTCCGGAATACTTCCATGATGCTGTCGAGAAGGCAGAGGAAACGTACGTGAACTGCACCTCACCTACGTGCCGAGCACCGACGGCGCTCTTCAGCGATGAGGAGGCAGGCCGGTCGTGCTCGGGGGGAAGCCCGGTATGAGCGCTCCCGCGGGGCCCCTGACCCGGAGACCACTCGCGGAGGTTACGAAGCGCTACGGCCAGTTCGCCCGCTTCTACTGCGTCTTGGAGGTGCTGTACCTGGTTCTCCCGCGTGCCCGGCGCAGGGCGGTCGTGGCGCTCGACTTGAAAGCCGGTGTCACCGACTCCGACGAAGCAGGAGCGAGGCGTGCGTGAGCAGTCAAAGGCTGCGGTAAAGGACCGGACCGCACCGCAGCCCGGCACTGGATCGGGCCTCACGCCCGGCCTTCCGCCTGGTGTGGGGTGGCCGTCGATCGTGCAGACGATCGCGCTGTTGTGGTTCATGGAGCCCTGGGTGCGGCGGGGTCACCGGCGGTTCAGCTCACCGCGTACGACTCGGGTGCTGGGGCTTGGTGAGGTCGTCTCGGTGTGGGACCCGAATCTGATCAAGGAGCTGTTCACCGGTGATAGCGATGTCCTGCATGCGGGTGAGGCGAACGCGCGCGTGCTTGGTCGTGTCGCGCCCAGCTCGCTGCTGGCGCTCGACGGAGCGCGTCACGTGAGGATGCGCCGGCTGCTCTCGCCACCGTTCCACGGCGAGGCGGTCCGCAAATACAGGCAGCTCATCGAAGAGCTTGCCGCGGCCGAGGTGCAACGGTGGCCAGTCGGCGAGGAGCTCGCGATCTATCCGCGCATGCAGGCGATCGCGTTGGAGGTGATCCTGCGGGCTGTGATCGGGGTGCGCGACCCGGTCCGGATGGACCGTCTACGCAAGCTGCTGCCAAAGATGGCGGGGGCGAGCGCGCTCGCGTTCGCGCTCGAGGCACGCAATCCGTGGCTGTCCGATGGGCGGATCGGCGCTCGGCTGCCGTGGGTACGCGCGCGCCAGGAGGCTGAGGTGCTGCTCTATGAGGAGATCGCCGCGCATCGCCGCGACCCCAGCGGTCGCGAGGACGTCCTCGCCGGGCTGATGGCGGCGCGTGATGAGAACGGTGAGCCGCTCACCGATGAAGAACTCCGCGACCAGTTGGTGACGCTGCTGATCGCCGGGCAGGAGACCACCGCGACAGCACTTGCTTGGTGCTTTGAGCGGCTGCTACGCCACCCCGCGGTGCTGGCACGCCTCGAGCGCGAGCTCGCCGGCGACGCCGGCGATGCCTATCTCGATGCGGTCATCAACGAGACGCTGCGCGTGCGTCCTCCGCTCGACGGGGTGTGGCGCAAACTCACAGCTCCACTGGAGCTCGGCGGCTATCTGCTCCCCGCCGGGACGATCGTCAGCGTGACGATCATCTCGGTGCACCTCTCCGAAGCGTTCCCGGACGCCGAGCAATTCCGTCCCGAGCGGTTCCTCGAACAGCCGCCACCGTCGTATGCGCTGATCCCATTCGGTGGCGGGCCACGCCGATGCATCGGCGCGAGCTTTGCGCTCATGGAGATGAAGACGATCCTGCGCACGGTGCTCGAACGCGTCGAGCTGCGCGCACCCACTCAGAAACCCGAGCGGGCCGTACGCACGCGGCGCATCACCACCGTTCCGGCTCGCGGAGGACGAGTCATAGTCATTTCCCAGAGGTCCAATACCGGCCGGCGCAGGGATCCGTCGATTGAAGGTAAGCGGCGCAGTTTGAGGTAGAGATTCTGAGTGAGGTATGCGAGTCGAGCACCGTTGGGAACTAGTGCTCCTTCCGCCTCGCGATGCCGTTCTCAGCGAAAGGGCAAGGAAGACGATCATGGCGCCGTCCCCAGCGTCCTCGATGCTTGAGGATCCAGTAGCGACTCGTGTTTCCGACGTGATCTCCCGGCTTTACCTGGACAAGTTCGGCAAGGGTCCCCTGCGCGCCGAGACAGTGATTCACGGCGACTATGTGATGACGCTGCTGCGCGACGTTTACACGCCGGCCGAGAAGGCGATGATCGACGCCGGCAAGCAGGACAGCGTGCTCACCACCCGCATGCTGTGGCAGCACTCGACCGATTTGCTGTTCAAGGCCGGTGTGGCGCGTGTGATCGGCCGCGAGGTGCTGGTGGCCATCAGCGGCTTCGAGCTCGAGCACGACATGGCCAGCGAGGTTTTTGTGCTTGCCCCATCAAGCACCGCGCCGGAGATCCGCTGACCGCTGCCGATCAAGCTCGTCATCAGAGGCTGGCTCCAGGTCCTCAAAGGCTGTTGGAGGATGGCTCTCATCGGGCTCGAGCACGAACAGCTCGACCCTGAAATCCGGGGCTTGGTGGGAGGCGCTCATGAAGGCGAGCACCGTTCGATCTGTGAGATCCTCGACCAGAGCCTTCATCCTGATCTCGAGCGTATCCTGCAGCGCGTGCTGGGCATCGCGCACCGAGCCGCCACGCCCTGCGTCGAACAGGGTCTGCTCGGCGATCGTGAAGCCGCCGCCCAACAGGATCACAAGCATGTCGCCGCCGGCCCAGTAGGCCTTGCATCTGCTGGGACCCTTCCCCGCGAACTCGCGCAGCAACTGCACCACCCCGTTGCAGAGCTGGACGAGCATCTGCCCGCCCTGCAGCTGTGAATGCTCGAGCTCTGGCATCGACCCAAATCTTGACAGATGGCATCGGGCCACGCCCCAGCCCATCCGGCGCGAGGCGTATCCGACGGTGATCATCGGAACGCGTTACGAGAACCTCCGCGATGTCGCCAACCTCACGTCTGATGAGCGAAGGGTGCCGTCCTCGCCGCAGTAGAATGGCCCAATGCTCGGCGTCCTCGAAGAGTCCGACCCAGACCTCGCCCGCCTGCTGGTCCGCGAGGAGCGCCGACAGGCCGAGTCGCTCTGCCTGATCCCGTCCGAGAACTACTGCTCTCCGGCCGTGCTCGAGGCCAACGGCACGGTGCTCGTGAACAAGTACGCCGAGGGGTACCCGGGCAAGCGCTACTACGAGGGCAACGAGGTGATCGACGAGATCGAGCGGCTGGCGCAGGCGCGCGCGCTCGAGCTGTTCGGCGCCGAGCACGTCAACGTGCAGCCCTACTCCGGGTCGCCCGCCAACCTGGCGATCTACCTGGCGTTCGTGAAGCCGGGGGAGACGGTGATGGGACTCTCGCTGCCCGCGGGGGGCCACCTCACGCACGGGTGGGGGGTGTCGGCCACGGGCATCTGGTTCAACGCCGTGCACTACGGCGTGCGTCGCGACACCGGTCGCGTGGACATGGACGAGGTGCGGGAGCTCGCGCTCGAGCACCGGCCCAAGCTGCTCTTCTGCGGCGGCACGGCGGTGCCGCGCACGATCGACTTCGAGGCGTTCGCCGCGATCGCGAGGGAGATCGACGCGCTGATGGTCGCCGACGTCTCGCACCTCGCGGGGCTGATCGCCGGTGGCGCCCACCCCTCGCCGGTGCCGCACGCCGACGTGGTGATGACGACCACGCACAAGACGCTGCGCGGGCCGCGAGGGGCGATCCTGATGTGCCGCGAGCAGCACGCGAAGGCGTTGGACAAAGCCGTCTTCCCGGGCCTGCAGGGCGGGCCCCACCAGCAGCAGACGGCCGCAATCGCCGTCGCGCTCGGCGAAGCCGCGACGCCGGCGTTCAGCGACTACGCGCACGCCATCGTCGCCAACGCCAAAGTGCTCGCCGAGGCGCTCACCCAGCGCGGCTTCACGCTGATCTCCGGCGGCACCGACAACCACCTGATCCTGATCGACATGACCTCCAAGGGGGTCAGCGGCAAGGAGGCCTCGAGCGCGTTGAGTCAGGCGGGGATCGTCACCAACGCGAACGCGATCCCGTTCGATCCGCGCAAGCCGTTCGACCCCTCCGGCGTGCGGATCGGCACCCCGGCGGCGACCACCCGCGGTTTGGGCGCCGAGCACATGGGGGAGATCGCGCGCTGGTTCGACGAGGTGCTCGGCGCGGTGCGCGACGGCGAGAGCGAGCTGCTCGCGCGCGTAAAGGCCGAGGTGCAGGATCTGATGGAGCAGTACCCCGCTCCCGGCTGCGCCTCCTCAGCGGCTGTTCTGTAGGACTGGCGCTCGCCGCTAGGATCGGCCCGTGATCGCGCTCACGGCAGCTCCCGGCGCCCCTTCGAACGTGCAACTGCGCGAGGTCCCGGACCCCGTGCCGCTCCCCAACGAGGCGCTCGTGCGCGTGCGCGCCTTCTCGCTCAACCGCGGCGAGTCGCGGCGGCTGGCGGATATGGACGATGGCCAGCTCACCGGATGGGATCTCGCGGGGACGATCGACACGCCTGCGGCCGACGGCTCCGGCCCAGCGGCCGGCGCGCGGGTCGTCGGCCTGGTGTCTGCCGGTGCGTGGGCGCAGCTGGTTGCCGTGCCCACCGAGACGCTGTGCGCGCTGCCCGACGCGGTCATCGACGCGCAGGCCGCGGCGCTGCCGGTGGCGGGGCTTACCGCGCTGAAGGCGCTCGACATCGCCGGCTCGGTGCTGGGGCGGCGCGTGCTGGTCACCGGCGCGAGCGGCGGCGTGGGACGGTTTGCGGTGCAGCTGGCCAAGCGCGCCGGCGCCGATGTCACCGCGGTCTCCTCCAGCGCCGAGCGGGCACGAGGCCTGAGCGAGCTCGGCGCGGATCGGATCCTGCCTCGGCTGGAGCCCACCGGGGAGGAGTTCGATGCGATCGTCGAGGCCGTCGGTGGCGCCACGCTTGGGGCGGCGCTGCAGCGTGTGGCTCCGAGGGGAACCGTCGTCTCCTTCGCCGCCTCCAACCCCGAGGAGCCAACCACCTTTCCCACCCGCGCGCTCTTCGGCCGTGCACCCGGCGCGCGGCTGTACGGGCTCCTGCTGTTCGCCGAGCTTGCCCACAGTCGCTCCGGTGCGCGGGATCTTGGCCGGCTGGCTGGGCTCGTGGCCGACGGTGCGCTCGACTGCTCAGTGGACCACGAGGCCTCTTGGCATCAGGCCGAAGACGCGATCGCGGCGTTGCTGGAGCGCCGCATCGCCGGCAAGGCTGTCCTGCACGTCGACTGAGCTACTCGTAGCGCTCCGCGAGTGTCTCCCAATGGGTCATGTCGTGGCCGGGGACGATCAGCGCGTCGGGGTGTTGGCGGTCGTAGGCCTGGAGCGCCTGCAGGCTGCGCTCGAAGGCCGTGCGATTCTGCGAGTGCCACGGCCGCCGGCCTTCGCGCAACGTGGCCATCGTATAGATCGCGTCCCCCGCGATCAGCACCTCGCGCTCGCGTAGGCGCGCGAGGATCGCGAGGTGCCCCGCGCTGTGGCCGGGCGTATCGAGCAGCGTGAGCGAGCCGTCACCGAACAGGTCCAGCGCGCGCTCGAACGGGCCCCACGCGTGCGCGGCGGGCCCCCGGAAGTTCACCGTGCGGTAGGTCAGGCGCGGGTCCAGCTGGGCGGCCGAGTAGCCCTGTAGCGTTGCTCCCCGCGCGTTCGCCGCGCGCCACTCCGGCGCGGAGACCAGCACCGTGGCGGCGGGGAAGTCCGCCAGCGCGCTCGCATGGTCGAAGTGCAGGTGCGTCATCACGATCAAGCCGAGCTCCCGCGGCTCGATCCCGCGTGCGCGCAACTGTGCCGCTGCGGTCTGCTCCGTGCGCATCTCGACGTTGCGGATCATCAACTTCCCAATCGGGCCGAGGTTGTGGTTGCGCTGCGCCGGCGTGCCATCCGCGATCGCACGGTGAAAGCCCGTGTCGATCAGGATCGGCCCGGCGGTGGGGTGCTCGATCAGGAACGCCACGATCGGGATGCGGATGAGCTCGTGCTTTGGGACTCTCACGCCGAGCGCCCGCAGTGTGCCGCCGAGGCCAGGGTCTGCCTCGAACCAGCCCGCCGGCCCGCGCATCTCGCCGCACAGCAGCGGCTGGAGCGTCACCGTCGCTCCGTCCTGCCCGCCCGGCAGCGGGAGCGCGGCCGGATCGGCGTCGATGGCTGGGCGCACACGTCCAGTCTGCACGATCGGGCTCCGGCGAGTCGAATGGCGGTGGGCGGGGGCTCAGGCGGCCACTGCCTCAGGCGGTGCGGAGTGTGCCGGCATGTGTCCTGACCTGCCCCGGGCCGGCCTGCTCGCAACCCCTTCACATCACCTCGTCGCGATCTGCGCTACCGTGCTCATCAATGGGCGAACGCAGCAGCTACACCCCCGGAACCTTCTGCTGGACGGAACTGACGACCACCGATCAGGCGGGGGCGAAGGCGTTCTACGGCGACCTGCTCGGCTGGGAGGCCGACGATCGTCCGGTCGGCGACGGCGACTACGTCTACTCGATGATGCAGCGCGACGGCAAGCCCGTCGCGGCGATCGCGACGCAGCCCGACCAGCAGCGCGAGACGGGCGTGCCGCCGACGTGGAACTCCTACATCTCCGTGGAGAGTGCTGACGCCACGGCGGAGCGCGCGAAGGAGCTCGGCGCCACCGTCCACGCGCCGCCGTTCGACGTGATGGACGTGGGACGCATGGCGGTGATCCAGGATCCACAGGGCGCCCACTTCGAGCTGTGGGAGCCGAAAGCGCACTTCGGCGCGGCGCTCGTGAACGCGCCGGGGGCACTGGTGTGGAACGAGCTCGGCACCACCGACCTCGACGCCGCCGGCGCTTTCTACAGCGGCCTCTTCGGCTGGACCGTGGCGCCTTTCGAGGGCAGCCCCGAACCGTACCTGTCGATCAAGAACGGCGACGTCAACGCCGGCGGCATGCGGGCGGCCACCCCAGGCGCCCCGCCGTTCTGGCTGGCGTACTTCGGGGTCGAGGATCTCGACGCCGCGCTCGCCAAGGTGAGTGAGCTCGGCGGCGCCGTGCACGCCGGCCCGATCGACATCCAGGTCGCAAAGATCGCGGTCGTCGCCGACCCGCAGGGCGCGGTGTTCGCGCTCTACGACGGCGAGCTCGAGCCGTAGCAGCCGATCGCGGAAGGTCTGCGACTGGCCAATCGCGGAAGGTCTGCGGCAAGACGAGCTGGGCGGACGTCCCTGGCTGAGTCAGCGTAGAGCCGCGGGTGGCGACGGTCTGATCACCTGGCTCTCGACCGGCGCCCGTGGCACTGAAACCTCGCCATCGGTCCGTATCCTCGCCTGCCACAATGAACCGATGGCAACACAGGCTGCGCGTATCGCTCCCGCCAACTGCTCGCTCCCGCTCTACCGGATGGGCGTCGGGACGTACAACCGGTTCGTCGATGCTGGGGCGCTCGACGGCCGGGACGTGGAACTGCGCGATGGGCTGCTCGTCGATCGCGAGCATCACGGTCACGACCCGATTCATAGGCTCGACACTGACACCTACAACCAGATGGTCGCCACGGGTGCGCTGGAGGGGGAGCCGGTGGAGCTGCTGGAAGGACTGCTGGTCGCAGTGATGAGTCCTCAAAGCCCGGAGCACGCCACAGTGATCATGCGGTTGACGCGTCACTTCAGCGACGCGAGAGCGTGGCTGAGGGTACAGTTGCCGCTGGAACTCAGGCCGAGCTCAGAGCCGGAGCCCGACTTGACACTGGCTGAGGATGAGCCGCCGAGAGGCCGCCATCATCGCACGGCATCGCTGGCGGTTGAGGTTGCGATGACCTCGCACTATCAGGACCGTGAGGTAAAGGCCGGTCTGTACGCAGTGGGTGGTGTGCCGGTGTACTGGCTGGTAGACGTCCCCGGCCGTACGGTCGAGTTGCGCACCGATCCGGGACCCAAGGGTTACAGCCACTGCGAGATCTACGGGATCGGCACATCGGTTCCCTCGCCCGCAGAGGGCGTGCCCGACCTCGACGTCGCGTGGCTGTTCGAGGGTTTTGGCGACTGATCCGCCCCTCTCGTAAATCTTCACCAAAAGAATCCATTTAGTCAACGGTCTTCTGTACCATTGGCGGATGCCATCGTGGGGGAAGCGCAAGCTTCCGATGGGTGGCCTCGTTCCAGCTTCGCGACAACTGGAGGTCCACGTGAGCAAGCACTTCCGTCTCCGGGGCAGCAGCCGGCCCACCACCCGGGCGATCGAGCCGGTTAAGCCGGGCGCGCGGTTGACCGTCACGATCTACGTCCAGCGCGACCCGCAGGGCACGCCCGCCCCCACAGCGCACGAGCTGGGACGCCTCGCCCCCCGCGCGCGCTCCTACCTGCGCCCCGAGCAGGCGGTTGCGGCGTTCGGCGCCGCCCCGTCCGACCTCGACGCGGTCGTCGCGTTCGCGAAAGCGCACAAATTGAAAGTGGTGGAGCGGAGCATCGCCAAGCGTCTGGTGCGAGTGCAGGGCACCGCCAAGCAGATGGGCGACGCGTTCGGTGTGGAGCTGCACCACTACCGGCACCCCGAGGGTGGCACCTACCGCTCTTACAAGGGTGAGGTACTGCTCCCCGCCGAGCTGGCCGGCGTGGTGGAGGGCGTGCTGGGGCTGGACAACCGCAAGATGGTGCGCACCCGCCCGCACGTCTCCAAGCGCGCCGCCGAAGCCGAAGCGGGGGGCGAACCGCCCGCCAACGCGTACACGCCGCCGATGCTCGCGAAGCTGTTCGACTTCCCCGCCGGCGACGGCGCCGGGCAGTGCGTGGCGGTGCTCGCGTTCAATGGCGAAGGCACCAAGGGCGGCTATGAGCCGAGCGCGCTCGAAGGTTACTTCACCGACACCCTCAAGCAGGCGGCGCCGAAGCTCACCGACGTGGTCGTGCAGGGTCCCGGCAACGACCCCGGGGATGGCAGTGAACAAAGCGATGCCACCGGCGAGGTGCTGCTCGACCTCTGCACGGTGGGCGGGGTCGTGCCGGGGGCCGACGTGGCGGTGTACTTCACCGAATTCACCGAAGAGGGGTGGGTGAACGCGATCAAGGCGGCGGTGGCCGACACGACCAACAAGCCGAAAGTGATCTCGTGCTCCTATGGCAACCCCGAGGACGAACCGAAGGGAGCGTGGACCGAACAGGCCGTCAAGCTGGTCAACGGCGCCTTCGAACAGGCCGCCGCCCAGGGGATCACGATCTGCTGCGCCTCGGGCGACGAAGGGTCGGCCGACGAGCCCGACACGAAAACCCCGCACGTCGACTTCCCCGCCTCCAGCCCGTGGGTGCTGGGCTGCGGGGGCATCCGTCTGGAAGCGGACCCCGCGACCGGGACGATCTCCTCGGAAAAGGTGTGGAATGACCTCGCCAAGCAGGAGGGCGCCACGGGCGGCGGCGTGAGCCGGCTGTTCGCGCTCCCCGAGTGGCAGGCCGCCGCCGACGTCCCCGCCAACGCCGACAAAAGCGGCAAGACCGGACGCGGCGTGCCCGACGTCGCCAGCCTCGCCGACCCCGAAACGCCGATGTGGGTGCTGAGCCCGAACGGCCAGCTGGGCGGAGTCGGCGGCACGAGCGCCTCGGCGCCGCTGTGGTCGGCGCTGATCACGCTGCTCAACCAGCTCACCGGGACCCCGCTTGGGTTCTGCAACCCGCAGCTGTACGCGCATCTGAAGGACAGCCTCGTCGACATCGTCAGCGGCAACAACGGGAGCTACAAAGCCGGCTCGGGCTGGGATGCGTGCACCGGCTGGGGCCGACCCAACGGCACACAGCTGCTGCAGGCGCTCGGAGCTCCTGTGCCCCCCGCTGAAGCTCCGGCGCCTGGCGCGGGCTCCGGCCCTGCCTCGGGTGTCGCTCCTGCTTCGGCCGCCAGCCCCACCACGGGCGCCGCGCCCGGCCCCGAAGCCGGCTCTGCCCCGGCTTCTGCCGCTGCGCCCGGGCCTGCCCCCGCCCCGCCGAAACCGGCCCCCTCCACAACGCCCCCGGTGCCGGGACTCAGCTCCAACCTCGTGGGTCCCGAAGGACAGCTGTTCGCCGACCCCCACCCCGGCGAAGACGAGAGCGCCTTCCAGGTGGACAACACCAGCGACGCCTACTACAAGTCGCCCTACTACAAGGCTCACGAAGAACAACTGCAGCCGGTTCCCCAGCCGCGGGTGAGTCCGCCGCACATGCAGCTCGCGCAGGTGATCGGCGCCGGCCCGCTCGCGCCGTGCGTGGCGGCGAAGCGGATCAGCTTCCACGCCGCGGGCGACACGGGGCCATCGGAAGAGTCGCGCGTCAGGACCGTAGCGAGCGTGGCCGACGCGATGACGGCGGAGCTGAACGCGGCCCCGGCGGGGGAGGGGCCGATGTTCATGTTCCACCTCGGCGACGTGGTGTACAGCTTCGGCGAGCACCAGTACTACTACGACCAGTTCTACGAGCCCTTCCGGGGCTACGACGCGCCGATCTTCGCGATCCCCGGCAACCACGACGGGTTCCCCTCCGAAGAGAGCGAAAACACCGAATCGCTGTTCGCCTTCCTGCGCAACTTCTGCGCCGCTGCCCCCGGCCCCTCGCCGGACTCGGGCGGGCTGGTGCGCTCCGCGATGAGCCAGCCGGGCGTGTACTTCACGCTCGACGCGCCGTTCGTGTCGATCGTCGGGCTGTACTCCAACGTGCTGGAGGGCCCCGGGGTGATCTCTTCCGAGGGCGGGCGCTACCCGACGCTCGACGAACGGCAGCTGGAATTCCTGACGGCGGAGCTCACCCGTCTGAAGCCCCAGCGCGAAGCGCGCGAACGCGCGGTGATCCTCGCCTGCCACCACCCGCCGCTGTCGGTGGACGAGAAGCACGGCGGCGCGCGCGGGCTCGCCGAAGACATCGACAAGGCGTGCGCGGCGGCCGGGCTGCGGCCGGACGCGGTGCTCTCTGGGCACGCGCACCTCTACCAGCGCTACACGCGCACGGTGGAAGGGGGCGAATACCCCTACATCGTGGCGGGCAGCGGCGGGCACAACGTCACCAAGCCCAAGCCGAACGCGGCGGAAACGACGCTCCCGGAAGGGTATGCGGTGGCCGTCGATCCGATCCTCGAGTACGGCTACCTGACACTCACCGTGGACATGTCGGGCTCCTCCCCGACGCTCACGGTGGCGTTCAAGCCGACCCGCGGCAAATCGGCCGAGGACGACCAGCCGCTCGAAGGCGACACGGTCACGATCGACCTCGCGACGCGGAAGCTCGTGTAAGCCCGGCGCCGGCCCACGCACGGCCCCGCGCGCCGGATGCGCAGGGCCGTACGACGCGGCGGTCGGCTCGGTGCGAGCCCCATCCAAATCCATAAAAATACCCTTCCACCCGAACGTCTGTTCGCCATCGTATGATGTGCAGAGCATGCCCTCCAGCAACCAGATCGTCGTCTCCGGCGCCCGCGAGCACAACCTGAAGGACATCTCCCTGACGCTGCCGCGCGACGCGCTGGTCGTCATCACGGGGCTGTCGGGCTCGGGCAAGTCGAGCCTCGCGTTCGACACGATCTACGCCGAGGGTCAGCGCCGCTACGTGGAGTCGCTCTCGGCATACGCACGGCAGTTCCTCGGGCAGATGGACAAGCCCGACGTGGACTCGATCGAGGGGCTCTCGCCGGCGATCTCGATCGACCAGAAGACCACCTCGCGCAACCCCCGCTCGACGGTCGGCACGGTGACGGAGATCTACGACTACCTGCGCCTGCTGTGGTCGCGCGTCGGCAAGCCGCACTGCCCGATCTGCGGGCGGCCGATCATCGGGCAGTCCGCGGAGCAGATCATCGACCAGGTGATGGAGTTGCCGGAGGGCGCGCGCTTCATGGTGATGGCGCCCGTGGTGCGCGGACGCAAGGGCGAGTACGGCAAGCTGCTGGAGGGTCTGCGCGCCGACGGCTTCGCGCGCGTGCGGATCGACGATCGCATCCGCATGCTGGAGGAATCGATCGTGCTCGACAAGCGCTACAAGCACGACATCGCGGTCATCGTCGACCGGCTCGTCATGCGTCACGACGTGCGCAAGCGCCTCGCCGACTCGATCGAGACCGCGGTGCGTCTGGCGGACGGGCTGGTCGAGGTGGAGATCGTCGGGAAAGGGGGAGGGGGAGGGGGAGGGGCTCGTACCTCGGACAGTGGCGCGGTCGAAGCAGCCGCGGCCGGGGATGGTAAGCAGGAGGGGGAGGATGTCGCCCGGTCATCCACGCGCGGTGCGGGTGCCGGCGAAGGTAAGGGTAGGCATGCAACCGGGGCGCTCGGCGCGCGCGCTGCCAGCGCGCAGATCGTGAGTGGCGAGATGCCCCCCGAGGGGACGGTGTTCACCTTCTCCGAGCGTTTCGCCTGCCCCGAGCACGGCCCCTCGCTGGTCGAGCTGGAGCCGCGGATCTTCTCGTTCAACTCTCCCCACGGCGCCTGCGAGCGCTGCCACGGGCTGGGGGCGCAGATGGAAATCGACCCCGAGCTGCTCGTGCCCGACCCCGCGCTGTCGGTGGCCGAGGGGGCGATCGCGCCGTGGAGCCGGGCGGCCGCGTTCTCCAACTACTACGACCAGGTCGCCGCGGCGCTCGCCGAGAGCTACGGCGTCGACCTCGACGAGCCGTGGGAGGACCTTTCGCTGGAGCACCGCGACCTGTTCCTGCAAGGGACGAAAGAGCCGCTGGCGATCACCTATCGCAACCGCTTCGGTAGACGGCGCTCCTACTCCACCCGTTTTGGCGGGCTGATCGCCAACCTCGAAAAGCGCTACCGCGAAACCGAGTCCGAGGGCGTCAAGGAGAAACTCGAGGAGTACATGTCGCTGCGGCCCTGTCCCGCGTGCGGGGGCGCGCGGCTGCGCCCGGAGTCGCGGGCGGTGCTCGTCGGTGGCACGCGGATCGAGGACTTCTGCGCGCTCTCCGCGCGGCGTGCGATCGAGTGGCTGGAGGAGGTGGAGCTCTCCGAGACCGACCGCCACGTCGCGCGGCTGATCCTGCGCGAGATCGCCGAGCGGCTGCGGTTCCTGGAGAACGTCGGCATCGGCTACCTCTCGATGGACCGCTCCTCCGCCACGCTCTCGGGGGGGAGGCTCAGCGGATCAGGTTGGCCACTCAGATCGGCAGCTCGCTGGTGGGGGTGCTGTACATCCTCGACGAGCCCTCGATCGGGTTGCACCAGCGCGATAACTCGAAGCTGATCGCCACCCTGGAGCGGCTGCGCGACCTCGGCAACACCGTGATCGTGGTCGAGCACGACGAGCAGACGATGCGCGCCGCCGACCACCTCGTCGACCTCGGTCCCGGCGCGGGCGAGCACGGGGGGCGGATCGTCGCGCAGGGCACCGCCGCGCAGGTGCAGCGGGTGCGCGAGTCCGCTACCGGCCAGTATCTGGCCGGCACCCTCGCGGTGGCAGTGCCCGCCAAGCGCCGCACCCCCACCGGTTATGTGAAGGTCGAAGGCGCCTCGCAGCACAACCTGCGCGACATCGACGCCGCCTTCCCGCTCGGCACGCTCACCTGTGTCACCGGGGTCTCCGGCTCAGGCAAGTCCACACTCGTCAACGAGATTCTCTACAAGGCACTCTCCGCGCGCCTGCACCGCGCGCGCGCTCGCGCCGGCGCCCACCGCAAGATCAAGGGCCTCGAGCAGCTCGACAAGATCATCGCCGTCGACCAGTCGCCGATCGGGCGCACCCCGCGCTCCAACCCCGCCACCTACACCGGCCTGTTCGACGTGATCCGCGACATGTTCTCCAAAACGCAAGAGGCCCGCGCGCGCGGCTACAAGCCCGGTCGCTTCTCCTTCAACGTCAAGGGCGGGCGCTGCGAGGTGTGCAAGGGCGACGGGCAGATCAAGATCGAGATGCACTTCCTCCCCGACGTGTACGTCCCCTGCGAGCAGTGCGCCGGCAAGCGCTACAACCGCGAGACGCTGGAGATCCGCTTCAAGGGTAAGTCGATCGCCGACGTGCTCGACATGCCGATCGAGGAGGCCGTGCATTTCTTCGAGCACATCCCCAAGGTGCGCCGGCGCCTGGAGACGCTCGACGCGGTCGGCCTCGGCTACGTGCGCCTCGGCCAGCCCGCCACCACGCTCTCCGGGGGCGAGGCCCAGCGCGTGAAGCTGGCGACCGAGCTCTCCAAGGTGGCGACGGGGCGCACGCTCTACATCCTCGACGAGCCCACCACGGGGCTGCACTTCGCCGACGTGCAGCGCCTGCTGGAGGTGCTCCAACGCCTCGTCGACGCCGGCAACTCGGTGGTCGTGATCGAGCACAACCTCGACGTGATCAAGTGCGCCGACCGCCTGATCGACATGGGCCCCGAGGGGGGCGAGGAGGGCGGCCTCGTGGTCGCCGCCGGCACGCCCGAGGAGGTCGCCGCCGAGCCGGCCTCGCACACCGGTCAGTTCCTTGCGCCGCTGCTGGCGGCGGCGGGTGCCTCCTCCAACGGCAAGCCGCGCGGGGTCGTCAAGAAGCCACGCGCGACCGCGGCCACCAAACGCAAGCCACGCGCGAAGGCCGCCGCTTGAACGCCTCCGCCGATTCCCGGTCGCGTGCGGGGATCGACGAGCTCGCCGCGCAGGCTCGTCTCTGGGCCCAGAAGTGGCGCTGGTACGAGCGCAACACCCTTCCCTGGAACCGCGCGCAGATTCATTGGGAGCTGATGCGCCGCGGCGCCTTCGCGCGCTGGCCGCTGCAGGGCAACGTGCTGGAAGCGTTGCGCGAGGGACGTTTGGAGGTGGGTGAGGGGGTGCTGTTCGAGCCCAATGTGTGGATCGTTGCCCCCGATCGCGCGCGTGTGCGGATCGGCCCGGGCACGTTCCTCAACCAAGGGGTGATGGTCGCCGCGCAGGAGCTGGTCGAGATCGGCGAGCACTGCATGCTGGCGAATGGCTGCTTCGTCTCCGACGCCGCCCATCGCTTCGACGACCCTGACAAGCCGGTTCCCTGGCAGGGCTTCACCTCGAAGGGCCCCACGCGGATCGGCGCCAACTGCTGGCTGGGCGCACACGTGGTCGTCACCAGCGGCGTCTCCGTCGGCGAGCGCAGCGTGATCGGCGCGGGTAGTGTCGTCACGCAAGACATCCCGCCTTTCTCGATCGCGGTGGGGGCTCCGGCGCGTGTGTTACGAAGTGTTGAGTACAGCTGATCTCGTCCAGGGGACGCGCTAGTCTTGCGAACGCGACCCGCTTGGATGGCGAGGCTCGATGGGTAGGTGTCTACGACAGATTGGGGAAGCATGTCGGCTGTGATGTCGTTCACGTCAAGACAGGCCACGTCGCGCCCCGCGTTGCGTCGCGCCATGTTGCTCGGCGGGCTGGTGGCTGCGCTCGCCGCCGTCGTCTTGGCCGGAGCCGCGGCGCTTGCGGCTTCGTCGGCGTTGGCCGTACCGATCACGCTGGACGCCCCGGACAATGGCACCCCGCCGTTGATCGCCTACGACCCCTCGACGCAAACGACGTACGTCGCCTGGGAAGATCCACACTTCCCCGGTGTCGACCTATGCGTCCTGCCGGCGGGCGCCACTGCCTGTGAGGGCGGCGCCCCGGTACTGCTCGAAGACTCAAAATACGTAGGCTATTCAGGGACGAACCGTCCGGGGCTGGGGGGACTCGTCGTCCTGCCGAATGGCGAGGCTGTGGTGATAGGCACGCCCGTCAGCACCGGCAGCATCGCTTGGGCGTCGCCCGCCGGCGGTGCGGCCTTCCTGTCAGGCAGCCACGGCTTGCAGAACGGTGGCCAGTTCATCAGTCCCGTTTCGCTCTACTACACCGGTGGTAACGCTGTCGCGCTCAGCAATACCGATGTCGGCCTGCTGGACGACTACGGCAACTTCTTCAGCGACTCCCCGTTCGCTGGCCCCGAATCTCCCAACCCCGCGGCGACCACTAACGCGGGCGGCCAGTATCCAAGGAAGGCCCTCGACACCGACGGGCCGGAGATCGCCGCTGAGCCCGCGCCGGCGCCCGCGGCTCCGGGCACCGATATCGTGGTCGGTGTTGGGTCCAACAACAGCAGCGCCCAGCTCACACCCGCGGGCTGTCTCAACGATGCCGCAACCGGTTACGGCGTCTCCGTCGGCCAGGTGGACGGAGCCTCGAAAGCCGCAGGCACGCTCAACAAGGAAGGTTTGCCGGCATACCAGCTCCTTGGCTGCTCAGCAGAAGCGCCGGTCCTGGCGCAGGGCGGCCAGGACGGGATTGGGGTGCTCGAGGAGGAAGGTTCTGGCTTCTCCGGAGCTGGCTCGGACTACCAGCTCGCCTACCGCCCGTTTGTCGCGACTGCCACCGGAGGGTCGTTCGGCGCCCCAGTCGAGCTGGCCGACGTGACCGGCGAAGTTCTCAATGGCGTCGATTCGCTCGACCTATCCGAGGACTCCGACACCGGCGTGTACGCCCTCTGGGAATCGGGCCGGGCAGTGCTCGACTACAGCAGCAACGGGGGCGCCAGCTGGGGTGCTCCGGTCGTGACACCGGTCCCGTACACCGCCCACGGCGTGATCGTCGGCGTGGGCGGCGGCAACGCGGAGATCGCCTACGACGAAAATCCCGGCACGGGAACGCAAGTCTTCCTGGAAGCCGTGAACTACCAGCAGCTGGCTGAGGCCCCCACCGCGCTCGCCACCACCCAGACCTCCGGCACGACGAGCGGCGCGAGCATCACGATCCCCGACGGCACGGTCGGCGAGTACGACAAAGCGACGATCACCGGGGCGAACGTCGGCAGCGCAACCGGGACCGTGGGCTACGGGCTCTACTCCTCGTCGTCCTGCGCCGCCTCCAGCTTGGTGCTCAGCTCCGCCAGCACCGTCACCGGCGGAGTGGCGGGGCCGTCAGCCGGTCTTGTCGTCGCGCTCAAGCCGGGGACCTACTACTGGCAGGCGGCTTATAGCGGTAACACAACCAACGCCGCCAGCGCGAGCGCCTGCGGCTCGGAGGTGCTGACGGTCGGTTCGTCGCCCCCGCCGCCGCCGAGCAGCGAATTCAAAGTCGAAGCGATCGTCACCAGCTCCGGCGGCACGGTCACGATCACGATCGTCGTGACCCAGCCAGGCAAGGCGACCCTGGAAGTGACGATCTCCACCTCCACGCTCGCCCACTCGGCGGCGGTGGACGCGAAGGCCAAGAAGTGCAAGCACGGACAGATCAAGCTCAAAGGCAAGTGCGTGCCGGCCAACACCGTGGTGGGGAAGACCTCGGCTAACGCGACCGCGGGCGTACCACTGAAGCTGACGGTCCACCTCTCCAGCAAGATCAAGTCACTGTTGAAGAAAGGCAAGACTGTGCATCTGTCGGGGAAGCTGACCTTCCAGTCCGCTCTCGGTGGGAAACCGACGACCCACACGTACAACCTGACCGTCAAGGGTCACAAGCCCAAGCACAAGAAGTAGTGCCACCGAGCCGACAGCTGAAGACAACCGACGGTAGGGGGTGGCGCCGCCCGCGCGCAGATGCTACTCTGGTAGGTATGGGTAGGAGGCCGTTCTCGGGTTCGGTGGTTCTATTGCTCGTCGTTGCCGGCTTTGCGCTGGCGCCGCCGGCTGCGTCGGCCAGGTCCGCCGCCGATGTGGCGGCCACGCGGACGCTGGCGCATGCCGCCAAGGTGCTGCTGATCGCGGCTCGCCCCGACCTCCCCAAGGGACTCGCCAACGTCAATCGCTACGCCAAGGAAGTTGCCGCTCAGTGTCCGCAGGCGGCGGCGAAATCGCCGCAGAACTATGGCGCCGAACAGCTCGACGATGAGGTCGTCGCCGCGCTGACGGTCGTCGGCTACCGCACCGGGGCTGGCCCGATCAAAACCTTCTACAACGCGGTGAAAGGCCTGCACTGGAGCAACCCCCAGCTCACGCGCGCGGTGAAGACCTTCGCTACGAAGCTTGACAAGCTCGTCGGCCTCACGGTCCCGAACCTGTGCGGCGACATCAAAGAATGGGTCGCCAGCGGCTACCAGAGACTACCTGCGAGTACCACTCAGTTTCTCAGTCAGTACAACGCAGTCGATCCCGAAGCCGAAGAAGGCCCGGCGATCATTCGGCTCGCCAAGCCGTACGCGACCGTCGGCGACATCTCGCTTTACCACAGCATCGAAAGCTTTGAATCGGAACTGGCCGAAACGGAAGCCCACGCGGTCTTCGCCTACAAGACCATCATGAACACGGTGGAATTGAACCAGTGAAGTGAGCCCCGGGACTCAGCGCGTACTCGGGTCACGGGGTGCCCGGACGGGTCGGTTGGAGTCGCAACCTCAGCGCAGCAGCTCGTGCAGCTCGGCCACCTCGCCGGGATCGATCTTGTAGGTGTGCTCGGGGCCGGGGTAGCGCCGCGCGCGGACGTCCTCCGCATAGGCGAGGACGCCGGCGTTCATCTCCTCCTGGAGGTTGGCGTAGCGCTTGACGAAACGTGGGCCGAGGCCGTCGCGGATGCCGAGCAGGTCGTGAAAGACGAGCACCTGCCCGTCGGTCGCAGGGCCGGCGCCGATGCCGATCACGGGGATCTCCATCTTGCCCATCAGCTCCTCGGTGACCGCGGCGGGGATCGCCTCGAAGACGATCGCGAAGCAGCCGGCCTCCTGCAGCGCCAGCGCCTGCTCGGCGATCTTGGCGGCCGCCTGGGCGCTGCGACCCTGCGCCTTCCAGCCGCCGAGCGCGGTGGAGGTCTGGGGGGTCAGCCCGACGTGTCCCATCGCGGGGATGCCGGCACCGACGATCGCCCGCGCGCGGCTCGCCGAGGCGGGGCCGCCGCCCTCCAGCTTGACCGCGTCGCAGCCGGCCTCCTGCACCATCCGCACTGCCGTGGCGATCGCCTGCTCGTCGGAGATCTCATACGAGCCGAACGGCAGGTCGCCGATCAACAGCGGCGTGCGCAGGCCGCGTCGCGCGGCGGCGGCAAGCACGAGCATGTCGCCCAGGCGCACGGGCGTGGTGGCGCTGTAGCCGAGCACGGTGGTGGCGGCCGAGTCGCCCACGAGCACCAGATCGACCCCGGCCGCCTCGGCGGCGCGGGCGGAGGGGTAGTCGTAGGCGGTGACCATCACGATCGGATCGCCGAGCCGCTTCTTCTCCGCCAGCAGCGGCAGGGTCATCGGCAGGCGTCCGGGATCGTGGGGGATCTGAACGCTCGACTGGTTGGTGGGGCGGGCTCCTGGGTGGCTGGACATGGTGTGTTCGATTCCTCTCTGACGCCGGTTGGCGCCCTTGGACTGTCTCGGGGTCAGGCGCGTACCTCGTACGCGCCCGCCGCCGAGGCAGGCTCAGCAGAGGGGTCTCTGCTCAGCAGGGTCGCCACCGCGTCGTCGACGGTGATGATGCGGTTGGTGTTGGCCTCCACGTGCACGACGCGGGGCTCGTAGCGCTCCATCTCGGCCTGGTCGTACTGGCCGTAGGAGATCACGATGATCGTGTCGCCGCGGTGCACGAGGCGCGCGGCGGCGCCGTTGACCTTCATCGCCCCCGAGCCGCGCTCGCCGGCGATTGTGTAGGTCTCGAAACGGGCGCCGTTGTCGACGTCCACGACGTGCACCTGCTCGTGCTCGAGGATGTCGGCGGCCTCCAGCAGGTCGGCGTCGATCGTGATCGAGCCGACGTAGTGCAGGTCGCAGTCGGTGACGGTGGCGCGGTGGATCTTGGACTTGAGCATCACGCGCTGCATGGGGTTTCGTCTCTCCTCTCGCCGATGGTGGTGGCTGTCGCCGTGCCCGCTCCATTTACGTTTCTCCCGCCGCGATGCTCACTCTCGCCGCGCACTGGCTCGAGCGTGACGTTGTCGATCAGTCGTACCCCGCCGACGTGCGCGGCGATCGCCAGCAGCGCCGGCCGGTCGAGCTGGGTGAGAGGCTCGAGCGTGTCGGGGTCGACCAGTGCGACGTAGTCGGCGCGCACCTCGGCGGCCATCAGCGCGGCGTTGGCGGCGTCGAGCAGTGCTGCGGAGACCTGCTCCCCCGTGGCGGCCAGCTCGCCGGCGGCGCGCAGCGCGGCGCGCAGCGCGAGCGCGCGGGGGCGCGCGGCGGGGTCGAGCAGCGCGTTGCGGCTGGAGAGCGCCAGCCCGTCGTCCTCGCGGACGGTCGGCAGCGCTTCGACCTGCACGGGAAGGTTGAGATCGGCCACGAGGCGGCGGATCACCACCACCTGCTGGGCGTCCTTTTGGCCGAGGTAGAGCGTGTCGGGCATCGTCATGCACAGCAGCTTCGTGACTACGGTGGTCACCCCGCGGAAGTGCGAGGCCCCGCGCGCGGCGCCCTCCAGACGGTCGGTCAGCCCCAGCACTTCCACGGCGGTGGCGAAGCCCGGCGGGTACACCTCTTCGACCGAGGGCGCAAACAACAGGTCGGCTCCCGTTTCCGCCGCCAGCCCCGCGTCGTGACGCTCGGAGCGCGGATAGCGCTCCAGATCTGCGCCCTCGTTGAACTGCGCGGGGTTGACGAACAGCGACACCACCACGACGTCGCACTGCTCGCGAGCCCGCCGGATCAGCGAAAGATGCCCCTCATGCAGCGCCCCCATCGTGGGCACCAGCCCGATCGTCGAGCCGGCCGCGCGAGCCGGCGCCAGCGCGGCCCGCAACTCCCCGACGGTGCGCAGGGTTCTCATCGCGCCGCCTGGCCCCTGGTACAGACCCACGAGGTCCCGGTGCAGTCTCTCGAGATGCCTGAGACGCGCGGTGAGGACGGGATCATGCCGGCGTATCTCCCGGCGTGCAGACTCCCGAGGCGCGCAGCATGCTCATGCGCGTTGGGCGAGTCGGTGATGATGTCGGCTCATGGCCTTCGGTCCAGTTCCTGCGGATACCGGCGCGAGAAAAAAGCTCTTGGTGCTTCGGGTCCATCCCGGCTTGCCCGGTCGACGGCCTGCAAGAAATTATACAGCGCGGTGGGGAGGCTGTGAGGGATCTGGGACGCTGTGTGCGCAGTCGCACAGATGGGGGATGCATGCACTTCGAAGCACGGGAGAGTTAGCATCCGCCCGATGTCGGGTGAGGAGAGCCAGCTCTCGGCTGAGCAGCGGCGCGAGGCCCTCAAGAAGGTCTTCGCGCAGGCGCAAGGCTGCACGCGCTGCGCCGAGCTGGCCGCCACGCGCAAGACGGTGGTGTTCGGAGCGGGCAACGCCGACGCAGATTTGATGTTCGTGGGCGAGGCCCCCGGGGCCAGCGAGGACGAGCAGGGGCTGCCGTTCGTGGGCGCCGCTGGCAAACTGCTGGAGAAGCTGCTGGGGGAGATTGGGATGGCGCGTGCGGACGTATTCATTGCGAACACGTTGAAGTGCCGACCCCCCGGCAACCGCGACCCGCAGCAGGTGGAGATCGAGAACTGCCGCGAGTACCTGTACCGCCAGGTCGAGCTGATCCAGCCGCGGGTGATCTGCACGCTGGGGAACTTCGCCACCAAGCTGCTGCGCGACGATCCGACCGGGATCACACGCCTGCACGGGCAGCCGGAGGTGCTCGAGGTGGGGCGTCGCGCGGTGCGGCTCTATCCGATTTTCCATCCGGCGGCGGCTCTCTACACGCCGCGGATGCTCCAGACCCTGCGCGAGGACTTCAGCCGCCTACCGGAGTTGCTGGCGCTGCCTGCGCCGGAGCAGCCGCAGTGGCTGGAGGTGCCGGAGGTGGCGGATGAGCCTGAGGAGCTCCTGGCCCCCGGTGGGTCCGGCGCCGGCGCGGAGCCGGTGGCCGAGGTAGATCAACTCGGCCTGTTCTGAAGATGGATCACCGGCCCGGTGGTCGGGTACGGCCTCACGACCAGATGACTCACCGTCGGGCGCTGGCGGGCCAGCTCGTGGTCGATCTCCCGGCGGGCGGTTCAAGCCCCTTAACGACGACCGGCCCACGGGAGAGAGATCGTGGGCCGGTCGCACTGCTAGGGAGGAGGAGGTTTGTCCAGTATCGGCAGCCACTCCGTCGAGCTTGAGGATGTCTTCTTGGAAAAAAGCTTGCAAAAACAGCTTCTTGGGTTGCGCTTCCCGCTAAACATGATATTCTCGATCTAGTTTATGAGGTATAGGGGTTTGGCGGGTTCACTCGCCGGCCGCCAAAAGACGACGGAGATTCCCCCGAAACCATGCAGATCGACATTCATCAGCACATCTGGACCGACCCACTGCTCGACGCACTGGCCGCTCGCCGGACGCTCCCCTTCGTCCGGCGCTCGCATGGCCTGACCGTGCTGCACAGCGCGGGCGAGCAGCCCTACGTGATCGACCGCGAGGCCGAATCGCCCAACCGGCGAGTGAGGCTTGTGGACGGCGACGGGCTCGACCTCGCGGTGGTGGCGCTGTCGAGCGCGATCGGCGTCGAGGCGCTGCCCCGCGACGAGGCGGACGATCTGATCGAGGCTCATTTGGAGGGCGTGCTGGCGCTGCCCAGCTGGTTTGCCGCGTGGGGGCCGATCGCGCTCGACGACCAGGACCCCGACGACGTCGACCGACTGCTGGCGCGCGGCTGCATCGGCGTCTGCCTGCCCGCGGGGGCGCTCGCCGGCCCCGGAGCACTGGCGCTGAGCGCGCCGCTGCTGGAGCGGGTCGAAGCGCGCGGGGCGCCGCTGTTCGTGCATCCCGGCCCGGCGCCGGGCCTGCGCTCGGCAGAGGCGTCGTTGAGCGAGCCGCTGTGGTGGCGGTCGCTGACCGATTATGTAGCCCAGATGCAGGCGGCCTGGCTGACGTTCGCGACGCTCGGCCGGCGTGAGCACCCGCGGCTGCGGGCCGTGTTCGCAATGCTCGCCGGCGGCGCGCCGCTGCTCAGCGAGCGGCTCGCGGCTCGCGGCGGGCCGCACTGCGACCTGCACGATCCGCTCGTCTTCTACGACATCTCCAGCTACGGCCCGGCGGCGGTCGAGGCGATGGCGCGCAGGGTGGGCGGGGAGCAGCTGGTGTACGGCTCCGACCGGCCCGTCGTCGAGCCCACACCCACCGGCCGCGAGGCGCTGCTGGCGGAGAACGGCGCCCAGCTGCTGGAGTGCGCCGGCACGATTCGTGCGATCAGGGTGGCGCGTTCGGCCCGTTCTGGGCGTGCGGCGCGCGTGGGGGTGGCATCGTGAGCGCTCGCCCCGCACGGGTGGTGTGGTTTGCCGCGGCGCCCAACCCAGCACCCCCGGAGCCCCTGAGCCTCGCCGTGGAGCGGTTCGAGCGGCTGCTGGCCGCACCCGAGCCGCCACCCGCCGAGGACCCGGGCGCTTTCCTGAATGGTGGGCAGCTCGAGCGCTTCGCGGCCGTGCTCGCGGCCGACCCGGCGCGCTGGCGCCACCTCGTCCGTCACCGGCAGGACGCGCGGGTGTACGAGCAGATCTTCTCCGACGAGCGTGTCAACGCGTGGCTGATCTGCTGGAGCGACGGCCACGACACGGGCTTCCACGACCACGACGACTCGGCCGGCGGAATCGCCGTGGTCGCCGGCCGGGTTCGCGAGGAGCGCCTGGCGGTTGGCTCACCCACAGTGACGCGCGAGCTCTCGGCGGGCGAGTGCTTCAACGTGCCGGCCACCGCGATCCACCGCGTGCTCAACGGTGGCGCGCAGCCGGCGATCACGATTCACGCCTACTCGCCGCCACTGACGCGGATGGGCGCCTACCGGATCGGGCCGAGCGGGGCGCTCGAGCGCGAGGCGCTCTCCCACGAGCAGGAGCTGCGTGCGGAGGCGCTCGCGGCGTAGAGTTCTGCCTGTGCTCACCCGTGAAACCTCGGCCCCCGATGAGACCGAGGCGGTGGGCGCCGAGATCGCGGCGGATCTGCAGCCGGGTGACATGGTGCTGGTGTGCGGCGAGCTGGGCGCCGGCAAGACGACGCTGGTGCGAGGCGCCGCGCGGGCGCTTGGGGTGACTGGCCCTGTCACCAGCCCCACCTTTGGGATCGGGCACCGCTACCGCGGCGCGAGGGTAACGGTCGCCCACCTCGATCTCTACCGGCTGACAGGGCTGGAGCAGGAGGCTCCTGGTCTGTTGGAGGACTATCTGACGGCGGACAGCGTCGCCTTCGTGGAGTGGCCCGAGGAGGGCAGCCCGGAGCTTGGCGGGGCGCGAGCGCGGGTGACGATCGCGCATGGCGGCGGCGACCGCCGGCGGATCGAGGTGGTGGAAGCGCACGAGTTGCAAACCGGTGCCGAGCGCCGGGGCGGGGGCGAGCATGGTGGGGATGGCTCGGGGAGGAATGCGAGGCGATGATCGTCCTGGGCTTCGATACAGCCACGCCCGCGACCGCCGTGGGGTTGCGGCTGGCCGACGGAACCACCCTGCGGGCGTACGAGGAGCCCGAGGCCGGCGCCCGCCCCGGACACACCACGCAGTCGCTGGCACTGGCGAGCGAGCTGCTGGCGCGGGCGGGCATCGGCTGGGGCGCCCTGGAGCGGATCGCCGTGGGCGTGGGGCCGGGCACGTTCACCGGGCTGCGCGTCGGCGTCGCCACCGCCCGCGGTCTGGCGCAGTCGCTGGGGGTCGAGGCGGTGGGCGTCAGCAGCTTGGAGGTACTCGCACAGATCACCCTGCGGGAGCCGGGCTCGCCGACGCGCGGCGTGCTGGCGGCGATCGACGCGCGCCGTGGAGAGGCGTTCGCCGCGGCGTACGACGCAAACGGCGAGTTGACGCCGCCTCGTGCGCTCGCGCCCGAGGATCTCGCTGCGATCCCGGGGGAGCTCGGCGGAGCTCGCGAATGGTTGGCGGTAGGCGACGGAGCGCTACGCTTTCGGGGATATCTGGAGGCCATCGCGGTGGCGGTCCCAGTGGACACCTCGCCGCTCCACCGAGTAGACGCTGGGGTGTTGTGCGAGCTGGCCCTGACGGCGCCGGCGGGCGATCTCGAGGCGGTGCTGCCCGATTACCGCCGCCGGCCGGACGCGGAGATTGCCCTAGAGGGTGGCGCAGCCGGCCGTGAGGCCGGCGAGTCGGGCCCCTCTATCTTTCAATCGGAGGGTGGAGCAGCCGGCCGTGAGGCCGGCGAGCCGGGCCCTTCTATCTTTCAATCGGAGAAGATGGGAAGCAAGAAGTGAGCACACCACTGGCCGCCAACGTCGCCTCCGAGCAGCCACACCTGGAGATCCGGCGCCTGGCCTACCCGGACCTGCCGCAGGTGATCGGAATCGAGCGCCGCGCCTTCCCCACGCCCTGGTCGCTGGCGATGTTCGTACTCGAGCTGTCCAAGCCGTCCGGGATCTGCCTCGCGGCGGTGCTGGACGCGGGGGGGAGCCGGCGGTTGGTGGGGTACATGATCTGCTCCCGCTACGAGACCGTGTGGCACGTGATGAACGTGGCGGTCGCCCCCGAGCATCGCCGCGAGGGGGTCGCCTCTGCCCTGCTGGGCGAGCTGTATCAGCGAGTCGACGACGAGCAGGCGCGCTACACCCTGGAGGTGCGCCGCTCCAACGACGTGGCAATCCGCCTCTACGAACGGGAGGGCTTCCGCGCGGCCGGGATGCGCAGACGCTATTACCAGGACAACGGTGAGGACGCCCTCGTGATGTGGCGCACGCCCGCGACCCTGGTGGGGTCGCTGGAGGATGTGCCCAACCCGGGCTTCCTGTGAGCATTCTCGCGCTGGAGACCAGCTGCGACGACACGTGCGCGGCGGTACTGGAGGAGCAGGGGAGTATCCGCTCGAACGTGATCTCCTCGCAGGAGGTGCACGATCGTTTCGGGGGGGTCGTCCCCGAGATCGCGTCCCGCCGGCACCTGGAGATCGTCAACCTCGTGGTGGCCAGTGCGCTCGAACGGGCGGGGACGACGCTCGATCAAATCGATCTGGTGGCTGCCACCCGTGGACCCGGTTTGGTGGGGGCGCTACTGGTTGGCTTCGCCACCGCCAAGGCAATCGCCGCCGCGCGGGAACTGCCGTTCGCGGCGGTCGATCACCTGCAGGGTCACGTGGCCGCCAACTTCATCGCTGGCCCGGCCACCCCCGGCACCAGCAGTACGTCCGGATCGCGGCCACCGCGCTCTGCCCCAGTCGGTGGAGAGTGCTCGCCGTTCGAGCCGCCCTTCGTGTGCCTGATCGCAAGCGGCGGCCATACGCTGCTCGCGCACGTGCGCGAGCACGAGGGCTTCGAGGTGCTGGGCAGCACGCTCGACGACGCGGCCGGGGAGGCGTTTGACAAGGGCGCCCGCATGCTGGGCCTCGGCTACCCCGGCGGCGTTGCGCTCGAAGGCCTCGCCAAGCAGGGCGATCCAGAGGCCTTCCCGTTCTCAGCGGGCGGGCCTCGGCCGGGGCTGGGCGTTGCTCGCCAAGCGTTTGCACACAGCCTCGACTTCTCCTTCGCGGGCCTGAAGACCGCGCTGCTGTACAGGGTGCGCGAGCTCTCCGAGGACGAGCTCGCCGCGCGCGCGGCCGACCTGGCGGCCTCCTACCAGGCGGCGATCGTCGCCCGCCTGGTGGAACGGGCCGAGCGGGCGCTGGAACAGACTGGCCTCGAGCGCCTCGCGGTCGGCGGGGGGGTCGCGGCCAACGGTGAGCTGCGCCGGCGCCTCGGCGAGCTCGGCGCGAGCGTGCACGTGCCCGAGCGGGTGTTGTGCACCGACAACGCCGCGATGATCGCCAGCGCCGCGCGCTTCACCGAGCGGCTGACCTACCCGAGCTACCTGCCGCTCGACGTGTATGCGACCGGAGAACGGGTTGGTGGGATGGGTGCAGCCCGATCTCTGGGGCAGCCGCGGTGAGCACGGTGGGTTGGTCCCGACCATTCGGGCGGCCACGATGAGCACGGTGACGCTCTACACCAAGCCCGACTGTCACCTGTGCGATGACGCCTTGAAGACACTGCATGAGGTGGGCGTGGAGCTGCCGTTTGAGCTCATCGTGCGCGACATAACCACCGACGAGGCGCTGCACCGGGCGTACTTCGAGCGGATCCCCGTCGTCGCGCTCGACGGCGATGAGCTGTTCGAGTACTTCGTCGACGCGGAGACCCTGCGCGAGCAGCTGCGGGCCGCGACCCCATAGGGCTGGGGGAGCATCGAAAAACTACGCGGTGAGGCAACGGGAACCATCTCTATAGTCACGGGCGATGGCATTCGGGGAGCTCACAGAAGCCGGGGGACGCGCGCCTTCGGCCGAAGCCGGGGGACGCTCCCCTTCGGGTCGCATCTCCGTTGCGGCCAGCATCCCCGTTTCTGCCAGTACGGCGGAGGTCGAGCGCAACGGACATGGCGACCCCGCCCACCCGGGCGAGCGGCTCTCGCTGGGGGTGGCGGCGCGGCTGTCGCGCTACCTGCAGGTGCTCACGCAGGCGCGCAAGATGGGCAAGGAGACGATCTCCTCCCAGGAGCTCTCCGACTACACCCACGTCAACTCCACGCAGATCCGCCGCGACCTCTCCGGCTTTGGCAAGTTCGGCAAGCGCGGCGTTGGCTACAACGTCGAGTCGCTTGTGTCGCAGATCCGCAAGATCCTGCGCACCGCCGGGCAGCACAACATCGCGCTGTTCGGGGCGGGGCACCTCGGCAAGGCGATCGCCTCCTCGGACATCTTCGCCGACCACGGCTTCCGCGTGGTGGCGATCTTCGACGTGGATCCCGACAAGGTGGGCACCACCGTGGGCAGCAAGGTGGTGCGCCACACCCGCGAGCTGCGCCAGATGGTCGAAGACGAGGACATCGTCGTCGGCGTGCTCGCGATCCCCGGTGCCGTCGCACAGGAGCTCGCCGACGAGCTGGTGCAGGCGGGCGTCAAGATCATCTTCAACTACTCCGAGTCGCTGCTGGTGGTGCCCCCGGAGGTCACCGTTCACACCTCCAGCCCCGCCGTCGACCTGCTGTACGCGCTGTACTTCTACCTCACTTGAGGCCGCTTCGCGGAGCCGCCGTCTCAATGCCCTGCTGTCCAGATCTGAGCCCATCCCGGACCCCACGTCGCTCGCGGAGGGGGGGCGCATGAGCGGCTTGGACCTCGACCGGGCGGTGGAGACGTTCGCGCAGGCGGTGGATGGCACCGTCGGTCTCGAGGAGGAGTTCTCGCTGCTGCACCCCACCACCCTGGAGATGGTGCCCCGCTTCGAAACGCTGCGCGAGGCCGCGCGCACGCGCGATCCGCTGCTCTACGAGCACATCACCGGCGAGCTTATCTCCGCGGAGATCGAGATCGTCTCGGGCCCCGGAGCCGACTTCCACGACGCTGTGGCCCGCCAGCGCGAGCGCCGCAAGCGGCTGTTCAGGCTCGCCGAGGAGGAGGGGCTGGCGCTGGGCGCCACCGGGACACATCCGTGGGCCGACTACCGCGAGCAGCGGATCATCGACACCGAGCACTACCGCCGCGTGGAGGAGGGCCTCAAATACGTGGCGTGGCGCAACAACACGTTCTCCATGCACGCGCACGTGGGGGTGCGCGACGCCGATCGTGCCGTGCGCGTGTGCGACCGTCTGCGCGGGGTGCTGCCGCTGCTGCTGGCGGCGTCCGCCAACTCCCCTTACCTCGACGGCCGCGACTCGGGCCTGCACTCGGCGCGCACGCAGAGCTTCACCCGCAGCTTCCCCCGCTGCGGGGTGCCCGACGCGTTCGGCGGGTGGCGAGCCTACCGTGAGTACATCCAGCAGCTCCTCGCCACCAACTCGATCGTGGAGTACACGCAGGTGTGGTGGTCGGTGCGCCCGCACTTCGCGTTCGGCACGGTGGAGGTGCGCATCTGCGACGCTCAAACCACCGCGGCGGAGTCGGAGGCGCTGGCGGGACTGCTGGTCGCGTGTGTGGCTCAGGCCGCGCGCGACGTGGACGAAGGCGTCCCCTTCACCGACCCCACGCCGCGCATGGTCGAGGAGAACATGTGGCGCGCGATCCGCTTCGGTCTCGACGGACGGCTGATCGACGTCGAGCGCGTCGAGGAGTACCCGGCGCGCGAGGCGATCGAGCGGCTGGCGAGCTGGAGCGCGCCGGTGCGCGGGGAGCTTGGCATCGAGCTCTCCTTCCCCGAGCGCAACGGCGCCCAGCGCCAGCGCGCGATGATCGAGCAGGGCGCCACGCGCGAGGAGGTATTCGCGGCGGCGGTGGCGGAGACCAGGCAAACCTACTCAGCGGAGGTGGCGGTGTGAGCAGCACACAGGAGGCGCAGCAGGACCCGACGGGCATGGAGCAGGAGGGCGCAGGCGCACCCGGCGAGCCCCAGGCGGGCGCATCAACCGGCGGTGCGGGCGCGCCGGGCCAGCCCACCGAAGCGGAACTGCGTGCGGCGTACGAGGCCGAATTGAGCCGCATCTCGAGCGCCGACATGGTGCTGCAGGCGACGGTATCGCTGCTGAACATTGGCGCGCGCCGCCTCGGCCTGGTCGGCGGGCCGGACCAGGCGTCTCCTCAGCAGGACAACCCCGAGCGCGACCTCGAGCAGGTGCGCGACGCGATCGATGCCGTGCGCGGGCTGATGCCCGTGGTCGAGCGCCGCGCCCCCCAGGAAGCGCGCCCGCTGCGCGACGCGCTCTCGCAGCTGCAGATGGCGTACGCGCGGGAATCCCAGGCAGCAGCTCCTGCCCCCACACCCACGCCGGCGCAGGCCCCGCCGCAGGCCGCTCCCGCCCCGCCTCAGCCGGCGGCCACGAAATCCGGTGCGGGCCCGGCGGAGTCGAGCGGCCGGCTGTGGGTTCCGGGACGCTGAACGCCTCCCGCCGCGCGGCACGATAGACTGCGCGCGCTTTTCCGCCGGGTAGGCGCTTGACCGAGCGATCCGGGCGGATGGCGGACATTTGTGCGCGCGAGCCTCGCGCGGCACGCCAACCGACCGGAGGATTTCTGTTGAGCAGCTTCCTGACAAACCACGGGGTCGTCGTCGCCCTCGTTTGCGCCGCCTGTGCCGTCGTATACGGACTCCTGACGACGCGCTCTCTGCTAGCGCTCTCGCCCGGCAACGAGCGCATGCAGAGCATCTCGCTCGCCGTCCAGCAGGGCGCGCGCGCCTACCTGAACCGCCAGTACATGACGATCGCCGTAGTCGGCGTGGTCGTGTTCGTCGCGCTGATCTTCATCCAGAACATCGCCGTCGCGTGCGGGTTCCTGATCGGAGCGATCCTCTCCGGCTCGACCGGCTACATCGGCATGAACGTGTCGGTGCGCTCCAACGCGCGCGTCGCGGAGGCCGCCAGGGGCGGCGTCTCGCCGGCGCTCAAGGTCGCGTTCCGCGGCGGCGCGATCACCGGCCTGCTCGTCGTCGGGCTCGCGCTGATCGGCGTCTCTGGCTACTACGGCGCGCTGACGTCGTTCTTCAACGACAGCCCCAAGACGGCGGTCGACGCGCTCGTCGGCCTTGGCTTCGGCGGTTCGCTGATCTCCGTGTTCGCGCGGCTCGGCGGCGGCATCTTCACGAAGGCCGCAGACGTTGGCGCGGACCTCGTGGGCAAGGTCGAGGCGGGCATCCCCGAGGACGACCCGCGCAACCCGGCGACGATCGCCGACAACGTCGGCGACAACGTCGGCGACTGTGCCGGCATGGCGGCGGACCTGTTCGAGACCTACGCGGTGACCGCGATCGCGGTGATCCTGCTCGGTGTGCTGACGTTCAACCAGTCCACGCAGGTCGCGCTGTACCCGCTCGTGATCGGCGGCGTGGCGATCATCGCCTCGATCATCGGCACGTTCGCGGTGCGCACCAACACGGGTAACGTCGAGCGCGCCCTGCTTCAAGGCTTGGTTGTCTCGGGGGTGATCGCCGCTGCGGCGTTCGCGCCGATCACCTACTGGCTGATGCGCAACCTCACGTTCAAGGTCGGCAGCACCGTCAACGCCCCCAGCTGGAGCCACCTGTACCTGTGCTCGCTGATCGGGATTGCCGTCACCGGGCTGCTATTCGGGCTAACCGAATACTATACCTCGACCCGCTTTGCGCCGGTGAAGAAGACCGCGAAAGCGTCGGTCACCGGCCACGCGACGAACATCATCCAGGGCTTTTCCTCCGGGCTGCAGGCGACGGCGCTACCGGCGCTCGTGATCGTGCTCGGCATCCTTGGCTCGTGGAAGCTCGCGGGCGGTGGCGTCACCGGCATCTACGGCATCCTCATCGCGGCCATGGGCCTGCTGTCGTTGACGGGCCTGATCGTGGCACTCGACGCGTTTGGCCCGATCACCGACAACGCCGGCGGCATCGCCGAGATGGCCGACCTGCCCGAGGAGGTGCGCCAGGTCACCGACCGGCTGGACGCGGTCGGCAACACGACGAAGGCTGTCACCAAGGGCTACGCGATCGGCTCCGCCGTACTCGCGGCAGTCGGGCTGTTCGCGGGCTTTCAGAAAGAACTCGAAAACAAGCTCGGGCACTTCATCTCCTTCGGCATCAACGAACCGCCGGTTCTGATCGGCTTGCTGCTGGGCGGGCTGATGGTGTGCCTGTTCGCGTCGCTGTCGATCGAGGCCGTCGGGCGCGCCGGCGGCGCGGTCGTCGAGGAGGTGCGTCGTCAGTTCCGCGAGCACCCCGGGATCATGGACTACAGCGAAGAGCCCGACTACGCGCGGTGCGTGGACATCGTCACCAAGACCGCGCAGCGCGAGATGATCCTGCCGTCGCTGCTGCCGATCGGCTTGACGCTGATCGTCGGCCTGATCGACCAGCAGGCGCTCGGCGGCCTGCTGATCGGCGTGATCGTCGTCGGTTTCTTCTTCGCGGTGATGATGACCGCCGGCGGCGGCGCGTGGGACAACGCCAAGAAGCTGATCGAGGACGGCGCCTTCGGCGGCAAGGGCTCTGATGCTCACGCCGCGTCGGTCACCGGCGACACCGTCGGCGATCCCTTCAAGGACACCGCCGGACCGGCGATCAACCCGATGATCAAGGTCGCCAACATCGTCGCGATCCTGATCATTCCGTTGATCACCTGAGCCGGCCTGACTGGAGCCGCCCGCCTGTCTGTCCGTCCACCCGTCCGCTCGTCCACCCGCGGGTGGTATCGGCGGGGCGGGCGGCCTCCAGCTCATAACCTCAGGTACAGATGAACGATTGGGAGTGGCTGGAGCCCGAGGGCTCGACGGAGCCGGTGCGCGAGCGGCTCACCGCGTGGTCGGCGGCGACCCTCGACCGCACGATCGGTTCTCCGATCCTGTTCGGGATCGTCTATACCTCGCTGGCGAGCGCCGTGTTCTTCTCGCTCGGGGTGGTCGTCGATCACGCGCTCGGGCTCACCCCGCTCGTGTTCCTGATCGCCGCGCTGCTGTTCGGGCTCACCGCGCTCACCTACGTCGAGGGCGCCTCCCTACACCAGGAGCCCGGGGGCTCCACGGTGTTCGCGCGCTACGCCTTCAACGAGCTCGTCTCGTTCATCGCCGGCTGGGCGATCCTGCTCGACTACATCATCCTGATCGCGGTCTGCGCCTACGCCGCGACGCAGTACCTGAAGGTGTTCTGGGCGCCGCTGGGCCACCACACCGAGGCGCTGGTGCTGGCGTTGGCGATCATCGCCTACGTCGTGGCCTCCAACATCCGCGGTCTCTCCTCGCGCCGCGGGCTACGCATCGGCGTGCTCGTCGTCGGCGCTCTGACGCTCGAGCTGCTCGTGATCGCGCTCGGCCTCGTTCTCTACTTCAACCCCCACACCCTGTGGTCCTCGATCCACCTCGGTAGTGCCCCTTCCTGGTCGGGGCTGATCTTCGCGCTGACGATCACCACGATGGCGTTCACCTCGGTCGAGTACGCCTCTGGGCTCGCGGGCGAGGTGATCGCCAGCCGCCGGGCGCTGCAGCGACTGCTGGTGAGCGGCATCGCCGTGCTCGTACTGGCCTACCTCGGCGTGGCGCTGCTCGCCGTCAGCGCTTTCCCGATCCACGGCACCTTTACCGAGCTCGGCCACCGCTACCTCAACGACCCCGTGATCGGGCTGGTAGACCGCCTGCGCCCTCATGTGCTCTCGCAGGTGCTGCGCTACGCGATGGGGGCGGTCGTCGCTGTCACGCTGATCGCCGCCGCCAACTCGGCGATGCTGGGGCTCTCGCGTCTGGCCTACTCGCTGTCCACCAATCGCCAGATCCCCTCGGGCCTGGGGCGCCTGCACCAGCGGCGCTCAACGCCGTGGGTGCTGATCCTGCTCGCCGGGCTGCTTGCCGCCGTGCTGGTCGTGCCCGAGAACATCGACTTCCTCGTCGGCATCTACGCCTTCGGGGCGGTGCTCTCGTTCACGATCGCCCACCTCTCGGTGATCCGCCTGCGCTACCGCGAGCCCCACCGCCGCCGCCCCTTCCGCGCGCCGCTGTCGGTGCGCTTCCGCGGCGGCCGGTTGCCGCTGCTGGCGGTGCTCGGCGCGCTGCTCTCCGGCGCCGGGTGGGTCGCGCTGATCCTTGTCCACCACCCCGCCCGCTATGTCGGGCTCGGCTGGATGGCGGCCGGCCTCGTGCTCTACCTCGTATATCGCCGTCTGGATGAGAGCTCGCCGCTGCGGCGCGTCACCGTGGCGCCCGAGGTGCTGCGGCCCGAGCAGCCCCGCGCGCAGGAGTACGGCTCGATCCTCGTGCCGCTGCACGGGGGGGCGCTCGACGATGAGATCGTGCGCACCGCGGCGCTGTTGGTCGCCGGCGAGCCGACCGATGAGGCGGCGATCGACGCCGTCACGATCGAGGCGGTGTGGATCTTTCAGATGCCGATGGCGCTCACGCTCGACGCCCGCTTGCCCGAAGACCGCTTCCGTGGCGCTCGCGCGGCGCTCGCGCGTGCCAAGGCGATTGGCGAGGAGCATGCCGGAGTGCACGTCGCCACGGCGACCGTCCGCGCACGCGGAGTCGGCCAGGCAATCGTCGAGGAGGCCCGCCGTCGCGGTGTCGAGGCGATCGTGCTCGGCGCCGAAGAGCCCTCGCGCATCCTTGGCGGCGCCCGCTTCGGGGGCCGCCGGGGGCTGGAGAGCTATGCCGGGGACGTCGTGCGCTACGTCGTCGCCCGTGCCCCCTGTCGCGTGATCGTGACCGCGCCGCCCGTGCGCTCGGACCTGGACGGGGACGGCCCCGACCTCGATCGCCCGGGTGGCCTCAGGCGTGTCGCCGGGGCCGGCATGGTCTAACTGATGAATGGGATCCCACCTATCCCAGCCGAAGCCGGGAGACATTCGCCGTCGGCGCTGGCCGATTCGGGGATGCGAGCGAAGCGAGTGTCGCCCTAATCGGTCCCCGTTGCGGCCAGCCGGTCTTACGGCCGGCTGCGCCACCCTCTAAGCTGCGGCTCATGTTCGTCTTGATCGTGGGCGCCGGGCGCGTCGGCTCGGCCGTCGCCAGATCCGCGCTCGCCGCCGGTCACGAGGTGTCGGTGCTGGACGAGGACCTGCTCTCGCACGAGCGCCTCAACGCCGGGCAGGCCACCAGCTGGGAGGAGGCCGGCGGGCTGTTCACCGTCGGCACTGCCCTGGAGGTCGACGCGCTGGTACAGGCCGGCGTGGAGCGCGCCGACGTGTTCATCGCCTCCACCAACGGCGACAACACCAACCTGATCATCGCCCAAATTGCCCAGAAGCGCTTCGATGTGCCGAAGGTCATCGCCCGCGTGATGGACCCCGCGCGCGCCGGCTGGTATGGCGAACTGGGACTGCACACGATCTCCCCGACGCAGCACGCGATCGAGATGTTCGAGCGCGCGCTCACGGTCGAGCACGCCGCCTAGCCATGTACGCGATCATCGTCGGCGCAGGGAAGGTCGGGCGCAACCTCGCCCGCGAGCTGATCGCCAAGGACCAGGAGGTCACGCTGATCGAGTCCTCCCGCCCTCGCTATCTCTCGATCGAGGAGGAGTTCGAGCACGCCGCCCAGTACGGCGACGCCACCGAGCTGTGGGTGCTCGAGCGCGCCGGGATCCAGCGCGCCGACCTCGTGATCGCCGTCACCGGCGACGACGAGGACAACATGCTCGTGTGCCAGGTCGCCAAGGAGAAGTATCTCTGCGACCGCATCATCGCCCGCGTCAACAACCCCCGCAACCACGAGCACTTCAAGCTGTTGGGCATCCAGCCGGCGGTCTCCGCCACCGACCTGATCCTGCGCCTGATCGAGCACGAGGTACCGCGCTACGGCCTCGTCCACCTGCTTGCCCTCGAAGAGGAGCGTCTGGAGATCATCGAGCTGGAGGTCATTCCCGGCGCCCCCGCCGTGGGCCGGCGCGTCGCCGACATCGAGCTTCCGGAAGGCTCGCTGATCATCTCCGTGCTACGCGGCGGTGCCGGCTTCGTCCCCAAGGCCGACACCGTGATCGAGGCCGGCGACGAGGTGCTGCTGGTGCTCGACCCGGGCCTCGAGGGGTCGATCACGGGATTCTTCGCGCCCAATGGTGGCTCGCCGGGGGGGTAGGAGGTTCCCGTATGCGCCGATGCGGGGGGCGCCTCGTGTCCTGCGCTGGGTAGGCGAGCTTCACCAGCGCCGAGGAGTCGGCGTCAACGAGGTGCCGCTCAGCGCTCAGCGATCGTCCTGGAGTGTGTCGCTCGCGGTGTTGGCGCCTGTCACGGGGTAACGCTGCAGAGGCTCGTCGAGGGGGACGCCCGGGGTAATGTCGCTCGCCCCATGCAAACGATCGATGCGATCGACTGGCGCTGGTGCAGGCACCGCCACGCGCCCCCGATGGTGGGTGATCTCGATCGTCTCCCCGGCGCGGACGCGGCGAATCGTCGCGGTCAGGTTGTCGCGAAGCTCGCGTATGCCAATCTGCCCGGACATTGTGCCCACATGCTGCCACAACTTCAGCCGCAGTTGGGCTCGAGAAGGCCGTGCTCGCGCTCTGACGTGGCGGTCCACTATCCTTGATCGTCCGGTCCGGGATGGTGTAATCGGTAACACGCGTGCCTCTGGAGCACGAATTTGGGGTTCGAGTCCCTGTCCCGGAGTACGCTTGCGCCCCGTGAACATGGGGCGTTTCGCGTTTCAGGGGGGTGCTCGGGCCAGGATTTGGGCCAGTCATGCGATCGCAGCCTGGGCGGGTGCCCCGGAGTGGGTATCGTGAGCGCGTGTTCGATGACGCGGTGATAGCGGAGACTGGCCGTCGGTTGTCAGAGGCGGCGCCACCGAGCTCGCGGGTGATCCTGTTCGGCTCGGCTGCGCGTGGGGAGCTGACGCGGGACAGCGATCTGGACTTCTTGGTGATCGAGCCGGAGGTCGAGAATCCCGCCTTGGAGTCGGTGCGGCTGCGTAGGGTACTGGCGGATGTGCTGGTCCCGATGGACATCATCGTCGCGAGCGAGCACAGGGTGCAGGAGTGGCGCGACGTGCGCGGCAGCCTCATTCACGCGGCGCTGACGGGCGGCCGGGAGCTCGTCGCCTGATGGCGAGCCAGCATGATCTCGCAGAGCAACTTCTACGCCGCGCCGACGAGGATGCGGCCGGGGCAAAGGGGATGCTGCCGATCGACGAAGTAGCGGACGTGCTCGTCTGCTTTCACGCCCAGCAGGCCGTCGAGAAGGCGCTCAAGGCCGTGTTGGCCGCACGTGGGGTGGAGTTCGCCCACCGGCATGATCTGCGAGTACTCATAGGGCAATGCGAGAACGCGGGCGTGCGGCTGCCGGCGGAGCTTGTCGACGTGGACTTGCTCTCGCCCTACGCGGCGGAACTTCGCTATGACGACGACACGGTGCACGCCGTCGAGCGTAAGACGGCGTCGAGGTGGGCGACCGCCACGGTCCAGTGGGCGCGGGGCCTGGTTGAGGAGGCTGGGGGTGGACAGAAGTCCTCAACCGAGCCCGAAGCCGTCGATGGTGGCTGAGAGGCGGAGGCCGTCCCCTGAGGTGTTCGAGGGGTGCGTCGTAGGGCACCTGCAGCGGGCTCCAACGCCCGCTCCATCATCAATCGGCGACCCCGGTGTCTGTGATGGAGGAAGACAGACTTCGCCTATAGCGCGTCGAGGATTCGCTTCTTTTGATCGTCAAACTCAGCCTCGGTCAAGAGGCCCTGCTCCCGGAGCTGGCCAAGCTTCGCGATTCGGTCAAGAGGATCGTCTCCAGATGCTGCGGTCGGCTGGGACTCGCCGGTATCGGGCAGTAGGGATATCGCGATGTGAACGGCCTCAACGAATGCCTCGATCTCATCAAGGTCCTTTGGCGGATATTGTCGGTAGACCTGCCACTGGCCACCGCGTACCCACAGTGCCGCTCCGCTCGTATCGGAAACCGTTCTCGCCTTCGCATTACCTGCGAGTAGGAGACCAGCAGGTCCGAAAAACAGAGTGCCCCATGCCTTGGATGCCATATCGCGGCCACGTTCCACTTGGACGCCCCCGACCGTGATAGCCCGAACACTCATGTAGCGTCCGAGGCGCGCTTGCTTGCGACCTTTCTTGTCTTGCCACGAGATTCTGTCGGGAAACAGGCGCACATCATCGAGCCGCGCGAGCGCCGGGTAAAGCGAGTGAACGGGCAGCTGCTTATTCGCTGGTGGTGCTGGATCAAGGTGCCCGTCTTCGAGAAGGGACACGGCCCGCACGGTTTCGTACCCAGGATCTACTCCCCGGAATGTGCGTTCACCGCCCGGTGTCGAACAAATCAAAGCCCCCGCCTTAGTGATCGTCTTACGCTCGGTCTCTAGGTGCAATACATCGGCGATTGGCCACTCCTCGGCTGCCACCGCCGACGAGGCGAGGCTTCGATAGAAGACGCGTTGATCAGTGAGAACTAAGAGAATGGGCTCGAGCTTGTTCTTGCGATCACGTTCAAGGTGTGTCGACATCCAGGCGTGCAGGATCTCTCCGCCGTGCAGCTGATCTTTGACGCTGAGCGCCGCTTCCGCGAGCTGCTTGCGCTTGCCCGCACGCTGCCGCACTGAGCCGGCCAGCGTCGCCGCCATGAGGGGCCACATCTGGTCACTCAAAGTCTCCGGAATCTTGGCCATGCTTCGCGACTATACTCGCCACTTCCAGCGCTAACTCGCGAGAACTGGTGCCGGAGGGATAGTCCCTGTCACGCAGAGCGCCGGCCCGAGCGGGCGGTTCGGGGCACTGTGCGGTAGTGTGCGACGATCATTGCGCGTTCAGGCAGCCGATCATCGGCGTCGTTGACGTGACGCTACTCACCGGGACGCCCGGCGAGGCGGTTGCTGACGCTCAGCGGCTCTTCGTGATGGCCGCCGAGCGGTCTGCTCCCGAGCTGGTAGCGATCGCCGCCGATCTTGGCCAAGAGTATGTCAATGAGCGCGACCACCTGCAGCCGACGTTCAGGGCGACTCTTGAAGAGGTCGCGGCCGGAGTCCTCCCGTGTCCGGAGGTTTCTGGCGTGCTCGACCACGGCCTCGGCGCGACGTGGCCAAGGCTGGGCAAATTCGACGTGTCTCTGTCCTGGGCCGGCTCAACGACGGTGTTCGGCGAGCTGAAGTGCGGTGACAGCGAGAAGGCGCTTAGCGCCTGTGCGTGGGATGCTGCGAAGTGCGCGTTCTGTCTACGCCACGGCGTCGGCGTGGGGATGCTGCTTGTCGCAGCCGGTCCACAATCCCTGTGGGAGCGATACACGCTCGGGACCGAGCTGTTCTTCGGCGGCGAGTGGAAGATGGCTGATGTGCGCGAGCGCTACGCCAAGAGCTTTACAGCATGGGAGCGAGACGGCTACCTGCCGCTGCGCGTACCCGAGACGTTGGCTACGTTTGACATCGGTCGTACCAAGTTCACGATTGCGGGCAAGCCGTGGGTACTCGGGGTAGCGCGGGTCGAGCCAGTTGGTGAGGCGTGGCTGGAATGGGTGCCGTTCCTACCAACCACGGGGTGACATCGAGACTGAGCCAGACCGGCACGACTGCCCGACGAACTGGCTGCCCACAGGTCGGGCAGTGATAGGCGCCAGGAAGTGCGGCGATGGCCGACGCCCCGCCAGTAAACGGGGCGAAGAGGACTCCGAAGGTGCCGCGAGCGCTACGCCAGCCACGGGGCGCTGCAATAGTCGCACCACATGCCGCCCTTGCTCTTGACGCCCATCATCAAAGGTTCGCACAGCGCCTCCGGCCGTGTCCGAGGGTTTTGGCCGCTTATTGGGCGGGTCAGGGCTCGCAGCGCGGAATCCGCAGCGCCGGGAAATTGATGCAAAAGCTGCCATACGCTCAAGCGTCACTGGTGTCCAAAATAGGCTTTGAGCGCCCTGCCTTTCAGCGTCCTCGATCCGCGCTGTCGTCGCGGGTGCGATTGAGGTTGCGTGCCGGTGGGACGAGCTGCCGAGCGAGACGCAGTGGCCGCAGCGAACCGACGTCGAACCCGGTTCCCCAAAGGTGGTCGGGCAGCTCGGGGTGCGCGAGCGATGGGCTCTTGGTGCGACTGTTGCACATCTTCTGGGCCAGGCGCGTGACGCGCGCTGCGTCCTGTCCTTCGGTGCCGAGATCGTCGCGGGCGATGAACCAGTCGGTGCCGTGGCGCGCCCGGGTCGCCTCGACGTAGGCGGTCTCCTTGCTGGTCTGCCAGCCGCCGGTGAGCACGATGGAGCGCTCGACGGTCGCGCCCTGCTGGCGGTGGACGTGCTGCGCATAGGCCAGCCTCAGCGAGTCCAGATCCTCGCCGGCGAGCTGGACCCTGCGCTGCGATCCGTCGAGCGTGATGGTCACGCCTCGTTTGTGGACCGCGCTCACCTCGCCGCGGGTGCCGTTCTCGACCCGCGGCTGCCCTCGCGGATGGTGCTGCGCGGTGAATGCGATGAGGTCGCCTTCGCGCAGGCCGTAGTGGACGCCGGTCAGTGGGATCTCGTGGTGTCCGAGTTCGCCACGCTCTGCTCGTAGGTGTTGTGCGCGGGCGTTGAGCCGGTCGATCTCCGTGTTCGCGGCGTCAGCGATCAGCGCGACCTCGCGGATCTCGCGCCCGTCCGTGAGCGAAGCCCATGTTTGTACGGCGTGCTCTGCAGCTTGGTCGCGGGTGTCGGAGAGGTGCAGCTGGCCGCGTGAGGCGTAGTGCGCCATCGCGTGCTCTGGTTCTCCTGAGCGTAGTGCTTGCCATGCGCGCCGCTCGGCAGGGTCCTTCGTGCGGTGGATGTCGGACAGCTCGGCGGTCGGGGCGTGGGTTGCGAGCCGGTCGAACATGCCGCCGGGGCCGATCGACGGGAGCTGCTTGCCATCACCGGCCGCAATCAGCTTCGCTCCGGAGCGCTCCACCAGCTCGGTCAGGGCATCGAGGCGCTTGTGGTCGACCATCCCCGCCTCGTCCAGGACGACCGTCGTGTCGCTGCCTACTTTGATGGTGCCCGTGTTTGCCCGAGCGACCAGGGCGTCCAAGGTGAGCGTGCGTCCAGCCAGTGCGGGGCTGTCGGCTCCCAGGCGCTCGGCTGTGGAGCCGGACACGGCGACCCCGATCGTCTCACGGTCGGCGGTCTGCTCTGCGCGGGCGGCGGCGTCGATCACGACACCCTTGCCGGTCCCGGCGGGGCCGACGAGGACCGCGGCGCGCTCTGGGCCGGTGAGCACTTCGAGCGCGTGGTGCTGCTCGGGGCTGAGTGACCCGCCGATGCGCTCGGCTACCTCACGGACAGCGTCATCGCGTGCAACCTCGCCGACGTCTCGGCCTGCGGGCTGGGCGAGCTGTGTGGCGCGGCGCTCGATCGCCTGCTCCTGGGCGCGAACCGCCAGGGTGGTCATCCGCCCGCCCTCCAGAGTCAGCACGCGACGGTCGCGGACCATCTCCCGCGCGACGGCGAGCGCCTGCTCCGGTGCCATCTCTCCGGCGGCCTGCTCCAACACGACCGCGCGCAGGTCACGCTGCTCGAAGATGGCGTGCTGTTCGGTCAGCTTCGCCTCGACACGATCCTCGATCTTGCGCTCGGCCTTTGGCCGTTCGGATGCCCCGATCAGCCGCACGGCCTCATCGGGGCCGAACCCGTGACTGCGGCCGGTCTCTACCCATGCTCGTTGTAGGTCCGAGCGTGTGGTCAGCTCCTTGGACCGGCGGTTCTCGAGCGCGAGGTTGCGAAGCTCGCCGCGTTCGGGTGCCCGGCCGTACCGGGCACGGAAGCGCTCCGCGGCGCGGGCGACCTCACGGGAGCGACCGGAGAACGCCTCGCACAGCTCGGGGGGGACACCGGCGATCTCGAAGTACCGGCCATCCTTGCCGGTGCCCTGTTCGATGGCGTACCCCTCGCGCACGAGCTCGTCGGCGAGCGCGGAGCGGTAGAACGCGCCGAGCTCCCGCGCGGAGCGGAAGATCGGCCGGGACGCGACGGCCACGATCCGGTCGTCCTCGCGGACAGCGCCGGTGATGACGACATGACTGTGCAGCTGCGGGTCTGGGGCCTGGGCGCCCTGGACTCCGCGGGCGGTGGTGTGCCGGTACTCGGTTGCGATCACGTCCTTGGCGTGCTCTTCAACGACCTGGCCGCTGTAGCGGCGGCGCACGACGGGCACCTGCTCGCGCAGGTGGCGGATCGTTTGCTCGACCGCGCTGGCGTGGGCTTGCTCGATCTGCTCGCGCTGCCACGGGTCGCCGAGCGCCCAGACGGTCGAGACGGACTTCGGGGCGCTGAACGTCACGTCGATCCCGCCACCCCGGCCGCCACCGGCGCCCTCCGGACGAAGCCACCGGCCGCTGCCAGGGTGACGGCCCTCCATCAGCGCGATGAAGTCAGCGCCATCCACCGGCCCGCCGGGAGCTATACCCAGAAGTTGTGGATGCACATGAAGAGGAAGGCGGCGTACCTTCCCGGTTTGATCAAGAACCGATGCCGGTGATGGCCGGCAGGAAGGCACGCCAATGTCAGATGTTCGCAGGCTCCCCGTTGGGGAGGACGATCGGGGTCGGGTCACGCTCGATGATCTCGCGCGGGAGGGCGCGCGTCGGATGATCGCGATGGCGCTCGAGGCCGAGGTTGAGGAGTACGTCGGCTCGTTCGTGGAGGAGGTCGATGAGGGCGGCAAGCGGCTGGTTGTCCGTAATGGTCGCGCGCGGGAGCGCCGCGTAACGGTCGGGTCGGGGACGATCCCGGTCCGCGCACCGCGGGTCAACGACAAGCGCGTCGATGAGGGGGGTGAGCGCAAGCGGTTCAGCTCGCGGATCCTGCCGGCGTACGCCCGGCGGTCGCCGAAGGTGACCGAGGTGTTGCCGATCCTGTATCTGCATGGCCTCTCGACCGGGGACTTCGGGCCAGCGCTGAGGGACCTGCTCGGTGAGGACGCGTCGGGGCTGTCTTCCAGCTCGATCCAGCGGCTTACCGAGCAGTGGCAGGCTGAGCACGCTGCGTTCGCTACCCGGGAGCTGCGGTTTCACCGCTACGCCTACCTGTTCGTTGACGGCGTGAACGTCAGCGTTCGCCTCGGGGAGGACCCGAAGCTGTGTCTGCTGGTCGTGATCGGCGTCCGCGAGGATGGCTGCAAGGAGCTGCTCGCCGTCGAGGACGGCTACCGCGAGAGCGAAGACTCGTGGGCATCCGTGTTCCGCGATCTCCGCCACCGCGGCCTGAACGAGCCGAAGCTCATGACCGGCGATGGCGCGCTCGGCGCGTGGGCCGCGCGGCGAAACGTGTTCCCCGCCACCCGAGAGCAACGCTGCTGGGTGCACAAGACAGCGAACGCACTCGACGCGCTCCCGAAGCGGCTGCAGCCCCGCGCCAAGACGCTGCTGCACGAGATGGCCGAGGCGCCCTCACAAGCGGACGCTCGAAAGGCGCTGGAGCGCTTCCGTGGCGAGTTCGACGCCAAGTACCCGAAGGCCGTCGCGAAGCTCGAGAAGGACTGGGACGCGCTCACCACGTTCTATGACTTCCCCGCCGAGCACTGGCGGCATTTGCGGACGACGAACCCGATCGAGAGCAGCTTCGCGACCGTGAAGCTGCGCACCAAGGTCACCAAGGGCGCCGGCTCCAAGAAGGCCGCGCTCGCGATGGCCTACAAGCTCTTGGACGCCGCCCAGGAACGCTGGCGACGATTCAACGGCCACGAACTCGTCACCGACGTCCTCGACGGCGCGAAGTTCAAGGACGGCATCAAGGTCACCGAAGACGAAACCACCACAACGGACGAGAAGGTCGCCGCCTGATACTTCACATTCTCATCCACAACTCTTGACAATTGCTCGCCCGCCGGGCTGAACCCCGAGGCTCTCCAGGGTCTCGGCATCGGCCAGCCAGCGGCCGGGGGCCTGCGCCATCTCCCCATCGGGTGTCAGGTAGTAGTCCCCGCGCTCGGGCTCCACGGTCTTGCTCTCCAGGTAGCGCGCGTACCCACCGCCCCGAGACGCACCTATGCTCGCCGCCGTCATCACATGGGTGATGACCCTCAACGCGCCAAACCGGCCAAGCAATTAGGTTCGCACAGCGCCCGCTGTGCCACGGCACAGCCGTGCATGTTGTCTGTACGGGCTTTTTGTCGTGCCGAGGTGCGCGTGGTGGCGCAGCCAGACGCGTCGACCGTCGGGGTCGCGTCGAGCGCTTCGTGGTGGGATGACTCGTTGGTGGTGCGGGCGACTGACCGAGCGAAGCGCAGGTGTCAGGGGCTTGTGGCCTGCCGCGCGGCTTTGCCCTTCGAGGGCGTTTGAGATGCGCGCGCCAATGTCGCGCCCGCGCCGGTTCTTCACGCAATCTCTTGGCCGGTCCGTGCGGGTTGGGGTCTGTAACCGCGATGGCCCCAATATCCCCACGTACGGCAGTCACCTTTGCGGCCCGGAAGCAGAGCGCGCCCACCCTCGCCCTCAGCGTCGAGCAGGCGTGCGAAGCGCTGGGCGTGTCGTGGGACACCTGGCGTGCGCATATCGAGCCCGATGTGCGCCTTGTGCGCCTCGGGCGCCGCAAGCTGATCCCGGTCAGCGAGCTGCAGGCTTGGCTTGACCGGCACGCCGAAAGCGTCGGAGTGGGGGAGTAGGGTGCCGAGCTATCTGCAAAGCGCCCCCGCACCGTTGTCGCGGCCGGGGGCATGGCACAGGAGGTTAAGCTCCCATGCAATCGGCACCGTACACCGCGTCATCGTCTGGAGGTGATTGCTGATGGCCACCGGAGTGCGCCAACGCCACGGCAACGGCTGCAACGGCAAGGGCCGCTGCGACTGCCCGTGGCGAGCCGAGGTCTACAGCAAGCGCGACGGCCGCAAGCTGCGCAAGACGCTCCCGACGCAGGCGGCGGCAAAGGCGTGGCGGGCGGACAAGCTCTCAGCGGCGAACAAGGGCAAGCTCCGTGCACCCACGTCCATGACCGTGCGGCAGGCCGCCGAGGCGTTCATGGCCGGCGCCCGCGACGGCTCGATCCCGACGGCATCGGGCACCCGCTATAAGCCCGCGACGCTCCGGGGCTACAGGGTCGGGCTCGACAAACGTCTACTGCCGACGCTTGGCGGCATGCGCTTGTCGGATGTCGAGCGCCGCGACGTGCAGGAGCTCGCCAACCGTCTGACGAGCGAAGGGTTGAGCGCGAGCACCGTTCAGAACACGCTCGACCCGCTGCGCGTGATCTATCGGCGTGCGATCCGCGACGAAGAAGTCACGGTCGACCCGACCGAGCGGCTTGAGCTACGCCGGCCCGACGGTCGGCGGGAGCGGATCGCCGACCCTACCGAGGCGGCGGCGCTCATCGCTGCTATCGCTGAGGGCGAGCGGGCGCTGTGGGCGTGCGCGTTCTATGCCGGCTTGCGGCGCGGGGAGCTGCGTGCGCTGCGCTGGGGCGACGTCGACCTGTCGGCCCGTGTGATCCACGTCTCGCGGGGCTGGGATGCGATCGAGCGCGAGCAGGCGGTGAAGAGTGCTGCGGGCAACCGGCGGGTGCCGATCCTCGAGCCGCTCGCGGGGGAGCTGGCTGCGCACAAGCTCCGCACCGAAGGCTCTAACGACGCGTTGGTGTTCGGCAGGACCGCCGCCGACCCGTTCAACCCGGAAACCATCCGGCGGAACGCGCTCGCGGCATGGGGCTGGCAGGAAGTCCCTAACGAGGAAGCGGACGGTCCGAGGACGATCATCGCCAAGAAACGAGACGACGCGCAACAGCCGATCACGCTGCATGAGGCGCGGCACACCTGCGCGTCGCTGCTGATCGCCGCGGGCGTGAACGCGAAGGCGCTGAGCGTCATCATGGGCCACGCGACCATCGCCATGACGTTCGACGTGTACGGCAAGCTGATGCCGGGCGGGCTGGATGAGGCGGCGGCTGCCGCGAACGCCTACCTGGCAGGCGACGGAAAGCGTCGGGCGCTCAGGCTCGTGGGGTGAAAGCTCGGGCCAACCCCGGGCCAGTCGTGTACTGATTCGGCCGGATTCCAGCGGACTCGGCCGGATGAGCGATCGGGCGTTTCGCCTGCACTGGAGCCATATTTTGCTCTAGCACAGGGATTGCGTGATCCGCTGCCCAGACTTCGAGTCCCTGTCCCGGAGCTTGCATAAATGGCTTGGGTAAACCAGATTGAGTGGTAAGACTCCCGGCTCGTGGCGAACTCCTGGCAGTCTCGGACGCCCCCGAGTCGGGAGCCTTGTCGTCGACACAGCCCGAGCCCGAGCAAACGCGGTACAGAGCATGATCGACGGAATCCGCGTAGACGCACGCGATCGGGTCGACCCGACCTTCCGCGTGCCCGTGGTTCGAGAACTATGTAGTCGATGGAGCCAGCCGAAGTCAACACGAACCGTTCTTGCGCTGGTGCTGGGGGGCTCTTGGGGCTTGAAGTATCGGCGTAGTCGCGCCGAGCACTGGGATTACGACGAAAGGCTTGTTGTGGGCCTGTGCAGCCGATCACCTTGGGTTGTGCTGCGGCTGTTCCCGCTCGGCTTAGCGAACCCCTCGAAGTAGGCTCGCTGGCGTCACGCCCAGGGCGCGAGCGAGCCGCAGCAGCGTCCGAAACTCCGGCGCGCGTTCGCACGTCTCAAGGCGGGAGAGCGCGGTACGGTGCATCCCGGCCTCTGCCGCGAGAGCTTCCTGACTCAGGTCGGCGCTCAGCCGTGCGCGCCGCAGGTTGGTGGCGAAACGCGACAGCGGCGCAGCAAGCTCGGGGTCTGGAGTTGGTCGCAAGGCGCCATCGTCCAGACCTGTAGCCGCTCAGGCAACCGCCACAACATCACACCTGTAGCCACGACAGCACAGTCCTTTCGTGAGTCTGCTAGGCTCCCAGAATCCACTAGCTCGGGTTCGTACCGATGATAGGACTGCATGCTAGTTTGTTGCGGAGCCTCGACGGCTCAGCCCAATTACGCGAAGGGGGAAGCACAGTGCGCATTACGACTAGGGCGTGCATAGGTTGGGACGCTGTCCCCATCAGTCGTGCTGTTGTTGCTGGCCCTCGTGCTTGGGGCATTTACGGTTTGTGCTTCCCCTGCCCACGCCGCTGAATCGCAGTTGCCGACAGCCGAAATCTCCAAGGAGGCGCTGGCCACGGTAGCATCACGGGCAGGACAGATAGGCACCATCAACAACATCGAAGCCGTGGAAAGCACGGCGGGCGCGGCGGCAGTGGCGCTCAACCCGCATACCGTGGCCGTACCGGAACGCGAAGCAAACGTCCCGGTCACGATGTGGGTGGCCCACGGCAACTTTGACGACACGCTCGCGAAAACACCGCCGGGTGCGACCACGCCAACCGGCACTGTGGTCGCGTTTATTCTCAACCAAGAAGAACAAGTTGCGGCAATCTACGTCGGTAACACCGCGCCTGCGTTGAGTTCGCTCGGCAGCCCGGAGGACTTCAGCTCACCGACAGATAGTGCGATTGTCGCCCGTGCCGCGCACGCACTACCGAAGCCACCAAAAGATAGGGCGATTGTTGCTCGTGCCGCGCACGGACTACCAAAGCCACTCAGGGTTAGGGCGCGCGCTGCGACATGGGGCAACAACTGCAAATCCACCGAACTGCATCACTGCTATTTCACATCAGGATGGGACGGGGGCAGTAGCGAAGAGATTGAGGGCTCGTGGGAGCAGCAGGACACAACGGCCCTGGATGTTCCTGAGTCGTCAGCGGGCGACTTTGTTGATATGGAGCAGTGGGTACAGATGAACTCCAGTGGCTCAAAGTGGATGGAGTCGGGGCAACAGGGCGGCGAATACAAAGGGTGCTGCTCGCTCTGGTGGTTCTGGGCGATGGACTATGGTTCGCCGACCAAATATTATGCGTATGTGAATCCACCCTACGTCTGGGAAGTCGCAAAAAACCATTGGAACAACTACACGCTGAAGTCAACTAACCCTACAGAAGGCATATGGTGCAACTACGTTGGGGAAGCCGACCCGGGCACCGAACAGCACTACTGCTACAACGGCTGGCCGGTCTATTCTAAAGATGTAGAAGCCGGCGCGGAGGTGGCAGACGAAGAAATGCCCAGCTTCTCGGCCGAGCAGTTAATGGCGCAACAACATGTAGGCTACAACGGCCTTGAGGAAGGCTGGTTCGGCTGGCCCTACAGCGAACGTGAAAACTCGAGCCCGCCCGAGCTGTGCGGCGGGTACATGGGGCCGACGCCTGGCGATATATACTACGGAACCTGCTGAGACTATTATGCTAGCTACCCTCGTAACAATTCTCGCGCTGGGTGTCGGCGGCCCGCCGCATGCGCCCCCACGGGTGCTATCTGACACCACGATCAATGTGTATCACTATGTTGGGACTGAACGTCGTCCTTACGCGACGCTCTACGAAGGCGGCGAACTCGCCCTACGCCTGCAACCCGGTACCTACGCGGCCGAAGCGCTATTCAACGGCTCTATCGGCGCTGGCCCGGTTCCTTGCGGGGGTCCGAAGACGCTGCACGTGAGCCGTCACGAGCGCAGCAAGCGCGTGAAGCTGTATTGCAGCATCAAATAACCACATCATGGGGGGAGGGCCACGAGAACGGCCAGGCCGTCCCGTCATCGTGGCCGTCCACTCCCTGTAGATCGCCGAGGTTCCGGGGTGGGGGGCCGCCGATAGCCCGCGGCTGCGGCTGGCGGCGTGAAAACTCGTGGCAAACTCGTGGCAGTCGCCCCTTGACACAGCCGAATTCAACCGTACCAAACCGGATCAACCGACCGGCAGAAAACCGTGTGCTGGAGCCATATTTGGCGCTATCGCTGGTGATCCGGCAAAGGCTGCCCACAGTTCGAGTCCCTGTCCCGGAGTACGCGCGCGCCCCGTGTTTACGGGGCGTTTCGCATTTCAAGGGGCAGTGCGCGCCAGTTCCCGCGCCAGTCGTACACCATGCACGCGACCCGGGGGGCAGTGCTCTTGTCGTTCCCTGGACGTAGGGTGCTCGGATGCTCTCGGCGGTTGACCCCCTTGGCCGGGCGGTCCATCTGACCGCCGACCGCTGGGAGCACATCATCGACGGACACCCCGAAATGGAGGGCCTGCGCGCCGAGGTGGTGAGGGCGATCCGGGAGCCAAGCGAACTGCTCCACAGCCCGCGCGTCGGTGAGGATTGGTACTACCTCCAGGGCGCAGGCCCTTCGCGATGGCTCAAGGTGGTAGTAGCCTTTGACGAGAACAACGACGGGGACGTGCTGACGGCGTTCCCGAGGAGACGCAAGCCATGAGTATCCAGATTGGCCCATACACCTTTGATCGCGTCCGCTATGACCACGACGCGGACGTGCTCTATCTCTCGATCGGGGACCCCCCGCGAGCAGCCGACTGGGATGAGACGCCTGAAGGGCACGCGGTCCGCTTCGACGAGAACGGCGACCTGGTTGGTCTGACGCTCATAGGCGCGCGCAGACTTCTTGAGGAGGCCCACGGCGAGGGACTGCTGCTTGAGCTGCCCGCCAAAGCGAGCTACGCGGAACTCGAGCTCGCGGTGGCATAGGGCGCGAGCGGTGTCCCCAAACCATGAGCTCTGGCTGCGCCTGGGCGTAGGCGGCTGACCCCCTCGGGTTGGCCTGACCCCCTGAGTTCGGTCCGGCCCTTGTGAGAGTTTCTTGCGCCCCGCGATGATGGGCGAGAAAGGAACTCTGATGAAGCGACGCAGGCACACGCCGGAGCAGATCATCCGCAAGCTGCGGGAGGCCGAGCGGATGCTCGGCGAGGGCAAGACGATCCCGGAGGCGGCGAAGGAGCTTCAGGTCAGCGAGCAGACCTATCACCGCTGGCGCAACCAGTATGGCGGGATGAAGGCTGATGACGTCAAGCGTCTGAAGGAGCTGGAGCGTGAGAACGCGACGCTGAAGCGGATCGTGGCGGACAAGGAGCTGGAGGTCGTGGCGCTGAAGGAGATCGCTCGGGGAAATTGGTAGGCCCAGCCCGCAGGCGCCGGGCGGTCGCGATGCTGCGCGACCGTCTCGGTGTCAGCGAGCGCTGGGCGTGCCGGGTAGTCGGCCAGCACCGCTCCACGGAGCGCTACGAGCCTGCGCGCGCCGAGGACGATGCCGCGTTGCGCGCCGAACTGCGCAAGTTCTCGGCGGAGCGCCCGCGATGGGGATACCGCCGCGCGCACCATCGACTGCGCCAGCAGGGCTGGGAGATCAACCGCAAGCGGGTGCAGCGCCTGTGGCGGGAGGAGGGGCTGCGCGTGCCCCAGCGGACTCGCAAGCGCCGCCGCCTCGGGGAGTCGACGGTCCCCGCCCAGCGACTGCGGGCGCAACGCCCCAATCAGGTGTGGGCGTTCGATTTTCAGTTCGACCAGACCGCCGACGGCAGGACGCTGAAGCTGCTGAACGTGGTCGACGAGTTCACCCGCGAGGCGCTCGAGATGCTGGTCGAGCGCAACATCGACGCTGACCGGACCGTCGGCGTGCTGGAGCGACTCACTGGTGAGCGCGGGGCACCCGAGTATCTGCGATGCGACAACGGGCCGGAGATGACCGCGCACACCCTCAAAGACTGGTGTGAGCGCTCCAATACGAGGACCGCGTTCATCGAGCCGGGCTCACCGTGGCAGAACCCCTACGTCGAGAGCTTCCACTCCCGTGTCCGCGACGAGCTACTTGATATCGAGGAGCTCTCCTGCCTGGCCGAGGCCAAGGTCGTGATCAACGACTGGCACGAGGACTACAACCAGCGCCGGCCACACTCCGCGCTCGGTATGCAGACCCCGGCCACGTTCGCCGAAGCGCACCCACCAGCTCCTGCCCGTGGACATGACGCGCTGTGGACAGCAAGCTGACCACAGCGCTTGGACAACCCCTGCGGGGTTGCCCACATGCCCACCGGCACGACCACAACCACCCCACCGACCGCCACGCCCGCTACCCTCCCAGCGTCACCATCCACCCACTCTCACACACGGTGGACCGACAAACGGGGTCCGGCCAGGGTCACTTCTGCCTTTGCGATGCACCAGGCGAGTGGCCGCCAGATCGTCCGTGCATGGACTCCCACTTGCCTGCGCTCGAGAATGCGCGTGGCGGGGCCGCCGTGACGGACGGGCTGCGGGCTTGGCTACGGTCAGTCAATCCGCTCGGCAAGCTGATCGCTGCCGAGGTCGATCAGCCCGCTGCGCTCGATCGGGCGGTACTCGCCGTCGGTGAGTCCGAGCCAGTGGACGGCATGCTGCTCGGGGTCGACGATCAGGAGCTCGTCAACGTGGTGGGCGGCATAGAACGGAAGCTTCTGCCATGTGTCGTCGCCAGGGGAGACGATCTCTATGACGAGCGCGGCGGTGGGGTGCCAGACACCGCTGGACCCGGGGTGGTGCAGACCTCCGTCGGGTACGCGGTAATCCTTGGGCGTGCCCAGTCCGAACTCTTGTATGAGGGGCTCCAGACCGGCGTCTCGCGCCAGTCCGTCCAGCAGCACCGCGAGCTGTTGGGCGATCGCTTGGTGCTCGTGCGACGGCGGAGGATTCATTCGGTAGACGCCTTCCCACATCTCGTCGCGGTGGTCGAGCCCGAGGCGACGCCGATGCTCGAGCAGCGCGTCGATCTCGACCGGAGCAGGGTCCATCACCAGCGTGGGCATCGCACCAGGATAGCTGCCCCGCTGCTCATCGCGGTCTGGGCGCGTTTGCAAAAGAACCGCAGGTCCCTTGCCATTTTTATGGGCGGATGCTCTCGTGGCGAAATCTGCACCGCTCACCTGGGGGTGCGGTTTCGAGTGGCTGGAGCCCCCCAGGCCCACATTCTGGCGGGCCGGAGGGGCTCCGAATCTGCTCTACGAGCCGAACCGCTGGCCGTGCCCGGGGCCTCCCGCGCCCAACGGATGCCATGGCCACCTGGAGCCGCCTGGATTCCACGGCAGCAAGTAGGCACGGTAGGTGTTGACCCCGGCGGGGAACTCGGCGTTGAAGATCAAGTTGCCCTGCGGGTCGAACTCCGAGAAGTACGGCAATGCTCCCCAGCCCACGAAGAGATTGCCCTCGGCAGTCGTCTGGGCGTTGCCCTGCGAGGCCGCCGACAGTCCCTCGGGTTGGTCCTCGGATGAGAGCAGCGTGGCGACGTGCGTCCACGGATTCAACCTCACCGTGACCGCACGGCTGTAGGGGAGCAGCGGCGTGCCGGAGGACTCGTTGTCGAAGAACGTGTACTCCCCGTTGCCCAACGGCTGGGGATCGTGCTGCCAGGCGAAGATCTCGCCTGCGCTGTCGAGCACCTGCCCCGGGGCGGCCTGAAGGGTGAAGCTCGAGTCCTTGCCGCCCAGCTGCCAGACGATGTCGCCTGTGCGGGGATCCACCTCGTAGGTCGTCCAGGTATCGCGGGCGTCGATCAGGAAGTCGCCGTTGGTGTCGACCTTCACCGCGTTGATGTGAAACCAATCCCACGGCGTGCTCGGCGACGCCGGCAGCGGCTGCTCGCTCTGGCTGTAGGGCACATGATCAGCGCTGTTCCACTGGAACAGCACCTTGCCGGTGGCGATGTCGATCTCCTGCACGACGCCGTTGATCACTGTTTGGTCGGCGGGGCCGCCGATCGAGGTGAGGTTGGCGGTGGCGGTGGTGTAGGAGAGGATCAGCGCCGTGTTCCACGGGGTGATGAGGAACTCGTGCCCGTCTGCGCTGAGGCCGTCGCCGGCGTTGACGGTGGCGATCTGCTGGTAATGTTCGTTGTAGATGTAGTTGGTGCCGCTCGACAGGCCGCCCAGCCCGGTGCCCTGCCACCAGGTGAGGACGGGCTGGCCGTCGTACGTCTGGGTACGGAAATCGCTCGCCTCCTCGCCGGCGGGGACCGCTTTGAACCAAACGACGTTGCCCTGCTGGTTGAGGATCTCCGGGCCGTTGGCATAGGTGCTGGTGTCTCCGAACGGAGAGATGAAGATGTCGCCGCGGCCGATGTTGGGCTGTGAGGTGAGGATCGTGACCGGGGGCGGGGCCGTGGGCGTTGCCGCCTCGGCCAAACCGCTCGGGGCGCTCATGGTGAGGCCGAAGACGATCGCGGCGCCGAAGGCCAACTGACGCCATCGCCGCCAACCGCTCCGGGATGCGGCGGAAGGGGTGAATCGGGGCATGGGACTTCCTCCTTGCGATAGGTGGGTTTAGGGGAGGGAGGGGCTTGCTGATGAAGGGTCGTGGGTCGCTCTGACCGGCCCACGGTGAGCACGTTAGGACATAAACCTCATAAAGTCAACTGAAAAAGTGCTCTTTCTGTGAAGCCTTGTGAATACAGGCGATCGACGCATCGGTACCTGGTTGGTGAGCCGTCCCGAGATCGCTGTGGGCGATCTGTGGGCGATGGTGGAACTTGGGGTAGAGGGGCTCGAGGCTGGACGATTCCCAGCGGGTGTCTGGGACCGTCGGCGGGCCGTCCGAAATCGTCAGGCGTAGGGGCTGAGGAGCCCTACGCCGCGGCCTGCAATGCCCAGTCGCGGTAGAGCTCGAAGTAGCGGCCCTCGGCGGCGATCAGCTCGTCATGGGTTCCCTGCTCGACGATCTGGCCTCCTTCGAGCACCACGATGCGGCCAGCCTGGCGGATCGTCGACAAACGGTGGGCGATCACGATCGCGGTGCGACCGGCGAGCAGGCGGCGCAGGCCGGCCTCGATCCGGCCCTCGGTGTGCAGGTCCACGTTGGAGGTGGCCTCGTCCAGGATCAGGATGCGCGGGTCGGCGATCAGCGCGCGGGCGAAGGCGATCAGCTGGCGCTGGCCCGAGGACAGCTGCGCGCCGCGCTCACCGACCTCGGTGTCGTAGCCGTGGGGCAGCTCGGCGATGAAGTCCTCCGCGCCGACCGCCGCCGCGGCCTCGTGGACGTGGTTCTCGTCGGCGTCGGGGCGGCCGAAGGCGATGTTCTCTGCGATCGTGCCGGAGAACAAGAACGCCTCCTGCGGCACGATCCCCATCTGCGAGCGCAGCGAGTCGCTCGAGACCTCGCGCAGGTCGTGCCCGTCGATCAGGATCTGACCGCTGCTGGGGTCGTAGAAGCGCGCGAGGAGCTTGGCGATCGTCGACTTGCCCGCTCCGGTGGCGCCCACGAGCGCAACCGTCTGGCCGGGGGGAATCGTCAGCTCGATGTGCTCCAGGACCATCGCGTCGTCCGTGTATGCGAAGGAGACGTCCTCGAAGCGGATTTCGCCGCGGATGCGCTCCAGCGCGAGCGCTCCCTCGCGATCTGTCAGGTTCGGCGTTATGTCCAGCAACTGGAAGATCTTCTCGAGCGCGGCCATACCCGACTGGTAGGTGGTGTAGAGCTGGGAGAGCTGCTGGATCGGTTCGAACAGGAACGACAGGGTCCCGACGAACGCCACGACGGTGCCCGCTGTGATGTGGCCCTCCAGGGCCTGGTAGCCGCCGTACAGGACGATCAGCGCGAGCGCGACGCCGGAGAGCATTTCCACGGTCGGGAAGTAGGCGGCGTTGAGTCGTACCGTGACCATGTTCGCGTCGCAGTTGTCCGTGTTCAGCTCCGCGAACCGCGCCTCGTGGTGGGGCTCCTGGCCGAAGCTGCGCACCACGCGGATCCCCGACAGGGTCTCCTGCAGGTAGGCGGTGATCGCGCCGATCGTCTCCCGCGTGCGCCGGAAGGCGCCGGCCGAGACGAGCCGAAACCAGATCGAGCCGGCGGCCACGAACGGTACGACACAGAACGTCAGCAGCGCCAGCTTCACATCGAGGAACAGCAGCACCGCGACCGCCCCGACGAGCGTGAGGCCGGCCTGGAACAGCGTCACGACGGAGTCGGTCACGAGGCTTTCCAGCGCCTCGACGTCGTTGGTCATGCGCGAGATCAACACCCCCGCGGGGCGGCTCTCGTAGAAGCCGATCGGCTGGTGCTGCAGGTGGGTGAAGATGCGGATGCGCAGGTCCGCGAGCGCGCGCTGGCCGACCCAGCCGACGAGGTAGGTCTGCGCGTAGGTCATCGCCCATACCAGCAGCGCTGAAAGCAGAAACGCGACCACCACCAGCACGAGCGTGCCGGTGTCGTGGCGGTCGATGCCTTCGTCGATCGCGACCTTCGCCAGCAGCGGGGGCGCCAGCGAGGCGGCCGTGCCGAGCACGAGCGCCGTCAGCATCGCGCTCACGCGCAGGCGGTAGGGGCCCAGCAACCGCAACAGGCCGCGCAGGTTGCGCCCGCGCGTGCCCTTCGCGGCGCGCTCACCGTCCCATTGCGCGCCGCCGCGCGCAGACCCCGGGCCGAGCCCGCGCCCGCCGCCGCCGCCACCCATTCCCCGGCCGCCGTGCGCGCTCATATCCCGCTTACCTCGCGTTCGCGCGGCAACTCCCGCGTCAGGAAGACCTGATCGGGGAGGCCCTTTTCGACGATCTCGCGATACAGCTCCGAGGCCTCCAGCAGTTCCTCGTGGTTGCCGTGCGCGGTGATCCGGCCGTGGTCGAGCACGACGATCTCATCCGCCAGCGCGATCGTCGAGAGGCGATGGGCGACGATGAACGTGGTCCGCCCCTCCATCGCCTCGTCGAGCGCGAGCTTGATCTGACGCTCGGTCGAGGCGTCGACCGAGGAGGTCGCGTCGTCGAGAATCAAGACGCGCGGGTCGGCGAGCAGCGCCCGCGCGATCGCCATGCGCTGGCGCTGGCCGCCGGACAGGGTCAAGCCGCGCTCGCCGACGCGGGTGTCGTAGCCGTCGGGCAGGCGCTCGATGAACTCGTGGGCCTGCGCGCGGCGGGCGGCCTGTTCGATCGCCTCGCGTGGGACCGGAGGCCCGCCCACCCGCGCGTAGGCGATGTTCTCGGCGACTGTCTCCGAGAACAGGAACGGATCGTCGCTGACGATCGCGACGGCCTGGCGCAGTGAGCGCAGGTCCACCTCGCGCACGTCGGCGCCGTCGAGCAGCACGCGCCCGGCGCTCACGTCGTACAACCGTGAGATCAACGAGACGAGGCTGGTCTTGCCGGAGCCGGTGGCGCCGACGAGCGCGATTGTGCGCCCGGCCGGCACGTCCAGGTCGACGTCGCTCAGCACGGCCCGCGCGGTGTGAGCCGGGGAGTCTCCGTTCCTAGCCGCGGCACCATTCGGGGCCGCCGTGGCGCTCGGTGGGATCTGCGCGCCGTTTGCCGAAACAAGCCCGTTAGTTGCCGTCTCCGTCGCGCCCGTCGCCGAGTATGCCGCGCCGAACTCGTCAGACTCGTCGTAGCGCAGGGTGACGCCCTGCAGTTGCACATGCCCGTTGCCCGCCGGCAGCGGTGGCGCGCCGGGCGGTGAGGTCAGCCGCGGGGGCCGGTCGAGGACCTGGAACAGACGCGCGCCCGAGGCGGTCGCGCGCTGGGCGAGGTTGAGGATCACGCCGAGCGTGCGCATCGGGGCGATCAGCATGTTCAGATACAGGTAGAAGGCGGTGAACTGGCCGAGCGTCAGGTGCGCGTGGATCACGGCGTTGCCCCCGATCAACAGCACCGCGGCGAGGCCGAGCTGGGGCAGGAAGCCGATCATCGGGTTGAACTTCGCTTCCAGTCGGGTCGCGACCATCGCTTGGCTGAACACGCGCCCAACGCTGCCCTGGAAGCGCTGCAACTGGCGCGGCTCGCGCGCGAAGGCCTTGACGACGCGCACCCCGGAGATGTTCTCCTCGGCGTCTGCGGTCAGCTCGGCGATGCGCTGCTGGGTCTGCTGGATCGCTGGGCGCGCGCGGCGGCCGTAGCGGTAGGAGATCAGCACCACGAACGGCACCGGCGCGAGCGAGATCAGGCCGAGGCGCGGTTCGATGATGATCATCACAGTCCCCGCGAGCACGATCGTGAGGATCGACTGCAGAATGAACACGAGCCCATAGCCGAGGAAAAACCGCACCGCCTGCAGGTCAACGGTCGCTCGTGACATCAGCTGGCCCGTCTGCTGGCGGTCGAAGAAGCCGAGCTCGAGCTGCTGCAGATGGCCATAGAGCAGCTTGCGCAGGTCGTATTCGACGCCGAGCGAGAGTCGCCCGGCGACCATCCGCCGCCAGTACATGAACCCCCAACGCATCAGCACGATCAGCGTGATCGCGCCTGCGATCAGCGTCAATTCGTGGCGTGCGCTCGCTTGCGCGGCGCCGTGGTGATGCTGGGGAGCCGTGCTGATGATCTGCACCGCTCGGCCCGTCAGGGCGGGCAGCGCGACGGTGATCACCATCGCGAGGCTCGCCAGCCCCCAGGAGATGATCATGCCGCGCCTGTAGGGGCGCAGGAAGCCTAGGAGTCGGTAGAAGGTCGCCATCGTTGCTTAGTCAACCATTATTGCAGGGTCGGTCGCTCCACGTCGAGGCCCGGCCGGCAACCCTCGTGGCTCGACTACGCTGCGTCCATGTCCTCCGTGACGGCATCGACCGCGTCACGCCGACAGCCCGCGGCCGGGCTGTGCGACAGCTGCGCCTTCCAGCGCGTGGTGCCAAACACACGTGGCTCGGTCTTCTCGCTGTGCAACCGCTCGCGCGAGGACCCAGCGTACCCGCGCTACCCCCGTCTGCCGGTGCTCGACTGCCCGGGGTACGAGCGCCGGGCCGAGTGACCGCACGCAGGCGTTCATCGCACCGGCCGTTGGCTGCGCACGCCAGGTAGGGTGTGTCCCCTCGTGGGTGTATCCCTCGCTCACGGGCCGCACACGCCAGGCTACCCGACCCCGACCCCGGCCTCGACGCCGACCGGCTCGCGCGGGGGGCCTCGGCGGGCGACTCGGCGGAGCTGACGAAGTCGCGGCTGCGCACCAGGATGAAGGCACACACCGCGCCGGCGAGCGCGACGGCGGCGGCGATCGCGAGGATCGTGGTGAAGGCTTCGGTGAAGCCGACGCGGTAGGCATGCTCCAGGGCGGCCTGGGGTACGGGGGGAAGGGCGTGGAGGACCTTTCCGACTTCGCCGGACTGCAGCAGCGTCGAGAGCTGCCCATGGGCGGCGCTCTGAACGGCCTGGCTCTGCCCGCTCGCGGCGAGCTTGGAGTTGACGGTGTGGCTGACCTCATGCGCGAAGATCGCGCCGAGGCCGGCGATCCCGGTGACGATGCCGACCTGGCGGAAGGTGCTGTTGATGCCCGAGGCCATGCCGCTGCGCGAGTAGTGCACGACGCCGATCGCGGTCGAGGCGAGCGGCGGGTTGATCATGCCGATGCCGGCGCCCGCCAGCACGAAGCCGGGGATCAGCACGGTCCACCCGGAGTTGGGTTCCACCGCCGTCATCGCCAGCAGCCCGCCGCTCACCAGCACGAGGCCCCCGCCGAGCAGCAGGCGCATCGGCACGCGCACCGTCAGCCGCCCGGCGATCGGGGCGACGATGAAGGAGAGCATCGTGATCGGCAGGAAGCGCAGGCCAGCCTGCAGGGCGCCGTACCCGAGCACGTCCTGGATGTACAGGGTGAGGTAGAGGAACATCGCGAAGATCGAGCTCGAGAGCGTGAACGCCACGATGTTGGCGCCCGTGAAGGCGTGGCGACGGAACAGGCTGAGGTCGAGCATCGGCCGCTGCTGGCGCATCTCCGCGACCAGAAATGCCGCGATCAGCAGCACCGAGGCGACCAGCAGCGAGACGATCTTGGTCGAGCCCCACCCGGCTTCGTTGCCCTGCTCCAGCGCATACACGAGCAGGAACAGCGACCCGGAGAAGGTCACCAGGCCGAGCCAGTCCACTCCCGTCGCATTCGGGTCTCGCGACTCGGTGACGCGCGCAAGCGTCAGCACGACGGCGGCGATGCCGATCGGCACATTGACGAAGAAGATCCACTGCCAGCCGATGCCGGTCGTGATGATCCCGCCGACGAGCGGCCCGACGGCGACGGCGGCTCCGGTGACGGCCCCGAAGACGCCGAAGGCGATCCCGCGGTCGCGGCCCTGGAAAGCCTGGGCGATCAACGCCAGCGAGGTGGCGAACATCATCGCCCCGCCGATCCCCTGCACGGCGCGGGCAAGGTTGAGCATCAGCGGGGAGTCGGAGAGCCCGCAGACAGCGGAGGAGCAGGTGAACACCACGAGGCCGGCCGTGAACACGCGTCGGCGCCCGAACAGGTCAGCGAGCGATCCGGCCGTCAGCAGGAAGGCGGCGAGCGTCAGCGCGTAGGCGTTGACGACCCACTGCAGGTCGGCGAAGGAGGAGTGCAGTTCGCGCTGGATCGAAGGCAGCGCGACGTTCACGACGGTGATGTCGAGCAGCAGCATGAAGATGGCGATCGACACCGCGATCAGGGTCCACCACTTGCGTTCCATTAGGTTCTGGCCTCCTTACTCGCGAGTGGGACTGCCGATCACCTCAATGTAGGAGGCTGGCGCAAATGCCCTCCCGGCCCGGGCTTTGCCGAAGTGATGGGTCTTCCGCCGGTGCAGGGCCTACTGCCGGTGCAGGGTCTTCCGCCGGTGCAGGGCCTACTGCCGGTGCAGGGTCTTCCGCCGGTGCAGGGCCTACTGCCGGTGCAGGGTCTTCCGCCGGTGCAGGGCCTACTGCCGGTGCAGGGTCTTCCGCCGGTGCAGGGCCTACTGCCGGTGCAGGGTCTTCCGCCGGTGCAGGGCCTACTGCCGGTGCAGGGCCTACTGCCGGTGCAGGGCCTACCGCCGGTGCGGCTACTGTGGTG
>CAVVTQ010000023.1:0-71264 GCA_963751195.1 uncultured Solirubrobacterales bacterium
CCGCAATGTAGCGGTGGGCGCGCCGCTTGATTGCGCGGTTAATCCGCAACACGTCCTGCTCCGCCAGCGACCGGTCCGTCTGAATCTCAAGGAAGTTGAACATCGCGTCGCAAAACAAGTCCGGATTCGCACGAGATTCGACCGGCGGCCGGTGGGGGTCGCAGGCCCATGAGCGGTTGGTGAGAATCAGCAGGCGGTCACTCGACAGTGGGAACAGCGTGTGGGTGGCCTGCAGCCGGATATCAGGATCGTTGACGCCCTTGCACCACGGGTGCCCACGCACGCAAGCGCGGTTGTAGACGGTTACGGGGTGATCGGAGACGATGAGCTTCGTCGGAGACCCCGAGACGTCCGCGATCTGCCACACGCACTCCGCCCAGATCGCGCCATAGGCGGTGCGAAGCACCGTGAGGTGGTCCAGCACGTCTCCGCGTCCACGACCGCCGGTCTGGGCGACGAGCCAGTCCAATCCCTTCGGTGTCCGCAGCTTCTGCGTGCTCATGTACATCATGAGATTCTGGAGCGCATCACCGCTGGCGCGGTCGTGCTCGAACCCAGCAAAGAACTCGACAGCCTTCTTTCCGAGTGTGTCTACCTCGCCAAAGAACACTCGCTCCAGCTCGCGGGACTCGACACCACCGAAACGGGTCGTGTAAAGGTCGTGGATCGCAAAGCACTTGCGTGTTCCAGTGCGACGAAGCGCCTTGCGCCGATGCCTATTGCCCCTGCCATCGCGGAACGAGTCCGGCTTGAGGTCGAGCACATAGAGCTCGCGGTGGGAAGGCTCCGCTGGAAGAAACTGCCGCTGGTACCACTGCGGAACGTAGTGATTGTTCGTGTATTCGGCCGACATGGATCACTGTGTTATGTGCTCTTCGGAAAGCAGCCCGGCGCTATTCCCTTAGCCTTGCGCTGTCGTCGTTGAGTGCTCTGAAATCTGCTCGCTGCTGACCGCCCTCTGCCCACGCCTCCAAGCCCTCGATCCCCTCATCCCGTAGTGCTTGCTCCGCTTCCTTCGCGGCCTTTTGTTCTTTGGCTACAACAACGGCTTTGCGGAGCACCAGGATCGCTACCGGCCAGCGGTCGGACTCCCCGTTGATCGTCACGTCCACGTCGATGCGCGCACCTCGAAGGAGTAGCCCGTCACGCAGAACGTCGAGCACGCTCTCGCTCAGATCACGCTCCGCGTCTATCCGCTCGGCGGGGGAAATCATGCTGTATACCTCCCCCAGGTCGTGCGCTTGACCGAGCAAGTCCTTAGCGGCTTTATGCTCAACGTCCCCATCAAGTTCGTCGTGCTCGAAGACATATGCATATGCCGGACCCACGATGTCGAGTAGTTGCGACCCCGTCATCACTGTGTCGAGCAGCACAGCCTCTGGCATATGGAACCGCAGGCCATCCGGGCGCCGGTCCGCCGTTCGTGAGGTCATTGCCTGCTCGTGCTCGTCCTTAAGTCTGTGCAGCCTCTCGGTTGTCCAATGCTCAGGCTGTCCGTCTATGACGACGTGATCGTTCGCACAGAGCAGAATCCGGTTCTCGTAGGCGTCCCGCTGGCCTGGAGTAAGCGGCTGGTAGCGAGCGGCGCCCGGCCGCTCTCCAATGATGTGGGCCTCCACACCAATGACGGTTTCCCTGGCGCCGGTTTCGCCGGGGTGGAACAGCAGACAGCGGCACCGAGCGCAACGCCCACCTGACTTGCCCCACAAACGCTTGCGATCACGATCCGTCATGCTCATAGTTGGCTCGTCGCCAGCGTTGTTAGCCCCGCCATCCTCGCCTTGTTGCGGACATTGCGGTCGCTTGCCAACACCGCAATCCGTCCCCGTAGGTCGCGGGCGACCAGCTCAAGGGCCGTCGCAATAATCAGATCGTCTGGTGTATCGGAGCGTAGCCACGGCAAGGCGCGCGACAAGTCTGGGCTCTGAGCGATCTCTCTAACTCGGAGCTTGCCCGACATGGGTACACCGGCGAAGGTGTCGCCACGGCGGTCGAACTCCTCAATCTGGCGGATCACCTTCTGAGCCGCGTCTGCCGTGCGAGGATCGCGCTTGCGCTCGTCTAGCTCAGACAGCACCTGCGGAACGAGCACAACTGTCCACGGTCCACCATCGAGCTTCCAGTCCTGTAGATCAGGACGGTCAAGTAGCGCACTCGTATCTGCAACCAATAGCCGCTCGTCCGCGCCGTGGGCAGTCGGCAGCCGCGCGGCCTCAGCCAAGAACTCATCAATGCGGGGGCCGACAAGACTCGTGATCTTCTCGATCGAGGAGGCAGGAGCGCCCTTTGGATAGGCGCCGTTAGGCTGCTCAATGAGCCGCACAAGCCACTCCGAGATGTCATCCGCCGTGCCGGTACGGTCTGGAGCACCAGCTTGGAAAATCATCGCTGCGTAGTCGCGCAACTTGTCGTGAGCATCTCGAGCAGCACCGACGAGCGGCTGCGCATCGTCAGGAATCGGCTGCCACTGCCACTTGTTCCAGCCAACGTAGAACATACCGCCGCCAGCATTGATGTCTTCATAACGCACTGCTGAGCTCCCCAATAGGGCCTCGACGGTCTGCTGCGCTTGGCGGCTGAGACGGTCAAGGATCTCAAGACCGCTGACGGGTACGAGCTGCTCCGAGGAGTTCATCGACCCATTTTGATGGCTACCGAAGACACTAGCCTCGGCGTTGATCGCATCGCACGCCGACGACGGCGAGCTACTTCTCAGAAGTTGTTCGCGGGACCGTGCCCGAATAGCCTCGGGCATAGCCTTTGAGCACTCCGAGTGCCTTGCCGACGGCAGACGTGACCTTGCGGTATTCATCGGTTGAGGGCTCGCCTTCGCCGGAGTCAGTGTCTCGATAGAAGCTCGTATGCGCCAGGAAGATCGCGATCTTCAGGAGCGTCGCAGAGATTTTGGGCGTGGCGCTCACCGGCATAGCAAGCAGTCTCCGAGTCCGTTGATCACGTCTTTGGCTTGGATCAGGTCGAGATCGCTGATCAACGGCTCGCTCGCCTCTGCCAGCGAGCCGTGCATCTGGCGAATCCGCTCGCGCTGAGGCTGCTGGCGCGCTTCTGAGAGCACACCGCGCAACTCGTCTTCTATGTCTTCGCGGGTGCGGCCGTTGGGCGACGGGTCCGGGGCCACCGGATACGGGCCAAGGTGCAGCCAGAGTGGCTCTAGTTGCAGCACATGAAAGGGAAGCTCCGCACCGTCTCCTGCTGCCTGCTCGGCGATCAATCCGGCGTAGCCCCAAGCGAATGGGGGCTGATCGTAGGCGAGCGCCCGCAAGCATCCTTCTACCCACTCTTGAAGCTCACGGCGCTCAGCCTCCAAGGCCGCGACCTGCTCATTCCACGCCGTGACGCGCCCGGCCACGTCGGCGAAATGTTCCTCGAACGCCTGCGCCTTCCGCTCGTCACCCTGCGCTCCGTAGTAGGCATGTTGCGAGGCGTCCACGTAGGAACGCAGCTTGCGTGCAACCCCCTTGAGCAGATCGCGGTGAGCGTCAGACACCGGCTGCTTGCGTTTCTCCTCCGGCATCTTGCGGTACTCGGCGAAGCGCGGGTCACGACTCGCGGCGATGCGGGCAGCCTCGGCATCGCTGATTTGCATCGGCGGCGGCGTGGTGAGCGGGATACGTCCCTTTGGGACGAGCACACGCACGCCCGCCTGTTGCTCAGCTTTGTGTTTACGGCGCACGGGGGATAGACCAAACGCCCAAAGCGAGCCGATAACGCAAAGCAAGCCCGCAGCGAACAGCAGGACGGAGGCACTACTACCCCACGCCAACTCATGTGTGCCATCGGCGATCACCGTGGACACCCAGCACAACCCCGCCACGCCCAAGAGGGCAGCTGCTGCATGGTTACGACGCTCACCCATGCCGAGAGCCTATGTCCATCGTCGGAAACAACCGCCGACTCGGGCGCAACCGCCCCGCCGTGGCTGAGCTGTAGGACTTGGTAGGTGATGAGGCCAGCGATCGAGGCAAGGAATGTCTCCCGCGATGCTCAGCGACAAGAGGTCGATCGGCCGGGGCTTGAGATCACGCGCGAGTTCTGTTCTGATCGCGCCAGCCGAGACAATCGAGATGCCGTAGGCACGTAGAAAGTTCCGCCGCCGGCTCTGCTCTGATCGCGGCAAGTCAAGACAACCGAGTGGCCGGACGGGTGCTAGAACACCCGCCCGGCCGGTGTAGCACCGAAGATCACGCCTTCGATGCCACAGGGCCACCGTAGCTGTCTGCGGAGACGGTCCTGCGACGCGCTGCGCGTGTGCTTTTCGGTGCCCGAAAGGAGCCGCAATGAGCACGAACACCGTAGAGCTACCCGAGTCGGCCCGACGATTCCACGAGCTATACCGCTCGGACCTCAGCCGGGTTGAGCCGGTATCGGACGCACAGATACTCGCGGCGATCGACCGCGCCGAAGCACACGACCGCAACCAGATCCCCGACGCCGCCCGGTGGGACATTGCCGAGCACTTGGGGTTCGTACACAACTCGTGGACAACGCGGCGCCTTCGGCCGCAGATCGACGCGCTTAGGTCCGCTGGGCGCATCCGCGACGTTCGCCGTTGTGGCCTGGACTTGGTTGCATTGACTGCTGCTGGGCACCGGGCGCTTGGGAAGGCGCGTAGCGGCGGGGAGGCCATCCTGCCCGAGTCTCCGCAGCATCGGAGTTGGCGGCACTCGCGCACGATGGCGGGCGACCGGATCGACGGGTTCCGCGAAGCGCTCCGCGCGTCTATGGCGGAGCTTGGCGCGCTGCTCGACGCTGGGCAGGCACCCTCGGATGCGTGGTTTGAGTTCGGCAAGCGGCTGAGCGCTGAGTGCAGGCGCCTCGGGTCCGCCACGTACTGTCTACTTGAGTGGGCCGAGCCCGACGACGCGCGTGCTGACGTTGACGAGGTTCTAGGCCGACGCAGCGTGTGGGTATGGGACAGCAGCTTTGGCTGTTAGGCGATTTACGGGACGGTGGGGTCCGAGCGTATCGCGCGAGGCCGCTACTAGCTGCCGCCGCTGAGTCGGGCGAGGAGGTCGAGCATTGCGTCAAGCGCGGCCTCTAGCGGCTTGGTGTCGCGTTTGACCTGAGTGAGGAGCAGGCCGCCCTGCAGGGCGGCTAGGAGGGCGAGGGCGAGGGTGTCGGGGTCGGTGTCGGGCGTGAGCTCGCCTCGTGCTTGCATCTCTCGTAGACCGCTCTGGATCGTGGCTTCCCATCGTTTGAAGCCCTCGGCCACGTGGGCTCTTGCGTCGGGATCGGTCTCGGCTAGCTGGCCTCCGAGAGAGCCGATTGGGCAGCCGCCGATGCAGTGGTGCTCGCGCTGGGCCGCGATCAGGAAGTCGCGCCACGCTCGGAGGCCCTCCAGGGTGCTGAAATCGAAGTTCTCCTGCCCGCCGGCCATTGTGTCGGCCTGATGGTCAACGACTGCCCGGACCAGGGCCGTCTTGTCCTCGAAGTAGTGGTAGAGCTGCGAGCTTGAGACGTCCGCTGCCGCGCGTACGTCCTCGATCGTCGTGTGGGCGACGCCTCGCTGGAAGATCAGGCCGGCGGCAGCGTCAACTATGCGCTGCCGGGTCTCCTGGCCCTTGCGCGTCAACGGGCGAGAGGAGGGGCTAGTCGTGTTCATATCGCAGATTCTACCAACAGAATGGAGTGCGCTATCCATTCTGTGTTAGAGTGGAACGCACGATCCATTTCGAGGGTCGCGACAACCACTCAAAGGGAGAACGCGATACATGTCACTTCAAGGCAAGACCGCCATCATCACCGGCGGCACCTCCGGGATGGGTATCGCCGTCGCACTGTCGATGGCCGAGAAGGGCGCGTCGGTGCTCATCACCGGCCGCGATGAGACCCGCGGCGCGAGCACCGTGGAGAAGATCCGGGCGGGTGGGCACGATGCGCAGTTCATCGCCGCAGATTTCTCGGAGATGTCCGAGGTGAGGCGGGTTGCCGAGGCTGCAGGCGAGATTGATGTCCTTGTCAACCTTGCAGGCGTTGCGGCGATGGGGCCGACGGTTGACACCGACGAGGCGGCGTTCGACGGGCTGTTCCAGATCAACGTCAAGGCGCCGTTCTTCCTGGTCGCCGCGCTCGCCCCCAAGATCGCCGCGCGCGGCGGCGGGTCGATCATCAACGTCTCAACGATGGTCGCGAGCTACGGCCAGCCAGGCTTGGGGGCCTACGGCGCCTCGCGCGCCGCGATCGAGCTGCTCACCAAGGCTTGGGCTGCCGAATTCGGGCCGCAGAACGTCCGCGTCAACGCGGTCGCTCCCGGTCCGACGTTGACCCCGGCGCTGGAGACGAAATTGGCGATGGCCGAAGAGTTCGCCAAGACGATTCCGCTCGGCCGGGTCGCTGACGTGCACGAGCTATCCGACGTCATCACGTTCCTCGCGACCCCGTCGGCCGCCTACATCAACGGGGCGATCATCCCCGTCGACGGCGGCCGCCTCGCGATCTGAGAGGGGAGCAGATGACCCTGACCGCCCCCGGCAACGTTCGGAGACGAAGCCACTCGGCTGCCCGCTCACGATCCTGCTCGCCCGCAGCCCGGACAAGGTCGCCGGGTTGCGGGCCGGTCGCGGAGATCGCAACCGGATCACACCAATGACCATGCCTGTACCAAAGGAGCCAAGCACTCAAATGCAAATCACCAAAGGAAAGACCGTGTTGATCACCGGCGCCAACGTCGGGCTCGGCAAGGACATAGCTCGGCAACTGGCATCACGTCCCGAAACCGCCCGCATCTACATGGCGTGCCGCAACCAAGACCGAGCGGCAACGGCAAAGGCCGATCTTGAAGCGAAAACCGGCCGGTCCATCTTCGACATCGTTCTCATGGACGTTGCCGATCCGGGCTCGGTCCGCGCCGGCCTGGCGGGCCTTGACGGATCGCTCGACGCGGTGGTCATGAACGCCGGTGGAATGGGCGGCAAGACGCCGATGAAGTTGACCGCCGACGGGGTCACCTACATGTTCGCGCAGAACGTTCTCGGCCACGTTGTCCTCCTCGAGACGCTCCTGGCCGAGAACCGACTTGGCGAGGTGGCGGTCTTCGCCGGAAGTGAGGCAGCCAGGGGAATCCCGAAAATGGGGTTCAAGCGGCCGTCGTTTGACTCAAACTCCGCCGACGAGCTCGCCACAGTCATCGACGGCAGCTATTTCGCCGGCGGCAAACCTGACGTCAATTTGGCCTATGGGCAGGCGAAGCTGATCGGCATCCTATGGATGGCCCACCTGGCCCGCCAATACCCCGACCGTCGATTCATCTCCATGAGCCCCGGCAACACCACCGGCACCCAAGCACCCAATGACCTCGCATTGCCGCTGCGCATAGCGGCCAAGTACGTCATGCCCCGCCTGGGCATCGCCCACAAACTCGACGTGGGCGCGAAGCGACTGGTCGACGGCGTCACCGACCCGACCCTGTCCACCGGCGTGTTCTACGCCAGCAAAGGGGAAGTCCTCAAGGGTGCCGTGGTCGACCAAGCAGACATCTTCCCCGACCTGGCCAACCCGTCGTTTCAGGACCACGCCAACGAGGCCATCCACCGCTTTATCACTTGAAAGACACCGCGCTCGTTCGTTCAGGGGAGGACCATGGATCTAAATATCTTCGCCGACATGCTCCGGCGCTTGGTTCAAAACTCCTCCAACACAGGCGAGCGGGTCGGGATGCTCGTCGATAAGGCAACCGTGGTCGCTGTGGCGGCGTTGGCGGCCGAGCTCGGCGTCGATCTGGGACGGGCTGATGTCATCGGCGTAAATCTGACCTGCTCGGTAGACCGAGACCCGGGGGTCCTCCAAGCCACAGTTGTGCGGCTGCCCAAGACGGGGCTCAGAGACGAGTTGACTCGACACGGCCAAGCACTCGCCGAGGTGGAGGTGCAGATCGACGCCGATTCGCAGCCCCGAGGTGCTGTGGTCCTCACTATCGAGATTGGCCGTGAGCCGGCGTGAGCCTCGGAAGCGCAGCCGACCCAGCGCCACCCAGCTCGGCGGCCTGCTCGCTCCCACGGATGCCAGCCTTGCAGCAAGCGGCCTCAGCGATCGTACGAGCACAGAAGCCAGCCGTCTAGCGGCCAACCCCGATTGTCACGCGGGCGGGGCGCTTGTCGGGCGCTTTACGAAGCCTTGGTCGCCAATCTCATACCAGCGGTCACGCGGCCCGTCGAAGATGTTGGCCGGGAGCGGAGTGCCGTCGAACGCCTCGCCGAGCCCGGAAAGGTCAAAGACCTCGACCCACTCGTACTCACCGGCAGGTATCCGCCCCTCGCGCTCGGCAGCGTTGACCGCTTGTAGCGACTCGATCACCCGTTCCCTGCGCTCAGCAGGGGATGCCTGCCCCACTGGCTTACGGGCCGCGAACTCGCTATCAACGAAGTCCCTCTCATTGGATCGCGCGTGGACGACGACCACGGCTGACAGATAGGGGTGGGGGTTTGCTGGGCCTGCTGGGGTGGGGACGCTCAGCGCACCGACCCCGGATGACACTCGGCGCGCGGAGCTTGGCCCGCCACCGACCGGGACGACGATGGAGTCTGTGGTTCCGAACAGCGATCGCGTCATGTCGTCTGGGCCGAGCGGCACGTGCTTGTGGTGCGGGTTGGCGAGGAACACGATCAGCGGCAGACCTATGTCCTTGAACGGGCGAAGCTGCTCAAGCGCTGCTGCCTGCACGGCGTCGGCGAGCGTGCCGAAAATCTGTTCACCGGAGAACGATGCGGACCGCTGTCCGGCTGGGATTGAGTCCAGTGCCGACGATCGCCACTCCTTGATCTCACCGATAGCCAGAGTCTCGAGGGCACGGCTGATGAGCCGATCGGGGTTCTTGGCGGTGTCCACACCGAAGCGCTCGCGCCAGTCGATGTCGCCTTCGCCGATGTAGCCGTGAGCGGCGAGATAGGCGTCGAGGCGCTTCTCAGACTCGGTTGGTGGATTCGCCATTGGACGCTCAGGGTCGCACACGCGCCGGAGACTGGCCGTAGATCCGCTGAGCGACGCGTTGCGCCGCTTACGGGACAAGTCCGTTCTGCCGAACCGAACTTGTGGCACAGGGGACGTTGAGAGTCGCGTGAGCGTGTATGCGCTGGAATCGCCGCAGCTCCGGTTCGGGGCCGTCATCGGCGACGGCATCTTTGCCCCTGGACGAAATTAGTTGTCGCGCTGAGGAGCCAGCCTGCATTAACGGGGTGATGGCCTCTCCTGCTCAATCCGCAGCGATCCCCCGCCCCGCCGCCCTACCGCTTGTGCGGCGGGGTCACGCACGCTGGCTCGTGCGCGCTCCCGGCCAGCGCGGCGCGCTGTCCCCGGAGGAGGCCGCGCACGCCTTGAAGGCCAAGCGCGCCGAGCTGCGGAAGCGCCTGGACTGGCGCCGCGACGTGGCCGGATTGCCTGAGCACGTCCGCGACGAGCTCGTGGACGAGGCGATCGGCCTTGTGGTTATGTCGAGCAAGCCGATCCGTGATGAGCAGCACCTACAGGGCGCGTTCTGGTCCTCGATCGGCTACCTGCTCATGGCGCACCGCTCGGGCCGACGAGACTTGCACGTCGGGTCGCAACGGCGCGTGGAGTTCGAGCCCATCGCCGAAATGCTCCCCGGCGATGACGACGAGCCGTTCGATCTCGTGGCCGCCCAAGAGCGGATCGCCACGGCCGCCGACCTCATGGCGCAACTCGACCCATTCGAGCAGCGCGTGATGGCGGTGATGGCCGCGCACGGCCTCGGCGTTAAGCGCGCGGCGAAAGCGATGGGCGAGCCGATCAAGGCCGTACTCGCGGCGTCTCGCAGCGCGCAACGAAAGCTCGATCGGGTCGCGGCGATCACCGCCGCCGGGCGCATGTGCGACTACCGCCAGCAGGCGATCCACGCGCACGCGCAGGGAGCCGCCCAAGCCGAGGAGGAGACGGCCGCCAGGGCGCACCTCGCGGCTTGCGCCGGTTGCCGATCGTCTTACTCGACGCTGCTGCGCGAGATGCGCGCACGCGAGTTCCAGCGCGCCGCGAGCGCGGCTTTCCTGCCGCCCCCGGCGCTCGCCGTCGAGCTACACGGTCGCTGGATCGAGCGGCTGACCTCGCTGCTATCTACGGGCCGCGCGCCGAGCGGGTCCGCGACGGCTGAGCGCACCGCCGGAGTGCTCGGTGGCAGCGGGCTGGTCAAGGCCGCCGCCGCGACCTCGGCGCTCGTGATCGCTGGTGCCGGTGTCGGTGCGAAAGTCGTCCATTCCCTCGAAGCGCCCGCGCCCGTCCACCACCATCACAGAGTGTCCGCGCATCCGGTGAGCGCGACCGCCGGGAGTATCCATCCCTCGGCTGTTGCCGGCGGGCTGACTTCCACGCGGGCTCAGGCGGGCACGGGTTCGCGCAAGGCCACCACGACCTCTGTCAAACACCGCTCGCAGTCGCCGCCGAGCCACGGCCTCGGGTATCTCGCACTTGGCGGGAGCGCGGGCGGCACCTCCTCGTCAAGCGCTGCTGTAGCAACCGCAGCGTCAACGTCGTCTACCGGGTCTGCTGATGAAGCTCCCGCGCCGTCACGTAGCGGCGGCGGGACCAACCTCGGCTACCTCGGCCACTGAGCAACACGATTGGAAAGGAATCCAACGATGATCCCCACCGTAATCCGCAACCGTCGGCTCGCACTCACAACTACTGTGCTGGCGATGGCGCTCACGTTGTGTTTGGCTGCGAGTGCACGAGCGGGCCAGTGGGCGCAGGCCACGTGCTCAGACGGTGGCGAACCCGTCTCAACGGAAGGGTGGGCGCCCGGCACTGTCGGCGGCTATCTCTCGATCGTTGAACCAGGTAATACCTGCGCACAGGTGGGAGGCTCGCTGTCGCTGCGGGACGAAGTTGGCTATCAGCTTGCCAATAGTGGGCCAATGTGGGTCTATAGTGCCCCGGCCGACTCCACGATCCAAGGCGGCTTGATTACGCTGAGCCTGGCGAGCCCTGGCGGACAGGCTTACCTCTCCACACCGAATAACTCAACCGAAGTTAGCGAACTGGTGGTGATGTGCACTGAACTGTGCAAGACCGTCAAAGAAAACACGCTCACGGACTATTACCACGGCGGTTCGCGGCTATACGCAGTCACCGAGTGCATCCCGCCGTCAGGCAAAGAATATTGCTCAAGTGGTCTTGACGCACAGATGAACATCAAGAGCGCAACGATCTTGCTCAGCAACGAAGCTAAGCCCACCGCTGCTGGGTTTGCTGGAACGCTCCTGAACAACCCGGCAAGCGGCACAGCCAGCCTGTCATTCACGGCACACGACGAACACGGACCCGGCGTATATCGCGCGACCGTGCAGATCGACGGCCACACCATGTGGTCGGCCACTCCAAACCTCAGCGAAGGCAAGTGTGTCGCGCACGGCGCCTACGAAGGCGCGCTCAAGTTTCACAGCCTCCAGCCATGCCCGCAAGAAACCGAGGTGCATACCGAAATCCAGACGAGCGAACTCGCCGAAGGCCAACACACGCTTAAGGTAGAAATAGAAGACGCGGCCGGTAACAAGGCGACGGTCTACACCGGACCCATCACGATCGACAATCAACCGCCCGTTGTAACGCCGCCGATCGTCTCGGTCATCCCGCCGTCACGCGGAGCGCCTAACGGCGAACCCGCCTCCGAACGCGCGACCTTGACACTCGCGGGGAGGCAGCCCAAGGCGTTCGCACGCGAACAGACTCGCTCGGCTGTCGTGCTCGCCGGCCGCTTGACTGCGCCAACGGGCGCTCCAATCAAGGGAGCGCAGGTCCAGCTCTTGCAGCAGGTGATCGGCTCTGCCGCCGCGACACCTATCGCCAGCGCGACTACTCGGCCCGATGGGACTTGGGCACTCAAGGCTCCGGCGGGTCCATCTCGCCTGCTCCGCATCGCCTACTACTCGCACACGCTCGACAGCACTCCTGCTGCGACGCTCGACGTTCACGAGAGCGTGCAAGGGGTGGTTTCCATGCACGCGCCGCATAAGGCTCATCTCGGCCGTGCCGTCGTATTCAGAGGCCAACTCGCCGGCGGATATGTCCCGCCGGGTGGCGAGTCCGTGCAAATGGAGATCCTCTATGCCGGGCGGTGGCGCACTATCGAAGTGCTCCCGACCTCTAGCCGCGGGGCATGGACATACAAATACGTCTTTACGCTCGGCGTCGGCGCCTCGTATCTCTTTAGAGCAGTAACCGTGCCAAACGGCGGCTACCCATTCCTAAGCACCCACAGCAAGCCGGTGCGTGTGACTGTCGAGCGATAGCCCGCAAGACGACTCGCCGCCCCGGCTGCACACCGCGCCCGTCGCTCACCCGGCGGGCGCGGCTATTTAATCTCGCCGCCGCGCTAATTAGCTGTCGCTCACAGGGCGGTGCCTGCATTAACGAGTATGGACTCCTTCACCGAGAGCGAGCTCTTTGATGAGGGCATGCCAGCGGCTTCACCGCTGAGCGCCGAGGAGCCGACAAAGGTTCTGAGACCATCCGCGACCAGCGGCCGGTCAGCTCTAGTCGCAGCGCTTGCGCGTCGGTGGCCGGCGTGTGTCGCAGGCTTGCTGGTCGCAATGCTGACCGTCGGCTTGCTCTCGGGGCTGGGCCGCACGCACCCTCAACCCTCAGCCCCCGACAGAGCACACCGCCTCGACCGTCGTCTCTCACGGCGCCGGGTGCATCACCGACACTCAGCAGGCAAGCTAGGCGGTGTATCGGCGGCGCCAGCGGCCCCCAAAGTCAGCGCTGGGAGCGGCGCAGCGAGCGATAAGCCGCCCAGCCCCGTCGTGCCTCGTCCCACCCGTGTCGGGACTGTCGGAACCGACCGTCCCACTTCTCCGGGACACGTCGGAAAAATGGAACAGACGCAGTTCGATTATCTAGGACGATAGAGGGTCGGGGATCAACGATGACCGGAACTTGGACAGAGTCCGTGGTGGGTCTTGTGACGAGTCGCCTTGCGCTGTTGGCGGACCCGACTCGTGTGCAGTTGCTGACGCTGCTTGAGCAGGGCGAGGTTCCGGTGCAGGAGCTGTCAGACAAAATGCCGACCACACCGCAGAACGTCTCCCGTCATCTCTGCATCCTGCACAGGGCGGGGCTCGTCGCGCGACGCCGCGACGGTAACTGTGTCCTGTATTCGCTGGCTGACTATTCCGCGTGTCGCCTTCTAGACCAGACACTCGCGAGCATCCGGGGTCAGATTGACGAGTTGGCCGACCTAGTGAGTCTCGCCGCAGCGTAGCCGCAGGGCCTCGGCCAGAACAGCACAAGAGCCACCGTTGCGGTTGCACGGTGGCTCTTGCGCGTTCTGGTGCGCGCATCTATGAAAGCCATCGCTTTAAACCTAGTAAACCTAGTTCACTTGTAATAGCTAGTTCCGCTTGTGGTGTTGGCGGAGTTCCGTCCGTACCGTCGCCCTATGACTGTTTTCCGTAGGACGACCAAGGGTGAAAGCCAGTCAGCCAACGACCGCGCATCGGTCGAAAGTGTCACTCGGCTGACTCGCTTCGCGGGACGTGTTCTGTTGTGGGGTTGCGTGCTGTTGCTGCTAGTTCGCGGCATCGCGTCCTACTTCGACACGACCTCGCGGGTGCCCACGACGACTCGCGGTGTGACGGTGACTGTGACTCAGCCCGCCGACACCGAAACCTCACAAGCGCAAGGGAAGTGATCGGCGTGTCACACATACGACGCATCTTGCAGGTCTGTGTTGTAGCGATCTACGCGGTGGTGTTGTTTCCGGCTACTTCACTCGCGGCCGGGAATGATGTCGGCGCGAACGTTGGCGGCCTTCTCAAGCATTACGCGGGAGAGCTGTACGGCGGGATCGTCGGCGTCATCAGCTTGATGTTTCTCCTGAATAGGCGTTACACCGAGCTGGCGGTGTTCTTGTTCGCCGCGATCGTGGTCGCGTGGATGGTGTTCGCACCGTCTGAGATAGCGACCGCCGCCGAAGGCATCGGCAAACAGATTTTCGGTTGACCGAGGGGACTGTTTGCGATGAGCGACGACACGCACACGATCCGTTCTTACCAGCGGATATTCAGGCCCGACCGGCGTATCTACCAGATCGACGGTCGGCGCCTTCCAGTACCGGGCGGCGTGCCGCTTGAGTGGCTTGGCTGGGCGTTCACGTCACTGGTGGCGATCCTTGTCCTCAGCCAGCGCTCGATCCTGTTCGCGCTGGTGCTCGGCGCTATCGCCGGCCTGCTGGGCGCAAGCTCACACGGCTGGCCGGGCGCGGTGCTCGGCGCCCTTGCCGGGTTCGTAGCGACTCTGCTCGCGGGCGTGCTGCTGGGGTGGCTCGACTGGCCGCTTCGCCTGCTGATCGCACCGGGCATGGTCGCGACACTCGCCGGGCAGGCATCGCCAGACGGGCGGCCCGCACACCGCTATCTCACCTCTTGGCTTTCGCTGCGAGCGCGCGCTGCCCGCCGCTCGCTGGACGGTGCGATAGCACCTGACGGGCAGGCGCAGGTGTGGGCGCCGCAGGTTTGGGTCGCCCCGGATGAGCACTCGCCGCTGCTTCACCACGGCAAGGTGCGAGGCCCGGCGCGGCTCGTGTTCGCCCGCCCGGTAGTGGCGATCCCCGGCCGTGGCCGGCTGATCGTCCGTCACGCCGAGGGCCACCGGCTGCGCAGCGGCGAGCGGCTTTGCGAAGTGGTCGAGCTGACTGACGGGCAGGTCGTGGAGGTGCGGCCGTGAGCTTCCCATTGCGTTACGCGCACGGCAACGTGCTCCTCGGGCGGGGTGGCGAGGCCGCCGGCCTGTACCGGCTGAGCACGACCTCCTACCCGTACCTACCCACGGGTGAGAAGTGGTCGCTACAGCGCCGCCTACAAAGGCTCGCGCACACGATCGCGGCGGACTTCTCGCTGTGGCGAGTGAACCGTGCCTACCCCGCCGAGCGGTACGTCGCGCACACCGAACGCCTGCTCGATGACCGCCACCAAGACCCTCGGGCGTGGCAGGCGTTCCTTGCCGGACACGAGCAGCGCCTGCACCAGCTCGGATCGCACACCCCGGAGATTTACCTAGCCGTCTCGCTCGCCGGCAGCACACCCACGGGCGTCGGCTCAGGCCTCGTGCGCGGCGTGGATCGTGTGCGGCGCCGTGTCGAGGAGCTGGCCGGGATCGGGTCCGCCTCCCCGATCCCGGCCGCAGAGCTGACGGAACTCGCTACTCGCGAGCAGCGCATCTATGAGCGCGTAGGTGGTGTCATCGGCGCCCGCCGCGCGAGGACCGCAGAGCTTCAATGGCTGCTGCGCCGCGCCGCTTCGCGTGGTGTCGCTGAGCCCGAGCTTGACCGCCACTGGCAACCCGACGCACTCATCATCTCCACGCCCGCTGGCGGTGTCGCTTTCAAGCCGCTCGGCCACGACCTCGCCCGCTGCGCAAACGCCGCGATCACCGAGCAGCAACAGACGCTCGTGGTCGACGGTGAGCAGGGCCGCTGCTATCAAGCGATACTCGCGCTCGGCGCGCTCGCGGACGCCCCGGAGTTTCCCGGCGCGACCGCCGAGGCTCTGTTCGCACCCTTGGAGGCTGTCGGATTTCCGGTAGACGCCTCCCTTCACGCACGGTGGCTCGGGAACCGGCAGGCGCTCGCGCAGGTACGCAAGCGGATCGCCGATGTCGAGCACGCCTACAACGAGCAGGTAGAAGGCGCCGCGCACGGCCCGAGCATCATGGCCGGCACCGACCGGGTTCTCGCCCGCGAGTACGAGGCACAGCTACAAGCGGGCGGGCACCCGCCGATGCTCTACGCGCAGATCTCACTCGCCGTTGGGGCTGTCAGCGAGGAGGAGCTAGAGCGCCGGGTCGCTGTCCTGAAAGAGCAGTACGGCGACATCACCCTTCACCGGCCCGCCGGGTTGCAGCATCAGCTTTGGCTTGACCATTTGCCGCGAGCGGACGGGTGGGTCTGAGGTGCGCGACTACACCCAACAGCTCACCGTCGAGCAGTTCGGCGCGCTGGTCCCGACCGGGAGCCGGATGGTCGGCTCCCAGCGCGGCCCATATCTCGGGTACACCCCGACCGGCGCACCGTTGCCGGTCAGGTTCGATCCGACGCAGGCACCGCGGGAAGACCGCGCCTCAGCGGTCCTCTTGATCGGGACGCTTGGTAGCGGCAAGACCGTTGCGGCGGAGACGATCGAGTACGCCGCCGAGCGGCGCGGGTCGCTCGTGGTGGACTTCGACCCGAAGCCCGACCACGGGCTGCACCTACTGCCCGAGCTTGACGGGCGGGTGCAGGTGCTTGAGCTGTCCGGTGACTCTGCGCAGCAGGGCAAGCTCGACCCGCTCGCTATCGGGCTCGAGGACTTGCGCGAGGAGCTTGCCTGCTCCTATCTGCTTGAGCTTTTGCCGGGCAACACGAGCGCCTGGGAGAACGCCGTTTCCCTCGCGGTCAAGGACACCGTAAGCGAGGGATCACGAAGCCTCTCCCGCGTAGTCGAGCTGCTGCTCGCAAGCGAGCGCGGCACCGCTAGGGAGGCCGGCGAAGCGCTTGAGGTGATCCGTGACTTCGGCCTCGCTCGCCTCGGGTTCGGCAACGGGCAGAGCACCGACCTACAGGCCGAGCGGCCGGTAACGACGATCCGTATGCCCGGCCTCTCGCTACCCGAACCATCGGCCGCTCGTGACACATACACCCGCGCGGAGCGCGTGTCCGTGGCGACACTTTCACTCGTCGCGGCGTATGCGCTCCAATTGATTTCAAGGGACCGCTCACGGCACAAGATCGTCGGCCTTGACGAGATTTGGTTCCTGCTCGCCTCACCGCAGGGACGGCAGATCATCAACCGCTTGGTAAGGCTCGGCCGCGCGTTCAACGCAACGCTTCTGCTCGGCACCCACCGCATCGGCGACCTTGGCGACCTCTCAGACCTGATCGGGGTCGTGTTCGTCTTCGGCCAGGACTCCGACGACGCCGCCAAGGCAGCCCTTCGCTTCATCGGCCTTGAGCCCACCCGCGAGCTAGTCGGCCGGGTCCGCGAGTACCGCGCCGGGCGCTGCCTCATGCGCGACCTGCACGGCCGCGTCGGCGAGGTGCAGATCGACCTCGTGTACCCGCACCTCCTGCAAGCACTGCAAACGACCCCCGACCAAACCGGAAGGAGCGAGGCATGAAGCCCGCGATTCTCCACGCCCTACGTTCTCTCACCTCAACACGGCGACGGCGACTCGCGCTCCTGTTCGCTCTGACGATCGGCGTCGTGCTGCTCGCAAGCCCTGCGGCCGTAGCGAACGATGTCTACGGCAACATCGGCCCCGCGCCGCAGCTACCCCCTGGAGGACTGGCCGAACGCTACCCGCTGACCAACTACCAGCTCGACCAATACTTCCCCGGCATCAGCGTCGGTGTATTCAGCGGCGTTGACGTGTCCGGCGTGCCGCCGCTGATCGCGTTCTTTATCGCGCAGGTTCTGTGGCTCATCACGGCTTTCTTGGCGAACGCGGTAATCACCCTTTTTGCGTTCGCGTTCAACCTCGATTTGGTCAACGGGAACGGCAGCCCCGGCTCGGGTGCGCTCACACCTGTAGCGAGCGCGATCCACAACCTCTACACCAACACGTTCGGTGCGCCGTGGCTCGTCGTCGCGATCGTGCTCGCCGGCTGCTGGGCGATGTGGAAGGCATTGGTGCAGCGCCGCTACACCGAGACAGCCGGCGCACTCGCCGTATCGCTGCTCTATTGCGTGCTGGCGATCGGGATCGTCACCCAGCCTCAGCGGACGATAGCCCCAGCGAGCAAGCTCTCAAACCAGCTATCAACAGCGCTGCTATCGCTCACCAACCAAGGGAGCATCGGCAGCGAACAACAGGCCAAGACAGCCGCGAGTAACCAGCTCTTTTCGCTGCTAGTGCTGGACCCGTGGACTGTCCTTGAGTTCGGCGGGATCGAGCACTGCACCACCACCAGCGGCCACTCGGTCGCCGTGCGCCCCTTGAGCCCGAACGCCGGGCAGGACACGCAACTCGCCTCCCAGCTCGAAGCCGGCAGCGAAGTCCACGCGCAGGGCAAGACGTGCATCAACAACCGCAACAAGTACGCCTCGCACTTTCTCGCCTACCCGTTCCAGTCAAAGGCCCGCAACAGCGAGCACGAAGCCTTGGAAAAGGGCGACACCGGCGACCTCCCATCGTCTGACCCCGGCAAGACCAGCGGCACCTACCCGCTCGGGAAGGCAGACGAGCCAGCCGCCGAAGCGATGGGCAAGGGCGGCCAGTACCAGCGACTGCTGCTGTCGATCGTGATCTTGGTCGGCGAGCTTGGCGCGTTCCTGCTGCTCGGGGCGCTCGCGGTCGGGGTGATCCTCGCGCAAATCCTGCTGCTGCTGTTGCTGTCGTTCGCGCCGGTCGCGTTGCTGATCGGGATATTCCCCGGACGCGGGCACGACTTCTTTAGGGCATGGCTGGCGAAGCTCGCGGGCTACCTCGCGCGGAAGGTGATCTACAGCCTGATCCTCGCGGTGACGCTCGCCGTCTGCCAAGCCCTCGCTGACGCCAGCTCGAACCTCGGATGGCTGCTCGCGTTCGGGTTGCAAGCGGCGTTCTTGTGGACCGTGTTCATCCAGCGCGATCGGCTGACCAAGGACTTGCTCACGGCGACCGCCGGACCCGGCGCGGCAGGCGACGGAGCTGGCCGTCTCCAGACCCTCTACTACAGCACCCGCCTCGCGCAGATGGCACGGCGACCCAAACGGCCGCCAACGCCGCCCACGGCAGGTGAGCCGCCGCGCTCATCCTCGCCGCCGCCCACGCCTGATTCGACACCCGAGACACCGGAGGAGGAGCCCGCATGAGCTTTCGTATTGAACACACAGACCCGATCACGCTTCTGCGGGAACTGCCCGATGGGCTGGCGCAGACTTGCGTGACAGCACCAAGGCGTGACACACCGATCCCGTATCTGCTGGCGGTGCTCGATGAGGTTCACCGGGTACTTCGCAGCGACGGGACGCTGTGGCTCGCGCTCACGAGGGGAGGCAACTCTCACGAGTTCGCACTAGCCCTCAAAGACACCCGCTGGCTGCGACCAGACACGGTGACGATCCCGCGAGAGCTCGTGCTGCTGAGCAAGCAGCCCGAGTTCAGCTTTCACCCGCCACAACCGGCGCCCGCGAGCTACGCGGCGCAGAGCCTGCTCTGTCCACGCTACCCCGTCGCGCGGCGCCCGGGGCACCGTTGCCAGCGCTGCCCGGTGCCGCGCCGTGGCTGGTGCGTCCCGTCACCGGGCGCGGCGGGGATACCGCCCCGAGAGGTGATCGAGTGGTGCATCCTCGCGAGCACGGTCCCGTGCGCGTGCGGTGTATGTGGCGCACCGCTCAGGGCGCCGGCTCGCTGCGGTGAGCGCTGGCGCTCAAACTGCCCTCACAGAAACGGGCGAGGGCATTGCCTTGTCATCGACCCGTTCTGCGCGGCCGGGGACACCGGGCTAGTCGCTGTTCGTCGTGGCCGGCAGTACCTCGGCATCGACACCAACCCGGCGAACGTGGCCGCCGCCCGCAAGCGACTCGCCGCGACGGAGCGGGCGCGATGAGCACCGCCGAATGGATGCGCTCCCAGCGTGACCGGCCGATAGCCGAGCACGAGCGCCGAGCGGCAATGGTCGTCGTGGCCGTGCTGCTCGGCGCCGTCGCGCTGCTGTTCACGATCACTCAGCCAGCAAGCCAAGCCCGCCCAGCTACCCGGCGCATCGACCTGGTAGCAACGGGCGCCCCGGCGGTCAGTGATCCGGGCGTGCCCGCGCTCCAAGCGCGGGAGACGGCCAAGCGGTTCCTTGCCGGCTACCTCGGCTACGCCGATGGGCACACCACGGCGAGCCGGATCGAGGACGCGAGCCGGTCACTGATCGCGTCGCTTGAGAGCCAGCCACCGCGCGTGCCGCCAGCAGCCAGGGCACGCCGCCCGCGAGTCATATCGCTGCGCGCCACGGCCGCCCCAACGGGCGAGATCGAGGTGAGCGCGATGGTGAATGACGGCGGGCTGATCGACTACACGGTCGGGCTGACCCTCACCCACCAAGGCGGCCGTCTACTCGTCACCGGACTGGACGGCGCGTGATGGATAAGCGCCGGCTGCTTTGGTGGCTTCTCGCTGGGACGGGCAGCACCGGCCTTGCCGTGCTCGCGATCTTCGGTATCGCGGTCGCTGTCCTCGGCGCGAGCTTCACCGGCTGTCAGTCCGGTAGCGAACCGGCGCTCGCGTCGACCGGGCCGACACCTTCCGCCTACGCACTCCAAAGCATCCCGCCCGAACGTCTCAGGCTGTATGAGCAGGCCGGCAGCAAGTTTGACATCGACTGGAGCTTTCTCGCGTCGATCGGTGCGCAGGAGTGCGACAACGGCGAGTGCGCCGGCACCAACAGCTCGGGGTGCGCCGGGCCGATGCAGATCGCCTACGTCCGGGGCAGCGCGTGCAGCCCCGGCGATGGGCCGACGTTGTGGGAACGCTACGGCGTCTCCGCGCACCCCGGCCACGCACCGAACATCAACGATCCAGCGGACGCGATCTACACCGCCGCGCGCATCCTGCGCGAAGACATGGGCGCCCCGCCAACGGGCGGCACCTACAACGAATACCGCCAAGCGGCGTGCCACTACTACGGCGCGTGCTCGGACAGCACCGTCAGCTACGCCGACGAGGTGATGGCCCGCGCCGTGCAATACGGGTTCACCGCCACCGGGGCACCCACCCCGACGAGCCCGCCCCTATCGCAGCCAGTCTCGACCAGCGGGTGCAGCGCGAGCACGTTCACACCCGAAGCGGCAAGCAGCTCGCAAATCGTCCGCGTCGCTGAAAGCCAGCTCGGCCAAGGCGAGCAGCCCTCCGGATCGAACTGCACGATCTACGGGCCCTGCGAGGAGTGGTGCTCACTGTTCGCCTCATGGGTATGGCAGCACGCCGGGGTGCCGCTCCCCGGCTCCACCGCCACCTACGGGTACTCGGGATCGCTCTACACATGGGCCAAAGAAAGCGGCGGGCGAATCCTGCCCGCGACCGCGACACCCGCGCCCGGCGATGCCGTCTTCTACGGCAGCGGGCCGAGTGAAAGCGCGCACGTCGGGATCGTGCAGCGCGTCTACCCCGACGGTCGAATCACCACGATCGAGGGCAACTACGCAAACCACGTCGCCCTAGTCGGCCCATTCCTGCCCGCCCATGCGACCAGCGAAGGCGAGACAGCACCGATCTACGGATACGCCCAGCCGCCCGCGCCAAGAGTGAAGGGAAAGGGCGCGTGAGCCCCGCCCGGCGCCCGTCTGGACTGTTCGCACAGTGGTTCGCGCTGTGGTTCGTGCTGCGGTACGCGCTGCGGTTCACCCACCGGCCGAACGCGACACCGGGTTTCCGGCTTTGTGGTGCGGAATTGCGCGGCTTGCGGTTTTTCGACATCTCAATCTGTGCCGGTAACTTGCTGTGACTCGCCGCCCCTCACAGGACGCTCGGCCGCTGGTGGCTGTTGTCGGCGGGCTCATGCTGCTGACGCTGTTGCGTAACCGGAGCCTGCCGGGCTGGCTGGCCGGGCACGCCCAGGTGCTCATCGTGTACGCGGCGATCCCGTCAACCGTGGTGCTGCTAGCGGCGCTCACGTGTCGTGTCGTCGTGACTCGTCGTGCGCTTTCCCGGCGTGTGCGGCTCGTCGTGCTCGCCCCCGACTCATTCGCGCCAACGCTTGACGGTGTTCTTCGCTGCGCCGCCCAGCTATCCCGTGTCCGTCGTGTCGTCGGCGGCTGGCTCGATCCCCGCGCAAGCGCCGTGCGGGTGCTGCTCGACAGCAGTGAGGGAGCGATGCGCTACTCGCTCGTGGTGCCCGAGCGCGCGCTGCCCGCGATCCGCTCGGCGCTCAGCAACTACGACCGGGTACAGGTGAGGCTCGCCGACCCGGAGCCACCCGCGAGCGGTGACGGGTGTGTGATGCGCGCCGAGCTGCGACTCGCGCGGCCGAGCAGCGAGCCGCTTGCGCACCTTGGCCTTGACCCCGATCCGCTTCAGAGCTTCGCCCGCGCGCTCGCCGCGCTGCACCCCGCACGGGAGCGCGGGCAGGTCGCGGTCGATCTTCTGCCATGCACCGCCGGGGCACGACGACGGATGCGACGCACGCTGCTCCGCCAAGCCCGCCGCACGAACACGACCGCCTCCTACACGGGCGGCGGGATGCTCGATCTGCTGGCGGGCGCAGGCCGGCAAGCCGGCCGGCAGCCGGCAGCCGATGTCGTGGAGCAGCGAGCGCAGCGCGAGCAGATCGCCGCGAAGGTGCTCCAAAACGAGCCGCTGTTTCACATGCAGGTCCTCGTGCGCTGCCAAGCGCCCGTGAAGGGCATCGCCGCCGAACGCCTGCAAGGGCTCCTCGGATGCTTCGACGGGTGGGCCGCCGCCAACTCATTCCGGGTCGTCGGTGTCCGTCTGCTCGGCCTCGCGTTCCTTGGCTCGGACCTCCCCGGCCGCCGAGCACGGTTTGACCGGCGGATGGACACCGGCCTATTCCGGCCCACCCGCCAGGGCGTCGTCAGTGCCCGCGAGGTCGCCGGATTCTTGAAGCCCCCGACGATCAACTGTGCCGCACCGGACGTGCTGCGCCTCGGCGCCGCCGTCTACCCGCCGCCGCGCAACCTGCCCGAGTACACCGGGCAGCGCGACGTGCTGCCCCTCGGCCGCGTGAGCGGCGAGCAAGGACAGCGGATCGTCGGCCTCCGCCTCGCGGACACGTTCTTCACGTACACCGCCGGCCGCAGCCGGTGGGGGAAGACCGAGCTTGCGATCACCCAATTCTTGAGCCTTGTGCGCTCCGGGCACGGCGGCATGTTCCTCGACCCGCACGAGGACGCAATCCGGCGGATCAAGAGCTGCCTCACCGAACCCGAGCTAGCCGAGCGGATTGTCGAACTTGACCTAGTTGGCACCCGCTCAAGGGAGGGGCAGCCCGGCTGGAACCTGCTCGCCGCACGAGGGCTCTCCGATGACGCGCGGGAGCGGCGCGTGGAGGCGATCGTGGATTCGTTCGCCTCAGCCCTCCAATGGGGCGAGCGAAACAACAGGGCGCTCACCCTCACGACACAGGCGACGGCCGCGCTGATCGAGCTATCGACCGTCCTGCCTGCCGAGCTTGCACCGACGATCTTTCAGATACCCACGCTGCTCGGAAACCCCGAGTGGCTAGAGGCGATCCTGCCGTACCTCTCGGTCCCACGCCGCCAGTTCTTCTCAGAGCGGTTCCCGCGCATGGCCGAAGAGGCCATCACCCCCGTCACGAACCTGATCGACCGGCTGCGGTCCTCCACGCAGCTCGCCGCCTTGCTCGGCTCACAGCAATCCACCTATGACATCGCCGAGGCGATGAACGAAGGGCGGATCGTGCTCGCGTGCCCCGGTGCCGGCGGTGCCCGCGACCGGCTCATGGCGAACCTACTGGTGTTCGACCTGCTGCACGCCGCGAAGGGCCGAGCGCACATACCGCCAGCCAAGCGCCGCGAGTTCTACGTCTTCCTTGATGAGGTCCAGACATACGACGGCGCATCGTCGGGGAACCTCGCCGCGCTCTTGGAGCAGACAGCCAAGTACGGGGTCCGTGCGACCCTCCTAAATCAGAACCCCGAGCGGCTGACCAGCGCCACGCTAAACGCGCTGACCACCAACCGCTCGCACCTGATCGCGACCGCGCTCAACGCGCACGCCGCCGCGCTGATCGCCCGCGAGTGGGCATCAGACCCGCCAGCCAACGCGATCACCGGGCTACCCCGCTGGACGTTCATCGCGCAAGCCACCCATCACGGCGGGCTGACCCGCCCGTTCCTGTTCGAGAACCTTGCCGTCACCGACCTGTTCGCCGACGCCTACCGGCCCGAGCAAGTCCCGACCATCCAGCCCACGATCGACAAAGCATCCGGCCGCGTCAACTCGCAAGAGACGATCCGGGCGCTCGACACGCTCGACGAGCGCATCCGCGCGCACCTCACAAGCAAAACCGACAGCAAGGCAGCCGAGGTCACGACACCAGGGCGCTCGGCAATGCCGAAGCTCCCCGACCCCGAGGACAGCGAATGACCGGGACAGCACACCCCGAGCTGCGAGCGCTCCCGTCCGTCGCCGTCGAAGTGCTCGAAAGCCTGCACCAGCACCGGGTACTCACGGCGCGGCAGGTACACGCGCTGCACACCCCCGACGCTTCGCTGCGGTGGGCGCAACGCATCCTCACCCGCCTTCACAAGCGCGGGCTCGCCGAGCACGCCGCCGGGCCGCACGGACTCGCGCTGTGGTTTCTCACCGCCCCCGGCGCTGAGACGATCCAAGCGGCCGGGACACTCGCTGAGCCCCGGCGGCGTCTCACGACCCCGGCGCAAGCGGCAGGCCCGTTGCGGGCCCACACCCTCGCGGTGAACGACACCGGGATCGCGTTCGTGAAAGCTGCACGCGAGCACGCTGGCGATAGCTGCGGCTCGCTGTCTTGGCGGCATGAGATCGCGCACCCCTACACCGCCGGCCGTAGCCGCCACGGCGCTCACCTGCTGATCGCAGACGCGCTGCTCTCCTACCTGCAAGCCGCGCCGGACGAGTCGCTGATCCTGCACCAGCGGTTCATTGAGCTTGACCGAGGGACGATCCCGCCCGACCAGCTCGCCGCAAAGCTCGCCCGCTACGCCCAGCTTCGCCACTACGCCACCACCAAGGACACCCCGGAGGGGCCGCTGTGGCGGGCCTACTACCGCACATTTCCCCCAGTGCTCGTGGTGCTCGCCGACCAAACACCAGCAGCGGCGCGAAGGCGCGTGCAGAAGACGATCGCGCTGTACCGCTCCGACCCCTCACAAGCCCGCTACGGGACCGTACCCATCGCCTTCACGGCGCTCCCCGAGCTGACCGCACGCGGCCCATTCGCACCCATCTTCATCCCCGCTGACCAGCCCGACCACTACACGGACTGGCTCGACACCACCCCTACCAAAACCGTTGAAAGGTGAACACAGATGCAACCGCAGACCTCAATCACACGCCCGCTCACAACCCGCCGCGCACCCGACCAAGGCTGCCCCGCGACACCATCCGCGCCGCCGCGACGACGACGGGTAAGGCGCCGTGGGCCATACCGGACATCGAATCTGCCGCTCGCGGTGTGGCCGTGCGCGCAGACGACGAGCCAGTGGCAGCGCCACGGCCGCTACCTCCCCGAGTCAAACCGGCACCCCGGCAAGATGCTCCCCGCGCTCGCGCGCCGGGCAGTCGAGGCATACAGCGACCCCGGCGACCTCATCCTCGACCCGATGTGCGGGATCGGCACAACGCTCGTGGAGGCAATCCATGCGGACCGCCGAGCGCTCGGCGTCGAGCTAGAGCCCAGGTGGGCGAAGCTCGCCCGCGCGAACATCGAGCACGCACACCACCAAGGCGCCGGCTCTCCCGCGCGTGTCATCGAAGGTGACGCCCGGCGTCTGCCTCACCTCCTCGCCACGCACGAGCCGACGCTTCACGGACAAGTCGGGCTGATCGTGACCTCGCCGCCCTACGGCTGCCAACTCGCGGACGTAGCCACCGAGAACATTCTCACCGGCACGGGGTCGATGCGCCGCGAGGACACCACCAACTACAGCCCCGACCGGAGCAACCTCGGACACGCTCGCGGTGACGCCTACCTCGCCTCGATGGCTGACGTGTACGCAGCCTGCGCCGCCGTGCTCAGGCCCGGCGGATTCCTTGTGCTCGTCACCAAGGACATGCGCTCCGGTGGCGCCCTGCGCAACCTCTCAGGCGACACGATCACACTCTGCGAAGGCCTCGGGCTGCGCTACTGGCAGCGCATCATTGGGCTGCTCGGGACGCTACGCGATAGCGAGCTCGTGATGCGCCCGTCGTTCTGGCAGGTGCTCAACGTCCGTCGCGCACGCGCGCTCGGGGAGCGCACTCATGTAGTCGCGCACGAGGACGTGCTGGTCTTCCGCAAGCCCGAAACGGGCACGCAAACAGCCAGCAGAAAGGCGGCGTGAAGCGATGGCCACCACGCGAAAAGCAGTCTCCAAAACCCCGCGAAAGCCGCGCCGGGACAGCCATCCGGCGACCCGCTCGGCGGCGCCTTCCGGGCGCTTGAGATCACGGCCATGTTCTGCTCTGATCAAACCCGATGAAACACCACGAAACCGCGCAGCTTCAAGCTGGAAACCGGCAGCAGGCGACCCGCTGGAAGGGGCACCGATCGTCGTGTCCGTCGAGTACACCAAGCCCGGCAGTCCGCTCGATGAGCACTTGCGCCGCGAGCAAACCCGCGCGTTGCTCGACCTGCTGGCCGATCACGCACGCCGCCAGAGAAGCCGAGGGAGCCAACCTTGACCACTAGCGACATCACCACCACCGTTACCGGGTCAGCCGCTCGCGCCCTGCTCACGCGAGCCCGATTCACTCAAGACCAGCGAGGCCGGTGGAACACGCCGGACGGCCGCTGGACGTGGGCGACCGACGAGGCGCTGACATGGGCGCTCGTCACGCTCGCCGAGGACGACGACAACCCCCAGCAAGGAGGCAATCAATGACGCGGTTCGCATGGTACGGGCGGCTGTCCACCAAGGACAAGCAAGACCCGACAATCTCTTTCCCCTCCCAGCGCAACGAATGCGAGCGCAAGGCCGTCGAGCTTGGCGGGCGAATCGTCTGCGACTTCACCGACCAAGAAACGGGCCGGCGCGATGATCGCGTAGCGTGGAGCGAACTCATACGCGAGGCACGCGAGCGAGACACGCGCCGCTTCGACAGCGTGGTCATCTACTCAACCTCGCGCCTCTCGCGCGACCTATTCCACGCGCTCGCGTTCGAGCGCGAGCTATCGCGCGCTGGGGTGCAGGTTTACTACTCGGTCGCCGCTGGGGACCAGACCAGCCCAGAGGGCCGGCTCATGCGCCATATGTTTCAGGCGCTTGACCAGTTCGAGGTCGAGAAGCTAGGCCGCGAGGTCCGTCGTGGTCAAACCGAGAACACCCGGCAGGGCTATCGCAACGGCGGCCGAGCACCCTACGGCTACCGACTACACCGCGAGCCGCACCCCGACCCGCGCCGTGCCCGATCCGGCGACCATAAGACACGCCTTGAGCCCGACCCCGAGCAGGCACCCGTCGTCGTGGAAATCTTCGAGCGGTATCTCGCCGGCTGGGGATTCAAGGAGATCACGAACCACCTCAACCGGCCCGGCGGCCCGCCGTCACCGCTGCACGTGGACTCAAAACGCAACACGGCCGGCAAGTGGTCAAAGAGCACCATCCGCTGCATCCTTGAGAACCCCGTCTACACCGGGCGGCTCTACTGGAACCGGCTCGACTTCCGGCAGTCAAAGCTCGGCGAGGGACCGCTCGTGCGCCGCCCCGAAGAGGAGTGGGTGCAAGCAGATCGCCGTCACCCCGCGATCATCACCGACGAGCAATTCCAGAAGGTGCAGGGCCACCACGCCCACCGCGTAAGTACCGAGGGCACCCGCCGCCGCAGCACTCAGCGCCGAAGCTACGCGCTGCGCGGGATCGTGCATTGTGCGACCGGACATAACCCGCTGCGGATGCACGGCAAGGAACGCAAGGGCATCACCTACTACGCCTGCTGCTACCGCATCGCCTATGGCGACACCGCCGCCGAAGCCCTCGGTCACGGCAAGTGGCAATACATGCGCGAGGACAACCTCGAACCCATCATCGACAAGTTCTTCGCGGCCGACATCTTCGGCCCGCAGCGCGTTCGGCGGTTCCGCGAGCAGCACGCCGCGCTCACCCCGGCGCTCATGGATCAAGACGCAACCCAGCGCAAGCGGCTGACCGCGACCCTCGCTGACCTTGACCAGCGCATCGAGCGGCAAGTCGCCGCCATCGAGTCCGGGGTCGATCCCGTACTCGTGGGCGAGCGCATCCGATCACTCAAGGGCGAACGACAGCAATCCGAGACGGCACTCGCACAACTCGACCTCCTGCAACGCGAGCGGATCGGCCTCGATCTAGACGAGGCGTGCGCCGTACTCGACTCCCTGCCCGACCTCTCAAAGCCGCTCGCCAAAGCCGACCCGGAGCTACGCCGCAGCGTCTACGAAGCCTTCCAATTCGGCATCGAGCTAGACCGAAACAAGCCCGAGATACGACTGAAGGCGCTCGTATCGAGCGCCTTCAGCACAACCTCAGACCTTGACGACCTTGCGGGCATGGTCGCTAATGGGGTCATAGCGGGGGCGGGATTCGAACCCGCGACCTTCGGGTTATGAGCCCGACGAGCTACCAGACTGCTCCACCCCGCGGCGGACTCAGCAGTCTAGCAAAGGCTGTGGGGCCAAAGCGATGAGGCGCTCTCCAAAACCACTCCGTTTGGCGCGCTGCCGCGCGGGCAGCCGCGCGCGCCGCCGCGTCCCCTACCATCCTCGCCCATGCGCGTGGCCGTGGTGGACATCGGCACCAACTCGACCCGTCTGCTTCTCGCCGACGTCGAGCCCGACGGGTCTGTCACCGAGCTCGTGCGCCTCTCCCGCGTCACCCGCCTCGGTGCGGGCGTGGACGCTCACGGGGGGCTTTCGCCCGAGGCGGTGGAGCGCACCTGCGCGGTGCTCGCCGACTACCGGGCGCTGATCGATCGGCACGGCTGCGACGCCAACCTCGCGGTGCTCACCTCCGCCGTGCGCGACGCCGCCGACGGGGCCGCTTTCACGGAGCGCGTGCGCCGCGACTACCGGCTGGACGCGCGCACGCTCTCCGGTGAGGAGGAGGCCGCGCTCACGTTCCTCGGGGCGATGTCCGACCGCGAAGCCTCGCTGGAGCCGACCGTTGTGGTCGACATCGGGGGCGGATCCACCGAGTTCGTGGTCGGGCACAACCACACCGCTGGCTTCCACGTCTCATTACAGGCTGGTGTCGTACGTATGAGCGAACGCCACATCCACTCCGACCCGCCCGCGCCCGCGGAGCTGCAGCGTCTCGCCCTCGACACGCGCTCGATCTACCTCGATGGTCTGCCCCCCGAGGAGCGCGCCCCGGTGCGGCACGGGATCGCTGTCGCCGGTACCGCCACCTCGGCGGCCGCGATCGACCTAGAGCTCGACCCCTACGACTCCGCGCGCGTTCACCGCCACGAGCTGCTGCTCGCCACCGTCGAGCTGCTGCTCGCCCGTCTCGCCGGCATGACCGAAGCCCAGCGCCGCGAGGTCGTCGGTTTGCACCCCGACCGCGCCCCCACGATCGTCGCCGGGATGATCCTGCTCGGAGAGGCGATGCGCGCCTTCGAGCTCGACTGCGTGGAGGTCTCCGAGCACGACATTCTGCGCGGGGGCGCCCTGCGGCTGGCCGGGCTGGAGTGACGCCCACGCGGGCGCCCGCCCGTGGCCTGGGGTCGATCGCGGGACGGCGGCGCGATCGCGTTGGGAGCGCCGTCAGGCTCATACGGCACTCCCGCCGATGCTCGACCGAATAGAATCCGTCCGCAAGTCCTTCCAAAGAATGGCGCAAATGGCCGATCTGAAATCTTTTTGGATTGGGCTTGCATCGGATTCCGATATCCGATACACTGTTTTGCGAGGAGGTGTAGGGCCCTGTGTCTTATACCCCTCAGCCGGTCCATAGACCTGGGCGAACATGCCGAGCGATCGGCATTTCCCGCCGTCCGGGTCACCCTACCCCCGAGGCCTCTGAGGAACGTACCCCTGCCTGTCCCTCGAGGCCTACCTGAGGAAGCCGCCCCCTGCCGGGCGGCTTCCTCGCTTTAAGCGAGGTTGGACCGGCGCGGGTACGCCACGGTCGGGTCTGTCAGCACGTTGACCAGCGCGGGGCGATCCGCCGCGAGGGCTCGCTCGAGCGCGCCGCGCAACTGCTCGGGGCGCTCGACCAGCTCCCCCTCGCAGCCCAGCGCCTCCGCCACTTGGTCATAGCGGGTGCCCGGTCGCAGGTCGGCCGCCACGGAGTACCCGTACACGAGCTCCATCGGGTGCTTCTCCAGGCCCCACACCCCGTTGTTGCCGATCACCCCCACCACGCCCACGCCGTGGCGCGCCAGCGTGTCCCACTCCATCCCCGCAAACCCGAACGCGCCGTCGCCCAGTAGCAGCACCACCTGGCGCTCCGGCCGCGCCAGCTTCGCCGCCAGCGCATACCCCGGCCCGGCGCCCAGGCACCCGAACGGCCCCGGATCCAGCCAACAGCCCGGCTCGAAGCTGTCCACCACGCGGCCGGCGTAGGAGACGAAGTCGCCACCGTCGCCGATCACGATCGCGTCGCGCTCCAGCACCGCCGCCAGCTCGCCGTACACGCGCAGCGGATGCAGCGGCGCCCTCGCGTCGCGCAGCTCCGCCCGCTCGCCCTCGCGCAGCTCCGTCTCCGCCGCGCGCAGCTGTGTGACCCAAGCGCGGCTCGGGCGACCCCCGCCGCTCCCGGCCGCGCGCTCGCTCGCCGCGCGGCGCAGGTCGCTCAGCGTCTCGCTCAGCGCCCCATACAGCTCCACCGACGGCTCTCGCGGGTGCCGGCGCGAGGGCTCGGCCACGTCGATCGCCACAATCTCCGTCTCCTCCCCAAACACGCCCCCAAAGCCCAGCCGGAAGTCCATCGGCACCCCGATCACCAGCGCCACGTCGGCCTCCCGCAGGGCGCGGCTGCGCGCGCGAGAGAAGTACAGCTCGTGATCGGCCGCCACGCAGCCTCGTGCGAGGCCGTTGAGGAACACCGGTATACACAAGGCCTCCGCCAGCTCCCGCAGTGCCGCCTCGCCGTGGCCCCAGTAAAGGTCGGTGCCCGCCATGATCACCGGACGCTCGGCGCCTCCGAGCAACAGCCCCGCCGCCTCGATCGCCTCCCCCGGCGCTCCCTTCGTGCCCTTGCCACCCTCCCGCCTCGTGGTGGGCTCCTCCGCCTCCATGAACACGTAGTCCATCGGCAGATCCACGAACGCCGGGCCCCCGTGGGGGGCGAGCGCGGCCGCGAACGCGTCCTCGACCAGCTCGGGGATCTCCGCCGCGCTCCCCGCGGTCGCCGCCAGCTTGCTCAGCGGCCGCACGAACGGCACGTGGTCGATCTCTTGCAGCGAGCCCTGCCCCCAGCGTCCCGCCGGCGCGCGCCCGCCGAGCACCACGATCGGGGAGTGGTTGGCCTGCGCGCTCGCGATCGCGCTGAGCCCGTTGGTCACCCCCGGCCCCGCCGTGAGGGCGCACACGCCCACCTCGCGCGTCACCTTCGCCCAGCCCTCCGCGGCGAACGCCGCCGTCTGCTCGTGGCGCACGTCCACGATCTCGATCCCCTCAGCGCGGCAGCCGTCGTAGATCGAGAAGAGATGCCCCCCGGAGAGCGTGAACAGCCGGCTCACCCCGTGTGCCTTCAGGCGCCGCGCCACCAGGCGGCCGCCATGGAAGGTGCTCGCCCGCTGGGGTGGCGGTGAGGTAGTGCTCTCCGCGGTCATATGTTCGCCGCGACTCTACTCGCTGCGTGTTCGCCGTGTGAGTGCCCGGGGTGGGACTCGAACCCACAAACCCTTTCGAGGCGCCGATTTTAAGTCGGCTGCGTATACCGTTCCGCCACCCGGGCGCGTGCCCTGTGCTGCTCCTCTCTGCGACTGGCCAGCCCCCCCAAGTTTATGGGAGCGGCGGCGCACAATGGAGTGCCCCGCGAGCGGACTGATTCAGCGCGCGAACCTGCGTGGGCTGTGCCTACCTCCGGACCGTGAGTGGGCGTTGTGCTTGCCTCCGGGACCTTCGCGCGCTTTTTTATCTCCCCTTGGGGGTATAGGGGTAGACCATAGGCAGGAGTCATCAGCGACTCCCCAGCCGCAACTAAGCGGTTGGTACCGTGTCTATAAGGGCAAAGCCGCAACGCCGTGATTGGACCACCGTGGAGGTCACCGCACTAAAACCAGGCGTAGCATCCGGTCTGCGAGGGGCCAGCCCGCTGCTGCGCCTGCAGCCCGACGAGCGCCTGATCGCGCTCACGCGTCGCGGCCAGCACGCCGCCTTCGAGACGCTCTTCTCGCGCTACCACTCCCGCCTGCTCTCCTTCTGCCGGCACATGCTGGGCTCGCGCGAGGACGCCGAGGACGTGCTGCAGGAGGTGTTCGCGGCAGCCTTCAACGCGGTGCTCGCCGACGAGCGCCCGATCAACGTGCGGCCGTGGCTGTACCGGATCGCGCGCAACCGCTCGCTCAACCACCTGCGCCGGGCCTCCGCGATCGGGGTGGACTCGATGGACATCCACTTCGCCGAGCACGGCCTCTCCACCGGCGATCAGGTGCTGCGCCGCGAGGGCTTCCGCCAGCTGATCGGCGATGTGCAGCAGCTCCCGGAGACTCAGCGCACCGCGCTGCTGCTGCGCGAGATCGACGCGCTCTCCTACGAGCAGATCGCGCTCGCGATGGACACCACGGTGCCCTCGGTGAAGTCGCTGCTCGTGCGCGCCCGCATCTCCCTCGCCGAGGCGGCGGAGGCGCGCAAGCTCAGCTGCGAGGAGGTGCGCGGCGAGCTCGGCGAAGTGGCGGAGGGCCTCGTCAAGATCAGCCCCCCCGCGCGTCGCCATCTGCGCGACTGCGAGCGCTGCCGCACGTTCCGCAAGCTGCTCAAGGACAACAACCACGCACTCGCCGCCATCTTCCCCATTGGGCCGTTGCTGCTGCTCAAGCACTTGGTGCTCGGCAAATTCGGCGCCTCCTCCGCGGCCGGCCACGCCGCCGGCGCCGGGAGCGCCGGCGCTGGCGTGGGCGCCGCCAGCGGAGCGACCGGTGGAGCCGGCGCGGCAGGTGCCGCGGGAGGATTGCTCACAGCTGGCGCCGGGGCGGGAGCCACCGGGGGCGCTAGCGCCGCGGGAGGCTTGGTGACCGCGGGCGCGGGAGCAATCGCGACGAAGGCCGCCGCCACACTGGCGGCCGCCGCGCTCGTCACCGCCGGCGCAGTCGCCGTCGAGCCATCCCAGCCATCGCCGCCGTCACACCGCCGCCGCCACGGTCGCCGCGGCCGGTCCGATCGTCGTTCGCTCCTCGCCGCTGGTGGTGCGCTCGGTGTCTCAACCGATCAGCACCGGCGTCCAGGTCGCCGCCGCGAGCGGCGCGGCGCGGCTCGCGACCCGCCGCGTCCACCGCCGCCCGCCGCTCAAGCCGCAGTCGGCCACGGACGCCGCCGGCACACGCCTGCACCCACATGCCTCGCCTGCCGTCACCGACCCAACGGCCGACACGCCCACGCCCAGCTCTGCGACGCCCGTCACCCCGCCACCGGTCCCGCCGCCCGCGGTGGTGCAGGTCACGACCGAGACCACCCAGCTTCCCTCCACAACTGGCAGCGCTCCCTCAGCCGACTGACGGTCCGACGGCGACGAGCACGCCCACCACCACGGCGACGCCGCCTGTGGAAACCGCGCCGGCGCCGACCACCACCACGGAATCGGCCGCACCCACCGGCGAATCTGCGGAACCGGAAGCGCCTGGCGGCGAACCCAGCGCGACCACCGCGCCCAACCCGGTGGAAGCCGCCGCCAGCGCCACCGCGCGCACCGTAGAGCCTAGCCGGGATCGGCGGATCCAGGCTAGGGCCTACGGGATCGGCCCTCGGGATCGGCCCTCCGGATGCGGCCCTCATTCGCAGCCGAACGTCCCCAAAGGTTCTTCGAGGGTCCCTTCGACGCACCACGCCAGCGGCGAGGTCACCTGGCGGTTGCCGGCGACCGAGGTGAGCATCGCGATCTCACGCCCCGCCGGGCACCCGGCCGTTCGGGCAGCAGCAGCACATCGCGTCCATACATCTGGCGTCCCGCACGGTGCGTTGTGTAGAAGATGTTGTAAGTGGCGTAGCTCGGCACCGCGTTGATCTGCGTGCTGCCCTGCCCGCGCAGCACGAACCCGCGCTGCCCGGGGACGCGAGCGGCTGGCAAGGCGGGGGACGTAGCCGGATGCGTACATCGGCAACGCCGCCCCGAGCGCACCGTGGTAGGGAGGCAGCAGGAGCGGCCCCACCGCAAAGGAGTCCTCCAGCTGGCCGCCCACCACGCGCTGCACCTTCGTGTAGCCGCCGGGGTTGGGACTCGTGCGGTAGAGGTCCGCGTAGCTGAAGCCGAAAGGCACCGGCCCGCCGTAGGAGACAGTGGGGCTGAGCGAGCGTCAGCGCGGCGCCCGCGATCGCCGCCACCAGCGAGTGCTGCCACCGCGACCCACAACAAGCGGACGCCTGCGACGCCCGCCGCCAGCGTGGTGCGAGCAGCTCCCCGAGCGTGGGGCGGTACTCGCTCTTGAGGGGCAGCGCGGGCATCGAGCCTGAGCCTATACCCCAGCACGAGCCGTGGTCCCGGTCCCCGCCGTGCAGGGCGCCGCTATTCACCCACCGAGAACATCGCCTCGAGATCGTGGCGCGAGAAGGCGGAAGGCGACCATCGTCTGGGTGCGCGCGACCCCCGGCAGCGCGGTGATGTGGCCGGTGACGACGTCGGCGAGCTGCTCGTGGTCGGGGACGCGGACGATCGCGACGAAGTCCCACTCGCCGGTCACCGAATAGGCCTCGGCGACGCCCTCGATATCGGCCAGCGCGCCCCCCAACGTGGAAAGAGCGTCGCGTTCGGCCTCGATCAGCACCACCGCGTGGGTCATGCGTATGCGCGCAGGGCATGGCGAAAGGGCGTGGCGGGGTCATGGTGTGTGTCACTCCCCGGGCGCGAGCACCACCACCTCGTCGGCGCCGGCGGTTTCGACGTCGGCCTTGAACGCCTGCGCGTCGGTCTCGATCGGGGGGAAGGTGTCGTAGTGGCAGGGGATCACCTGCTTGGCGCCGACGAGCCCCGCGGCCTCGACAGCGTCGAAGCGATCCATCGTGTAGTGGCCGCCGATGCACATCAACGCCACGTCGACGGCTCCCGCCGGCCGAGGAGCGCAGGTCGGAGAACAGCGCGGTGTCGCCGAGGTGGTAGACGACCTTGCCGCCGAAGCCGACGACGAGCCCGGCGGGGACGTTGGCGGTGCCCTTGGGGGTCGTGGAGGTGTGCCAGGCCGGCACCAGTCGCACCCAGCCCCAGTCGAACTCGACGGTCCCACCGATGTTGGGGTCGTGGACGTTCTGCAGCCCCTCGCTCGGAGAGCTCGTTGGCGATCTCGACGATCGCCACCACGTCGGCGCCGGTGCGCTTGGCGATCGGAGACGGTATCGCCGATGTGATCGCCGTGGCCGTGGGTCAGCAGGATCGCCTCGGGCTCAGCTCCTCGGCGTCGGCCGCCGCCTTAGGGTTGCCGGTCAGGAAGGGGTCGATCAGCACCGTGGTGTCGCCATCGCTGAGCTCGAAGGCGGCGTGGCCAAGAAAGCGGATCTCCATGTTCGATATGCCCTTTCGCTCTCGCTCGTTTGTGTTTATTTTTTGGCTGTGGATGGGTACTGGTGCGGAGCCCGGGGAGCATGCCGATCGAAGATCGCCAGCGCTCGCTATGCGCTGTGCACGCGTTCGATCGTACGCTGAAGGGCGTACGTGCGCTCACGCAGCCCCCGCGTCCAGCGCTGCTGAGACCGAGCCCAGCACCAGCCCCACGGCGGCGCCGATGACGCCCGCGAGCCAGCTGGCTTCCCACGGGCCAAGGGCATCGCCAGCAGCACCGCCGCGATCGTCGCGGTGCCGAGCAGGTCGCCGTCGTAGTAGTGCTGGCGCGGGCGGCCTCGCAGGTCGGGGACGGCCCACGCCGCGAGCAGCGCCAGCGCGCCGGCGTTGGCGCCGGCGACGATCGGCAACGGGTAGACCGCGAGGGCGCCAGAGCCCCGGCGGCGCCGGCGCCAAAGAACGCGCGGAGCACCACGAGCGGGGCCGTGGCGGCGCTCGAGCAGCCAGCCGAAGATCGCCACCGCCATAACCGCGGAGAAGCATATACGCCAGCGTATACTTCGCCCGCGTAGGCGAACTGGGAGGTGAAGAGCCTCCACCAGTCGCCCTGCAGCGGGCCGAGCACGAGCAGATGGTTGAGGCTCGAGGTAGCCGCCGCTGGTCAGGATCCACACCACGCAGCTGGCTGCCACCAGCGCGATCGTGGCGTACGGCGGCGACTCGGCGCGGATGCCGGCGATCTCGCCTCGGCGCAGTCGTCCGAGCGAGGGTACCTGCAACCGTGCCCGTGCGAGACCCGCTGCGCGGTCGTGCTCGCGCGGCAGCTTGGGGGCGCGCCGCCGCAGGCGGTGCCCGCAGTAGGGGCACTCGGTGATGTACGGGCTGACCTCCGACCCGCATTGCTTGCACACCACGAACAAATCGGCACCCGAAGACATCGCCGATCCATTCTAGGCCCGTCAAGCGCCTTTCCGAGAGGCTCGTGGGAGATGGGACCGGCCGGCGCGAGCTGGCGGGTCGGGCCGGACGTGGTTCGCGAGCTGGCAGGTGGGGCTGGGTGCGGTTTACGAGCTGACGGGTGGAGCCGGCCGCAGGCAGCGCTGTCCCCTCGGAGACTGGCCTGCGGCTTCCCTCCTCGCCGTCTCGGCGGTAGAGTCCGAGCATGACTTCACTCGGCTACGACAACCAGCTCTACATCCTCGCGTTCGACCACCGGGGCTCGTTCCAGAAGAAGTTCTTCGGCATCGAGGGCGAACCCGATCCAGAGCAGACGGCGATGATCGCCGACGCCAAGCACCTCGATCTTCGAGGGCCTGCGCCAGGCGGTGGCCGCCGGCGCCGACCCGTCGGTGACGGGCGTGCTGGTGGACGAGCAGTTCGGCTCGACCGTTCCCGAGGAGGCCCGCGCGCAGGGCCTGAGGCTGGCGATGCCCGTCGAGCGCTCGGGCCAGAAGATGTTCGACTTCCAGTACGGGGAGGAGTTCGGCGAGCACATCGAGCGCTTCGACCCCGATTTCACGAAGGTGCTGGTGCGCTACAACCCCGACGGCGACGCGGAGGGCAACCGCGAGCAGCGTCGAGAAGCTCAAGCGGCTGTCCGACTGGTTGCACGCAGCGCGAGCGCAAGTTCCTGTTCGAGCTGCTCGTGCCCGCCACGCCCGTGCAGCTGCAGGCGGTGGGCGACGATGGCGAGCGCTACGACGCGGAGCTGCGCCCCGAGCTGATGCGCCGCACGATCGCCGAGATCCAGGACGCGGGGATCGAGGTGGACGTGTGGAAGATCGAGGGCGTGGACGCGCGCGCCGACTGCGAGATGCTCGTCGCTCAGGCCCGCGCGGGTGGGCGCGACGGCGTCGTGTGCGTGGTGCTCGGCCGCGGCGCGGACGACGCGAAGGTGGACCACTGGCTGGGGGAGGCCGCCCACGTGGATGGCTTCGTGGGCTTCGCGATCGGGCGCTCGATCTGGTGGGACCCGCTCAAAGCGTACGTGGACGGCAAGCTCGAGCGTCGCGTGGCCGCGCAGCAGATCGCGCAGAACTACCTGCGCTTCGTCAAGGTGTACGAGCGCGCCGAGGGCAAGACCCCGGTGGGGTAGTTCGGTGAGCTCGACGGACTCTGGGAGTGGCTGATGGCGATGCACGCCATGAAAATGAGACGTAGCGTCGCCGAGATCGAGGAGGCGTTCGCCAAGGAGATATCGCTCGATCGCCACCGCCGCGACTCGCTGCGTCGCACCGCCGAGCAGCGCGCCCTCAAGCGTCAGGTGCAGCGGCGCAACAAGCGCGGCACGGTCCGCTTCGCGCTGCTGGTGCTGGCGCTGATCCTCACCGCGGTGGTGGTCACCGTGGCGATGTTCTTCACGCTCTACCTGCTGCTGGGCAGCTAATCCTTCTCGCCCAGCCCGTGGATCGCGTCGTCCACCTCCGAGCGGACATCCTCGGGAGGCTGGCCTTCCCCCTGCTGGCGCTGGATCTCGATGTAGATCTCGGTCCGGAAGACGGGCACGTCGGGAGGGGCCTGAATGCCGATACGCACCTTCTCGCCCACGACCGACAGCACCGACACCTCAACATCGTCGCCGATCATGATGCTTTGGTTGGTCTTGCGCGTCAGGACCAGCATTCCATGTACCCTTTCGTTTGGGCCGACGGCACTGACACGATCACCGGCAGACCAGACCTTTCGTCCAAGCATATATTTGAGAGCCCGAAAATGGGCTTCCGTCCGGCGGCCGACCGGCTCTGTCCATATAACGTGGGCAAGCGCAGATTTCTGCCGCGACACGAACAAAGCTACGCATAACCGCCAATCGGACGACCCTCCGCGGCTCACCGCCCGCGTGGAAAAATGGGCCTTTGCGCGTCGGGGCGACGCACGCGGAGGCAATCGACGACGCCCATGCGCTAGTCTCCCGGACCGTCCATGGCCGCGCAAGTCGCTCCGTCCACAGCTCAACCAGATCCGCGCCTGGGTGCGTCAGGGTCGCACCGACGCCTGGGTTGCCCACCAGCTCGAGGTCACCGTGCAGGAGATCGAGCAGTTCAAGCGCCAGAACGAGCTGGGAGGCGAGGATGCCACGCCGGGCGCCGGCACGGGCGACTTCAACGAGGAGATCGATCTCCGCGCCGAGGACGATGCCCTGATCGCCGCCGAGCTCGAGGCTGCCGCGCTGGAGGCCGAGCGCGAACGCGCGGAGGCCGAGGCGACGGCTGAGCGCGAACGTGCGGAACGGGCCGAGCGGGGTGTGGAGGAGGATCAGGAAGACGAGGACGACGAGGAGGCGCCGGCACGCCGCCGTGGCCGGCGTGGAGGACGCGGCCGGCGACGTCCGACAGGGCGCGGCGCCGCTCCGCTGGAGGGCACCTTCGACCACGGCGAGGAGGGCTACGGTCTGTGGCTCGACCCAGCAGTCCAGGACAACCCGATCTACGCAGAGCACTGGGCCGGCCATCGCCCCGTGGAGGTCCTCGTCGAGGAAGACCAGATCATCATCCGCCGCGTCGGCGGCGAGGACTAGGACGCCGCTGGGACTGCGCTGGCCGATCGGCGAGCGCATCTGGTCGCCGATCGGTCTGCGTCCTCGGTCGCTCGCGTACCGAAGCCGGGAGACACTCGCTTCGCTCGCATCCCCGTTTCGGCCAGCACGCCACGCGGGGCGGGGGGGTCCTGATGATTTGCCTCGCTTGCCCAGCGACGCCCTAGAGGCGTTTGTTTCTCTACTCCGCGGCCACCTGTCGACCTCCGGCGTAGTCGGAGGCCTCGCGCAGGTAGCGCCCGAAGGCGGCGTCCACGACGATCCCCGAGTCCCACGCCCAAGGGTCGGCTGGGGCGGTGTCCATCGCCAGTTGCAGGCACCACGAGGTGCCGTGTTCGTATACCTGTGCGAGCTCGTCCACCGAGAACCTGCCGCCCAGGCGCCGGCGCAGCTCCGCCACTAGCGTATTGACCACTCGCTCCAGCAGCAGCCGGCGCTCCGGTGGGGCCTGCTCGAGGCGGCGCTGGCCCTGGCGCCACTGATGGATTGCGTTCTCAAAGCCCGGCACGGGCCCGCGAGGGTAGCAGCGCTCGGGGCTCTGCGCTGGGGCGCAGGCCAGTTCAGTTGGAAGGCAGGCCGGTGATCACGTACGTCTGCTCGCCCGGGCGGATCATGCCGAGGCGACGGGCCTCCGGCACGAGCGTCTCCGGGTTGGTGAGGGAGGCGCGCTGAGCCTCCAGCGCCGCGTGCTGGTGCTCCAGCACCGTCAGCTGGGCGCTGTCGCCCCGTGCCTCTTTCCACGTTGACACCAGCGAGACGCCGGCGCTCAGGTAGAGGTACAGCAGCGCCCCCAGCACGCACAACATCGCCATCCGGCCCAGACGGTCCCAGCGCACGCGCGTCGTCGATCGCATCCTTCTCGCATTCGCCCCCGCGGGGAAAGCTCCTGCTCAGCTACGAAACACCGAACGCCCGGGGAACTCGGCGTCGGCGCCCAGCTGCTCCTCGATCCGCAGCAGCTGGTTGTACTTGGCGGTGCGATCGGAGCGTGAGGGTGCGCCCGTCTTGATCTGCCCGCAGCCCGTCGCCACCGCGAGGTCGGCGATCGTGACGTCCTCGGTCTCGCCCGAGCGGTGGCTCATCACCGCGGTGTAGCCGGCCTCGCGCGCTAGCGCGATCGCGGCGAACGTCTCGGTGAGGGTCCCGATCTGGTTGACCTTGACGAGGATGGAGTTGGCGACTCCCAGCTCGATCCCGTGCCGCAGACGCTCGGTGTTGGTCACGAACACGTCGTCTCCGACCAGTTGCAGGTGCTCCCCGACGCGCTCCGTGAGCGCCTGCCAGCCGTTCCAGTCCTCCTCGGCCATGCCGTCCTCGAGCGAGACGATCGGGTAGCGCGCCACCAGCGTGGCCCAGTAGTCGGCGAGCTCGACGGCGCTCAGCGTGCGGCCCTCGTGCTCCAGCACGTAGGCGCCATCGCGGTAGAGCTCGCTGGTGGCGGGGTCCAGCGCGATCGCCACGTCTGTGCCGGGCTTGTAGCCGGCGGCTTCGATACCGGCGAGCACCATCTTCAGTGCCTCCTCATTGGAGGCGAGGTCGGGCGCGAACCCCCCCTCGTCGCCTCCCGCCGTGGAGAGGCCGCGCTCGTGCAGCGTGGCCTTCAGCGCGTGGAACACCTCGACGCCCATGCGCAGGCACTCCGAGAAGCTCTCGGCGCCGCAGGGCACCACCATGAACTCCTGGAAGTCCACGCTGTTATCGGCGTGGGCGCCGCCGTTGAGCACGTTCATCATCGGCACTGGCAGCACCCGGGCGGCCTCCCCGCCGAGGTAGCGCCACAGCGGCAGCCCCTCCTCCGCGGCCTGGGCGTGCGCCGCGGCGAGCGAGACGCCGAGGATCGCGTTGGCGCCCAGGCGCGACTTGTTGGGGGTGCCGTCGAGCTCGATCAGCGTCCGGTCGAGCGCGCTCTGATCGCCGGCGTCCAGACCCCGCACCGCGCCTGAGATCTCGCCGTTCACGCCCGCCACCGCGCGGCTCACGCCCTTCCCGTTCCAGCGCTCCCCGCCGTCGCGCAGCTCGGTGGCCTCGAACTCTCCCGTGGAGGCCCCGGAGGGGATCGCCGCGTGGCCGTGTGCGCCGGAGCGCAGGGCGATCTCCACCTCGACCGTCGGGTTGCCCCGGCTGTCGAGGATCTGGCGGGCGTGGACTCGGTCGATCTGGCTCAAAGTTCGTCACACGCCCAGGGGGCGGCGCCTGAAACGTGCTGAACGCGCGCTAGCCGGCAGGCGTGGCGGGTGTGGCGGGCGTGGGGACCGGGGTGGCCGGCGTGGTCTTGGGCGCCTTGTACTGCTTGCACCGCTGCATCACGAAGCCCGCGCGGCATTCGGTGCGCCCCTTCCACTTCGTTTCGAATTCTTTGACGAACTTGGTGAGTGCCGTCTGCTGCTGGGTGGAGGCGAGCTGGCTTTTGACTGTTTCCTTCACCTGCGCGAGGCTCTGCTGGCTGGCGGCGTGGACGGCCTTGACTTCGTAGATGTAGTAGCCGAAGGGTGTCTTCACGGGGCCGCCGAGCACGCCGGGCTTGGCGGCGAATACGGCTTCGCTTAGGGCCTTCTGCTCTTGGCCCTTGACGACGCCTTTGATTTCGCCGCCGGCGCTCTTGCTGGTCGGGTCGATCGACTTGCTCTTGGCGACGCTGGCGAAGCTCTTGCCCGATTCGATTTCCTTCTTGGCCTGGTTGGCCTCGGCTTCCGTCTTGGTGAGGATGATCCGCAGGTCGCGCGATTCCGGTTTGCCGTACTGGGACTTGTGTTCGTTGTAGTACTTGGCGACCGCCGCTTCGTTCACGTTCTTCTTGGCTTCCTTGGTGACCTTTTCCTGGATTTTGGTCGTGAGCATGCTGAGCTTCACCCGCAGCAGCAGGTCGGAGACCGTCTGCCCGGTGGTGGCCAGGAATTTCTGGAATTCGGGTTCCTTGGGGAACTGCTGCTTCTTGAGTTCGTTGAACTTCTTCTCGACTTCCTTGTCGTTGAGCTTGACGCCCTGTTCTTCGGCCTGCCCGATCACCCAATCGGCGCTGATCAGGAAGCCCAGCGTCGTCTGCTGCAGCGCTTTGTACTGTTGTTCGCACTGCGCCTTGAGCGCCGCTTCGGTCTTCGGCTGCTGGCCTTTGGCGGGCTTCGGTTCGATTTCTTTGAGGTGAGCGATGCAGTTGGTGTAAGCGGGCGGATCGGGCACAACCGCTTTGGGCGCTTTCTGGCCCGGCGCCGCCGCCGCGCTCGCGGAGGCCGCCACTCCCAGCCAGTGTTCGAACGTAGCCTTCGTGATCGGCTGGCCGTTGACCTGTACCACGGCGTTGCTGGGGATGCCGCCGCCGCAGGCCGCGAGGCCTGAAGCGGCAAAGAAAACGGCGCCCAGCGCCGCGACAAAACGAATGGGCTTGAACACAGCAGGGGCGACTCTAGCGCAAATCCACGAGCTTGTGTAGCGTCGCCTATCCGGCTGCGCCCGCTGCTCCTGTGGCTCCCGCCGCGGGCGCCGCTCCGGCGGCGGCCTTCGGCGCTTTGTAGCCTTTGCAATCCTGCACCGTATAGCCCGCGCGGCATTCGGTGCGCCCTTCCCAGCGCTTACGGAATTCCTTGACAAACGCCGTGAACGCGGTCTGCTGCTGGGTGGAGGCGAGCTGGCTTTTGACTGTTTCCTTCACCTGCGCGAGGCTCTGCTGGCTGGCGGCGTGGACGGCCTTGACTTCGTAGATGTAGTAGCCGAAGGGTGTCTTCACGGGGCCGCCGAGCACGCCGGGCTTGGCGGCGAATACGGCTTCGCTTAGGGCCTTCTGCTCTTGGCCCTTGACGACGCCTTTGATTTCGCCGCCGGCGCTCTTGCTGGTCGGGTCGATCGACTTGCTCTTGGCGACGCTGGCGAAGCTCTTGCCCGATTCGATTTCCTTCTTGGCCTGGTTGGCCTCGGCTTCCGTCTTGGTGAGGATGATCCGCAGGTCGCGCGATTCCGGTTTGCCGTACTGGGACTTGTGTTCGTTGTAGTACTTGGCGACCGCCGCTTCGTTCACGTTCTGCTTGGCGCCCTTGGTGACCTTTTCCTGGATTTTGGTCGTGAGCATCCCGTACTTCACCCGCAGCAGCAGGTCGCTGACGGTGTAGGAGGTGCTCGCTAGGAATTTCTGGAAGTCGGCTTCCTTGGGGAACTGCTGCTTCTTGAGCGCGTTGAACTTCGCCTCGACTTCCTTGTCGTTGAGCTTGATGCCCTGTTCTTCGGCTTGCCCAAACACCCAGTCGACGCCGATCAGGTAGCTCAGCGCCTGCTGCTTGAGCGCTGTGTACTGCTGTTCGCACTGCGCCTTGAGCGCCGCTTCGGTCTTCGGCTGCTGGCCCTTGGCGGGCTTCGGTTCGATTTCTTTGAGGTGGGCGATGCAGCTGGCGTAGGCGGGCGGATCGGGCACGACCGGCTTGGCGGCCTTCTGCCCCGCGGCGGTCGCGCTCGAAGCGGCGGCGGCGACTCCCACCCAGTGATCCAACGCGGCCTTCGTGATCGGTTGGCCGTTGACTTGCACCACGGCGTCGCTGGGGATGCCGCTGCTACCGCATGCGGCGAGTCCTGAAGCGGCAAAGAAAACGGCGCCGAGCGCCGCGGCACAACGGGTCAGCTTGATCACAGGAACCGCACTCTAATGGATGTCTGTAACGGGCGTCTAACAAGTTCCTTAAGGGCTCTTATGTCGCTCTTTCAGTTGCGTTAGCTGACACAACCCGTTGCTCGTTACGCTCCGTGCCGCAAAGCCGCCGTGCAAAGCCGCCGTGATACCTCGCGTACCGTATGCCGCGAGGCCTCCCCGCGCCGCGCTGCCGAGCCGCTACGCCGCTTCGCGCACGACCGACAGCAGCACGTCGGCAGCGCGCACCACGGCGGGGAAGAGCTCGGGGCCCTCGCGCGGGACGCGCACCGACACCTGCGATTTGCCCGACTCGTACAGCGCCTCGGGCAGCTGCTCGCGCAGTGCCCGCGCGCGGGCAGAGTCCAGGTCGATCGGCGTTACCGCGAGCCGCTCGCCGCGAATGCTGACCGTGCGCGCCCCCGCCTGGCCGAGCTTGATGCGGGCGCGCTGCAGTGCGAGCAGGTTGGCGAGCGGCTCGGGCACAGGGCCGAAGCGGTCCTCGAGCTCCTCGCGCAGGCGCTCGACATCGGCAACCTCCAGCGCGCCCGCGACGCGCCGGTGGATCTCGATCTTGGCCTGCTCGTAGGGGACATAGTCGGTGGGCACGTAGGCGTCCACGTTGACATCGAGGCGCACGGGCTCGGGGAGCTCCTCGGAATCGGAGTCCCCCTCGGCTGGACCGCCGGCCTGCACGGCCTCGTCGAGCATCTGCATGTACAACTCGAAGCCCAGCGCCGCCACGTGTCCGGACTGCTCGTCGCCCAGCAGGTTGCCCGCCCCGCGAATCTCCAGGTCGCGCATCGCGATCTTGAAGCCCGACCCCAGCTCGGTGTAGTCCGACAGCGCCGAGAGCCGCTGCGCGGCCTCCGGCGTGAGCGCCGCCGCCGAGTCATACAGCAGGTAGGCGTAAGCACGCTCGCGGCTGCGCCCCACGCGTCCGCGGATCTGGTAGAGCTGCGCGAGGCCGAAGGCGTCGGCGTGCTCCACGATCAGCGTGTTGGCCTGGGGGATGTCGATCCCCGACTCGATGATCGAGGTGCACACCAGCACCTCCGCGCCGCCGCGCAGGTAGTCCATCATCACGCTCTCCAGCTCCCCCTCGCCCATCTGGCCGTGCGCCACGGCGAAGCGCACCCCCGGGCACAGCGCGCGCAAGCGTTCGGCCGTCTCCTCGATCGACTCCACGCGGTTGTGCATGAAGAAGGCCTGCCCGCCACGCTCGTGCTCGCGCATGATCGCGCCCTTGATGAGCTCCTCCTCGTACTCGCCCACGTAGGTGCGCACCGGCCGCCGGCCCTCGGGAGGGGTCTCGATCACGGAGATGTCGCGCAGCCCCGCCAGCGACATCTGCAGCGTGCGGGGGATTGGTGTGGCGGACATCGAGATCACGTCCACGCGCAGCTTCAACTGGCGCAGCAGCTCCTTCTGCTTGACCCCGAAGCGCTGCTCCTCGTCGACCACGAGCAGGCCGAGGTCCTTGGCGCGCACGTCGCGCGAGAGCACGCGGTGGGTGCCGATCAGGATGTCCACGCCGCCGGCGGCGAAACCCGCGATCGCCGCTTTCTGCTCGGCGGGGGTGCGGAAGCGCGAGACGTGGTCGATCGTCACGGGGTAGTCGGCGAGGCGCTCGGAGAAGGTGCCGAAGTGCTGCTGGGCGAGGATCGTCGTGGGTGCCAGCATCAGCACCTGCTTGCCCTGCGTGGCGGCCTTGAACGCCGCGCGCAGCGCCACCTCGGTCTTGCCATAGCCGACGTCGCCGCAGATCAGGCGGTCCATCGGCCGCGGCGCCTCCATGTCGGCCTTCACCGCCTCGATCGCGTCGCGCTGGTCGGGCGTCTCGGTGTAGGGGAAGCGCTGCTCCAGTTCGCGCTCCCACTCGGAGTCGAGCTCGAAAGCGTGCCCGGCACGCCGGCGGCGCTCGGCGTAAAGCGCGAGCAGCTCGCCCGCCAGCTCCTGCGCGGCGCGGCGCGCGCGCGCCTTCATCGCGTCCCAGCGCGAGCCGCCCAGCTTCGAGAGCGGCGGGTGCTCGCCGCCGGCCCCGACGTAGCGGGAGATCTTTGCGAGCTGTTCGGTGGGCACGAACACACGGTCGTCGCCCTGGTATTCGAGGTATAGGTAGTCGCGCGTGACGCCCGCCACGGTGCGCGTCTCGAAGCCCGCGAAGCGCGCCACGCCGTGGTCTTCGTGCACGACGATGTCGCCGGTGCGAAGCTCCGTGAAGGAGCGCAGTGCGCCGCGCCGCGGCCGGCCGTCGGCGCTTAGGTCCGGTCGCTCGGCGCGGCGACGGCGCAGCAGACGGTGCTCGGGGAACACCGCGAGCTTCAACGAGGGGGCGATGAAGCCCTCGCGCAGCGACGCGGCCGCGAAGCGCAGCGACGCCTCCGTTGGCGCCGCCGCCACATCCACGCTGCCACCGTCATCGGTCAGCCAGGCGGCTTTCAAGCGCGCAAGGTTGTACGCCGCGCGCTCCCCCTCGCCGCGGTGGGGGAAGGTCACCACGGTGCGGTAGCCCGAGCGCACGAGCTTCTCCAGCTGCGGCTCGGCTTCCGCCAGCGAGCGCGCCGCGGTGTCGGCGGACTGCGCGCGCAGCTGCAGCTCCTGGTCGGCGGCGAGCGATGAGAGCCAGACGCGCGCACGCCGCCCGAGCGCCGCCCGCACCTCCTCGGGGCTGACGTACAGGTGGTGAGCGTCGGCGTCGTGGAAGGCTGCGCACACGTCGCTCCAGTGGTCTTCGAGCACCGGGTCGAGCTCCTCCTCGGCGGCGACGATCACCTCGGTCGCTCGCCGAGGATCCGCTCCTTCTCCTCCTGCGTCTTGCTCCTCTCCGCCGGCATTCAGCAGATCGAGCAGCGCCCCAAAGCGCTCGACGGGCAAGAGCTCGGCGATGTCCGGGCGCTCGCTCGCATCCTCCAGCGCGGCGATCTCCGCCAGCTCGCGGTACTCGGCCGCGAGCTCCGCCGCGGGCGCGATCTCGACCTCCTCGACCTCTCCCAGCGAGCGCTGGGTGAACGTCGAGAACCAGCGCAGCGATTCGATCTCCACGTCGAACATGTCCACGCGCACCGCCCGCTCCTCGGTGGCGGGGAAGATGTCGAGGATGCCGCCTCGCATCGCGAACTGGCCTCGCTCCTCCACCTGATCGGCGCGCTCATACCCCGCCGCCACCAGCTCGTTGGCGCACTCCTCCAGATCGAGCAGCTCACCGCGGCGCAGCGTGAACGAGCGGGGGCGCAGCGCGGGGTCGGGCACCTTCTCCGAGAGCGCCACCGCGGAGACGACCACGACTGGAGGCCCGCCCACCCGCTCGGCGACGGTGTCCTCTGCCGACCGAAGAAGAGGGGTCCGACCGAAGCCGGGTGACACGCGCTCTTGGCGCGAGTCCCCGTTTTGGCCAGCCGGCCTCCGGCCGGCTGCGCCACCCTCTAGGAGGGCGTCCAGCGCGGCGACCCGCAGCCCGATCAGGTGGGCCGGCGGGGTCAGGTGGGATTCGTAGGTCACCCCACGCGAGGGGTAGTAGCGCACGCGCCGCGGCGCCAACCAGGCGCGCAGGTCGCTCGCCAGCTCCCGCGCCGCGCGGTCGTCGCCGACCACGACCAGCGTCGGCCGCGGGCCGCCGGACCTCGCCACCCCCGGGCCACTCGCGCCGGTAACGCCGATCTCGGCGAGGCCGGCGATCAGGTAGGGGCGCAGCGAAGCCGAAACGAACGCGTGGCCTCCTTCACGCGCCAGGCGTGCCGCCCCCGGGTCGTCCTGCACCAGGCCCAGCAGCGACCTGAGACTCACTGCGCCGCCACCAGACGCTGGACCTCGTCGGCCGCGCGCCCCACCAGCTCGCGCACCTCCTCGGGGCTCTCGCGGAAGCGGCCGAGGACGTGCGCGGAGACGATCTCCGGGTCGGTCGAGTCGGGGCGTCCAACCCCCACGCGCACCCGCCAAAAGTCCGCGTCCCCGAGCTCTCGCTTGAGCGACTTCAGCCCGTTGTGCCCCGCCAGGCCGCCGCCCAGGCGCGTGCGTACCTCGCCGAAGGGGATGTCGATCTCGTCGTGCACCGCCACCACGCGCTCCAGCGCCAGCTTGTAGGAGCCGCGCGCGGGCCCCGCCGAGCGGCCGGCCTCGTTCATGAACGTCTGTGGCCATAGAACCGCTATGCGTGGGCCGCCGGGGCCGGCTCGCCCCTCGGCGAACAAGGCGCGGAAGCGTTGTTTGGCGCGCGGCAGGCCCCACCGCTCGGCCAGCTCGTCGGCGACCATGAAGCCCACGTTGTGACGCGTGCGCGCGTACTCCCGCCCGGGGTTGCCCAGCCCCACTATCAGCCAATCGGCGGTCGCCCCGATCATCGCTTGATTGTGCGAGAACCGCGCCCGCTGGGGGGGTCGCTGAGCAAGCGAGGCGAGAACGCAGGGAGCGTGGCGTGCTCAACACGCGAGCGACCGAGGACAAGCATCGCGCCGCTTATCGGCCCCCCCAGCCCGGCGAATGCCCGCGGCAACGAGGGCCGCAGAGCGTCTACTCCTCGGAGGCGCCGCCCTCGGCGCCATCGGCCTTCTCGGCCTCGCCGACGACTTCGGTCTCCGCTTCGATCTCGGTTGCCGTTTCGGTCTGCAGGCGGGGCGGCGTGAGCGTCGCCAACACCGTCTCCTCCAGCGAGTCCAGCAGCGTGACGCCCGCGGGAGGTGTGACCGCGGCGAGCATCAGCGTCTCGCCGATCTTCATCTCCGCGACGCTGTGCACGATCGACTCCGGGATCCCCGTCGGCAGCGCTTCGACGTTCAGCTCGCGCGTGATCTGCTCGAGCACGCCGCCTTCGCGGATGCCGGGGGAGTCGTCCAGGCCAGTCAGCTCCAGCGCGACCACCGCCTGGATCGGCTTGTCCAGGCGCACCCGCAGCAGATCCACGTGCACCGTCTCCCCGCGCACGGGGTGGCGCTGAGCCTCCTTGAGCACGACCGGCGTGGCGGCGCCGCCGTCGATGCTCAAATCCAGCACGGCTCCCGCCTTGGCCAGCGCGAGGCGCAGCTCGCGGGCGTCCACCTCGAAGCTCAGCGGCTGCTCGCCGCCGCCATAGAGAATCCCGGGCACGCGGCCGTCACGGCGTGTACGCCGCGCCTTGCGCGAGCCATCGGGCTGGCGGGCGCGGACGGCGAGCTGGGTGGAGGTCTGGTCGGGCATCGGCGGGGAGAGGACTTTAGCAATCGCTCGATTCGGAGCCCCACCAGGGCCGTAGACCAGCTTGTAGGGGACCGAAAAGTAGTGTTCTCTTTGCGTGTCGACGAGCCCAAAAAAGTAAAGATCGATCAGCCTTGGCAATCGGCCGTGGAACCGATCCGCGGGCCGACACGCAGCAGCGAAACAGAAATGCCGGTGAGGAAGTCGCCCGAGCGGCGCACCCGCACGCACTGCACGACCGGGTAGCGCCCGCTGACCTTCCACGCCACGCGCGTTTCGCCGACGGAGCCGCCGAGCGAGTGGTTGGTGGTGGACTGCGTCGAGAGGAGCTCCACCGCTCCCGGCCGCCGCAGGCTGGTCGCGTCCGCGCGGACGATCGCGACACACGAGGCGCTGACGCGACAGCCGGAGAGCTGCGCGAGCATTTCTCCCACGTCGCCCCGTGCCTCGGCCTGCATCAGCGCCCACTCGTGGTCGTGTTCGACGTTTTCCGCCGAGAAGTAACGCGCGAGCACGCCGCTGATCGCGAGGAACAGCAGCACGCCGACCGTGATCAGCACGATCCGGGTCCCGCGGGAGAAACGCCGCCGGCGTTGATTGCGCCCACCGGGCCCCGGCCCGTGCGCCATCAGAACAGCTGGTTCTCGCCGCCAAACACTTCGCTGACCGAGTCGTCGGTGAAGATCCGCCGGATCGAGTCGGTCAGCAGGTCCGCGCAGGGGAGCACGCGGATGTTCTCCGGGCGCTCGGCGGCCACGGGGATCGTGTCGGTCACGACGATCTCCTTCAGCCCGCAGGCCACCAGATTCTCGAACGCGGGGCCCGAAAAGACTCCGTGGGTGGCGGCCGCGTAGACGCTCTTGGCGCCCGCTTCGTAGACCGTTTGGGTGGCTGCGGCGAGCGTCCCGGCGGTGTCGATCATGTCATCGACGATCACCGCCGTCTTGCCCTTGACGTCGCCGATCACGTAGCCGATCTCCGCCACCTGCTGGGCGGGGCGCTCCTTGTCGAGGATCGCGAGCTCGGCGCCGATCTTGGAGGCGAATTTCTTGTTGAGCTTGACCCGCCCGGCGTCAGGCGCCACCACCACGAGGTCGGAGAGGCCGAGGTCCTCGAAGTACTGGGTGAGCATGAACAGCGCTGTCATGTGGTCCACCGGTTTCTGGAAGAAGCCCTGGATCTGGCCGGCGTGCAGGTCCATCGTCAGCACCCGGTCGGCGCCCGCCGCCTCCAGCATCCGCGCCACCAGGCGCGCGGAGATCGGCTCGCGTGGCGCGGACTTCTTGTCCTGGCGGGAGTACCCAAACCAGGGTGTGACGGCGATCACCCGGTGCGCGGAGGCGCCCACGGCGGCGTCGATCATGAACAGCAGCTCCATCAGCGAGTCGTTGGCCGTCACCCCCGTGTGGGGGTTGCCGCAGGTGGACTGCACGATGAACACGTCCGCGCCGCGGATCGACTCGTCGTAGCGGCAGTACACCTCGCCGTTGGAGAACGTCTTCAACGTCACCGGGCCGAGATCCATCTGCAGCTTGTCGGCGATGTCCACCGCCAGCTGCGGGCTGGCGCGCCCGGCGAACAGCATCAGCCGCTTGTTGTAATCGATCGGCAGACTGGTCGCGGCGCTCGCACGCGTATCCATCGCGCTGCTCATTGCTCCCCGGAGTGTAAAGCGCTCTCACGACGCTCCGCGTACCCCTCGCGATTCTGCTGACGCGCGCGCGCCACACCCAGTGCGCCGGGGGGGACGTCCTCGGTGATCACCGAGCCCGCCGCGGTGTAGGCATCGTCGCCGACGGTCACCGGGGCGACGAACGCGGTGTCCACCCCTCCGCGTACGCGCTTGCCGATCGTCGTGCGGTGCTTTGCGTGGCCGTCGTAGTTGGCGGTGAGCGTGCCCGCGCCGAGGTTGGCGCGCTCGCCGACGTCGGCGTCGCCGATGTAGGAGAGGTGTGGGACCTTCGCGCCGATACCGATCGCGGAGTTCTTGACCTCGACGAACGTCCCCACCTTCGAGCCCTCGCTCAGCACGGCGTCGGGGCGCAGGTAGGCAAACGGGCCCACGCTCGCGTCGGCGCCGACCACGGCGCGGTCGAGCCACGAGACCCGCACCACCGCGTGCTCGCCGATGCGCGAGTCGATCGCGGTGGTGTGCGGCCCCACGGTGGCGTACTCCCCGATCTGAGTGCCGGTGGCAGTTGTGTGCGGCCCCACGGTGGCGCCCGTACCGACCTCGGTCGTGCCGCGCAACGCGGTGCCCGGCTCCAGCCGTGCGTCCTGTCCGATGCGCACGTCCACATCCACCCACGTGGCGAGCGGGTCCACCACCGTCACCCCGGCACGCATGTGCCGTTCGAGGATCGCCCGCTGCGCAAGCGCCCGCACCTGAGCGAGCGCCACGCGGTCGTTGACGCCGAGCACGAGGTGGGGGTCATCGACGGCGTGGGCGAGCACGGCCGCACCGTCGGCGCGCAGCAGGTCGAGCACCTGCGGCAGGTACAGCTCGCCCTGGGCGTTGTCGGCGCTCAGTCGCGGCAGCGCCGCCAGCAGCGCCGCGCCGTCGAACGCGTAGATGCCTGTATTGACCTCGCGGATCTCAAGCTCCGCCGCCGTGGCGTCGCCCTCCTGCTTGGTCTCCACCACCCGCGCCACCGCGCCGCGCTCGTCGCGCACCACGCGGCCATACCCGCTGGGGTCCTCCAGCACCGTGGTCGCCATCGTCGCCGCCGTCCCACCCGCGATGTGGGCCGCAACGAGCTCCGCGATCGCCGCGGCGCTCACCAGCGGCACATCGCCGCTCAGGACTACGACTGGCGCCCTCGGGTCGATCGCCTCGGCGGCCGCGGCAACCGCCCCGCCGGTGCCGTTGGAGACGGGCTGCACCACCAGCTCCACGCCCTCCGGTAGCACCTCGGCGAGCGGTCGGGCCGGCGAGTCCACCACCACGACCTTGCCGGCCCCCGCCTCCAGCGCCGCCACCACCGGCCACAACCCCATCGGCCGGCCGCACAGCTCGTGCAGCACCTTCGGCACGGCCGAGCGCATGCGCGTTCCCTGCCCGGCGGCCAGGACAACAACTGTGGGTGCGGTCGTCGTGGTCATAGCTCACACCATCGGCACTGGGGGGCAATCACACTAGTCCTCCCCTCCGGGGATCCCGACCATGCAGTGTGGACGGAGGGTCGTTCATTCCATCGTCCTCCCCTCCGGGGATCCCGGCCGCGCGCACAGCGCGGCGGAGGGGGTGCGAAGCAGAGGCTGGGGGGCAGGGACTCGAACCCCGATTCTCAGGACCAAAACCTGATGTCCTGCCGTTGGACGACCCCCCAAGGGGCCTTTCATCGTAGCCATCACGACCGTCGCGACCCCCGCGGCACGCGCCCCGCGCCGGCGCCGGCCTCCGAGGCGGGGCCGCCGGTGTGGGCGATACCGAGTACGCGCATCGCCTTCAGCCCAAGCGAAAGCTTCTCGCGGCCGTCGCTGGAGCCGACGTCCAGGCCGGAGAGCTCGCGTACGCGCTCGAGGCGGTAGTAGATCGTGTGGCGGTGGGTGAACAGGCGCTGCGCGGTGCCCGCGACGTTGCCGTCGGCGTCGAGGAACGTCTCGAGGGTGCGCACCAGCTCGGTCTCGTACTGCTCGTCGTAGGCGACCAGCGGCTCGACGGTCTCGGCGTAGAAGCGCTGCAGCTCACGGGGGTTGTCGCTCATCGTGGAGAGCAGCAGCCGGTAGGCGCCGGTCTGCTCGAACGCCAGCGCCCCCTCCTGCGCCCCGCCCTCGGCGACGTTCGCGGCGAGCAGCGCCTCGCTGGCGGCGCGCGGCAGGTCGGAGGGCTCCTCGGCGATACGGCTGCGCCCGACCGCGAAGGTGCAGCCGGCCAGCCCGGCCTGCAGCTCGCGTAACACCGACTCGGCGGCGCGCGCGGCGAGGGCCTCCTCACCGCCGGGCACCAGCAGCAGCACTTCCGCGCCGGCCGCGCCGCCGCCCAGCCCGACCCAGCCCTCCGGGCCGGGTGTCCTGCTCCGCCCCGCGGACGCGGCGCCGCGGGAAGGGCTCTGCACGCCCCCTTCGCGCTCGGTGAGGGCGGCGATCGAGCGGCTCGCCACGGCGCGAGCGCCACGCTCGGCGACCGCCCGCACGCGCGAACGCCACCCCTCCTCGGTCGGCGCCTGGGGGTGAGCACGGGCGACGATCATGCTGGCGCCGTCCTGGAGCTCCAGCGAGAGCTCGCGCCCGCGCGCCAGCAGCTCTTCGCCGCCTCCCAGCTCACGCGCGAGGATCGCGCGCAGGAAGTCGGCGGCCGCGTTCTCGGAGGCGCGGCCGGGCGCGCGCACACGTTCGACCTCCGAGGCGATCATCGTCACGAGCAGGCGCCGCATCGAGGCGGAGGGCTCGGCGCGTGCGCGCACGTGTAGGGACCCCACCACGGCGTCGGCGACCCGCAGGGGGATGCTGCTCACGCCGTCGCCGCCCGCCAGCAGCGAACGCTCCTCCGCGGGCGAGCGGGCCGCCACCGCCAGCGTCCCCCCCTGCGCGTCGGTGACGGCGAGGCTGGCGTCGAGCGCACGCGCGGCCGCGCGCACCACCTCGGGCAGCCCTGCGCCCGACTCGACCGCCTCGGTGACGGCATCGAGGGCAGAGATCTCGGCCATCGGAGTCAGACCCAGAAGTAGACGACGGCAAGCCCGCCGGCCACGCCGACGCCGACGAGCACCCCGAGCACGTACAGCGAGAGGATGCTCGCCGCCACGCGCTCCCAGATGCGCGAGTAGGCCGACCAGGCGGGGGCGAGGATCAGGCCGGCGAACAGCGCCAGGCTGCACACCGCCGCGCAGACGGCAATGAGGTAGGTGATGTCGGTTTCGGTCATCGAGCTTCTAATTGTTACTTACCGAGAGGTTGCCCGCACGGGCGACGCAGCCAGGTCCATCGCATGGTGGATTGGGAGGACCTTTTGGCATGGGCCATTCGTAATCGGTCACTGCCTACCGTGCGGAGGAGTCGGTGGGAGCCACGCGCGCGAAGTCCGCCGTGACCGCCTCCGCGGCGAGCGGCGCGGGCAGGCGCTCAGCCAGGGCGCGCGTGGCCGCGCGTGCGCGGGCGGGGCCGCGCGACCCGGCGAAGAGCCCCAGCACTGTGGGGCCGGAGCCGCTCACAAACGCCGCATCGGCACCGATCGCGCGGGCCTCCATCAGGGCGGCGTCGATCTCGGGGCAGAGCGCGCGGGCGGCGCCCTCGAGGTCGTTGCGCAAGAGCTCCGCGGGCGGTAGGGGGGAGCCGTCGGCGAGCGCGTCGGTGAGCGCGCGGTGAGCGTCCTCGAGCTCCGTCCGCCCACGCACGAGGCCCATGCGGTCGGCCTGCGCGTACACCTCGCCGGTGGTAAGCGCGCGGGCGATCGGCAGCACTAGCACCCCGAGGGGGATCGCTGGATCGGGTAGCGCCTGCAACTCCTCCCCGGCCCCGCGGGCCAGCCACCGTCCGGGCAGTACCTGGGCGGGCACATCGGCGCCGAGCGTGCGGGCGATCTCTTCGAGGAGGGCGTGGTCGCCCAACCCCGAGGCGGTGGCGGCGAGACGCAGCGCGGCGGCGGCATCGCCCGAGCCACCGCCCAAACCGGCGGCGACCGGGACGTGCTTGACGATGCGCAGTTGCAGCGGCGGCGCATCCCAGCCGGTGCTGGCCCGGAACGCGGCGAGCGCCGTGGCGGCAAGGTTCTCGGAGGGTGGGCCGGGCACCTCGGGACACACCACGACGTCGCCGCTCGCGTCGGGATCGGGCGCGGCCTGCAGTGTGAGCTCGTCCGCCAGCGAGATCGACTGCATCACGGTCGTCAGCTCGTGGCGGCCGTCGGCGCGGGTGGGGCCGACGAACAGGCCGAGGTTGATCTTGGCCGGAGCCAACGCATGCAGTGGCCGGGCGCTCACTGGCCCAACGCCTCCGCGAGCGCCACGAACTCTTGCGGGGACAACCGCTCGGCACGGACATCCAGCGGGAGTCCCATGCTGGCCAGGGCCGCGCGCACCTGCTCGCGCTCCGCCACACCGGCCAGCGTAAGCGTGCGCGCCAGCGCCTTGCGTCGGTGGGCGAAGGCCCCGGCGACGAGCGCGCGCAGCGCGGGCGTGGCAGCAGGTCCGGTGCGGGTCAGCTCGACCAACACCGAATCCACGTTGGGCACAGGGCGAAAGACGGTACGGGGGATCGCCCGGGCAACGCGCACGCGGCAGGCGAGCTGGGCGAGCACCGAGGGCACCCCATAGTCGCGGCCGCCCGGATCGGCGGCCAGCCGCTGGCCGACCTCGCGCTGCACCATCGCCACCCAGCGCGTGACCGTGGGCAGCGCCTCGATCGTGCGCAGCAGCGCGGTGGCGGCGACGCCGTAGGGCAGGTTGGCGATCACCTTCGTGGGGGCGGGGCGCATCCCCGCGAGGTCCACTGTCAGCGCGTCGCCCCAATGGAGTGTGACATTGGTGAAAGGGGCGATGGCGTCATTCAGCGCGTCACGCAGACGCAGGTCGATCTCGACCACGTGCACGTGTGCGGCGCGCGCGGCAAGATACTCGGAGAGCACCCCCACGCCGCCGCCGATCTCGAGCGCGACGTCCGCGTCGGAGAGCTCCGCGATACCGCCGATCACCCCGAGGATGTTGGAGTCGACCAGGAAGTTCTGCCCGAGCTCGCGGTCGGGGCGCACGTCGAACTGGCGCAGCCGGCGTAGTGTGGGCTGGGTGGGTACGTCCTGCGCGTCCGAGGTCCTCTTAGGAGTGGCCGAGCTTGACGCGCTGGAGAGCGACCTTGGCTCGGTGGGGCCGCTGCCTTGCGAGCGATGCCGCACGGCGCCCATCCCACTCACCACCCGAACACGCGCGCGGCGGTTTCCGTCACAACTGTCCCCAACTCCTCCACCGACACACCCCGCAGCTCGGCGAGGAAGGCGGCGGTGTGTGCGACGAACGCGGATTGGTTGGGGTGCTTGCGCACCTTCTGGGGCGTGAGATAAGGGGCGTCGGTCTCGATCAGCAGGCGCTCGTCAGGCACCCGCCGCGCGGCGTCGGCGAGCTCGGCGGCGCTTTTGTATGTGACGTTGCCAGCGAAGGAGATCGCGTAGCCGCGCTCCAAGCACTCCTCCAGATGCGCGGGCATCGAGAAGCAGTGCATCACCACGCTCACCCCCTCGGCCTGTGCCGCAAGCCGCGCGAGTGTGTCCTGCACCGCGGCGCGCGTGTGGATCACAAGCGGCTTGCCCACCTCGCGCGCGAGCTCGATCTGGGCGGCGAACGCGCGCTCCTGGTCCGCTCGCGGAGCGTAGTCGCGGTAGTAGTCGAGACCCGTCTCCCCGATCGCCAGGCAGCGGGGGTGGGCGGCCAGCGCGTGCAGCTCCCGCAGGGCGGCATCGTCGAAGCCGGTCGCGTAGTTGGGGTGGCGGCCGACCGCGGCGTACACCTGGGGGAACGCCTCCGCCGCCGCGAGCGCCGCGCGGCAGGAGTCGCTGCCCGTGCCGACGGTGAGGATCCGCGTCACCCCCGCCTGCTCCGCCGCGGCCACCAGCTCCGTGTTGGGGGGCTCGCAGAGGTCCAGGTGGGTGTGCGAGTCAATCACTGCAGGTCCTTGGGGAACAGCGAGTCCAGCGTATGTATGCGCTCGATTCGCCCGGCTCCAAGCTCCGCCGCGGCAAACGACATTTCCGGGGCACCCAGCGCTCTCAGCAGCCGCTCGCAGCTGCCGGGCATATATGGCCACAGCAGCACCGCGAGCACGCGAAGCCCCTCGGCGAGCGAGCGCAGCACGCGGTCGAGCTCGTCTGCGCGGGCCTGGTCTTTGGCCAGCACCCATGGTGCCTGCTCCTCGACGTAGCGGTTGAGGCGCCGCACCCGCTGCCAGATCGCATCGAGCGCCTGCGTGAGCTCGGCGCGGTCGAGCAGCTCGCACACCTCAGCGGCGAGGCCCTCGAAGTCGCCGGCCAGCTCGGGGTCGATCGGCGCCGCGGGTAGCACGCCGTCGCGGTAGCGGCGCACCATCGCCAGCGTGCGGCTGGCGAGGTTGCCGTACTCGTTGGCGAGCTCACTCTCGTAGCGCTGCTCGAAGGCGGTTGTGGAGACAGATCCGTCCTGGCCGAAGGGCACGTCGCGCAGCAGGTAGAAGCGCAGCGCGTCAGCCCCGAAGCGCTCGATCACCGTGAATGGGTCGAGCACGTTGCCCAGCGACTTGCTCATCTTCTCCCCCTCCATCAGGAGGTAGCCGTGGACGAATAGGCGGCGCGGCAGCTCGAGCTCGGCGGCCAGCAGCAGCGCCGGCCAGTAGATCGCGTGGAAGCGCAGGATGTCCTTGGCGATCAGGTGGTAGTCGGCAGGCCAGAACGTCGATACGAGGTCGGTGCTCACGTCGATAGCCGGGGCGGGATTCGAATCCGCCGCGACACCGACCGGCGCCGGCGCGTAGGAGAGCGCCGAGTAGTAGTTGAGCAGCGCGTCGAACCACACGTAGAAGACGTGCTCGGGGTCCCACGGCACCGGCACGCCCCACGTCAGCTTGTGGCGCGTGAGCGGCACGTCGCGCAGGCCCGAGCGGATGAACGCCAGCGCCTCGTTGTAGCGCGTGCGGGGAGCGACGAAGTCCTCGCGCTCGGCGTACAGGCGCTCCAGCTGGTCCTGGAAGGCGGAGAGCTTGAAGAAGTAGTTGTCCTCCTGTTCGCGCACCAGCTCGATGTGGTGGATCGGACAACGGCGGCCCTCCTCGATCTCGTTGTCCGCCTTGAAGTCGGCGCAGCGCGGGCAGTACCAGCCCTCGTAGGTGCCCTTGTACACGTACCCGTTGTCCCGCACCAGGGTGAGGATCTCCTGCACCTTCGCCATGTGCTGGGGGTCGGTCGTGCGGATGAAGAAGTCGTTGGACGCGCCCAGTCGCGGCGCCAGCGCGCGGAAGCGCTCGGCGTTGCGATCCGCCAGCTCCTGGGGCTCGATCCCCAGCGCGTGTGCCGCATCCGCCACCGGCTCCCCGTGCTCGTCGGTGCCCGTCAGGAAGAACACCCGCTCGCCGCGCTGGCGGTGGTGGCGCGCCAGCACGTCGGCGGCGATCGTCGTGTACGCGTGCCCCAGGTGAGGGGCCGCGTTGACGTAGTAGATCGGGGTGGTTACGTAGAAGCTCATCTCGCCGCAGGGGGGTGGGCGGTAGGGGGCGTCGCCCTACCGCCAAGGACGTTGCCCGCCCAGGCTACTCGTTGAGCCTGCGGGTCCCACCACCAGCACGACCTCTCCCTTCGGGGGGCGCTCGCGGTAGCGCTCGGCGAGCTCGGCCGCCGACCCGCGCGCGACTTCCTCATGCAGCTTGGTCAGCTCGCGGCACACCGCCACGGGGCGCTGCGGATCGGCCAGCGCGAGCATGTCGAGCGTGGCTGACAGACGCCGGGGAGATTCGAACGCCACGAGCGTGTCGGTGGCGTCCGCCAGCAGGCGTTCCCGCTGACCGCGCTTGCGTGGCAGGAACCCGACGAAGCACCAGCGGGACGCCGGCAGGCCGGAGGCCACCAGGGCGACCGGCACCGCGCTCGCCCCGGGCAACACCTCGATCGCGATGCTCGCCGCCAGACACTCGCGCACCAGCAGGAAACCGGGATCCGAGATCACCGGCATACCGGCATCGCTGACCAGCGCGACCGTCTCTCCCGTACCTGCCAGTGCCACCAGCTCGGGGACGCGCGCGCGTTCGTTGTGCTCGTGCAGGCTCACCAACCGCGCCGCCCGAATCCCGTGCCGATCGAGCAGGATCCGAGTGTGGCGCGTGTCCTCGCAGGCGAGCACGTCGGCCTCGCTCAAGGTTCGCAGCACGCGCAGCGTCACATCCTCGAGATTGCCGATCGGCGTGGGGCACACGACCAGCCTCCCGTTTGCAGGCGCCCGCCCAACCCGCGCGTCTCGATTAAGAAGAGGGGCCCGGCTCGGCCGCCTTCGGCGGCCTGCGTCACCCTCTCGCCTGGCATTGGGCCAATATAGAGAGCGTCGATGGCTAACGAGACCGACCCCAAGCCGCAGTACACCCGCTACCGCGCGGGGCGCAAGCTGCTGCGCCCGAGCTCTGGAGAGGAGGGCGGGAACGGGCCCGCCGAGCCCGCGCGTGGCAGCGGGGGCAGCCTGTTAGACGACAGTCGAGGAGGCCCGCCGCCGCCTCGGCGGCCACCTCGCCAAGGCACCGCGCCCGGCGCGAAGCCTTCGCGGTGGCGGCGGGTCACCCCCAAGCGCGTCGTGCTCGGGCTGCTCGCGGTGGCCGTCGGCTGGGTGGCGCTCTCGCTCGTGCTGTTCCTTGTCAGCTCTCACTTCCGGCGCGTCTCCCCGCCGGCCAACGTGGCCAGCCAGCTCGAACCCGCGGGCTTCCTGCTCACCTCCGCCAACAACATCCTCGTGCTGGGCTCCGACAAACGCCAGAGGGATTCGAGGGAACCGGGTGCCGACATCGACGGGCCCAGCCGCTCGGACTCGATCATGCTGATCCGTACCGGCGGTGGGCACGCGGCGCGTCTGTCGATCCCCCGCGACACGGTGATCGAAATCCCCGGGCACGGGCCGCAGAAGATCAACGCTGCCTACGCCTTCGGCGGGCCCGCGGAGTCGATCTCGGTGATCAAGCACTATCTCGGAATCCCGATCAACCACGTGATCGAGGTCAACTTCGAAAACTTCCCCGAACTGGTGGAAGCGATGGGGGGCATCACCTACACCGGCGGCTGCGTGGTGTCATACCTCGACGGCGGCTCCGCCGACGGCGGCTTCACGCTGCGCCTCTCCGCCGGCACCCACCACCTCGACGGCAGGGAAGCGCTGGCGCTGGCGCGCACCCGTGAGAACCGCTGTGCTCCCCAGCAGACCGACCTCCAACGCGAGGAACGCCAGCAGAAACTGCTGCTGGACATGAAGTCGCAACTGCTCTCCTTCTCCAGCTTCCTACGTCTGCCGCTGATCGCCTGGAACGCCCCGCCCACGATCATCTCCGACATGAGCGGCCCCGAACTGCTCGCGCTGTTCGCGGCGCTCGAGGTCGGAGGCTCCAGCCCCACCCACCTGCTGGCGCCCACCGGCCAGATCAGGCTGCCGGACGGCGAAGAAGGCCTGACGGTCTCCGAAGAAGCGAAGCGCGCCGCGGTGGCGCGCTTCATGGCGGGGTAGCCGCGTCTGCCCGGCTCGGTCCATCCGCCGTCGCCCGGCGGCCTTCGGCTCAACTCTTCTTGGCCGCTGCCGGCTCGGACTTCTTGGCGGAGGAGCTCTGCCCGGACTTCGAGCTCGAGGAGCCCCGGTCGGACTTCGAGCTCGAGGAATCTCGGTCGGACTTCGAGCCGCTCTCGGAGGGCGAGGAGCTCTTGCCGTCGGCGGAGGCCCCGCTGTCGCCGCTGGAGGAGGAGGCCGTGGAGGAGGTCGAGCCAGAGGAGCTCTCGGCTGCCGCCGCGTTCTCGCGCTGGCGTTTGCGAGTGCCGTAGTCGGTGTTGTAGAAGCCCTTGCCCTTGAAGTGCACCGCGGGCGCGTGCAACACACGCTGCACCTTCACGCCGGTCTCCGGGTCCTTGGCGAGAGGCTCGTCGGAGAACGACTGGAGGATCTCGAAGGTGCTCCCGTCCGGGCGGCGGTACTCGTAGATCGGCATTGGCACTCGGATTATAGGAGTGCCAAGCGCGAAGGGGGAGGCCGGCGGGCGATACGGCTCAATCCGCCAGCAGCGCGCGCGCGCTGACGATGCCGGCGCGAATCGTCGCGGTGAAGTCGCGGTCGGGCTCGGTGAGCATCCGCAGCGCAAACCCGTCGCCGAGCGAGAAGAGGATCTCGGCGATCGCCTCCGGATCGGCGTGCAAGCGCAGCACGCCCTCGTCCTGTGCCCCCGTGAGCATCCCCGCGACCTGCTCGCGCATCGTGCGCATCAGGTTGGCGTACTCCGTGGCGATTTCGTCGTTGCGTCGCGAGAGCGTGAACAGCTCGAACAGAAGCGTGATGAAATCGGGATCCTCGTGAATCGCGTCCTGCAGGTGCTGTGCCATCAGGCCGATGAAGTCATCGGCCGTCTGCGCCCCCACGAGCTGCTGCTCCAGGCGCTCCAGGCGCAGCTGGCAGTCGCGCCGCACGGCCTCCGCGAGCAGCCGCTCCTTGGTGCCGAAGTAGTAGTGCAGCAGGCCCCGCGACACCCCGGCCTCGCGTGCGACGCGCTCGAAGGTGGAGCCCGCCGTCCCGTGCTGGGCGACGCTGCGGCGCATCGCCTCCACGATCCGCTGCGCGCGCTCGCCCGAGAGCGGTCTGGCGCCCCGGCCGCGCGAGCCGCTCTCCACCGCGGAAGCCATCGTCCTAATGCAGCCTCAGGTCGCCGGTGAGGCCTAGTCAGCGGCCTCAGGCGGCGGGTGCGCCCACTGAGCTCGGCGCCTCCTGCGCCGGCATCGTGGTCGAGCTGTAGTCGAACTCCTCCTCGGCCCCGAACAGCATGTCGAGCACCTTCGAGCGCAGGCTTTCGCTGAGCGCGAGCGCGAGCACGCCCGCCACGAGCGCAAGCATCAGCGCGCGGCCGAAGCCCCCGCGGCGGCGCTTGCGCTTGCGGGGCTCTTTGAGCGCGGTGCTCGCGTCGCGCAGAGCGCCCACCGCCTCGACGAGCTCGCGCTGGAGCTTGCGATCCTCGAACAGCGCCTTGGTCGCCGGCGTGCCGTTGCTCATCCGCCCGTAAGCCCTGCGTGCGGCGAGGTAAGCCGCGAGCAGGCTGCCGCGCAGCTCCTCGTCCTCGATGATGCGCTTCACATACTGGTTGTCATGAGCGGCGCGGGCCGCCGCCGAAGCCTTGCCGATGCTCTCTTTTGCCGCCATGCAGCCACCGCCTCTACTTGGAGCTTGGTTACCGTGGGTCCACCCCAATATACCCCTCCGGCGAAGCGCTATGCGTGCAGCGCGGCCTGTTCCTGGGCGGTGGGGAAGGCCCAGGCGGCGCGCGTGCGCTCCTGGCGGAAGACGAAGCGCAGCTGCGGCGGCGGTTTGAGCTGGGCGGCGTGGGGCCGGAACGTGGCGCACGGCTCCGTCAGATCGAGCGCACAGAGCATGTTGCGCTTGAAATAGCATTCCTCGCAAGTCACTTTGCGCGCGGCAACGCGCGCGCTCGTCCTTCCCTGCGCCAAGGCAACTCCCCATCTTCGAGTGTTTTCGACATCCGCCCCACCCGGCTGCGGGTGGGCGAGATCAACTGACGACGGTGGGGATCAAAGCACCCGCCGACGCTTCGCTCAAGGGCCCTTCTCGCAAATCGCAGGGAAATTTTTTTATACCCCGGAAAGAGCTGGCATAACGTCACTTTCCTGTGACAATCGCTCGGGGCACACCGCATTTTCCGAGCTTCTCTGCCGCTCTCACCGGACGAACCACGTGCCCGGGCGCGGTCGGCGACGCGCGGGGGGCTCGCCGCTCGAGGATGCCTCAACCCGCGAGCCCGAACGCCTCGTCCGCGCGGTCGGCGACGTGGCGGGCGATCGCCAGCGAGGAGGTGGCGGCCGGCGAGGGCGCGTTGCGCACGTGCAACGCCCGCTCGGTATGGGAGAAGACGAAGTCGTCGACCAGCTTGCCGTCGCGGCCAAGCGCCTGGGCGCGAATGCCGGCGAAGGCGGGTTGCACGTCGTCGACCCGCAGATCCGGCACGTAGCGAGCGGCGGCACCGACGAAGGCGGAGCGCAGGGCGGCATGGCGCAGTTCGCTGACTCCGGTCCGCCACCACTTCGCGAGCATCCGCCACGTGCCGGGCCAGGCGAGCGTGTCGAGCAGGTCCCGGCGCCTGAGTGTCGCGAGGCTGTAGGCGTCGCGGGCGCCGACCATCAGCGCCGTCGGTCCGATCAGCACATCGCCGTCGATGTGCTTGGTCAGGTGAACGCCGAGGAACGGCAGCGATGGGTCCGGCACGGGGTAGATAAGCGTGCGGACCAGCTCACGGCGCGCGGGCGCCAGGCGCAGGTAGGCGCCGCGGAACGGCACGATGCGCGGATCGGGATCGGCGCCGGCGGCGACAGCGAGGCGATCGGCCCACGCGCCGGCGCAGAAGACCGCGTTGCCGGCCTCGGTGACCCCGTGCGCGTGAGTGAGGCGCAGCGAGCGCCCCACCACGGAGACTCCCTCGACGCCGCGGCTCCTCGCCACCGTGGCGCCCGCGTCGAGCACGTCACGTGCGTAGGAGCGTGCGACCGCGGCGAAGTCGGCGATGCCCGTGCCAGGGGAGTGCAGCCCGGCGATCCCCCGCGCGTGTGGCTCGAGCGCCTCGATGCCGGCGGCGTCGATGCGGCGCAGCCCGGGAACGCCGTTGGCCTTGCCACGGCGTTCGAGCTCATCCAGACGCCCCAGCTCGCCGGCGCCGGTCGCGACGATCACCTTCCCGCAGCGCTCGTGAGCGATCCCCCGCTGCTCGCAGTACTCGTACAGCTCGCGTGCGCCCTCCACGCACAAACGCGCCTTCAGCGAGCCCGGCTGGTAGTAGACGCCGGCGTGAATCACCCCGGAGTTGTGGCCGGTCTGGTGCACGCCAAGCTCGGCCTCGCGCTCGAGCACGGACACCGACAGGCGCGGGTGGCGGCGCGTCAGCTCACGCGCCAGCGCCAGGCCGACGATCCCGCCGCCGACGATCGCCAGATCGCATCGCGACGGCGCTTGCGAGGCGAGCTCGATATCTGACGGCGGCACGCGCGTCATTATTACTGGTGATGCGCATTCTCCTTACGGGCGCCAGCGGCTTCATCGGCTCGGCGCTTACCCCCACGCTGCTCGCCGAAGGACACGAGCTGCGCGCCCTGGCGCGTGAGCCCGCACGCGTACACAGCGCACTCGCGGCACATCGTGGAGCCAGTGCGAACGAGGCGCCGCACGGCGCGTTGCGGGCATCCTCGATGCGCGCAACGCGCTCCACTCGCGAAGCACCACCCGGGATTCCTACGATCGAGGTGGTGCGCGGCGACGTCCTCACTGGTGAAGGACTCGCCGCTGCGCTCGAGGGAGTGGAGGTGGCCTACTACCTGATCCACTCGATGGAAAGCGGCCCGACGGACACCCCGTCGCCGCGCGGCTTCGCCGAGCGCGAGCGTCTGGCGGCCAGCACCTTCGCCGCGTACGCCCAGCGCGCCGGTGTGGAACGGATCGTCTATCTCGGCGGCCTGCTCCCGCGCTCAGGCTCCACCTCGCCTCATCTGGCCAGCCGCGCCGAGGTGGAGGAGATCCTGTTCGAGCATGTTCCCGACTCCGTCGCCCTGCGCGCCTCGATTGTGATTGGTGCGCGGTCGCGCTCCTTCCGCCTGCTGGTGCGACTGGTGGAGCGGGTGCCGGTGCTGACCCTGCCGGCGTGGCGCGGGTTTCGCACGCAGCCGATCGACGTGCGCGACACGCTCGAGATGCTCGCCGCCGCCGCTCGTCTCCCAAGTGCGAGCGGTCGCACGCTCGAGATCGGTGGGCCGGAGGCGCTCACCTATGAGGAGATGATGCGGCGCATCGCAGAGCTGCTGGTGCTTCCCCGGCCGATCGTCGGATTGAGGGTGACAATGACACCGCTCGTGGCCCGCCTCGCCGCGGCCCTGGCCGGAGAGGATCCTGCGCTGGTGCTGCCGCTGATGGAGGGACTCCAGGGGGATCTGCTGCCCGTCGACGACCACGCCGCCGAGTTGCTGGGGGTGCGGCGGCACTCCTTCGACGACGCTGTCGAGCACGCGTTGGGTGAGTGGGAGGCGGTTGAGCCGCTCGCCGCGCGATGAGTGTCATCTCTATCTCCGCGCACATCGCCGCGCCTCCGGAGGAGGTGTGGAGGACTGTGATGGATCCCCGGCGCCTCGGCGAGTGGGTCACGATTCACCGCGCGCTGCGATGGGCCGACGAGGGGTCGCCCGAGGTGGGGTACGAGATGGGGCAACAGGTGCATTTGCGCGGGGTGAGCCTCGACGTTCATTGGCGTCTGGTGCGATGCCAACCGTGCCGGCTGGCCGTGTGGGAGGGTCGCGGACCCGCCCGCTCGCGCGCTCACACCGAATACGAGCTGCGCCCGGAGGGCGATGGCACGTACTTCGACTATCGCAACGAGTTTCGTCCCCCGCTCGGGCCGGTCGGAGCGCTCGCCTCGCGTGCGCTGGTGGGAGGAATGCCCGAGCGGGAGGCGCGGCGCACGATCGAGCGCCTGCGCGAGCTGCTCGAGAATGGCGGTACAGCGGCTCCCAAGACCACTCAACGGTGAGGTTCACAAGGCCATTTGACGATGAGGCTCACGTAACGGTGGATGCTCGATCGGAGCCCACCCGCTCGGCCGGTCTGTGGGATGAGGATGAGACGGGCGAGCAAGAATCGAGGCACGAGTACCCACCGCGTGACCGTCACATCGATTCGCTCCGACCTGACAGTCGGCTTGCGCGACGGTAGCCGACGTGTGAATGTTGTAAGGTGAACTCAACAAATCGTGATGAAAATCACGCAATCCGAGTGAACAGGATCAACTGTGACCGACTTCCTTGACGAGAAGCACCGAGAGATCACCGATCGGCTGGCCGAGTTGCAGCCCCTGGTGGAGGAGTACCAGCGGCTGGAGGCAGCCGTCGCCGCGCTCGACGGCTTGGGTAGGTCGGCTGCCGCCCCCGCCGTTTCTACGCCCAAAGCCGCCGCCAAAACCGCCAAAGCGGCCCGCAAAGTACCAGGCCGCCGCGGACCGGGCCGGCCGCGTGGCTCGAAAACCAAAACCAAAAAAGCGGCTGCCGCTCCGGCGACAGCGACAGCGACAACGACAGAGGCGGCGGGGCGCGGAGGCGCGAAACGCAAAGCCGGCCGCCGCAAAGGCAGTGGCACGCGCGCCGCGCAGGCACTCGCCTTCGTGCAGGAGCAGGCCGGCATCACGATCCCCGAGCTGGCCGCCCGCATGGGTATCAAGCAGAACTATCTCTACCGTGTGCTGCCGATCCTCGAGGAGGAAGGCAAGGTAACCAAGCAAGGCCGCGGCTGGCACCCCAAGGCCTAGTCTCGTCGCCCCTGGCGGCGTCCTCAGTTGCTCGTGTGCGGAGCACACTTCGCTCCTTGCGTCCTTGCCAGGAACGACGATCCGTCGGCCTTGGCGTAGTCGCACAAATTGGTCGATAGGGGACTCCAGATGTACAACAGCCCCGGCGTGCGAAACGCCGGGGCTGTTTTTTGGGGTGATTGGGTTCAGACCAAACTCAGATCAAACCGAGCTCCTGCACCGCGGTGCGCTCTTCCTGGAGCTCGTTGACGCTTGCGTCGATGCGTGCGCGGGAGAACGGGTCGAGGTCGAGACCCTCCACGATCGACCACTCGCCGCCGGCGCACGTGCAGGGGACGCCGCAGATGAGGCCCTCGGGGATTCCGTAGGAGCCGTCGGAGGGAACGCCCATCGAGACCCAGCCGCCGTCGGTGCCGAGCACCCAATCGTGCACGTGATCGATCGCCGCGTTGGCGGCGGAGGCCGCCGAGGAGGCGCCGCGCGCCTCGATGATCGCCGCGCCGCGTTTGCCCACACCAGGGAGGAACTGCTGTTCGATCCACGCCTGGTCGTCGACCGCGTCAGCGGCCACCTGGTCGCCGACCTTCGCGTGGAACAGGTCGGGGTACATCGTCGGGGAGTGGTTGCCCCACACGCCCATCTGGGAGATGTCGCTCACCGGGGCGCCGAGCTTCGCGGCGAGCTGCGCGACCGCGCGATTGTGGTCGAGGCGCAGCATCGCGGTGAAGCGCTCGCGGGGGATGTCGGGTGCGTTGTTCATCGCGATCAGGCAGTTGGTGTTGGCGGGGTTGCCCACCACCAGCACCCGCACGTCGGGCGCGGCGGCGGCGTTCAGCGCCTTGCCCTGAACGGTGAAGATCTCGCCGTTGGCGCTGAGCAGCTCGGCGCGCTCCATGCCCTTCGTGCGGGGGCGCGAGCCGACCAACAGCGCGACGTTGGTGCCATCGAACGCATCCGCCGGTTGATCATGCAGGTCGAGTCCGGCGAGCAGCGGGAAGGCGCAGTCGATCAGCTCCATCGCGACTCCCTCCAGCGCGCCCATCGCCGGGGGGATCTCCAGCAGGCGCAGATCCACCGGCTGCTCGGGACCCAGCAGCTGACCTGAGGCGATGCGAAAGACGATGCTGTATCCGATCTGACCGGCGGCGCCGGTGACGGTGACTCGTATGGGATTGCTCAACGGTTCATCTCCTGGAAGTGGGTGGTTTGGGTGCTTGGGGTGTCGGGTGCTACAGCGGGGTGCATCGGTTGTGGTGGGTGGTGTTAGCCCTTGCCGAGCCTATGGATGGCGTCTGAGCCGTTCTAAGCCATTGCCTTTTGCAGGGTCTCGTCGATCGAGGCGAGGAACTCCTGCGTGGTCTGCCATGGCTCCTCGGGGCCGATCAACAGCGCGAGGTCCTTGGTCATCTTGCCGCTTTCGACCGTCTCTACACATACCCGCTCGAGCGTCTCGGCGAAGCGCGTCACCTCGGGTGTGCCGTCCATCCGCCCCCGCGCGGACAGACCACGCGTCCACGCGAAGATCGAGGCGATCGGGTTGGTGGAGGTCGGCTTGCCCTGCTGGTGCAGTCGGTAGTGGCGGGTGACCGTGCCATGCGCGGCCTCCGCCTCGACGGTTTTCCCGTCGGCGGTCATCAGCACGCTGGTCATCAGCCCCAGCGAGCCGAAGCCCTGGGCGACGGTGTCCGATTGCACGTCGCCGTCGTAGTTCTTGCAAGCCCACACATAGCCACCTTCCCACTTCATGGCGGCGGCGACCATGTCGTCGATCAGCCGATGTTCGTAGGTGATGCCGGCGGCCTGGAAGTCGGACTTGAACTCCGCCTCGTACACCTCGGCGAAGATGTCTTTGAAGCGCCCGTCGTAGCGTTTGAGGATCGTGTTCTTGGTGGACATGTACACCGGATAGCCGCGCTCCAGTCCGTAGCGCAGCGAAGCGCGGGCGAAGTCGCGAATCGAGTCGTCGAGGTTGTACATCGCAAGCGCCACCCCCCCGCCGGGAAAGTCGTAGACGTCGAGCTCGATCGGCTGCCCACCGTCGGCGGGGGTGAAGGCGAGCGTCAGCTTGCCCGCGCCGGGAACGACCATGTCGGTTGCCCGGTACTGGTCGCCGAACGCGTGGCGGCCGATCACGATCGGCTTCCTCCAGCCGGGCACCAGTCGCGGGATGTTGGCGATCACGATCGGCTCGCGGAAGATCACCCCACCGAGGATGTTGCGCACGGTGCCGTTGGGCGAGCGGTACATACCTTTCAGCCCAAACTCCTCCACCCGCGCCTCGTCGGGGGTGATCGTCGCGCACTTGACCCCAACCCCGTGGCGCTTGATCGCCTTGGCCGCATCCACAGTCACCTGGTCGGCGGTCGCGTCGCGGTGCTCGATTCCGAGGTCGTAGTACTCGAGCTCGACATCCAGGTAGGGGAGGATCAACTGCTCCTTGATGAACGACCAGATGATCCGTGTCATCTCATCGCCGTCGAGCTCGACGACTGGGTTTTGCACCTTGATCTTGGTCATTGGCGGGTCCTCTATCGAGAGCGGGAGGTTTAGGGGGGGAGGGGATGTTGCTGTCGCGGAAGATTCGGCGCGGCGATGCTATCGCGAGCCGGTAACCTGTCGGAGCGATGGCCACCGTGTCACAGACCGCCGGCTTCGGCTCGCCCGGTGAGGACGTAGCGTCGTTGAGGACACCACACCCCGCCGCAACGCACGCCGGCGGTCCGCCGCCATGGAAGACCCACGAGGTCGCCAACCAGGCGCCGCTGCTGGAGGGCGTGGACGTCTTCTCCAGCAACCTGCCCTTGGTCGAGGCGCTGGAGCGCGAGGGCGGCGGCTGGGCGCGCGAGCGCGCCGCCGCCTTGGGACGCTTCGTCGGCGGCGAACCGCAGCAGTCGTGGGGCCGTCTGGCCAACGAGAACAAGCCGGCACTGCACACGCACGACCGTTACGGCAACCGCATCGACGAGGTCGAGTTCCACCCCGCATGGCACAACCTGATGCGGATGGGGGTCGAACACGAGCTGCACTCGCTGCCGTGGACGAGCTCCGAGCCCAGCGCGCACGTCGCCCGCGCCGCGCTGTACATGACCGCGATGCAGGCCGAGGCCGGCTTTGCCTGCCCGATCACGATGACCTTCGCGGTGGTGCCCGCGCTGCGCGCGCAGCCGGAGCTGGCGGCTGAGTGGGAGCCACTGGTCACCGCCACGACATACAACCCTGATCTCGTGCCCGCCGCCGAGAAGGGCAGCGCGATCGCCGGTATGGCGATGACCGAGAAGCAGGGTGGCTCGGACGTGCGCGCCAACACGACCGTCGCGCACCCGTTGAACGGTGGGGGCGCCGGCGCCGAGTACGAGATCACCGGCCACAAGTGGTTCTGCTCGGCGCCGATGTCCGACATCTTCCTCGTGCTCGCGCAGGCGGGCGAGGAGAGCCCCGCCGAAGCCCCCTCCTGCTTTTTGATGCCGCGGGTGCTGGGCGACGGCAGCCGCAACGCCTTCCACATCCAGCGCCTGAAGGACAAGCTCGGCAACCACTCCAACGCCTCCAGCGAGGTCGAGTTCCACGGCGCCTGGGCGCGGATGGTCGGCGAGCCCGGCCGGGGCGTGCCGACGATCATCGAGATGGTGGGGCACACCCGCCTCGATTGCGTGATCGGCTGCGCCGCGGGGATGCGCGCCGGGGTGGTGGCCGCCACGCACCACGCTGCGCATCGCAGCGCGTTCGGCAAGCGGCTGATCGACCAGCCGCTGATGCGCAACGTGCTGGCCGACCTGTGTGTGGAGTCGGAGGCCGCGACGATGCTGGCGCTGCGCCTCGCACGCGCCTACGATGAGGATTTGGTGCCCACCCACCCACCCCCACCACCAGGCTCGTCGCTCGCCGGCAGCGACGAGGAGAGCGACGCACGGCTCTTCAAGCGCCTGGCGACCGCGGTGTCGAAGTACTGGGTGTGCAAGCGCGCCCCCAACCACGCCTTCGAGTCGCTGGAGTGCCTCGGCGGCAACGGCTATGTGGAGGAGTCGGGGATGCCCCGCCTCTACCGCGAGGCGCCGTTGGCGTCGATCTGGGAGGGCTCGGGCAACGTGATGAGCCTCGACGTGCTGCGCGCGCTGGTGCGCACCCCGCGAACGCTGGAGGTGTTCCTGCACGAGCTCGACCAGGCGCGCGGCTCCGACCGGCGCCTGGACGTCCACCTCGACGGCCTCGAGGACATGTTCGCGGACCCCGCGACGCTCGAGTCTCGCGCGCGGCGCGTCGTGGAGAGCATGGCGCTGGCGCTGCAGGGCTCGCTGCTGGTGCGTTACGGCGACCCCGCCGTCGCCGACGCCTTCTGCGCCGCGCGCCTCGGCCGCGACGCGGGCCTCGAGTACGGCACGCTGCCGGCGGGGACGGACTTCGAGGCGATCATCGCCCGCGGGCGCGTGCAGGCGTAAGTCCGGCCACTGCGCACCGCAATGTGGTCAAGGCGCGTGAGGCGGCGTCCAATTCCTGCACCAAGCCGAGCGCGGATTTTGGGATCGTTGACCGGGATCGGGGCAGCCGCGGCCTACCATTGAGGTCTATGCCCGTACGCAGGAACTTCCAGCTGGCGCGTGTCTTCGGCATTCGCATCGGGGTGGGGATCAGCTGGTTCGTGATCCTCGGCGTGATCCTGATCTACTTCGCCGACACGCTCACCCCCTACTTCCACGAAGTGCTCGGGGGCTCGCGCACCACCGCCTATCTGGTGATGGTCGCGATCGTGCTCTCCTTCTTCGCCTCGGTGATCATGCACGAGCTCGGCCACGCTTTGGTGGCCCGCCGCAACGGAGTGCCGGTGATGGGGATCGAGCTGTGGGCGCTCGGCGGCACCACTCGCACCGGCCCGATGCCGCGCGCGGGAGTGGAGCTGCGGGTCGCCTCGGCCGGGCCGCTCGTGACGCTGGCGGTGATCTTGATCAGCACCGCACTCGGCGCGGCGGCGGCGAGCAGTCACCACTTCTTCGCGGTCGCCGTCGGTGGCGGCGGCGTGGTCACGACGCCTGTGGTGCTGTGGCTGAGCTGGGTGGCGACGCTCAACGTGCTGGTGCTGCTCCTCAACCTGATCCCGGCCTTCCCGCTCGACGGCGCCCAGATCGTGCACGCGCTGCTGTGGTGGCGCACCGACGATCGCAACCGCGCCACCCGCGTGGTCGGGCGTGTGGGGCAGGGCTTCGGCGTGCTGCTGGGGGTGGCGGGCCTCGGCGTGCTGCTGGCGCTGCGCGACTTCAGCGGCCTGGTCGTCGCGTTCATGGGGATGTTCGTCTACCAGAGCGCCACCGCCGCGGTGCTGCAGGGGACCGTCAACCAGCGCATCCAGCGGCTGAGGGTGGCCGACGTGATGGACACCGAGCCGGTGACGATCCCGGCCGAGACCGGCCTGCTGGACGCCCAGGAGCACTTCTTCCTGCGCTACCGCTGGCCGTGGTTCGCGGTCGTCGACCCCGCCCGTCACTTCCTCGGCGTGGTGCGCTCCGAACGCGTGGACGCCGAGATCGCCGCCGGCCGGCCGGCGCTGCCGGTGAGCGACGTGCTGGAGGAGAATCTGCCGGTCCGCATCGAACAGGACCAGCCGCTCGAATCGCTGCTGCGGTCCGAAGGGTTGGGACGCTTGGGGGCGATGGTGGCCGTCGACGATGACGGCGTGCTGCTCGGGGTCGTGACCGTCGCGCAGATCCGCCAGGCATTGCGCCCTGCGGCTGGCATATAGTGCCCG
>CAVVTQ010000024.1:0-599487 GCA_963751195.1 uncultured Solirubrobacterales bacterium
CGCGTCGCCGGAGTCGAAGAACAGGCGCCGCCCGTTCGCCGAGAGGACACGCGGCTTATAGGCGTCGGTCACGATCTGGCCCGGGAGGGCGGCGTCTGTCCGCCGTTGGGGATCGCGCCGGGGATCGTCGAGGGACCCGACGGGCGCTCGTCCGTCGGGTTGCACGACACGCACACCAGTTCACTGGAGCCGGCGTCATACAGGAAGACCTCCTGGCAGGGTTCGGTCTTGAACACCCCAGCGGTCACCTGTCCGCAGTGGGCTGGTTCGACGGTGTGTTGTCATACCCGGTGAGCCGAGCCTGCGAGAGGAACACGAGCTGGTGCCGTCAGCACTAGCCGCGCGGTACCCGTGATGGGCGGGCAGTCGCTTTCCTGCACAGTGTCGACGCCGAGGACGACCTGGGTGGTGGTGCCTTCGCGCCACTGCTCGAGGCCCGCCGCGTCTTGGAAATAGACGGTGGAGCCGTCTTCGGAGGCGCCGAGAACACCGACCACGCCGCCGACGGGGGTGAGGTCGGTGGCGGCATGGATGGCGGCGTCGTAGCGGTAGAGGTGGCCGGCCTTGGTGAAGAAGGCGAGCGAGTCATCGGCGACTGCGGTCTGGAATTCGCCGCCGCCACCCTGGGCTTCGTCGGGCCGGTATGTCGTCCCCGCTTCGCGCAGATAGAGGTTGCCCTGGTCGGTGAAGTACACGCGGGAGCCGTCTTCGGATACGGCGCCGCCCTGGGCGGCGAGCTTCGCGCCCGGGGTGCCGTGGTTTTGCCCGGCAGCACGTTGAACAGGTGCAACTGACCCCCGCTCCACTCATACAGGTTGGCCCCGCGCGCTTCGCAGCCTTCGGGCCGGGCGTTTCGCTCGCTTCACTGGTGAGCTTCGCGCAGGTCGAAAGGATCACGTGGCTCAGGTCGGGGGAGGCGCCCGTCAAAGCAAGGTCGAACTGTCAGGGCTCTAGGTGAGCGAGGGACTGTTCGCCTGCGTCACAAGCGCGGTGAAGGCACCGGTTTCGTCGCGCAGGTAGTAGTCCTGGTAGCCGGGGGGGGCATCGCTGCCCGCCAACGGCGGGTTCGCCACGGGGCAGCTCGTCGGCTCCTGCTCGCGGCAGTGCTCGCCGTTGAGCACGATGCCAAGCGCCAAATCGCTGGAGAAGAGCTGGTAGGGGACGCCGTTGGGATCTTCGCCGTAAGAGCCGGAAACCATCGGCGTCGTGATGTTTTCGGTCAACCAGCCGCCGAGGGTGCGGCGCGATATGTACTGGCTTGCGGCCGGGGCGCCCTGGGCATCCGCGCCGAAGGACGCATTGGAGGAGTACGTCACGGCTTCGCCGTCGGGTGCCACCTGCAGCACCCCACCGCCATCGATTTCACCGGGGAGTTGGATCTGGCCGCCGTTCTTTTCGATCGGGGATACCATCTCCCATCCGCGATCATCGGCGAGCAGCTGCCCCGAGCCGAGACCCTGAGTCGTGAAGGAGTAGGGGGCGCTCGCTTCGCTGCCCGCGCTGTCGGTGGCCTGGACGCGGTAGCGGTAAGCCGTTTCGGGCGAGAGGCCCTCGATCGCCTGGAACACGGCGACCTTGGCGGCGCCTTCCCCGATCGAGGCATCCTCCCCCGCGGGCGCCCTGGCGGCGCCGGCGAAGCCTTCGCGGCCGGCCGCCACGTTGGCTTCATAGGCGATCTGGGTGATGTAGTCGAAGTGGTAGCTGGTGGTCGAGCTCACCGGGTTGATTTCGGCACGCAAACGGGCGGAGGTCGCGACCACTTCGCTCGACCAGACGGCCGCGATTTCCGGTTTGACCGTCGCCCAAGCAATCGAGGCCCCCGGCCCGAGCGCCAACACGCTCAATGTGAGCGCGAGGAGACCCGCAACGCCGTTAAGACGATCGCGATGTTGCGGCTGTGAGCTATGCACTGAAACTCATCAGTTCGGCCCTAGTGATGGTGCTTGCCTGACTTACGGTGCCGAGAGCCCTTTGACTTCGACTTCAACTTCTTCGCTTCAGGGCAACCCACGACGCTTATCTTCGTGTTCTGTGTCAGCACAGCGCCATTCTGCGCGATGAAGTCGGTCGGCATGACCAGCGGCGCGGTGACCGTGGTCTTGACGTTGCGCGCGACCGTCTTCTTGCGGCCCTTGACGCGGACGGTCACCCTGCGCTTGACGAGGACCGTGTTCGTGGCTGCGCAGAAGTCTCCGTTGGCGGCAAACACCGAGTCCGGTCCCTGCGGCAGCGTCAGTTCGAAGCTCGTGATCGGCTGGTCGGGGACCGCGGGGAACGTTGAGCTCGTCACGCCGGCGGAGCTTATGAACGTTTCGCCGTGCAGGTCGATCGTGATGCCGTCGCCCTGCAGCACGACGATCAGTTCTGGGTACTTTTGATTTCCGTGACTCACAAAATAAGCTGGCCCTTCCAGAGGGACAGGAAGCACCGGAGTCAAAGCTCGCCCATACCCAACCTGCGACAAAGAGGGGCAAGCAGCAGGATTCTGTTCGAATACAGAATCCACACAAGCGTGCTTCAAAGTGGACAGACGAGAAGGAAGGGCCTTTGGCAGTTCAACATGAACGCTCTTGATATTCGCCTGCGTGCCCTGTGGAGCATTTGGATAGATCAACATCACGTGCAAGCTGGCTCCATCTACACGCGAGGTCTTGCCGGATGTGGAGCCACTGAACTGCGGTTTGAAATCTAGCGCTTCGCAGCCCCCCACCTGGAAGGGGTCGCTGAGCGCCGCTACCCCTCCGAGGACCGTGAGCGCTTCGCCACCCACCGACATCTTTTCACAGCTGGTCGGGTTCAGCGTGAAGTCGGGCCGCCCGACCTTCACTTCGATCGTCCTCACATCCAGCGGGATGCCATCGAGGATCGTCGGGATCGGATCGCTCTTCACCGTCACCTGGGCGGTTTCGGGGTTTACGAACAGCGCCGCCCGCACGACGACGGTGCCGAGATCGTACGGTCCCGCCACCGCGGGCGTGATGATCGCAAGCGAGAATGGAGCGCCCTTATACGGACCCGCGAGATAGACACGACCCCCGGCGAAAAACGGCGCAGGACCAGCACCGGCGCCCACAGTGACCGTCCCGACTTCAGAGCCGGTCGGACACGACGGGCCTTCCTGCTCCTGCCTGCCAGTCTCGCCTCTAGCCGCTTCGATCGCTGCATCCGAACACTCCGCGACCCCCGTCAGCTTCGCGGTGAGACCGGGCGGCAAGACCGTATTGATGCCATTCAGTTCCTGCGAGTCATCACCACGACTCAAATGAAGGACGAACGGCGAGTACGAGCCGGCGACCGGGGTTTCCGTGCCTCCGCTGAAGCTTGGACTGGCGGGCTCTTCGGCTGCCTTCGCGGGACACGGGGCACCGCCCGGAGCAGAGGTGATCTGGAACGGATCCGACCACGTGGCCGGGGGGCCCGATTCAGGCGCCGACCACGGCGTCATCACCGAAGTGCTTTCGTACGTACCACAGGTCGGCGCGGTACGCAGCACCGCGCGTGGCCCGCCGAAGAATTCGAGCTTGAAGTCTTCGAAAGGCAGCTGCGGCGTTTCTTCAAAGGTCGTCGTCAGCTGACCGGTTTGCGGGTTCGCTTCGATGTGGCCGGCGAGCTTGACGACGACTCCCGTTTCGGGGTCGTCGATCGCGACATAGATCGCCAGCAGCGAATTGAACGGGTTGTCGTAGGGCGTCGCGACATAGACCGCGCCTGGCAGGGGATGATCGACGAGCGGCGTGTCGACTTCGACCCGACCGATCTTTGCGGCGTCGGGGCACTGCGCTGGTTCAGGGCCGTGCAATTCGATCTGCGCCAGCGAGCAGGCAGCAAGGCCGCTTGCCGAGGCCGGGTTGACGATCAGGCCAGGAGGCAGCGTTACCTTGGTGGCCTTCAGATCGGAAGTCCCGAGACCCTTGGGATCTTCAAAGCCTTCACTGTTCAGATCCTGCGGGACGTGCAGATCCACGTGCAGACCAGACGGCGAATCGGCGACGTTCGTCGTCGGCAACGCTTCCAGGGTCGGGCTGAACTGCAGCTGGTTACAGCCGGTAAAGCCCGGCATTTCGGTGGTCGCTTTCACATACTCGTCCGGGTCTTCCCAGCTATCGGCCGTAGCCGTCAAAGTATGCGGCCCGTCACACGACGTCGGATTCGTGATCAACGGCTTGAGTGGCTGATCGCTGGAACAACCCTCGGTCCTGCCGCCCTTACCGTTTACGCACGCTCGTTCCACGTCGTGAGCCGGGTCGGCGGGGACGCCCCACACGCGGACGCGTGCCTTGATAAGCGCGTTCAGCGCGGTGATGTTGATCGAGTCGGCGGTGATACCGTAGTCACCGCCCGTCCGGACATGAAAGGCGATCCATGCGCCGGTCTGACCCTCGATGAAAGCCCCGAATTCGGCTGGGTAGCGACCGGAGGGTTCGAGGTTATAGAGAGGCACGACATAATAAGGCCTCGTCACGTTTCTTTCGGATTCCCCACTTCCAACGTTCGTGGCGCTTGGATCCAGCCACAGTTCGATTCTTCCAATCATCGTGTCACCAGGGCATTCTTCGGCGTTCACGAGATAGCGATTGCACTTCGGCGTCGCGTTCGGGTTGCCGATCAGGCCCGGTGGAAGTTCCGCATGGATATCCTTGGTATCCACGGCAACAGAATTCGTCCATTCTGTTTCTTCGCCGAAGGGAAGGCCCAAAAGGGTGGTTTTGCTCAATTCGACGGTCGAGACCACTTCGTAGGGGTGCGAGCCCGCCTGGAGGTTTTCAGGTTCACCCGGAATCCATTCGCCATTATTCGCGATGCGGGAGCTTTTGAACTCTTCCAACGAGTACAGGTTGATGCCGTACGTTTCGAACGTACCACCGGTGTCGGGGAAGACACCCGCCTGATTGCTCGCAAGGATACGATAATGATAGATAGTTTGAGGAGTCAAGCCGCCGACTTTGAAGAAAACTGTGACGTCCCCAAACCCTGAGCCCAGGGTTTCGGGCCGGCAGGCCTGAGCCGTAGCATCTGCCCACTGCGACTGCTGGAAGTTCGCTTCAGTGACGTACTGTACCTGGCAGGTCGTATCATAACCCCAGGGATTTATTCTTGCCCGGAAGGTAGCCGAGGTATTTGCGCCTTGCACGGCCTCGTGATCGACGGTAGGCGCCCCCGCTGTCGTCAGAGTCTCGTCCTCACCCGTGCTTGGGATCCCGTTGGCGTCGGCCGCCTCGAGGCGGTAATGATAGATACCAGCGGACTGCAGGCCGGTGAGATCTGCGCTGACATCCTCAGGACTCGAATAGGGTGGCGCGGGCGAACAGGGCGCAGTTTTCCCATAAGCGCTCGTAAGCCCATATTCAAACCGACAGCTGGTCACTTCGCCGCCCGCGTGCGCAACATCCGGTTCGAGCCGACCGTGAAGCGCGCCACTCGTCGCTCCAACGTCTGTAGCGCGCTGCGTCGTGACGTTGGGGACCACGACAGCGGGGCCGTAGATGCGAACGTTACCGACGGCCCCGCCTTCGTAGTGGAGTTCCGCGGCGTAGACTTTGCCCCCTGGACCGACGGCTAGGCCAAAATAGCCGATCCCAAAGCTATTGGTCGACGACGGAGCGAAGACGTCGAACAAGGTGCCGGATGGTTCATACTCGGCGATCGCGCGTTCGCTTTCTTCATTGATGAGGATACCGACGTCGACATTGTTGTTCGCGGGGTCGACCGCTACGCCCCCCGGTGTGTTGCCTTCGTCGAGGACCGAGACGAAGTTACCGCTCGAATCGAACTTGACCACGTTTTCGGCGAAGTTGGCAACATAGAGGTTGCCGGCCGAATCAAGCGCGATGGTGGCGATCGTACCGAGATGCGGATCCTTGATCTGCCTCTTGTATTCACCGGAGGGACCGAAGATGTCGATCGCCTGGTGGGCCTGGTCGCCGACGTACACGTCGCCCGCGGAGTCGACGGCAAGGCCGGTCGGTTCGATCGAGCCGTCGGGGGTCAGACTGCCGCCGGCACCATTGCACTCGTGCGCCATTTCTTCGCCGGAAACCGGCGTTTTGCCGGTGATCTGACATTCAAAGGCGCCCGCGCTGCTGAACCGGTCGACGACGCCATTGCCGGTGTCAGAGACGTACAGGTCGCCCTTGTGCGGGCCCGAAGCCGTGTTGTCGACGGCGATCCCCGAGAAATAGCCGAGACCGAACGAGAATGTACCATGCGGCGTGCCTGCACCGGTGATCTGAACACCGGCGTATTCGCCTTCCGCGTTGAACTTGTCGACCACCTCCGCCTTGCCCTTAGTGTCGAGGCGCTCCGATTCGGTGACCCAGACGTCGCCACTCGACAGATCGGCAGCGGCACTCGGAAGGAAGTCTTCGAAAGTCCCGAAAATGGGGCGAGCGGAACCGTCGAAGCTGCCTTCAAACTGGTGGATGACCTTGGCGCCGGCCGGCGCGACAGCGAGCGCGAGCGACGCCACCAGGACGCACGCAACGAAAAACATCGTGCTGACGCCGCGCAGGCGAAGCGACCTCGGTGCGGGAGCGGTGATCGGGCTGAGGTTCATCGGTGTGGTCTCCTTGCTGCTCTCGCGATGGCTCACTTTGCGGCCCTCCGGTTGTGGCGGACCGCTCGACGGTTCTGCTTCTTGTGCTTCTTGTGCTGCTTGACACACTTGCCATGACTGCGGAGCAAGCCCTTCTTGCACTTGGCGGGAGGAGGATTGGTTTTGCCGGCGGGATGAACATTTCCCGCGCCTTCGAGCGAGGCGCTACCGGGTGAAGAGCTGCCGGGGACGCCGGCGTAGGATGGACGGCAACCTTCTGTTTCACATTGAGGGATCAGTGGTTCGGCAAAACCGCCACCGACCCTGGCGTCGTAGAGATCGTAGTCGGCGCGGAGGTCAGAGCGAACCAAAGGTTGGTCGGTGAGGATGAAGACGTCGCTACCGTTGGCCGTCGCATCGGCAAAATAGGAGGGCTGTTCGCTCTTGCCGCTGGAGATCAAATACAACTGGGCACTCTGCCCTTCGCCACCGTCGTACTCGTATACGTCCCACGTCCCATTTTCATCGGTGGGAACCAGCTTCTCCATGGTATTGAAGAAGACTTCGCCCGAGTCTGTGACGTTATGGCTCAGCTGCATGCTGAAATTGCCGATACCGGCTTCATACCCTACCCGTTCGATGGCCGACCAGGCGAATTCGGAGGCGGGTGGAGCACCGGTCGGATTGCAGGAGGCGCACGTGAGTTCGCCATGCGCACCGGCTCCCGCTGCGTAGCGGAAGGTCTCCATGCACGGCTGGCCCGCGTCTAGCGTGAGCGGCTCGCAGGCTTCGGGGTGAACCGGATTGTTGTCATACCCGGTGAGGCTGTCGATCGAATCGAAAGCGATGAACGCGCCGTTGGCGGAAACGCGGGAGGTGAGACATAGAGCGCTCCAGTCGCATTGATCGCCCTGCGTCGCATTGAGGGTGGCGATGAAGGTCGTGGCGCCGGCGTGACGTAGGTAGAGGTTGGCTTCGCCGGCCACCGCTTTGGCGCCATGGCTGTTTTCCTGGCTTGCGCTGAGGACACCCTTGGCGACGAAGTACACATAGGAGCCGTCTTCGGAGGCGCCGCTGACGCCGAGCACGTCGGCCGCTTCCGGGGCGTTGACGGTCAGGTCTGTGAGACGCCGACCCGCGGGCTTTTCGAGGTCATATTCATAGAGGTCTGGCTTACCGGCTTCGGCGGTCGAGTCGGAGGTGAGCTTTTCTTCGTCTGTGAAGAAGATCTTCGTGGTTTCGGCGTTTGCCCACTGGAACTGTCCGCCGCCAGAGGAGCCGGAGGCCCCCGACTCGGGGACGTCGACTTGGATCGTGCACGCCTTCGCCGGTTCGGTGCATTCCTCAGCCCCGTTGAGCGCGCTCTGTTCGGTGCCGGGATGTTCGCGCAGATAGAGAGCGCCGTGGATATAGGAGGGAGCGTTGGGTTCTGGTCTGCTGTACGGGGTGCGGCCGTACTCGAATCCGCCGCCGCTGTAGAAGAGCATGCGTTCGCCGTCGGGGGAAACTGAATGGGTGAACCTGGCGCTCTGCGCCGTGAGGTTACTGCAGGAGAAAACGTGGGCGCCCGCGAGAGTACCACGCACCGCCGAGCCGTCTGGGAGGATGGTCAGTAGATGGACCGTGCCTCCACTCCAGACGTATACATCGCCGAATTCTTGTTCGCAGTATTCGCTGTTATGATTTTCTGTTTTTATCGCCGGGGCATCGGGGGTCAGTAGTGCCCTCGACTGGAATACGACATGACTGCCGTCCGCGGAAATGTAGTCAAACCAGGGCTCGTAGGACTTGACCCCTGGGGGCGTGAGATTGATGAGCTGGAAAGCGCCTGTGGCGGTATCGCGCAGGAACATGTTGCCCGATTCTTCAGACTCGCCGGGGACGAGACGCGGTTCGTCGTGACCGCAATTTTCGACCCAGCTTTCTTCCCCACCTTCGGATTCACTAAACCCGTCCCTGATGACGATCTGTTCGAGATTCGGAGAGAAACCGGTATAACCGGCCACCAGGCAGAGGAAGCCCTGGTGTGACTGAGGAGGCTCGATGTTTTCACCCACCCACCCGTCGGACCCGCGCCTGGAAAGGTTGTTGCTCTCACCGTCCTGCTCTGAATTGGGTTCGCGCGAACCGAACAGCGCCGCGTTGCCATTGTCGGCAATTGAGACCGAGGACTCCACCGTTGGCACCTCAAATGGAACTTCGGGCGGGAAGAACCCGGTGTTTCCCAGGGGCGCCACACCTTCGAAGTAGTGAGGGTATTCAGGGCTGGGCGTGTACGAGGGGCTCACCAGCTCGTAGGCGCGGCAGTCCGGCAGCGCCCGGCCAGCAGCGCCCTGTTCTTCGCGGCGCGCTTCGTTGGGACAGCCTTCGCTAGCGGCGGCCGGGGCGACAGGTGTGAGCAGGAGGACGATCATCACGATCAGCGAGGCTAAGGTCGTAAAGGCAAGCGCGAGGCGGGCACGGCCGACTGCGGGCGCACCACTCCCGTCGGCGCCGGGGGAGGCGGCACGGGGGGCGGAGGCGGCGCTGCTCTGGCTCCGGGCGGCGCCGGGGCGGTTGAAGAGGGCAGCAATGCGTGCCTTTGCTTTCACGTCACTCTCCTTTTTGTCTCTCTCCCACCCTGGCTCTGAGCTACATATTTTTGTTGCTCGCAAAAGTCGACTATGCATTAGTTGGAACCTTCCAATCGCGTTTCAGTACGAAACGCTCAGCTGTTGAGATCAAAAAAACGACAGGGGCGACCGTTACGTTGCGACTCAAGGGCAGGAGTGACTGGCGTCATGTCACCGCCTCCTGGTGAATGTCCGCGCTGAGCGCAAGCTGCTCGGCGATGCGCTCCCCCAGCGCTGTCAGACGCCACGCGTTCGGTTCTCCCTTGGCGTGCCCCGCCCCTGTGTTGACAAGCAGCCCGAGGCGCTCCAAGCGACGCAGAAGCTTCGAGATCTGCCCCGGGTCGGTGATCCCCGCGAACGTCGCGACCTCGCGGTTGCTGGGATCCGAGCCGCGCCCACCCAGCTCGGCGACACCCTCCAGCACCCTGGCGGTTCGGTGAGTGAGGCGCAGGTTCACATCAGCCAGCGGGTCACGCGCGCTCCGCGGAGCAGCAGGGGCAGGCGTTTTTGGTGTCACCATGGGCGCGACGAGCGCCGGGCGGGTCCGCTCACGGCGCGCTGCCACCGGGCCGATGTAGGGCAGCACGATCATCGCCATCAGCTCGACCAGCAGACCCGTCAACGGCTCACCATCCCTGTGCGACAGCCGCGAGTAGACGATCGCAAACGCTGCACCCACCAGTCCCTCCGCGGTCAGCGAAGTCAAGCCCTCCCCGCGAGCGCCCTCCTCACGGCCCTCGTCCACCACCGCCGCCAGCTGTGAGAGCACCGCCTCGCGGCGCTCCAGCACCAGCGGGCCAGCACGCAGCGCCTGCACCACACACACCCGCGCGAGCGCCGGCTCGCGGTCGAGGAACGCGAGGATCGTCCATACGCCAGCGCGGACCCGCTCGCGCCATGGCAGGCGCCCCAGATCCGCCGCGGCCAACTCGGCCCCGACAGCGGCAACGACCTCCTCCAGCACCGCCGCGAAACACTCATCGCGATTGGCGAACATCTGGTAAAAGGTGCGCCGCGAAACCCGCGCACGGGCCGTCATCTGCCCGACCGTGGCCCGCGGATAACCGAGCTCGTCGATCGTGGCAGCCGCACCGGCCAGCAGCCGCGAGCGCTGTATCTCACCCACCCGCGTACGAGGATGAGTCACGTCACCCAGACGTGCGCGCGCCAGCGCCGACTCACGCGTCGGGGTCGTACGAGTGCGCCCGGTCCACACCGGCGTGGCGGGCGGGCGCAATACCGCACCGCTGCCACGTCCGGGGCTCACGCCGACCACCCCAAGCGCGGCCTGGGCCCTCCCCACGCGGGGGATGCTGCGAGGCCGGTTACGACCTGAAGATGAGGGGCCCCGGCCCTTGGTGGGCTAGGACAAGAGAGAGAGAGAGAGAGAGAGAGATGTGCGACAGCGCCAAGCTGGCGCATCTAGCATCACTCCGCTGACGGGACGCGCACATCCCCACTACGTATCTCCCACTCGAAACCACGTTAATTCCCAACTCCCTCATCTGTTGCGACCCGGCCCCTCTCCACCCACATACACCCTGCTAGCGCTTGGAGTCAACCACAAGGGGGTGACCCAACCCGATCCTATGTTTGTCAGTCACCCGCCAGGGATGACCATGACAAAGGAGACCGTACACCACCACCCCTGGCTTGTCAATACCCAACAGCCAAGCTCTTTCACTCACCCCCCGCGACCGCGGGCACTGTGCGGATCCCCTCCGATTGCAGCCGGGACCGCTCAACCGCGCGCGCGAACCACAGCAGCCGGGCCCGTCACCCCATGCGCGCCAGCCACAACTCAGGCGCCTGCAGCTCCGCGGCGGTGGGCAGATCCTCCACCGAGCGCCACGCGCGCGCCAGCGCCTCGGGCCCGCCGGCGAGGACAACCGCGTCGCAGAAGCGACGGCCCTCGTCGTACTGGCGCATCTTCAGCTCCAGCCCGAGCAGCCGCTCGAGCACCCGCCACGGCAGCCCGCGGTGCTCGCGGCGGCGGGTCATCGCGGCGCGCAGGAGCGGCAGCGAGGGCAGCACCTCGGCGCCCACGGCGTCCATCACGTGCTCAGCGTGGCCCTCCACGAGCGACATCGTCGCCTGCAGGCGCTCCACCAGTTGCCAGCGCTGCTCGCCGAGCGTCAGGCGCACCAGTTCGCCGTGGCGCAACCGTTCGGCGAACGCGCGCGCATCACCGGCGCTGGGGAGCCGCAGCAGCGCCCCGAGCGACACCGTCATCTGCAGGCCCGCGATCAGCTGCCGCATGATCCCCGCGAGTTGCTCGCGCAGCCACGGCGCCCCGGAGAACTGGACGGCGTGGGTGATCTCATGGATCGTCACCCACACCAACAGCTGCTCGCTGTCCACCTGCATCGTGCGCGCCGCCTGCGCGAGATTGGGGGCGACCAGCAACAGACGCGGCGCGACCGTGGGGTCGAGCAGGGCGAGGTCGTACTGGCCCAGCACCCGCTGGGAGAGCATGCCCGCCATCGCCCCCACCTGCGCCCCCATCAAGAGGCCGCCGGCAGCGCTGAGCGTGTCGTACAGCGGCCCGAGATCCTGTCCGGGGCGCTTCCAGCTGAAGCGCATACGGCCGGTGGAGTGGCCACCCGGGCCGAGTCCCTCCGCGGCCAGCGACTCGAGCACCGGGCGCATCGTCTGCAGGTTGGCCGCGATCCAGCGGGGGCGGTCAACCGCCTCGAGTGGAGGCAGCTCCTCGGGTAGCTCGAGCCCGGAGTATTCGCTCACGCGACGGGCAAACCGTAACGCCAGCGGTTGCACGGTATCGCGGAGCACCTGGGCGGTCTGGCTCTCAGTCCCGGGGGACCCGGCGATCAGCTCCCCCACACGCTGCGCGGTACTCCAGTCGATCGCGTCCATCCTTGGAGGGTAGCCCGGGCCTGGGGCTCACACCCATATCCTCTCGATAGGTGCCCTCCTCCCTCGACGACCCACAGGACGTGCCCTGGCTTGGAAGCCCCGCGGACACCGCCCGAGCACCCGACCGGCAGAGCATCTCCCATCCGCTGGAGCATCTGCCGCGGGAGGACCGCGGGGAGCGCGAGGCGCGACGCGCGGAGCTGCTGAAGCGGGCGGAGGTGCGGGACGTGCTGGCGTGGATGCGTCTGCTCGTGGACCCGCGGGACGCGGCGGCGGCAGTGCGCGCGTTGGCGCGTCCCCCAATCGAGCTGCGACAGGTCGATCTGGCACGGGTGATCCAGATCGTGCGCCGTCAGCGCCTGGAGGTGGTGGCGGCCCTGGCGAGCGCGATGGAGTCTCCACAGCTGCCGCCGCAGGCACGCGAGCGGGTCGGGCGCTTCCTGGAACTGCACCGTTGGGCAGCCGGGGGGTTCGACACAGTGCGGGCCGACCTGTTCGTGGGGCGCCTGATCGAGCGCCTGGGCCTGCGCCGCCGACAGCTGCTGGCGGCCGATGGCGAGGACGCCCAGCGACTCGCGGGCCTGGCGGGGCTGTGCGAGCTGGCGGAGGAGTTCGTGGGCTCCTCGCCCCGGCCGACGGCGCGGGCGTTGGCGATCCATCTGACGGCGGCCTCGGAGCAGCGCCGGCCGGACGAGACGACACCGGTGGGGAAGCCGGGGGAGCCGGCGATGGCGCCGGAAGGACCCGAGGAGACGCTGCAGACCACGCTGCGGATGATGCGCGAGGAGGTGCTCGGCGACGTCGCACGGATCGCCGGACGCCTCGGGGAGCTACGGCTGGACACCGAGCTGGACGTCTCCCACGGGGTGGTGAGATACCTCGAGCTGCTCAAGCTGGCGGCGCTCGCCGAGCGCCCCGCGGGGGAGACGGCCGACGCGCTGCGGGACGTCAATGCGCGCTTGCGCGCGGCGATGACGCCGCTGCAGCGGGAGATCTACGAGAGCTCGCCGCTGGATGAGCTGCTGCGCGAGGAGCATCCCGGCGCCGATCGGCTCGGCGGGCCCGGCGAGCGTCGCGGCGCCAGCGCGCGCGCGGCCGCGGTGGCGGCGCGCGATGAGCCCACGCTCGAGGCGTTCCTGCCCCGCAAGGGGGACGGCCTGGTGCTGTCGGCCTCGGATGTCGAGACCTATCGCGGCTGCCCGCTCCGCTACAAGTTCGCGCGGGTCCTGAAAATCCCCACCGAACAGACGATCCACCAGCGCTTCGGGATCGTGGTGCACCAGGTCCTGGAACGCTTTCACGCCGCCGCGGACACCCAGGGGCGCGATGGGGAGGGCGATGAGGAGCTGGGGGGCAGCGAACGAGCGCGGGAGACGGACGACGGAAAGCCGGGGACCCTCGAGGAGCTGCTCGAGTTGCTCGACGTGGCCTGGCAACGGAGCGGGATGGGAAATGGGGCGCGCGAACGCGAGCTGCGCCAGAAGGCGCGAGCGGCATTGACCCGCTACCACGAGCGCCTGCGCGAGGAGCCGGCGCAGCCGCTGTGGTTCGAGCGCGCGTTTGCCTTCGACCTGGGGCCCCACCACGTGCGCGGACGGGTCGATCGCGTGGATCGCCTCCCCGAGGGTGGGTGGGAATTGATCGACTACAAGACCGGCTACGCCAAGACCGCGGAGGAGCTGAGCGGCGACATCCAGCTTTCGCTCTACGCAATCGCTGCCCGCGAGGCGTGGGGTCTCGAGGACACGCGGCAGGCTTACTACTACGTCCTCGACGACCGCAAGGTACCGGTGCCGGCGAACGCGGACACCGGGGAGTGGGTGAGGCAGGCGGTGCTCGACGCCGGGGCGGGAATCCTCGCGCAGAGCTTCGAGCCCACACCCTCGCCAGCGGCGTGCGCGCACTGCGACTACCGCATCGTGTGCCCCGCGGCGGAGCGGTAGGTTGCATAGGGTCGGCGGAGTCCGGCCCGGTTGGGCCACATCGCGCTCGGCGCCTACCGGGGGAGCAGAGCACCGGGCTGGGGGCCAGCAGAGGTAGAGTCGCGGCGCGGGGGCACCGGCGGGGTTCTGCCAGAATGGTCGGGTGCCCACGCGCGAGCAGATCATGCAGTCCCTGGAGGTGGTGATCGACCCCGAGCTGCGCCGCTCGATCGTCGAGCTCGACATGGTGCGCTCGATCGACATCGGCGCCAACGGCGTGGTCGACGTGACCGTCTCGCTGACCACGCCGGGCTGCCCGATCAAGGGCCACTTCCAGACGTCCGTCGCCCAGGCAGCTTCCACGCTCGAGGGCGTCACGCACGTCAACGTCTACTTCGACGTGCTCACCGACACTCAGAAGTCCGCGTTGCAGCAGAAGCTCGGGCGTGGCAGCCTGCCCGAGGGCGCGCTCGCGCAGGTCTCGAACATCCTGTGCATCGGCTCCGGCAAGGGCGGCGTCGGCAAGTCGACGCTCACCGCCAACCTCGCCGCCGCGCTGACGGCGGAGGGCAAGCGCGTGGGCATTCTCGACGCCGACGTGTGGGGCTACTCGATCCCCCGCATGTACGGGCTCGGCGCCACCCGCCCGCCCGTCTCGGCGCAGCGCAAGATCATCCCACTCGACGCGCACGGCGTGAAGGTCATGTCGATCGGCTTCTTCGTCGAGGAGGACGCCGCCGTGGTGTGGCGCGGGCCGATGCTGCACAAGGCACTGACACAGTTCCTGCAGGACGTCGAATGGGGCGTGCTCGACTACCTGCTCGTGGATCTGCCCCCGGGCACGGGCGACGTGTCGATGACGCTCGCGCAGCTGCTGCCGCAAGCGCAGTTCATCATCGTCACCACGCCGCAGCCCACCGCGCAGAAGGTCGCGCGCCGCTCCGCGCACATGGCGCACAAGGTCGATCTGGAGATCGGCGGTGTGATCGAGAACATGTCGAGCTTCACCACCCCCTCGGGCGAGCGCTTCACGATCTTCGGCGAGGGCGGCGGCCAGGCGCTCGCCGACGAGCTTGACGTACCGCTGCTCGGCAAGGTGCCGCTGACGATGCCCCTGCGCGAGCACGCCGACAGCGGCGTGCCGCTCGTGATCGAGGACCCCGACGACCCCGCCGCCCAGGCGATCCGCCAGGCAGCGCGGGGCCTGATCGCGATGGCCCCGCTGGAGCTGCCGGTGCTCAACGGCGCCGCCGCGACCAACGGCGACGAGGCCGTGACGGTCCCGCCGTCGAGTGCCCCGCCGGCGGGCATGTCGCTACCGATGGCCTGAGGTCTACCTGCTGTTGGCGAAGTACTCGGCGTTGATCTGGGTGTACTTCTGCCACTCCTCCGGCAGCTGATCCTCCGCGAAGCAGGCGTCCACGGGGCAGGCCTCTACACAGGCGTCGCAGTCGATGCACTCATCCGGGTCGATGTACAGCATCTCGGCGGCGTCATACCCGGGCTCGTCGGGCGTCGGGTGGATGCAGTCCACCGGGCACACCTCGACGCAGGAGTTGTCCTTGGTGCCGATGCACGGCTCTGCGATCACGTAGGCCATTCGCTTCCTTCTCGAGTCGATGTTGGCTGCTTGCGGGAGAAGGGAATATTAGCGGCGGCCCCGCGCTCGCCCGGGGCGGGCGGGAGCGCACGGCCCGCTTCGGAGGCGGATGGGGCCAGCCCCGGCGTCCGCCGCGCCGATGTCAGCTCAAGCCTGCTTGGGCCCGTAATAGTGGGGTCGGGGCAGCGGGCAGTAGTCCTGGGCACCCGCCGCCGTCGGGTTGCCGATCCGTATCCATATGCCGGTGCCGTCGTCGAGCGTGACGCAGGGGGAGACTTCGCGGGGGGCGATCTTCCCGTGCGCCAGCACCGCGACGCGCCCGCCCAGGGCGCCTACCCGCGTGCCGACCGTGGGCTGCTGCAGCTGCGCGATCTGCGCGAGCACCGCCACGCCACCGTTGGAGAAGTCCGGTTCGATCGTGCCCTGCTGCTGGTTCCACATGAGGTAGCGCACGCCTCCGCGCCGCAGCGCCTGCAGCGTAGCCAGCAGGTCTCCGTCGCGGTGGGGCCCCGACACGAGGAACCCGCCCGGGTACAGCGTCAGGTAGCCAGACTGCTGGAGCGCGGTCGGGGAGGCTCCCGGCAGCGCGATCCGGTATTGCGTCCCCACGCCGATGGTGCTCCCGAGTGTGTTCGCCACGACCACCGCCACGAGCGCGCCCACCGCGACGGCCCGCCGGCGGCCTGCGAAGTGGGCGATCCAGCCCCCGGCGAACACCGCCGGGTACAGCAGCAGCGGCATGCTGTAGCGGGTGTCGTGGAAGTACGTCTCGGTCAGGATCGCCCACGCCACCACCGCCCCCACGGTCAGCTCCAGCGCCAGCGGGCTCACCGGCTCTCGCTGGCGATCGGCCGCTGTGGCGAGATCCCTACCGCCTGCGCGAGGGTCATGGGTGGGCCTCGTGCTCTTGTCCCTCGGCCGCCCGCCCCGCCTGCCGCGCGGCTGCCCGCGGGCCATGCTCGAAGCCCGCGCCGCCCCCGCCCGTGAGCGCCCCGCCGCGAGCTGCCGTGGGCGCGAGCGCACCAACCCGGCAACCGTCCAGACGAAGCCTGCCGCGGCGAGCAACAGCAGCGGCAGCCCGAGCTCGACGTTGTCGAGGTTCCACATGTACCACTCGAGATTGGCGCTCGACAGGCGCGGGGGGGCGATGTCTTTGGGGGCATTGCCTTCCCGATTCGGGTAGGCGCTCGAGGAGGCGGTCGCCTGGGTGCCGATCCCCTGGATCAAGCTGTGCTCGTGCACGTACCAGGGGAGCGCGATCGCCAGCGCGATCGCGGCGAACAGCGCGACTCCCGGCCATGCGCGCCGTCCGCCGCGTCCCAGCGTTACGAGGCCCACGCCCAGCACGAAGATCGGGAACGGCTCCTTCGTGAGCATGCCGAGACCCACCGCGACACCGGCGACGGCGCAGGTACGCAGCTTGGTGAAACCCTCGCTGGCGATCACCAGCCACACCGACACCGCGACCATCGCGGTCTCCGGAGCGTCGGTCATGAACACGTGGAACTGGGCGGCGAGCAGCGGCGAGCCGAGCGCGAACACGACCGCCAGCAGGCCCGCGAGCGGACTGAACGCCAGCCGGCCCACCTTGTAGCAGCCGAGCGCCAGCAGCGGCACGAACACGAGGTTCTCGGCGAGGATCGGCGGCGCCACCCCCACGCCGCCGAGCGTGATCCCCAGCGAGCCGATGAGGTAGGCGAACGGCGGGTACGGCACGCTCAGCGTGAGCGCCTTCCCGAGGTTGCCAGCCGCCAGTTCCTGATGGACGTTGAGCGCGAGATTGAGATGCAGCCCGGCGTCGAAGATCGGGATGCTGCGATCCTGGGTCAGCCACCAGCAGGTGACGCCGATGAACAGCGTCGTGACCCCGATCGTGCCCCACGCGGGCGCCGGCCAGCCCAGTTCGGCGACGCGCGCCAGCGGCGTGGCGCGCGCACGAACCCGAGGGGCGGTGACTTCGCTCGCCATCGACCCAAGTTAGTTCGCGATGTCGGCTGTTGCAACAATTTCGGCCTCTTTGTTTCTGACGATAGGCGCTGCCACATCGATTCCGCTCGGAGCGTCTCACCCAGCGCCGTGCGGCTCCAGTCTGCTGATCCATCGGCTGCGGGGATCGTCACATCCACGCAGCTTTCGCTAGGTTGGGGGGCGCAAATGCTGCTGCTAACAGGCGCCACCGGCCAGGTGGGCTCTGCGCTCCTCGGTCGCCTGCTCGCCGAGGGCATGTCGGTGCGCTGCCTGGTGCGAGACCCCCGTCGCCTGGGCGCCACGCGAGTGCGGGTGCAGATCGCGCTCGGCGACCTCGCCGACCCGCCATCGTTCCGCAACGCGATGCGGGGCGTGGACACAGTGGTGCACCTCGCCGCCGCGATCCGCGACCAGCCGCGCGGCTCGATCGAGGAGCTCGGGGGTATCGCCACCTGGCGCATGGTGCAGGCCGCCGAGCGGGCGGGCGTCGAGCGCTTCCTGTTCTTCTCGGCGCTCTCCGCCTCCACGCACAGCCGCGCGCGCTTCCTGCGCGCCAAGGCGCTCGCCGAGGAGGCAGTGCGCGAGGCGGGGATGCGCTCGGTCGTGTTCGCCCCCTCGATCGTCTATGCCCCGGGGGATCGCTGGCTGACGCTACTGGAGCGGCTCGCGCTGCTGCCGGCTGTGCCGATGTCGGGCAGCGGTCGCGCGCTCTACCAGCCGATCTGGGCCGAGGACGTCGCGGATTGCGTGGTGGCGGCGCTGCGCACGCCCGAGCTCGCCGGGTCGTTCGAGCTGGGGGGACCGCAAACCCTCAGCCACACCGAGATCGTGCGGGAGGTGCTGCAAGCGCTGCGCCGCAACCGGCCGCTCGTGCACGTACCCACGCCGGTAGTCGCCCGGGGGCTGGGCCTGCTGGAGGCCGCTTTTGGCACGCACGCGCCCGCCACCTGGGACGAGGCGGAGCTGATGGAGGTGTCGATGGTCTCCGCGCGCGGATGCGCCGACGCCGAACGGCTCGGGGTGCGGCCACAGCCGATGGGGGCGGTGTTGGGGCAAGCCCCCGCAGGTCGATGAAGCGGGCAGTGGGGGTTGTGTTTCATTTTCCGGGCCCCAACCCTTCATTTTGTGAAGCGGCTGGGGCTCCGATCGTCAATCACGCCGCCGCCAGCTCCGGTCGTCGCTCGGCCCACGGGCACGCTGCTTCCAGCTGCGCGGCGAGCGACAGCAGCAACCCCTCCTGCGCGGGGCGGCCAACCAGTTGCACCGCCAGCGGTAGCCCATCCGCACCGTGGAACAGCGGTAGCGAGATGCCCGGCTGGCCGCTGGCGTTGAACACCGGGGTGAACGGGGTGAACAGGCCCGAGCGAGTGAACGTCGCCATCGGGTTGGGGGCCGCGGGATCGAGCGTGCCGAGCGCCAGCGGGCGCTCGGCGAGCGCGGGGGTGAGCAGCGCGTCGTAGGGCTGTAGGAACTCGACCAGCCCGCGGGTGAAAGCCTGCAGCTGCACCGTTGCGGCGAGACCCTGCACTGCATTCATTTTCTGCACCATCGAGTAGATCGCCCAGCTCATCGGCTCCATGTCCTCGGCCGTCGGCTCGCGGCCGGCGACCGTCCCCGAGAACGCGATCGCGAGGCTGACATGGGTGCAGAACACCGCCCCGAACAGCTCCTGCACACCCTCCACCTGCCACGGAGGATCGACCTCCTCGACCTCGTGCCCGAGCTCGCGAAGCAGCTCGGCGGTATCCCCGACCGCCTTCGCCGCCAGGGGGTCCACCACCGCGTCGGGGACCGGCGGCAGCATCGTGGCTGCGATCCGCAGCGGCGCTGGCTCTCGCGCCGCCGTATGCGCGAACGGCTCCGGCGGTGGCGGCGCCCAGGTGGCATCGCCCGCCTCGTACCCGGCGAGCACGTCAAGCGCCGCCGCGGTGTCGGCGACGGTACGCGTCAGCATCCCGTCGATCCCGAGCATCGAGTCGCCCAGCTCGGGTGCCGAGGAGATCCGTCCGCGCTGAGGCTTCAGCCCCACCAGGCCGCAGCACGCCGCGGGAATGCGAATCGAGCCGCCGCCGTCGCTGCCGTGCGCCACCGGCACCATCCCCGCGGCGACCGCCGCGGCCGAACCGCCGGAGGAGCCGCCCGGGGTACGCTCCAGATCCCAGGGATTGCGGGTCGCTCCGAACAGGCGCGCCTCGCTGGTCGGCAGGATGCCATATTCGGGCAGCGTGGTGGTGCCCACCACGATGAAGCCGGCGTTCTTCAGCCGCCGCGTTACGTTGTGGTCGTAGCTCACCACGAAGTCGCTCATCAACGAGCACCCGTACGTGAAGCGCAGACCCTCCACCGCGCGGAGGTTCTTGATCGCGATCGGCACCCCCGCAAAGGGGCGCCGGTCGCCGGGCTTCACCTCATCTGCCGCCGCCAGCGCGCGCTCCCCATCGACCTGCACGAACGCGTTGAGCGTCGGGTTGAGCTCCTCGATGCGATCGAGCGAGGTCTGCACCAGCTCGCGCGCGGAGAGCTCCCCGCCGCGCACCATGCTCGCGAGCTCGCTCGCAGAGCGGAACATCAAATCGCTGTCGGACACCGTCTTCTCCTCCTGAGCACATGAGACGGACAAGCGTCCGTCGCAGCAGAGCGTAACGCCCTTGGGGGAGCAGCGGTTATCGCCTCGATTCCTGCGACGATATGCGCTGCCCAGAAGGCAGCCCGGTCGGTCGCGGCGCAACTCGCGGCAGCCGGCCTCTCACCTCACCGTCACGTAACGAGCCCAGAAAGCGAGTGCCATGAGCGCGGTTCAGACAGCACCGGAGGTCCAATCGGGCCTGGAAGGCGTGGTCGCCTTCGCGACCGAGATCGCCGAGCCCGACAAAGCAGGAGGGGCGCTGCGCTATCGCGGCGTCGACATCGAGGATTTGGTGGGCAACGTTCCCTACGAGCAGGTGTGGGGGCTGTTGGTCGACGGCCACTTCAAACCGGGGCTGCCTCCCGCCGAACCGCACCCGCTGACGGTACGCTCGGGCGACCCGCGCGTGGACGTGCAGGCCGGGTTGGCGATGCTCACCCCGGAGTGGGGCTTCAACCAGCTGATCGACATCTCCGACGAGCAGGCCCGCGAGAACCTCGCGCGCGCCTCGGTGATGGCGCTCTCGTTCGTCGCCCAATCCGCGCGCGGCGTCGGGCAGCCGCCGGTTTCCCAGGAGGAGATCGACCGCGCCGGCTCGATCCCCGAGCGTTTCCTGATCCGCTGGCGCGGCGAGGCCAACCCCGATCACGTGAAGGCGATCGACGCCTACTGGGTGTCCGCTGCCGAGCACGGGGTCAACGCCTCCACGTTCGTCGCCCGCATCGTCGCCTCCACCGGCGCCGACGTGGGGGCCGCGCTGTCCGCCGCGGTGGGAGCGCTCTCCGGCCCGCTGCACGGCGGGGCGCCTTCGCGCGTGCTCAAGATGCTGGAGGAGGTCGAACGCACCGGGGACGCCGAGCGCTGGGTGAAAGAGGCGCTCGATCGCGGCGATCGACTGATGGGCTTCGGCCACCGCATCTACCGAGCCGAAGACCCGCGCGCGCGGGTTCTGCGTCGTACCGCCGGCGAATTGCGCTCCCCGCGCTTCGAGGTGGCCGAGGCGCTCGAGCAGGCTGCCCTCGCGGAGTTGCACGCGCGCAAGCCCGACCGCGTGCTCGCCACCAACGTGGAGTTCTGGTCGGCTGTCGTGCTCGACCTCGCGGAAGTGCCAGCCGAACTATTCACTCCGATGTTCACCTGCGCACGGGTGGCGGGGTGGTCCGCGCACATCCTCGAGCAGAAGCGCGAAGGCAAGCTGATCAGGCCGACGGCGAAGTACGTGGGCGAGCCCTCGCGGCCGATCGGAGCGGTCGAATAGCCGTCATTCATTAGCCTTCGCCGCTTCCAGGAGTCAGAAACAGTGCAACAGCGGCACTGACGACTCTGCCAGGATCTGCTGTGCAAGGCGCCGTCCCGGCGCCTCCTTGAGGCGATTGACCAGGGAAGCCCTCGGGCGGGTGGGGGTCTTTGGTTCATCTCCCAAGGACGGCGGACCCGCCCCCCAGGGCTAAACCGCGACAAGGGCCCGGCATGACGCCGGGCCCTTGTCTTTGTCGTCGTTGGCCTTTAGAGCGTCTTTCAAAAAGACCGGCACGCCCGGATACGCTCGCGACTGCCGGGGTCGAGCTCCATCAAACAGCTCGACCATGGCGAGAGGGCGCCCGAAGCGCCCCCTCGCCGCCCTACAAGGCCTGCTGCCTACATCATGCCGCTCATGTCCGGCATGCCGCCGCCACCACCGCCGCCGCCTTCCTTCTCCGGAACCTCCGCCACGATCGCCTCCGTGGTGAGGATGTTCTTGGCGATCGACGCCGCGTTCTGCAGCGCCGAGCGGGTAACCATCGCCGGATCGATCACGCCCGCAGCCACGAGATCGACGATCTCGTTGGTGGCCGCGTTGAGGCCGTGGCCTTTCTTGGCCTTGCGCACGTCGTTGACGACGACCGAGCCCTCCAGTCCCGCGTTCTCGGCGAGCTGACGCAGCGGCTCCTCCAGCGCGCGCAGCACGATGCGCCCGCCGGTTTTTTCGTCATCGTCCTCGGCGCCACCGCCGTTGGAGCTGATCGAGGCCGAGGCCTGCAGCAGCGCGACGCCGCCACCGGGCACGATGCCCTCCTCGAGCGCCGCCCGAGTTGCCTGCAGGGCGTCCTCGACGCGGTGCTTCTTCTCCTTCATCTCCGTCTCCGTCGCCGCGCCCACCTTGACGACGGCCACGCCGCCGGAGAGCTTCGCGAGACGTTCCTGGAGCTTCTCCCGATCGAAGTCCGAGTCGGTGTTCTCGATCTCGTTTTTGATCTGGTTGATGCGCCCCTTGATCGCGGCGGCGTCGCCGGCACCATCGACGATCGTGGTGTTGTCCTTGGCGACGACCACGCGACGTGCGCGACCGAGCTGAGAGACCTGCGTGTTCTCGAGCTTCAGGCCCATCTCCTCGGTGATCACCTCGGCGTTGGTGAGGATCGCGATGTCCTCGAGCATCCGCTTACGGCGATCGCCGAAGCCGGGAGCCTTGACCGCTACGCCGGTGAACGTCCCGCGCAGCTTGTTGACCACCAGCGTCGCCAGCGACTCGCCCTCGACGTCCTCGGCGATGATCAGCAGCGGCTTGCCGCTCTGGATCACGGCCTCGAGCACCGGCAGCACGTCCCTGACCGAGCCGATCTTCTGGTTGGCGATCAGGATGTAGGGGTCCTCCAGCGTCGCCTCCATGCGATCCTGGTCGGTGACCATGTAGGGGGAGATGTAGCCCTTGTCGAACTGCATCCCCTCGGTGAACTCGAGGTCCATGCCGAACGTCTGGCCCTCCTCGACGTTCACCACGCCGTCCTTGCCGACCTTCTCGATCGCATCGGCGATCACGTCGCCGATCTCCTCGTCGCCGGCCGAGATCGTCGCCACGCGAGCGATCTGCTCCTTGCCCGAGACCTCCTTGGCCTGCGATTTGATGCTCGCCACCACCTGGTCCACGGCGTGCTCGATGCCGCGCTTGAGCGCCAGCGGGTTGGCGCCCGCGGCGACGTTCTTCAGTCCCTGACGCACGATCGCCTGAGCCAACACGGTGGCGGTCGTGGTGCCGTCGCCGGCCACGTCGTTGGTGGCGGTGGCCACCTCGCGCACCAGCTGGGCGCCCTGGTTCTCGAAGACGTCCTCGACCTCGATCTCGCGGGCGATCGTCACGCCGTCATTGGTGATCGTGGGGGCGCCGAACTTCTTGTCCAGCACTACATAGCGGCCCTTCGGGCCCAGCGTGACCTTGACCGCGTTGGCCACGGCGTCCACGCCCGCCTCCAGCGACTTGCGCGCTTCGGCGTTGTACTTGATCTCCTTGTGTGCCATGTCTTTTCAGTTCTCCTTATCGCGCCTGCGCGCTTTACGCGACCTTGGCGAGGACGTCGGACTCGCGCAGCACGAGCAGATCCTCCCCATCGATCTTGATCTCGGTCCCGCCGTACTTGCTGTAGAGGACTTCGTCGTCCTTCTTCACATCGAGTGGGATGCGCTTGCCGTCATCGTCGATCCGGCCGTCGCCGACGGCGAGGACCTTTCCCTTCTGCGGCTTCTCCTTGGCTGTATCGGGGAGCACGAGACCGCTGGCGGTCTTTTCCTCCTCCTCGATCGCCTGCACAATCAGGCGATCGCCCAGGGGCTTGAGCTTCATCTTGGTGAGACCTCCACTGTCTAGAGAGAGTTTGATCGCGGGGCCCCCTAACTGGCGGTTCGGCCCCTGGTTTTGGCACTCGCCTCGGCTGAGTGCCAACCGCCAGCAACTATACCCAACCGCAGCGGCAATTCAAGCGCCTGCTGGCACTTTCTTACTCAGAGTGCCAACGAATGTTCTGACGGTGCCCGACCGGGCAGACCTCGAAGCGGCTGATCACCGCGCCCAACCGGGGCGGCTAGTTCTGGGCGCCGCCGAAGCCCTTCATCGCCTCGGTCATGCCGCTGGGGTTCTCGAGGATCTGCGAGAAGCGCACCACGGTGACGATGTCCTCCGGCGAGACGGGACGGCCATAGATCTGCTCGAGGAAGTTGATCAGCTCCTCGTGGCGGCGGAACTCGGGGTTGTCGTGCTTGATGTCGCGCGGGGAGAGCTCCGCGAGCTTCATCACCTCGACCTGGTCGATGACCGCCTCGAAGATCCGCTCGCGGGGGGAGTACTGATAGCCGATCGTAACCAGCACCAACTGGTTCTTGCGGTACTTGCCTGACTTGTCCCCCAGACGGATCGTGGCCGTCTTGCGGCCCCGCTTGAGCTCGTCGGCAAAGATCGTGGAATAGAAGTTGAGGACTTGCACGTTGAAGACCTATGGGGAGGGGGATGGAGGGGGATGGGAGCCCGCCCTCCCGAGCCTGCCCTCCCCCGAGCTAGAGTTGAGCACCTGCACGACAGAGAGCAGGCTATCGATCCAGCGCCGTGCGCGCGCGCACGGCGATCTCGCGTTCGCCCGGGTAGGTGAGCTCGGTGCCCGCCTCCACCAGCGGGATCCAGCGCACCTCCTCGACCTCGTCATCGTGGTCCGCAGTATCGCCGCCGATGTAGCGCAGTAGGTAGAAGACAACCGACTTCGGCACGGTGCGGCCATCGCGCCGATACCAGTAGCGCACCTCGCCGAGCTCCTCGACGAGCTCCGTCTCCACACCCGTCTCCTCGCGCACCTCGCGTATAGCCGCCTGCAACGGGGTCTCGCCAGGGTCGATGTGACCCTTCGGCAACCCCAGCACGCGCGCGCCATCGGCGGCGCGGCGGCATGGCACGATCACGAGCAGCTGCCCCTCGTGCACTACCGCCCCACCTGCCGAGCGCTCCTGCGCAGACGCCGGCCCATGCGACACGCCGCCACGCTCCGCACCCGCCGCGTCCCCGGATGTCCGCCGGCGGCGGACGGACGCGGAATCGGCAGGTTGACGATCCTCACGCTCAGAAGACATACGAGCGCAGCGCCTCGGGGTCGTGCACGATCAGCTTGCCCCTGCCCTGGGAGATGACACCCGCCCGCTCCAGCACCGCGAGGAAGCGGCTCGCCGACTCCCGCGAGCTGCCTGCCAACTTCGCCAGATCGGTCTGCGTGGCGAGGATCGGCACATCGTGGCACGGCTCGTCGCGAGCGGGCTCACCTGGCGCCGACGAGGAGGACGGCCGTGCCTGTGCCACCAGCTCGCTCAGCGCCGACGCCACGCGGCCCTGTACGGTCTGGAAGGAGCGTCGCGCGAGGCGGTCGTTGCTCTCCCGCAGACGCCGTGCGAGCGCGATCAGGAGACGCATCGCAATCTGGGGGTGCTCAGCCATCAGGCGGCGCATGTCCGGGCCGAGCACCGCCAACGCGCTCGTCGGCTCCAGCGCCTCCACCGTGGCCGAGCGACGCTCATCCTCGAACAGCGCCAGCTCGCCGAAAATGTCACCCGAGCCGAACGTCGCCAAAGTGATCGTGCGCCCGTCGCCATGGTCGTGCACCGCGCGGGCGCGGCCAGCGTGTACGACGTAGCAGGTGTCGCTCCGATCGCCCTCACGGAACACCACCTGGCCCGTCTCGAAGCCGCGGGGTACCGCCAACTGCGCGATGCGACGCAGGTCCGCCTCCTCGAGCGTCGAGAACACGGGCACGCGGCCGAGCAACTCCACGACCTCCGCTGAGCTTGGCGCCCGCATCGAAGAGTGGATAGCACACCTCTCGCAATCGGCGTTCCACCACTCCCGCGGCGCTATCTTCACATGATGGTCTCCTCCCGGAGGATCGCCTCAGCGCTGATCGCCGCCTGGGCGCTTGTGGCAGTGGCGGGCGCGCCAGCCCGACCCTCCTTTACGCCACTTGCAGCGTCTCCCGAACTGTGGGCGACCGTCGACATCTGCAACACGCCTCACCATCCCGACACGATCGGCATCCGCGGTTCGATGCCAACCGACGGACACCCCCACGACGCGATGTACATGCGCTTCCTGGTGCAGTCGCTCGACGCCACCACCAAACAATGGGCCGACCTGAGCAAGAGCGCCGAGTCCAGCTTCGTCCCGATCGGCTCTGCCGCCTCCACTCGCCAGGCGGGACGCACCTTCGAATTCAAGCCCACCCCCAGCTCCTACACGCTTCGTGGCCAGGTGGAATTCGAGTGGCGCCGCCGCGGCCACCCCGTGCACCTCGTGAGCCTCCCCACCACCGCCGAGCACAAGAGTCTCGCCGGCGCCGAACCGAAGGGGTTCAGCGCGGCGACGTGCGTGCTCATGTAGTCAGTTGGGAGGGGGTTTGAAGGCCCACCCACCCGGGCCCGCCCTCCCCCTGCCCACTGTTGGGGTTCAGCGCGGCGACGTGCGTGCTGCCTTGAGTGAGGCTCAGCCGATGAACAAGCGCGGATCGTTGGTGATGATCCCATCGACGCCGATCGCCGTCATGCGGCCCATCAACTCGGCGTCGTCCACCGTCCACACATACAGCTCTCCACCCGCGGCCGTCACCGCGTCCGCCAGCGCTCGGGTGACCACCCGCCAATGCGCCATGATCGCGTCGAAGCGGCCCGCCCGCAGCGCTGCCCGCGCCCGCCCAGGCAGCCAGGCCCGATAGCCGGCCAGCATCGCGAGCGCCGGAATCGCCATCAGCCTGTCCTCCGTGTAGTCACGGCGCGCACGGGGCACCGACCACCCCACCCGCAGCGACGGCTCGATCGCCCGCATCGCGTCGAGCTCCTCCGGATAGGTGCTGCTCACCAGTGAGCGCTCGACCAAACCGGTGTCGCGCAGCTCCCTCACCACACGCTCCCCGTAGCCCGGCAGCTTCACGTCCACGTCGAGCTCGATGCCTGCATACGCGTCGCCGGCGAGGTGCTCGAGACCCTCGCGCAGCGTGAGCGGCGCCGGCGGGCCGCGGAGCGCCTCGTAGTCGTGGGCCAGCAGCAGCCGCCCGCTGCCATCCGGGTGCTCGCTCAGCACATCGAACTCGATCATGTCCACCCCCGCGCGCACCGCCGCCTCGAAGCTGGCGAACGTATTGCCCGGGGCCAGGTGCGCAGCACCCTTGTGCCCGACTCTACGCGGTGTGGTGCTCGAGCCGGGGACGCTCATCACCGCCCAGGATAGGTGTTGTGGCCTGGGACGGAGGCGATCAGCAGCGCTCGTCGCGGGCGAGGCTTCGGCGCGTGGCGTCGATCGTACTGCCCGCCGCCTTTGGGCCGATGTATGGAGCGAGCACCAAGAACGCGAGATGATCGGTCAGCGAAGGAAGGTACCTGACGCGCTTGCGTACCGCATAGTTGCCGATGATCGCCCACATCGCGCCCGCGACCGCTTCGTGCGCGAGCAGCGGCGCACGGCGCGGCTCGGGCGAACCCTCCCGCAGCATGCCGGCGAGCTTGCTCAGCGAGGCTCCGATGCTGTCGGTCACCGCGGGCCCAACCTCGAAGACGTCCTCGAACGCCATTCGCGTGAGCCCCGGGTGCACGACGAAATGCTCGATGCCAGCTTTCACGCCGAGGTAGGCAGCTTCCGGCCAGCTGTTCGCGCGGGCTGCAGCCGCTGCTACCACTTCGACCGTTTCGTCCACGAACTCGTCCAACGCCGCCAGGAAGCACTCCCGCTTGCTGGGGAAGTATTTGTGGAACGATTCCGTCGACATCCCGGCGAACTGCGCGATCTGAGGATCGCTCAGCTCGTGGTAGCCCTCGTCGAGCGTAAGGTGCACCACCGCGCCGAGCACGCGAGCTCGTTTCTCCTCGCTTTCCAAGAAGCGCGCCGGCTCTGCCGGCCGGTGCGGCGGCGGCGTGCGTGACACCCCGATCCGCGCCGCCGGTGAACGGTAGGCACTGATCCAGTCAAGCAGTTCGTCAGTCATCATCGGCAGCTCCGCAGCGCGGTCGGTGCGCAGCCGCTCGAACATCATGTAGCGCCCACCCCCGACGATCGCCTTTGGCCCCAGCGGCGGGAGCTGCACGCCGTCGGGCGCCGCTCTGAATCCGTCGGCCAGCACCCGCTCGAAGGCGACCGCCGAGCGCATCAACCGTTCACGGCTCTTCACCCCGAGACCAAGCCCCTCGATCAGCACCAAGCGCGAGGACTTGACGTTCCTGCACGCGTCTTCCACAAACGCCTGGCAAGCTCGGTGCATGCGGTTGGCCCATCCGCGCTCCATCATCCAGCCGTCCATCATCCGCCGCTTGGCACGCGCCACCGCAATGTCGTAGGTGCCGAGGAAGCAGTCCTCCTTGTTGGCGAACTGCTCGTAGAAGGCTCGCCTCGAGACGCCGGCCAGCGCGATCACGTGCGCCACCGTCGTGGCCTTGTAGCCCTGGCGATGAACGGCCTCGATCATCGCTCCGAACAGGCGTGCCCGCTGGTGCCGGGCGACCGCGTCGCGCCCCATTCCGTGGGGGCCGTGCGGCAACCGCCGGTACATCGCGCTCAGCTCCCGCTCGGTTCCACTCATCCCCACACTTCCGACCATACAGGATTGCCCCAAGATTGCAAGTTAAAAATTGTGGGATCCATCCGACGTTTCCCATCCATCGGGAAGCCCCAATCGCTGGCCAGATTGCCAATCTGTCCGAATAGATGCTGCCGACGGTTATAGCGCGATGGGCCCCGAGATGCAGCGGCGAAGATTACTCCAAACCGGAATGGTCCGAGCAGTCGGTAGGAGCTTTTGGCCGGGCCGGCCAACATCAGCACCTCCACTTGGACATCCGCACCTCGACTTGGCATCCACGCGGAGGAGGATCCGCGACGACTTTGTGGGGAGCCATCCAAGCCGAGCGGCCATCCGACGAACCGGGCCTCCTGCTCCTCCGAGAACCTCAGCGCGCGGCGAGTTCCACACGGCGCGGCCCGACACGGAAGCCGGCCCGCTCGAGCGCAGCCTCCCAGCGCGAGCCCAGCACAGGCTCGCCATCCACCCGCTCGAGCGCGATCCGAACCGGCAGCCGGCCCGCTCGCGCGTGTTCGGCGAGCGCCGCCAGCGCGCGCTCGACACGTACGTCCTCCGGGCCGACATCCGATCGGGCGCGCTGTCCACCGCTCGTCGGGATCGGGTCACCGGGGTCTGTTTCGGCCAGCATTTTCAGCGCTCTACCCCCCCGCTCCAGATAGAGCACCGGCTCCGCGTCCACCAGCACCACGCTCGCGCCCGACGCCCTCGCCGGAGTTTGTCTCTGACCCGGCCACGGCAGCGCCGCTCCGTAGGACTGCGCTGGATCGGTCGCCGCGAGCACCAGCGGCTCCTGATCGTCACGCTGCGCGCGCAGGCGCTCGACCGCGCCCGCGAGGGCGAACTGAGCGCCGCCCAGGCCCTCAACGAAGTAGCCACGGCGCGCGACGCCCAAGGTCTCCAGCCGGCACAGCTCGGGGTAGAGCGCCGCGAAGCCGCCCGGTATGCCCTCTGCGCGCACCAGCTCGCGTGTCAGGATGCCGTAGCGCTCCAACAGCAGTTCCGCCAGCGCACGGGGGCGACGACTTGCCTCCTGCCGATCGATCTCTCCACCGTCCGCCACCTCACCGAACAGCGACGCTGTCAGCGACCAGCGCCCGGGCGGGTGGCCCACCCGAGCGGTGCGCGAGCGCCCCGCGAACCGACCCCGGCGGCGGGGCATCGCCGATTGAACGCCTGCCCAACCCGAAGTCGGCCCGCCGCCACCTGGCAGCGGGAGCAGGCGGGGCGACGCGGCGACGGCGGTCCTCGGCGCCGAGTGTGGTGCGCGCAGCGGGGCGAAGGCGTCGTTGGTCACCTCCCCTGCCCACACCAGATCCCACAGCGCCTCCCCAAGCTCCGGCGCGACCAGCTCCAGGTCGGCCAGCAGATCGGTGAAGAAACATGGCCCTTCCGTTAGACGCGCGCGCACACGCGCGTGGGCGTCGCCGTCCGGCGGTGGCGATCCCCCTCGGCGCGGCGGAGGGCCGAGCAGCCCCACGTCCTCGCGGAAGTACAGCGCCACGCGGCCGTCCGAGCGACCGAGCGCGCCCGCACCCACCCACACCAGCTCACCGCCGGCGCACAGCTCATCCATCCACGTCGTCGAGTACGCGCCCACCCGCCGCGGCAGCACCTCCAGCTCCCACGTGCGAGGCGTCAGCGCGAAACCCTGTAGGGGCATCAGCGCTTCGCGCAGGCGCTCGACGCCTGCACCTGCCGCCGCGTGACGGTCGATCCCCTGCCACGCCGGCAGAAATGCCGCGTACGCGCGTCGTCGCGCCGGCTCGATCTCATGGCGCAGCACCGCCAGCGAGGCCCGCCGCAGGCGCCGCAGCACCTCGACGTCGCACCACTCCCGCCAATCGTCTCCTGGCGAGGAGGTCGAGGAAGACCCCGGAGAGGAGGCCGGGGAAGAGCGCGCATCGGGCACAGCGGAAGACGCGACGTGACGCAGCGAGGCCGGATCGGGATGTAGCTCGCCACGCACGAGCGCGCCACTGCGCTCCAGCTCACGCAGCCCGGCCTCGACCACCGCGCCGCCGAGGCAGTAGCGCGCCCGCGGCTGCTCGCTCGTGAACGGGCCGCGGGCCGCGGCATAGCGGCGCAGCAGCCGCCCCAGCGCATCCGGCACGTCAGCCAGAAAGGCCTCCGGCAGACCACCAGGCGGGACCGCGCCCAGCGCGTCCCGATATAGGCCGGCGTCGGCCGCGTCGACATAGCGCTCCTCGCCGCCGATCCTCATCCGCACCGCCCGACGCTCGCGCTCGAGCGCCGCCAGCAACGCCCCCGCGTCGACGTCATCCAATACCCGCTCCTCCACCTCCGCGGCGTTGAGGTCACCCAGCAGGCGCAGCGTGTCGTGCAGCTCGTCGCGGTTGGCCGCCCGCTGCAGCTCGCCGCGACGCTGCAGCTGTTCCTCCATCCGTTCCAGAGCCCCGCGATCGAGCAGCTCGCGCAGCTCCTCCTGCCCCAGCAGCTCGCGCAGCAGGTCCCTGTCCAGCGACAGCGCCGCCGCGCGGCGCTCCGCGTTGGGGGCGTCCCCCTCGTACATGTACGTCGCCACGTAGTCGAACAGCAGCGAGGAGGCAAACGGGGAGGCCGTGGCCGTCTCCACCTCCACCACGCTCAGCTCGCGGCGGTGCAGCCTGCCCAGCAGCTCCGTGAGCCCCGGCAGGTCGAGCACGTCGCGCAGGCACTCCCGGTAGGCCTCCAGCACGATCGGGAAGTCCTCGTAGCGGCGCGCCACCTCCAGCAGCGTCTGCGCCTTCAGCCGCTGCTGCCACAGCGGCGTGCGCCTGCCCGGATACGCTCGCGGGATCAGCAGCGCCCTGGCGGCCGCCTCGCGGAAGCGGGCGCCGAACAGCGCCGAGCCGCCCAGCTCCCGCACGACCAAGTCCTCGAGCTCGTCCGGCTCGATCAGCGCCAGCTCGACCGCCTGCGCCCCGTCCAGCTCGTCGCTCTCCGGCAGGTGCACGACGATCCCGTCGTCGGAGAAGATCGCGTCCGCCTCGAGACCCAGCCGCTCGCGGATCCGGGCCGACAGCGCCAGACCCCACGCCGCGTGGATGCGCCCACCGTAAGGGGAGAGCACGCACAGCCGCCAATCGCCGATCTCGTCGCGGAAGCGCTCCACCACGATCGCGCGGTCGCTGGGCAGCACCCGCGTCGCGTCCTGCTGTTCGCGCAGGTACTCCACCAGGTTGCGCGCCGCGCGGGCGTCGAGGTCGTACTCGCGCTCCAACACCTCCGCCGGTTGTCCCACCGCCCAGCGCGCGAACGCCCCGATCGCCTCCCCCAGCTCTTTGGGGCGGCCCACGCCCTCTCCCTTCCAGAACGGCACCGCTCCCGGCGCCCCCGGCGCGGGCGTGACGATCACGCGATCGCGGCCGATCTCCTCGATCCGCCACGCCGAGGCCCCCAGCAGGAAGACCTGCCCTGGCCGCGCCTCATACACCATCTCCTCGTCCAGCTCCCCCACCCTCCGTCCGTCGGGCAGCGTCACCAGATAAAGCCCCCGGTCGGGGATCGTGCCAGCGTTGGCCACCGCCAGAGCGCGTGCGCCTTTGCGCGGGCGGATCGTGCCAGCCAGGCGGTCCCACACGATCCGCGGGCGCAGCTCCCCAAACTCCGAGGAGGGGTAGCGCCCATCCAGCATGTCCAGCACGCCCTCCAGCTGCCGGCGCGGCAGATCCCCATAGGAGTAGGTGCGCCGCACCCGCTCGTACAGCTCCTCCACCGCGAGCTCCTCCTCGGAGGCGGCCATCGCGACGATCTGTTGCGCCAGCACGTCCAGCGGATTGCGCGGCACCACCGTCGGCTCGATCGCCCCTTCGCGCATCCGCCTCACCAGCACCGCGCACTCCAGCAGGTCGGCGCGGAACTTGGGGAAGATACGCCCCCGCGAGACCTCGCCTACGCCGTGCCCCGCGCGCCCGATCCGTTGCAGGCCGGCGGCCACCGACTTCGGTGACTCGACCTGCAGCACGAGGTCCACCGCGCCCATGTCGATCCCCAGCTCGAGGCTCGAGGTCGCCACGATGCAGGGGATCTCCCCCGCCTTCAACAGCTCCTCGACCACCAGCCGCTCCTCCCGGGCGAGCGAGCCGTGGTGGGCGCGCGCGATCTCGCGCGGTGCCGGCTCTTGCCCGCCATCCGCCTCCTCCGCGGCCGCCAGCTCGTTCAATCGCAGCGCCAACCGCTCCGCCGAGCGGCGGCTGTTGACGAACACGATCGTCGAGTTGTGCTCACGGATCAGGCGCAGCAGCTCCGGGTAGATCGCCGGCCAGATCGAGCCATGCAACCGCGGCGCCTCGGAGGCCTCACCACCTCCCAGATCGGCCGCCGGGGCCTCGCCCCTCAGGTCCGTCATCGACTCCACCGGCACGTGCACCTTCACGTCCAGCGGCTTGGGAACACTCACATCGACGATCTCGCACTTGCGTCGAGGCCCCACCAGGAAGCGCGCCACCTCCCGCAGCGGTGTTTGCGTCGCCGACAGCCCGATCCGCTGGGGCTCACGACGGCCCGCCTCGCGGGCGAGCGCATCGAGACGCTCCAACGTCAGCGCCAGGTGCGCGCCCCGCTTGGTTGCGGCGACCGCGTGGATCTCGTCCACGATCACCCACTCGGCGCCCACCAGCGTCTCTCGCGCGCGCGAGGTCAGCATCAGGTAGAGCGACTCCGGAGTCGTAATCAGGATGTCGGGTGGTTCTTTCAGCATCCGCTGACGCTCGCGTTGGGGCGTGTCGCCGGTGCGGATCGCCACCTTGATGTCGGCTCCGGCGGGGTGGGTTCCGGCAGCCGGCCCGGAGATGCCCTTCAACGGCGCCCGCAGGTTGCGCTCGATGTCATAGGAGAGCGCCTTCAGCGGAGACACGTACACCAGGCGTGTGTGGCGTTCGGAGGAGGGTTCCGCCGCCAGGCGGTCAAGCCCCCACAGGAACGCAGCCAGTGTCTTGCCCGAGCCCGTTGGCGCCGAGACCAGCACGTGCTCCCCGCTCGCGATCGCTGGCCACGCCTGCGCCTGCGCCGGCGTCGGCTCCGCAAAGGCCGCTTCGAACCACTCGCGCACCCTGGGGGTGAATGGGAGGGGATTGGGCGGGGGAGGGGAGGCGGAGAGAGACACTTGGATTGGAAAAGGGGGAGGTCGGTCGGGAGGAGGGCCTGCCCCCTCCCGCTCAGACACTCTGCACAACGAGGCTAGCTCACTGCCATAGCACGCAACCTGGTAACCCTTTCAGCCCCGAATCAGGGGGTTTTTCCAGTAACCTCGAACCATGGCCACCTCCAAGCTGGACCTCGATCTGGGGCTCGTCGAGTCCTGCCGCCAAGCCGCCGCGCGGATCGCCGCCGACGTCGCCGAGCAGATCGCCGGCATGACCACGCTGTCGGTCGAGCGAACCGTCGCGCGCCTGTTCGGAGTCGATGGGGCCAACGACCTCGGCGCCCCCCTGCCGAACGTGCTCGTCGACCACGTGCGCGCTCGCGGCGGACTCGGCAAGGGCGTCGCACACTGGATCGCCAACGCAATGCTCCAGGCCGAGGGGATGGGAGACCCGTCCGCCCAAAATCCACCCAACCAGAACCGACCCACCTGGGAGGGCGCCCAACAGATCGCCGAGGCCGTCGAGGCCAACGCTCTCGACCTCTGCGCGCTGCCGCTCGCGCCCGAGGCGGCGATCCGCGAGCGCGCGCGAACGGAGCTCGCCCGCGGCCTCGGGGAGATCGGCGCGCGCATGGATGAGCGCCGCGCTCTGCGCGAGCGCCTCGGCGAGAGCCCCACGCCCTTGCGCTACGTGCTCACCGCCACCGGCAACGTGTACGAGGACGTCGTCCACGGCCTGGCCGTCGCCGAGGCCGGCGGCGACATCGTCGCGGTGATCCGCTCCACCGCTCAGAGCCTGCTCGACTACGTCCCCTACGGTCCCACCACCGAGGGCTACGGCGGCACCTTCGCCACGCAGGCCAACTTCGCGATCATGCGCACCGCGCTCGACGAGTGGTCCGAGCAGCACGGACGCTATGTGCGTCTCTCCAGCTTCTGCTCCGGTCTGTGCATGCCCGAGATCGCCGCAATGGGCGCGATCGAGGGCCTCGACAACATGGTCAACGATGCCCTTTACGGGATCCTCTACCGCGACATCAACCCGATCCGTGGGCTGCTCGACCAGCGCGTCTCACGCACCGTCAACGGCTACTTCGGGGTCGTCATCAACACCGGCGAGGACAACTACCTGCGCACCGCCGACGCGCTGGAGGCCGCGCCCTCGGTCACGGCCTCGCAGTTCATCAACCACCAGCTCGCACGCGCCTCGGGCGTACCCGACGAGCAGATCGCGCTCGGCGACGCTTTCGAGATCGACACGCCCGTCACCAACGGGCTGCTGTACGAGTGGGCCCAGGCGCAGCTCACCCGCGAGCTGTTCCCCGACTGCCCCGTCAAGTACATGCCCCCCACCCGGCACATGGACGGCAACCTCTTCCGCACCCACGCCGCCGACACGCTCTTCAACCTCGTCACCGTCGCCACCGACCAGGGCATCCAGACGATCGGCGTCCCCACCGAGGGGATCTTCACCCCACACATCCACGACCGCGTGCTCGGGCTGCAGAACGTCAACTACGTCTTCAACGCCGCCCGCGATCTCGGCGAGGAGATCGAGTTCAAGCGTGGTGGCATCATCCAGACGCGTGCGCAACAGGTGCTGCGCGACGCGCATCTGATGCTCGAGCGGATCGCCGAGATCGGGCTGTTCAAGGCGATCGAGGGCGGCGTCTTCGGCGACGTCAGCCGCCACCTCGAAGAGGGCCGCGGCATGGAGGGCATCGTCGCGACCGAGGAGGGGTACTTCAACCCCGTCACCGAGCTGATGCGGGGAGCGCTCAGCTTTGCCTAGTGGAGCGGCAGCTGAAGGAGCGGCCAACCCCGCGCTCTTGGCGCGGGCGGATCCGCGCGGCGATCTGGAGCACGTCAAGCCCTACGCCGACCACCACGGCGACGGGATCGCGCAGCTCAGCTTCACGCTGCCGGTACCCGACGGCCTGGCGGCGCGCAAGGCCGCCCTGGAGCTGGCCGGCAAGATGGGCTTCCAGCACCCCGAGGTCGTCCACCACGAGCGCCTCACCGACGGCCACACCTACTTCGTGATGTATGGGCACACCGTGCACTCCGTGGACTACGCCACGCTCGCCGAAGAGGGCATCGACATCGTCCAGTACATGACCGAGGAGGAGGTCGAGACCTACGCCTATGAGCACGTCCGCCGGCCGATCGTCGTCGTCGGTGCCTCCACCGGCACCGACACCCACAGCGTCGGAATCGACGCGATGCTCAACCTCAAGGGCTTCCATGGCCACAAGGGCCTGGAGGGTTACCGCGCCTTCGAGACCCACAACCTCGGCAGCCAGGTGCCCAACGGAGCGCTCGTCGCCAAGGCGATCGAGCTGGAGGCAGACGCGATCCTCGTCTCCCAGACCGTCACCCAACAGAACCTGCACATCCACAACCTCACCGAGCTTGTCGAGATCGTCGAGGCCGAGGGGCGCAGGCGCGAGATGATTCTCGCCTGCGGAGGGCCGCGTGTCTCCAACGAGCTCGCCAAGGAGCTCGGCTTCGACGCCGGCTTCTCCAAGGGCACCTACCCCCACCATCTCGCCACCTTTCTCGTGCGCGAGCTGGCCGCGCGCCTCGGGCAGGGCGAACCCGAGGAGGACGCACGCGACGTGCCACCCGCCGGGCGCGCAACCTTCGCGGAACACCGCGGCGAGCGGCTGGCAGGCTAGGCTGAGCCCGATGCAGCAACTAGCCGAGCTCACCGCGTCCGCGCGCCGACTCGCCCTCGTCGGGCTGGCGAAGAACACCGGCAAGACCGAAACGCTCGCCGCGTTGCTGCGCGAGCTGCAGACGCGCAGCCGTCGCGTCGGCGTCACCTCCGTCGGGCGCGACGGCGAGGAGCGCGACGTGATCGACATCCGCATCGAGAAGCCGCGCGTGGAGCTGTGCGCCGGCAGCCTCGTCGCCACCACCGACGCGCTGCTGCGCGCCGGCGCGATTCCCCATGAGATCGTCCAGGAGACCGGGGTGCGTACCCCCCTGGGGCGCGTGCTGATCGCGCGCCTGCTGACGCGCGGCACGATCGAGGTGGCCGGCCCCAGTGCCGCCGCCGACGTACGTGAGGTGTGCGACACGATGCTCGCCAACGGAGCCGAGCAGGTGCTGATCGACGGCGCCATCGACCGTCGCGCGGCCTCCTCCCCGGCGGTCTCCGATGGCCTCGTGATGTCAACCGGCGCGGTCCTGCACGAGGAGATCGAGCAGGTCGTGGCGCGCACCCGCGACGCCGTCGAGCTCGTCCGCCTGCCCGAGCTGAGCACGCCCCACGTGCATGAGCTGGCGGCGGCAAACGCCGCCAGCATGCTGATCGGCGGGGCAGGCGAGGAGCCGCTCACGCTGCACCCGCGATTCGTGCTCACCAGCACGGCCGCGGACATCGGGCAACTGCTGCGCGCGCGTCCCACCGCCAGCCACCTTTTGGTGCGTGGCGCCCTGTGCGAGCCGTTTCTCGCGGAGCTGCTGAGCGCCCGTGCTTTGGCCCCGCCCGCCCGGGAGCTCGAGCTGGTGGTGGCCGACGCTACCAAGGTCTTCCTCACCGACCACGGCGTCGAGTGGTACCGCCGCCAGGGCCTCTCGATCGCGGTGCTCGCCTCGATCGACCTGCGCGCGATCACCGTCAACCCAGTCGCGCCGCAGTCGCATCGCTTCGACTCCCCACGTCTGCGCGCCATGCTGGAGGAGGCGATCCCCGGTCTGCCAGTGCTCGACGTACGCGACCCCACCCACCACCTGGTGCCGGCGGCATGAGCACGCCGGAGGAGCTGAAGGAGCCGGTCGAGCGGGGCGTCGGCGCCGGGGCTTCCCAGCGCGCGAGCGAGCCGACGGGGAATGGTGCCGGTGAGCCCACCGGGGCCGACGAGCGCCACGCGAAGATGGAGCGCCTGCGCGGCGAGGGCGTGGAGCCCTATCCGCACATCTCCTCGCAGATACCCCGTACCTGGGTTGCGGACATCCAGGCCGCGCACGACCCCGCCGCGCTCGCGGCAGGGGTGCACGAGGGCCTCGCCTACCGCGTGGCCGGGCGTCTGATCGCGCGTCGCGGCCACGCCAAATACACGTTCTTCGACCTGCGCGACCAGTCCGGCTCGATGCAGGTGGTCGCGCGCCGCGAGGAGATGGGCGCGGAGGCCTACGAGCGCATGGTCGGCCTCGACATCGGCGACATCGTCACTGTCGAGGGCGCCGTCTACATCACCCAGCGCGGGCAACTCGCGCTCGCGGTGAGCGCCTGCACGCTGCTCGCCAAGGCGCTGCGCCCACCGCCCGACCGCTTCCACGGGATGGAGGACCCCGGCGAGCGCTATCGCCGACGCGAGCTGGACCTGCTCGCCAACGAGCAGACCCGCACGATGTTCTTCCGGCGCACGAAGATGATCGAGGCGATCCACGACTTCCTGCGCGAACACGGCTTCACCCAGGTCGAGACGCCGATGCTGCAGACACTCGCAGGCGGCGCCGCCTCGAGGCCATTCGTGACGCACCACAACGCGCTGGACGTCGACGTCTACCTGCGGATTTCGGTCGAGCTCTACCTCAACCGCTGCATCGTCGGTGGCCTCGAGAACATCTATGACCTCGGCAGGGCCTTCCGCAACGAGGGAATCTCACACCGCCACAGCCCCGAGTTCACGATCCTCGAGTGGATGATGAGCTACGCCGACTACTGGGACGTGGCGAAGTTCACCGAAGATATGGCCGAGAGCGTCGCGCTGCGTACGTTGGGGACCACGAAGGTGGAGCAGTACGACGGACGGGTGGTCGACCTCGCGACCCCGTGGCGGCGGGTCACGCTGCGCGAGGCGATCGCGGACGCCATCGGGATCGACTACCTGGAGGCCTCGCGCGAGCAGCTGATCGAGGCGGCGGGGGAGACCGGCGGGGGCGGGCGGGATCCCGATCTGACCTGGGCGAAGCTGGTGGATGCCATCTACGTCAAGCACGTCGAACCGACGCTGCACCGACCCACGCACGTCTTCGACTTTCCGGTCGACCTGTTTCCGATCTGCAAGCGCCACTCCGAGGATCCACGGCTCTCCGAGCACTTCGACTCGGTGATCCGCGGAATGGAGATCCTCAGCGGCGATACCGAGCTGAACGATCCGGTGGACCAGCTCAACCGCTTCGTGATTCAGCGCCAGCAGGCCTCCGACGGGGGGGACGACGGCGACCAGCCGCAGCCCAACGACGAGGAGTACGTGCGAGCGCTGGAATACGGGATGGCGCCGACCGCCGGCGGGGGGCTCGGGGTCGACCGGCTGCTGATGGTGCTGACTGGCGTCGAGTCGGTGCGTGAGGTGGTGCCGTTCCCCACGCTGCGGGCGCGGGGGTAGACAAAGGGCCCGCCGCGCTACGCGACGGGCCCCGCATTGCCACTGCTCCGGGATGCCTGGTCACAAACATCTACCTTCCTTGCATCGTCCATAGATGTCCAAGGGCATGCCGTTTCGAACCTATCCGACCCACACTTGGCTTGCAAGGAATGTTTCCGACATTGCGAGCATCGGGCTCCGCCGCCGAGCCTTACACCGATAGCGGCGGGCCCGCCGCTTCACGCGACGGGCCCGCTTGTGGCAATTCCACTTCAGTTGCCCTACCAGCTGCTATTCGCTCGCTTTGACGGCTTCCGCCTTGGCCTCTTCAAGACTGCCCTTGAGGATCGCCGTGTTGGTGCCAGCTTTCGAGGGCACGCCGAGGATTTCGTTGACGAGCGGATCGATCGCCCACGAGAAGAAGATGCCGCCACAGCCATTGGCTCCTTCTTCAGCCGCGAAGGCGTTGTCCACCAGCGCACCTCCCGCGAGACGCACCAGACTTCCTTCTTCGAGGATTTCCAGGGCGCCCGCGGCGCCTTTGATCGGTTTGTTCGGCGCCGGCGGACTCGTCGTCCCAGTCGTCAGGTTCAGGAGGATCGGGTGCGAGTCGGAGCCCACATAGCATTCGCTGCCGAGGAACGTGTTGTTGAGTTTGACCTTCACCGGCAGCTGCAGCGCTGTCCCGGTTTCGAAGATCAGGTTGGACGTACTCAATTTGATCGCACTGGCGGGCTTTGCGAGTTCGGTGGTCTCCGTAACGCCCGTCAGACCTTTGTTGATGACGTATTCATTGAAGAGTTCCTGCAAGATCAGAGGCCACCATGTGGGAGCTTTGATCCCAAGTAGGCCGCCGGGGACTGTCTCTTCGGTTTTTGACAGGGTTTCGGCGCCTTCGGCCGCGATGAATTCGAGTTCTTCAGTTTTTTCATTTACGTGAAGGCCGCCCTGCAACTTGATCGTATTGGTGATCGGCACCGTCTTTTTGCCAACTGCGAATTCGCCGGCGTTTGTGTTCGCCACCGTGCAGAACTCCGTCGCTTTGTTGCTCAGTGGACAGTACTTGAACGGCGCGAAGTTCCCTTTCGGGTGATGTTCGGCCATGGCCGGCGAGGCCATCGCCAGCGGGGTCAGCACAGCCGCCGCCACGATCAACATGCGCCCGCGGAAACCCGCGAAACGCCCATTATGGTTCCTGGTCATACAGCTCCCTACCTTCCTTATCTTGTCCAAGGGCAATCGCCTCTCCGAACCTATCCAGCCTGAAGGTCGCCCGCAAGCAGTGTTTCTTACATTCAGGTGACTTCCAGTTTATGGATGCCATACCGCAGGCTGAGTCGACCCTCTCGACTCGGGGCGGCAAGCCCGCTGGAAGGGGGAGCGAGCTTGCCGAGCGTCAGTAGCCCGTGTCCCTGAGAGGAGCCAGCGGCCGGGGCGCCGGTAGCCCGGGTCCCCGAGAGGAGCCAGCGGCCGGGGCGCCGGTAGCCCGGGTCCCCGAGAGGAGCCAGCGGCCGGGGCACCGGTAGCCCATGCCCCCCGGGCAAGCCACCGGTGCGTCAGCGGCGGCGGCTTGCCAGCTTGCGCTTCCTTCTCGACTTACCGGGCTTTTGGGGGCCTTTTTTCGGGCAGGCGGCGATCGCGACCTTCGTCGTCCGCTTGACCTGCGCCCCGTTCTGCCCGATGATCGTCGTGGGCATCGAAAGGCCCTTGGAGCCGCACACGCCTTTGGGCGTGACGCCCGCCAGCGCCGAGTCGGGCCCCTCCGGCAGGCTCGCTTCAAAACTCGAGATTGGCGCGTCCGGGACCACCTTGAAGGCGATCGAGGTGATCTTCGTCTTCGTGTCGATGTGCGTTTCGCCAGCCAGGTCGATCGTCACCCCGTCGCCCTGCAGCACGAACGCCAGTTCCGGATACTGTGCCCCGCCGTGGGAGACGAAGTAACCAGGGCCTTCCAGCGCCACCGGCAACACGGGCGTGTGCGCGACCGCTGTCCCGACATCGGACGCGGCGGGGCAGCTCGCGGGGTTGGCGTCGAACGTCGCCTCCCCGCACGCTTTCTGCAGCGTGTGTAGTCGGGCCGGAAGCTTCTTGGGGAGTTCGAGGTGAATCGAGTGGATCGCCGCTTCGCCCGTTTGCTGGGAGATCTTTACCTTCAGCGAAGCGCCATCGCCGATGTCGCTGGCGTTGCCCAGGGTGATGGCCGAGAGCGACGGTTTGAACGCAAGCGCCGCGCAGTCCGCCGCCTGGAAGCGACTGGAGGGGGTTGCCGTCGCGCCTTCGGTGCTGGTGATCGCCGAGGTAACGTGCAGTTCTTCGCAGTTGGTCGGGTTGAGCGTGAATTCGTTGCGGTTGACATCCACGTCGATCGCTCTGACGTCGAGCGGGACGCCTTCGAGGATGCTTGGGAAAGGGTCGCTGGAGATCGTCAGAGCGCCTGTCTTCGGGCTCACGGCAATGGAGGCGCGGACGACTTCTCTGCCGGATCCACCATGGTCCCCGGTCAGCGTAAACGGGCCAGCCACCGTGGGCACGACGATCGCGAGACCGAACGGCTCGTGATCATACGGGCCAGTCAAATAGACGCGACCGCCCTTGACCCAGTACGGATCTTCGCCGGGACCAATCGCCATCGTCGCTTCGCCGATCTTGCTCGCTTCGCCGCACGCCCCCTGACTCGCCCACGGTTCCTGGCACAGCGGGACCTTCGAAAGCAATCCCAGCAGGCCAGGGGGCGTGGTGACCGTCAGGCTACTGAGGTCCTGTTCACCGTCGTTGCGAGCGATCGCCACCGTCTCGTCGCTGAACCCTCCCGCTTGGGGGTCGGTGGTGCCGGCCGTCAGCGTTGGGGCGAAGCCGTGGGGACCGCAGCCTTCCGAGACCGTGAAGCTGCTGGCCGGATTCGCCGTCGGGTTCGCGGGTTCCAGCAGCGGCTTCGCTTCACTGCCATATGGCGTCAGTCGCGAGGTCGTCGTGTACATGCCACAGTCCGGCGGGGCCACCAACGGCGCGCGTGGGCCTCCGAAGAAGCGCATCTTCAGTTCGCTGAATGGAAGCTCGGGGAGGTAGAAGCCTGTCGTGGGATCCTCACCAAAGCTCACGCTCACCTGTCCCGTGGACCGGTCCAATGCGAAGTCGCCCGGGAACTTGACGATCGCCCCGCTGCCTTCGGCCACGACGTAGAGCGCGAACAGCGAGCCAAACGGGTTGGAGCCATAGCCCGGCAGGTTGCCCTGCTGAGCAAAGTAGACCGAGCCCTTCAGCGGTTGTTCGAGCAGCGGGGTGACGAACTCAACCGAGCCGAGCTTCGCTGCAGCTGGACAGTCGGGCGGCTGTTTGGATTCAAAATTTATACCAACCAGTTCCTTTTTGCCTTCCGCTTCTTCTTTCTGCGGTTCCCGACCCCCGAGCAATGGGCACCCTTCCAAGCCATTCACCCCCGATGGGGAAACCGCCATGCCGGTGGGGAGCTTCACTTCGGCTTCCTTGAGGTCTGACTCCGCCAGCCCTTTCAGGCTTTCTTCTTGCGGGATCTTCAGGTCGATTTCAAGCGCGGTCGGGGATTCCGCGGCCACCGCGGTGGGTTCGACTGGCCGTACCGACAGGGTTGGGGCGAACCCGAGTGCTTTGCAGCCTGTCACCGGAGGCAATTCGGCACTCGCCGTCACGAAGCGAGCCGGTTCTTCCCACGAGTCGGCGCTCATACTCGCGACCAGCGGTTCGCCAGTGCACGCCGACGGCAGCGTCAGCAGCGGAGCGTCCGTCCGTTCGACTGGACAGCTGCCACCGACTTCGGCGCACAGACCGCGTTCCCCATCATGGCTTTCGGCCGTCGGATCGCCCCACAGGGTCAGAGCCACGCTGTAGAGATAGCCGCGCTCCAAAATGCCGGGTGTCATCGCCGACAGTCCGTAATCGCTCCCGGTCCGTGTGCTCCCGACGACGTGAACAACCACACCCACTCCCTTGATCACGAAACCAAACTCAGCAGGAACGCCGTATGGGGAGACCATGTCGTAGACAGGCACGTCCCCGGACGGCAGACCCTCATCAAATGCCAGCTTGATGTCAGCTATACCCACCACGGATGCAGCCGGGCATTCAAAGGTGGTGTCGAGCTCAGCCTCGGCGCATTTTGACCTGGTGATCGTAGGGTTCACTATCACGCCGGTGGGAAAGTTCATTTCGACTTCTTTCGCAAGACCATTAGGCGCCGGATACAATTCGCTTTCGGCTTCGATAGACCCTTCCTCGGGCACATGGGTCGCAAATTCGATCGTGGTGGTCATCGCGTAGGGGTGCGAACCGGCCTGCGTTTCCGGTTCGCCATTTTTATTTGCGATCGTGCTTGCGAACTTCTCGATCCCAAACGTGCGCGCTTCGCCAGCCCAGACCGGGCCAACCGAAAGGAGACTCAGCGAGACAGTCACTGTCACAGCGCCTAACAGAGCTCTCATCGCGGGCACTCCCGTCATCGCTCTGCCCTCCTGGCACTCTTCTTCGTTTTCGCGCCGTACTTGATCTGAGCCTGGGCCTGGCACCTGGCTCGCCGGCGCTTCGGCTTCTTCCCACATGCCTTCAATGCCTTTGCGAGTTTCCGCGCGCGCGCCAGCCGCGTGGGCTTGGCCTTTGGTTGGGATGGTCTCAGTTCTTCCGGCGGCGGGGCGAGGTTCCCGGCTCCCGTCAGCGTCATGCTCGACGGCACACCGAGCGCCGGCGCGGTCGTGGACGCGCCGCGACACCTTTCGCTTTCGCACGGGGGGGCCAGCAGGGAGTTTTGACTTGATATGCCGCCATCTTCGCGTGCGTCGTAGACGTCGACGTTGTTATCGCGATCCTGGGACACGAGCGATTGGCGCGTGAAGAAGAAGACGTCTTCGCCGTTTTGGCTTGCGTCGCCGAAATACGATGAGCTCGTGCTCTGGCCCGAGGAGATCAGGTACTGACAGCCACCGTTTCCATCGCTTTCATCGACCTGACAGTTACCCGTGCCATCCTGCTCCCACTCATAGACATCCATCTGCCCATTGGTGTCGTCTGGCACCAGCGCTTCTTCGGTCTGGAAGAAGACTCGCGTGCCTTCCACGGACAGGTTGCGCGTCATGAATGGGTTGAAGGCTTTTTCCGGACCAGCGTCTATGTTGTTATTTGAAAGATACGCAGGATCCCTGGCTGGAGACACTGTCGAACTACACGACACGCAGCGGGGATTGGTGATCGATAGCGGCTCGGTGGCGTCGTACAGATAGGCCTCGCTCTTTCCGGCATTGTCATAGCTCGTCAGTTTGGCCACCGAGCTGATCAGCATCGTCGTCCCCTTGGAAGATATGCGTGAAGCCTTGTAGCCTTGGTCGGACGAACCTGGTTCGTCTTCGGTAAAGCCGTCCCAGTCACTTTTATCTTCAACTTGGTTGAGTTGTGCGATAAACGTCAACGGAACGGTAGCGCCTGCGTGCCACTCGTAGAGATTGGCCTCGTTGAGTCGTTCTTCAGCCTTTTCGTGATTGCCGTTTTCATTGAAGGCAAGTATCCCTTGGGCGGTGAAGTAAACGTATGACCCGTCATCTGACATACCGAGGGTTCCGAGCACTTTGGCGCCCGCCCCCGCGATCTTTTCGCGCGCAGCGGCTGGGTTGGAGGCGTCGTGGGCCAGATTGAACCTGTATAGTTCTCCGCCTTCCGTGTAGAGGGCAAAAGACCCGCTGGGCGTGGCTGCTCTCCATTGCGCGTCTCCGGCCGAAACTGCGATCGTGCTTGGGGGATCCGCATTTAGTTCTCTTACATATACCTTTTGCCCTTCACCCGATTCCGAAAAGAAGATGCGCGAGCCATTTTCGGAGATCGTGTTCTGGGCGTACGGGTTTTCTCCTTGGTCCGCTTCCGACTCGTTCGGCCCGGCCACCGTTCCTTCTTCCGGGATCCTTCCTTCGGCTTCCCCGACAAAGGTAAGCTGCCCGGTTTCCCGGTCCCACTCGTATAGATAAGGCGCGTGCTGCGGGTCCGCCACGCCAGCGAGCACTTCTCTTTTGGCCTGAAAGAGAACATAAGAGCCGTCCGGCGTCGAATCGGCGAGGGTCACACCACCCGGACCCGCGGCGATCAACCTGTATTCGCCGGTCAGGTTATTGTGGATGTAGAGGTTGTTCTCATGCGGCTTGGCGCCTGGCGCCAAGCCGGGGCCTTCTTCTTCGGTCGCCGACACGACGGCTTCACGATTGTCGGCGGTCAGACCTAGAACCTTGGCACTAGCGTCCGCTTCCAGCAGCGGCAGCAGACCCTGTGTCGACCAGTCGAGGCCTCCGCGGGTGCTGAGATAGATGGGGAATTCCGACGAGCCCGGGATCCCCGGGAAGGGCACGATCGAATAATAGCTCACGCTTTCGCCCGCCGGGGCGCTCTGCACGAAGCCTGGCCTCCCATACGCGTCGCTGGTGTTCTTGTCCACGGGCGAGACTTGCTCGTAAGCGCGACAGTCCGGCAGCAACTGGCCATGTGGCTCAACCTGGCGAATGGATTCGGTTTCTGCCGCACAGGCCTCCGCGGTCGCGGGGTGCCCAACATAGCTCCCGATCAACATTCCTGTCGTGAGCAGAACGAGCGCGCAAGCCCGCAACACATCCAGCTCACGGCAGGAACGCGTCATCGCGCACCTCACGGTATTGAGACTCCCCAGCTGTCGCCATTGCTCAAGGCTACGCTTGCGGTGTTTTCAAACGTGGCCGCTTCCCCGTTGAATGTCAAATGACTTCCCGACGGCTTATACGTGAGGCTTTTTGATGTTTTGTAGCCCGTCTGTTCCAATTCTGCGTTTTGCGTTCCGCCAACTGGGAATTTGCCTTTCTCGGCACAGGATTTTTCTTCCTTGTTTTCGATTACGATTTCGACGAATGTCGAGCCCGACGCCGGTTTGAATTCATCTTCGACTTCACTTTTTGCGTTTTCGACGAGTTGATCCATGAATTTAAATTTGGTGGTTGGCACAGCACAGTTTTTAAAGGTGCCCGAGCTGTTACCTACTTCGCATCCTTCAAAGGTCGTTTCGCCTTTTGATTTGCCCGCTGGTTCGATTTCGCCGGTGACTTTGTCTTTTTTGCAGGTAATGAGAATTTCAGCTTTCAGCAGTGTGCCTTTTAGCTTGGCCACGCCGCCCGTACCATTGATTGCTAACGCTTCTTTGATTGAGATTGATTCCCATTCCCCTCCTGTTTTTTCTTTTTCGCATTTACTTTCTTCATATTTCGTTCCCGACCCGCCAGTGCCTTTTAAGCACACCGAGAAGACAGGCGTCGTGGCCAACGCCGAGGCCGACGCAAGCGCGCCCGCCACGACCGTGCCCATGGCCATGGCCATTGCGATCAATAGAGTCAACTTTACTCGCGACATTGATGAACTTCCCCTCTCTCTGACCCGGCGACCGCCGAGGCACTCCATAGTTTTTGCCCGTAGGCGCTGACCGCGAAAGCGGACAGCACGCAGATCCTCTTTATGTGCTTCTACAGGCGCCCCCTGCCGTTCTTCCTGGACTCCGCTCGCGACCCTCCCACCTTGCACGATCTGGGACTCGCCGTCAAGGGCCCACCAGCTATCGCGCCAGCCATGCGGCGTGGCCACCGGTCCCCCGTGAGCAGAACGACCCGCCCACATCATCACAGCTGGACAGCGAGTCGGCAGCCGACAGCAGCGGACTGACGGCCGACGGCGGCGGACGGGTAGCCGATAGCAGCGGAGCGGCGGCCGACAGCAGCGGACCGGCAGCCGACAGCAGCCGATGGGAAGCTGACCGCAGTCGATTCCAGCCGGCACCGCCAACCTTCAGGTTCGCCCTCCGAAAACCTGCTAGGCTTGGACTAAGATTTCAGCAGCGGACCCCGCTAAGCGCGGATCCTCGGCCGTCAGCCAGGCCCAGGACAGCACGAGCAGCGGCTCCGCCGCGACCCCCAACTACCCATACCCAATCCAAGGAGCACCCAAGCAAATGCCCAAGACCATTGGCATAGACCTCGGCACGACGAACTCGTGCATGGCCGTCCTCGAGGGCGGCGAGCCCACGGTTATCGAGAACGCCGAGGGCGGCCGTACAACGCCTTCTGTTGTCGCCTTCGCCGCTTCCGGCGAGCGGCTGGTTGGCACTGTCGCCAAGCGTCAGGCCGTCACCAACCCGCAGAACACCGTCTTCTCGATCAAGCGCTTCATGGGCCGCAAGGAGGCCGAGGTGCGTGAGGAGGAGTCGATCGTCCCCTACAAGGTCGTCTCCGGCCCCAATGGCGACGCGCGCGTGGAAGCCGGGGGCGAGCAGCACTCGCCGCCGGAGATCAGCGCGATGATCCTGCAGAAGCTGAAGACCGATGCGGAAGCGTATCTGGGCGAAAGCGTCGACTCCGCGGTGATCACCGTTCCCGCGTACTTCAACGACGACCAGCGCCAGGCGACCAAGGACGCCGGCAAGATCGCCGGGCTCGATGTGAAGCGGATCATCAACGAGCCGACCGCGGCCTCGCTGGCGTACGGCCTCGACAAGGAAAGCGATCAGACGATCCTCGTGTTCGACCTCGGCGGCGGCACGTTCGACGTGTCGGTGCTGGAGATCGGCGACGGCGTGTTCGAGGTGAAGTCGACCGCCGGCGACAACCATCTCGGCGGCGACAACTTCGACAAGGCGATCGTCGACTGGCTGGTGGCGGACTTCAAGCGCGACCAGGGCATCGACCTCTCGGCCGACCCGATGGCACTGCAGCGGCTGTACGAGGCCGCGGAGAAGGCGAAGATCGAGCTCTCGACCACGCAGGAGACGCAGATCAACCTGCCATTCATCACCGCCGACTCCGCCGGGCCCAAGCATCTCGACACGCGGCTGACGCGGGCGAAGCTCTCCGAGCTGACCTCCGCGCTGCTCGATCGCGTCGTGGCGCCAGTGCGTCAGGCGCTCGACGACGCCAAAGAGAAGGGCGTCAAGGAGGTCGACCACGTCGTGATGGTCGGCGGCATGACGCGCATGCCGGCGGTGCAGGAGAAGGTGAAAGAGCTCACCGGCAAGGAGCCCCACCGCGGGGTCAACCCGGACGAGGTGGTGGCCGTCGGCGCCGCGATCCAGGCAGGCGTGCTGGCGGGCGACGTCAAGGACGTGCTGCTGCTCGACGTGACCCCGCTGACGCTCGGGATCGAGACCAAGGGCGGCGTGATGACGAAGCTGATCGAACGCAACACGACGATCCCGACGCGTAAGAGCGAGGTGTTCTCGACCGCCGAGGACAACCAGCCCTCGGTCGAGATCCACGTCCTGCAGGGCGAGCGCGAGATGGCGACGTACAACAAGTCGCTGGGCAAGTTCCAGCTCACCGGCATCCCGCCGGCGCCGCGCGGCATCCCGCAGGTGGAGGTCGCCTTCGACATCGACGCCAACGGCATCCTCAACGTCTCCGCCAAGGACCTCGGCACCGGCAAGGAGCAGAAGATCGAGATCAAGGCCGGCTCGGGGCTCTCCGAGGAGGAGATCAAGAACATGGTCTCCGACGCGGAGTCCCACGCCGAGGAGGACCGCCGCGCGCGCGAGCTCGCGGAGGCACGCAACAACGGCGAGAACGCCGCCTACCAGGCCGAGCGCCAGCTCGCCGACCTCGGCGACCAGGTGGACGCCGACTCCAAGGGTCGCATCGAGGAGGCGATCAAGGAGGTGCGCGAAACGCTCGAGTCCGAGGATCCCGCCGCGATCAACGCCAAGACCGACGTGCTGCAGAGCGCCTTCCACGCCGTCTCGGAGGCGATGTACCAGCGCGCCCAGGAGCAGGCCGCAACCGCCGGCGGCGACGGCGGCGCTTCGACCTGACGGCGATGGCGCGGCCGCGGGCGATGAGGACGTGGTCGATGCCGAGGTCGTCGACGAGACGAAGGCCTGAGCGCGATGAGCGATATCGAGGAGGTCATCCAGGAGGAGGAGGGGGAGGAGGGGGCTCGTAACGCGCACCCCCCCACCCCCGGCAAGCCAGGGGTGGACCCCCTGGATGTGGTGAGGACGACGAGGTCAGCGAGCTCGAGGGGGACCTCGACGAGCTGGTTGCGATCGCTGCGCAGCGCGACGAGTACCTCGCGCTCGCGCAGCGCACGCAGGCCGACTTCGAGAACTACCGCAAGCGTGTGGCGAAGGAGTCGGCCGCGGCGGCCGAGCGCGGGGTGGCAAAGCTCGCCAAGGAGCTGCTGCCCGCGCTCGACAACCTCGACCGGGCACTGGAGGCCGCAGACAATGAGGACCCACTGCTCGAGGGCGTGCGGCTGGTGCGCGCGGAGCTGAGCGCGGCGCTCGGGCGCGTGGGCGTCGAGGCGTTCGACCCCAAGGGCGAGCAATTCGACCCCGTTCACCACGAGGCGATGGTCCAGCAGCCGGTGGAGGGCGCCGCCAGCGGCACCGTGGTCGAGGTCTACCAGCCCGGATATCGGCTGAACGGCACAGTGATCCGCCCCGCGCGCGTCGTGGTGGCGGCTTAGGAGGCGCGGCGATGGCGGGCAAACAAGACCTGTACGCGACGCTGGGCGTCGAGAAGAAGGCGACTCCCGATGAGCTGAAGAAGGCCTACCGCAAGCTCGCGCGCCAGTACCACCCCGATCGCAACCCCGACGACAAGCAGGCGGAGTCGCGCTTCAAGGAGATATCGCACGCCTACGACGTGCTGTCGGACCCCGAGAAGCGCAAGCAGTACGACAGCGGCACCGGGCCTTATGCGAACGCCGGGGGCGCCGGGTTCGGGGGCTTCGGCAACTTCGACTTCGACGCCTCTTCGATGGGCGACATTCTCTCCAACCTCTTTGGGGGGTCGGCCAGCGGCAGGCGCACGCGCACCCAGCCCCGCCCAGAGCGTGGGCGCGACCTGGAGACGGAGGTTTCGATCTCCTTCGAGCAGGCGGTGTCGGGCGCGCAGGTCCCGCTCTCCGTGGCCACCCAGGCGATCTGCTCGACCTGCCACGGCACCGGCGCGAAGCCGGGCACGACACCAAAAGTGTGCCCGAAGTGCGAGGGGCGCGGGATCGAGACGCAGGGCCAGGGCATGTTCTCGATCTCCCAGCCCTGCTCGCGCTGCGGCGGCTCCGGAACCGTGATCGAGGACCCCTGCCCCACCTGCCACGGCTCGGGCGCGGTGCGCACGGTGAAGAAATACCGCGTCAACATCCCTCGCGGGAGTGAAGGAGGGCTCGCGCATCCGCCTGCCCGGCAAGGGCGAGGCGGGCCCGCGCGGCGGCCCGCCGGGCGACCTGTACGTGATCACGCACGTGTCGCCCTCGCCGGTGTTCAAACGGCGCGGGGACAACGTCGAGGTCGAGGTGCCGTTGAGCATCCCCGAGGCGCTGCGCGGCGCCGAGGTGAAGGTGCCGACCTTGAACGGCTCAAAGACGCTGCGCGTACGGCCCGGCACGACCCACGGCACGGTGCAGCGCCTGCGCGGGGAGGGCCCGCCGAAGCTCGGGGGGAAAGAACGCGGGGACATCCACTACCGCTTCGTGATCGACGTCCCCGACGTGCTCACCGAGGAGCAGAGCGCGGCGGTGCAAGCGCTCGCGGACGCGTCCAACGGCAGCGACCCCCGCGCGCGCCTGTTCGAGCAGGTGCCGCAATGAGCAAACGCGAGCAGCATCCGACTACCGGCAAGCAGGCATCGGGATGAGCGAGCGCCGCCCGACACCCAAGCACGGCGCCGAGATCGAGGTGGCGCCCGACCGCGGCGTGTTCATGATCTCGGTGGCAGCGCAGCTCGCCCAGATGCATCCGCAGACGCTGCGCACCTACGAGGCGCGCGGTCTGATCGACCCCAAGCGCTCGCCCAAGGGCACGCGCCTGTACTCACGCGAGGACGTCGAGCGGCTGCGCCGCATCCAGGAGATGACGGCAGAGCTCGGCCTCAACCTCGCCGGCGTGGAGCGCGTGCTCGACCTCGAGCACGAGATCGAAGATATGCACGCCCGCATCGAGGAGCTGGAGGTGCAGGCGTTGCGAGCCCAGGTCGAGCTGGCCGAGCGCCTGGAGGAGGTCCGCCGATCGTTCCGCGCCGAGCTCGTGCCGTTCCCCAACTCCCGCCCACCCAGCAGGGAGATGGTGCGCGCGGCGGATGTGTGGCCGCTGGGTCGTGCGCCACGCCGAGCGCCATAGACCGACATAAAATCTGCTAGGCTGAGACTTAGATTTGTCAAAATGCAGCCGGATAGGTACACGATCAAGTCCCAGGAAGCGCTCGCGGCGGCCACACGCCTAGCGCAGGAGCGCCGCAACCCCCAGGTCACCCCGGCCCACCTGCTGGCGGCGCTGCTCGATGGCGAGAGCGCCGGCGGCGGCTCGGCAGACGCTGCCGGCGGCGTGGTCGTCCCGGTGCTCACAAAGCTGGGGGTCTCCCTCCCGGCGCTGCGCGCGGAGTCGAGCCGCGCGCTGGAGGACCTCCCCCGCCTCGGCGAGGGCTCCTCGACCGAAGGCGGTCAGCCCTCAGCCGAACTGCTGACGGTGCTTCGCGAGGCGGAGAAACACGCGAAGGACCTCTCCGACGAGTACATCTCCACCGAGCACCTACTGCTGGCGCTAGCTGAGGAGGAGAGCCGCGCCGGCCAGGCGCTGCGCGCGGTCGGCGTCAGGAGGGATCGACTCTTACAAGCGCTCGCCGAGGTGCGGGGCCCGCACCGCGTGAGCGACCAGAGCCCCGAGGAGAAGTACCAGGCACTCGAGCGCTTCGGGCGCGACTTCACGAAGCTCGCCGAGGAGGGCGCGCTCGACCCGGTGATCGGCCGCGACGAGGAGATCCGCCGCGTGATCCAGGTGCTCTCGCGGCGCACGAAGAACAACCCCGTGCTGATCGGCGAGCCGGGCGTCGGCAAGACCGCGATCGTCGAGGGTCTCGCGCAGCGGATCGTCTCCGGCGACATCCCCGAGTCACTGCGCGAACGGCGCGTGATCGCGCTCGACATCGGCTCGTTGATCGCCGGCGCCAAGTACCGCGGCGAGTTCGAGGACCGCCTGAAGGCGGTCCTGAAGGAGGTCTCCGAGGCCCGCGGCACGGTGATCCTGTTCCTCGACGAGCTGCACACGATCGTCGGCGCGGGCGCCGCCGAAGGCGCCGTGGACGCCGCCAACCTGCTGAAGCCGATGCTCGCGCGCGGGGAGCTGCGCTGCGTGGGCGCCACCACGCTCGACGAGTACCGCAAGCACATAGAGAAGGACGCGGCCCTGGAGCGGCGCTTCCAGCCGGTGATGGTGGGCGAGCCGAGCGTGCAGGACACGATCGCGATCCTCAGGGGCTTGAAGGAGCGCTACGAGGTCCACCACCGCGTGCGCATCCAGGACAGCGCGTTGATCGCCGCGGCGACGCTCTCGGACCGCTACATCGCCGACCGCTTCCTGCCGGACAAGGCGATCGACCTGATCGACGAGGCCGCCTCTGGCCTGCGCATCGAGATCGACTCGCTGCCTACCGAGATCGACGAGGTGGACCGCCGCGTGATGCAGCTCGAAATCGAGCTCACCTCGCTGCAGCAGGAGACCGACGAGGCCTCCGCCGAGCGCCGCTCGGCGATCGAGCGCGAGCTGGCCGAGCTGAAAGAGCGATCGGCCGCGATGAAGGCGCAGTGGGAAAGCGAGAAGCAGGCGATCCAGGGCGCCAGCGACCTGAAGGCGCGCCTGGAGGAGGCCCGCCTGGAGGCGGAGCGGGCCGAGCGCGCCGCCGACCTGCAACGCGCCGCCGAACTGCGCTACGGCGAGATCCCCGAGCTCGAAAAGAGCCTGGCCGCGTTGGAAGGCGGCCCCGAGGGGTCGGCGGACAGCGCCGGCGCCCCAGAGGCCACCGAGGCGGGAGCCGCCGACGGCAGCCAGCCAGACGGCGCGGGCGCCAACCCACCAAAACCGGTGTTTCTCAAAGAGGAGGTCGAGGCCGACGACGTCGCCGAGGTGGTGGCGCGCTGGACGGGGATCCCGGTGAGCCGCCTGCTGGAGGGCGAAGTCGAGAAGCTGATCCACATGGAGGAGCGCCTGCACGAGCGCGTCGTCGGCCAGGACGCGGCGATCGAGGCGGTCGCAAGCGCGCTGCGCCGCTCCCGCGCCGGCCTGCAGGACCCCGACCGCCCGATCGGCACATTCCTGTTCCTCGGCCCCACCGGCGTCGGCAAGACCGAGCTGGCGCGCGCGCTCGCCGAGTTCATGTTCGACTCGCAGGACGCGATGATCAGGATCGACATGTCGGAGTACATGGAGAAACACACGGTCTCGCGCCTGATCGGCGCCCCGCCCGGGTACGTCGGCTACGAAGAGGGCGGCCAGCTGACCGAGGCGGTGCGCCGGCGCCCCTACTCGGTGGTGCTGCTGGACGAGATCGAGAAGGCGCACCCCGACGTGTTCAACACGTTGCTGCAGGTGATGGACGACGGCCGCCTCACCGACGGGCAGGGCCGCACGGTGGATTTCAAGAACACGGTGCTGATCATGACCTCCAACATCCGCATCGGCGGCGACGGCAGCGAGGTGGTGGACCCGGAGAGCGTGGGCACGCCCTACGCCGTGGGAGCCCCGCGGACGGGAGCCGAGTCGGTCGCGGCGGACGCAAAGCTGCGCGACGCGCTCCTGGAGCACTTCAAACCGGAGTTCGTCAACCGCCTCGACGACATCGTGCGCTTCAAAGCGTTGAATCGCGGGCAGATCGGACGGATCGTGGAGCTGCAGACCGAGCGCGTGATCGCGCGCGTGCGCGAGCGCGGCGTGGAGGTGACGCTCACCGAGGCCGCGCGGGAGCTGCTGGGCGACATGGGTTACGACCCCACCTACGGAGCGCGTCCGCTGCGGCGGGTGATCCAGAAGCAGCTGACCGACCGCCTCGCGCTGTCGCTGCTGCAGGGCAGCCTGCGCCCGGGCGACGCGATCCGCGTGGATGCTGTGGATGGAGGGCTCACGTTCGAGCCCGCGCCGGCAGCCGCCGCAATTCCGAATTGAGGTCTAATCTGGGGACGCTCCCACCACCACCCCCAGGAGGAGGCTCCCAAATGCCCACCTACATCATGCTCGCGAACCTCACGCCTGAGGGCGTGCAGACTGTCAAGAACAATCCACAGCGGATCCACGAGGTCAACCGGGAGGTGGAGCAGCTGGGGGCGAAGGTGAAGGCGCAGTGGGCGACGTTGGGGCGCTTCGATTTCGTCAACATCCTCGAGGCGCCGGACGAGCAGACGATGGCGCGCGTCTCGCTGGAGTTGAGCTCGCGGGGAACCGTGCGCTACGAGACGCTCACGGCCATCCCCGTCGACGACTTCATCGCCTCGCTCTGACATGAGGGTTCTCGTCGTCGGCTCGGGCGGGCGCGAGCACGCGCTGGTACGTGCGCTCGCACGCTCCGAGGAAGCCACCGAGCTGATGTGCGCTCCCGGCAACGCCGGCATCGCACGGGACGCGCGCCTGATCGACGTGGCGGCCGACGATGTCGAGGGAATCGTCGCGGCGGTGGAGCGTGAGGGCGCCCACTTCACCGTGGTGGGGCCCGAGGCGCCGCTGGTGGCGGGCCTTGTAGACGCGCTCGACAGGCGGGGCCACCTCGCGTTCGGCCCAAGCGCCGCGGCGGCCCGCCTGGAGAGCTCCAAGGCGTTCGCTAAGCAGTTGATGGAGCAGGCGGGCGTGCCGACCGCGCGGTGGCGCCACGCGCAGACGCTCGAGGAGGGCCTCGCGGCGGTGGCGGAGCTGGCCGACCCGGGGGTGGTGGTGAAGGCCGACGGCCTGGCCGCCGGCAAGGGCGTGACGGTGGCGGATACGCCCGAGCAGGCGGAAGGAGCGCTGCGAGAGATCTTCGTCGAGGGCCGCTTTTCGACTGCGGACCCCTCCGGCGGCGTCGGCGCGAGCGCGGTCGTCGAAGAACGGCTGATCGGCAGGGAGATCTCGCTGATGGCGCTGTGCGACGGAAAGGGCGCGTACCCGCTGACGCCGGCGCACGACTACAAGCGCATCTTCGACGGCGACCGCGGTCCGAACACCGGCGGGATGGGCGCCTACTCGCCGGTGGCGGAGCTGCCGGGCGAATCGGAGTGGCACCTCGCCCCGATCATCCACGCCCCGATCGTTCAACTGATGAGCGAGAAAGGGATCCCCTTCCACGGCGTGCTGTATGCCGGGGCGATCCTGACCGCGAAGGGGTTGCGCGTGCTGGAGTACAACGTGCGCTTCGGCGATCCCGAGGCGCAGGCGCTGCTGCCGCGCCTGGAATCGGATCTGCTGAGGCTGCTGTTCCGTGCCGCGCGCGCCGGAGGTCTCGGCCAAACGGAAGAGGAAGACGAAGACGCGCTGCTGTTCAGGTGGTCCTCCCGGTCGGCGGTGACGGTGACGTTGGCGAGCGCCGGCTATCCGGAGTCCTCCTCCAAGGGCGATCCGATCGCGGGATTGGATCGCGTGCCCGCGGAGGTGGAGGTGACCCACGCGGGGACGGCGCGCGCAAACCAGGAGCTCGTGACCGCGGGCGGGAGGGTGTTGAACGTGACGGCACTCGGCCACGGCACCGAAGAGGCCCGCGAGGCGGCGTATGCTGCGGCGCGGATGATCTCCTTCGACGGCATGCAGATGCGCGGCGACATCGCCGCCGAGGTGACGGTGGAGCCCGGCACGCGGGACATCGACGAATGGCTGCGGGCGTGGTATGAGGACGAGCCCAACGAGGGGCTCGGCGCGGAGGTCAAGTGACCCGTCCGGTAAATCCACAGGAAGGATCACTGGTATGGGTGATGTGACCCCGATCGCAACCGCGCTGAGCGAGACCGAGGTGCGCGCACAGCTGGAGGAGTTCGACGTGGATGCTCCGCGCGTGGGAATCGTGATGGGCTCGAAGAGCGACATGGAGAAGATGGAGAAGGCCGCGGATGAGCTGCGGGCGCGCAACATCCTGCACGAGCTGCGGGTGATGTCGGCCCACCGCGAACCGGACGTGGTGGCCGAATACGCCAAGAACGCACAGCTGCGCGGTCTGCGCGTGATCATCGCGGGCGCCGGCATCTCCGCGGCACTGCCGGGCGCAGTGGCGGCCCACACCGACCTGCCGGTGATCGGCGTCCCGCTGTCGGGCCGCCTCAGCGCGGCGGGCGGCCTCGACGCGATCCTCTCGATCGTGCAGATGCCGCCGGGCGTGCCGGTGGCATGCGTGGGCCTCGACAACGCCCGCAACGCGGCGATCCTCGCGGCGCAGATCCTGACGGCGTGAGCGCGCCCGCCCGGCGCCGGGGACGATAGTGGCAGCGTAGACCAGCAGCGGCCGGCCCAGGCGCTGGTGGGGGATACTTAGAGGACGTGATCGAGCGCTACACACGCCCACAATTGGGCGCGATCTGGACCGACGAGGCACGCATGGAGGCGTGGCGCCAGGTGGAGGTGGCGGCGTGCGAGGAGTTGCCACTCCTGCTCGGTGCCGGCAACGGCCCCACCGAGGCCGATCTCGAGGCGATCCGCCGGGCGACGTTCACGGTGGCGGAGGTCAACGAGAGGGAGCGCACGACCGACCACGACATGGCTGCGTTCGTCGACGTGCTCGCCGCCTCCGCCGGCGAGGCCGGCCGCTGGATCCACTTCGGGTTGACATCCTCGGACGTGCTGGACACGGCGCTCGCGCTGCAGTTGAAGGCCGCGGGCGAAGCGATCGTGCCGGGCGCGCGCGCCCTCCTGCAGGCTCTGGCCGCCCGCGCACGCGAGCACGTGCAGACGCTGTGCGTGGGACGCACACACGGGGTGCACGCCGAGCCGACGACCTTCGGCGTGAAGCTGGCGGGCCTGGCGTTCGAGGCGCACCGCAACGCGGAGCGCCTGGAGCGCGCCTTCGCACAGGTGTCGGTGGGGGGGATCTCGGGCGCGGTGGGCACGTACGCGGCCACCAGCCCGGAGTTCGAGGCGCGCGTGCTGGCGCGGCTGGGGCTGGAGCGCGAGTCGGTCTCCACGCAGGTTGTGGCGCGCGACCGCCACGCGGAGCTGTTGGGCGCGATCGCGCTGGCGGGCGCCGGTATGGAGCGATTGGCGACCGAGGTGCGCCACCTGCAACGCACGGAGGTGCGCGAGGTGCAGGAGCCGTTCCGCGGCGGCCAGAAGGGCTCGAGCGCGATGCCACACAAGCGCAACCCGATCAAGGCCGAGCAGATCTCGGGGCTCGCGCGCGTGCTGCGCGGCAACGCGCAGGCGGGCCTCGAGAACGTGGCGCTGTGGCACGAGCGCGACATCTCGCACTCCTCGGTCGAGCGGATCGTGCTGTCGGGCTCCACCACCCTGATCGACTACCTCCAGCACCGCGCGACGGCACTCGTGGAGGGCATGACGGTGGACGCCGAGCGGATGCGCGAGAACCTCGAGCTCACCTACGGCGCGATCTTCTCGCAGCGGCTGCTGCTGGCGCTGGTGGAGGGCGGCATGAGCCGCGACGACGCCTACTACAGCGTGCAGCGGGTCGCGCAACAGGCGTGGGACACGCGCACCCCCCTGCGCGAGCTGCTCGCCGCGGACGCCACTACTGCCAAGCTCGACCTCGACGCGATCTTCGACTACGCCCACTACGTCCGCTACGCGCAGGAGATCGTCGCACGGCTGGATGAGATCGCGTGATCGCTTCGCGCCGCGCTCCTCGGTAGAGTCGAAACCATGACCGCCCTCGCCGACCTGCCCCTGCTTGCCAGCGGCAAGGTGCGCGAGCTGTACGACCTCGACGACCGGCTGCTGATGGTCGCCAGCGACCGCATCTCGACCTACGACGCGGTGCATCCGACACCGATCCCCGACAAGGGGAAGGTGCTCACCGGGCTGTCTGTCTTTTGGTTTGAGAAGACCGAAGGGATCGTCGCCAACCACCTGATCTCCGCCACCGAGGGCGTGCCCGAGGAGGCCCGCGGCCGCGCGCTGGTGGTGCGCAAGCTGAAAATGCTGCCGGTCGAGTGCGTGGTGCGCGGCTACATCACCGGCTCGGGCTGGAAGGACTACCAGGCGACCGGCGCGGTGTCGGGGATCGAGCTGCCGAGCGGTCTGCGCGAGTCAGAGCAGCTGCCCGAGCCGATCTTCACGCCGAGCACGAAGGCCGAGGTGGGCCACGACGAGGCGATCGACTTCGAGCGCGCCGCCGAGCTGGTTGGCGACCGCGCGCTGATGGAGCGGGTGCGCGACGTGTCGATCGAGCTTTACTCGTTCGCGGCCACGCACGCGCGCGAGCGCGGGGTGATCCTGGCGGACACGAAGTTCGAGCTGGGCTTCGATGAGGAGGATCCAACCCACCCGCTGGTGCTCGGCGACGAGGTGCTGACGCCGGACTCCTCGCGCTACTGGCCGGCCGACGGCTACGAGCCTGGTGGGGGCCAGCCGAGCTTCGACAAGCAGTACGTGCGCGACTGGGCGGCGGGCAGCGGCTGGGACAAGCGCCCGCCGGCGCCCGCGATCCCGGAGGACGTGGTCGAGGGCACCTGCGCGCGCTACATCGAGGCATACGAACGGATCGCCGGCGAGCCCTTCCAGGCGTGGCTTGACCGCACCGCCCCCGGCGATTGATGCGCGCCCGCGTGCTGATCCGCCCGAAGGCGGGCATCCTCGACCCCCAGGGAATCGCCGTAGAGCGCGCGCTGCCGGCGCTGGGCTTCACCGGCGTCGCCAACGTCCACGTCGGGCGCCTGGTGGAGCTGGACGTGGAGGACGAGGCGCAGCTGCAGCCGATGTGCGAGAAGCTGCTCGCCAACCCGCTGGTGGAGGAGTACGAGGTGCAGCTGCTTGGGACCACCAGCTGATCGGGGAACCGAGTGGCCCCGGGCAATACGAGTAGCCCCCAGGCAATATGCACAGGCACATCTACTCATGCACATGCTAATCTGTGCATATGCCACCTCTGACTCGGCGAACCCAACTTCTGCTCGACGACGATCTGCACCGGCGCCTGCGGGCGACCGCTGCCGAGCGCGGCATCTCGCTCGGCGCCCTGATCCGCGAGGCGATCGACGAAAAGCTCTCACGTGTTCAGGACGACCGCGCGGAGGCGATCGACGAACTGCTCGCGGCAGAGCCCATGCCCGTTGACGACTGGCCGATCATGAAGCAGCAGATGATCGAGGACATGAATGCCGGTGGCGTGAGCATCCTGGACTCGTACGACACGCACGACTGACCTGCGGGTGCGGCGCTTTCTCTTCGACACCGGGGTTTTCATATACGCGCTCGGTGGCGAGCACCACTACCGGGAGCCGTGCCGGACAATCCTGCGCGAAGTTCGCGGTAAGCGCCTTGCGGCCGAGGCGAGCGTCGAGTTGATCCACGAGTTCGCCTATGTCCGCCTGCGCCAGGTGGGGAGCCGAGATGATGCCGCCCGTTCGGCACATGCGATCGAGCGTTCCTTCTCGCTGCACACTGTCGAGCCTCCCGACATGGAGCGCGCCCTGGATCTGTGGTCCGGCCACAAGCGACTCGACGTGCGCGACGCGATCTTCGCAGCGCAGGCACTGAATCGCAGTATTGACGCGATCCTCAGTCCCGACCAGGGCTTCGACGAAGTCTCCGGGCTGCAACGCATCGACCCTGCCGATTCCGCTGCTGTTGCCTCGCTGAGGACCAGGTGAAGTTCGGCATCCTCCAGTTCCCCGGCAGCTGCGACGAGGTCGACGCGCTGCAAGCGGCCCGGCGCGTGGGCGACGCGGAGCTGCTGTGGCATGGCGAGCGCGACCTCAAGGGCGCCGACGCGATCGTCGTGCCCGGCGGCTTCTCCTACGGCGACTACCTGCGGGCGGGGGCGATCGCGCGCTTCTCGCCGGTGATGGAGGCGGTGATCGAGTTCGCCCACGACGGCGGGCTGGTGCTGGGGATCTGCAACGGTTTCCAGGTGCTGTGCGAGGCGCATCTATTGCCGGGTGCGCTGCTGGGAAACGCGAACCTGCGCTTCACCTTTCGCCAGGTCGCGCTGGAGGTCGTCAACCCCGACAGCGCGTTCACGCGCGCGTGCGGATCGGGGGGAGAGGAGGAGGGGGAGGGGGCTCGCCCCTCGCAACCCACGCTCCTGAGCATCCCGGCGAAGCACTCGTGGGGGCGCTACTACGCCGACGAGCCGACGCTCGACGAGCTCGAGCGGGGCGGCCAGGTCGTGCTGCGCTACGCGCCCGGTGAAAACTTCAACGGCTCGCTGCGCGACATCGCCGGGGTGCAGAACCCGGCTGGCAACGTTTTCGGGCTGATGCCCCACCCCGAGCACGCGGTGGACCCGCTCACCGGCTCAACCGACGGTTTGCGCATCTTCGAGTCGATGCGCCTCGCGGTGGAAGGCGCCCATGTTTAGGCTGGGGGAGGGCAGGCCCTCCCCCAGAGCCCCCTCCCGTAAAAAGCAGCTACTTGAGCGCCGCATGGCGCCGCAGAGGTTGACCCGTGCCTGAGAACGCCGTGCTCCCCACTGTCGAGGACGCCCTCGCGCTTGGGCTCACGCGCACGGAGTACGAGCTGATCTGCGCCCACCAGGAGGGGCCGCCCAACCAAGTGGAGCTGGCGATGTACTCGCTTCTGTGGAGCGAGCACTGTGCGTACAAGCACTCCAAGAAGCTGCTGCGCACGCTGCCCACGGAGGGGCCGCACGTGGTGATGGGCCCCGGCGAGAACGCGGGCGCCGTGGACGTGGGCGACGGCATGGTGTGCGCCTTCAAGGTCGAGTCCCACAACCACCCGAGCGCGGTCGAGCCCTTCCAGGGGGCGGCTACCGGCGTGGGGGGCATCCTGCGCGACATCTTCGCGATCGGCGCCCGACCGATCGCCGTGCTCGACTCGCTGCGCTTCGGAGAGGTCTTCGGCAGCGGGCCGGGGAGCCCCGGCGAGGCGGCTCCGCACAACGCGACCCATCCCGGCGCAGCATTTGATTTGGATCCCGCCCACCCGGAGCCCATCCCTGCACCCTCACCGGCGTCTGCCCGCGCGCGCTATCTGCTCGACGGCGCCGTGTCCGGCATCGGCCACTACGGCAACTCGATCGGCGTGCCGACCGTCGGGGGGGAGGTGTACTTCGAGGGGCCCTACGAGCAGAGCTGCCTCGTCAACGCGATGGCGCTCGGGCTGTGCGAGCGCGAGCGCCTGGTGCGCAGCGCGGCGGCGGGGCCGGGGAACGTGATCGTGCTGTTCGGGGCCTCCACCGGACGCGACGGGATCGGCGGGGCCTCGGTGCTGGCCTCCGCGGAGCTCGGCGAGGCCGACGACGCCAAGCGCCCCACGGTGCAGGTGGGCGATCCCTTCGCGGAGAAGAAGCTGCTGGAGTGCTCGCTGGAGCTGCTGGAGCGGGGCCTGCTCGTCTCGCTGCAGGACCTCGGCGCGGCCGGTCTCACCTCCTCGGCCTCGGAGATGGCGTCCAAGGGGGAGGTCGGCATCGACATCGACGTGGCGCGCGTGCCGCTGCGCGAGCCCGGGATGGAGCCGTTCGAGATCATGGTGTCGGAGTCCCAGGAGCGGATGCTGTGCGTGGTCGCGCCCGCCAACCTGCCGGCGGTGCTGGCGCTGTGCGATAAGTGGGAGGTCGGCGGCGCCGCGATCGGGACCGTCACCGACACCCGTCGCATGCGCATCTTCGAAGGCGAGCGGCTCGTCGGCGAGATGCCGGTGAGGGCGCTGGTGGACGAGTGCCCGCTGTACGACCTGCAGCCGGCCCGGCCCACAGCGGCGATCTACGCCACGCCCGCCACCACGCTCGCGAAAGAGACCCCCCCGCGCGAGACGCTGCTGGCGCTGCTGCGCTCCCCCAACGTCGCCTCGCGCCGCCCCCTGTTCGAGCAGTACGACGCGATCGTGCAGTCCCGCACGGTGCGCCGCCCCGCGCAGGCCGATGCCGCGGTGCTGCGCCTCCCCGATGGAAGCGCGCTCGCCGTGAGCATCGACTGCAACGGCCGCCGCGTGGCGGCCGACCCTTACCGGGGCACGATCGAGGCAGCGCTCGAGTGCGCCGCCAACCTCGCGTGCGTGGGCGCCGCGCCGCTGGGCACCACCAACAACCTCAACTTCGGCAACCCCGAGAAGCCGCACATCGCCTGGCAGCTCACCGAAGCGGTGCGGGGCCTCGGCGACGCCTGCAGGGCGCTCGAGGCGCCGATCGTGGGCGGCAACGTCTCGCTCTACAACGAGGGCCCCGCCGGCCCGATCTACCCGACGCCGGTGGTGGGAATGGTCGGCAGCCTGCCCGACGCCGCGCGCGCGGGGCGGCTCGGGTTCGCGCGCGCGGGGGACGCGATCGCACTGGTGGGGCCGTTCAACCCCTCGCTGGCCGCGAGCGAGCTGGCGAAGCTGCACGGCCAGCCGCTGCCCGACGGGCTGGCGGAGATCGACCTGGATGCGGTGCTGGCCGCGCAGGCCGCCGTCCGGGAGGCGGTGCGGGCCGGAGCGCTGAGCAGCGCGCACGACGTCGCCGAGGGCGGGCTCGCGGTCGCGCTGGCCGAGTGCTGTCTGGCCGGCACGGTGGGCGCAAAGGTCTCGCTGACCGCCCACACGCTCGCGCCCGAGCACGAGTACGACCACGACCCCTCCGACACGCTTACGCGGCTCTTCGGCGAGGGGCCGGGCGGCTTCGTCGTCTCTGGTCCCGGCGACGCACTGGCGGAGCTGGCCGAGCGTGCGCTCCTCCGGATGTTGGGCACGGTCGAAGGCAACGGGTTGACGATCTCGACAGATGAGGGGACGCTGGGTGCAACCCTCGCCGAGCTGGCCGAGGCGCACGCGGCGCTGGCGGAGCTGTTCCCGTGATACGCCCCGCCCGCACCCCCCACGAGCCGGCGATGTCGATGTGCTGCCCGTCTCCCACCGGCCGGAGGTGGAGCCAATCCGCGGCTGAGGCCGCCGACCCCACGACAGTGGCTGCTAGCTTGTGCGTGTGAGGCCCACGCCTGGCCGCGCCGAGGATCGCGATGGGCCGCGCGACGAGTGCGGCGTCTTCGGCATATACGCGCCCGGCCACGAGGTCTCGCGGCTCTCCTACTTCGCGCTGTACGCGCTCCAGCACCGCGGCCAGGAGTCGGCGGGCATCGCCGCCGCCGACCGCGGCGGGCAGATCATCACGCGCCGCGAGCTGGGACTGGTGAGCCAGGTGTTCAGCGAGAACGATCTGCGCACGCTCCGCGGCGAGCTGGCGATCGGGCACGTGCGCTACTCGACCACCGGCTCCAACGCCTGGGAGAACTCCCAGCCGGTGCAGCGCTCCGAGGGCACCCACGGCTCCCAGCGGGAGCTGGCACTGGCGCACAACGGCAACCTGATCAACGCCGTGCAGCTGCACGGCGAGCTGCTCGAGCGCGGGGTCACGTTCAGCTCGACCTCCGACTCGGAGATCATCGCCGCGCTGATCGCCACCCACCCCGCCGAGCGGATCGAGGACGCGATCGCCGACGTGCTCCCGCGGTTGCGCGGCGCCTTCTCGATCGTGGCGATGACCAAAGACCGCGTGCTCGCCTTCCGCGATCCCCACGGCCTGCGGCCGCTCGCGATCGGCGCGCTGGACGCCCCCGGCTCTACCCACACGGACAGGGCCGGGAGGCAGGACCCCGGCGCCACCCACGCGGGCAACGCCGGGACGCACGATCCCGATCCCGCGACGGGGATGGACGAGGCCGACGGGACCGCCTACTGCGTGGCCAGCGAGTCGTGCGCGTTCGACATCATCGGCGCCCGCCACCTGCGCGACGTGCAGCCCGGCGAGCTGGTGAGCATCGGCGAGGACGGCATCCGCAGCCGCCAGGTGGTGGACGGCGCGCGCAAGGCGTTCTGCGTGTTCGAGTACATCTACTTCGCCCGTCCCGACTCGCGCATGAACGGCCAGGCGCTGCAGGTCGCGCGCGGGCGCATGGGCGAGATCCTCTGGCGGGAGGCGCCTGTGGAGGCCGACCTCGTAATCGCCGTCCCCGACTCCGGCAACCCCGCCGCCCGCGGCCTCGCGCGCGCCGCCGGGCTGCCCCAGGACGACGGCTTCGTCAAGAACCGCTACGTCGCGCGCACCTTCATCCAGCCCGGCCAGGAGCTGCGCAAGCACGGGCTGCGCCTGAAGTTCAACCCGCTCCCCGAGGTGATCTCCGGCCGGCGGCTGATCGTCGTCGACGACTCGATCGTGCGCGGCAACACCACCCGCCAAATCGTGGCCATGCTGCGCGACGCCGGCGCGCGCGAGGTGCACATGCGCATCTCCGCTCCGCCGATCAAGCACCCTTGCCACTACGGCATCGACATGTCCACGCGCGAGGAGATGATCGCGCACGGCCGCACCACCGCGGAGGTCGCCGCCGAGCTCGGCTGCGACTCGCTGCACTACCTCTCGCTCGAGGGCGTCTACGAGGCCGTCGGGACCGGTGCCCACCCACCCGGCGGGCGCCAGTCCCATTGCGATGCCTGCTTCAGCGGCGAGTACCCACTCGACGGCACCGGCGAGGCAAACGGCAAGTACGCGCTGGAGGAGCCCGCCGGGTCAACGCTTCCGCTCGTGCACACGTAGATGGCTTCGCTGCAGCCGACACGTCCGTTATCGTCGTAGACGCAATGTCAGATCGGATCAGCTCCCCCGATGCTCGATTCCCCATCGCCGTGCTGGTTTCCGGCGCGGGAACCAATCTGCAGGCGCTGCTCGACACGGTGCATGGCCGCGAGGCGCAGATCGTGGCCGTGGCCTCCAACGTCGCGGATGCGCCAGCGCTCGAGCGAGCCGAAGCCCGTGACATACCCACGGAGGTCTTTCCGCGCTCGCAATACGCCGACCGCCAAACACGTGACGAGGCGATGGCAGATTGGCTTTTCGGGCTCGGCGCGCGCCTGATCGTGCTCGCCGGGTTCATGGAGCTGCTGAGCGAGCGCTTTCTCGATCGCTTCCCGCAGGCGGTGAAAAACGTGCACCCTTCGCTATTGCCGGCTTACCCTGGCATGCACGCAATCGAGCAGGCGCTGGCGAATGGTGACGAGGTCTTCGGCGTCACCGTCCACTATGTCGACGCCGGTATCGACACGGGCTCGATCATCGCGCAGCGTGAGGTGCGGCTGCCAGGCGCGAATGACCCCGCCGAAGTGCTCGAGGCCCTGCGCCCCTTGGAGCACACGCTGCTGCCCGAAGCAGTGCGACTGTTCGTCTCCCAGCACCAGCTGATCGCCGCGTAGTGTCCAGAGCCACAAATTCGATGGCATTTCCCGGCACCTGCACGCGCCTGACGCCCGCCGGCATCGGCTCATGTGCTACCGGCACACACGCCGATACCGTCGAACGTCAGGGCACACGCGGGCACTCGGGAAATGCTCACCGAATTTCCGACTCTGGACACTAGTTGAGCGCTCTCACTCGGATCGAGCGCAGCGTGCCCGGTGAGGTGCGGGTGCGCAGGGCGCTGCTGTCGGTCTCCGACAAGAGCGGGATCGTCGACTTCGCGCAGGGCCTCGCCGAGCTGGGCGTGGAGCTCGTCTCCACCGGCGGCACTTCCCGAGAGCTGGCCGGCGCCGGCGTCGCGGTGCGGGCGATCGAGGACTTCACCGGCTTTCCCGAGATGATGGACGGGCGCGTGAAGACGCTGCACCCGCGGCTGTACGCGGGCCTGCTGGCGCGGCGCGACGAGGACTCGCACCTGCGCGCAGCCTCCGAGCAGCAGATCGAGCAGGTGGATCTGGTGTGCGTCAACCTCTACCCGTTCGAGCAGACCGTCGCGCGCGGTGACGCCTCCGAGGAGCAGGTGATCGAGAACATCGACATCGGCGGCCCGACGATGATCAGGGCGGCGGCCAAGAACAGCGCGTTCGCGGCCGTCGTCGTCGACCCGGGCGACTACGAGCGCGTGCTCGCCGAGTTGCGCGAGTCCGACGGCAGGCTGTCGCTCTCCACGCGCAAAACGCTCGCGGGCAAGGCGTTCGCGTGCACCGCGCGCTACGACGCGGCGATCTCGACGTGGTTCGCGGCGCGCGAAGGCGAGGGCTTTCCGGCGAGCTGGCGCGATGCCTACGAGAAGGTGATGGACCTACGTTACGGCGAGAACCCCCACCAGCAGGCCGCTTTCTACGCGCGTGCGGGCTCCCCCACGCACCTGCTGGCGGGCGTCGAGCAGCTGCACGGCAAGGAGCTGTCGTTCAACAACCTGCTCGACCTCTCCTCCGCGCGCGAGCTCGTGGAGGAGCTCGCCGAGCCGGCGTGCGCGATCGTCAAGCACAACAACCCCTGCGGCTGCGCGATCGGCGCAAGTGGCCGGGAGGCCTACGAACGCGCCTTCGCGTGCGATCCCGAAAGCGCCTACGGCGGCGTGATCGCCGTCAACCGCCCCGTCGACCTCGCGTTTGCCGAAGAGCTAGGCAAACAGTTCATCGAGGTGCTGCTCGCGCCCGGCTACGACGCCCCCGCGCTCCAGGCGCTGCAGGTCAAGAAGAACGTACGCCTACTCGAGCTGGGCGACTGGCCGGCGCCGCTGCGGGAGGTCGAATCCAAGCCCGTGATCGGCGGTCAGCTGGTGCAGACGCACGACGTCGTAGCGGAGACGCGCGAGCAGATGCGCACGATCAGCGCCCGCCAACCGAGCGAGGCGGAGTGGCGGGACATGCTATTCGCGTGGACGGTCTGCCGGCACGTACGCTCGAACGCGATCGTGCTCGTAGCGGGCGGCGCCACGATCGGCATCGGCGCCGGCCAGATGAGCCGCGTGGACGCCGTGCGCATCGCGGTTCAAAAGGCCCAGAAATTCCTGCCGGACGCGCTGGCGGGCGCCGCGCTCGCCTCAGACGCTTTCTTCCCCTTCGCCGACGGCCCACAGATTGCGTTGGACGCTGGTATCGCCGCGATCATCCAGCCGGGCGGCTCCGTGCGCGACGAGGAAGTCATCGCCGCCGTGGACGCAGCGGGGGCGACTATGGTCGCCACCGGCGTCCGCCACTTCCGACACTGACGTTCGCGGCCGATCGCGGCCGATCGCGCTCAATGGATGCCCTTCCTGTGGGGATGAGCCCTCGCTAACCCTTCAGTTTGTATTCTGCGATATATCGTGCTACTCTCGCGATGTTCAACGATAGGAGTAGATATGTATGCTGATGCTATGTACACAACCAGTGGAGGATGTTGCGGCGGACGCCGTGACGTTCCCGACCTGCGCACGCTGTGGCTCGCGATGAGCGGTCATAAGAGCCATCGTCATCACCACTCGGGTGGATCCCGAGGCGGCTTCGGGGGCTTCCCGTTCGGGCCCGGCGGAGGACCGCCGTGGGGCGGCGGGGGCCGCAAGGCCCGGCGCGGAGACATCCGCACCGCCGCGCTGCTGCTGCTCGCCGAGGAGCCGCGCAACGGCTACCAGATCATGCAGGAGGTGACGGAGCGCAGCGAGGGCACTTGGAGCCCCAGCCCCGGCTCGGTCTACCCCGCCCTGCAACAGCTCGAGGACGAGGGCCTGATCCGCTCCGAGGAGGTGGACGGGCGCAAGCTCTTCCGGCTCACGGACGAGGGTCTGGCGCGGGTACAGGAGCGCGATCCCGAGCAACCCGCGCCGTGGGAGCAGATGAGCGGCGAATATGGCTCGAAGGCGCACGAGCTCGGCAAGATCATGCGCGAGGTCGCGTTCGCCTTCATGCAAGTGATGCGCGCCGGCAGCGAGGAGCAGCAGGAGCAAGCGCGCAAAGTGCTCGTCACCGCGCGTCGCGAGCTGTATCGCATCCTCGCCGACGGGGCCGAGCCCGAGAGCAGTTGAACTCCGCTAGCGTGGGCGTCGTGAGCTCGGACACGGCGCCCGCAATCTCCGTGAAAGGTCTCGCCAAGCGCTACGGCGAGATCGAAGCCGTGCGCGAGATCGACTTCGAGGTATCCCGCTCCGAGGTGTTTGGGTTCCTCGGTCCCAACGGGGCCGGCAAGTCGACCACGATCAACATGCTCTGCACGCTGGTGCGCCCCACCGGCGGATCGGCGCTGGTGGCGGGACACGATGTCGTCTCCGAACGCGACGCCGTGCGCCGCAACATCGGGCTCGTGTTCCAGGACACCACGCTCGACGGCTACCTCACCGCCGAGCAGAACCTGCGCCTGCACGCCGAGCTGTACGGCGTCCCCCGCGATACGGTCGCGCCGCGGATGCGGCAGGTGATGGAGATGGTGGGGCTGTGGGAGCGGCGCAAGAGCCTCGTCGGCACCTTCTCCGGCGGCATGAAGCGGCGCTTGGAGATCGCGCGTGGCCTGCTGCACTCCCCGCGTGTGCTGTTCCTCGACGAGCCGACCGTGGGCCTCGACCCGCAGACGCGCAGCTCGATCTGGAGCTACATCGACCAACTCAAGCAACGCGAGGACATCACGATCTTCCTCACCACCCACTACATGGACGAGGCCGAGTACTGCGACCGCATCGCGATCATGGACCAGGGACGCATCATCGTCCTGGACACCCCCGAGGCGCTCAAGGCCAGCGTCGGCAAGGACCGCGTGCAGATCTCGACGCCCGACGACCCCGCAGCGATCGCCGCCTTGCGCGAGCGCTTCGAGATCGATGCCACGGTCGCCGAGGGCGCCGTCACGTTCGGCGTCCCCAACGGGGAGGAGTTTCTGCCGCGACTGTTCGATGAATGGGATCCCGCCCACCCCCCGATCCGCTCGGTTTCCGTCTCGCGCCCGTCGCTCGACGACGTGTTCATGTCCTACACCGGCACCACGATCCGCGACGCCGAGGCGACCTCCACCGATCACATGCGCAACGTCGCGCGGATGATGGCCCGCTGATGGCCACCACCGAGACCGCCCCCACCCCCACCGCGGCGCCCGCCCATCAGCTCGCCGGCGTGCGCGTCCCCACGCGCAGCTTCGCCGGCGAGCTGCGCGCGATCCGCGTCGTGTGGCGGCGCGAGCTGATCCGCTTCTCCCGCGATCGGCTGCGGATCGTCACCTCGCTCGTGCAGCCCTTCCTGTTCCTGTTCGTGCTCGGCACCGGGCTCTCCTCGCTCGTCTCCGCGAGCACCCACGGCGTCGACTTCAAAACCTTCATCTACCCCGGCGTGCTGTGCATGGCGGTGATGTTCACCGCGATGTTCTCCGCCGCCTCGATCGTGTGGGACCGCGAGTTCGGCTTCCTGCGCGAGATGATGGTCGCCCCCGTGCGCCGCTCCTCGATCGTGCTGGGGAAGTGCTTCGGCGGCGCCACCGTCGCCGCCTTCCAAGGCGTGATCGTGCTCGCCATCTCCCCGCTCGTCGGGATCCCCTACTCGCTGCCGTTGATCGCCGAGCTGTTCGCGCTCACGCTGCTGCTCGCCTTCTCGATCACCGCCTTCGGCATGATGGCCGCCGCTCGCATCACGCAGATGCAGTCGTTCATGGCGCTGATGCAGATGGCGATCATGCCGATGTTCTTCATCTCCGGCGCAATGTTCTCCGTGGTCGACCTCCCCCGCTGGCTGGCGATCCTCAACCGCCTCGACCCACTCACCTACGCGGTGGACCCGATGCGCCGCGCGATCTTCGCCCACCTCGACATCCCCGAAGCCACCCGCCTCGCGCTCGCCCCCGGTGTCACCTGGTGGGGCTGGCACGTCCCCAGCCTGCTCGAGGCCGCGGTAATCGCGCTGCTCGGGCTGGCGATGCTGCTGATCGCCATCGCCGAGTTCAGCCGCACCGAGTAATACCGGCGGCCACAACCGCATTGGTGGCTACGGTGTAAGGATGCGTATTCGTGTGGCACGGCCCGACCATCCCGAGGTCTCTGAGGTGATCGCCTCCGATCACTGCGTGGTGCGCTTTCGTAAACGTGGCAGAGTCCGCACGCCCGGCCTCGATGCCGTCGGCGAGGCGCTGCGGCACACCTTCGAGGAGGCCGACCTCACACGCTGGGCCCCCACCTGGGTTGACACCAACAGACAAACACAAATGTGGGCGCTGCACGAGGATCTCGCCTTCCCGCTGACTCCCACGGGCGAGCCCGGCAGCTGGCTGGCGATGACCTGCCTGGTGCGCGACGAGCACAACTGACGCCCCCACTCCCCGCCGGCGGCACGAGGCGGCGCCCAGGCGCAACGCCGGAGCGGGCCCACTATCCACGCAGGGGATAGGCTGCGCGCAGTGGCCGACCCCGACTCCGACGTCCACAGTGCCTACCGCCAGGCCGGCGTCGACTACGCCGTGCTCGACGCCTCCAAGCGCAGCGCGCTCGGGGAGGCGCTCGCCACCTCCCACTGGCTGGCCGCCACCGGGGCCCGCGCCGTGGATGGCTCCCGCGGCGAGCCCGCCTTCGTGCTGCGCTTCGCCGGCAGCACGCTCGCGTTCGTGCTCGAGACGCTCGGCACCAAGTCGATCGTCGCCCGCGAATACCACGAGCTCGCCGGTGTCAACCGCTTCGATCACGTCGCCTACGACGCGGTCGCCGCGGTGCTCAACGACCTGATCTGCGTGGGCGCGCTGCCGCTCGTCGTCAACGCCTACTTCGCCACCGGTTCCAGCGCCTGGTACGAGCACGCCGAGCGCGGCGACGCACTGCTCGCGGGGTGGCGCCGCGCGTGCGACGACGCCCAATGCGCGTGGGGTGGGGGCGAGTCGCCCTCGCTCGTCGATCTGCTCGCCCCGGCGGAGATCGAGCTCGCCGGCAGCGCGCTCGGCTTCGTGCCGCCCCCCGGCGAGCCGCTGCTCGGGGAGGAGCTGGCCTCCGGCGATGAGATCGTGCTGCTCGCCTCCAGTGGCCTGCACGCCAATGGCGCCTCGCTCGCCCGGCGGATCGCCGCGCGGCTGCCGCGGGGGCTTCTCTCCGAGCTGTCCGACGGCATGACCTTCGGCGAGGCGCTGCTGGCCCCCAGCGTGCTCTACGTCGAGCTGCTTCGGCGGCTGCTCGGCGACGCGCAGGCGCAGCTCACCTACCTCTCCCACATCACCGGCCACGGACTGCTCAAGCTGATGCGTCCGCAGCGCGAGCTCACCTATCGAATTCGTGCGCTGCCACCGGTACCGCCGGTGCTCGCGTTCCTTGCCGCCCAGGCCGAGCTGGACGCCGCCGCCGCACACAGCACACTCAACATGGGCGCCGGCTTCGCCGTCTACTGCCGACCCGGGAGCGGCGCACGTGTGGTGGCCACGGCGCAGGAGCTTGGCCTGGGCGCGCTCCTCGCCGGCGCCGTCGAGGAGGGCCCGCGTCAGGTCATTCTCGAGCCCGTCGGGGTGACCTTCGCCGGCGAGCAGCTCGCGCTGGCGCCCGAGCGGGCCCCTGAGAACCCATCCCGGTAGGCCCTCGGCACGACAACACTCGCCTTCTGGATTTCCCCAGCCGGCCTCTGTAGCGTCGAGTCGTGAACGCCCCAGCCGCCACCACGCGATCGATTCCGATGGCGCACGCCGATTACGCCCCCGCGCCGATCGAGGCACGCTGGCAAGCCATGTGGGCACAGGCGGAGGCGTTCGCGACACCTCCGCCCTCGGACGATCGTCGGCCCGCGTACGTGTTCGCGGGCAGCCTCTCCCTCGCCGAGGACCTCCAAATCGGACACATTCGCGGCTACACGACCGCCGACGCCTACGCCCGCTTCCTACGCGCTCGCGGCCGGGCCGTGTTGTTCTCGCTGAGCTTCGACGCATGCAGGCCGTCAATTGAGAACCGGACGCGGCAGCGGGACATCCCCCTGCACGAGTGGGTTGCACGGCGCTGCACACGGCTGCGCGACCAGTTGCAGGCGCTGGGCTGCTCCATCGACTGGGGACGCAGCTTCGTCTCCTCGGACCCCGCGCAGCACCGCTGGGCACACCGGCTGTTCCTGGCGCTGGTGGAGCACGGGCAGATCTATCGCAGCGAGGGATCGGACGGTGGCTGGCGCCTGCGGATCACCGCCTACGTGCGCGACAGCGAACGCGATCTCGAGGCGCTCCACGGTTGGGACGAGGCCACGCTCGCGGCCCAGCGCGAGGTGCTGGGCCGGGTGGACGGAGTCGAGCTCGACGCCAGCACGTTCGACGGCACCCTGCTCACCGTCTTCACCCCCCACCCCGGCGCGATCGCGCAGGCGGCATTCGTGGCGGTGGCGAGCGACCACCCGGACGCCGAGCGCTGGCGTGTGGGCGCGTTCGCCACCGTGCCCGGCGTGGCGGGCGTGCTGCCGATCGTGATCTCCGATGAGGTGGGCGCCCGCTTCGGGACGACCGCGGTGCTGGGGATTCCCGCGCAGGATCCCGCCGATGCCGCGCTCGCGATGCGACTGCCCGAGCCGGCGGGAACCACCTGGAGGGCCTCGAAGACAAGTGCCACGCCGCGACCCGCGGCGCGCTGGCGGGCGCGCGACGCGGCGATCTGCGACGAGAGCGAGATGTGGTCGTGGCTGGCGCTCTGCGTCCCACCCGGGGAGCGGGACGAGGAGGTGCCGGGGCACCCCGAATACGCGCGCTGGCTGCCTGCCGAGCAGATCGTGCGCTGCGCGGGCACCGGCGAGGAGACTCTCAACCAGCGGGTGCTCGCCAAGGCGCTGCACGGCGCCGGCAGGCTCCCGGAGCTACCCGGCCGCGAGCCGTTCGCGGGCGCGCTGACGTATGGAGCGGTCCGCCTGGACGACCGCGCGCCGAACACGCGTTTCGGCGATGTGTCGAAGCCGGACGCGCTGCTCGCCAATGTCGGCGCCGACACCCTGCGCCTGGCGCTGTTGCACGCCGCCTCCCCGGGAACGGCGTTTGCCTGGAACGACCAGCCGCTGCGCCACTGCAACAACTTCCTCCAGTCGCTACACGGCTACGCCGCGCAGCGGCTGCGGAAGTGGAACCCCTCGTCGGAGTCCCGCCCACCCGAAGCACCCATCGATGCGTCCGACGCAGCCGTCGACCCGCCCGAACCGCGCATCGATGCGTCCGACGCAGCCGTCGACCCGCCCGAACCGCGCATCGATGCGTCCGACGCAGCCGTCGACCCTCCCGAACCGCGTATCGATGCCAGCGACAAACTGCGCCGTCGCCTCGCCACCTGGTGCCGCGTAGGGTGCGAGAAGGTCACCGAGAACCTCGAGGGCCGGGAGATGCAGCGCGCGGCCCACAACACGATGCTGCTCTTTATTCGCATCCAGGACTTCGAGCAGCGAGCGCTCGAGCGGCGCGGCGGCGAGCTCGAGCCGGCCGACCGCGAGGCGATCGTCGCGGCGCTGCTGCTGCTGGTGCAGATGCTCACCCCGCTCACCCCGCACATCGCCGAGGAGCTGTGGTCGCTGGCGGGTCACACCTCGCTGGTGAGCAACGCGCCGTGGCCTGCACCTCTACGACACTCGGCGCGGGAGGCACCCCCGTGCCTGGCGAAGGAGGGGACGCGCAGCAGCGGGTGAGTTCTCACGCCCCAGCGTCGGCGGCGGCGAGCTGGGCCTGCATCGCCTCCGCCAGGGCCAGCGCCCCCGACAGCGGCCGGACCATCACGACGAACTCGTCGATCAGACCATCCTCGTTGGTGTGCAGAAAGTCGCACCCCTCGACCTGGCGGCTGCCGACGCGCGCTTCGAAGACGAGCGCGTGGTCGTGCGCGTCGGGTGCGCCGAGCTCGCGGATGTAGCGAAAGTCCTCGAACACACGCGAGACCGCGCGCAGCAGGATGGCCGTCTGCTGGCGCCCCCGGTAGGGCTTGAACACGATCGGGCTGCGGAACACGACGTCCTCGGCCAGCAGTCCCACTGCCCGCTCGATGTCTTGGGCTTCGATTGCGGCTCGGAAGGGAGTCATCGGCACGAAGTCATCGACAGCCCCCAGACTACGCCGATCCGCCATCTCACGCTACGCCGATCCGCTGTCTCACGCCACGCCGATCCGCCATCTCACGCCACGCCGGCCGGCACCGCGCGCAGGCGTGCGACGGCGTCCAGAACAGCTTCGCGAGCGTCCTCGGGCTCCAGCACGACCGCGTCGCCGGCTTCTCTGAGCACCTCACGGACCAGCCAGCGCACGCCGGCGAAGCTCAGCTCGACGACCACCGAGCCGTCGGCGCGCTCCTCCACCACGCGGCGGCTCTCGCGCGCCCAGCGCGCCCGCTCGGGTGAGATCCACAGGCGCGCGACGCGCGAGGCCTCCACCTCGCCGGTGCGCATCCAGCCGTCCACTTCGGCCGCCGGGTCGACCTCCGCGCGCGGCTCGAAGTGCTCTTGGGTGACCTCCGCGCGCTTGATGCGATCCAGGCGGAAGTGGCGCACGTCCTCGCGCGCGGGGTCGAACGAGGCCACGTACCAGCCCTCGCGCCCGTTGACCAGCGCGTAGGGCTCCACTCGCCGCTGGGAGAACTCGTCCTCGTTCTCCTTGTAGTAGTCGAGCTCGATCAGCCGGTGCTCGACGATCCCGCGCGAGATCTGCCTGGACACATCGGAATCGTCGCTGCGGCCGTGTGCCACCTGCAGACCCTGCTCCATCGGGTCGCCCCCGAGCGCGGCGACGATCTTCTCCCGTGCGGAGGTCAGCGAGCCCTCGGGGATGTGCTCTCCGATCAGGTCGATCGCCGCGATCAGCGCCTTCGCCTCCACCGGCAGCAGTCGCGCGGGGCGATCGAAGTTGTCGCTGTAGGGCTCGGGGTCCACCTCTACGACCTCGCCCTCCTCCGTTTCGAGGATTTCCGCATACAACACGTACGAGCCGCCGCCGAAGTTGACCACGTTCAGCACATCGATGTCCTCGCGCAGCTCCTCCTCGCTCAGCTGCAGGCGCTCCCGCAGGTCGGCGAGCGACTCGCGCCGTCCCTCGCGGCCCGCGTGGATCAGGATGCCGGCGAGCGTCACCAGGCGCGCAAAGCGCTCCGGGCGGATCGCCGCCTCCACGCGGCGCGACTCCTCCGGAGATGCGTCTGGGTCGGTGGGCGATCCGCCGCGGCGGCGGCGGCTCTTGGTGGGTCGTACCTGCCCGACTCCATGAGGAGCACCACTCAAGTCCCCAGCGCCGGGGCAAGGTGGCAGGTGTTCCAGGAGCGGGCTCTCGGCGTGGCGGCGCTCCACCAGCTCGAGGCGCCCGGCCAGCTCCTCGGCCAGCTCGGGCGGATCCACCAGGCGGGCGTGCTCCCCCAACCCCAGCACCCACGAGACAAGCATCCGCGGCGCCGCGTAGGGGGTGAGGAAGGTGCGGTCGCCAGACCCCTCGCCGTCCACCGCGCGGATCTCCCCGTAGCGGCCGAAGTGGCGTTCGATCTGCCATGCGATCCGCTCGGACAGCAGGATCTCAGCGATCCCCCGCTGCTCCCCCAGCTGCCACTCCGCACGGTTGGCGTAGCCGCGGGGGTCGAAGTCGGCGGGGCGCCTGAAATCGTGCTCGGCCTTGGTCGCGTACGCCACTTTGCCGCGGATGCGCGAGAGACGGAAGACGCGAATCGCCTTGCGCTCATGAGCATGGCCCAACAGATAGAACTCCCCGCCTTGAAACAACAGGTGGAAGGGGTCCACCCGCCTGGCTCCCAGCTCGTCGCGCTCCATCGAGTAGTAGTCGAAGGTGATCGTCTTCTGGCGGAAGATCGCCGTCTCGACCTTCGCCAGGCGCGCCGAGAGCTCGTGGCCGCCGGCGGAGGCGGTGATGCCGAGCGCAACCGAGCGCTGCTGCTCGGGCGCCCGCAGCGGGCTGGGGCGCCCCCAGGTGATCTGCTGTAGCGCCAGCCGTAGGGGCTCGGCGTAGGCGAACTCCCCGTCCAGCAGGTGCAGCGCGGTCTGCAACGCCGCGAGCTCCTCGTCGGTGAAGGCGATCGCGGGCAGGTGGAAGCTCTCCGAACGCAGCGAGTAGCTCTCCTGCTCAGCCGCTGCGTCGGCGGGCCGATCCACGGTGAGCTGGATCCCCAGCGATTCCAGCTCGGCGCGATCCGCGTAGAAGCGCCGCGCGAACGCGTCCTCGTTCATTGCGCTGTACCCCTCCACGTCGCGCCGGATCTCTAGAGCCGTGACCGGCCGTCGCTCGGCCATCAGGTAGGAGATCAGCGAGAGCTGGCGGATCAGCTTCTCGGTGTCCTTCGCCATCCTCGCTCAAAGATAGAACCCGATGGCGAGACTGTGCTCGTGCCCCGGCCAAGCGCCTCGCTATTTGCGGAGTTTGGCCGTCCTGCTACGCGGCCTCGAGCGCTTCCGACTCGAGCTCCCGGCGCTCAGGGAAGTAGGCGGCGGCGGTGAGCGCGCGATCGAACTCCGACCAGTGGCGGCCGGGGGCCAGCTCCTTCTCCAGGCGATCGAAGCTCCCCAGCCGCCCGCCGAGGTTGTCGATCATGTGCACCAACGTCGCCTCGCGCGTGCATGGCACGACCGGGCTGCCGTGCTCGAGCGAGCCGTGGTGGGAAAGGATGATGTGCAGCACCGCCCACGCGAGCTGCTCGGGGAAGCCCTCGATCTCCTCGATCTCGCGGCGGATGCGGTAGTAGCCGAGCGCAATCTCGCCATGCAGGCGGCCGAGGTCGGTGAGGTCGATGCTACGAGTGTCCTCCGTGTAAGCCTCGAGCTTGCCGATGTCGTGCAGTAGTGCGCCGGTGACCGCCACATCGCGGTCGATGCCTGGGAAGGTCGCCGAAGTGGCGCTCACCGCCTGCGCCACCCCGAGGCAGTGCTCCAGCAACCCGTGGGTGTAGGCCTGGTGGTAGTACTTTGCGGCAGGCGCCGTCCGGTAGCCGGGCCACATCTGCGAGCCCTCCCCGAGCACCCGCTCCAGCAGGCGGCGCAGGTGGGGATCCTGGACCGTGAGCATCAGCTCGCGCAGGTCGCGCTCCATCTGGCCCGCCTCGCGCAGCGGCCCAGGCAGCAGATCCCCCGGGGCAAAGCTTCCGGGGACGGCGGTGTCCAGCCCGCGGAGGTTGATCTGCGGCCCAAAACGGGGGTGCACCGAGTAACGCCCGCGCACGTGCACCGGCTCGCCGGCACGGGCCACCGCCTCGGCCTGCTCCAGACCCTCCCACACCATCGTCGGCAGCGCGCCGGTGCGGTCGCCCAGCAGCAGGCGCAGGTAGTCGCCGCCGTCGCGTCGCGGTCGGCGCTCGAGCTGGCGCACCAGCAGCACCTGATCGAGCTCCATGCCGTCTGTCAGCTCGTTGATCAGCACGCGATTCAAGGTAGTCATCGCTGCGGACGGTATGGCGGCGCGGTTGGTCGCCCGGCCATTCGTTCGTTCGTCGGTTTCCGTCCGTCGTTCGCCCCCGTCTCGTCCGGTCTTCCGTCTTCCGGTCTTCCGTCTTCCGGTCTTCCGGTCTTCCGCAACGGCGCCTATCCCTGTCGAGCGACCGATCCCGGGCTGGCTGGGAAAGGCTCGATACCAATGACGCCCTGGCGGCTGCCAGCGCCGCCGCCTGGCTGGGATCGGCAGTCCGCCACCGGCCCGTGGCCAATCAACGCCGTTTACCTTAGTCAGTGAGCGATGTGGTATGGGAATGTGCCGAAACGTCTAATCGCGCTCTTTGAGTTCGGCCTCACGGTACCTAGACGTTTCCCCGCGTCTCTCCTAACTTGTGTTGTGTAAGAAGCAGTTTTGTAAGTCAGCGTTTTTTCGTAGAGCCGGGAGGAGCGGAGATGACGATGACAACGACACAAACGAGAGAACATGCGGGTGGTCAGCTGGAACGTGAACGGGATCCGGGCACGGTGGCCGCGACTGACCGAGCTGCTCACCTGCGAGCGCCCCGATGTGGTGTGCCTGCAGGAGACTCGCTGCTCGGAGTGGCACTTCCCGAGCGAGCGGTTGCGGGAGATGGGCTACCAGTCACGCCACAGCCCCGGCTCCCAGCAGGGCGGGGGCGTGGCGATCCTGGTACGCGAAGACCACCCGATCACCGAGCGCGGCGTGGAACTCGACCACCAGCGCGACATCGCCGCGGGCCATTGGATCGAGCTCACAACCGAAGGGATCACGATCGTCTCGGTGTACGTGCCCGCCGGTGCCGCGGCCGGGGAGCAGAGTGACGTGGGCAAGCTGGCCTTTCTGGAGGCGGTCGCCCGCCACGCCTGCGACGAGCACTCTCGCCCACTGCTGATCGCGGGCGACTTCAACGTCGCCCCCACCGACGAGGACGTCTACGAGCCGGCGTGGTTTGCCGACTCCTACCAGACCGGCGAGGCCGAGCGCGCCGACCTGCGCGCGATCCTCGACGAGGGGGAACTCGTGGACGTCTACCGCACGCTGCACCCCGATGAGCACGGCTACACCTGTTGGGAGCAGCGCGAGGGTCACTACGGGCGCGACTATGGCTTGCGCATCGATCTGGTGCTCGCCAGCGAGGGCCTAGCCCCACACATCGGCGACTGCGAGGTCAACCACACCTACCGCAGGGGCTTCCGCCCCTCCAACCACGCGCCGGTGGACGTCGAGCTGCAGGACGTACGTGCCTGCGCCAGCTGCCTCGGGGGACAGGAACAACTCGTCGGTTTGCAGGAGCAACTCAGCGGGCTGCAGGGGGAACTGATCGCAGCTTGAGAGCTTGAGGGCCCTGAGGGGGTCACGGGCCGCGGTCGCGCTTCCCGGCACACCATGCGACCGCGGCCCATGCAACTAAGGCAACGGTAACAGTAGCTACCCGTCTCCTTCAAAACCAGGTACCAGCAGCTACCGTCTCCTTCAACCAGGTACCAGCAGCTACCCGACCCCTTCAACCCGCCAGTTGCCGCCTTCCTTGACGAGCCTAAGGGTGTTGGTGCTGAGCTTGCCCGCCCAAGTGCTGCGCACGCGCGCCGTGGCGGTGGCGCCGCTCACGGCGATCTTCTCGACCGTCAGTTCGTAGTCGTCGATCGACACCAGCTGGCGTTTGAGCGCCTGCTTGCAGGTGCTGCCAGCAGTGTTCAGCCGTGCACGGGCGGCGCGCGAGAAGTCCTGTTCGCAGATCTTCTGCTCGTTCACGGCCGAGACGTCCGACTGCAGGTCGGAGATCCGCTGCGCCACCGCGTGGGCTTCGCCCTTGAAGCCGCTCGTGCTCACCGTGCTTCCGCAGGCGCCGACGCCAAGCGCGAGCAGGACGGCAAGGAGTGGTGGGCTGACGCGCTTCACGGCCACCTCGTCATTGTGCCTGAGTGGCGCCCCGGCCTTGCTGCCCGAGCCACGCCCGAGCGACCTGCCGGGAGTCCACGCCAGTCAAAAATCCTCGCCATAGCCCTACGGCTCCAGCCGGTTGGGACCACGGTAGAGGAAGGTGACCTCGCGTACGTTGTCCTGCCCGAGCATCTGCATCAAAAGGCGCGTGAGGCCGAAGCCGAAGCCGCCGTGCGGCGGCGCGCCGTAGCGGAAGAAGTCGAGGTAGTACTGGATCGGCTCGGTCTCCACGCGCTTGTCGCGCGCCTGCTCCAGCAGCACCGGGAGGCGGTGCTCACGCTGGGCCCCGGTCGTGATCTCGATCCCGCGCCACAGCAGGTCGAAGCTCTTGGTCAAACCCGGCCGGTCGGGGTAGCGCATGTGGTAGAAGGGCCGCACAGCCGTCGGGTAGTCGGTGACGAACACGAACTCGTGGCCGCGTTGCTCGGCGACGATCGCGCACAGCGCGCGCTCGCTCGGCGGGTCGAGGTCGTCGTCGGGGCCCGGCACGTGCTCGTGTCCGTGCTCGCGCAGCAGCGCCTTGGCCTGCTCGATCGTGAGGCGCGGGAACGGCAGGCTCGGCACCGCGAGCTCGACGCCAAAGGTCTCGCGGATCGCGTCGCCGTGCTCGGCCGCGACGACCCCGAAGACGTGCGCCAGCCACGCCTCCTCGAAGGCCATCACGTCCTCGTGCGAGTCGATCCAGGAGATCTCGACGTCGACGCTCGTGAACTCCGTGTCGTGGCGAGAGGTGAACGAGGGGTTGGCGCGGAACACCGGGCCGATCTCGAAGACCTTGCCGAAACCGGCCGCCATCGCCATCTGCTTGTAGAACTGGGGTGACTGCGCGAGGTAGGCGGTGCGCTCGAAGTACTCGACCTTGAACAGCTCCGCGCCGGACTCGCTCGCGGAGCCCATGAACTTCGGCGTGTGCAGCTCGAAGAAGCCCTCAGCTCGCCAGTGCTCGCGCATCGCGTGCTCGATCGTGGTCTGCACCTCGAAGATCAGCCGCCGGTCGGGCCGGCGCAGGTCGAGGTAGCGCCAGTCGATTCGCTTGTCGAGCGCCGACTCCGGCGTGACCGGCAGTTCGGGCTCGGCGGAGGGAGTCGACCTCGAGGTCGTGCAGGCGGATCTCGACACCGCCGAGGCGCACGCGCTCGTCGGCGACGACCTCGCCGGTCAGCGTCACCGCGGACTCGTCGGTCAACTCGGAGACGCGCTCGTTGAGCGCGCTCGGCGGGTCGGGCTTCTCGAGCACCACCTGCGCGAGCCCGGTTTCGTCGCGCAAGATCAGGAACTGCATGCGCTTCTGGTCGCGTACCGCGTTGACCCAGCCGCGCAAACGCACAGTCTCGCCCACCTTCGCGGGGAGGTCGGCTATCAGGGTTCGTTCCACGCGGCCGATCGTATAGAAGGCCGCACTCGATAGCCTGCACCTTCAGGATGAGCCGGCGGGAGCAGATCAGGATGGGGGCCGATGAGGTCGCCGCGTTTCTCGAGCAGGAGCGCACCGTCGTGTGCGCGACGGTCGGGCTGCGCGGGTGGCCGCACCTGATGCCGTTGTGGTACGTGCCGCGCGAGCGCACCGGCGGGCGGCCGGGGCCGCAGTTGTGGGCATGGACGTACGCCGCCTCGCAGAAGGTGCGCAATCTGGAGCGCGATCCGCGCGCCACGCTGCAGGTGGAGGCGGGCGAGCTCTACCAAGAGCTGCGCGGGGTGATGCTCGAATGCGAGGTGGCGATCCACCGCGACCTCGAGATCGTCAAAGCGTTGGGGCACGAGATCTTCGCCCGCTACGCCTCTCCTCGCGGGCAACCCCCGGCGGCCGAGCTGCCGAAGGAGATGAGGCAGATCGTCGACCAGCAGGCGAGCAAACGGGTGGCGCTGCAGTTCATCGAGCTCGACCGGGCAACGTGGGATCACCGCAAGCTCGACGGGGTCTATTGAGTTGGTGAGACCGAAATGCAGCCGCTGAAGGGACTCATACTTTCCGGAGGCAAGGGCACATCCCTTAGCTGGGGCAGGGCAGGCCCGCCCTCAGTACCCCCTCCCACAGATGGAGATGCAATGGAGCACTGAAGGGTTTGATTTTGTCCGGAGGCAAGGGCACGCGCCTGCAGCCGATCACGCACACCAGCGCCAAGCAACTGGTGCCGGTGGCGAACAAGCCCGTGCTGTTCTACGGGATCGAGGCGATGGCGCAGGCGGGGATCGAGGAGGTGGGCATCATCATCGCCCCCGAGACCGGCCCCGAGATCGAAGCGGCCGCGGGCGACGGCTCGCGCTTCGGGGTACGAATCACCTATGTGGTGCAGGACCAGCCCGCGGGCCTGGCACACGCGGTGCTGACCGCGGAGCAGTTCCTGGCGGGCTGCCCGTTCGTGATGTACCTCGGGGACAACCTGTTGCAGGGCGGCATCTCCGATCTCGTGGCGGCCTTCCGCGAGCACGCACCCGACGCGCTGATCCTGCTGACGCCGGTGGCCGATCCCGAGAACTACGGGGTCGCGGAGCTGGCGCCGGCAAACGATCGTGCCCACCCACCCCACGCGGGGACGGGCACGGGTCGTGCGGCTCGTGGAGAAGCCCGCAAAACCGGCGACCGACCTGGCGCTGGTGGGGGTGTACATGTTCACCGCCCAAATCCACGACGCCGCGCGGGCGATCGAGCCCTCGGCGCGGGGGGAGCTGGAGATCACCGACGCGATCCAGCACCTCGTGGACGCGGGCCTGCGCGTGGAGCCCCACATCGTGCGGGGCTGGTGGAAGGACACCGGCCGCCTGGAGGACATGCTGGAGGCCAACCAGCTGATCCTCGACAACATCGTGCGCAGCGTGGAGGGCGAGCTGGTCGACTCGCAGGTCGAGGGCCGCGTGGTGGTCGAGCGCGGCGCGCGGCTGGAGCGCACGCGGGTGCGTGGCCCGGCCGTGATCGGCGCGGGGGCGCAGCTGCGCGACTGCTACATCGGGCCCTACACCGCAATCGGCGAGGGCTGCGCGATCACCGGCGCGGAGGTGGAGCACTCGATCCTGCTCGCCGGCTCCTCGGTGTGCGATCTCGACGGTCGCATGGAGTCCTCGCTGCTGGGCCGCAACGTGAAAGATACGCCGCGGCGATCGTCAGCCGCGCGCCTACCGCTTCATGGTCGGCGACAACTGCGACATCTCGATCCTGTGATGAGTCCTTGGAGCCCGCCGCCGAAGCCATTGGGGCTGCATTGGAGCCCCGACGTGACGATGGACGGCCGCGGATGAAGATCTTGATCGCCGGCGCCGCCGGCATGTTGGGTCGCGATGCGCAGAGCGCCGGCGAGCGCGGGGGACACGAGCTGGTGCCGGTGGATCTGCCCGAGCTCGATATCACCGACGCGGGGGCGGTGGAGGCGTTCCTGCGGGAGCAGCAGCCGGAGGCCGTGCTGAACTGCGCGGCCTGGACCGACGTCGACGGGGCCGAGACCCATCGCGAGCAGGCCTACGCCGTCAACGCCGCGGGCGCCGGCAACCTCGCGCGGGCCGCGGCCGCAGTCGAGATCCCGATGCTGCACATCTCGACCGACTACGTCTTCGACGGGCGGGCGCCGCTCGATGCCGAGGGCCGCAGGCGCGCCTACCTGGAGTCCGACCCCACCGGCCCCAGCTCGGTGTACGGCCAGAGCAAGCTGGCGGGCGAGCAGCAGGTGCTGGCGGCTTCGCCACGCCATGCGGTGGTGCGGACGGCGTGGCTGTACGGAGTGCACGGGCGCAACTTCGTCGACACGATGCTGCGCCTGGCGGGCGAGCGCGAGGCGGTGCAGGTGGTCGACGACCAGATCGGCTCTCCCACCTGGTCGGGGCACCTGGCGCCGGCGGTGCTCGGGCTGCTGGAGCGCGGGGTCAGCGGCCTCGTGCACCACACCGGCGCCGGCGCCATCTCGTGGAACGGGTTCGCGCAGGAGATCTTCCGCCAGAGCCGAGCGCCCCTGCCGCGTGGAGGCGGTCAGCAGCGAGCAGATGGCACGTCCGGCGCCGCGTCCGGCGTGGTCGGTGCTCGAGAGCGAGCGTGCCGAGGTGTTGCCGATGCCGGACTGGCGCGAGGGCCTGGCGGGGTACTTGGCGGCAAGAGCTGGGATGATGCGCGCATGAGACTGTTGGTATGCGGCGGCGCGGGCTTCATCGGCTCGCACTTCGCCCGCGTGCGCGTGCACGAGCACGGCGACGAGGTGGCGGTGCTCGACAAGCTCACCTACGCCGGGCGCGAGGAGAACCTGCGGGACATCGCCGACGCGGCCGGCTTCCGCTTCATTCGCGGCGGGATCGAGGATCCGCAGGCGGTTGCCGAGGCGCTCGACAACGCTGCCGACGGCCAGCGGCCGGAAGCGATCGTGAACTTCGCGGCAGAGACGCACGTGGACCGCTCGATCGCCGAGCCCGACGCGTTCGTGAGGACGCACGCGCTCGGCACCTACGTGCTGCTGGAGGCCGCGCGCGAGCGAGGCCTGCGCTATCTGCAGGTCTCCACCGACGAGGTGTACGGGTCGATCGAGGTGGGCACCTTCACCGAGGCCTCGCCGTTGCGACCCTCTTCGCCGTACTCGGCGACCAAGACGGGGGCGGATCTGCTGGTGCAGAGCTACTTCCACACCTACGGCCTGCAGGCGAGCATCTGCCGGGGATCCAACAACTACGGCTCCCACCAGTACCCGGAGAAGCTGATCCCGCTGATGATCCTCAATGCGCTGCACGGAGATCCCGCTGCCGGTGTATGGGGACGGCAGGCAGGTGCGCAACTGGATCCACGCCAGCGACTTCGCGCGGGCGATCGGCTGCGTGCTGGAGCGGGGCGCGCCGGGCGAGGTCTACAACGCGGGTGGCCCCGACGAGCTCGCCAACATCGACGTGGTGCGACGCATCCTCACGCTGACCGGCGCGGATGAGTCGCTGATCGAGCACATCACCGATCGCCCCGGGCACGACCGCCGTTACTCGCTCTCCTCCGCCAAGGTGCGCGCGCTGGGTTGGGAGCCGCGGGTACGCTTCGAGGAGGGACTCGAGCAGACGGTCGCCTGGTACCGCGAGAACGAGTGGTGGTGGGAGCCGATCCGCTCCGGCGCCTATCGGGAGTACTACGAGCGCCAGTACGGCCGCGCGCTGCAGCTGAGCCCGCCGGCTGGCCGCCCCGCCGGTCTCTCACTCCTCCTCTCTCTCGTCGTCGCGGCGGTATCCGAGGCGCGCCGAGATGCGGTCGGCCGTTGAGACGAGGTGCGGCCCGAGGTGCTCGACGAGCTCTTCGAGGGAGATCATCGAGCTGTGCGCCGCCATGTTCACCGCGGCGACGACCTCGCGTGACTCCGCGCGCACGGGCGCGGAGATCGAGTGCAGCCCGGGTACGAGCTCCTCGTCGTTGACCGCGAAGCTCTCCTCACGTACGTGCTCGAGCTCCGAGCGCAGGCCCTTCTTGCTCGTGATCGTGTTGGGACCGCGCTTGGCGAGTTTCATGTCGCCGAGCAGGTTGCGCTGCTCGTGCTCGGGCAGATACGCCAGCAGCAACTTGCCCATCGAGGTGCAGTAGGCAGGCAGCCGCGAGCCCAGCGAGAGCCCGAGGTCGATCTTGCTCTGCCCGCGGCGGAAGCTGCGGGCGCGATCGACGTAGAGGATTTCCGGGCCGTCGAGCACGGCGAGGTTGACTGTGTAGGAGGTGCGCTGGCGCAGTTCCTCCAGGTACGGACGCGAATGCTCGCGCAGTCCGGTGGAGTTGAGCGCAGACATCCCCAAATCGGTGACGCGCAGCCCCAACCGATACTTGCGTGAGGCGCCCTGCTCGAGATAACCGAGCGCGACGAGCGTGATCACGTAGCGGTGGGTGGTGCTGCGGCTCATGCCCAGTTCGTCGGCGATGTCGGCGATACCGAGCACCGGCCGCTCGGGCGTGAAGCAGCCCAGAATCGCAAGCCCGCGCTCCAGCGACTGCGAGTAGCGCGGTTCGCGCAAACTCGGAATTGCGGGCACCCATTCCCCGTCGGCGTTGAGTCTGTCAGTATGTGAGCTTGTTCTTGGCATTTGTACGGTGGACCCCGTCCTTAGTCCCGGGTAGTCTGGACCCCCTGCTGGGGCCAAGCATGTCTGAACAACGATCATACTTCGAAGTTCGGATGTTCTCAATCATAAGCTCGGGCTTTCTGCGGACGCTCGTGTGGTATTCGCCCGGATCGCGGGCGATATCGACACTTACGCCCCGTTCCGCGCACCCCGGCGACCCCCGCGACATACCTGCTCCGGCGGCTATCCCGCCATGGCCGGTGGCGGCGCAGGCGGCGCAGGCCGCAACCTCAAACGGCTCGCACACACAGGCCTGCTCGAAAGCGCACGAGTCCTCGCACACCCAGGAGTTCGTGCGCCTACGACGGCCCCGTTGGCCCAGACGGCCGCTCTGAGACTCAGGAGAAGGCAGACCGGCTCGGGCACATGCGCGCCAGCGCGCATTCGCCGCAAGCGGGCTTACGCGCATGACAGGTGCGGCGGCCGTGACGCAGGAGGTTGACGTGCAGCTCCAGCTCCTCCCCGGGAGGGGTGAGCGCGAGCATCTGGTCGTGCAGCTCCTCAAACGGGGCGCCGGCACGCAGCAGCCCCAGGCGCACCCCGACGCGCGACACGTGGGTGTCCACGGGAACATCGCGCAAGCCATACGCGAACAGCAACACACATGCCGCCGTCTTGCGCCCGACGCCGGGGAGGCTGGTCAGGTAGTCGCGCGCCTGCGCAAGCGGAACCCGCGTCAACCACTCCAGCGAGAGCTGGCCCGGCGATCCACTCTGCCGTCGGAGCCGCCCAATCCAACCGATCCCGTCCGGCCTCGGAGATCGCGCACAGGATGCGCTGGATGCGCCGCGACTTCACCTTCGAAATGCCACCCGGGCGGATCGCCTCCTCGACCTCCGCCAGCGGCGCGTCGCGCACCGCCTCCCACGTGACCAGCCGCGCGCGCAGGCGCAGATAGGCCACATCGCGGTTGCGGTCGTTGGTGCTCTGCGAGAGCACCGTCAGCACCAACTCCGCCAGCGCGTCGCCGTGCGGAGCCATGCGCGGGATCCCATACACCGCGCGCAGGCGGTCGCGCACCGCGCGCACGCGGCGACGAGTCGGCGGGACCCAGGTGGCCGTGGGCACCGCGCCACCGTAGGGCATGCGGCCGGCGTGCGCCGGGGCCGGTTATGCTCGGCTCGGTGCTTGAGGGTCCGTCATGTCATATCTGACGGCCCCCCGCCATCCATGCCATGACGAACCAAGCCGTCAGCGAGCACACCGCCCAGCTCGGCGAGCTGCCGATCTTCTGGCGCAGCGCGCCCTCCCCCGGGGACGAGACCCCGGTGCTGTATCTGCACGGCGTGCCCACCAACTCCGATGACTGGCTGGGCTCCCCGGCGTGCAGCGAGGAGCCCTACCGCCGCGGTGGCGGCGATTGCCGTGGCGATACCCGCAGCGCGAGGCCGCCGCGAGGACGGGGTTCCTCGAACGCAGCGGAGGACTCGCGCCCGACCTTCCCGGCTTTGGGCGTTCGGGCAAGCCCGGGCATTTCGACTATACGATCGACGGGTACGCGCGCTTCGTCGAGCAGTACCTCGACCTGCTCGAAGTCGAGCGCGTGCGGCTGGTCGTGCACGACTGGGGCGCGGTGGGGTTGGCCTTCGCCCAGAGCCACCCCGAGCGAATCGAGCGGCTGGCGGTGATGAACGCCATACCGTTCCTCCCCGGCTACCGCTGGCACCGCACCGCGCGCCTGTGGCGCACGCCGCTGGTGGGGAGATCGCGATGGGCGCCACCACACGTTTCGCGCTGCGCCGCTCCACGCTCCACGCCAACGCCACTCCGGGTCCGCTGCCCGACGCCTGGCTGGACTCGGTGCTCGACCACTTCGACCAGGGCACCCAGCGCGCGATCCTGCGGCTCTATCGCAGCTCCCCTCCCGACGTGCTAGCCCGGGCAGGCTCCGAGCTTCACCGGCTGGAGATGCCCGCGCTGGTGGTGGGGATGCGCGACCCCTACATCCCGGCCCGCTTCGCCGGCGAGTACGCGCGGGCGCTGGCCGGCGCGGAGCTGCTCGAGCTGCCCGACGGGGCCACTGGGTGGCTCGACGCCCCGACACGATCGAGCGGGTGGTCGATTGGCTGGCGTCCAGGAGCTGAGGACCCATCTCCATAGGTCCGCACGCCCGGATAGGCCCTCAATGCACAACACCGACACCGCCGAGCTCACTCGCCCGCCGGCGCACGCCCCGCAGCCGACGGGAAGGGAGAGCGCACGACGATGGCGCCCGTCGGCGCTCGCGTCGCGGCCTCGGTCCCGCTCGCCGTCGGCTACACTGATCTTGCGGCCGCCGAGCGGGGACCTGGCGGCGGCCACCTATCGCGGCGAATCTTCGCCCGCGTGGGCTTACCCTGTGGGACAACGGCTGGTATGGCGGCCACTATGTCGGGTTACTCGCTGTTCGCCCCGGCGCTGGGGGCGCTTGTGGGCGAGCAGCTGCTGCTGGGGCTCAGCGCGATCGCCGCGGCCGGGCTCTTCGGGTTGATCGTCGAGCGCGTCTTTGGCGTCGGCGGCGCGCGGGCCGCGGCCGTGCCATTCGCGCTGGGCGCCTGCGGTGGCGATGCTCTCGGGGCGCGTCGCGTTCGACTCTCGGGCTGGCGGTGGGGCTGCTGGCAGTGGTGGCGCTGCGCCGCGCGGACGGCCATCGGCGGCGTGGTCCTCGCGTGCTCACGAGTCTGGCCAGCCCGGTAGCCGGCGCCTTCCTCGCGCTGGCCGGTGTCGCCTACCCGCTGGCGGGCGTGGGTAACCCAGCACTCATCCAGCGAGTGCTCGAGCATCGCCCCCGCGCTGGAGGACACCGCGAGGCCGCGACAGGGCAGCGATATGGCGCGGGCTGGCGGTCACGGCCGCGGCCCTGCCCCCGATCGCGGTGTTCGACGGTCGTGTTCCCCGAAGGCGGGTATGAGCCGTTTGCGCCCTCGGTGTTCTGGCCGGGGGTGGCCGGCGTGGCGCTGATCGCGCTGATGATGCCACGACTCGGCGGCGAGCCGACACCGCCCAGCGCCGCGCGAGACCTTCGCGTGGGGGGCGTGGCTCTACGCGCTGGCGCTGGCCGGCTCCTTCGCGCTGCAGACCCCGGTGGGCAGTAACGGGGCGCGGCTCGGCGAGCTGGTTGCGACGCCGCTGGTGGCGGGGGCGCTGTGGGGGCGCCACCGGTTGGCCTTGCTGGCGCTCGCGCCGGTGCTGCTCTACTGGCAACTGGAGACCCCCCTCAACGATACGTCGGAACTGGTGGGCGACCCGTCGGTGAACGCCTCCTACTACGTGCCGCTGGTGGGCGAGCTGGAGAGCTCGCGCGCACGGGGCGCCGCTGCGAGTCGAGGTGCCGCAGACGGGAGCCCACTGGGAGTCGGTGTACGTGCCCGCGCATGGCACGATCGTGCTGGCGCGGGGCTGGGAGCGCCAGCTCGACACGCGCTACGCCGCCTGTTCTACGCGCGCGACGCTCACGCCCCGCGGCCTACCGCGCGTGGCTACACGAAAACGCGGTCTCCTACGTGGCCCTGCCCGATGTGCGCCTGGACTACTCGGGCGACGCGGAGGGCCGTCTGATCGAGCGCGGGCTGCCCTTCCTGCGCGAAGTGTGGCGCTCGCCGCACTGGCGCCTGTTCGCGGTGCCGGAGCGCAGGCGCTGGCGACAGCCCCCGGCCGACTGACGGCCTCGGCGCCGACTCCTTCACGCTGAGCGCGCCACGCCCGGGCGGCTTCGAGGTGCGCGTGCGCTTCACCCCCTACTGGGCGCTCCGATCGGGCCGGCTGCGTAGCAGGCGCCGGGCGGCTGGACCACGGTGCAAGCGCGCGCGCGCGGGCGCCATACGAGTGGGCATCGACTTCTCGCTGACGCGGATCTTCGACCACGGCCCGCCGCGCTGCGCGCTGGAGCATCGTTAGGCTACTCTCGATGGTCGCTCGGCTCCGCCTCGTGCAGGCACGCGTGCTGCCCAGGGGTGGCTGGACGTGTTTCGTCATGGCGCTCTTCGGGGCGGCCTATCTCGCCTACCGCCTCGTGCGGGGCCTAGTCGAGGGGACGGCCACGGCCGCGTTCCAGCACGCGCGTGAGCTGATCCCCGTCGAGCGCACGCTGCACGTGTTCGTCGAGCCCTCGGTCCAGGCGTGGGCGTCGAGCAGCCACCTGGTGATGGACGTCTCGAGCTGGCTGTACGTCAACGCCCAGACGACGCGTGACGGTGGGCGCGCTCATCTACCTGTACCTGCGTCACAACCGCTCGTTCTACTTCGTGCGCAACATGCTGATGATCGCGATGGCGATCGCGCTGGTCGCCTACGCGGTGTTCCCGACGGCCCCGCCGCGTCATCCGGAGTGGGGCTTCGTCGACCCGGTCTCGGACTTCACGGGCGTGCACGTCGCCCGCACGCGAGCGGACGAGAGCGCGCTCTTCAACCCGTACGCGGCGGTGCCCTCGATGCACGTCGCGTTCGCGCTGTTGATCGGCTGGCCGCTCGCGCGACTGGTGCGTCCGCGGCCGCTGCGGTCGCTGTGGATGCTGTACCCGTTCTGATGGCGTTCGTGATCGTCGCGACCGCCAACCACTTCATCCTCGACGCCCTGCTCGGCGCGCTGACCGCCGGCGTCTCGGCTTATGGCGCGCTGTGGCTGGCCCGCGCGCGTCCGGCCGCGTGGCGCTTCTCCGCCGGCTCGCGGGAGCGGCAAGGTGGGCGGCCCGGGGGTGCGCACGCGCCCTATCCCAGCCCACCGCACGCCTCCCAGCACCACGCTCCCACCCGGCGGCGCAGCAGCGGCGATCCTTGCGCGCAGCGCGCGCGGGCGCCGCGCGCTCCGTGCGCGGCGGCGGAGCGCCGGGAGCTGGTCCGCAAGCGCCTGATCGAGTCGCGCCTGACCCCGAACGCGATCTCGCTGACCGGACTGGCCCTGAACGTCGTGGCGGCGGTGCTGGTCTGGGAGGCAGTTCTTCCTCGGCGGGGTCGCGTTCATCGCCGGCTCGATCATGGACACCCTCGACGGGCGCTACTCGCGCATGTCGGGCAAGGGCACGCCCTTCGGAGCGTTCCTCGACTCGACGCTCGACCGGCTGGAGGAGGGGATCGTGCTGGCGGCGGTGGCGGCAACTTCGCGCTGCAGGGCGACCGGCGGCGGCGGCCGCGGTGGTGATCGCGGTGCTGGCCTCGCTGATGGTCTCCTACACGCGGGCCCGCGCGGAGGCCCTGGGCGTGGAATGCAAGGTCGGCATCGCGAACCGGCCGGTGCGCGTCGTGATCCTCTCGACCGGGCTGATCTTCGCGCGGGCGCATCGCTGGGCGACTTCCAGCTGCTCAAGGCGGCGGTGTACGTGCTGGCGGGGCTCAGCGTGATCACGGTGGGCCAGCGGATCTGGCACGTCTACCGCGAGCTCTCGGCGCCACCGTTACGACTCGAGCGCCCACCGGCTGCGAGCGCACAGCCGCGCCCGGAGCCCGAGCCGGGTGAGCGGTGCGCACGCTGCGGAGGCGGACGGGTGTGACCGAGGGGCCGCGCGAAGAGTAGTCTCACGGCGACGACAGCAACTACCGGCAACGGCGGCCGCCGCGAACGGGGCAGCGCGTTACCAGGCCGAGAAGGTACGGGTGGCGATCATCGGAGTCGGCAACTGCGCCTCGGCGTTCGTCCAGGGGGTGCACTACTACCGCGAAGCCGACCCCGCACAGCGGTCCCGGGCCTCATGCACGTCGACCTCGGCGGCTACCACGTGCGGGACATCGAGTTCACGGCCGCCTTCGACATCGACCGCCAGAAGGTCGGGAAGGACCTCGGCCAGGCGATCTGGGCCGGCCAGAACAACACGATCAAGTTCGCCAAGGGTGCCCGGGTCCGAAGCTCGGTGTCCCAGTCCATCGCGGGATGACCCACGACGGGCTTGGCAAGTACCTCTCGCAGAAGATCCGCAAGGCCCCCGGCGAGACCGCGGACATCGTCGAAGATCCTCCGGGAGACCCACACCGACGTGGTCGTCTCCTACCTGCCGGTCGGGTCCGAGCAGGCGACCAAGTGGTACGTCGAGCAGATCCTGGAGGCGGGCTGCGGCTTCGTCAACTGCATTCCGGTGTTCATCGCACGCGAGGACTACTGGGACAGGCGCTTCAAGGCGGCCAACCTGCCGATCGTCGGCGACGACATCAAGTCCCAGGTCGGCGCCACGATCGTCCACCGCGCGCTGGCCCGGCTGTTCGAGGACCGCGGCGTGCGCTCGCAGCGGACCTCGCAGCTGAACGTCGGCGGCAACATGGACTTCTACAACATGCTCGAGCGCGAGCGGCTGGAGTCCAAGAAGATCTCGAAGACCAACGCGGTCACCTCGATCATGGATCACGAGCTGCCGGCCGACGACGTCCACGTCGGCCCGTCGGACTACGTGCCCTGGCTGACCGACCGCAAGTGGGCTCACATCCGCCTCGAGGGCCAGGCCTTCGGCGACGTGCCGCTGAACCTCGAGCTCAAGCTCGAGGTGTGGGACTCGCCGAACTCGGCGGGGATCGTGATCGACGCGGTGCGCTGCTGCAAGCTGGCGCTCAACCACGGCGTCGGCGGACAGCTGGACGGTCCCTCCTCCTACCTGATGAAGTCGCCCCACAACCAGCGCCCGGACGACGCGCGCGAGCCGACACGGAGCAGTTCATCGCCAGCTACGCCGGCGCGCCGGACCCCAAGCGGCCGCCGCACCGCCCGGAGCGACCGCACCGGCGCAGCGCAAAGCCCGGCGGCCGCGCGCGAAGCTCGGGCACGGCCCAAGTAGCCGCGCAGCGCCGCGGCGGCCCGAGCGGATGGCGGCGGATAATCGGAGCCCGTGGCGGAGCCGCTTTCGATCGCCCACGTCTCGCCCTACCCGTGGGAGGCGCGCCAACGAGGTCAACGCTACGTCGCGCGGTCGCGGCGGAGCTCTCCCGGCGCGGCCATCGCGTCCTGATCCTCGCGCCCTCGCGCTCGCCGGAGCGCGTGCGGGCCGCGCGGCGGGCGCTGCGGCGCGCGCGCGAGCAACCGGCAGCGCTGCTCGAGGGCACGACCCCGGCCAGCCGCTGGTGCTGGCGGTCGGGGAGGTGCTGGACATGCCGGCAGCGGCGCCGACGCACGCCGGCGCCCCGGCGCTGCCGATCGACGTGGCCCGCACGATCGAGGAGCTGCTGAGCGCGCCTGCCGCTGGACTTCGTGCACGTGCACGAGCCGTTCGCGCCGAGCGCCTCGAGCTCGGCGCTGCGCCAGTCGCGCTCGCTGAACGTCGGCTCCTTCCACGCTCCGACCGAGCGGCTGCTCTCGACGCTCGCTGGCACGGCGCTTCGTGCAGACGTTCTTCGGGCGCCTGGACGCGCGCACGGCCAGCTACGCGGCGACGGCGCGAGCTCATGGAGCGCCACTTCCCCGGCGAGTACCGGCTGCTCCCGGGGACGGAGCGGACGCGGGAGCGGCGCGGGGCCGGCTCGACGCTCCCGGGCCGACGATGGCCTCGCGCACCGAGCTCACTGGGAGCGCGTCGAGCGAGCTGGAGGAGCTCTACAGCGAGCTGGCCGCGCGCCGGCGCGACCCGCGGCGACCCCACGCTGCACCGCGCTACGGCGGCCGCTGATCGACGTGGACCTGCACATGCACACCGACCACTCCGGCGACTGCGCGACGCCCGTGGAGGTCTGCTGGCCACCGCCCGCGAGCAGGGCCTCGGCGCGATCGCGGTGACCGACCACAACGAGATCTCCGGGGCCCTGCAGGCGCGCGAGCAGGCGCGGCGGCGACCGTGAAGGTGATCGTCGGGGAGGAGGTCAAGACCGCCCAGGGCGAGGTCATCGGGCTGTTCATCGAGGGGAAGATCCCCCGCGGGCTGAGCCTCGCGGAGACGGTCGCCGAGATCAAGCGCCAGGGCGGGCTGGTCTACGTGCCCCATCCCTTCGACCGCATGCACTCGGTGCCCGACTACGAGCACCTGCTGGGGATCCTCGACGAGATCGACGCGATCGAGGTCTTCAACCCGCGCGTGGCGATCGGGGCCTTCAACGAGGAGGCGCCCGCTTCGCGGCCAAGTACCGGATCGTGGCGGGCGCCGGCTCGGACTCGCACGTGGCTCAGGGCCTGGGCTCGGTGCGCATCCGGATGCGGGACTTCGAGGGACCCGATGAGTTCCTGCAGTCGCTGCGGGAGGCGGACATCGTCACGCGGCCCACTAGCCTGCTCTACGTGCAGGCGCTGAAGTTCCTGCAGACCCGTGCGACCCCGCCGCGGCGCGCCGCGCCAGCGGCGCGGCGGGTGCAGGCGCGCGACCGCGGGGAACCGCAAGTCGCTGATGCAGCGCCAAGGACAAGCCCCTTCGCCGTCAAAATTGTCGGGGTCGATGCCGCCACCGACGACGAGATCCGCGAGAAGTACCTGGAGCGGGCGATCCGCGAGCTGAACACGCTCGCGCGCGAGCTGCAGGCGTGCTCCCAATGCCCGCGCGGCAACCTGATGCCGGTGCTCGGCTCGGGCCATCCACAGGCGGACATCATGCTGCTCAAGTACGCGCCACTGCCCTCGGAGGTCGAGGAGGGGGTGGCCTTCTACGGCCGCTCCGGCAGCGCCCTGATGAAGTCCTTCAAGCGCCTGGGGATCGACCCGCTGGTCGTCTACGGGACGCTGTGCGTGAAGTGCCCGATCGCCGATCCCTCGCTGGCCGACCCGGCCTGCGTGGCGCGGGTCGTCCAGGAGATCGCGATCGTGCGCCGAAGATCGTCGTCGTGATGGGCCCCGAGGCGCTGGCGGCCCTGGGCGAGCTGGAGATGCCGCTCGCCCGCCCGCTGCGCCGCGGCTGGGCGAGATCCAGCAGTTCACGCCCACGATCGAGGCGCTGTACGTCCCGAACATCGACGAGTCGCTCGACGAGCAGGCGCCAAGCGCGGCTTCTGGGCCGCCTTCCGCGTGCTCGGCGAGTGGTACGCGCCCAGCCGCCGTACTGAAGCCAGCCCGCAGCGCCGCGGGGTGCGTGTCGCACGGTCCGAGCATCGGCCGCTAGAGCGTGAGGACGATCTTGCCGAGCTTGCCTCCGGCGGCGAAGCGCTCGTAGGCGGCGGCAGCCTCCTCCAGCGGGAAGGTCGCGGCCACCGGGACGCGGAGGCGCCGGACGTCGAACAGCGGCAGGACCTCGCGCTCGACCTCGCGCGCGGCGAGCGCCTTCTCCTCGAGCGGGCGCGCGCGCAGGGTGGAGGCGCGGATGCGAGCCCGCTTGCCCATCAGCGCGCGCAGGTTCAGCTCGCCCTTGGCGCCGCGCTGCGACGCCGATCACGACGATCCGCCCGCCGGTGGCGAGCGCCGCACGTTCTCGGCCAGGTTCGGGGCGCCGACCAGCTCGAGGATCACGTCGAAGGGGCCGTGCTCGGCGAAGGCCTCCGGCGCGATCGCCTCGGCGCCCAGCGCCGCGACCTGCTCGCGCAGCTCTCGTTGCGCACGGTCGCGGTGACGCGCGCGCCGGCTGCGCGCGCCGAGCTGGATCGCCGCGGTGCCGACGCCGCCGGCGCCGCCGTGGACCAGCAGCCGCTCGCCGGGGCGCAGGCGGCCTGCGTGAAGAGGGCGTCGTGGGCGGTCGTGAAGACCTCCGGCAGGCCCCCGCCGGCGGCCCAGTCGAGGCCGTCGGGGACCGGCATCAGCTGGCGCTCGTGCACGACCGCGAGCTCCGCCTGCCCGCCGCCGCCGACGATCGCCATCACCCGCTCGCCGGGCTCGAAGCGCCGCGCCCGGGCCCGAGCGCGGCCACCTCGCCCGCCAGCTCCATGCCGGGGATGTCCTGCGGGGAGCCCGGCGGCGCCGGGTAGAGCCCGCGCCGCTGCATCATGTCCGCGCCGTTCAGCCCGGCCGCGCGCACCCGCACCAGCACCTCCCCGGCGCCCGGCGCCGGGTCGGGGTGCTCCTCGACCAGGATCTCCCCGTCGCGGATCGTGACGGCGCGCATCGCGAGCTTACCGGCGGCGCCGGCCGTGACCGCCTAGGGCGCTCAGCGCGCACCGGCGGCGTGGCCCGGGGAGGACGCTCGAGGCCGGGCGCCGCGCTCGAACAGGGCGACGCACTCGATGTGGGCGTCTGGGGGAACATGTCGACCGGGCGCACCTTGCGAGCGTCCAGCCGGCCTCGACGAGCTGCGGCGGCGTTGGGGGCCAGCGTGGTGGGGTTGCAGGAGACGTAGACGATCCGCCTGGGAGCGGCCTCGATGATGCGGTGCACGACCTTCTTGGAGAGTCCGGCGCGCGGCGGGTCGAGGACGATCACGTCCGGACGCCCGGCGCGCGCGAGCAGCTCGGGCAGCGCCAGGCGCACGTCGCCGGCGAAGAAGTGGGCGTTTGTGATCTCGTTGCGCCGGGCGCGCGGCGATCGCGTCGGCGACGGCCTCCTCGACCAGCTCGAGGCCCCACAGCTCGCCCGCGCGCGGGGCCAGCGTCAGGGCGATCGTGCCGATCCCGCAGTAGAGGTCGTAGACGCGCTCCCAGCCCTCCAGCGCGGCGTACTCGGCGGCGATCCCGTAGAGCACCTCGGCCATCTCGGTGTTCGTCTGGAAGAAGGCCTCGGCGGAGATCCGCAGGTCGAGCTCGCCGAGGCGCTCGGGCAGCTCGGCCTCGCCCCCGACCAGCTCGGTCTCGCCGCCGGCGGTGGTCTCCGCGAGGCGGCGCGAGCGCGTCCAGAGCACCCCGTCGAGAGCTGCTCGCCCAGCGCGCGCGAGCGCCGCCGCGAGCGCGCGGGCGTCGAGCTCGCCCTCGGTGGTGACGAGCCGGACCTGCAGCCTGCCCGTGCGCCGACCCTCGCGCACGACGAGGTTGCGCAGCAGCGCGCGGCCATCCGGGCCGGCGCCCGAACGCGCGCCCGTCGGCGGGCCGGCGCGGCGGCTCGCCGTCGGGCGCCTCGGCGGGTTCTTCCGCGACTCGCTCCGGGCGTCCTCGCTCGCCTGGCGGCCGCCTCGGCCTCCGCCGCGACCGCCGCGCTCCCAGGCGCTCAGGCCCCTGCTCGCGACACCAGCGCAGGCCACGCTCGCGGGCGCGGTTGCCCGCTCGGAGGCCAGCAGGCAGTCGTCGATCGCCAGGACCTGTTCCAGCCCGCCGGGGCGTGGAAGCCGCACACGAGCCCCTCGGGTGCGGTCCGTCGCCGAAGGAGTACTCGAGCTTGTTGCGGTAGCGCCACTGTTCGAGCGCCGGCACGATCGGCTCGAGCTCGAAGCCGTCGAGCCCGCCGATCCGCCGCAGCGCCTCCTCGACCTGGCTTGCTTGATCTCCAGCTGGCGCTCGTAGGGGAGCACCTGCCACGGCGCGCCGGGATGCTCGGCGCGCGGCGGCGATCCGCTCGGGGCTCGGCTCGCAGGACCTCGAGCGTGCGCGCGTGGGCGTAGCTGCGCTTGCGCTTGGGACGACCGCGCGCACGCGGTCGCCGGGGATGGCGCCGGCGACGAACACGACATAGCCGCTGTCGCCCAGCGCGCGACGCCCTCGCCGCCGAAGGCGAGCGAGTCGATCGTCAGCTCGAGCTCCTCGCCGCGCTCGGGCGGGCGGCTCGACTGCAGGCGCGTCGGATGCTCCGCGCTGCGAGCCGCGTCGCGGCGTCGCCATCGCGACCGCGGCCGACCAGCAGCTCGAGCAGCGCCTTCTGCGCGTGGCGGCGGTTCTCGGCCTGGTCCCAGATCCGCTGGCGCGAGCCGTAGAGCACCTCGGCGTGATCTCCTCGCCGGGGTGGGCCGGCAGGCCGTGCAGCGCGAACGCCCCCGGCGCGGCCGCGTCCAGCAGCGCGTCGTCGATGCGGTAGGCAGCCAGCGCCGCGCGGCGCTCGCCTCGGCGGTGGCCTCATCGCCCATGCTGACCCACACGTCGGTGTAGACAGCGCAGCGCGCCCGCCACCGCCTCGTCGGGGTCGGCGTGCAGCGTCAGCCGCCCGCTCGCGCCGTCCGGCAGGGCGAGGTCGGCCTCGAGCGCATAGCCGTCGGGCGAGGCGACGGCGACGTCCAGGCCGGCCAGCGTGCCGAGCAGCGCGAGCGAGCGGGCGACGTTGTTGCCGTCGCCGACGTAGGCCAGCCGCAGCCCGGCGAGCGCGCCGAAGGCCTCGCGCAGCGTCAGCAGGTCGGCGAGCGCCTGGCAGGGATGGTGCCGAGCGGTGAGCATGTTGACGATCGGCACCGTGCTGTGGGCGGCGAGCTCCTCGAGCACGCGTCGGGCCCGGTGCGCATGCCGACGGCGGCGACGTGCCGCGAGAGCACCAGCGCCGTGTCGCGCAGCGACTCTCCGCGGGAGAGCTGCAGCTCGTCGGTGCGCAGCACCACGGCGTGGCCGCCGAGCTCGTGGACGCCCGCCTCGAAGGACACGCGCGTGCGCGTCGAGGGCTTCTCGAAGATCAGCGCGACGCTGCGCCCGGCGAGCGCGCGCGAGCGACAGCGGGCGGCCTTGAGCTCGGCCGCGCGCGGTCGAGCAGCGCGTCGAGCTCGGCGGCGCTCAGCTCGGCCCCGGTGAGGAAGTGGCGGGGCAGTGGGCTCCACGGGACGCCCAAGTCGCGGCGCTCTGGAGCGCGGCAGCGCTGCTCGGTGGCGATTCGTGGATGCCATGGGAGCGCCAGTCTAGGCTAGGCTGGGATGCGGGGACAGCAATGGATCGACGTCGCCGTATGCACGAACGAGAGCATAGCGCGGGGGATCGACTGTGCACTCGTGTGGCCGTCGGGGGCGTGCTCGCTGCTGCGCAGCGTTGCAGCGCTGCTGCGCGGCTGCCGTGCGGATCGAGCGGCTCGACGACCACGACCACGATCGCGACTCATGGCACCGTCACGACGACAGTCCAAAACCGCCGCCAGCAGCGGCTTGAAAGCGATCACCGACGCCGAAGTACGCCTCGCCCACCTCCTCCGAACCGGCGAAGAGCGGCGTGGTGCAGATCGCCTACCGCAACATCGCGATCGACCCCGACACGGTGAGGGCAAAGGTCGGCAGCACGATCAAGTGGACCAACGAAGACCCCGAGAAGTGCAACGTCACGAGCGAGGGCGGGCCATACAAGTTCGCCTCCAAGGACTTCGGCGAAGGCGGCACCTTCGAACTCAAACTCGACCAAGCCCGGCGTGGATCCACTACGAGTGCACGCTACTACCCGACGACGATGAACGGGACGATCGAAGTCGTCGGGTTGAGCTAGCGTCGAGCGCAGGCGTGCGACTCGCTAGCGAAGACTCGGCCAGACCCTCGTCGGGCGTGGAAGCGGTGGCGTAGCGCGCGTCGCGGGATGCGACCGGCGCTGCGCGGCGAGGCGGCCGGACTCGACCGCGAGGCGCATCGCGCGCGCCATGCGCACGGGGTCCTCGCGCGCGGGAGATCGCCGAAGCGGCCATCACGGCGTCGCAGCCGAGCTCCATCGCCAGGGCCGCGTCGGAGGCCGTGCCGATGCCGGCGTCGAGGACCACCGGGACGCGCACCGCCTCGCGGATCAGCGCGAGGTTGTAGGGGTTGCGGATGCCCATGCCGCTGCCGATCGGGAGCCCGAGCGGCATCACCGCGGCGCAGCCGACGTCCTGCCAGGCGCCGGGCGAGGACGGGATCGTCGGTCGTGTAGGGGAGGACCGTGAAGCCCTCGTCGACGAGCTGCTCGGCGGCGCGCAGCAGCTCGGGCGCGTCGGGCAGGAGCGTGTCCTCGTCGCCGATCACCTCGAGCTTGATCCAGTCGGTGGCAAACGCCTCGCGGGCGAGCTTGGCGGTGAGGACGGCGTCGCGCGCGGTGTGGCAGCCGGCGGTGTTGGGCAGCAGCCGCACGCCGGCGTCGGCGAGCACGTCGATCAGCGAGCCGCGCGGACGCCCGCTCGGATGGGCGGACCATCGCCGCAGCGCGACCGTCACCAGCTCGCTGCCGCTCGCCCGGATCGCCTCCGCCATCAGCTCCAGCGAGGGAAAGCCGCCCGTGCCGAGCAGCAGGCGCGAGCGCATTGTGGTCCCGGCGATCGTGAGGGGATCCGCCAGAGTTTCATTGCGCTGTGAGCCGGCAGACGAAGTGTCAGAGCTGACAACACCGGTGGTGAGGCCGGCAGCGGGAGCGCCGGCGCCGGGGGCAGCCAGCGGGCAGGTCGGTAGAGTCGAGCTGATGGTGCTCATCGTCTACCCATCATCCTCCCTGCATCGCGGTGAGCACCTCCACGCGGGCGTCGGCGGACGAGCCGAAGCTCTCCCACGCCGCCCGGGGCACGACCTCGCCGTCGACCGCGACCGCCACGCCGCGCGCATCGACGGGCGAGTCCGAGCCGGCCAAGCGCGCCGGCACGGTCGCGCCCGGCCGGCAGGTCGGACGCTCCTGCCCATTCAGGTACGATCACGCGGCCACCCTCGCCACCAACGCCTCGGCGACGAGCTCCGCGGTGAGGGGCGCCAGCAGGATGCCGTTGCGGTGGTGCCCGGTGGCCCAGACCAGCCCCTCCACCGCGCCGGGGCCGATCACGGGCGCGTTGTCGGGGGTGGACGGCCGGAAGCCCACGGAGAGCTCCTCGATCTGCAGCTCGCTGCACGCCGGGCACCAGCTCGCGGGCGTCGCGCAGCAGCTCGTAGACGCCGCCCACTGTCGGGTGCTGCTCGAAGCCGCGCTCCTCGACGGTGGCGCCCAGCACGTAGCGGCCGTCGCCGCGGGGCACCAGGTAGCCGCCCTCGAAGCGCACCACCCGCTCCAGCAGCCCCGGACCGGCGGGGTCGCGCAGCCGCAGGATCTGGCCCTTCACCGGACGCACCGGCACCCGTGCATGCTCCGGCAGACCCGCGATCTCGCCACTCCACGCGCCGGCCGCAAGCACGACCTGCCCCGCACTCACACGCTCACCGGTGGCGAGCCCACACCGGTGACAGGCGCCGGCCGTCCAGCTCGACACCGGCCATGGCGGTGTGCTCGCGCAGCCTCACCCCCGTAGCTCGCACGCACGACGCAGCGCCGCCAACACCAGTCGCGGATCGACGCTGTGATCGTCAGGCGCCTCCAACGCCAGCCGCACGGTCGGCGCAAGCGCGGGCTCGAGCTCGCGCGCGGCGCTGGCTCGCAGCCGCGTGGCGCGCAGGCCGAGCGACTCGCGCAGAGCGAGCTGACGCTCCAGCTCGCGCGCCTCGTCATCGTCGCGCGCGACGACCAGCGTGCCGCTCTGGCGCAGCCCGACCTCGACGCCGGTTGCCTGCACCAGCTCGGCCGCGAAGCTCGGCCACATCTGCGCCGAACGCAGACCAAGCTCGAGCACGCGCCGCCCAGCCTCCCCGAACTCGACCTCAGCGACCGGGGCAAGCATCCCGGCGGCGACGCCCGAGGCACAGTCCTCGCCGATCGCAGCGCGCTCCAATACGGCCACCGACAACCCTTGCAGCCGCGCGCGCCAAGCAACCGCGAGGCCGACGATGCCGCCGCCGACAACCGCCACATCCGTCGCTTGGTCGTTGCTGGGCATGGGTTTGATGCTAGCCCCCGGCTGAGCCATGCGAGACTTGGCTCGATGCCCGCCCGGACATAGGCAACAAGCGACGTGCCCGCCTCGCGACGGCGCGGCTATACATGGTCTGCGATTCCCAGCCTGGCGGCCGTGAGTTCTCCGGAGTCCTGCACGCGGCGATCACCGGCGGCGTGGACATCGTGCAGCTGCGCGAGAAGCAGCTGGCTGACGAGGAGCTCACGGAAGTGGTACGCACTGCTCACGCGGTCTGCGAGCAGATGGGAGCGTTGCTGATCGTCAACGATCGCCCAAAGGTGGCGGTGACGGCGGGCGCTGACGGAGTGCACGTAGGCCAGGACGACATTCCGGTCGCACAGGTGCGGGAACTGGTCGGCCCGGACCTACTGATCGGCCTCTCCACGCACTCGCTTGCGGAGACGCAAGAGGCGACCGGCAACTTGTCGACTACATCGGCGTCGGGCCCGTGCACGCGACACCAACCAAGCCCGGTCGCCCGGCGGTGGGCCTGGAGTTGGTCGCCACGCCGCCGCGCACGCGCGAGTGCCGTTCTTCGCAATCGGTGGGATCGACGACTGAACCTTCCGACGCGATCCCGCCGGGGCCCAGCGGGTGGCAGTGGTGCGGGCGATAGCCGATGCGGCGGATCCCGAAGTCGCGGCACGTACTCTGTGCAGGTCGATTCGAAACGCGCTACGCGTCCCGGGAGAAGGCGATTGCAAGAGCCGCCATCACCGGCGCCTGACAGCGACGGAACGGAAGTCGCTCGCGATCGAGCAGGCACTGCCGCGCAACGCTGACGCCTCTCGCCGAAGGCGAGCGGCCGGCAGCGTGCTGGTCGCGGTAACCGTCGCAGCGCTGGTCGCAATCGGGGTGGCGGTAGGCGCGCTCACGATCCACAACCTGCGCAGCCACGGTGGCTCGGTGCCCGGCGGCATCTTCATCGCGCTCGTGCTCGCGGCGTTGGCAGTGGGCATGTACCGGCGGCGCTACTGGGCGGTGCTCGGCTTCGAGGCGCTGCTGGCCTTCCAGATCCTCGTGACCTCGCTGGCGCTGGTGATCGCCACCACGATCCTGGCTGCCGCGCTGTGCCTGCTCAGCATCGGGCTGGGCGGTTGGCTGTTCTGGAAGCTGGTGCGCGTGATGGGCCGGATACAGGCGGGCGAACGCCGATACCGCCCGAATAGGCTCGGACCATCGGGCAGCGAAGCCGGCGAGACTCGACGCGCGGCTGCGATAGGCTCGGCCCACCGTGGCGGACACCTCCTATGACTGCATCGTGATCGGCGCCGGACCAGGCGGGTACGTCGCCGCGATCCGTGCCGCGCAACTCGGGAAAAAGACCGCCGTGATCGAGAAGGACAAGGTGGGGGGGCGCTGCCTGAACTACGCGTGCATCCCCGCCAAGGCGGTGTTGCGCTCGGCCGATCTGCTCAGCGAGATCAACGAGGCCGGCGACTTCGGGCTGCGCGTGGCGAGCGTCGAGGTCGACTACCCCGCCGTGCAGGCGCGACGCGAGAAAGTCGTCGGGACGCTCACGGGCGGCGTGGGCGGGTTGTTCAAGAAAAACGGGATCGACGTGATCGCCGGCGAAGCCACGCTCGTGCCTGCCTCCGGTGGGCCGGGAAGCACGAGCGGCGGGCAGGGACGGGCGGGGGCCCAATCAAGGTGCGCGTCGGCGAAGAGGAGCTCGAGGCCGCGACCGTGATCCTCGCCACCGGCTCCGTCGGGCGCTCGATCCCCGGCGTCGAGCTGGGGGGACGTGTGATCGGCACCGAGCAAGCGTGGGCGCTGCCCGAGCTGCCACGGCGCCTGGCGGTCGTCGGCGCCGGCGCGTCGGGGGCGGAGATCGCCTCCGGCTTTGTGCGGCTGGGCAGCGAGGTGCTGCTGTTCGAGGTGCTCGATCGGGTACTCCCGACTGAGGACGCCGACATCTCACGCCTGGTCGAGCGTGGACTCAAGCGCCAGGGCATCGAGGTGCTCACCGCCACGTCGATCGAGGGGGTGCGCGCCGGCGAGACGGGGGTGAGCTTCACCTACGCGCGCGGCTCCGCTGGAAGCGGCTCCCCCGGGAGCGGTGGTTCCGGCGGCGAGGGCTCGGGCGGCAGCGCATCCGCGGGTGAGTCCGCCGAGGTCGACTACCTCGTGATCGCCGCCGGGCGTGGACCTGACGTGGACCGGCTCGGCCTCGCCGCCGCCGGAGTCGAGCTCGACGAGCGCGGCCTCGTGAAGGTGGACGGGGCGCTGCGCACCACCGCGGCGGGGATCTACGCGATCGGCGATCTCGTCCCCGGCCCCGCGCTCGCGCACAAGGCCTCCGACGAGGGCATCATCGCCGCGGAGGACTCCGCCGGGCTGCCCACCCACCCGCTCGCCTACATCGACATCCCCCGCGCCACCTTCTGCACGCCCAACGTCGGCTCGTTCGGTCTCACCGAGGAGCAGGCCCGCGAGCAGGGCCACGACGTGGTCGTCGGCAAGGTGCCCTACGGCGCCGTCGGCGGCGGCATCGTCTACGGCGACCGCGCCGGCCTCGTCAAGCTGGTGGGCGACGCCAAGTACGGGGAGCTGCTCGGCGGCCACATCGTCGGCAGCCGCGCCACGGAGCTGATTCAGGAGCTCGTCAACGTGCGCGCGCTGGAGGGCGGCTTCCCCGAGGTCGGGCGCATCGTCCACGGCCATCCCACCCTCTCCGAGGCCGTGATGGAGGCCGGGCGCGCCACCGACGGCTGGCTGATCCACGGCTGAGGGCCCTGTAGAGCAGGGCGTGGCTACGCTCTGCACATCGACTCAGCCTTTTACTTCGATCTATCGAGCCCGCTCGCATATCTCGCTGCCGAGCGTGTCCTGCATGTGATGCCAGGACCGGTTGAGTGGCAGCCCGTGCTCTCCCGCAAGCTGCCAGGCGGGGAGCCGTTCGATGTAGCCGAGATCGAGCAATGCGCACTCAACCTCGGTCTGCAGCCACTACGTGGCCGGCCGACTTTCCGTTCGACAGCGAGCTGGCAATGCTGGTCGCCACCTATGCGAAGTCGATCGGACGCGTCGTCCCGTTCGCCCAGGCCGCCTTCCGTCAAGCGTTCGCGGGCGGCGCACTCTTGCGGGCATCGACAATGTGCTGATCGCCGCCGCGGCCTGTGAGATGCATCCGACAGCGGTTCTCAAGGGAGCCCGCCTGACATCAGTTAGCGAGCGGCTGCGCGTAGCCACGACTGAGGCCGCCGAGCGCGGGGTGACCGGCGTGCCGGCCCTACGAATCGACGACCGCATCTTTCTCGGCAAAAATGCGCTCGATCAAGCGATTGCGACATGAGGGCCAACCGCGCCTACCGGTTGATCGTAAGACGCGGCGGGTGGATGCCCGCGGTCCTGGCCGACCCGGCGCGGGTCGATCACGTCGAGGTGGTGGAGCTCGACAGCGGCGAGGTGGTGCTGTTCTGGGACCTCCACCCCCAAGAGGCAGCGCGCCGGGCACGGGCGCTGCGCGCCGACTTGGCGCAGCTCCGGGACGAGGAGTTCATCGCCCGCTGGGCTACCGTGGAGCACTGATGAGCACCGCCCTGCCCGACCCCCACACGGCGCGCGAGTGGCTGGCGACGATGACGCTGATCCGCCGCTTCGAGGAGCGCGCCGGCGAGATGTACGCGCGCGCGAAAGTCGGCGGCTTCCTGCACCTCTCGATCGGCGAGGAGGCCACGATCGTGGGCGCCGCGCGGGCGCTGCGCGCGGGTGACTACCTGATCTCGACCTACCGCTCGCACGGTCACGCGCTCGTGCGGGGGACGCCGCCCGGCAACGTGATGGCGGAGCTGTTCGGGCGCGTGGACGGCTGCTCCGGCGGGCGGGGTGGCTCGATGCACATGTTCGATCTGCAGCGCCGCTTCATGGGCGGCTACGGGATCGTCGGGGGAAACCTGCCGATCGCAGCGGGCATCGCGCTGGCAAGCGACTACCGCGACGAGGACGACGTCACGCTGTGCACGTTCGGCGACGGCGCCTCCAATCAGGGCACCTTCGGCGAGACGCTCAATCTCGCCGCGCTGTGGCGCCTGCCGGTCGTGTTCATGGTCACCAACAACCAGTTCGGGATGGGCACCGCGCTGGGGCGCCACTCCGCCGTCACCGACCTCCAGCGCAAGGGCGAGAGCCTCGGCGTCCCCGGGATGCGCTGCGACGGGATGGATGTGCTCGACACCCACACGGTGCTCTGCGAGGCGCTGCGCCGAGTGCGCGAGGAGCGCCGGCCGGTGCTCGTCGAGGCCGTCACCTACCGCTTCCGCGGCCACTCGATGGCCGACCCCGAGGAGTATCGCTCCAAGGAGGAGGTCGCCCACTGGCGCGAGCGCGACCCGATCCCCGTGTTCGGCGATCTGTTGGAGCGCGAGGGGATCCTCGACGCCGCCGCACGCACGCAGATCGACGGGCGAGCGCGGGCACAGGTGGACGAGGCTGTCGTCTTCGCGGAGGCATCTCCCTTCCCGCCGCCCGACTCGTTGTACGACGACGTGTATGTGCTCGGCAACCAGGAGCACGGCTGGTACTCCGTGCGCACCTCCCAACCCGAATACGGTGCCGTCGATGCTTCGCCGCCGGCAAACGGTCCCGGGACAGCCAGCACGGGGGAGATCCCGCAGCAGATCACGAGCGCCCTGCAAGCGGGGGAGGACGCGTGAGGAGCTCGCACCCCGACGCTCTCCGCCTCGCCTCTCTGCGCCACCGCGGGAGCCGGGCATGACCGGTATGACGGGTAGGAGCCTCGGATGACCGCTATGCGCTACCGCGAGGCGCTGAACGCCGCCCTGCGCGAGGAGCTCGCACGCGACGAGCGTGTGTTCCTGATGGGCGAGGACATCGGCGTGTTCGGGGGTGCGTTCAAGGTCACGGCCGGCCTATTGGAGGAGTTTGGCGAGCGGCGCGTGCGCGACACCCCGATCTCCGAGAACACGATCGTCGGCATGGGCGTCGGCGCCGCGATGGTCGGCCTGCGCCCGGTGGTCGAGCTGATGACGATCAACTTCGCGCTGCTGGCACTCGATCAGATCGTCAACCACGCCGCCCACATCCACTACATGTTCGGCGGACAGGCGCGCGTGCCGCTCGTGGTGCGCATGCCCCAGGGCGCCGGCCACCAGCTGGGACCTACGCACTCGCACTGCCTGGAGGCGATCTTCATGCACGTGCCCGGCCTGCTGGTCGCCACCCCCTCCACCCCCGCCGACGCCAAGGGCCTGTTGAAGGCCGCGATCCGCGACGAGAACCCCGTGATCTTCATCGAGCACGAGTCGCTCTACGGCCAGCGTGGGGAGGTACCCGACGGGGAGGAGCACCTCGTCGACTTCGGGCGCGCCGCCGTGCGCCGCGAGGGCGCCGACGTGACGATCGTCGGCATCTCGCGAATGGCGATCACCGCGGAGCGGGCGGCGCAGACGCTCGCGGACGCGCACGGCGTGCAGGCCGAGGTGATCGACCCTCGCACGCTGCGCCCGCTCGACCTCGACGCCGTGCTGCGCTCGGTCGCCAAGACCAACCGCTGCGTGGTCGTCGAGGAGGGCTGGCCGCATGGCGGGGTCGGCGCCAACCTCGCCGCGCTGATCGCCGAACAGGCCTTCGACGACCTCGACGCTCCCGTACGGCGCGTCACCGGCGCCGACGTGCCGATGCCCTACTCCAAGCCGCTGGAGGAGATCGCCTTCCCACACGAGCCACAGGTGGTGCACGCCGCGCTGGAGGTGCTCGGGCAGGTTCCCCTTGGGGTGCGACCATGAGCGAGATCGTGATGCCCCGCCTCTCCGACACGATGGAGGAGGGCACCGTGCTGCGCTGGCTCAAGCGTGACGGGGAGCTCGTTGGTCGCGGCGAGGAGCTCGTCGAGATCGAGACCGACAAGGCGGCGATGGTGTACGAGTCCGACCAGCAGGGCACTCTGCGGATCGTCGCCCAAGAGGGCGACACGCTCGCCGTCGGTGCGACGATCGCGCACGTCGGGGAGGTGGGCACCGTTGCGACGTCCAGCGCCGAGCCCGCGCCGGGCGACGGGGCCCCGCAACAGGTGGGTGTCCCCACAGACACCGTTGTATATCAAGGCGAGCGAGAGCCGCCTCCGCCAGCAGACACCTCTGCACACGAGAGCCATGACCGCGTGAGAGCCTCGCCGCTGGCACGGAGGATCGCCAACGAGAGTGGCGTGGACCTGCACGCGATTGCCGGTACTGGCCCCGGCGGGCGGATCGTCAAGGCCGACGTCGAGGCCGCGGGAGCAGCGGCTGGCCGGTCCGCGTCCGGGCTGCCCTCGGTACCTGGCACGCAGGCCCCGGAGTCCGGGCGGCCACCCACGGCGACAGTCGCCGCTGGCATCGCGGAGCGCGTCGCCAGCGCCAGGGGGGAGACGACCGTCGTCGAGCTCACCCGCACCCAGCAGACGATCGCGCGGCGGATGGCCGAGTCGAAGGCGACGATTCCCGACTTCTCGCTGCAGACGGAGATCGACATGGAGCGGTGCGTGGAGTTGCGCTCGGAGCTCAAGCGCCTCTCCCCCGAGGAGGCGCCCACCTACAACGACATGGTCGTCAAGGCGTGCGCGCTGGCCCTGCACGAGCACCCTCGCGCCAACGGCAGCTACCGCGACGGCAAACTGCAGTTGCACGCACGCGTCAACGTCGGGGTCGCGGTCGCGGTGGGCGCGGACGGCAGCCCGGAGGCGACCTCCGCGGAGGCGGAAATGGAGAGCGCGCTCGTAGTGCCCACCGTGTTCGACGCCGCGCTGAAGTCGCTCGGGGAGATCGCCCGCGAGACCCGTGCCCTTGCCGAGCGGGTGCGCGCCGGTACGATCACGCCCCCGAGCTGGGCGGTGGCACCTTCACGGTCTCCAACCTCGGTATGTACGGGGTGCGCAGCTTCACCGCGATCATCAATCCTCCGCAGGCCGCGATCCTCTCCGTCGGCTCGCTGGCCCCGCGTGCCGTGGTGCTGCTAACCGGCGGCGCAGACGGCGGTGGCGAGATCGTCACCCGCCACACAATGGCCGTGACACTCGTATGTGACCACCGCATCCTCTACGGCGCCGACGCGGCCCGCTTTCTCGCTCGCATCAGAGAGCTGCTGGAGGAGCCGGCCGCGCTGGTGTTGTGATCTTCCGTCGCTAGGCTGGGTGGGAGATGACCGGCGCCGGCCGATACGCGTCTGAGCTGTGGGTGTGCCACCCCGGCACGATCCCCTACCGCGAGGCGCTCACCATGCAGCTGGACATCGCGGCGCGCCGCCAAGCCGGAGAACTGCCCGACACGCTGCTGCTGCTGGAGCATCCTCCCGTATACACCCGCGGACGACGCTCTCAACCAGAGGAGCTGGCGCTCGGTGAGGACTTCTACCGCGCACGCGGCATCGACATCGTGCCCACCGTCCGCGGTGGACGCGTCACCTACCACGGCCCCGGGCAACTGGTTGGCTATCCGATCATGGGCGTCACCGACGTCGTCGCCCACCTGCGCACGATTGAGGACGCAATCGTCGACGCGCTCGCCGTCGAAGGCATTGCTGCTCGCTCCCGCCCGCAGGACGGCCCCGACTACACCGGGGTGTGGGTGCAGGAGCGCAAGATCGCCTCGCTCGGGGTACACGTCTCGCGCGGAGTCTCCACGCACGGGTTTGCGGTCAACGTGGAAAACGATCTGGAGCCCTTCACCTGGGTGGTCGCCTGCGGGCTGCCCGACGTGGAGATGACCTCGATCGCCGCCGAGCTGGGTGGTGGGGCCTCGATCGAGCGCTTTCGCGCACGCATGGCGGCAAGCTTCTGTCGCGCGCACCACCGCTCCCCGCGGCTGGTCACTGCCCAGGATCTTGGCCTCGACGCCGCCCACGCCACGGAGCTCGCGGCGGCATGAGCGCTACCCGCTCCCGCGCCAACCCGGGAGGGATGGACGTGCAACAGGTGCTCGGGCAGGCGGGCATCGAATTCCGTCCCTTGCGCGAGCGCAAGCCCCCATGGCTGAAGGTGGCGGCGCCCGGTGGCGAGCGCTACCGCGCGCTCACGCAGCTGATTCGCGACGAGCAGTTGCACACGGTGTGCCAGGAGGCGGCCTGCCCCAACGTCGGGGAGTGCTGGGAGCGGGGCACCGCGACGTTCATGATCCTCGGCGACACCTGCACGCGGCGCTGCGGGTTCTGCAACGTCAAGACCGGCCGCCCCACTTGGAACGACCCACTCGAGCCCGCGCGTGTGGCGCGCTCGATCGCGCGCATGGGGTTGCGCCACGCGGTCGTCACCTCGGTGGACCGCGACGACCTGCCCGACAAGGGCGCCTCGGCGTTCGTCGGGGTCATCCGCCAGGTGCGCCGCCAGGCGCCGGGCTGCCTGATCGAGGTGCTCACTCCCGACTTCCAGGGGCAGGAGATGCCGCTCGCCAAGGTGATCGCCGAGCGGCCCGACGTGTTCAACCACAACGTCGAGGTCGTCCCTCGCCTCTACCCGCTGGCGCGGCGCGGCTCCTCCTTCGCGCGCTCCTGCCGCGTGCTCGCGCTCGCCAAGCAGCTGGGGGGCACCGCGGTCACGACCAAGTCGGGGCTGATGGTCGGCCTCGGCGAGACCCACGACGAGCTCGTGGGCGCCTTCGCCGAGCTTCGCCGCCACGGCGTGCAGGTGCTCACCGTCGGGCAGTATCTGCGCCCCTCCGAGCGCCACCTCCCGGTGGTGCGCTACTGGCACCCCGACGAGTTCGAGGCGCTGGAGCGCGCCGCGTACGAGCTCGGCTTCGAGCACGTCGCCGCCGGGCCGCTCGTGCGCTCCTCCTACCACGCCGACCAGCACGTGGCGCAGCCGGGACGGCATCCCCACCCACCCATCGGCCCGTTGGCGACCATCGAGCCGGCGTTGGTGGGAACGGCCCGCGGATAGTCTGCTCCGATCCTCGCCGCCCCAGACACCCCCTCCCGACCGTGACCCGCGTGCTGATCCTGCTCGTGGCGATGCTGTTCGTCGTCGGGCTCGCCTACCTGACGCTCCACACGATCGTGGAACAGAAAGGCATCTCGGTGGGCACGGCGGTGTCGGTGTTCATCGTGGTGCTGATGGGCGTAGGCATCTTCGGCGCGCTGCTCGACCGGCGCCGTCGCTAAGCCTCCGAGCGCGCTACCGCGCACCGGCGTGCTGCTCGACGCCACCATTTGAAAGAGCATCCCGCCGCCGGCGGTGGGAGCTGAGGGGCGCCGGTGGGGGAGCTGAGGGCCGCCGGCGCCTTCCCTCGACACGCGCACGACCGAAGGTAGTACGGTGTAGGGCGATTGACTGGTCAGTCAACCAAGGAGGCGCAGCAGTGGATCTCGATGACACACCCGAGCAGGCCGCCCATCGCGCACAGGTGCGTGCGTGGCTGGAGCAGCACAAGCCCGAAGCACCTGTGCTGGTGGGCGATGGGGCACTGAAGGACGAGGATGAGATCGTCGCCGCGCGGCGTGCGTGGCAGGGCAAGCTCGCGGAGGGCGGTCTGGCGGGAGTGACGTGGCCGAAGGAGTACGGCGGCCAGGGCCTAGGGCCGATCGAGCAGCTGATATGCGGCCAGGAGGTTGCTCGCGCAGGCGTCCCCGGGATCCTCGACGCAATCGGGGTGGGGATGCTCGGCCCGACGATCATCGCGCACGGCGCCGAGGAGCAGAAGGCCCGCTATCTCGGCCCGATGCTGCACGGCGACGAGGTGTGGTGCCAGCTCTTCTCCGAGCCGGCCGCCGGCAGCGACCTGGCAGCGGTGCAGACCCGCGCACGCCTCCAGGACGACGGCAGCTGGCGCCTGTCCGGCCAGAAGGTGTGGACGACCAACGCACAGTTCGCCTCCTACGGGCTGCTGCTCGCGCGCACCGACGCCGACGTGCCCAAGCACAAGGGCATGACGATGTTCATCGTGCCGATGGACGCCCCGGGTGTGACGGTGCGCGGCCTGCGCCAGATCTCCGGCGAGGCGGAGTTCAACGAGGTGTTCTTCGACGACCTCGCGATCGACGCCGACGCCGTCGTGGGGGGGGTGGGCAATGGCTGGGGCACAGCGCTCACCACGCTGATGTTCGAGCGTGTCACGATCGGGCTGGGCGGCGAGGGCCTTGGCTACAACTCCGCTCGCTTCGCCCGCGCGATCGCCGCCGATCCGCACGCCCGCCGCGACCCCGAGGTGCGCCGCCAGCTGGGCGAGATCACGAGCGAACTGATGGCGGTGCGCTTCACCGGCTACCGCACGCTCACCGCGCTGCAGCAGGGCCAGATCCCCGGCCCGGAGGCGGGCTTGGCGAAGGTGACGATCGTCAACGGCGCGATCAAATCGGGGGACCTGATCGCCGACGTGCTGGGCCCCGACGCGCTGGCGCAAGACAGCGAATGGGCGTACATGATCTCCTTCCTCCCCGGCCTGAAGTCGGCCGGCGGCACCGAAGAGATCCTGCGCAACACGATCGGCGAGCGCGTGCTGGGGCTGCCCACCGAGCCGCGCTTGGATAAGGGCATCCCGTTCTCGGAGCTGCGCGCGAAGGAGGCGGCGAAGGCATGAATCTCGCATTTGAGGCGGGATTGGAGCCCGCCCACCCGGCCCCCCTCCCGCCCTGCACCCAAAGGAAGGCCAAGCGATGAATCTCGCACTTTCGGACGAGCAGGTGCTGCTGCGCGAGGCCGCCCGCGGCGCGCTGTCGCGCTTCAAGACGCTCCAGGAGGCGCGTGAGGCGCTCGATAGCGGTGACTCCCCCACCGACCTGTGGCCGACGGCGAAGGAGGCCGGCTGGCCGGGCCTGCTGATCGACGAGGCCCACGGCGGGGCCGGCTTGGACGTGTTCGACGCGATGCTCGTGCTCGGGGAGTGCGGGCGCGCGCTGGCCGCGGTGCCGCTGCTCGGGCATCTGCCCGCGACCGCGATCCTGAACGACGGGGCGGGCGAGCTCGGCAAAACGTCTCTACTCGATGAACTGGCGAGCGGTGAGCGCCGCGCGGCCTACCTGGCGGCACGCCCACCGGATGACATCTCCGAGCGTTGGAGCGTCGACCCGGCAAGCGGGATGGAGCGACCCGCCCTGCCGAGCGCCGTGCGCAGCGGGGAGGGCGAGGCTCGCGTGAGTGGACGGATCGCGTTCGCGCCCGACACGCCCGGTGCGGATGTGCTGGTGGGTGTGGCGCTCCTGGATGGACGCGCGGCTGGCTTCGCGATGGAGTCCTCGGCGGAGGGCGTTTCGATCGAGGCGGTGCGCCGCTATGACGCCACTCGCGCGCTCGGGCACGTCACGCTGCAGGATGCCCCCGCCACGATCCTCGACGCCCCCGAGAGCTCACTCGCCGAGGCATGGCACCTCGCGCAGGCGCTGATCGCCGCCGAGTCGCTCGGCGCAGTCGAGAGTGCGCTCGACGTGTCGGTCGCCTACGCCAAGGAGCGCTTCACCTTCGGACGCGCGATCGGCTCCTACCAGGCGGTCAAGCACTCACTCACCGAGGTGCTGCGCCAGCTGGAGAACGGCCGCTCGTTGCTCTACTACGCCGGCTGGTCGCGCCACGGAGCTCCCGCGGAGTTCCCGCTGGCGGCGAACGCCGCACGCTCGGTTGCGGGTCGCGCGCTCGATCACGCAGCCCGCACGATGATCTCGGTGCACGGCGGCATCGGCGCCACCTGGGAGCACGATGCACCGCTGTACTTCCGCCGCGCCCAGCTCTCCCGCCGCCTGCTGGGCGGCACCGCGCTCGCCACCGATCGGGTGGCGGGTGAGCTGATCGCGCAGGGGTGAGCCGCTACCGCCGCCGCGCGCGCTTGGCATGGCCCGTGCGGGCCACGGTGGCGGTCGTGTACGTCGCCATCACGGGAGCCCCGTACGCGTCGTAGACAGCCTGCGCCAGCGCCGGCTGCACACCGCAGTTGATGCAGAAGCCGTGCTGCGACCAGCCGATCGCGCGGGCGAGCACCTCGTCGGCGTATTCCACGCCGTAGGCGTCGTGACCGTAGTAGTCGTAGGCCGCCCACCACGCGGAGTCGTCGAGCGCACTGCCGGCCCCGTCGGAGTACAGCAACCATGTTGCCGCCATGATCGCGTCGTAATCGTCGTAGATCGATGGATGGTGTGCGGTGCGGTGGTCGTACACCGCGGGACGCACACCGAAGCGGTAGGCGTTCTTCACCAGATCCCACGTACTCACCGGCCCATTGGTCACGTTGAACTGCATTGGCCCTCCACAACAACTGGCGAAGTTCAGGCCGTGGTAGGTGGACGGCGCCGTGGAGAACGCGGTCTCCTGCATGTGGATCGAGGCGAGCAGCAGCCAGTTGACGCCGAACACGCGCTGCGCCTCCGCGTAGATCGGATAGAAGCCAGCCTCCCATGCCGCCGCTATGTGCGCTTCGGGGGCCGGTGAGCTCGCCGCCACATCCTCCCGCCGCCCGGGAGTGTGCGCTACGACGGCTCCCACCGATGCCACAGTGGACGATGCGCTCCCAGCAGGCTCATGACGGGCGCCCACGTAAGGTCCCGCCGTCGTGCCCCGCCCCGACCGCAACGCCGCCGCGGAGCCGCTCGCCGCGGTGGGCGTGACAGCGCCCACGAGCACCGTCGGCGGGGCGGTCGCAGGCGCCTTCGGAGAGGCGCCGATCACGCCACCAAGGATCGCCGCCAGCACACCGGCGCCGAGCAGGCACAGCACCAGTGCCACCAGCCACGCCCTACGTTCGGAGGGCGGAGTGGGTGTGTGGACCCCCTCGTACACAGCTATTGACGGTAGCGGCGCCACCTTAAGCCCGCGTAGGGCTCCCGAGGGCCTACCCTGGACGCGATGCCCGAGGAGACCGATCGAAGGTCGCCAAACGACCCTTCTGCGCCTCCCGCGGATTCGGGCCCAGCTTCGCAAGCCGCGGCGCAGTGCAGCGGCCCGCTGGCGGTCGAGCGCCTGCGCAAAGCAGACGGCCGGCAGTTGATCCTCTACCGGTGGACCGGCGAGGATGGGTGAGCTGCGCTTCGAGGAGTTGCGCGGCGAGTGGGTGGACTACGCAATCCACCGCCAGGAGCGCACGTTCTTGCCCAGCGAGGAGCACTGCCCACTGTGCCCCACGCGCCCGGGAGGGCCACTCACGGAGATTCCCTTCCCGGCATTCGAGATCGCCGTCTTCGACAACCGCTTCCCTGCGTTCGAGTCCCCGCGGGGCGCGGCAGAGGTCGTCGTCTACACCGACCGCCACCACGACTCCTTCGCGACGCTCCCGCCGGAGAGAGCGCGCGCGCTGATGTGGGTGTGGCGGTCGCGCTATGAGGAGCTCGGCGCACGGGAGGACGTGCAGTACGTGCTGATCTTCGAGAACCGGGGCGTGGAGGTCGGGGTGACGCTGCACCACCCCCACGGGCAGATCTACGCCTATCCCTTCCTGCCGCCTGTGCCCGCCGCCGAGCGCGCCGCCGACGCACGCCTGGGAGGCTGCGCCACGTGCGTGCTGCTGGGGCGAGAGCTCGAGGATGGGCTCCGGATCGTGTACGAGAACGAACACATCCTCGTCTACGTCCCACGCGCCGCACGCTGGCCCTACGAAGCGCACGTGGTACTTCGTGCGCACCGACCCACCCTGCCGCACTGCGCCCCGGCCGAGCTCGACGCGCTCGCCGTCGCGCTGCAGGCGCTCGCGCGCGGCTACGACGCGCTGTTCGAGCGGCCGTTTCCGTACGTCATGGTCGTCCACCAAGCGCCCACGCGCGGCGGCGAGCGGGAGGGGCATCTGCACGTCGAGTTCTACCCCCCACTGCGCACCGCGCACAAGCTGAAGTATCTCGCGGGCTCCGAGCAGGGCGGTGGGGTGTTCATCGCCGACACGCTCCCCGAGGAGTCCGCCGCGGCGCTGCGCGAGGCGATCGACCATGCCACCCTCTGAGGTGCGCGCCTTCGCCCCGGGTCGCGTCAACCTGATCGGGGAGCACACCGATTACAACGGCGGCCTCGCGCTTCCGTTCGCGATCGCGGAGGGCGTCACGGTGCGAGCGTGGGCGACTTCCGAGGAGCGCATCCGAATACGGGCGCTCGACCTCGACGAGCACGATGAGCTCGCCCTCGCCGATCTTCTGCGGCCTGCTCCCGCAAAGTCCCGAGATCACCCGATCCCAAGTGCCATGCGAGGCGAGGGCTGGCGCGGCCTCGTGCGCGGTGTCGCCGCCGAGCTGTTGCGCGGGGGGGTCGCGATTCCGGGGACTGAGCTCGAGATTCACAGCAATCTGCCACGCAACGCTGGGCTCTCTTCGTCGGCGGCGCTGGAGGTCGCGCTGTGTTTGGCCCTCCTCGACCTCGCCGGCGCCGAGCTCGACCGCCGCGAGCTGGCGCGGCTGTGCTCTCGCGTGGAGAACGAGTGGCTGGGTGCGCACACCGGCCTGCTCGACCAGCTCGCCTCGCTCTACGGCGAGGCCGACACCGCGCTGCGTATCGACTTCTCCAATCTCGACATCCAGCCCGTGCCACTCGTGCTGGCCGGCGGCTGGCGGCTGGTGACGCTCGATTCCGGGGACTCCCGCGCACTGGCGGCCTCTGGCTACAACCAGCGCCGCGCGGAGTGTGCACGGGCGTGCGAGCTGCTCGGGGTGCCGTCGCTGCGGGATGCGCGGGAGGACACCGTCGAGCAGCTGCCGCCGGTACTCGCCCGCCGTGTGCGGCACGTGCTTGGGGAAAACGCTCGTGTGTTTGCCACCGTCGCGGCGTTGCACCGCGGAGCGCTCGAGGAGGTGGGCGCCCTGCTCGACGCCTCTCACGCCAGTCTACGTGACCTCTACGAGTGCTCGACCCCCGCTGTCGAGGTCGCGGTGCGCGAGCTGAAGGAGGCTGGCGCGCTCGGTGCGCGCTTGGTCGGGGGCGGCTTCGGCGGGCACGTTCTTGGACTCTTCCCACCCGGCATCTCCGCGCCCGCGCACGCACGTGAGGTACGCCCCTCGCGCGGAGCCCGCCTGCTCGCCGACGGTCCGAGCTGAGCGACCCGCACGGAGCCCGAGCGACCCGCACGCACGGAGCCCGAGCGACCCGCCCGCCCCCCACCCGCGTGTGACCCAGCCGGGACCCGGGGGTTCTCATCCAAATCAAACCTGCATCGCACCGGCCTCACGGCCGACGACGCTACGCGACGGCCAACGACGCCTGCTTCTCCGCCAGCGCGGCGATCAGCTCCTCGAAGGAGTCCGTGAACTTCTGCACTCCCTCACGCTCCAGCGTGTCGGTGAGATCGTCGTAGTCGACGCCCGCGCGGGTCAGCTCGTCGAGCAGCTTGCGAGCCTCCCCCACCTCAGCCTGCAGACGTGTCCGCGGACGGCCATGGTCCTGATAGGCGCGGATCGTCTCCTCCGGCATCGTGTTGACGGTGTCGGGGCCGATCAGCTCCTCCACGTACAGCGTGTCGAGGTAGTCGGGGTTCTTCGTCGAGGTCGACGCCCACAACACGCGCTGCGGGGTGGCGCCCTTGCCCGCGAGGAACTCCCAGCGGGGGCCCCGGAAGACCGAGCGATAGTGCTGGTAGGCCAGCCTCGCGTTGGCCACCGCGAGGCGGCCCTTCAGCTGATCGAGGGCCCCGTCCCTCCCCGCCGACTGCAACTCGTCCAAGCGCCGGTCGGCCTCGGTGTCGATGCGCGAGACGAAGAAGCTCGCCACCGACGCGACCTTGCTCGGGTCCCCACCCCCGGCGATCAAGCGCTCCAGGCCGCGCACGTAGGACTCCGCCACCTCCGCGTAGCGGCGCAGCGAGAAGATCAGCGTCACGTTGATCGAGTGGCCCTGGGCGATCACGTCCTCGATCGCCGCCAGCCCGGGCTTGGTCGCGGGGATCTTCACCATCAGGTTCGGGCGATCCACCGTCTCGTGCAAGCTGATCGCCTCGTTGAAGGTCGCCAGCGTGTCGTAGGCGAGATCCGGTGCCACCTCCAGCGACACGTACCCGTCGCGCCCCAACCCGCCGTCCCAGATCGGGCGGAAGAGGTCGCACGCATCCTTGATGTCGCGCTCGGCCAGCCGCCAAAAGCTCGCCCGCGCGTCGAGGCCCTCGTCAGCCAATTCGCGTAGCTGCTCGTCGTAAGCGTCCCCCACGCTCATCGCCTTCTGGAAGATCGTCGGGTTGGAGGTCGCCCCCACCACCGCGTCCGCGTCGAGCAGTTCCTGCAGATGGCCGCCACGGATCGACTCGCGCGAAAGGAAGTCCACCCACACACTCTGCCCGAGCGCGGAGAGACGGTGCAGCGGTGAGAGGGTCTGGGAGGATGGCATCTGCATCTCCTTGTGGGTCGCTTGACCTACGGGCCTACCTACAGCCTACCCCTCGGATGCGACTCCGAAAAACTAAAGTAGCGCGCGTGCGCGTGCGACGATGTTCTCGACTGAGAAGCCCAACTCCTGGAGCACGCGGGCGCCGGGCGCGGAGGCGCCGAAGCGGTCGATTCCGAGCACGTCTCCCTCGCTGCCGACCCACTTCCACCAGCTCATGCTCGCCCCCGGCTCCACCGCCAGGCGGGCGGTGACAGCCGGCGGGAGCACCGTGTCGCGGTACTCCCGCGTCTGGGCTTCGAACAACTCCATGCACGGCATCGACACAACCCGCACCGCCGTGCCCCCGTCCGCCAGCGCCCGGGCGGCATCCAGCGTGAGCGGGACCTCGGCGCCGGTCGAGATCAGGATCGCCTCCGGGGTGGGCGCGGAGTCCCACAGCACATACCCCCCGCGCTCCAGCTCGCTCGCCGCCGCCAGCTGCCCGTCCTCGCGGTCCAGCACCGGGATCCCCTGACGGGAGAGCGCCAGCGCCACTGGGCCGTTCTCGCGCTCCAATGCCACCCGCCACGCCTGCACGGTCTCGTTGGCGTCGGCGGGACGGATCAGCCATAGGTGCGGGATCGCGCGCAGGGAGGCGTAGTGCTCGACCGGCTGGTGTGTGGGGCCGTCCTCGCCGAGACCCACCGAGTCATGTGTCCACACCCACACCACGGGTAGCCCCATCAGCGCGGAGAGGCGCACCGACCCGCGCATGTAGTCGGAGAAGATCAGGAATGTCGAGCCGTACGGCTTGACGATCCCCCCGTGCGCCGCCGCGCCGTTGACGATCGCACCCATCGCGTGCTCGCGGATCCCAAACGGCACGTTACGGCCCGTGTGCACCCTGGAGAACTGGCCGGCGCCGGGGAATACCGTCTTGGTCGACTCCACGAGGTCGGCCGCCCCGCCCGCCATCGTGGGGGCGTACGCGGAGAAGGCCGCCATCGTCTTCTGCCCGGCCGCGCGCGTAGCCAGCTTCTGGCCCGCCGCAAAGCTCGGCAACGCCTCGCGCCAGCCGTCCGCCAGGCGACCCGCCCAGGCGCGCTCCCAATCCTGCGCCAGGGCGGGATGTGCCTCCCGCCACGAATCCCACCGTGACTGCCACTCGCGCTCGGCCTCCGCGCCACCCTCCACGAGGCTCATGTGCTCGTACACCCGCTCATCCACCCAGAAGTTGCGCTCCGGGTCGAAGCCCATCACGAGCTTCGCCGCGCGCACCTCCTCCTCGCCGAGCGGCGCGCCGTGCGAAGCTGCGGTGTCCACCGCGTGCGGGGCGGGGTAGGCGATGTGCGAGCGCACCGCGATGAACGACGGGCGCTCGGTTTCCGCGCGGGCGGCCGCGAGCGCCGCGGTGAGAGCCTCGATGTCCTCGGAGTCCTCGACTCGCTGCACGTGCCACCCATCCGCCGCCAGCCGCGCGATGTGGTTCTCGCCGTCGAAGGAGATCGCGGTGCTGCCGTCGATCGTGATGCGGTTGTCGTCGTAGCACACCGTCAACCTGCCCAATCCGAAGTGCCCGGCGATCGAGGCGGCCTCCTGGCTGACTCCCTCCATCATGTCCCCGTCGGAGCAGATCACATAGGTGTGGTGGTCCACGACCTCTTCGCCGGGGCGGTTGTAGCGCTCGGCCAGGAAGCGCTCCGACATCGCCATCCCCACCGCGTTGGCGAAGCCCTGCCCGAGCGGCCCCGTGGTGACCTCCACGCCCGGGGTGTGCCCGCGCTCGGGGTGCCCCGGGGTGCGCGAGCCCCACTGGCGGAATTGCGTCAGGTCCTCCAGCGCGAGCTCGTAGCCGCTGAGGTGCAACAGCGAGTACAGCAGCACGCAGGCATGCCCGGCGCTCAGCACGAAGCGGTCGCGGTCCTGCCACTGCGGGTTGCGGGGGTTGACGCGCAACACGCGCTTGAACAGCACATACCCAAGCGGCGCCAGCGCCATCGCCGTGCCGGGGTGTCCCGGCGTTCGCCTTCTGCACCGCATCCATCGCCAGGCCGCGAATCGTGTCGATCGTGAGACGCTGCAACTCGGGCTCACCGCGGCCGTCCATCCCCGTGCCATCTGCCCGCACACCGACCGGTTGATGCCTCACCGTCATTGCGCCCGATCCTAGCGGGCGCACGCGCTTCGTTCGGCGGCTCTCGCGCCCCTCAGCTCGGCGGCCGCGCGGACGCTCCGCGGCCCTCGGCTCAGCGGCCGCGCGGACGCCGGCGCGCCGGCGGCAGCGCTCGGGATCGAGTGCGCCCGACCGCGCCTGTAGCAGCCTGCCCGCGGATGCACGCTCACCAGCCAGTGCAGATCATGGCGGCAGTGCGAGCGCCGATATGGCCACCGGGCATGCAGCGCCCGGAGCATCCGCCGCTCCTCACAGACGAACACTTTCATGACGATCCAACCTCCCTACCCCTCGCAATTGGCCCGCGTGGCCGAAGGAGACCCTTGATTTGGTCCGTAACGTACCAGCTAATAGTACGCTGCCTACAGAACGAGGCCAACAAATCCCGCAGGTGAGAGCAGCCTTGCCCGAGCGCCGCGCCCTGCAACTCTGCCCGACTCGCCCACGGTACGGAGCAACCCCTAGATTCCCTTTGTTTTGCCTGCACTTCTTCCCCTCAGCCGATTCCCTGGACGTCAATTGCCAGTTTGCCCTTGAACCCTTCCCCGGAAACACATATAAATCATGTTTTACTCATCCTGTCAACATCTGACGAGAGAGAAGCGTAATGTCTGTCCACCGATCAAGCCCATTGGCACGCGTGCCGCCGTCCACTAAGGTGGAGCTGTGGCCGAGGGACCGGGGCAGAGCGGGGGCGGGGAGCAGGGGAGCGGATGGCGCCCAGATGAAGGGGCCCGACAAGCGCAGCGGCGCCAAAAGCCCTCGATCGAAGGGCCCGAATGGCCGCCGGAGCGCGAACTCTCGGCGGAGCGTCGATGGCACCCGGGAAGCGCGTCCGCGCCGGAGCACCGACGCCCAGAAGGGGCTGCCACGCGGTCCCCAGGCGCTCCCGCGCGAGCGAGTCGTCGCGCACCAACGCGAGCGGCTCCTCGAAGCGATGGTGCAGGCGGTCAGCGAGCGAGGAGTAGTCGCCACCACGATCTCCGACCTCGTCGCCCGCGCGGGCATCTCGCGGCGGACCTTCTACGAACACTTCGACAACAAGGAGGACTGCCTGCTGGCGACCTACGACACGGTCGTCGAGACCGAGGTCCTGCGGCTGCTCGCACTCGCGGGCTCAGATGTCGAGTGGCCGCAGCAGCTCGAGGAGATCATCCGCGCGCTGTTCGACGCGATCGCCGAGCGCCCCGACGCGGCGCGCTTGATCTGCGTTGAGATGGGCGCCTCCGGCGAAATCGGGGTGCAGCGCTGGGCGGACGGGGCAACCCGCTTCGAACGCTTCATCAGCGCCGGCTTCGAGCGTGCGCCAGGGGCGGGGACGGTCCCCGATCCGGTGGCCCGCGCGGTCGTGGGGGCGCTGCGCAAGATCATCTACACGCGCGTGCGCGAAGAGCGCTCCAACAAGTCGCTGAAGGCCGAGCTCGCGCGCATCGTGCCGGAGCTGATGGAGTGGATCGGCTGCTACTACCCCACTCCCGCCACGGTTCCCCGGCGCCCTCGCACGCACAAGCCGCGCTGGCTGGAGGGCGGGCGGGCGCCCGGCACGCTCTCGCCGCCGGCGCCGTGGGGGGTACGTGGGCTGCCGCGCGGCGAGCACAACCTTCCGCGCGGCTTCGTGGAGTTCAACCAGCGTGAGCGGATCTTCGACGCGATCGCCAAACTCACCGCCAAGGATGGCTACCAGGCGCTGAACCTGGAGGACATCGCAGCGGCGGCAGCGGTCTCGCTGCAGACCTTCTACAGCCACTTCGAGAACAAGGAGGAAGCCTTCCTCGCCACCTTCGAGGTCGGCCACACCCGCGCGAAAGCGGCGGTCAACCGGGCGCTCGCCCACCAGACAGACTGGATCGGCGGCGTGCGTGCGGGAGCGCTGGCGCTGCTGGAGTTCCTTGCGTCAGAGCCCGCCCTTGCGCACCTGTCGTGCGTGGACATCCTAATCGCCTACCCCCACGTCGCCGGCCGCGTGGCGGAGGCCAACGCCGCCTATGCCGAGTTGCTCGACATGGACCTCGGCGAGGGCGCGCCCTCGCAAACCTCCACCCCGATCGTAGGCGAGGCGATCGTCGGAGGGGTGTTCGAGCTGCTCCACGACTACATCCTGCGGGGCCACACCCGGCGGTTGCCGGAGCTCGCCGACCACGTCAGCTACATCGTCCTCGCCCCGTTCATCGGCCGCGAGGCCGCGGCCGAGGCGATCGCGCAGCGCTGAGCGCGCTGGAGGGGCGGCCGCGCCGGGCGACCGTCTCGAGGCGACGCGCCGCTCGATTGGAAACATTGCGGGCAAAGCCTTGACCGGGGTCAGTTCAGACCGTAGCCTTACCTGAGGCAGGGGGTACACCCAACGCCATGCAGCACGCCCACCCACGACGTGCCGGTCTTTTGATGCCCGTACTACCCATGCTTTACGAATCGTGAGGACGGAGGCAGGCAGATGAGCGACAGCACCGCGCTCGGCCAAGCCGACGCCACCAAACGCATCGCCGACGCCAACAAAGCCGTGCGGCTGCAGCTTGCGATCGAGGACCGGGAGGACTTCGAGGACGCACAGCGCGGCTTCGTCGCGGCGCTCTCACCCGCGCTGGTCGCCGGCACGGAGGGACGCGTGGTGTGGGATATGGAGTCCTACGCATTTCTCGATGAGGAGGAGTGCCCCGACACCGTCAACCCGAGCCTCTGGCGCCAAGCTCAGCTGAGCGCGATTCACGGCCTGTTCGAGGTCGTCCCGGGGATCTACCAAGTTCGCGGCCTCGACCTCTCCAACATGACGATCGTCGAGGGTCGCGAAGGCGTGCTGGTGATCGACCCCCTGATCTGCGCCGAGACCGCGGCGGCGGCGCTGGCGCTGTATCGCGAGCACCGTGGCGAGCGAGCCGGTGACGGGCCTGCTGTACACCCACAGCCACGTCGACCACTTCGGCGGGGCGCTGGGCGTGGTCGATACCGCCGACGTCGCCGCGGGTCGGATCCCGGTGCTGGCGCCAGAGGGCTTCTTGGAGCACGCGATCAGCGAGAACGTGTACGCGGGCACCGCGATGGCACGTCGCGCGGCGTACATGTTCGGCACGGAGCTGCAGCGCGGCCCGCGCGGGCAGGTGGGCACCGGTCTGGGCATGACCATCTCCACCGGCTCCATCGGGATCGTGCCCCCCACACGCGAGATCGCGCACACCGGCCACGAAGAGACGGTCGACGGGATCGCGATGCTCTTCCAGATGACCCCCGGCAGCGAGGCGCCGGCGGAGATGAACTTCCTGTTTCCCAACCACCGCGCGCTGTGCATCGCCGAGAACGCCACCCACAACCTCCACAACATCATCACCCCGCGCGGCGCCCTGGTGCGCGACGCGCGCATGTGGTCGCGCTACCTGGGAGAGGCGATCGACCTCTTCGGCGAGCACGCCGACGCACTGTTCGCCGGGCACCAGTGGCCACGCTGGGGGCGGGAGCGAATCGTCGAGATGCTGGCGAAGCAGCGCGACCTGTACGGCTACCTGCACGACCAGACGCTGCGCCTGCTCAACAAGGGGTACGTCGGCAGCGAGATCGCCGAGTTGCTGACGCTGCCGGCGGGCCTCGCGCGCGAGTGGCACTGTCGCGAGTACTACGGAACGGTCAGCCACAACGTGAAGGGGATCTACCAGCGCTACATGGGCTGGTTCGATGGCAACCCCGCCCACCTCTGGTCGCACCCGCCCGAGCAGGCCGCCGTCCGCTACATGCGGGCGATGGGCGGCGCGGGCGCGGTGCTGGAGGAGGGCCGCCGCGCGTTTGCCGAAGGCGACTACCGCTGGGTGGCGGAGCTGATGTCCCACGCGGTGTTCGCCGACCCCTCCAACCTCCAGGCCCGCGAGCTGGAGGCGCGGGCGCTCGAGCAGCTCGCCTATGGATCCGAGAGCGCGCCGTGGCGCAACTTCTTCCTGATGGGCGCCCACGAGCTGCGCGAGGGCATTGTCGAGAGCGGGAACACGCCCTCCAGGGAGATGGTCGCCCTGCTCTCGACCGAGCAGCTCTTCGACGTGCTGGCGATCCGCATCGACGGCCCCCGCGCGGGGGAGCTGCGGCTGAGCTTCAACTGGGTCTTCCCCGACACCGACGAGCACCACGTGCTGATGCTCAGCAACGGCGTGCTGATCCACTCCGCCAACCGACAGGACCCGCATGCGGATGCCACCGTGGTGGTGGAGCGCGCGGCCTTGAACGAGCTGTTCGCGGGCATAACCCCGGTGGGAGAGCTGCTCGGAGCCAGGCGCCTGCGGGTCGAGGGCGACGCCGCCAAGCTCGGTGAGCTGCTCGGCCTGCTGGACGAGCCTGACCCCTCGTTCGCGATCGTCACGCCGTAGTCTCACGAGGTCGGGAGATCGGACTCCATCTGCGAAGATCGGCCGATGCTTCGAGCTAACGCTCTCAACGTGGACTGCGAATGTGACGAGCGCGACCCCGACGGCTACCGAGCGGGCTCGGCAAACATCGGCAAGGTCGTGGGAGGCGAGGCGATCGCAACCAAGGTCTACGAGCTTCCGGCGGGCGAGAGTGTATGCCCATACCACTACGAGTACGAGGAGGAGTGGCTCCTCGTACTCGGCGGCACCGTCATCGTGCGCACACCCGAGCGCGAGGAGGAGCTTGCTCGCGGCGAGGTGGTCTGCTTCCCGCCAGGTCCCGCCGGGGCACACAAGGTGACCAATCGCAGCAGTGCCGTGGCGCGAGTCCTGATGTTCTCGAGCGCACGCGAGCCGGCGGTCGCGGTCTACCCAGATAGCGACAAGATCGGTGTCTGGCCGGGCAATTCCGACGACGAGGTGATGCTACGGCGGCTCGATGGAAAAGTGGGCTACTGGGACGGCGAGCGGTAACGGGCGCGCTGCGCGCTTTGTGATGATGGATGGGCCGTGCAGGAATCGAACCTGCAACCTTGGGCTTAAGAGGCCCCTGCTCTGCCGGTTGAGCTAACGGCCCGCGAGAATGCTCATCAGTGGGAGCATCCATGAGGAGGTGGCATTTTAGCCCAGGTCATCAGCCGGCCGCGTTCCAGGCCCACGCCCCTTCGAGTTCAGGCCACGCCCCTCGAGTTCTAGGCCGCGCGCCCCTCGAGTTCCAGGCCATGCGCCCCCCCTCAGATTCCAGGCCACGCCCCCCTCAGAACACCACCGTGCGCCCACCATCGGCGATCACGCGATCGTCGAGATGCAGCGCCACAGCACGGGCGAGCACCATGCGCTCGATGTCGTGGCCGACGCGTTCGAGGTCGGGGATCGTCTGGCGATGATCGACGCGCTCTACTCCCTGTTCGATGATCGGGCCGGCATCGAGCTCCTCGACGACGTAGTGCGCGGTGGCGCCGATCAGCTTGACGCCGTGCTCGCGCGCGCGGCGGTAGGGCTCCGCGCCGGGGAAGGCGGGCAGGAAGGAGTGATGGATGTTGATCACCGGCACACCGAGGCGCTCCAGGAAGTCCCCACTGAGGATCTGCATGTAGCGAGCCAGCACCACGAGGTCGGCGCTGCCCGCCAACAGCTCCAGCAGCCGCCGCTCGGCTCGTGCCTTGCCGCCGCGCTCGACGGGCACGTGGTGGAAGGGCACCCCACCGACTCGCGCCTGTGGCTCGAGGTCGGGGTGGTTGGAGATGACCGCCACGACCTCTGTGTCCAGCTCGCCGCGACGCCAGCGCCACAGCAGATCCACCAGGCAGTGGTCGCGGCGCGAGACAAGAATCGCCATGCGCCGACGCTGGCCCCAAAAACGCAGCTCCCACTCCATCTGAAAGCGCGCGGCCACCTCCGCGTCGAAGCGCTCCCGCAGGCGCTCACGCGCCTGCGCCGACTCGAGCGGATCGCCGAGGAAGAACTCGGTGCGCAGGAAGAACCTGCCCCCGGTGGGGTCGGTGGAGTACTGGTGAGAGGAGACGATGTTGGCGCCCAGCTCGAACAGGAAGCCGGAGACGGCAGCCACGATACCCGGGCGATCCGGGCATGCGATCAGCAGACGCGCGGAGTAGCGGGGGGAATCCTCCGCCCCGGCGGTCCGTGCGTCCCCCGGCCGAGCGGCCACCTCAGGGTTCAGATCGCCCGCCACACGCTCAGAGCGAGCCCTACTTCTTCCCGGTGCTCGAGGTCTGCCCGGGGGCGGGGGTGCTGGAGGTGAGCCCGGCGGCCGGTGTGGACGACGTCGCTCCGGCCTTTCCGGCAGCGCCACTCGTTGCCGTCGGCGTGGTGGCGCCTTTTGGACCGACGCCTACGTAGCCGCCTTTGCCGTTCGACTTGACGGTGAAGGTTTTGCCCCCCTCGGTCGCGATCAGGTTCCCGTTCGCGCCTTTGCTGATCGTGGCCGGCGTGTGGCTGAGGGGGTTCTTCCTGAGTTCGGCCAGGTAATTCTTCACTTTCGCGCGTTCCGCGACGGGCGCGAGGCTGATGGTCTTGCGTGCCGCCGCGTCGCCCACCGTGAGGTTGCCGGCTTTGTACGCGGACACAGCCAGCGCCGAGTACAGGCGCACCGTGGGGTTGCCTTTGACCGCGACCTGCAACGCCCGCACTTCGGATGCCGGCTGATTGAGGCCCTGTTCGCCGAAGATGCCGGAGATCCGCGCGGCCAGTTCCGTGTCCGGATGACTGGTTTCCAGCTTGAGGTAGGTGCTCCACGACTTGGCAAGCTTGGCGAGCAGCGCCTTGCCCTGCGCGGTGTATTTTTCGGTTTCCCCAACCGTGGCGATGTTGCCGGGTTCGCTGGCCTGATGGAACTGCGCTTCGACGAGCGTCTTCCACACAGCCGGGTCGGTCGGGTGCTGCTGGGTCTGCTTCTGCGCAGCAGCGACCTTGGCGGCAAAGTTGGCGCTGTTTGAGCCGCCGTTTTCGGTGAGGGCGTTGAAGATTCCGCCGCCCCCACCGCCGACGCCGACGCCGAAGCCGACGAACCCCAGCAGGAACAGCAGGGCGAGGCCCAGATAGACGACCTGCACGGTTTTGCGCCGGCCGCGGGCTCGCAGGTCGAACAGCATCAGTCGGTGAGCTTCCTGTCCATGTGGTCGATTATGGCGTTCACGTTTGGGTCGGTGTCGTTGTCCTCGGTTGTGGCGCTCGACGCCGGCGAGTCGGGGCTCGGGGATCCGCCTCCTCCGGGAGCAACCGGACCGTCCTCCCTGGCGCCGCCTCCCGGCGAGGAAGGTGGATCCGGCCGCGTGTTCCCTGTCGCCGCCTGCCCTCCACTCCTTGCCGCGTCGCGTCGCGCAACAAACGCTGCCATCAGGATACTCGCCTCGTAGAGAATGTAGAGGGGTACGGTCTCGAGGATCAGTGTTATTGCGTCACCCGGCAGGAAAGCAGCCACTGCCGCGCACGCCACGATCGCGTAGCGGCGGCCCTTGCGCAGCTGCTTGGGGGTCACGATCCCCGCGCGGGTGGCGCCCAGGATCGCGACCGGAACCTGGAAGACCAGCCCCATCGCCAGCAGCACGGTCGCGGCGAACTGGTAGTAGGGGTTGGCCTGCACAATGATGTTGAACTCGCTGCTGTTGAAGTTCACGAGGAATCGCAGCGCGGCGGGCAGCACGACGAAGTAGCCGAATGCCACTCCCGTCGCGAACAGGAAAGGAACCGCGGCGAGCAGCGGTCTCACGGCGCGTCTCTCACTTGGCTGCAGGGCAGGCAGCACGAAGCCGTACAACTCGAACAGGATCACCGGCAGCGAGATGATCAACGCGAAGAAGAAGACGACCGTGAGCGTCGTCGTGAACGGCTCGCCAACCCCCAGCGTCGTCAGCTTTTCCGCTCGGGGAACTGGCGGGATTGCCGCCGTCGCGGCGCGCAGGCCGGCGAGCTTGGCCGTCAGCTGCGCACGAACCGCCACGGGCAGACCGGTGTCGGGCGCGGTGAGGATCCGGACGATGCTCTGCACCTCCACGGACACTTTGAGCACCGCCTGCTGCGCGAGCACCGCCTGACCCGTCGGGCCCTCGCCCTTTGCGACCTGACCCTGCTTCTCCCGTTCGTACGGGCGGTTGATCAGATGCAGCAGGGCGTGGTTCTGCCACAGACAGACGCCGAATACGACCCCCAGCACCACCCCGCTGACGATCAGCCGCGTGCGCAGCTCTTCGAGGTGCTCGACGAGGCTGAGGCGGTCTTCGTGGCCGATCGTGCGGATCGCGGTGGCCATATCTACCTCTCAACATATATCGACCGCGGTCGTCGAGCGGGTTGTCCGTGCTTGGAGGTGGGCAAACCTCTGTATTCGTGCGCACGCGCTAAAGACAGCCTCAGGGGCAGTCGATGACTCGTCCCAGAGGGTGGCGCAGTCGGCCGCAGGCCGCCGAGCCGAGCCCCTCTTCTTCAGTCAAGGAAAAAAATGCCCGCCGACAAGAGCCACCAGACCCGTCACCACGTGCAGCTGCCCAGCGGCAAGCAGATCGAGGTCGTCTATCTGGACAACCCCGCACCACCCTCGCTTGGGCCCGCCCACACCGAGCACCGGCAGGCCGATCCGGCATCGGAGCCGCTCCACGTCTGCTTCTACTGCGGCGGGGAGCTCGTCCATCCGGTCGATTGGGCCGAAGCCGGCGAGCGGCAATGGCGGATCCTGCTGCGTTGCCCCGAATGCGAGGCAACGCGCGAGGGCGTCTTCGATCAGATCGCGGTGGAAGCGCTCGACGACGAGCTCGACCGCGCCGCCGGGTCGCTGCTGAGCGATCTGCAGCGCGTCACGCACGCCAACATGGCCGAGGAGATCGACCTCTTCATCCGCGCGCTCGACGCCGACCTGATCCAGCCCTGCGATTTTTGATCACGGGGTATTCGAACGACGCATCTAGCGGTAGCGCTCGACCACGGCGTCCGCAACGAGGTCGAGCAGCGCCGCGCGGCCGTTGGGGAGGATCGCCGGCAGCATCGCCTTCGCCTCGGCGACCAATGCCAGCGCCCGCTCGCGGGACTCTTCCAGTGCGCCCGTCGCGGCGATCCGGTCGCACAGCTCGCCCGCTTGCTCGGGCCCGTCCAGCGAGGCCAGGTCGACCTTCGCCAAATGCTCGTCGCGCTCGCGCGCGAGGATCAGCGGCAGCGTGACAGTACCGTCGAGCAAGTCGGTTCCACGCGGCTTGCCGGTGCGCTCGACCGGGCCGGAGACGTCGAGCACGTCATCCAGCAGCTGGAAGGCCAGGCCAATGCGGCGCGCAAACGCTCCGAGCGCATCGGCCAACACCGCGGCCGATCCGCCCGCCGCCACCAGCGCCCCCAGACGGCACGCCGCCTCGAACAGCGCCGCCGTCTTCAGCTCACAGCGGCGCAGGTAGCGCTCCACCGCCACCCGTGGGGCATAGGCGTCCTCGCGTTGCAGGAGCTCCCCCTCGGCGAGTGCCGAGCTGGCGTCTGAGAGAGCACGCAGCTGCGCAATCTCGTCGTTGTGCGCCAGCTCCGCAAAGGCTCGCGAGAAGAGCAGATCGCCAGTGGCGATCGCGGTGCGGCGGCCGGCCCGCGCGACCACCGAAGGGTGGCCGCGGCGCAGCTGCGCACCGTCGATCACGTCGTCGTGCACCAACGTGGCCGAGTGCACCAGCTCGACCGCCACCGCCGCCCGCACGAGCGGCTGGCCAAAACGGGGGTGCTGCTCGAAAGGGGCATGCTGTTCGAAACGGGGACCGATTGGGGAGACGCTCGCGCCGCTCGCATCCCCCAATCGGCCAGCACCAGAGGGGAACGTCTCCCCGCTTCGGTCGGAAGTGAGCGTCTCTTGGCCGCGGTCGTCCTCCGTGGTGGCCAACCGCTCGTCCGCGCTTGGCGTGCCCGCGGCGATCGCAGCCAAGACGACCAGCAGCGGCCGTAGTCGCTTGCCGCCCGCCAGCACCGTGGCCGTGGCGTGCGCCGCCAGTGGCGCGCCCGCCTCGGCAGCCACCCGCTCGAGATGCTCCTCGGTGCGCACCATCCGCTCGCGCAGCACCGCCCCGCCGCGGCGCATGATCTCCGCTACAGCCTCTTCGTCCTCCGCTGCCTGCGCCTGTGCGGTACTGCCACCACTGCTGCTCACTGTATTCATCGTGAGCCATCCGGCGGCACTGTGCCGGCGTGGATCGCAATGATGCCGCCGGCGGTCAGCAGGTAGCCGATCTCACCTAGTCCCGCCCGCTCCATCTCAGCGGCAAGTATCGCAGGCGCCGGAAAGCGCTTGACCGAGTTGGGTAGATAGGAGTAGGCATCGGAGCTCCCCGCCAACCGCCCCAACAGCGGCACCACGCGATCGAACCAGAGCGCGAAGAAGCTCGACAGCGGGGGGCGCGTCGGCGAGGTCATCTCCAGCACCACGACTCTGCCGCCCGGGCGCACCACGCGCGCCATCTCCCGCAAGCCGCGGCCCAGGTCCGAGAAGTTGCGCGCGCCGAAGCCAACCGTGGCGGCGTCGAAGGAGTCGTCCTCGTAGGGCAGTTGCAGCGCATCCCCCCACTCGAAACGCACCGCCGCCAGTGTCGAGTCGGGAGAGGCACGCCGCTCGCGCTCCCACTTGGCGCGCGCGCGCACCAGCATCTGCTCGGAGAAGTCGCCGCCCACCACCTCTCCGCCCGGCGCCACCCGGCGGGCGAGCTCGAGCGCCAGATCGCCGGTGCCGGTGGCAAGGTCCAACACGCGGCTGCCCGGACCGACGTGCGCCAGATCGACCGCGCGCGTACGCCAGCGGTGGTGCAGCCCGGCGGTCATCAAGCCGTTGAGCGCGTCGTACACCCACGCGATGCGATCGAACATCGCGCGCACCTGCTCGGCCTCCAGTTGGCCGGAACGGGGATGCTCGCCGGAGGCGAGTGTCCCCCCGCTTTGGTCGGAGGCGAGTGTCCCCCCGCTTTGGTCGGAGGCGAGTGTCCCCCCGCTTTGGTCGGAGGCGAGTGTCCCCCCGCTCCGGTCGGCGCCAGCGCCCTGCCGACCCTGAGCCTCCCAAGCCATAGATCCCTACGCTACTTCAACTGCGAGAGGAACTCGACGGCCGCTTCGAACTGCTTCGGCGGCAGGTGCTTGAACGAGGGCATCGGCTGCGTCGGGTTGACCAGCGTGCGTGCGAGCCCTTGGCGGGGGATCCGCGAGCCGATGTGCGTCAGTTCGGGGCCCGGCCCGTTGTTGCCGTTGTCGCCGAGCTTGTGGCACGCCAGGCAGCCGCTCGAGGCGATCACGTTCCTGCCGTCTTCGAACTGCGCCAGCTCAGCGCCGCCGGCGTGGCGCACCGCCGCCGGCGTGGCGATTTCCACCGAGAACGGCGAGCCCGTGCTGGCCCCCTCCCAGGTGAGGTAGAACATCGCGCCGATCACGAACAGAGCCGTGATCGTCGCGATCGGCCGGCGCTCGGGCCGGCGCTCGGGGCCGCGGTCGTAGAAGGGCAGCAGGAACAGCAGGATCATCGCCAGCGTCGGGATCCCGATCGTCGCCATCCCGACCATGCTCGGCGGCTTGATCACGCGCAGCAGCTCGAACAGGAAGAAGAAGTACCACTCCGGGCGCGGCACGTAGGTGCTGGTGGTGGGGTTGACCTTGGAGCCGAGCTCCGCGCCGAGCACCAGCGACATCGTGATGATGCACGCCATCACGATGCACGCCATGACCGAGTCCTTCACGACCGCGTAAGGAAAGAACGGTTTCCCTTTGGTCTTCAGGAGCGCGTACTCGCGGAGGTACTCCTCCTTCTCGCGCTGGTTCATCGCCGCATCACGCCTCGGACTCGCGCAACTCGGGGTCTTTCTCGGCTTTCGACCAGGGCGGCGCGGTCGTGCCGAGCTTGGCCACCAGGTAGAGATGCGCGCCGATCAGCGCCGCGATCAGCCCGGGTACGAGCAGCATGTGGATCGCGTAGAAGCGCGACAGCGTGGTCGCCCCGATTTCCGAGCCGCCGCGCAGGAAGTCGCTCAGATAGGGGCCGACCAGAGGCCCGGTGCCGTTGATGTTGACGCCCACCTGCGTCGCCCAGAAGGCGCGCTGGTCGAAGGGCAGCAGGTAGCCGGTGAACGACATCACCATCGTCAGGATCAGCAGCACCACGCCGATCACCCAATTCAGCTCGCGCGGGTACTTGTAGGCGCCGAAGAAGAAGGTGCGGCCCATGTGCAGGAACACCAGCACGACCATCACGGTCGAGCCCCACTTGTGCATGCCGCGCACGAACTGCCCGAGGAACACGTCGTTGGTGACGTAGCGGATCGATTCGTACGCCCCGCCGGAGGCGTCGGGGCGGTAGTACATCGCCAGGAACACGCCGGTGACGGCCTGGTTGAGGAAGGCGAACATCGTCGCCGAGCCGAGGGTGTAGAACCAGTTGGTGCCCTTGGGCACCTTGCGGAACATCATCCAGCGCGCGGCTCCGCTCAGCGAGGTGCGCTCGTCGACCCAGTCGACGACCGAGGTGCCGGCGTTGGCGGCGTGATCGACCGGCCGGACGGCGCCGTTGCTCTCCTCCGGTCGTGGCGGCGGCGCCTTCAGTGGCGTGGGGATCGGTGGGGCAGGGAGTTTGGGCATCGTCTAGCGGCGGATCGAGGGACGCGAGGGGTAGGCGAACTGGCCGAGCCCGTCGATCGGCTCGCCGGGGTCGCGGGGGGAGAAGCGGCGCAGCTCGCTGTTGACACTGAAGCGCGAGCCGATCTGCACCATGCCATCCACGACGCGCGTGTAGAAGCGGTCAAGCGGCCGCGGCGGCGGCCCGGCCACGCGGCGGCCGAGCAGGTCATATACGCCGCCGTGGCAGGGACAGATGAAGCGCTCCGCGGCGGGCACCCAGCGCACCGGGCAGCCAAGGTGGGCGCAGCGCGAGGTGATCGCGATGTAAGGGGTGTCCTTGTCGTAGGGGTCGGTGTCGATCGCCGGGTTTTTCTGGCGTACGTACACCAGCCCCTTGCCAGCCTCGCCAATCCCCGGGGTGAGCGTGATCACGGTGGGGATGTAGTCGTTGTCGGGAAACATCTCCGTCGGACCCACCGTTTCCCAGGTATGGGGCTTGCTCTTGAAGATCGGGCCGATCGCGAAGCCCAGGGCCGGCAGTGTGAATGAGAGCGCGGCAACCGCCCCGGCGGCGTGGGCGGAGCCGGTCATGAAGCGCCGCCGCGTGACCGTCTCGCCCTCGTACGCGCCCGGGATGTTGCGGTCGAGGGTGTACTTGGAGGCGTGCTTGTCGTGCTTGCTGGCCAAGGGTGCCTAAGAATACCGCCTGCGGGCCGGCGCTGGTCGCGCAGCTCATCCCCACGGCGATGGTGCTTATCGTCACAAATACTGCGGGATTGGGCGCCTGAGGGCTCTCGGGCACCGCTCTCCGGTACAGGGGTGGTGGTCAGCTCGGCGGCGGGTCCCCGGGTTCGGCCGCCGCGCGCATTGCCCGCAGCGCCTGTGGGTCCCGCGCGTGGACGAGCGTCTTGGCTCGGCGGTGGGAGTCGCTCGAGCCCCAGCCGACCGCGCGCGCGCCAGCTGCCCACACCGCGAGAGCCAGATCCTCACGGCCCTCGCCCTGAGCGAGCGCAGTGAGCGTAATCACATCCGCGAGCTCCGCCACCGCCGCGAGGTCGCCGAGCGCAACCAGGCGCGCGAGTCCGAGCGCGTAGAGCTGGTCGCCCGCCAGTAGGCCGAGGTCGGCCTCCGGTGGGCGCACGACGCGGGGTGTGCCGTAATGCAGCAGGTAACCCTCGTAAATTGCCTCCACCAGCAACTCGTACTCATCAGAGTGGGTTTGTGCCCGTGGGCCCGAAGCAGCGATCTGGGCAGGACCGGTGCCGTTGTGGGCTTCCACAGATGCGCCTCCTTGCAGGAGCAAGCTCGCCATCAGGCCCCCCTGCTCGCGCAGCACCGCCTCCAGGCGTGCGAGGGCCGGCGAGGCGTTCATGGCAGCTCCCCAAACGCGGCGGCGGCGGCGGCCACGGTGTGCTCGAGCTGCTCGGTGGTGTGGGCCAGCGAGAGGAACCACGCCTCGAACTGCGAGGGCGGGGGATATACCCCGCGCGCGAGCAGCCCCCGGCACCATGCGGCGTGCGCCGGCAGATCGCACGCCTGCGCTCCCCCCAGGTCGTGCACGGGGGACTCGCTGAAGAACACCGTCAACAGGCCGGGGAGGGTGGAAATCTGGATCGGACGATCCGGTGCGCGCTCGCTTGCGGCCTCGCGCAGCCCCGTGGCGAGCTGCTCGGTGATCGCCGCCAGGCGCGCGTACGCCGATTCGTCGAGCATCTGAAGCGTGGCGACGCCGGCCGCCACCGCCAACGGGTTGCCCGACAGCGTGCCGGCCTGATAGACCTCGCCGGCAGGCGCCAACAGCTCCATCAACTCCGTGCGTCCGCCCACCGCCGCCGCGGGCAGGCCGCCACCGAGCACCTTGCCCATGATCGTCAGGTCGCCGTGCACCCCGGTCAACTCCTGCGCACCGCCCCGCGCCACGCGGAAGCCGCTGATCACCTCGTCGAGCACCAGCAGCGCTCCGCTCGCGTCGGCCTGTTCGCGCAGCAGCTCCAGGAAGCCCGCACGCGCCGGCACGAGTCCCATATTGGCCGGGATCGGCTCCGCCAGGATCGCCGCCGGTCGATATCGGCGCACCGCCTCCACCAGCGCTTCGGGGTCGTTCCACGACACCACCACCGTGGCGGCCGCCACGGTCGCGGGCACCCCCGGGCTCGCGGGGACCCCCTGCGTGGCGAGGCCCGAGCCGGCCTGCGCGAGCAGTCCATCCACGTGCCCGTGGTAGGCGCCCGCGAACTTTACGATCCGCTCGCGGCCGGTCGCTGCGCGCGCGAGCCGCAGCGCGGTCATCGTCGCCTCGGTGCCCGAGGAGGTCATTCGCAGCATGTCCACGCCCGGCATGCGCCGCGCCACCTCCTCCGCCAGCTCGACCTCCCCGGCGCTCGGCGCCCCAAAGCTCGTCCCCCGGTCGGCCGCCGCGTGCACCGCCTCGAGGATCCGCGGGTGGGCGTGGCCGTGGATCAGCGGACCCCACGAGCAGACGTAGTCGATGTAGCGGTTGCCGTCCACATCCACGAGCTCGGCACCCGATCCACGGGCGATGAACAACGGATCACGCCCGATCGCGCGCATCGCGCGCACCGGCGAGTTGACGCCCCCGGGGAGCACCCGCTGCGCACGCCGGTAGAGCTCCGCGGAGCGGGTGTCGGTGAGCGAGAGCGTCACAGGCCCCGAATCAACCGTCCATGCCAGCCATCTCGCGGCAGGCTCTCAGCCTGGATCCACCGATAACGGGTTGAGCATCCGGTGCCGGTGACCGAGCCAGGGGCAATTGACCGAGCATCCGTAGGGTGACCCCTCGGAGCGAGGGCGATTGGTCCTGGCGATGCGTCATCCGGTGCCGGTGCGACCCCGGGATCGGTGGATCCAGGCTTAGGCAGGTGAAATCGGCGAGGCCGGGCGCTGCGATGCGCTTTTCAGGCCCAAACCCTTCATTTTGTGAAGTGGTATGGGTACGTTCGAATGACATCTCCACCCCTCCATCCACTCGTCAAGCGTGCTGCTCTTCCCACCGCTTGTAGTCCTCGCTGAAGTAGAGCAGGCGGATCTTCTTGAACTCGGTCGACGAGTACAGCGTGGCGCGCTCCTCGATCCCGGTTTGCTCGGCGATCGCAGTGAGGATCGCGTCGCACTCCTCCTTGGAGCGACCGTGGGCCATCGTGAAGACCGAGTAGGGCCAATCCTCGTAGGTGGGGCGCTGGTAGCAGTGGGAGATCCCACGGTATGAGGCCATCCGCGGGCCGAGCTCCATGATCCGCTCCGGCGGCACCTTCCACACGCCCATCCCATTCGCCGAGAAGCCGGCACGGCGGTGGAAGAGGATCGCGGCCACGCGACGCAGCAGGCCGCGCTCGCGCATCCCCGCCATGTGCTCCAGCAGCGTCTCCACGTCCATCCCCAGCCGCTGCGCGGCGGGCGCGTAGGGCTCGCCGATCACCGGCATGTCGCCCTGCGTGGCGCGGATCACGGCGATGTCGCGCTCGTCGTAGGCAACCGACTCGAGCACCGCCTCCTGCTGCGGAGTCCCCTCGCTTGCGAGCGCCTTGGTGTCGCCCTCCATCTCCAGATCCATCCTGATCTTGAACAGCTTCAGCGTCGGCAGCTGGCGGATCGACTCCGCCCCGGTGAGCCGCTGCAGTACCTCCAACGTGCCCTCCAGGCCGAGCGGCGAATCCGGCTCGGTGGCGAGCGTGAACCACATGTTGAAGTCGTGGTTGCGCAGGTAGTTGTGCGAGACCCCGGGGTGGGAGTTGACGATCTTGGCCGCGCGCCACGGGTGCTCGGGATCGACCTTGGCCGCCACCAGCATCGAGGAGTAGCCCAGCGCGCGTGTGTCATAGATCGGCGTCACCTGGCGGATGATTCGCTCCTCCAACAGCCGCCGCACGCGCTCCAGCACCTGCTCTTCAGGGACCTCCGCCTCGCGCGCTACCGCCGCGTACGGCCGGGGCTCCAGCGGAAAGCTGCCCTGCATCAGGTTGAGCAGCCTACGGTCGAGCTCGTCGAGCGCCACTGCCGCCCCCTCCACGCGGCTGCGCGTCTTCGGGGTGGCAGCATTCGCGCGGTCGACCCCGGTCGAGCTGACCGACGGCGGTCGCGAGAAGCTGGCCGCCGAAGGGTCCGTTGGACCGGGGCAGCCGGGTGTTCTACTGGGGTCTCTACTGGCCCAGAGGGTGGCGCAGGCGGCCGACCCAGCCCTTCGGGCTGTGTGCCCCCGCCGAGCTGGGGCCCTCTGTTTTTAATCAGGTCATCCATCTTGCGGCGTCCTTCGCGTGATAGGTGATGATGACGTCCGCGCCCGCGCGTCGCAACGAGGTGAGGATCTCGAGCACCGTGGCGCGCTCGTCGATGTGTCCGGCCGCGGCGGCCGCCTTGACCATCGCGTACTCCCCGCTCACGTTGTATGCGACCACCGGCAGGCGCGTCTCGCGCCGCACAGCGGCGATCAGATCGCCGTAGGCGAGGGCGGGCTTGACCATCACCATGTCCGCCCCCTCCTGCACGTCGAGCAGGGTCTCGCGCAGCGCCTCGCGACCGTTGGCGGGGTCCAGCTGGTAGTCGCGGCGGTCACCAAACGCCGGCGCGGAGCCGGCGGCAGCGCGGAAGGGGCCGTAGAACGCAGAGGCGAACTTCGCCGCGTAGGCGAGGATCGGGGTGTCGGCAAAGCCCTCGTTGTCAAGCTCCGCGCGGATCGCACCGACGCGGCCGTCCATCATGTCCGACGGCGCCACGATGTCGGCCCCGGCGCGGGCGTGGCTGACGGCGGTGCGCGCCAGCAGCTCCACGGAGGCGTCGTTGTCCACGCGCGAGCTCCCATCCAGCACGCCGCAGTGGCCATGATCGGTGTACTCGCAGAGACACACGTCCGTGATCACCAGCAGCTCGGGCAGCTCCCGCTTGAGCGCTCGCACGCACAGCTGCACCGTGCCCTCCTCATCCCACGCCGAGGAGCCCTGTGCGTCCTTCTCGGCGGGGATCCCGAACAACAGCACCGCCGCGATTCCGAGCTGCGCCGCCACGCGCGCCTGCTCGACCGCGGCCGAGATCGACAGCCGTGCGAGCTCTGGAAGCGCCGCCTGAGCCTCGTCGCCGGTGGCGGCTCCGAGACTGCCGGCAGTGTTGGGTGGGCGCTCCTCGACGAACAGCGGCAGCACGAGCTGCCCCGCGCGCAGGTCAGTCTCACGCACCAGGCCGCGCAGCGCCGAGGAGGCGCGCAGCCTGCGCATGCGCGTCTGAGGGAAAGCCATCACCCGTCGAGGATACCCCTCGCGAGGAAATCGTTGGACAGGCCACCCCGTGGATGCGATGCAGTCCGGGAGCGTCAATCCAAGCGTCGCAGTCCGAGGCGCGCCAGGATCGCGAACAGCACAGTCAGCCCCAAGAGATGCACGAGTGAGATCGCAAGGCCCGGTGAGGAGCGGTTGACGGCCGCGTCGAGCGCCTCGAGGGCCGCCTTGTAGGGGAACACGAACGAGATCGCGCGGATCGCGTCGTACAGCCCGCCCACCACCGCGCCAGCCGGCACGAGCGCGAGGAAGGCGAGCGGCAGCGAGAGCAGAAAGGAGAGCAGCGAAGCCGCCCGCACCTCGCGGGCCAGGGCGCCGATCGCCACTCCCAGCGCCGCGAACGCGAGCCCACCGAGCGCCAGCGCCGCCAGCCACTGTCCGACACGGCCCCATTCCAGGCCCACGAACGCGCCGATGCCCGCGAGCATCGCAAACGCCACCACCAGCGCGCAGCCCGCCGCCAGCAGCAGCTTCTGGGCGATCAGCCACTCCCGTGTGATGAGCGCGCCCCCGCCGCGGCGTGGCGTGGCTGTGGTGGTGGAGGAGGTGGGGTTGGGGGAGCTTCTCACCAGCCGTGCGAGCGTGTGCTCTTCGCGCTCCAACGCGATCCCGCCGGCGGCCAGCAGCACGCAGACGAACATCAGCGAGATGCTGACGGCGACCACCACCGCATAGGCGTCGAGCGGGGTGCGGCCACCATGCAGATAGGTGTTGGTGACCTGGATCGGCTGGCTGACGGTGCTCAGCACCTCGTGGCTGACCCCCAGGTTCTGGGCGGCGAATTCCGTGAACTCGGTCAACCGTTCCAGCTGGGCGCGATCCGCGTCGTGGGGGTGGCGGGCGATGATGCCGCGCAGGATGTGAGGTATTTCGCTCAATCCCGGCAGGTTCTGCGGAGCGCCCGCCACGCCGAGGTTGCCGCCTCGCACGAGCGACCCGATCACGCGCGCAGCCACCCGCCTGATCTGGTTGGAGAGCTCGAGGTTGGCCTGCGCGAGCGACGATTCGATCGTGGAGTGCACGAAGCTCTGCTCGAGCGCGTCGCCGTTGTAGATCACTTCCACGTGCGCCTGGCTGATGACCGAGGAAAGCCGCGAGGCGATGTTGGCCGGAATCACGATCGCCGCCAGCGCCTTCCCCGACCTGACCGCCCGCACCGCCCCGGCGCGGGTAGCAACCGGCACCGGCTGGATCTGGTCGAGGAGCTGGCTGTAGTAGTGGGCCACATTCAGGCGCGTGCCACCCAATTCGACAGTGGCGGATGGTGGGGAGAGGTTGGCGATCGCGACTTGGGGCTTCCCGGGCGCACGGGAGATCGCCAGGCCGATCAGCAGCGCGACCGCGACCGGGTAGAGCACCAGGACCGCAACCAGCACCCGCGAGCGGGCGAGGATCAACAGATCCTTCTTCAACATCCACCGCATCAGTGGCCTCGCGCGCGCAGGAACTCCACGAACGCTCCTTCAAAGTCCAGGCCGGCAGGGCTCGAGTGGACGGGGCCGGCTTCACTGGGGTGGGTGGCCAGCTCCTCGCGCGCGAGCTCATCGGGGGAGCCGTTGAATAGCAGCTCCCCGTCGGCCAGCACCACCACCCGTTGCGCATAGCGCTCGGCCTCGGCGACGTTGTGGGTGGAGAAGACCACGCACCGACCCCGCTGCGAGAGCGCACAGATGAAGCGCCACAGGCGCTCGCGCTGGCGGGGGTCGAGCGAGGAGGAGGGCTCGTCCAGCACCAGCACGGTCGGCTCGGAGAGCAGACCGATTGCGATGTTGACGCGCTGGCGGTTGCCGCCGGAGAGGCGCTCGACACGCTCGCCGGAGCGCTCCCGCAAGCCGGTCTGCTCGAGCATCGCGGCGACAGCCTCCCGCGGGTCGGGGCTGCGCTCCAGGCGCGCGAACAGCTCGAGGTTCTCCGCCACCGAGAGGCGCGAATAGAGCGCGGGCTGTTGAGGCACCCACCCGACGGCGCCGGGCGGCAGGGTGACACTGCCCGCGGTGGGCGGCTGGACGCCCGCGAGGATCGACAGCAGCGTCGTCTTGCCAGCGCCGTTTGGACCGATCACCGCGACCATCTCCCCGGCGCCCGCCTCGAAGCTGATGCCGCGCAACGCCTCGCGCTCGCCGTAGCGCTTGGTGACGCCGCGCACGGCGAGCAAAGCCTCCCCTTCCGTTGGAGATGGGATCACGCCGGACCGCCTGGGTTCTGTGCGGCTCGACACATCAGCGGGCGGTCCGGGCAAGGCCCGGCCTCACAGCATGCGTCCCGGGGAGCGCTCCCAGGGCTCGAGCGTCAGGTGGCGGCTGAGGTAGACGGAGGTCTCGCGCAGCACGGCGAGGATCGGCAGCGCCACCAGTGCGCCGACCACGCCGTAGAGCTGCAGGCCAAGCAGCAGCGCGAAGATCACCAGCAGCGGGTTGATCCGCAGCGTGTGGCCAAAGATCTGCGGCGCGACCACATGGCCCTCCAGCTGCTGCAGGCCGACGAACAGCAGCGCCACCCAGATCGCGGAGATCGGATCGGTGAGGAGCGCCACCAGCACCGGCGGCACCGCCCCCAAGATCGGGCCGATATAGGGGATCAACTCCATCACGCCGTAGAACATCGCAAACGCCACCGCGTATTTCTGGCCGTCGGGGAAGATCCCGATCACACCGAAGATGTACAGCGCAAGGCCAGTCGAGGTGCCCATCACCAAACTGAACAACAGCTGCCCGCCTACATAGCGCGAGACGGCGTGTTGAGCCAGCGTCGGGTAGTCGTCGGCGGGGGTGCCGTCGCCGTCGGGCATCGCCCGGCGCACGAGGCGCCCGATGCGTTCGCCGTAGAGCAGCATGTATACGGAGAGCACGAAGATCAGCACCAGATCGAAGATCGCGCTGGCCACTTCGGTTATCAGCCCGCCGCCGAAGGAGGCGATCGAGCCAGCGCTCTTGGCGAGTTTCCCCTGGATCGTCTGCAGCGCCGTTTTGCCCTGCTTTTTGAATTTGACGTGGACGCCGTGTCGGTTCAGCCAGCTCTGGATACTGGCCAGGGTTTCGTTCGCTTCGTCCACCAGCTTGGGCAGGTTGTGGATGAACAACTGCACCTGATGGAAGATCGGGTTGGCCAGCAGAAAGCCGATGCCAGCCAATGTCAGGAAGAATGCAACGTACACGGCGAGCACCGCCAGGCCGCGAGGGAGGCGCGAGCGCTGGAGGAAGGCGACAGCCGGGTTGAGGATCAGCGCAATGAGGGCCGCCACGACGAAGATCACAAGCACTTTTCCCGCGGCGCGTGCCAGCGCCCACAGCGCGAGCAGCGCCAGCGGCAGCACCACCAGCTGCACCCAGCGGGGCACCACCACGCGCGGGGGGCCAGGCAGGCGCGTCGCGCTCTCCTCCGACGCATCCACCAGCTCGCGCTCGCCCTTATGCGGGGGGGCCGCGGGGCCGGAGACGGCAGGCGGGCCATTCTCCGGCGCGGTTGGCACAGCGGCGGAGGGCGTCTTCTCTTCGACTCGCTCGCCGATGCTCACATGCCTCCCATCATCGGCAAAGTATGGCTGAGCCAGAGGCGCGCCCTCCGAGCACCGACGGAGAGCCGGGTGCGTCCGTCACCGAGCGCCCCCCGGCCACGGACCGTGGCGCGGCGACGATCCTGTTCGTCGGCGATCTCGTCGGCAGCCTCGGCAGACACACGCTGCTCGATTGCCTGCCGCTGCTGCGCGAGCGCTACGAGCCGACGTTCGTGGTCGTCAACGGCGAGAACGTGGCCGGCGGGCTGGGCATCACGCCGAAGACCGCCAAGCAGCTGCTGGCGGCCGGCGTCGATGCGATCACGCTGGGCAACCACGCCTACCACCACCGCGAGATCTACCCGTACCTCGACACCGAGACGCGGATCGTGCGCCCCGCCAACTACCTGCGCGGCCAGCCCGGGCGGGGGGTGTGCGTGGTGGAGAGCGCCGCGGGGGTGCGCCTCGGCGTGGTCAACCTCAGCGGCAGCCTCTACCTGCGCCCAGGGCGCTCGGCGTTCGTCGAGATCGACGGGGCGCTGCGGGAGCTGGGCGAGGTGGAGCACGTCCTGGTGGACATGCACGCGGAGGCCACCAGCGAGAAGATCGCGCTCGGCTGGCACCTCGACGGGCGTGTGAGCGCGGTGGTCGGCACCCACACGCACATTCCCACCGCCGACGCTCGCGTGCTGCCGGGCGGCACCGCCTACATCACCGACGTTGGCATGACCGGCCCGCGCGGGGGCGTGATCGGGGTCAAGCGCGAGCTGGCGCTGGAGGCGATGATCACGCAGATGCCGGTGCGCTTTCAGACCTCCGAAGAGGATCCCTGGCTGAACGGCGTGGTGATCCGCTGCTCGAAGCCGTTGCGAGCGGACTCGATCGAGCAGGTTCTGATGCCACGCCCTGCGGCGCCGGCTTCGCCGTGATGCCGGGCGCCCACCCGTCCGCGCGGTCGGCGTCGAGGCCGAGCAGGTCGGGGTCGGGATCAGCGGGGATCGCGCGGTCGGGAGCCGCCAGCAACGCGACCATCACCAGCGGGAAGAACCACACGATGTAGAGGTAGAACCAGTATTCGAGGCCCAGCTGTAGCGCGATCAAGACTGCGGCACAGGCCGCGGCGAGCACGGGAATCCCACGGCGGCGGGGGAGGACCGCGAGACCCAGCGCCAGCACGACGGCGGCGGCCTGCGCGAGCGTCTGCCAGCTCTTCATGCCGCCATACAACCCCCACACCGAGAAGGGGGCGCCGCGGTTGGACTGGTAGACGATCGTGCGCTCGTAGATCTCGTGCAGCGAGTCGTGCGTGAGCGCCGGAATCGAGACGACCGCGGCGGTGAGCCCGAAGGCGAGTGCGAACAGCGCAAGTGCCCGCCCGCGCCGGCCGGCCGAAACGGGGATGCCGTCCGAAACGGGGATCGATTGGGGAGACCCTCGCTCCGCCGAAGCCGGCAGCTCGCGCAGCCCATACGTGGCGAGCAGCGGCGCAAGCGCCAGAGGTGCGAGCTTGGTGAGGCCGGCGAGCGCGGCGAAAACCCCGCGGGCGGGCGGCGAGGAGGCGACCAGCAGCACTGCCAGCAGCAGCACCGCCACAAGCGTGTCGTTGGAGTTGCTCTCCAGCGCGAACAGCGTAAACGGATAGGAGACCCACGCGTAGGCAAGCGCGACCCCCAGCGTGGGGCCGCGGATGCGCAGGCCGAGCAGGAAGATCAGCCCAACCGCGAGCAGGTCGAAGGCGATCGCGGCGGCGTGCGCGGCGGGGAGGTCGTCCCACAGGCCGCTCCACCCAAAGATCTGCTCAAACGGCACGTACGCCTCGTAGTTGACCGGCCCATAGGTGTCGCCGTGTTCGTTGTTGGAGGGGTAGCCCCCGTACAGCGGCCTGCCGTCGGCGATCCGCTGCGCGCCGATCACTCCGGCGTAGCCCACGTCGATCACGTTCCCGTCGGTGACGTTCAGGCCGATGCGAAAGCCCAGCAGGAACACCACCCCGACCGCCAGCCAGGGCGCGGGGATCAGCAGCTTCAGCGGGCGCGGACGAGCGCCGGATCGCAGCATCATCATCATCCGCGCCAGCAGGTAGATCAGCGGCGGGTATATGAGGGGAACGGATTTGTAGATCTCGCCATGGTTGAAGAAGGCCAGCGAGACCGAGAACGAGAGCAGTGCCAGCAGGTCGAGGTGGCGTAGCGCGAAGGGGCGACGCCATTCGATGAACGGCAGTAGGAACAGCGCACACAGCGGCAGCCACACGTAGAGCGCGTTGACGTGGCGCCCAAACGCCCCGGGGTAGCCCCGTGCCATTGTCCACGCCACCTGAAAACCGGTCCACTGTTCGAGCACCCGCCCGCTGGCGTCAGAGATGATCGCCTGCCCGATTTCCTTGCCCTTGCGGGAGAAGTAGCTGACCTGCCAGCGGCCTGGGCCTTTCAGGTAGGCGCCGTCGTAGGAACCTGGGTAGTCGGCCCGTACGTGGCGCATCTTCGGTAGCCGACCGGCGATTTCGAGGACGTCGTCGGGGGATAGCCGCCGGCCCGCTGGAGGCACGATCGAGGGCGCGACCGGCACCGGTGTTTCCGAGTTGGTAGCACTCTTGGTAGTAGTAGTAGTAGTTCCGCTGTGCGTACGCAGCTCCGCGGCCAGTCGCCTGGTCGGGACTGAGTGTTGCGGCGCTCCTGTTGCTGGCGAGGCCGCCCGCAACAGGCAGGCGGCCACCAAAAGAGTCGCTGCGAGGGAACGGCGCACAGACCGAGAGTACCTGCCGCAGGCGCCACGGAAGCCTCTTTGAGGCGCCAGCGCGAGGCGCCTTACGCGAGTGCCCGTGCGAAGCAAGTCGGGTCGTCCGGCGGGGTCCTCAGCTACTTCCTCGAGCACAGAGCCACTCGTTTTGTAAAGGGTCTAGGCCACTTTTTTTCCTACCACCACCCCTCGCCCCAATGCGTCGCCCCCAAGCCGAAGTGCCTGAGGATCAGTGGCGCGACATCGCGGATCGACCACTGCGCAGGTGTCTCCGCGGGCAGGTCCAGACCACAGAAAATCAGCGCGCCGAGCGAGTCTTCGCCGCGCAGCGAGCCGTGGCTGCCACCGCCCACGTGCCCCTGGCGACCCCAGTCGAGGAACTCGTGAAAGGGCTCCGCCGAGAGCAGCACATCCCCCGACGTGGGGCAGCTCAATGCCGACCACACACGCGCGAGCGCGTCGGGATGCTCGGGGGTGCTGAGCACCCCGTCGCGAACCGCTGCGCCAAGCACCGTCAGCGCGCCCTCCATGCTCCACCGTCCGCCACGCGCATCGCGCACGTCGCCGCCCGGCCGGAAGCGCAGCTCGCCGATTGACGGCCGTGCGATCACGCCCTCGCCAGGCACCCCGTGGACGTCGCGCTCCAGCCACATCACGAGCTCCACGCCGTCGAGCGCCAGCGCGCGGCGCACCACGTCGGATCGCAGCGCATCGGCGTGATGTTCGGCCAGCACGTACACCATCGCCGCGCGCTGGGTCGGGCAGACGGCGATTTGAGTCCCGCCCACCCCATCCGCTCCGCCGGCGTCCGAGCTCGACCCTCCACCCACCTTCGACGCCTGCGCTGTCTGGGCACGGTCCGCGCTCCGCCCACCGCGGCCGGGCTCCAGCACGTCGAACTCGGAGAGCGCCTCCTGTAGCGCGACCGTGGCGCGCACCGCGGCCTGGGAGTGGTCGGCCATCACCACCATCGCATGCGTCTCCAGGAAGCGCTCCACGCCGCCCGCGGGCGCCATCATGCGCGCGAGCTGCTGGTCGGCGAGCGCCAGCGAGCGCAGCTGCCCCTCGGGGCCGTGCTTGTGGGAGTGCCAGTCGTTGTCGGGCAGCGAGAGCAGTAGGAAGTCGAAGAGGTCGTGCTCGACCATGTAGGCGGCGACACAGCCGGAGTGCTGATCGCGCACGCCGGGCATCCCCAGACCCGAGCGGCAGCTGGTGCGACGCGAGGCGAAGATGTCGGCATAGAACAGCTCGCGGGGGCCCATCACCGCGTGGCGCAGCAGCGTGGCGGAGGCGATGCGTGTCAGTGCGGAGTCGCGCTGGGGCTCGTGGCGGTGACGGCCCCGGTAGATCAGGTAGGTCGTGCCAGCCGTGCGCACGCCGGCGTCGTCGAGCGCCTCGAACACCGTCAGCGGCTCGGGCGCGAGGTGGGCGCGATTCATGTTGTAGACCGTGTCGGTCAGCTGGCGGGCGATCCCGAAGCGCTGCGAGGCGCGGAAGGAGGAGCCGTACTCCACATAGCGGGCCTCCTCCCGCATGTACCAGTTCATCGCCGGGATCAGGTGGCGCTCCTGACCGGCGCCGGTCGTGATCGAAGCGGCGCACACCGGTGTCACCGAAGGGAAGGCGGCGGCGCAATCGGGAACATAGAGTCCGCGACGCATCAGCTCGCCGAGCACCGGCGCAGCGCCCTCGGCGACCGCTCGCTCGAGCATCTCGGGCGCCATCGCGTCGATCACGCAGAGCACCAGCTTCTTCTTCGAAGGGCTCACCGTCCGAGGATGCGCAGGCCGGCGTACTTGCGCCCGGCGCGGCGCCGGTCGGCGAGCAACAGCCATCCGCACAGTGCGAGCGCTACGTAGCCGAGCGGGTGCAGCAGCGCGACGAGCGCGGCGACCACCAACGAGGCCGCATCGAGGTAGATCGTCACCGCCTCGCGCGCCGCGCGGTCGGCGAGACGGGTGCGCGCGCGAAAAATCACCGGCCAGCAGGCGCGCTGAGAGAGACCCACAGCGAAAAAGCCACCCACCAGCCCCGGCCAGGCGGCGTCGCCGTGCGCGGCAAGCGTTCCCGCAAACAACAGCATCCCCGTGCCGATCCCGATGCCGGCCAGTGCCGCGGCGAACGGATCGGGGCGCTGCGAGCGGTCGCTCGGGTCGATGATCGGCGCCAGCCCAAGCAGCAGCTGCAGTGCGTAGGCGAGCGCCAGCGCAACGCACACGGCAAGCAGCCACCAGTCCTCTTGCAGAAAGTGAAAGGCGCCGTGCGCGAAGCTGACCCCGAGCACATCGGCGGACGCCAGCGCGCCGGCGAGCAGCGCGGGCAGGAACGGTCGCAGTCCGGCGGCGAGCGCCAGGCCGAGTCCGAGTCCGATGTAAAACACGAGGCCGTTCATGGTCATCCGCTTGCAACGCGCCCGCGCGCGTGCGCTACGGTCTGAGGCGCCATGACGATAGAGGATGAGCACCCACCCAGCCGCGGGGCTCGCCCTGCCGCGCACGAGCTGGCCCGCTACGAGCGGCTGTTCGCCGCGCGCACGCGCGGGATGCGCTCCTCGGCGATGCGCGAGATGATGGCGCTCACCGAACGGCCCGACGTGATCTCGCTCGCCGGCGGGCTGCCCGACACCTCCACGTTTCCACCGGAGCTGTACGCGAAGCTGATGGCGCACGTCGCCGCCGACTCGACCGCGCGGGCACTGCAATACGGCCCGACCGAGGGGATGGCGGCGGCGATGGAGTGCATCGTGCAGGTGATGGCCGAGGAGGGCACCATCGTGGGCACCGAGGAGATGATCGTCACCACCGGCGGCCAGCAGGTCATCGACCTCGTCTGCAAGACGCTGATCGACCCCGGCGACGTGATCGTCGCGGAGGCCCCCACCTACCCGGGCGCGGTGCCCACGTTCGGGGCCTACCAGGCGGACGTGGTGCAGATCGAGATGGACGAAGAGGGGATGCCGATCGACGAGCTGGAGGCGACCCTCGACCGCCTGCAGGCCGAGAACCGGCGGCCGAAGTTCATCTACACGATCCCCAACTTCCAGAACCCCGGCGGCGTGACGATGTCGCTGGAGCGCCGGCGGCGACTCGTGAAGATCGCACGCGAACGGGAGCTGCTGGTGCTGGAGGACAACCCCTACGGCCTGCTTCGCTACGAGGGGACGCCGCTGCCGACGCTGTACTCGCTCGACGCCGCCGGGGCCGGCCGCGGCGGCAGGTCCGACTTCGTCATCTACCTCGGCACGTTCTCGAAGATCCTCTCGCCTGGCATCCGTCTCGGCTGGGCGGTGGCGCCGCGGCCGGTGCTGGAGAAGCTCAACCTCGGCAAACAGGGTACCGACCTCTGCTCCTCCCCGATGACACAGCTGTTCGTGGCGAGGTACTTCGCCGAGCACGACTGGCGTGGGTATCTGGGAGAGCTGAAGGACCTCTACCGCCGTCGGCGCGACGTGATGCTCCAGGCGCTCGCGGAGCACTTCGACGCGGGAGCCAGATGGACGAAGCCGGAGGGTGGGCTGTTCGTGTGGGCGACGCTGCCCGAGTATTTCGACACCACAGACCTGCTGGCTCAGTGCACGAACGTCGCGTTCGTGCCCGGCCGGGCCGCGTACATGGACTCGGCCGCGCACAGCGGCTCCTCCTCCATGCGTCTGAACTTCGCCGGCCAGCCGGAGGAGGAGATCCGCGAGGGCATTCGGCGGATCGGCGACATCATGGGATCGGATACCGGCCTGTTCGGCGCATTGACCGGCTCCCTGCCCCGGCAGCCCTCGCCGCCTGCCCGTCCGACTCGTCCACGCGCCGCTTCCGGCACGAGCCCGGCGGGCGAGGGCGCGCCGCATGCGGAGCTCCCCGACGCCAGCGCCACCGACGACAGGCGCCCGTCGGCGAGCGAGAGCCCGCTGCGGGCCGACGACCGCCGGCGACAGAGGCGATGAGGAGGAGCGGGTCCGCGGGAGGCGTGGGCAGCGAGGACAAAGCTCCCAGGCGACGCGCCACGCACCTGCGTGTCGCAGCGGACGCGGACACCGAGCGGCGCAGCCCGGTCGCAGTGCTCAAGGGCGGGGTGTCTCCGGAGCGAACGGTGTCGCTGCGCTCGGGTGAGCGTGCCCAGGAAGCGTTGGAACGGCTGGGGCATCAGGTGGTGGCGATCGACGCCGGGCCCGAGCTTCTGAACGAGTTGCTGGAGTGCCGGCCCAGCGTGGCGTTCATGACGCTGCACGGTCGCAGCGGCGAGGGCGGAGCCGTGCAGGGGCTGCTGGAGGCGATCGGAGTGCCCTACACCGGGTCGGGGCCGGCCGCATGCAGGCGCGCGACCGACAAGGCGCTTGCCAAGTACCTGATGCGCGAGGCGGGCATTCCAACCCCGGACTTCCACACGTTCAGCGAGAGCGCGATCAACGAGTTCGGCATCGCGGGGGCGCTGCCGGGCATCGGTCGCCGGCTCGGGTATCCAATGGTGGTCAAGCCTGCCCACGGCGGCTCGGCGCTCGGCGTCAAGTTCGCGGCCGACGCCGAGGGACTGCCGAGGGCGTTGGTGGCAGCCTTCTCCTATGACGATCAGGTGGTGCTTGAGCGCTACGTCAAGGGGCGCGACCTCGCCGTGTCGATCCTCGACTCCGAGGGTGGGCAGGCTCCCGTCCCCGAGCCGCTGTCACTGCCCGTCGTCGAGGCGATCCCACGCGAGCAGGAGTTCTACGCCTACGAGTCGCGCTACGAGATCGGCATGACCACGTTCGTGTGCCCCGCTGAGCTGGCCACCGAGACGACCGCCCGTGCGCAGGAGCTGGCGCTCGCCGTGTACAGGCTGCTCGGCTGCCACGGCGTGGCGCGCGTGGATCTGATGCTCGACGACGACAGCGGCGAGCTGACGGTGCTGGAGACCAACGTGGTGCCTGGCCTCACCGAAACCAGCTTGCTGCCGCAGGCGGCCGACGCCGCGGGGATCGACTTCGACGCGCTGGTCGGCCGCATCCTGGCCAGCGCCTTCACCCGCTGAGCCGAGGACGTCGGTCGCCGGGCATGGAGGCCCGGCGCCTGGCAGGTCCTAACGCGCACCCACGCGCGTGGACGATCCCCCCTCAAACCGCGGTCAGGAGTCGCCTGCGGCGAAGTCCTCGGGCGAGACCTGATCGAGGAACTCCTTGAACTGCTCGACCACGTCCTCCGACTCCTCCTCGTTCTGCTCGAATTCGATCGCGCTCTCCGCGATCACCTCCTCGGCCGCGAAGATCGGAGCGCCGCTGCGTACGGCGAGGGCGATCGCGTCGCTGGGACGGGAGTCGATCTCGAGCTCGCGGCCATTCACGGAGAGCGTGATCGAGGCGAAGAACGTGTTCTCGCGCAGCTCCGTGACGGCGACCTGCGTGCAGCGCACCTCCAGCTCGCCCAGCACGTCGCACAGCAGGTCGTGCGTCATCGGCCGGGGCGTGCTGGCACCCTGCAGCTTCATCAGGATCGACGCAGCCTCGGGATGGCCAATCCAGATCGGGAGGAATCTGTTGCCCTCAACCGTCTTCAACAGCACGATCGGCTGCTTGCCGACCATGTCGAAGCTGACGCCATAGATGACCATCTCCTGCACTGCTGCCGTTCCTCCACGGTGGGGGGGAATCCAGAGTATAGGTACCCGCTGGGGCTTCGAACTGCGCTTTCGGTCGGCGCTCACGCTCGCGCGCGGAAGCTCCAGAGCTTGTTGCCGAGGAAGTTCAGCGGCATCACCGCCGCCACCGCCAGCGCCTGAGCCGCCACCTTCTCCATCCCCGCGCTCTCCACGAAGAGCGTCAGCAGGCCCAGGCTGAAGCCCTCCGCCACAAGGCTCACAAGGAAGAAGCGGATCGCCTGCAGCCGCGCGCTGCCCGCGGCGGCGTCGAAGGTCCAGTGGCGGTTGAGCACGAAGTTGTTGAGCACCGCCACCAGCCATGCGAGCACGCTGGACACCTGATAGTCGACCCCCAGCGCGTGCACGCACAGCGCGTACACGGCGATGTTGAGGACAAACCCGCTGCCTCCGACGATCCCGAAGCGCACCAGCTGCAGCCAGTTGGCGGGCTTGCGCATCCCGTGCAGCAGGCGCACGTGCGGTTTGATCTCGGCGCCCGTGGGAATACTCGCGCGCGGCATCTCAACGGCCGTGGCGTCGTCTTGCATCCGCCAAGGGTAGCGACACGGGGTCCGGGAGGGGCACGCTAGCCTTGCAGTGGTGAGCGTCCAGCAGGGGACAGACAGCGCGCCGCATGGGGCGCCACGGCTGGGCTTTTCACGCCGCCGGGTGGCGGGGGCGATGGCAGTCGCCGCGGTGGCGGGGGCGGTGGTCGCGCTGGTCGTTCCCTCCTCCTCCCACCACGCGGCGGCGCATTCCCGCACAGCGGCGACGAAGGTCGCGAGCGCCGCCAAGACCCCCAGCAAGGTCGAGCTCGCCTCGGCCAAGCCGGTCGCCGAGGTGCGCGACCCCGAAGAAGGCAAGAGCTTCCCGGTGTCAGGGTCGGTGCACCACTCCGCCGCCTCCACCCCCACCAAAGTGGCCGAAGAATTCGTCGCCCCCGGGGCGCAGTCCAACGCCGAAGTGCGCGCCGAGCTGGGTCACATGCATGCGATCGAAAGCGCCGCGCGCGCGCAGGCCCACGCGACTGTCGCGACGGTGCCCGGCGGAGACTCCGTCGGGGGCAACGGCACAATCCCGATCCCCGCAGGCATCCCCGAAGTCGTGCAGCGGGTGATCGCCGGCGCCAACGCGATCGCCGACTTCCCCTACGTGTACGGCGGCGGGCACGCCTCGTTCGTCAGCAACTCCTACGACTGCTCGGGCTCGGTCTCCTACGCGCTCGCCGCGGGCGGACTGCTGAGCGCGCCGGAGACCTCGGGGACGCTCGAGAGCTGGGGCGAACCGGGGCCGGGGAAGTGGATCACGATCTACGCCAACGCCGGTCACGTCTACATGTACGTAAACGTCGGCGGGCGCTGGATGCGCTTCGACACGGTCGGGCGCTCCGGCCCCTACGCCTCGCGCTGGCAGCCGGAAATCCGCTCCAACGCCGGGTTCGTCGCGCGACATCCGCCGGGGTTCTAGATATCAGCGATGCAGTTCCACGGTGCTCATCACCGTGGTGAACAGCGGATTCTGCGGGGAGGCGTTGTGAGCGGTGAGGCGCAGCGTCAGCTTCACCTTGTGCGCGTGGCGCAGGTGCTTGGCGACGCTCTTGGAGAACTTGATCCTCACCGAGCTCTTGCCTCCCTTGGTGGTCACCAGCAGCGCGTGGCCGATCACCAGCGACTTGGGCGAGCCGGCGGGCAGGTTGGTCGCCGTGGGCCCCGTGATCCCCAGATGGTGGGCAGCGGCGGCGGCCAGCAGCACTTCGAAGCGACCGGCCACCTGCTCGTTGACCGTGTAGCGGACGACCAGGCCGTTCTTTGCCACCTGCTTCAGCGAGCTGGACACGGCTGCCGCCGTGGCGATTGGGCCAGGCGCGGAGGGGGTGGAGGAGGAAGTGCCCGACCCTCCCGCGCCGCCCGGGGTGTTGTTCGCGCCGGCGGCACCGGGGCCGACGCTGCCCGGCGGCGGCGGCGGGGACGGCCCCACAACGGTGATCGGCTCGCTGACGCTGGCGGTGTTGCCGCCCGTGTCGGTGACGGTCAGCGTGACTTCGTAGGTGCCGCCGTAGGTGTAGGAATGGAAGACACTCGCCGCGCAGGGGCTGAGCCAGGGCGTTTCGGAGCATGGTGGGGCGCCAGGGGCAAAGCCGGAGACTTCGGGCGAGCCGTCGCCGAAGTTCCAGGTGTAAGTTGCGTAAGTGATCTTTTCGGGGCCGCCATTAGGGAAGTCCACCGCGGCATTCAATGCGATGTTCGACTCCAAGCCGTTCAGCCCCACGATTTCACCGGCGTTTACCGGCGTCGGCGCCGTGAACGACGGGGCGAGGTTCACGTGGTTCAGGCACGGGGTACCGGGCTGGTAGAGCCGCAGAGCGGCTACGTTGAAGGCGTCGTTGAGGTAGTAATTATCCCCTCCGAAAGCTTGGTTGGAGAGGCTGCCAGCTTCGCTTTCTTCATTTGCTGTCACCGACCCTCCGTTCACCAGTGCAAAGACATTGCGACACTCGTCGACGACCTCGTTGCCCTTGCTGTCCTGCCAGGCATCGAGCAGCGGATCGGTGACTATGTCCTGCTGCTCCGAGGCAATCTGGGTGACGATGACGTCCGCCAAGCCGATGTCGCAGCCGCCATCATATGTGTTTGGACAGCTAGTCTGATTTGGCTCCTCTATATGAGGGCCTTCTAGCTTTTCGGCTTTTTCCCGCGCTTCTTTTGCCTTCTTTTTTTCTTCGGCGTTTTTGGGGTGTTCTTCTTCTTCCTTTTTGGATTCTATTTTTGCTTCTTTCGCGTGCTCCTTTTCCTCGGCAACTGGTTTGCTGCTGGGGTCGAAGCCGCCATCTTGGCAGCTATAGCCGTGGGTCCCACTAGCGGTAGCGAGCAGCGGGTCGCCGGCGCCGCCGGCCGTCCATGGGATCACGCCATAGAGGATTGTGTTGGCGTCGCCGATGGTGGGGTTAGTCGGAGCAATCGCCGCGTGATAGCTGCAGAAACTTTTGGCGTAGCTCGGGTTGGCGTCTTCAGCTTCCCCTGAGTAATCCGAGCAGGCAGTCGCTTCGGCATTGGTGCAGACGGTCACACCCGGGGGTGTAAGCAAGTAGTAGATCGTGCCCATGCCCTTGGGAAGCTTTTCGCGGGCAATAAAGGACTCGAGCTGTTCGCGAATCCCCTTGTCGGTGATGCAGGCGATTGCCGGGTAATAGGTGAGCGGATTTGGGTCGGTGCAACCTTCCGGCGAAGGGTACGGAGCTTTGTCGGCATACGAGCCACGGAAGGCGGATTTGAAGAACGCGGGCTTGTTGGTCTTGTCGGTGTACTGCGTGTCAACCGCGAACACGCTCTCCAGAGAGCCGCTCGACGCACTCATGTTCTGGAAGAACTGATCGATCACCCCGACCCAAGGGTCGAGGTAGAGATAGTCCGGGTCCCAGAAGATCGCATAGGTCGAACTCTGATGCAGGACCGGGTTGCCGCTGGGGTTGGCGAAGGTCTCGGCCTTCAGTTCTTCTTTCTCGAACATGACCGCCGGGGCACTATGTCGCTGTACACCGAAGCAGGTTTCCGTTGCCACTTCACATGCAGCCCCTTCGGCATTCTCCACACGTGCGACGGCGGGCGCGGGGAGCACGGCGCCGGCCAGCAGCAGGATGGCCGCCAGAGCCGCCATGAGGAGGCCGAGATCCAGCCGGCTTACGACAGCGGATATCAAACGAAAGCGGGGACCGTACGTCACGCAGTCATCATCGGCAGCGGCGGGCACCTTCCTTTAGCGCCGCTGGACGCTCTGGGTCAGCGCGAGAACAGCGCCGCCTGCCCCTGCCCCACACCCACGCACAGCGTGGCGAGACCGAGGTGGGCGTCGCGGCGGCGCAACTCGTGCGCGAGGCCGACCACCAGGCGGGCGCCGCTCATGCCGAGCGGGTGGCCGATCGCGATCGCGCCGCCATTGACGTTCACGCGCGCGGGGTCGAGTCCCAGCTCGCGGATCACCGCAAGACTCTGGGAGGCAAACGCCTCGTTGAGCTCCACGAGGTCGATCTGCTCCACGTCGGTGCCTGTACGCGCCAGCAGCTTGCGCACCGCCGGGATCGGGCCGACGCCCATCACCCGCGGATCTACCCCGGCCGAGGCCGAGCCGACGAAGCGCACGAGCGGCTCGGCGCCCAGGCGCTCCGCCATCGCAGCGCTTGCGACCACGAGGGCCGCGGCGCCGTCGTTGACGCCGCTGGAGTTGCCCGCGGTGACCGTCCCGCCTGCGCGGAACACCGTACGCAGCTTCGCCAGCGCCTCGGGGCTCGAGCCCGGGCGAGGGTGCTCGTCGCGAACGAGCTCGCCGACCGGCACGAGCTCCTCGGCGAAGCGCCCGGCGGCGTCGGCCGCCGCCCAGCGGCGCTGGCTCTCGAGCGCGAACGCGTCCTGGTCCACGCGGCTCACGCCCCAGCGCTCAGCGACGTTCTCACCCGTCTCGCCCATGCTCTCCAGCGGGAAGCGCTCCGCCATCGCGGGGTTGGGAAAGCGCCAGCCGATCGTCGTGTCGTACACCGTGCGATCGCCGCGCGCGAACGCCTTCTCGTCCTTGCCCATCACCAGCGGCGCGCGGCTCATCGATTCCACCCCGCCCGCCACCGCCAGCTCGATCTCACCCGCGCGAATCGCCTGGCAAGCGCACACCACAGCGGCGAGCCCGGAGGCGCACAGCCGGTTGACGGTGATGCCGGGAATCTCCTGGGGGAGCCCCGCGAGCAGCAGCGCCATGCGCGCAACGTTGCGGTTGTCCTCGCCCGCTTGGTTGGCGCAGCCGAGGTACACCTCCTCGATCTCTCCGGGATCGAGGCTCGGCACACGCTCCACCACGGCACGCAGCGCGACCGCCGCGAGGTCGTCGGGGCGCACCTGCGCGAGCGCGCCGCCGTAGCGTCCCACTGGCGTGCGCACAGCGGCGAGGATCACTGGTTCGGGGGTCGCTGTCATGGTTGCGGGTGCTCGGAGGGGCGGTGTCATCTGCGGGCGACTCCTCGGGTCGAGGTGGACGAGAGAGCTTCAGCTCAGTTCCACTGATCGGGGGCCGCCAGAGTATCGGCTAGCCGTCGTGCCCGCGCGCGGCACCTCAGGCGGATGGGATCTCCGGATCAGCGCCCACGCACTCCGAGCAGCCCTCGGGCCTCGTCGGGCGTGGCCACCGGCCGCCCGAGCTCCTCCGCGAGGCGCACCACCCGCTCGACCAGCTGCGCGTTGCCGCGGGCCAGCTCTCCGCGGCGGTAGTAAACGTTGTCCTCCAACCCCGTCCGCACGTGCCCGCCGTAGAGCAGGCTCACCACGTTTACCTCCAGCTGGTGGCGACCGATCCCCAACATGCTCCACCGCGCCCCCTCCGGCAGCCGGCTGAGCAGGTAGCCGATCGTCTGCAGATCGGGCGCCGCGCCGCCGGGGACGCCGAGGCACAGCTGCCAGAAGCCGGGGCCGGGGATCAGCCCCTCGCCGATCAGCCGCAGCCCGTTGCGGATCATGCCGCTGTCGAACGTCTCCATCTCGACGGCGATCTGCAGCTCACGCATGCGCGTGGCCGCCGGACGCAAGAACGTGGCGTAGGGATTGCCGAACACCCAGTCGTCGCCGAGGTTGACCGAGCCGCAGTCGAGCGTCGCCATCTCCGGCGCCAGCTCGATGCAGGCAAGGCGTTCCTCGATCCCGGCGCGCCCCCCGGCGCTGCCGGTGCTGAGGTTGACGATCGCCTCGCACCCCCGTTCCTTGATGCGCTCGATCAGACTTCGGAAGAGCGCCACGTCCTGCGTCGGGGTGCCGCTCTCGTCGCGCGCGTGCAGGTGGATGATCGCCGCGCCGGCGCGCCAGCTCTCGACCGCTGCCTCCACGATCTGGTCGGGGGTGAGCGGGAGGTGGGGGGAGTGCTTCTCGGAGGCGATGCTGCCAGTCACCGCGGCGGTGATCATCACGGGCTCGGCCATCGCCCCAGGGTATAGAGCGCTCGGCGCCGGCTTATCCCTCCCGCAACTCATTTTTGCCTTCCGCCGTCCATCCCTTTCGCCGGCTTGTCCCTTCGTGGAAGCCTATGCTTCGCTTGAGGCAGATGGCCGCACCCCCCCTAGTGACTTACGAGACCTTCGCCGCCGGCGAGCAGGACGCACGCGCGTTCAATGCGGCGCTGGAGTCGCTGGCCGGGCGGCTGGGCGAGCAGCATCCCTTTTACGTCAACGGGGTCGCGTGCACGGGCGACGGGTGGGTTCAGGAGCGCTCGCCCGGCGACCGCCGGGTGCTGGTTGGAAGCTTCGCCACCGCCTCGATCGAGGACCTCGATCGCGCCGTCGCCGTCGCGCGGGGCTTCGCGGGAGAGTGGGCGGCGACCGATTGGCGCGAGCGGGTGCGAATCGTCGGGGGAGTCTCGGCCGCCGTCGCCGAGCGGCGCCACGAGCTCGCGGCGATCCTCGCGCACGAGATCGGCAAGCCGCTGCTGGAGGCGCTGGGCGAGGTCGACGAGTGCGTAGTGCTGATCGACTACTACTGCGAGCAGATGACCGCCCACGGAGGCTTCGCCACCGAGATGGGCCCCACCGGCGGCACCGAGCGCAGCTGGAGCATCATGCGCCCGTACGGCGTGTGGGCGGTGATCGGGCCCTTCAACTTTCCGATGGCGCTGCTGCTGGGGCCGATCGCGGCGGCGCTGATCGCCGGCAACACAGTCGTTGCCAAGCCCTCGCCATACGGCTACTTCAGCGGCCTTGCCGTATACGAGCTGTTCCGGCAGGCCGGCCTTCCAGCAGGCGCGCTGCAGCTGCTGACGATCCCCGACGAGCGTCTCGGGGAGCGGCTGTACGGCCACCGCGGCCTCGACGGGCTGACGTTCACCGGCTCGCACGCCACGGGGATGCGGGTCTTCCACGGCTTCTCGCGCGCGTACCCGCGCCCGGCGATCTGCGAGATGGGCGGGAAGAACCCCGCGATCGTCACCGCCTCCGCCGACCTGCCCAAGGCGGCGCTCGGCGTCGCGCGCTCGGCCTTCGGCTTCAGCGGACAGCGCTGCTCGGGCTGCTCGCGCGTGCTGGTGGCGCGCGAGGTCCACGACGAGCTCGCGGCGCTGCTTGACGAGCGCCGTCGCGAGGTGCACGTCGCCAGCCCGCTCGACCCAGCGACGAAAGTCGGGCCGGTGATCTCGCCGGAGTCCGTGCAGCGACTGCTCGACGCCGCGCGCGAGTGCCGCGAGGCCGGGTGGGCTGTGCACGGAGGCAGCGCCCTCGTCGAGGGGGAACTGCAGCACGGCAGCTACGCCGAGCCGACCGTCGCGGAGATACCGGCCGATTCGCGGCTGCTGCGCGAGGAGCTGTTCACGCCGTTTGTGGCGATCCAGGCCTGCGACTCGCTCGACCAGGCGCTCGAACTGGCCAACGGGCTGGTATTTGGGCTGACGGCCGGCCTGTACGCCGAGGACTCGGCAGAGATCCAGCGCTTCGAACAGGCGATCAAGGCGGGGGTCATCTACGTCAACCGCGAGGCGGGCGCCACCACGGGGGCATGGCCTGGTATACAGTCATTCGGAGGTTGGGAGGGTTCCGGAAGTACGGGACGCGGAGCCGGTGGAATCCATTACCTCCAGCAGTACATGCGAGAGCAGAGCCTGACTGTCGTCGGTGGTTGAGCCGCCGCGGCGAGAGCTGTGGCGTGGCGAATGAACGAGAAGATCTCAGTGGCCATAGTGGGAGCTGGGGCCGTCGGCCTCAGCGCCGCCCGTGCGCTTACCGACCTCGGCGTGGAGGAGATCGTCGTGCTCGAGCGCGCGCAGCTCGCCGGCGGCTCCTCGGGGCGCTCGGTGGGCGTCGTCGAGACCCAGTACGTCGACCCCTTCGACATCGCGCTACGCGTGCCCAGCAAGCGCGCCTTCGAGGAGCTCGAGCGCGACCACGGGCTGCGCTTTACACGCAACGGCTACCTGCGCATCGGCCACACCGACGAGGACGCCGCCCGCTTCGAGCGCAGCGTCGCGGTGCAGCACGAGCTCGGAATCGAGGACGCCGTGGTGCTCGACCCCGCCGGGATTGCCGAGCGCTTTCCCGACGTCCGCTGCGACGACATCAGCGCCGGCCTGCACGGCCCCAGCGACGGGTTCGTCGACGGGCATCTCTACTGCGAGCTGCTGGCCGAGCTCGCTCTGGCGAAGGGTGCGCGTCTGCTCCAGCACACCAAGCTGACCGGTCACGAGCTGCTCCCCGACGGGCGCCACCGCCTGCGGACCTCGGGCGGCGAGCTCACCTGCGAGTACGTCGTCAACGCCGCCGGCGCGTGGGCCCAGGAGGTGGGGGAGCAGCTGGGCGTGGCCACGCCGATCCTTCCCCAGCGCCACGAGGCGGTGAGCATGCACCTGCCGCGCACGCTCGCGTACATGATGCCCGAGGTGATGGACTACGCCCCCGCCGAAGGCCGCTCGGGCCTGTACTTCCGCCACGAGACCTTCGACATGTTCCTCGGCGGCCTGCACAGCGAGGAGGCAGTCCACCCGGTCGTCGACCCCGACGAGTGGTTCGAGGGCGTGGAGCAGTCCTACCTGGAGCAGCTGGCCGAGCTGCTGCCCCACCGCCTGCCCTCGCTGGTCGACATCCGTCTCGGCCGCGGCTGGGCTGGGCTGTACCCGGTCAGTCCCGACGGGCGCCCACTGGTGGGGCCCTGCCCGGAGGATCCGACGGTGATCGCCGCCTGCGGCGTCGGCGGCTACGGCATCCAGGTCTCGCCGATCGTGGGGCAGCTCGCCGCCGAGTGGATCGTGTTTGGGCAGGCGCGCAGCTTGGCTGAGGCGGGAGAGCTGCTTCCGGGACGCGCGGCGCTGTCGAGTCGGGAGAGCACACAAACGCCGTCAGGAGAGAGGTAGTGGGATGAGCAGCACTGCGACCGTGGGGAGGAAAGGATGAGCACAGAGGCATACAGCGCTGAGGCCGGCACGTCGGAGGCATATGCCTCCGAGGAGCAGCAAGCCGAGATCCTCGAGCACTTCGGCTACGAGCAGCAGCTCGACCGCGAGATGGGATGGTTCTCTTCGTTCGCGGCCTCGTTCTCGGGGGTATCGATCACGACCGGGGTACTGCTAACGCTGCCGTTCGTGCTGACACAGGCCGGCACTGGCGGGCTGTGGACGTGGATCATCTCGGCGTTTGGCTGCATGTTGATCGCGTCGATCTTCGCCGACCTCGCCGGGCGGATCCCGATCGCGGGCTACGCCTACCAGTGGGCCAGCCGCCTCACCAACCCCAACTTCGGCTGGTTCGTGGCGGTCTGCGGGTTGATCGGCTTCGGCGTGGGAGCCGCGGGGACGGCGTACGGGGTGACCCCTTACTTCCTCTCGGAGTTCGGGATCGAAACGACACGCAACGCGACGATCCTCGGTGCGGCCGCGCTGACGCTGATCGTGATGCTGATCAACATCGCGGGAATTCGCATCGCCACCACCTTCAACAACGCGGCGGTCGTCACCGAGATCATCGGCGGCGTCGGCGTGGCGATCGCGCTGCTGGTGTACGCGATCGTCGAGCACCCGCATCCGGCCTCCTTTCTCTTCCACCAGCAGCCCGGTGCGCACGGCGCGTACATCGGGGCGTTCCTGCTCGCCTTCCTGCTCGGCGCCTACACCTTCGCCGGCTGGGAGCTGCCCGCAGACCTCGCTGAGGAGACCCGCAACGCGACCACCGTCACGCAGCGGACGATCATCGCCTCGGTGCTCGCGGTGGCGGTCAGCGGCTTCATCCTGCTGATCGGCTTCTCCTACGCCAGCCCCGGAATCTCCAAGACCCTGGGGGAAAGCACCCCGGTGCTCTCGATCATCCAGTACCAGTGGGGCACGACCGGGAGGGAGCTGGTCGACATCCTCTTTCTGATCTCGTTCGTCTCGGTCGTGCTGCTGATCCAGGCCGGCGCCGCGAGGCTGCTGTTCAGCCTCGGGCGCGACAACATGGCGCCGTTCGGCACCTTCTTCGGCAAAGTGCACGTCCGCTTCAAAACCCCCTACACAGCGCTGATCGGCACCGCGGTCTTTGGGATCGCGATGTTCACGGTGCCCGCGTTGATCTCGGCGAAAGTGCTCGAATACATCTTGGGCACCGCCTCGGTGGGCTTCAACCTCGTGTACGCGCTGATCGCCGGGACCTACCTCTTCTTGTCCTACCGCGGGACGCTGCCGCGGCAGTTCGGCGGCTTCACACTCGGCCGCTGGGGTAAGCCAATTGCCTGGGTTTCGCTGATCTGGCAGATCTTCCTGGTCGGGACGCTGACGCTGCCGAAGATCAACTTCAAAATCGGCGTCACCACGCTGGCCATGATCGTGGTGGGAGCGGTGTGGTTCCTCGTGTGGGTGCGCCCCAAGGTCAAAGCTGGCTTGGCGGGACCGCACCGCGTAGTCCCCGTCGAGGATCTCGAAACGGCGGCGTGAAGCGGCTCGGACAACGGTATGAGCAGAGCTGGCCCCGGTCGCGGGAGACCTACGAGCGGGCGCTCGCCTCACTGCCCGGCGGAAACACCCGCACGCAGGTGCACGTGGACCCGTTCCCGCTGTACGCGGAGCGGGGCAACGGCGCGCGGGTCGAGCTGATCGACGGGGCGGAGGTCGACGACTTCCTGCTGAACTACTCCGCCTCCGCCCTCGGCCACTGCCACCCGGCGGTGACGGCCGCGATCCACCGCGGGATCGATGCCGGCGGGCCCTTTGGCCTGTCGGTGGCAGCGGAGGTACAACTCGCCGAGCGCGTACGTGAGCGCTTCACCGGGGTGGAGCTCGTGCGCTTCACCAACTCGGGCTCGGAGGCGACGCTGCAGGCGGTGCGCGCCGCGCGCGCCTTCAGCGGCCGGGCCCGGATCGCCAAGGCCGAGGGCGGCTACCACGGCAGTCACGACCTCGTCGACGTCGGCATCACCCGCTTCGGCAAGGTCCCCGGAGAGGCGATCGGGGAGACGCCGGGGATGGCGCCCGAGGTCGTGGCGGGGGTGAGCGTGTTCCCCTACAACGACCTCGACCGGGCGCTGGCGGTGCTCGAACCGCAGGCCGAGCAGCTGGCGGGGGTGCTGATCGAGGTGTTCCTCAACTCCTCGGGCGTGATCCCCGCACGGTCGGAGTTCCTGCACGGCATCGCCGAGTGGTGCGCGGCGCACGGGGTACTGCTGATTCTCGACGAGGTCGCCAGCTGGCGCACCGGCTACCGCGGTGCAGGCGCCGAGCACCACGGGCTGCGCCCGGATCTGATCTGTCTCGGCAAGGCGCTCGGGGGCGGCTTCCCGATCGGCGCGCTCGGCGGGCGCGCGGAGGTGATGGCGATGTTCGACCCGCGTGGCGGCAGCATCGTCCGCCACGCCGGCACGTTCAACGGCCACCCCGTCGCGATGTCTGCCGGCCTCGCCGTGCTGGAGGCGCTCGACGAGCCCTCGATCGCGCGCATGAACGCCCAGGGTCGGCGGCTGGCCGAGGGGGCGGAGCGGATTGGGCGGGAGCGGGGGCTGACGCTCACCGCCACGCACTACGGCGGCATCGGTCGCCTGCACATCGCGCACGAGCGCCCCCGCTCGGCCCGCGAGGCTGCCTTGCTGCCCCGGGAGCCACGCATCGACATCTACCGCGCGCTGCTGGAGCGCGGCGTGCTGGTGTCGCCCGACTGCCGCTTCGCCACCTGCACGGCCACCTCGGACGAGCAGGTTGAGCGGTTTCTCGCCGCGCTCGCCGAGGCGGCGCCGGAAGCGCTCGGGAAGTGAAGCCGCCCGGCCGCGTAGGACGCAGCCGAACTACCTTGGGTGTGCGCCGCCCACCACGAAACCCGGAGGTTCCATGAGCAGTCCACCATCCTCACCGCACAGCCCACAGAGCCCGGGTTCGGGGCAGCCCGCGATCCCGTTGGAGGGTCTGGGTGCCGACAGCGTGGTCGCGGCCGCGAGACTGATCCGCAGCGGACGCACGTACGACCTCGATTGCGGACGCTGGCCGAGCATGCCCCAGTGGGACGGCCACGCGCCGTTTCAGGTGCTCACCTACCGCACGCCCCGGGGGGTACGTGTGCAGAAGGACTGGGATTGGCTGGGCACCAACACCGTGAACTTCGGGATCCACAGCGAGCTGCTTTCCGGCAGCGCCCACACCGGCACGCACATCGACGCGCTCTGCCACGCCACCTGCGGCGCCGACGACCACTGGTTCGGCGGGAGTACGCCCGACGAGCACCTCGGCGACTTCGGGCCCCTGACCCACGACGCCGCGGCGATCCCCCCCATCTTCACCCGCGGGGTGCTGCTCGACGTCGCCGGCGCGCTGGGGGTGGACGCGCTGCCCGCGAGCACCGAGATCGGCCCGGCCGAGATCGAGCGCACGCTGCGCGCACAGGGCAGCGAGATTCGACCCGGCGACGTGGCGTTGATACGCACGGGATACCTCTCCGCATGGCCCGACCGCGAGCGCCTCGCCGAGCACGCCGACGCGGGGATCAACCTGCGGGCAGCCACGATGCTGATGGACGCTGGCGTGGTCGCGCTGGCGGGCGATACCGAGTCGCTGGAGTGCCTGCCCTCGCCCGACCCCGAGAGCCCGCACCCGGTGCACCTCGCCGCCCTGATCGAGCGCGGGGTGTTCATCCTGGAGATGGTCTACCTCGAGGAGCTCGCGCGCGATCGGGTGTACGAGTTCGCGTTCGCGTGCCTGCCGCTGAAGATCAGCGGCGCCACGGGGTCGTGGGTGCGACCGCTGGCGCTGTGTTGAGCACTAACGCGTGGCGCGCCCCGTTCGATTCCCGACGGAGTCTCTGCCGGCGCCCATGGGCTTTGGCTGATTCCGCGGCGTCGTGAGCGCTCCTTGACACGCCGCCGTCCTCCGTTACACTGAACCATATGGTTCAGTATCAGCCCGAGCTCGACCGGGCCTTTGCGGCCCTCGCAGACTCGACGCGCCGACGCATCCTGCGGCGGTTGGGGCAGGGCAGTGCCACCGTGACCGAGTTGGCGGAGCCTCTCGAGATGTCGCTGACCGGGCTGAAGAAGCACGTGCGGGTGCTGGAGGAGGTTGGGCTCGTGACCACCGAGAAGGTCGGAAGAACGCGAATCTGCAGTCTCGGGCCAAGGCGCCTGGACGATGTACAGCAGTGGATCGAGGCCTATCGAGGCATGTTGGAGGAGCGCCTCGACCGCTTCGGCGAGCTGCTCGAGAGCACCACAGGCTCAGCGGCTGCCCACGGCGACCCACAGGGATCGGCCGAGCGGGAAGCCACGAACAATTACCAACGATAAGTAGGAGGAACCATGGCTGGAGCCACGACAGTGACAACCCCCTCCGATCGCGAGATCGTCACCGAGCGGGTATTCGACGCACCCCGGGAGCGCGTGTTCGCCACCTACACCGACCCCGCGCTGATCCCCCAGTGGTGGGGCCCACGGCGCATGACCACAACCGTCGACCAGATGGACCTCCGACCCGGGGGCAGCTGGCGGTTTGTGATGCGCGAGCCCGACGGCAGGGAGATCGGATTCAAAGGGATCTATCGAGAGGTCACGCCGCCACAGCGCATAGTCCAGACTTTCGAATGGGAGGGGATGCCCGGCCATGTGATCGTCGAGACCCACACCTTTGAGGAGCTCGGCGATCGCACGAAGGTGACGACCACCTCGCTGTTCCACACCACCGAGGAACGCGACGGCATGATCGCATCGGGCATGGAGGGCGGGCTCACCGAAACCCATGAACGGCTGGCGGAACTACTGGCGGCGGGAGCGTGACGCCTCTTTGCCCATTTTGGAAAGACCGCTTTCCAAGCGTCCCGGGCATTGAAAGCAAATGTCGTATCGCTTACAAAGCGCGCTAGGCTTTGGGCGTGGATCGCGCCACTTTGGGCGTGGATCGCGCCATGTTCACTGATCGCTCGCCCGGCCGGCTCGTGCTCACTCACGACGGACATGCTGCCTACGTACCCGGAGAGCTTCCACCCCGGCTCGAGTTCACGGCCAGCCTCGTTGACTGCCTTGCCTCCGCCGCGAACGCCGTAGGTCTGCTGGCAGGCACTGGGCGTAACTTGCGGAACCCAATGCTCCTGATCGCTCCGTACCTGCGCCGGGAGGCCGTGCTCAGCTCGAGGATCGAGGGCACCGTCAGTACACTCGCCGACCTCTACGAGGACGAGGTGATCGGGACCGGTCAGCGCGAGGATGTGCGCGAGGTCCGCAACTATCTCACCGCCCATGAATACGGCCTCGTGCGGCTTGGCAGCCTCCCCTTGAGCCTGCGCCTGCTGCGCGAGCTGCACGAGAAGCTCATGGAGGATGTGCGCGGCGGCGAGCGCCACCCAGGCGAGTTTCGCTCCTACCAGAACTGGATTGCCAGAGACCCACGCGCCCCGATCGAGGAAGCGACCCACGTCCCGCCGCCCGTGACCGAGATGACACACGCGCTCGGCTCCCTCGAGAAGTTCCTGCACAGCGACGGACTCTCGCCACTGATCATCGCCGCGTTGGCGCACTACCAATTCGAGGCGATCCACCCGTTCGGCGACGGCAACGGCCGCGTGGGACGGCTGCTGATCTCCCTTTACCTCCACGACCGCGGTCAGCTGCCCCAGCCGCTGCTCTACCTCTCGGCCTACTTCGAGCGGACCCGCAGCGAGTACTACGACCGGCTGCTGAGAATTAGCACTCATGGCGATTGGGCAGGTTGGCTGCGCTACTTCCTCAACGGCGTCTCGGTGCAGGCCCATGCCGCGGTAAGGGACGCGGAGCGGCTGCTCGACCTCCAGGCCACCTATCACGCGCTCCTGAGCGGCGCGAAGGCACGACCGGCGGCACGCGAGCTCATTGATCACCTGTTCATCAACCCGTACGTCAATGCCCGACGGGCATCCGCAGTCCTGGGGGTCAGCGCCCCGACGGCGAGGGCCGCAATCAACGACCTAGTCGACCACGGCGTGCTGGTCGAGATAAGTGGCCGCAAGTGGGCGCAACTGTTCCTCGCTGGTTCGGTGCTCGAGGCTGCGCAGGGGACCTCCGAGACTGAGCCGACGGCCGACGGCTAGCTGTGCCCCGCGGGGGCCCTACGACCCCTGAGTCGAAGGCCGGGAGCGGGTCGAGCCGGAGCGCGAGATCAACAAGGCTCGCACGATCGCACCTACGTTCTGAGTACCCTGCATGGGCCTGAGAACCCAGCCGCTGCTCTGGCGCTTCGACGCAACCCTGGCGCTTGCAGCCCGTTCGCTGAATGGGCGATCCTGGATTCGAACCAGGGACCTCTTCCTTATCAGAGAGTGCCGCAGGTTTGGGGGATTTGGCCGTTTCCCCTTTATCCAAGCCAACAACGCCCTCATCACGGTCGTTACAAATCGGCTGATTTGGGCCCAAATCGGGGGGGTTTGGGCCCATGAGGGGGGTCTATGGGCCCAAACGTATCCGGTTTGGCCAGCCACCGAGCGGCCAGAATGGGGTGCTGCGGTGCCTGTTTCGTCCTTCTGGTCACCGCCAGACCTGCCAGGCCCCAAAACCGAGCCATGGCCGTGATCGTCTTTACGGGCGCTCAGCCTCCCCGCTCACTGGGCTTGCTGTCTGCGCGGGACGGAGGCGCGTCAGCTTTCCCTGGTCAGTTAGGGCCTGTTCCCGTCTTGCTTGCAGCGCCTTCTGCACTGTGGGCTGCTTTTCGTAGTCGGCGATTGCGCGTTCGGCAAGCTCTTGCACGATCCGTGTCGCGGTCGTTTCGTGGACGAACGCGGCTGCATCGAGTACCGCGCGGTGCGGCTTGTCGAGACGCACGTTGAGTTGAGTGTCTGAGCGTGCAGGCATCGCGCCGGTTCCGTCCGTGCTACATCCTACGGTGTAGACATGAAGTTGGGCAGACAACCGCTCTACCATCGGAGTCAGGCATTAGAGTCAGGGGCCTATGCCAATGCGTGATCTCCAGCGCCTTGAGGAGCTGAGCAGCACGGCCGCACTCGGCCTGTGGGCAGACGATGTCGTTCTCGCTCTCCATCGAGCCACGGCGAGCGACATGCCGAGCGAGGCGGATCGACGACTGCTGACGAATGCGGCCAGCACGCTTATCGCCACCCAGGCGCGGGCCGATCAACCGCTGTCGACGCCAAGCTCAGCGCGCGACCTCGCGGCCACGGACACCGCGCTGAGCGTTGTCGCCACGTTTGCTCAGGAGCATGCACGCAGCGACGAGGACCGTGCACTGGAGGTCCGAGAGCTTTTGTCGGCCATGGCGGAGGTGCTCCACGAGGCAGCGGAGGGACGCCTGGCCGGGGCAGAGGAGCAGCAGCTCGAGCCGGCGCTCGGGTTCTTTGGCACAGTCGGGGAGGTTCAGCTCGTGGAGAGCAACTCCGTCCTGGCCTCACGGAAGGACCCGGGGCCGTGGACGGCGACCCGAATGATCTCCAGCTCCTCGTAGCAAGCGCCAAACACGAGATCGAGGCGCTACGCGGCGATCCACGCCTCGCGCCCCTCCCTGGCAACCGCGGAGCTGCGCTACGCGACCACGTGCTCGACCTACTGGGGGCAGTCGAGCACCGCGTAGGGCAGCAGCCCGCGGCGGAAGCGCCGCAGGCTGTCCGTAGCGCGTTCGCCCGCAACCTTCGCCAGAGCATCGTGGTACTTCGGGGAGCGCACGCGGCACTTCCCTGGCTCGCGGCCACTCGGTCGCCAACGCTGAACCTCGGCAGCCTATTGATGACCGAGGAATGCGCTCGCGTCCTGGTCGGAGCGGATGTGGACCTCGTCGTCGTACCCAACTCCGACTACATGTACTCGACGACGAGCTGGCCGTTCGGCGCTGTGATCGATTCCACATCCGGATTTACGGCGAAAGCAACCCGCCGTCCAATCGTCCTGAACTACCCACTGACGGACAGTGACCGGCTGCTGATACATCCTATCTTTGCCCACGAGCTTGGTCACGCAAGCGTCAACGAGCATGACCTGGTGCAGCAGGTCGAGTCCGCCCTCAGCACCGACGCCGCCTTTGTCGCCGCCTTCCAAACCGCCGTAGCGACCATGGGAACTACGTGGACATCGTCCCCATCGACGATCGCCGGCACGCTTCGCACCTACCTTCGCGGATGGGTCGAGGAGCTGCTCTGCGACCATCTCGCGATCGAGGCCATGGGGCCGGCATTCCTGTGGGCGTTCGTTCCGTTCGTGGTCCCGCTCTCCTATGGCGAGCCAGGGCCGTCGCACCCACCCAACACGCTGCGGCTTCGATTTGCGATAGACCATCTTGATCGGCGAGGATGGCGGCCTTACATGCAGCGGGTGGCACCTGGAGTCACCATGTGGCTCGATTCGATAGCGGCCGACGCGAGCGCGGCGCTTCCAACGCACTTCAACTTTCTGCGCGACGAGCTTCTCGCCCACGCAAACGTGCTGCAGGATGCGGCGGTCGCCCGCGCCGGGGGCGACACGCTCGACCGCACCATCGCCGAGCCGGAGAGCGATGAAGCGGCCCGGCTGCTGGAGCGCCTCATCCTCCCCGTCGGCTTGACGGGTGCACTCCAGCCGAGGTCGATCCTTCTCGGAGGCTGGCAGGAGGGGTTGCGAGAGCACGGCGATTCGCCGGAGGGGATTGTGGCCGCGCTGTCCGATAGTCGTCTTCAGGATCTCGTCGGCAAGGCGATCGAGATGAGCGTCGTCTCCGCGGCATGGGCCCTATGAGCGTTCTCGGAAGAGATGACATCGAGCGCGCCCTTGCCGACGAGGATCTTGACCGGCGTTTGATCATCACGCCTCTCCTGGACCCAGGTCAGGTGGGACGCGGCGCAATCGATCTCCGCCTGGGGACAGAGTTCCTGCTGCTGCGCCGCACCCGCAAGCCTGGGCTGAATCCCGGGACGGACAGCCAACAGGATGTCGAGGAGCAGCAGGAGCGCGTGGTCGTGCCGTTTGGGGAGCAGCTGTGGCTCCACCCCCGGCACTTTGTTCTTGCCTCTACTCTCGAGTTCCTCGGCCTGCCGAACGACATGAGCGCCTACGTCGTGGGGCGCTCATCGTGGGGACGGCTGGGATTGGTCGTGGCGACCGCGGTGTACGTTCATCCCGGGTTCCACGGCTGTCTGACGTTAGAGCTCGTCAACGAGGGAGACAGCCCGATCTGCCTGACCCCAGGATCGCGGGTGGCCCAGCTTGCCGTACATCGCCTCCAGAGCCCTGCGCCCGCTCGTGAAGACGAGGGCGAGAAGTATTACGCGCCCGTCCGTCCGCAGGCATCGCGGCTCTCGGGAGAGAGGCAGGAGTTCGTGGATCTGCGCAGGCTCGGCGATCAGCTGCGGTCACGCCTCGGGTGAGCGATCGGGGTCCGTATCCACAGCGGCGAGCCCGCGTATCGTGCGCTGGCTATCCCCTGCACCCGCTACGATGACCAAATGAACACAACAAGCAGCACTGGCGGTGATGAGCGTGTGCTCGGTGACTTCAAAGACGCGCTCGACGGCTGGCGTAATGCGCTTGAGGCGCATCGGATGGCGCCCCCCGACCGCGGCTTCAGCGCCCGCCTGGCCGGTCTCACCCAGGCTGCAAGCGAGGAGGCGCGCGCCTGCAGGGCCGCAGACGCCGCGGGCTTTGACTGGCCGCCTCATCGAGCCGCCGACCCTCGGCCGCCGTATGAGCTGCAGCCCGGTACCGGGCGCCGCGGACCCGAGGGCCTCTGGCGGCGCTTCGACGAAGCCGTCCGGCGGCTGAACACCGCGGCGACCGGCCAGAACATGCTCGATGTCGCCCGCGCCTACGACGAGCTCGCCGCTGCCGCTGCCGAACTCGCAGACGCGGTCGAGCGCGAAGACGGCGCAAGCGCCCGGCGGCCACGCGCCCGTGCGCGTCGCTCAGCCTGACCGGAGAGAACATCGGTCGCAGTGGGTCGGGTGGCTCAGGAGCGCTTGGGCGGCAGCGCCGGGGTACCCGCCTCGTCCCACACCGACGCTGGACGCTCCGTACCGCGGCGGCGGTGTGGCAACCCAAGGGTCTCCGGCGCCCAAAGATCGCGGCGTGTCGCCAACGAGCTGCTGTCGGCCTGCGCACGAGCGAGCAGCGCGTCGACGTGCTCGCGTCGTATCCGGAATGCGCGGCCAATCTTCGCCGCCGGCAACGCCCCGCTGTCGATCCAGTTGCGGATCGTCTGAGCGGTCACCTGGAGCTCCTCGGCGACCTGGGGAACGGTCAATATCTGCTGCTCAGCCATCGCTCAATACGCCAACCATCGTTGCGGGAATCGCCCCAGCGTATACGGGGTGTCGGCTCGATCGCGCTTGATCCTCGTTCCCCTCATGGATCGGTACGGTCAAGCTGTCCATCCCGCGCACCATGAGTCAGAGCCCGATCCCGAGGTCGATGCCGCGCGCTGGCGAGACCTCGCGTCCAAGGCGCCGCTCGGCGCGCTCGATCGCTTCACGGGCTCGATCCCAGTTACGCTGCTGCCCACCGCGCTGCTCGGGCCGCGGTCCGAGCGCGTCGGTGGGGTCGGTGATGTCGTACTGCGCGCGGTAGCGCGCGGCGTGGCGTACCCCGTTCTCCCATGCGTCGCGCTGCGCAGGCCGGTCGGGCCGTTCGCCGAAGGTTGTCTTCACCCATGCGGGGTTGTGCAGTTCGCGCTCGGCGAGTTCGTTGCGCAGCGCAGTGTGCTCTCGGGTGGTTTGGGTGATCCCGTGTTCGAGGCCTTCGCGTTCGGCGCGGACCTCGCTGGGGTCGCCGAGCTTGCGCTCCAGGCCGTCGCACTGTGTGAGGACCGCGTCGAGTTCCCGCTCGTTGGCTTGCAGGGCACTGGTAAGGTGGGCGCGCTCAATCGCGTGGGGGTCTTGTTCGCGTCCGAGGCGCCGGTGTGGCTCGGGTAGGCCGGCGAGGCGCCCGGTGAGCTGCTCGTGCTGGGTGGTGAGTGTGAGAGCGCGCGCGTCGAGATCCTCAATGCGCTGCAGCTCGCGCGTTGGTAGCGCCGCAAGCTGCGCCTGCAGCTGCTCGATGCGCTCGCGTAGCTCCCGCAGCCGCACGGGAGTCGCCGCGGCCGGGGTCGGCTCGCCACGGGCGGCGGCGTGCTCCTGCGGTGGAGCTGTCGCGTATGTGCGGGCGCTGGCGAGGTCGGGGTCGTCTGTGCGGCCAGCGCCGGGTAGCCGCTCGATCGCAAGGTCTTCGTCGTCGCGCTTCTGCATCCGCCGTGCCACCCGGTCGAGCAGTTCGTCCCGGGTCGCTGTCGGGGTTTGGTCTGTGGGCGCGAACTCGCTGCGCTCTCGCTCGAGGTCGCCGTCGTAGACGAGCAGGCGCGTGGTTTCTCTTGCGCGTGAGAGCGCGGTGTAGGACCAGCCCGCAGAGAGATCCCGGGGTGAGGCGACCACGATCGCGCCCTGCACGGTGCCGCCCTGCATCCCGTGGCCCGTCAGGGAGTAGGCGTACTCCACGTGCTCGGCCACGTAGGCGGCGGGCAGCTCGCGCACGAGCCCGCCGTCGGTGTCGATCACGACCCGGTCGGGGTCGATGTGGCGCACGGTGCCCCTCATCCCGTTGTCCACGTCGAGCTGCCCGTCGTTGCGCCGGCATATCACCCGGTCCCCGACCGCGACCTCTGCCAGACCATAGGTGTGCTCCTGTTCGAGCGCACCGAGACCTCGACGCAGCTCGCGCGCGCCCTGGTTCAGCCGGTCGCGGGTCTCGTTGTCCCTGGCGATCATCACCGTCTGCGCTGGCCCCGTCACGGCGGTCGCGCGCGCCCACTCGGCGAGGGCCTGCTTGCACGCGCCGGCGGGGTCGCTGAACGTCTCGATCCTCCGGTTGCGATCGGCCCACTCGAGGTAGCGCTGTGGGTGGCCGTCGTGCAGCGCGCCGAGCGCCCTGCGCTCCGCGGGGTCGCGCTGGCGCATCACCTCCGTCAATTGCTGCGCACCGAGCGTACGGCCTACCGCGCCGAGCCAGCCGCCGGCCTGCACGGATGCGAGCTGCCCCGAGTCACCGATCGCGACCATCTTCACGCTCGCGCGCTGGGCCGCCTCGAGTAGTCGTGCGCTTGGGCGCGTCGCAGCCATGCCGGCCTCGTCGAGGATGAGGACGCCGTGTTGTGGTAGCTCGTCGCCGAGCTGCTCGAGGTCGAGCAGGAGCCGGTCGAGTGTGCGGGTGGGGATGCCGGCCTCCTCGGCGAGCTCGCGTACCGCGCGGCCGGTCGGCGCGACGCCGAGCACCCTGTAGCCCGCGCTCTCATACACCTGGCGCAGCACGCCGGCGGTGTACGTCTTCCCTGTCCCCGCGAGCGCCTGGATCACGCTCACCCCCTCCCCCGAGCCGCTCACCGCGCGCACAGCCGCTGCCTGCTCAGCGGTGAGGGGACGGTCAGCCGCTGTGATCGCACGCTCCGCCAGCGGCGGGTCGACGATGCCGGTCCCCTCGCCGGCACGGCCGACCGCGGCCGTGATCAGCCGCCGCTCGACCGCCACGAGCTCCGCAGTCGTCATCTCACCACCACGGGTCGCGATCACATCCGCGCGCTCCGCGAACCCCTCGGCCTGGCCGCGCACCTCACCCACCAGCGCGCCAGATCCCGCCGCGGCGGCGAACTCCTGCAGCACCGCACGCTCGTCGAAGGTGTTGCTGCGCTCCGTCAGACCATCAGCGCCCGTGAGTCGGTCGCCGAGTGCGCGCTCGTCCACCCCGCCGCGCCTGGCGAGACCGCGCACCAGCCGCTCCCGGCCCGTCCGCAGAATCTCCACGATCCGCTCCGTGTCGAGGCCCTGCTCGCCGGCGCGGGCCCTCACCTCCTCGCGCCACGTATGCGTCTCCAAGCCGTACTGCTTGCGCTCCCTCGTGGCGAGCGCCGCGTGCTCGGCCGCGCTCTTTGACCCCAGGCCGATCCCTCCCTGCTCAGCCGCGCGCAGCATCTCGTGGCGGCGCTGTGAGAAGTGCTCCACCACCGGCCGCTCGATCTCCGCGAGCTCTGCCGCACCGTTGCGGACCTCGCCCCACTCCAACCCCAGGCGCTCCGTGACGAGCGCCCGCAGATGCGCCTGGTAGAGATACCCCGCGGTCTTCGCCGCCCGGTAGAGCTCCGCGCCATGCAACGCGGTGAACCGTCCGTCCGGGCCACGCGCGAGGTTCGCCGCGACGACGTGCGTGTGCAGCTGCGGGTCGAGGGCGCGGCTCATCCGGTGCCGGTAGGCCGCGGCGATCAGACCGTCCCCGGGCTGCACGTGCTCGCCGGCGTGCCCGCGGCGGACCATCACCGCCGTGTCCTCCAGGTACCCGAGCGCCGCCCTGACCGCCTCTTCATGGCAGCCGACGAGCTCACCGGAGACCTGCTCCGGCGCGATGGCGAACAGGATGCTGAGCGTCTTCGGCGCGGAGAACGTGAGGTCGTACGCGGCGACCTTCGGGTTATGCGCGGAGGATCGCAGTCGTGTCGCGGGGTTGCGTGGGTCGTGGCCTGCGATCAGCGCGCCGAACTGTCCGGCGCCCACCCGGCCCTGGAGGCCGAGCGCCTGCGCGCTGGCGCCGACCCATTCGCCGGGGGCCTCTCCGCGGCCGGTGTAGTAGTCGTCCTGGCCTTGGGCTACCTGCTGCTCGTAGTAGCGGTGCTGACCCAAGGCGATCTTCCCGATCGAGAGCATCCTAAAGCCAAAATAGCAAAAGAAGTAACTTTTAGGTGCAACTGTGTGCCGTGAGGCGGAGCGCAGCGACGCAGAGCGGCGGGGTGGCCTCTGCGCTGGCGGGAGCGTCGTGGGAGGTGTAGGCGAGAGCCGAGCTGGCTCGGGTGGAGCTTGAGCGGAAGGCGGGCGGAGCTGGGGTGGGGTGCCGTGTCGCGGGTGCCGCGGGTCGAGAGCGCGACGGTCGCCGGGCGGGGATTTGTTTTGGGCAGCGCGTAGAAAGTCTTCACGCGAGAGCATCTCATGGAGCCCAATCCGAAAGTCATCCGGCGAGTGACTACAATACGCACATAGGCCAAGTCCAGTGCGCGGCGAGCGGTCGCTCAAGCTCTGACCCACCGCAACCCGCCAGGTGACGTGGCCGCCCTGTCCAGGTGGTCCTTTGGACCACACGACCTGAGGAGAGCCTAGTGGCTACTACCCCTGTGCCGCCGTTTGTCGGCGACAACGCCAACCTGTTCAGCGACGAAATGATCGCGTCGCCGATTGCACCCGACCGCACGATGAAGATGGAGGTTGGGGAGATCGGGTTCCTCCTAGAGCGCCTCGGTGCGGACTGCGGTGATCAGCAGTACCTACGTGAGTTGACGATGAACTCGCTTGAGGCCGAGGCCATGAATGTCATCTGGGACGTCGACTGGATGCTTCACGAGGCGACCGCTGGCGTCGTCTACAAGCTGTGCTGCATTGATGACGGGCGCGGAATGAGTGCTCGCGAGATGATCCAGCACATCAACAACCTGTCGTCTTCCGGGCGCGTTCAGGCGATGGACGCAAACTTCGGTGTCGGTGCCAAGATCAGCGCGGCAACGCGCAACCCGGCCGGTGTCGTCTACCAGTCATGGCAAGGCGGCAACGGCTCGATGATTCAGCTCTGGCGGGATCCAACTAGCCGCCAGTATGGGCTGAAGCAGTTCCGTCTGCCCGACGGTTCCTACAGCTACGTCGTGCCCCTGACCGATGTCGCCAAGCCGGACATCATCGATGAGCACGGCACCAAGGTAACGCTGTTCGGCTTTGACGACGACGACAACACGGTTACGGCGCCAGAGGGCGTGCCGACCCCGTCTCGGTGGTTCGCCCGCTACCTGAACGCGCGCTTCTTCAACTTCCCCAAAGGTGTGATCGTCCGCGCACGACAGGGTTGGACGTACGACCCCGAGGACACCAACCACAACATCTTGCAGCGCGTGCGTGGTATGGGCGACTTCCTTGATGAGCACGCCGATCACTCCGGCGTCGTCGATCTCACCGGCTGCCAGGTCCACTGGTGGATACTCGATGACTCAGACAAGCGCCGGAAGACGAGCGAGCTGCCGAACAACGGGCATTTCGGCGCCCTCTATCAGGGCGAGCTCTACGAGATGGCGACGGGCCGCAGTGGCACCGCCCGCCTACAGCAGTTCGGCGTCCTTTTCGGCCCGGAACGCGTTGTCCTGTACGTCGAGCCCAAGAACGGCCCGGAGCGCCCCCTGTCGGCGAACACCGCGCGCACACAGCTGCTGCTCAACAATGCTCCCCTGCCCTACGGCGAGTGGGCGCACGAGTTCCGCGCGAACCTCCCGCAGGAGATCCGTGACTACATGGACTCAGTCATTGCAGGCACCAAGGGCGTGGACAACAGCGAGTCGATCATGGAGCGTCTGAAGGCGTACGTGAAGCTGTTTCGCCTCTCGCGCTATCGCTCGCAGGCTGGTGGCCCGCTGCGCGCAGGCGAGCGCGTGAGCGGTGGGCGCGAGTCCGGCGAACGCTCGAGCCCGACGGAGACCGTCGAGCGTGAGCCGGCGGCCCATAAGCCCGGCAGCCAGACCGGGGACCTGCTCGCTTCGATGCTCGCCGCCGACGGCGACGAGGCGATCGCGCTCCCTCCTACCGAGCCGCCCATTCCAGATGTCGTCTGGCTCAGCGCGTCGGACGGCGCCAACATCCCCGACCTGCTTGACGACCGTGCGGCTCTGTACCTGCCCGAGGACAACCTCATCCAGGCCAACGGCGACTTCCGGGTCTACACCGACATGGCCGACTATTGGAGCGATGAGTATGAAATGCCGCGCGGCAACGAGATCATCGTTGCCGTCGTCCGCGAGTGGTTCCAGCAGGCCCTCGTCGAGACCGTTCTCGGAGCACAAGCCCTGCAGGGCGAGCGACGCTGGTCACCACGTGACATGGAGACGATTCTCAGTCCCGAGGCGCTCACCGCCGCAGTGATGCAGCGTTACCACGTCGCCAACGCGGTCAAGCGGACCCTCGGGGCGAAGATCGGATCGCTGCGCGACAAGGCAGCGGCATGAGGGTGCAGAAGAAACGCGGTGCAGGACCCGCAGCTGCCACTTCGAGGTCCCGATACGGTCATAACCGGCAGGGGCACGCCGCTTGACCCTCTCCGTCGATCGAGCAGTCGGCCGGCCCCCGGCCCGGCTCCCGCTGCACACCCTGTCACACCCCTTGTGGGTTGACAGGGTGTGCCACGCTACCCCGCGGACGGGGGCCGGGGGACTGCGCTCCGCCGCGGTCGGGGCCCCCGACCAGGCGAAGCCTGGTTGGGGAGCGGCGGACGATCGACCGTACCTTGCAGTTCCCTCGAACCGCCGGGCGCTGCGGGATCGACGTCAGCCCGCGGCCAGCAGTATCGCTGCGGTATCGGTCTCGTAGGAGGCGATGGCGTTCTTGCCCTGGGCGCGTCCGCTGAGCAGCTTGGGCTCCCGTTGGCGCGGGTGGACGTCGATCGCGAACTCGATGTCCAGCGTCTGCGCCAGTCGCGCGAGGGTGTCGATGGTGGGGTTGTGCTCGCCGGCCTCCAGGCGCGCGAGCTGCGGCTGGGTCATGCCGAGCTTCTGCGCCAATCCTCGCTGGGAGAGACCGTGCTCGGTGCGGTAGGCGAGCACCTTCAGCGCGACCGCCCGGGCGACCGTCGTTCGGTCCCACTCGCGCCGGAAGTCCGGGTCGCGCAGCTCCTCGGCCAGCACCTGCTCGCTCGTCTTCATGTCACTCAGCTTCACGTCTCTCCTTTTCGGTCCCCCCAGGATGATAGCAAGGTTGTTATCGCGTGCAGGCCGGAGTCAGATCTCCAGCTCCTCGAAGCGTCGCTGAGCGTTGCGGACCATCTCATCGAAACCACGCTTGTCAATCTGCGCCTCGGGAGCCACGGCGAGAATTGCGAAGACCCCAGGCTGTACTCGCCGGTAGATCGGCCGCCACCGGCTGCGTCCGGCACGGGGACGCAGCTCGCGTAGCCCCGCCCCACCCTCGCCCTTGATCGCGCTGGTATGCGGAGCGCCGAGCTGCGGGCCAACCGCCTCGAGCTTCTCTCGTGCGTGCTGAATCGCAGTACGCTCGCTCGCGTCCGAGATTGCCGCACGCTCGGCGTCGGCCGCTGGATGCCACAGCACTTCGTATGGCGGCCCAGGATCGGAGACTCGCCCGCCCCCGCGAGGCTGCGCGGTGCGCGGAGGGGGACCGCGCCTTCGCCTCTGTTTACCGGGGCTCATCGCGTAGAAATACCAGTCGCCTGGGACGGTCACGTACCCCGGGGGGCGCGTGAGGTAAGGGGTCGCGAGCTGCGGGCTGCTTCCCCGTGATTCACGACGGCGGCTGGGGCCTTTGTATTTTATGGTTTGTTTTGCTAATTTGGTCTGTGTGGTCATTCCTCGTCCCCGGCGCCCGGCCAGCCCCCGCCCATACAGCGAGCGACTGTGACCCTCGACCACGACGACATCGAGGCCATCGCGGAGCGCGCTGCACGGCGCGTCGTGCAGCTCCTCGACCACCCCGCCCCCGGGGCCTACCAGCTGCTCGGCCCCAAAGAGCTGGCCCGCGCGCTCAACGTCTCCCTCGACTACGTCTACGCGCACGCCATGGACCTCGGCGCGATGCGCCTCGGCGACGGCCCCAAGGCCCGGCTGCGCTTCGATCTCCACACCGCACGCCAGGCGATGCAGGCCCGCAAGCAGCCTCCGACAATCGTCTCAGGGCGCCGGTAAGGTGGGGGCACCGCGAAAAAGCCGGGGCACCGCGGTAACGGCCCCCGGCACGACACCGGGAGGTAACCCCGATGCACCCCAACCGTACACACCACCACCGGGGGCACTGATGCCCAGGCCAACCACCGGACAGGTCACAGAACGACCCTGGGCCAACGGGAAGACCGTCACCTTCGGCGCGCGGCTCTATGCGTATGGCAAGCGCCATCGACTGACATTCGGCACCAACCGCCAGGGCTGGAACCGCACGCGCGCCGACATCGAACTGGAGGACATCCTGCAGAAGGTCGAGCGCGGGACCTGGATGCCGCCCGAGCAGCGGACCTCGGTAAAGCAGTCCCAGGGCGCTCAGCCGGACGGGCATCAGCCCTTCGGGCCCTTTGCCCGGAAGGTCGTCGCCTCAAAGCGAGCCCACGGTCTCGATGACGACACGGTCGCCGGCCTGGAGTGGCGGCTGGGCTATCTCCTCGGGGAGTTCGAGCACCTTGAGCTGCTGGAGATCGACGTCGCTCGCGTGGATGGCTTCCGCGACGATCTCGCCGAGCGCTCGCGGATCATCCGCGAGGCCGCCGCGCGCGGCAAGCCGCTCATGGACCAGATCACGCCGAAGGCCGGCAAGCGCTACAAGCGGCGCAAGCGGGCGCTGTCCAACGGCTCGATCAATGAAATCCTGGCGTTGCTCAGCCAGATCCTGCAGCGCGCCGTCGATTACAGCTACATCGAGCGCAACGCGATGCGGGTCGGTGAGCGCAAAGAACGGTTCCTGCCGACGAGTCGGCCGCGCAGGACGTTTCTCGAGGTCGACGAGTTCCACGCCCTGCTCGATGCCGCTGGCGAGCTCGATCGCCAGGCGCGGCGCGACCATCGCGTCGGGCGCCGCGCGGCACTGGCGACGCTTGGCCTCGCCGGGTTCAGGATCTCAGAGTTCTGCGGCCTGCACTACGCGCAGGTGGATCTGGCGCGGGCGCGCTTCAAGCTTGCGGACGCCAAGACGGAGAAGGGGATACGCGAGGTCGAGATGACCCTCTGGGAGCGCGACGAGCTCGTCAGCCACCGCGAGCAGCGCCTCCGCGACGGCTTCCCGATGGCGCCCGAGGACCACTTCTTTGGAACACGTACCGGCGGGCCCCGCGACCCCGACCGCTTCCGTGACCGCATTCTCGGCCGCACGGTCGAGCGCGCCAATGCCAAGCGCGCGGACCACGGCCTGCCGCCGCTCCCGAAGATCACGCCGCACTCCCTGCGGCGGACCTGGGCGATGTTCGCCGCACAGGCCGGGCGCGACCCGCATTGGATCTCCGATCAGATCGGCCACACCTCCGCCGCCTTCACGCTCCAGATCTACCAGCAGACCCGCAACCGCCGCCTGAGCGATCGCGAGCGTCAGGCCATCTGGGAGCTCATGCGCTTCGCCGACGAGCCCGTCGAGTGCCCGCTCACGCGGCAGGTTACCCGTGGTTCCGAGGGAGAGTTTAGGCCCATGAATGGGCCCATGGGGTCATTTGAGACAGAAGGCCGGCTTGGCGTGCCCGGCGAGGAGAGTTGAAACTTGGCTCCATGCCAGGGGATTCGAGTAGTGGGCGATCCAGGATTCGAACCTGGGACCTCTTCCTTATCAGAGAAGCGCTCTAACCGACTGAGCTAATCGCCCGAGGCGAGGGATTCTAGCGGCCACCTTGCGATCGACGCCAACCCCGACGGCTGAGCGCGTGCGCTCCAGACAGACGAGCGCCCATCACGCCCCCGCACGCACCCCAAGCCGGCCAGCCAACGCCAACGCCTCCTCGGAGGACCCAAACGAGAGCTCGACCCGATAGGTCCCGTCCGCCCGCGGGCGCGCTCTCACCTCAGCGCCCAGCGCCTCACCCCACGTCGCCTCAATCTCGGCCGCGACGGCGGCTTGGTCGGGGTGCACCCCGCGGGTCGCCCGAGCGCGGCGCCGGTCGCCCGAGTCCTCCCCCGACTCCCCGTTGCTGCGCCGCGCGCGATCCTCAACCGTTCGCACCGACCATCCCTCCGCGGCCGCGGAGCGCGCCAGCTGACGGCGGGCGGCGTGGTCCTTGGCCTGCAGCAGCGCGCGGCCGTGACCCTCGCTGAGCGTGCCCTCCTCCAGCAGCTCAAGCGCCTCGTCGGGCAGGTCGAGCAGCCGCATGAGATTGGTGACCGCGACCCGGCCGCGACCCACGCGGCGGCCCACCTGCTCGCGAGTGAGGCCGAGCTCCTCCACCAGCGCGGCGCAGGCCCGTGCCTCCTCGACCGGGTTGAGGTCCTCGCGGGCCATGTTCTCGATCAGCGCCAACTCCAGCGACGCGGCATCGTCGTGGGGACGCACGAGCGCCGGAATCGTCTTCAGCCCGGCGATCCGGGAGGCCCTCAAGCGACGCTCGCCGGCGATCAGCTCGTAGGTGCCATCCGCCCTGGGGCGAACGAGCACCGGCTGCAGCACCCCGCGCTCTCCCAGCGACTCCGCCAACGCGCTCAGTGCCTCGTCGTCGAAGCGGCGGCGCGGCTGGTTGGGGTTGGGCGAGATCGACTCAACCGGCACCTCTCGCAGCTCCTCCTGCCCCGCGCCGGGAGATGACACGGACAGTATCGCCTCCAGACCCCTGCCCATCCCTGGCTTTGGTTTAGCCACGCGACGCCACCTCCTTCGCCAACTCAAAATACGCCTCTGCCCCCGTGCTGTGCGGGTCGTGGTGGGTCACGGGAAGGCCGTAACTGGGCGCCTCCCCGACACGTACGTTGCGCGGAATCACAGTCTGGAACACCAGCTCGCGGAAGTGCTCGCGCACCTCCCGCTCGACATCGCGGCCCAGGCGAGTGCGGCTGTCGTGCATCGTCAGCAGCATCCCCGCCACGGTCAGTCCCGGGTTCAGTTCGCGGCGCACCAGCTCCAGCGTCTCCAGCAGCCCAGCCAAACCCTCCAGCGCGAAGTACTCGGTCTGCACCGGCACGATCACTCTATCCGCGGCCACCAGAGCGCACACCGTCAACGGCCCGAGCGATGGCGGGCAGTCCAGCAGGATGTATTGAAAATCTCCCCTGATCGGCTCGAGGCCCTCGCGCAGCTGGCCCTCGAACCCCCCCAGACGAGGCAGCTCGACATTGGCTCCGGCCAGACCCGCACCCGCCGGCAACAGCCCCAAGCCAGCGATCCCCGTCTCCACCACCGCTTCCCCTGCCAAGCTGGAGCCCGTCAGAACCTCATACAACCCAGGCGCCTGCGTTCGCGGAAAACCCAATCCCACGGTCGCGTTCGCCTGCGGATCGGCATCCACCAGCAGCGTGCGGTAGCCGGCCTCGGCGATACAGGCCCCCACGTTCACCGCGGTGGTTGTCTTGCCCACTCCGCCCTTCTGGTTGGCGATTGCATAGACCGTTCCCATCGTCACCGGCACGCTAGCGCCGATTGCGGTCGGGCAGTCGCCCGGTCGGGCGGGGTGCCCTACACACTGCACTGGGCACAGAACACCCCGCTGCTTGGCTCAACACGTTCTCAGCACGCCAATGGACGCTTGCGTGCGATTCCCGCCCTGCGGGGGAACCCGCTTGGCGTCTCTCGGCTCTTCAGGTAGATGTGGAGATGATGGTCTCTGGCTCCCATGTACGGCTCGACGTGACGGATCTCGGCGAGATCCATGCCCAGCTGCCGGGCAGCGTCGAGCGCCAGCCGCTCCGTCTCGGGCTCACGGCGACCGCGCCAATCGACCAACACACCTCCCACCCGCAAAAGCGGAGCGGCGTACTCGACCACAACCGCCGGAGCCGCCACAGCCCGGGCGAGCACCCCGTCGTTGACCCCAAACCCCCCCTCCCACTCCTCGGCGCGGGCGCAAACAACTTGTGCGTTGGCGATCCCAGCCCGAGCGAGGAGCCCCTCCATGAACGCGCACTTGCGTGCCTGGGACTCGACCAGCCGGAGCTCCCTATTTGGGAGCGCCACTGCCAGCGCCAATCCCGGGAAGCCGGCCCCGGCGCCCAGGTCAGCAATCCTCTCCGCGTCGGTGAGCACATCCACCTCCAGGGCGACGAGGGAGTCGGCGATATGCACATCCGCCGCAAGCATCGGATCGCGTACCGTCGTGGGAGATCGCTCGTCCGCCGCCACCGCCAGCAGGATCGTCTCCAGTTGCGTCCGCTGGCCCTTGCTCAAGCCGTAGCGCTCGACCAGTCCATCCAGCTTGGCCGCCGGAGGAACGATAGGCCCCTCAGATTTCACGTGAAACAGTCCCCGGGTGGGTCCCCGCAACCAGCAAGCCTTACTCCGCCAGCGGCGAAACCACCAAATATCGCTCGGGCTCCTCGCCCTCGCTGTGGGTGCTCACATCACCGCGGTCGCGCAGATGTTCGTGCACCACCCGCCGCTCCGATGCCGGCATCGGCGAAAGCTCCACCGCCTCCCCCAGTCGCAGTGCCTCCTCCGCGGCATCGTCGGCGTCCTGCTGCAATGTGAGCGCCCGCCGCTCGCGGTAGCCATCGGCATCCACCACCACCCGGACCTGCGACCCGCCGCCATGGAAGAGGATCCGCTGCGCCAGATGTTGAATCGCGTCGATCGTCTGGCCTCGCCGGCCGATAAGAAGGCCCACGTCCTCTCCCTCCACGTGACCTCGCAGCTCGCCATCCCGCTCCTCCACGCTCACCTCGCAATCCAGGCCAAGGCCATCCACAACCTCCTCGAGCAACTCGGCGAGAAGCTCGGCCGAGTCCTCATGCCCATCGGGCTCAGATTCCAACTGCCCACTCACCGCCGGCGCCCCGAGCGTTTCTTCTTCTTGCGCGGTGGTGGCGGAGGAGCGCCGGCGACGCCGACGCCAGCGAGCGCCGGCTCGCCCGTCGGACCACCAGATGATCTACCCCTCGAACCTCCATCGTCGCCAGCTCTCCCATTCGATGAGCCCCCGCTGCCCGGTGGTGGGATCCCCTTGCCAAGAGGTGCCGGAGGCGGGCCGATGCGTCTCCGCACGATATAGCCTTGAGCAATCGTCCAGAGGTTGGTGGTGATCCAGTAGATCAGCAGGCCCGCTGGGTACCTGATAAGGATCACCACGAAGATCAGCGGCAGGCCCAACATCATCCAGCGCTGACTCGGCTCGGCGCTGGCGCTCATCAGCAGCGTCGAGACCACCTGCGAGGATATATAGAACGCTAGGAGCACGATCAGCACGACGCCGGTCGCCTTCGCCGTGATGTCGGGCACGAACAGGAATTTCGCCGAGCCGGGGTCTACGCTCTGGCAGCTGGTTTTTTCGATGTATTTGGCCGGCAGATGCGAAACGCTCGTGATCGCCGCGCTGTGCATCGCGTTGTAGTGCGACACGAGTGCTGGGCCACAAATGTGCTTCTTCAAATCGGTGCGCAGCATGTAGAAGAGCGAGATGAAGACCGGCAGCTGCAACACCAGCGGCAGACAGGAGGCAAAGGGATTGATCCCCTTCTCCCGGTAGAGCTTCATCATCTCCTCCTGCTGGCGCTGTTTGTCGTCCTTGTACTTCTCTTTCAGCGCCTTCAGCTCCGGAGCCACGAGTTGCATCTTGCGCATCGAGCGGAACTGGCTGAATGTCGCCGGCATCATCACCGCGCGCACGATCACGGTCAGCCCCACGATCGCAAGCCCCCAACTGATGCCGGCATGGTCGTGAATGAACACGAGCACCGCTTCGAACAGGCTGATCAGCGGCGAAAACGCTTCCTGGATGATGTTGGCAAGGATCGGCATTTGCGTGTCGGTGGATCTCTCCCGCTTCGGCGACTCGCGTCAGCGGCGCGCTTGGGGTGCGGGCGCAACCCCGAAAAGCTGCTGCGCCCCAACTGGGTCGTACCCGCCACGACTCCACGGGTTGCACCTGAGCAAGCGCCACGCGGCAAGCACCAAGCCTCTCAGTATGCCGTACTCCGCGAGCGCCTGGACCGCATAGCGCGAGCACGTCGGCTCGTACCTGCAACGGCGTGGCAGCCCGGGCGAGATCACGCGTTGATAGGCCACGATCGGCGCACTCACGACGATCCTGGCTATCCGTGCGGCACGGCCGGAGAGACGCGCGGGCCGGCCCTCAGCGAGCATCCTCACCCTTCCCCGACTCCTGCCCACCGGTGCGCATACCAGCCTTGGTCAGCAACTCTCCAAGCGATGCGTCAACGCCAGCCAGACCCTCACGCTCGGCCAACTCGCTCACCGGCGGGCGGGCCACGACGACCACATCCTGGCCGGGATTCAGCTCATCCTCAACGCTGCGAAACGCTTCGCGCAGAAGCCGCTTCACCCGGTTACGCTCAACGGCCCCGCCCACCTTACGCGAGACCGAAAGCCCCAGCCGGGGACGCTCGGCCTCCGAGTTGGGAAAGCTGTAGAGCACCAGATGTCGATTTGCCGAGGAGCGACCATGGCGATACACGCGCTCAAACTCCGCACTATGGGAGAGACGTCCCCGGTGAGCGGCGCGACGTGGCACTCGCGGCGCCATGCCGTCACGCCGACAGGCGCTTGCGACCCTTGTCACGCCGGCGCTTAAGGATGAGCCGGCCTCCGCGGGTGAGCATACGCGCGCGAAACCCATGCGCGCGGGCTCGCTTTCGCTTCTTGGGCTGGTAGGTGCGCTTCATCGGTTGCTTTCGTCCACTGCCAAAGCTCGCCGAACGACCCGTCGAGCAGGCTGCGCCGTTCGCCAGTATAGGGCCACTCTCGCGAAGATGGAGCCACCTCCAACGATCGCTGCCCAGATCGATTTTTCTCGCCATTTGCGTCGACGAGCGCACGATTCCATCAGGCGCACTCAGGCTTGGGGTATATTCAGCCGGCCGGGTCCCCGGACCCCCCCGTAGAGAGGCCCTACTCACTCGTAGAGAGGCCCTACTCACTCCCAAAGGAGCGGATCGACGCTGCCGTGAGCACCGAATTGGAGCAGATCTGGTCACGGGTGCAGAGTAGACTCGAGGCGTCCGTCGATGACTCCACCTATCGCGTCTGGTTGGCACCCCTGCGACCGCGCGAAGTGGCCCTCGGAACGCTCACGGTCGAGGCTCCCGCCCGCTCGTGCGCATGGGTTCGCGAACGCTTTGGGCGACTCCTGCAGACCTGCGCCACGACAGCCGCCGGGCCCGAGATGACCATAGAGGTCATCCCCAACCAGACCCAGCCCGGACCCGACCGGCAATCCCCCTCGCGGACACACGCTCCTCGCCCGGCACGAGTCCGCGAGAGCAGGAGGGTCAACGAGATCGAAACACCTCACGGGGATTGGACCCGGCTCGACCCAGATCCAGCCGGCAACCCGCGGTTCAGCTTCGAACACTTTGTCATCGGCGACTCCAACCGGCTGGCTCACGCAGCCGCGCTGACCGTCGCCGAGGTGCCGGGCCAGGCATACAACCCCCTCTTCATCTGCGGTTCGCCGGGAGTCGGCAAGACCCACCTCCTACGCGCCACCGCCAACCTTCTACAGAGCTGCAATCCCGGCCTGCGCGTCCGCACCAGCACAGGCGAGGCATTTACCAACGAGTTCCAGCTCGCCCTCACGAGCGGCGGTATGGACCTATTCAAGAGCCGCTTCCGAGACGTGGACGTGCTGCTCGTCGACGACGTCCAATTCCTCGAGCGCAAGGCACGCACCGAGGAGGAGTTCTTCCACACCTTCAACACCCTCTACGAAGCTGGTGCCCAACTGGTGCTCAGCTCAGATCGACCACCACGAGATCTACAAGCGCTCGAAGACCGTCTGCGCGAGCGCTTCCAAGCCGGCCTCGTCGCCGACATTCATCCACCAGACATCAACACCCGGCTCGCTATCCTCCGCAAGCGCGTCCAGCAGGATCGAGTCGATGACCTCGAGCCCGGCACCCTCGAGGTCATCGCCCAGCGCATTGCCCTCGACGTACGTGCGTTGGAGGGAGCTCTGATTCGCGTAGTTGCCTTCAGCTCGCTGACCGGCCGACCTCTGACGGCTGAGCTGGCCACCGAGGTACTTGACGGCCTCTATCCTCACTCAGGCTCACGAGCTCGCACCTTGGCCGAGATTCAAGCGGCCGCTTGCCAACACTTCGACCTCTCACCCGAGGAGCTGCTCTCCCCATCCCGTGCCGCACGAGTTGCCTGGCCTCGCCAGGTTGCGATGTACCTTGCACGAGAGCTGACCGACGAGTCTCTGCCTGCTATTGGGCGACACTTCGGCCGCCGCGACCACACCACCGTCATGCACGCTGTGCGGCGCGCCGAGCAAAAGATCCTCGCCGACTCCGCTTCGAGAAAGGCTGTGGACAATCTTCGCTGTGCGTTGCAGAGCAGCGACTCCTGACCGGCCCACTTGCGACACTACACCCCGATCTCTCCACAGCCCGTGACGGCCTCCGTAATGGCTACCCTCACAATCCACATCTCCACAGCCCCTACTACTACTCCACCGATTGCCTAGATGAAGCTGACCCTTGCCACCACAGAACTGCTCAGTCAGTTGCAGACCGTAACGCGAGTGGCCTCCACCCGCAGCGCGGTCCAAGCGCTTTCTGGGGTCATGATCATCGCCGGCGACTCCGGCGCTGAGCTGCTTGCCACCGACACCGAGGTCGGGCTGCGTGTGCCATTGTCTGCCGAGGTGGCTCGCCCAGGGCAGGTGTTGTTGCCTGCACGTTTGCTGCTGGATGTTGTGCGTGCGCTACCAGCAGAGCAGTTGAGCTTGGAACTGCGACCCTCCGAGCAAGATGTGGAGCTGTTGTGCGGTGGAGCCATCTTCCGCCTACGCACGTTGCGAGCCGAGGACTTCCCTGTGTTGCCGAGCGCTGCGGAGGAGTCGCGCATGACACTCCCCGCTGAGGCATTCGTGCAGACAGTCGAGAGAGTTGCACGCTCGGCATCTCACGATGAGACCAGGCCCGTGCTCACGGGCATTCTAATCTCTGCCTCCGACCGCGAGCTGCGCATGGTGGCGACCGACTCGTATCGGTTGAGCGTCAAGCGAACGGCGCTCGAGACCCCGCTGCAGGGAAGCGTGGAGGCGAACGTGCCGGCCCGCGCGCTACAGGAGCTGACCCGTGTCGCCCAGCAGTATCAGTGCACCGAGCTGACTCTCGGCCTGGGGCAGAATCAGGTGATCTTCGAGTTGGGTGGAGCGATTCTCTCCTCGCGGCTGATCGATGGCCAGTTCCCCAACTACCGTCAGCTGATTCCCGAGTCTACCGACCACGAGTTGACGCTCTCCGCCCCCGAGCTGACGGGCGTCGTGCGGCGTATCAGCCTCCTGGCTCAGAAGAACGCTCCACTGCGTCTTGCCTTCGGCGAGGGAGAGCTGACTGTGTCCGCCCAAACACCTGACGTAGGTGAGGCGAGCGAGACGATTCCCGTTCCCTTCCACGGGGAGCCGTTCGAGATCGGCTTCAATCCGGAGTTCCTGCGCGACGGAGTGGAGAGCATCGACACCGAGGAGCTTGTGATGAAGCTGATCAGTCCGTTGCGCCCGGGATTGATCGAGTCCCCCGAGGCGGGGGACTTCGTATACCTCGTGATGCCCATTCGCCTGAACACGTGATGCCGCCGCCGTGCGCGTTGTAAGCGTCTCACTGCGCGATTTCCGCACATATGCCCGCGCCGAGGCGCACCTTGGGGAGGGCCTGACCGTCCTGCATGGGCCCAACGGGGCCGGCAAGTCCAACCTGCTCGAGGCGCTCTACTTTGGCTGTACCGGGCACCCCCTGCGCACGCGCAACGAGCGCGAGCTGGTGCGCTTTGGACAACAGGCCACTCGCGTCTCGGTCACCGTCCACGACGGCTCAGAGCAACACGAGCTGACGGTCGGGTACGGCATCCGCGACGGCGACGAGCGCTCGGTCAAGCGAATGTCCTGTGACGGGGCCTCCGTGGAGCGCCTGCTCGACGTCGAGACGCGCCCGCTGCTCGGCGTCTTCGTTCCCGACCGTCTCGAGCTGCTCAAGGGCTCTCCCGCGCCGCGCCGCGCCCACCTGGATCGGCTGGTGGCAGCGCTGTGGCCGCCGCGAACGGCGACGCGACGCGCCTACGCCCGTGCGCTCGCCCAACGCAATGCGCTGCTGGCCGGCATTCGTGCCGGACGCGCCTCGCGGTCGACTCTGCCTACTTGGGATGGCGAGCTGGCACGCCACGCTATCGCCCTGCGCGAAGACCGAGAACACGTTGTGGAGCTGTTGCGGGAGCCGTTCGCCACCCGCGCCGCACAGCTTGGTTTGAGTGGCGAGGCGGTCATGCGCTACCGCCCGCGCTCTCGCGCCGCCAACGTCGAGGAGTTCGCTGCCGAGTTGCGAGAGCGCCTTTCCGACGAGCTCGTGCGTGGCTATGGCGCGCACGGTCCCCACCGTGACGAGCTCGTGTTCCTGCGCGATGGTCGTGAGCTACGCAGCTACGGCTCGCAGGGTGAGCTACGCCTCGCTCTGCTGGCACTGCTGCTGGCGGAGCGGGCCGTGCTGGCGGAGCGCCGCGGCCGCACCCCTTTGCTGCTGCTCGACGACGTGATGAGTGAGCTCGACGCACCGCGGCGGGAGCTGCTCGCCCACGAGCTCGCCGACGGTGGCCAGAGCGTGATCGCCACCACCGATCTCGCTCACGTCCCCGGTGCGAGCAGGCGCGGAGGGGTGGAGCGAGCAGGTGTTGGGGGAGCGGTTTCCAATGGCGTCAATATCACCCATTTGCGCATCTCGTCGGGCGCAATCCTCCAGGAGGCGCTCGCCGCGTGAGTCTCGACAGGCGAGCTCCGCGCCCCCTCTCGCTGGCGCTCGAGGGCTTCACCGCCGCGGTGGCGCCGGCGAGCACACTTGCCCGCGTGCAGGCCTGCTGGGAGTTGGCTGTGGGGTCTGCGATCGCTGCCGCGGCGTACCCCATCACCGAGCGCAACGGAGTGCTGACCGTGCGCTGCGAGGCGGCCGTCTGGTCGGCGGAGCTCGAGCTACTTTCCGCCCAGTTGCTCGACTCTCTGAACCTGGCCCTTGGCGAGCAGCTCCTGCACAAGCTGCGCTGCCGCGTGGGTTGACCGACGGGAGCCAGTTTTCCCTGCTATTCACGGGCATTTAAGGCCATTCGCGGCGGCGAGAGAGGGGCCCCTTGTGCTATCGTTGAATAGACAACGCACGGCCCCGGTCCGCGGTCTGTCGAGCTCGGATTCCGGGGCTTTCTCACGTCTTGTATGGAGTGGAGGCCAGTTGGCCGTAGAGAACACAGATGATGCGCCCGGAGGAGCCGCGCCGGGCGCCAACAACCCCGTGATGGGCGCGGATGCCAGTTACGACGCGCAAGACATCACCGTGCTCGAGGGCCTGGAGGCAGTCCGCAAGCGCCCCGGCATGTACATCGGTTCCACCGGCGTCATGGGCCTCCACCACCTCGTGTACGAGGTCGTGGACAACTCGGTGGATGAGGCGCTCGCGGGCTTCGGCACCGAGGTCTCCGTCACGATCCACCCCGACAACTCCGTCACCGTTGTCGACAACGGCCGTGGCATCCCCGTTGCCATGCACGAGAAAGAGGGCCGTCCCGCCGTTGAGGTCGTGCTCACCGTGCTGCACTCCGGTGGCAAGTTTGGCGACGGCGGCGGCTACAAGGTCTCCGGTGGCCTGCACGGCGTCGGCGTGTCGGTGGTCAATGCGCTCTCCGAACGCCTCACGGTTGAGATCCGCCGCGATGACCACGTGTGGACGCAGGAGTATTCGCGCGGCGCCCCCCAGGGCGAGCTGCGCCGCGGTGAGAAGCTTGTCGCCGGCGCATCCACCGGCACGACCGTCACGTTCCTCCCCGACGCCGACATCTTCGAGAGCCTCGATTTCGACTTCCGCACGCTCGAAGAGCGCCTACGTGAGACCGCCTTCCTCACCCGTGGCCTGCACATCTCGATCGTCGACGAGCGGGCGGAGGGCCACGCCGCCGAGTTTCGCTACGAGGGCGGGATCGAGGACTTCGTCGCCTACCTCAACGAGAACAAGGACACCGTCCACCGCAAGGTCGTGTTCTTTGCGGGCGAGAGCGAAGAGGGCGCGGTTGAGGTTGCGATGCAGTGGAACTCCTCCTACCAGGAGTCGATCCACTCCTTCGCCAACAACATCAACACCCGTGAGGGTGGCAGCCACATGTCCGGCTTTCGTTCAGCGCTCACGCGCACGCTCAACAAGTACGCACGCGACCATGGGCTGCTCAAGGAGAAAGAGGACAACCTTTCGGGTGAGGATGTTCGCGAGGGCCTGACCGCGGTGATCTCCGTCAAGCTCCGCGACCCCCAGTTCGAGGGTCAGACCAAGACCAAGCTTGGCAACCCCGGCATTGCGGGCTTCGTCGAGTCGATCGTCAACAGTGGCCTCGGGGAGTTCCTCGAGGAGAACCCGAGCGAGGCACGGGCGGTGATCATGAAGTCCGTGCAGGCCCAGCGCGCCCGCGAGGCCGCTCGCAAGGCCCGTGACTTGACGCGCCGCAAGTCGGCGCTCGAGAACTCCACGCTGCCGGGCAAGCTCGCCGACTGCTCCGTCAAGGACCCCTCGCTCGCCGAGCTGTTCGTGGTCGAGGGTGACTCCGCCGGGGGCTCCGCCAAGCAGGGCCGCGACCGCAACACCCAGGCGGTGCTGCCGCTGCGCGGCAAGATCCTCAACGTCGAGAAGAGCCGCATCGACAAGGTCCTACAGAACACCGAGATCCAGGCGCTGATCACCGCGATCGGGACAGGCGTGCGCGACGAGTTCAACCTCGAGAACGCCCGCTACCACAAGGTCGTGCTGATGACCGACGCCGATGTCGACGGCGCCCATATCCGCACGCTCGTGCTGACGCTGCTCTTCCGCGAGATGGAAGAGCTGATCAAGGCCGGCTACGTCTACATCGCCAAGCCTCCTTTGTACAAGCTCAAGCAGGGCTCGCGCGAGCGCTACATCGAGAAGGAGGCCGAGCTCGAGGAGATCCTGCTCACCGACAAGTGGGAGAAGCTCCAGATCGCCGATCGCCATGGCGCCGAGTTCAAGCTGACCGACAATCGCTGGCAGCGCTTCACCCGCCTGCTCAAGCAGTACGAAGGCTGGGCCTCCTCGCTGCGCGCCGCCCACGGCCACGACATGGTCCAGTTCCTGGAGGAGTCCGCGCTGCTGGGCGAGCGGGTGACCAGCGCCGAGCAGGCGATCGAGCTGCTCTCCCGCGAGGGCCTGGAGGGAGAGACGCACGCAACCGAGCTGCTCGAGGTCGATTTGGTGGAGCTGCGGGTCAAGGCGGTGGAGACGCGCACCGGCTTCGCGCGCACCCATCGCATCAAGCGGACTCTGTTCGACTCCCAGGAGTACCGCCAGCTGGCCGCCGTACACCAGCAGCTGATCGAGCTTGCCGGCACCCCCGCCTTCGAGGTGCGCCTCGGCGACGCCCACGAAAGCGCTCCCTCCTTTGAGGCGCTGCGCCAAGCCGTTTTGAACGTCGCCCAGAAGGGAGTCAAACTTCAGCGCTTCAAGGGACTCGGCGAGATGAACGCCGAGCAGCTGGGCGAAACCACGATGGCACCCCAGACACGCACGCTGGCGCAGGTCACGCTCGAGGACGCCGCCTCCGCTGACAGGATCTTCTCGATGCTGATGGGCGACCAGGTCGAGCCACGCCGCGCCTTCATCGAGGACAACGCACGGGCCGTCGTAAATCTTGATGTCTAGGGAGGTGAGGGATGGCATCTGCTGATGTGATCGGCGGCGGCAATATCGAACCGCGCGCGCTCGAGGAGGAGATGCGTACCGCCTACCTCGACTACGCGATGTCGGTGATCGTCGGCCGCGCGTTGCCCGACGTGCGCGACGGCTTGAAGCCCGTGCATCGTCGCGTGTTGTATGCGATGAACGAGTTGGGCCTCAGCCCTTCTCGCTCCTACTCGAAGTGCGCGCTGATCGTCGGTGAGGTCATGGGCAAGTACCACCCGCATGGGGACTCGGCCATCTACGACACGCTCGTTCGGATGGCGCAGGAGTTCTCCATGCGCAACGAACTGGTCGACGGCCAGGGCAATTTTGGCTCAGTTGACGACGATCCAGCGGCCGCGATGCGCTACACCGAGGCTCGCCTCGCCCGCATCGCCACCGAGATGCTGCGCGATCTCGACATGGACACCGTCGATTTCGTGCCCAACTACGATGGTTCCAAGCGCGAACCGCTGGTCCTTCCCTCGCGCTTTCCCAACCTGCTCGTCAACGGCTCCTCGGGCATCGCGGTCGGCATGGCCACGAACATCCCGCCGCACAACCTGCGCGAGGTGATCGACGCGACCGTCGCCTACATCGATGACCCCGACATCGAGGTCGAGGGTTTGATGCGTCACATCAAGGGTCCCGATTTCCCCACCGGCGGGATCATCCTCGGTCGCGCTGGCATCAGGGACGCGTATGAGACCGGCCGCGGCCGCGTGCGCGTGCAGGCGCGCGCGCACGTCGAGCCACTCAAGCAGGGCAAGGAGGCGATCGTTGTCACCGAGCTGCCCTTCATGGTCAAGAAGGGTGGGCCCGGCAACCTGATCGAGAAGATCGCCGACCTCGTCCGCGACAAACGCATCCCCGAGATCTCCGACCTGCGCGACGAGTCCGACAAGCGCGGGATGCGCCTCGTGATCGAGCTCAAGCGCGACGCGATCCCGAAGGTCGTGCTCAACAAGCTCTACAAGCACACCCCGATGCAGTCCACGTTCGGGGTGAACATGGTCGCGCTCGTCGACAACGTCCCCCGCACGCTCAACCTGCGCGCGGTGATCCACAACTACGTGGCCCACCAGCGCGAAGTGATCGTGCGCCGCACCAAGCACGAGCTCTCCGAGAAGGAGGCGCGCGCCCACATCCTGCTCGGTCTGCTGATCGCGCTCGACAATCTCGACGCGATCATCGCGCTGATCCGTGCCTCGCGCGACCGCGAAACCGCGCGGGAGCAGCTCGTCGAGCGTTTCGAGCTCAGCCACATCCAGGCCAGCGCGATCCTCGACCTGCGACTCTCCCAGCTCACGGCGCTGGAGGCCGACTCGATCAAACAGGAGCACGCCGACGTCACCGAGCGGATCGCCGAGCTGCGCGCGATCCTGGGCGACGAGGGCCGTGTGTTGGCGGTCATCAAGGAGGAGCTCGGTGAGATTCGCGAGCGCTTCGGCGACGAGCGCCGCAGCGAGATCACCCACTCCGAGGATGAGATCGACATCGAGGATCTGATCGCCGACCAGCAGATGGTGATCACCATCACCCGCACCGGCTACATCAAGTCGCTGCCGCTGGCGACTTACCGCCAGCAGCACCGCGGCGGCCGCGGTGTCACCGGGATGGACATGAAGGACGGCGACTTCATCGAGCACCTGTTCGTCTGCTCCTCACACGACTACCTGCTGTTCTTCTCCAACCGCGGCAAGGTGTACCGCTCGAAGGTCTACGAACTGCCCGAGGCCTCCCGCACCGCGAAGGGCCGCGCGCTGGTCAACGTACTCCCCCTGCGCGAGGGCGAGCGGGTGCAGTCGGTGCTCGCCACGCGCGACTACAGCGAGGGTGCCCACCTCGTGTTCGCCACCCGCCAGGGGATCGTCAAGAAGACAGAGTTCAAGGCCTACAACACTCCGATCAACGCCGACGGCATCATCGCGATCAAGATTCGCGACGACGACGAGCTTGTCGCGGTGCGCCGCACCAGCGGCGAGGACGACATCCTGATGGTGTCCCGCTCCGGCCAGGCCACGCGCTTCCACGAGTCTCAGGTGCGCGCGATGGGCCGCGACACCTCCGGCGTGCGCGGCATGAACGTCTCCAAGCAGGGCAACTATGTGCTCGCGATGGACGTCGCCCGCGACGACCAGGAGCTGCTCGTGGTCACCGAGAACGGCTACGGCAAGCGCACGCCGATCGCGGACTATCCGCGCAAGGGCCGCGGCGCGATGGGCGTCAAGACGATTGCCCTCACCGACCGCAAGGGCGCGCTCGCCGGCGCGCTGGTGGTGCGCGAGCACGAGGAGCTCGTGTTCATCTCGATCGGCGGCATGGTGCAGCGGACCTCGGTGAAGGGCATCAGCCGCTACGGCCGTGCCTCCCAGGGCGTGCGCCTGATGAACCTCAAGGACGACGACATTGTCAGCGCCGTTGCGCTGATCGTCGACGACGGCGAGGAAGGCAATGGCGAGAGTGAGCCGGGAGAGGCCCTCGATCTCGCCGCGAGCGACCTCGACGGCGAGTCGCGGGGCAACGGCAGGGCGACCAACCCGCCGCTCTCGGAGGCCGACGTGCGGGAGTACGCGGGTGACGGCGAGGAGGATGGCGATGGGGAGGGTGAGCTTTAGCACCCCCCTTGCGTGACGTCACCTCCGTCCGCTACTCTGGCGAGACCAGAGAAAGGAGGTGGTCCGTACGTTGAGTGACAGTTCTTGCGGGACCCTGGAGGTGACCGGCCGCTAGGTCGGCAGGCTGGACCGCGTAGCGGAATCCAACCCGGGACACCCCGAGACCGCCGCCGGGCCTGGTCCCTCCGGCAGCGCAGGCAGTCTCGGTCTTCCAGTCAAGCCGTTGTGCGAGGGGCGTCGCAGGGGTTGCGGCGTCCCTCGCCTTCTTAGCCTGAATCCACCGATAACGGGCTGAGCATCCGGTGTCGGTGCGACCCCGGGATCGGTGGATTCAGGCTAAGGGCCTGTGTCAGGCTTCCGGTTGCCCCCTGCGGCCCCCCGGTCGCCCTGTCTCGTTGAGTGAGTCCCAGCCAAGGCTGGTCGAGTTGGGCGCTCTCAGGCGCCTCAGGCAGCCTGAGCCGTCTGAGGCAGGTACTGGCGCCATGCCGCCGGGATCGACGGGCTGGCGACGTGGATGAACACCTCCGCGCGGGGCACTCTCGGCACGTGGCGCGGCTGCATGCCCGCCTGCCGCGGCAGCCGGTCCCCCTTGCGGCGGTTGCATGGCGCGCACGACGCCACGATGTTCTCCCAGCTCGACGGGCCTCCCTTGGAGCGGGGGATCACGTGGTCCACGGTGAGGTTGGCGCGCGAGCCGCAGTACTGGCAGGTCCATCCATCGCGGGCGAACACCGCGCGCCGCGTGATCTTACGTTGATGCGCGTCGCGGGGTACGCGCACGTAGGTGACGAGGCGGATGACCGCAGGCCGCGCCAGCGTGGTCTTCTCGGAGTGCAGCTCCCACCGCCCGCGCTCCACCAGCTCGGCCTTCTCCTTGAGCAGCAACACCACCGCGCGGCGCACCGAGCAGACGTTGATCGGCTCGAAGGTCGCGTTCAAAACGAGCACCCGCCCACTCTCAGGCCCGCGCCGCCGGTGCTCGGGAGGCGGCACGGACCGAACTGGGTCTGGTGGAATGGTGGTATCCATCCGTGCGCGCAGTGTAGCGACGAATGTGGTCGATTGTGCCAGCTTGCCGTACCACCGCCTAAGGGCCCGATGGGTCGGTGGCAGCCTGGTAGGAGCCCAGCACGCGCACCTGCTCACACACCGCGCGCAGCTCCGCCAGCGCCTGCGCCACCGTGGGCTCCCGCGCGCTGCCTTGAAGATCGACGAAAAACATGTAGTGGCCCATCCGAGCCCGCTGCGGCCGCGACTCGATCTTGGTCAGGTTGATCGCTCGCCGGGCGAACACATCCAGGCAGCGCGCCAGCCAGCCGGGGCTGTCCGCGCCAGAACCCCAGAACACCACCGATGTCTTCCACCCACCCGGCGGTGGACGCTCGATCCCGGTCCTCAATGGGGGAGCGTCGATCTTGCCCGTCCCTGAGAGCCACACGAAGCGCGTGACGTTGTCATCGTGATCCTGCACTCCCTCGCGCACCACTGTGGCGCCGTAGATGTCCGCCGCCAACCGCGTTCCCAGCGCCGCCTGTCCGCGCACTCCCTCGGTCGCCACCACACGTACCGCCTCCGCCGTCGAGCTCGCTGGCAGCACCCGCGCGTGGGCGAGCTCCCCCCGCAGCAGGCGCGTGCACTGCCCCGGCACCTGGGGGTGGGAGATCACCGTGTCGATCTCGCTCAGCGCCATCCGCTGCGCGGCGATCAGCGAGTGCTTCACCGCCAGCAGCACCTCCCCCACAATCTCCAGGTCCCCATGCTCGTCTACCGAAGCGGGGCGACACTCGCCTGCGGCTCGCATCCCCGTTTCGGCCAGCAGATCGAGCGTCACCGTCACCGACCCATCGAGCGAGTTCTCGATCGGCGCCACCGCCCACTGCACTTCCCGTCTGCGCACTGCCATCACCGTGTCGTAGATCGTCGCAAACGCCACTGGCTCGACGGCATTCGCCGCCGCGCTCGAGAGCAATGCCTCCTCGGTGAAGGTCCCCGCCGGACCCAAGAAGCCGACGCGCGGGAGCATCGCTCAGGTGGACGGTTGGCCGGAGGAGATGTCGCTGCTTGCCGTGGAGAGCGCCAGCCGCACCGCCTCCGCCTCCTCTGGGGAGAGCTCCAGTTCGCCGTTGCCCTCGTGCACCTGCTTGAGGTAGACGCGCGCCTGGTCGCGGTGGTGGATGCAGGTGAGCACCATCCCCGAGCGGGTGCCGTCGAGCAGCGCGATCGACACCGACTGGTGCCCGGAAAGCTCGTTGTAGGCGTCGTAGCGCACCAGCGCCCGATGGGAGATCGCGGCGCGCAGACCCAGCTCCGCACCGCCCAACCGTCCCTCGAGGCGTTCGGCGACCTCCCCGACGTACTCCCGCAGGTCTTCAAAGCCCACCTGCAGCTCCGCGGCGTGGGCGACCACGTCGCGTTCGCGCTCCCCGAGCACGACCTTCTGCGCGGTGCGCAGCCGCCGCGCGGCGAGCGCCAGCGCCGCGCATCCCAGTAGCGCCACCACAGCAAGCGCGGCGGCGACGATGGCGAGGATTCCCTGGGTGTCGGTCAGGCTGGTGGCGATCATGGGGACAAGCTATCGCGCGGGCAGGAGCGATCCCCCCAGCGAGCCGCTCATCGCTCGCGTATTCCGCGGGCCCAGTGGCTCTCGCTACTGGCCAAACACCGCCAGGTAGGAGCCCTTGTTGTTTTCGAGGTTGGTCTCCCCCGGAACGGGCTGCACGTAGACGACCACACGCGCCGCGGCGCCCGCCGGCACACCTTCCACGGGTACGCTCGCGGTCGAGGTCACCCCCGGTTCGGTTTTGGCGATCGTGCGGCTGTCTTTGTACTGCTTGCCGCCCGCGGTGACCGTGACTTCGACCTTCACGTCCGACTCCGTGTTGCTCCCGGAGTCTTCCACCATCACCTTGAACGTAGGAGTGGATCCCCCGCTGAGGTGGTTGACGGTGCCCGTCGATTCCGGTTGGAGTTCGGTGCCACCGACACTCACGCCCTTCAGCGCCGAGCCGTGCGTGCCCGGGGCGATCTGGCCGCTCTGCGCCGAGGTGGAGGACTTCCCGGTGAGGCGCTCTTCGACGGTGCTCGGTTCCAGCCATCCCAGATTCGGCAGGGACTGAGTGCTCGCGGTGCTCAGACCGTGGATGCCACCCGCCGCCAATTCCTGCTGGATCAGCGGCGCCACCCGCTGGGAGTAGATCACGTCGGAGGCGAGGAACATCTCCATCGCTCCGGCGATCAGCGTGCTCGCCTGCTTGCCCTGCCCCCCCAACGCTTGGCGCACCAGCGGCGCGATCTTCGTCAGGGCTTCCTCGCGCAGATTGAGCACCAGCGTGAAATTGCGCTGCGCCGCGTCCAGTTCGCTCGGGACGTTCAGCCGCTTGGCCTGTTCGGCCTGTCGCTGCGCTACTTCGCGTAGTTCGTTGACTTTCTGCTCCACGTTCAGCGGCGGTTCGCTGGAGGCGCCCGCGAGCCCGGCGAACAGCGGATGCGCCACCTGCTGGTCGGATTCGCTCACCAGCTGCCCAGCTTCGCGGTTGTACTTCTTCAGGGCTTCTTCCTTGCCGCTCTTCAGGCAGCCGTCGATCAACAGCACGATCACGATCAGCACGACCACTCCGACCCCCGCGGCGATCCGCCGCCGCACCATCGTCGTGTGGCGGTCCACATGCGGGATTGGATGCCCGCCCGCCCGCTGTGGCCGGCGCGGGCGTGGCTGCGAGCGGGGTGGATCAGGTGACCGCCCGCCCCCCGCGGCGGCCGGCCGCGGGGCTCCTCCCTCGTCATCGTCGAAGAACGACAAGCTGTTCCCACTCCTTGTGCCTGCGGATTGAGGAAGGCACCAGTATGACCGCCCGCCCGGCCGCTCATCTGCTGATTGGTGCCGTCTGCAACTTCTCGCTCACCGCCGCTTCTCCTGCCTGTTCGTGGCAGGGAGCGCCCTCGCCCCGGCGAACGCAGGAGTCGGTGGATTCTCACGACACCCTGATCGCGCCCGCGCGCGGCCCCGACCGCATCGAAGCTCGAGCTCGCCGTGAGCGACCGCTGGCTGAGCGGGGTACCCCGGTGCTCGAGCGTTACCTCTTGCTCGAACGTCTCGGCGCCGGCGGCTTCGGGGTGGTGTGGCGTGCCCACGATGAGCTGCTCGACCGTGAGGTGGCCGTCAAGATGATCCCGCTCCCCGCCGGCGAAGATCGCGAGCGCGCCACGCGCGAGGCGCTCGCCACCGCCCGTCTGGCGCATCCCGCGATCGTCGCCCTATACGAGGCGTGCGCCGAGCAGGACACCTTCTACCTGATCTCCGAGCTGGTCCACGGCGACACCCTTGCCCAGCTGATCGCCACCGAGGCGCTGAGCGACGAGGAGGTCCTCGCAATCGGGATCGCGCTCGTCGATGCGCTCCTGCACGCGCACGGGCGTGGGGTGATCCACCGCGACATCAAGCCGCAGAACGTGCTGGTGTCCGCGGCCGCCGACCCCGGCGGTCCGATCCCGGAGCGGCCCGCGTTCCAGGAGCCCGCGTTCGGGAGCGCTGCCCCGATCGCGAAGCTCACCGACTTTGGCGGCGCGCTGCTCGCGGGCGAGGAGTCCCTCACCCGCACCGGTGACGTGTTCGGCACGCTCGCGTACATGGCCCCCGAGCAGATCGACGGCGGTGAGGCCGGGCCATCCGCCGACCTGTACTCGCTCGCGCTCGTGCTGTATGAGGCGCTCAGCGGCGTCAACCCGGTGCGTGGCCCAACCCCCGCCGCCACCGCACGGCGTATCGGCGAGCGGCTGCCGCCCCTGGAGCGCTGGCGCCGCGATCTGCCACGCGAGCTCACCCGCGCACTCGACCAGGCACTCGAGCCCGGTCCCACGCTGCGTGGGACGCTGCCAGAGCTGAGCGACGCGCTCGTCGACGGTCTGCGCCACGGTTTGCGACGCTCGCTTCGGGGGCGCCACGCGCGCGCTCCCGCCGCGCCGCTCCCTCGCCCCCTCCCAGCCGGCCCGGAGGGGCCGGGCCAATCCCCACCCCCTCAACCCTCCCGCGCCCCACTGGGGGCGACCGAGGTGCAGGCGCCGCGGCACAAGCCTCAGGACTTCCCGGAGGAGCAGCCCGACCTGGCGGGCTGGCTCACGGCAGCGCGGCTAGCCTGGATCGCCGCGACAATGGCGGTGTGCGTCTGGCAGATGACCGTCGGCCACCCCGGAATCGCGCTGATCGCTCCCTGCGCCGCGCTGCCGCTGGTGCTGTTGGTGCGCCGGCCGGGGCTCCATTGGCTCGCCGCCGCGCTTGCGCCGGTGCTCGGCCTCGTAGGGCTCGCGAGCGCCTTCCCCGCGCTCGCCGGCCAGCTTCCCCGTTGGCGCTATCGCGCCCTACTCGGCGTGCTCGGCTACTGGTGGCTGCGTCTCGCCGAGCTGTCACTGGACGGGTCCGTGACGAGCACCGCCCACGCGGTCGCGCATCTGCTGAGTGTCGCGTTGCTGCTCGGAGCGGCCTTCTGGGCTTTGGCCGCCACGGTGCTGCCGTGGGTGGTACGCGGGCGCTCGGCGATGCTCGATGCGCTCGCCGCGATCCTGTGGGCTGGGGCGCTGGTGGCCGGATGGGCGGGCACCGGGTGGGCGACCGCCCAATTTCGCGACCTTCCCCTGGCCCACGCCGCACTTGCCTCCCCGCGTGGCATCGTCGTCGGGGCTGCCCTGGGCGTCCTGCTCGCGGTTGCGGCGCGCGCTCTGCGCGGGCCGGTGTAGGGGTTCTGGAGGGTCGAAACCACCGCGATCTCCCTCCTCGTGAACGCTCTCATCACAGCCACCGAGGGCCGCCCGGAGACGGTCCGGGCGATACCGGCTTAAAGTGATGCTTGCACGGGCGCGGGGGTGCCGGGCATGGTTGCCATGCCGTAGCTCGCATCGCGCTTGCGCTCACAGCCAATGAACCCCCTCAAGAGCCTCGAGACCACGCTTGCCTCCTTCGTGGAGGGCGCCTTTGGGCGCCTCTTCCGCTCCGAGGTGCGCCCGATGGAACTCGCCCGCAAGCTCGCCCGCGAGATGGACGAGCACCGCACCACCTCCGTGTCGCGCGTGTACGCCCCCAACGAGTACGCCGTCTGGCTCTCTCAACCTGACCGCGCCCGCTACGACGGCGTCGAGGGCGAGTTGATCGACGAGCTGTGTGCCTACCTACTCGAGCACGCGCGCAGCGAGGATTTGACGCTCGCCTCCCACCCGCTCATCACCTTCCACACCGACGAGTCGCTGGCGCTCGGCGAGTTCGGCATTCAGGCGCGACTGGTGCGACCTGACGGCCCCGGCGACACCGACGGCGATCGCGACCCCGACCAGGTATGGGAGCAGCCTGCCCGCGAGGACGATAGGCCTTCCCCGGCGGGCGCCGTCCGCAACGAGGACGAGCATGGGCAGACGATGATCTACAGCTCCTCCTCACGGCTGCGTGAGCCACTCGAACAGGCCCGCGCGGCCCGTCCCCCGCGCGCCCTGTTGCTGGTCGCCGGGCGGCGCCTGGTGGTAGCTCCGGAAGGCGCGGTGATCGGCCGCAGCCGCGACTGCGACGTCGTACTCGACGATGCCGGGATCTCCCGTCGTCACGCCCACATTCGCCCCACCGCGCAAGGTTGGACGATCGAGGATCTGCGTTCGACCAACGGCGTGCTCCTCAATGGCGAGCGGCTGCGGGGCTCACGACCGCTGCGGCTCGGCGACCGCATCGAGCTCGGTTCCACTGAGATCGTGTTCGAGCAGCGATGAATACGCTCCAACCGGTGTCGGTCGCGCTCAAGTTCGGCTTCCTCGCGGTGCTCTACCTGTTCCTGTTGTGGGTCGCTCGCAGCGCTCTGCGCGATCTGCGGGGACGAGATACCCGGTCGCCCGCCGGCTTCGGCGTTGCGGGCGGGGCGGGATCGGGCTACGCGACACCAGCCGACGCGACCGGCCTGCAGTCCGCCTCCGCGCTGGGTCGCCCCGACATCTCCCGTCGTGATCCCCGCCTTGTCGTCGCCCGCGCCACCGGTCACGATCCGGGGATGATCTACGACCTGGATGGCGACCTCGTGCTCGGTCGCGGCGACCACGCGGAGATACGCCTGGAGGATCCCTTTGCCTCCTCTCGCCACGCGCGCATCTACGAGCAGGCCGGCACGCTCGTGCTCGAGGATCTGCGCTCGACCAACGGCACCTACCTCAACGAGGAGCTGCTAGACACCCCTCGCCCACTGCATCCCGGCGATCATCTGCGGATCGGCGAGAGCGAATTCGTGTTCGAGGTGGACTGACGTGCGGGAACGAATCGAGCAAAGCCTGGCGGGCGTGGAGGGAGATATGCCAAAACAACTTGAAGGCAGTAGAACCATTGCCAGACGGCGTATGAAACTGATTTTCGACAACTCGGGGGACCGTTAGCAATGCTGCGCGTCGCCGAGCACTACGCGGGCACCGACACCGGCCTGCAGCGACGCGCCAACGAGGACTCGCTGCTCGCGCGCTCGCCGCTGTTCGTGGTCGCCGACGGCATGGGCGGCGCGCAGGCTGGCGAGGTGGCTTCGAAGATCGCGGTGGAGTCCTTCCACGACGGTCTGCCCGACGGCTCTCCGCCGGAGGAGGGGTTGGCCGCGCATGCGCTCGCGGCCAACGCGCGCATCCACACTCTCTCCCGTGAAAACGCCGAGCAGGCCGGCATGGGCACGACGCTCACCGCCATCTACGTCGGCGAGCAGGAGGTCGCGATCGCCCACGTCGGGGACAGCCGCGCCTACTGTCTGCGCGACGGCGAGTTGCTGCGCCTCACCGACGACCACTCGCTGGTGGACGAGCTGATCCGCGAGGGACGCCTCACTCCCGAAGAAGCGGAGGACCACCCACAGCGCTCGATCATCACACGTGCGCTTGGGCCCGAGGAGACGGTCGAGGTGGACACCCGCTCCTTTCGCGCTCGTGCGGGAGACATCTACCTGCTGTGCAGCGACGGCCTCACCTCAATGGTCCCCGAGGCGCGCCTCGCCGAGGTCCTGCGCCTGCATGCCGGTGCGCGGCTGCGTGACATCGGGGAGGCGCTGATCGCCGAGGCCAACCACGCCGGCGGGCGCGACAACATCACCGTCATCCTGCTGCGCTTGGAGGAGGTGGGCTCTGACCTATCCTCCATGGTGCCTGCCGAGGCGGATCGCGATGCCACGGTCGTGAGCATGCCCGTTGTGGGGGCCACGCGCCCATCGGCCTCGGTGCTCACATCCCCGCCGCGCGGCCGCGAGGACCGAGAGGCGGTCGTACCCACCGAAGCCCGCCCGCGCGAGCGATCGTCGCCGCGAGCACGCAGGGACGCTCATCGCACGCACGTCGCCCTGCCGGCAACGCCTGTGGTGGCTCGCCGTCCCCGCTCACCCGACTCCGCGCCCACCGCCTCTCGGCGCCGCCGCCGGCGTGGTGTGCTGCCCGCTCTGGTCGCGCTCGCGGTGCTCGGGCTGCTTGCGGGTGGCGGGTACATCGCGGCGCAGTCGGTGTTCTTCGTCGGCACCAACGCCCGCGGCCTGGTGACGATGTACCGAGGTCTCCCCTACAAGCTTCCCGGCGGAATCGACCTCTACAGCAACTACTACGTCTCCGGCGTCGGCGCCTCCACGCTGAGCCCTACGCGGCGCGGCGCGCTGCTCGACCACAAGTGGCTATCCGAAAAAGAAGCCGGCTCGCTCGTGCATTCGATCGAAGTGGAAGAGCTGAGTGAATGAATCGCCCGATCCTGCGCCTCTACATGCTGGTGTTGGTGCTGTTCGCGCTGCTCGTCGCCTTCACCTCGCGCTGGACGGTCTTCGAGGCCTCCTCGCTGCGCGAAAACCCGCTCAACAAGCGCGCGCTGATCGAGCAGGAAAGCGTGCAACGTGGGGCAATCCTCGCCGCCGACGGAACCGTGCTCGCGCGCAGCGTGCGCACGCGCGAAGGGACCTACGAACGTACGTATCCGACGGGGGAAGAGTTCGCCCAGGCGATCGGCTACTCCTACCCGCGCTCGCTCGATCGCACCGGCCTCGAGCGCTACCGCAACGCCCCCCTCAGCGGGCAGAGCCAGAGCGACCTGCAGTCGATCCTCGATCAGTTCCAGGGCCGCCCCGAAAAGGGCGACGAAGTGATCACCACACTCGACCCGGCCGCCCAGCAGGCCGCGCTGGCGGGGCTCGGCGCTCATCAGGGTGCGGTGGTCGCGCTCGTACCCTCCACCGGCGCGGTGCGGGTGATGGCTTCCACCCCCGGCTATGACCCCAACGCGCTGCGCTCCGCCGCCGGCGCCGAACGGCTCAAAGCCGACGGTGAAGCCCCGCTGGTCAACCGCGCCGTGCAGTATGGGTATGCGCCAGGGTCCACATTCAAGGTGCTCACCGCCACCGCGGCGATCGACACCGGCAAGTTCACGCCCTCCTCGACGCTCAGCGGCCACAACGGCATCGTGGTGTCGGGCGTGCCGCTGAGCAACGACCAGAACGAAAGCTTCGGCGAGCTGACGCTCACGCAGGCGCTCGCCAAATCGGTCAACACGGTGTGGGCGCAGGTCGCAGAACAGGTCGGCAAGCCCACCCTCGCCCGCTACATGCGCCGCTTCGGCTTCGACGCCAAGCCCCAGCTGGACTACCCCGCCGAAGAAATGTCCGCCTCCGGGGAGTATGCGGGGGAACGCCTGCTCTCGCCCCTCAGCCCACTCGTCGACGTCGGGCGGATGGGCATCGGCCAGGACAAACTGCGGGTGAACGCCCTGCAGATGGCCGAGGTCGCCGCCGCCGTCGCCAACCACGGACGGCTGATGGCTCCTCACCTGGCAGCGCGGATCGTGGACCCCGAAGGCCGCACCGTGCAGCGCGTCTCCCCGCGGGTGCAGTCGGTCGTGATGAAACCCTCCACCGCCACCGCCGTCACCTCGATGATGGAAGCCGTCGTCGACGAAGGCACCGGCGAAAACGCGCGAATCCCCGGGGTGCAGGTGGCCGGCAAGACCGGAACCGCAGAAACGCAGATCGGCAGCGCGCTCAACAACGTCTGGTTCATCGCCTTCGCCCCCGCCGCCAACCCGACTGTGGCGATCGCCGTGACGGTCAAGGGCGTACCCGGGTATGGGGCCACGTATGCGCTGCCGATCGCGCGGCGTGTGATGGAAGTGCTGCTGCATGGTTGAGCGTCGTACGGCTCCCGAGACGGTTGCCGCTTCGCGCGCGGCCTTCGGTCTGCGCCGTCGCGGAGGCAGCCCGCGATGATCGAATCCGACACCGTGATCGACGGGCGCTACGAGGTGCTCTCGCGGATCGGCACTGGCGGGATGGCCGACGTGTACCTCGCACGCGACCAGCTGCTGGGACGCCAGGTGGCGGTCAAGCTGCTCCACCACCGCTTCGCCGAAGATCAGGAGTTCGTCGAGCGCTTCCGCCGTGAGGCTTCTAGCGCCGCCGGCCTCTCTCACCCAAATGTGGTGGCGATCTTCGACCGCGGGGAGTGGGACGGCACCTACTACATCGCGATGGAGTACCTCCCCGGCCGCTCCCTGAAGGCGGTGGTGCGCGAGCAGGGGCCACTGGACCCCGTGGCCGCGATCGACATCGTCATCCAGATCCTGCAGGCCGCGCGCTTCGCGCACCGTCGCGGGGTGATCCACCGCGATCTCAAGCCCCACAACGTGATCCTCGACGAGGAGGGCCGCGCGAAGGTCACCGACTTCGGGATCGCCCGCGCCGGCGCCTCCGACATGACGCTCACCGGCTCGATCATGGGTACCGCTCAATACCTCTCCCCCGAGCAGGCCCAGGGCCACGCGGTGAGCGCCGCCTCGGACATCTACGCGGTGGGGATCGTCCTCTACGAGCTACTCACCGGCACGGTGCCCTTCGACGGGGAGACAGCGGTGACGATCGCCCTCAAGCAGGTCTCCGCCACGCCGCTGGCCCCCAGCGCGGTCGCGCGCGGCGCCGTCCCCGTTCCCGGCGTGGCCTCCGCCGTGGCGCCGTCGCCCGCGTCCGCGCGGGGCGCGATTCCACCGGAGCTCGACGCCGTAGTGCTGCGGGCGCTTGCGAAGGATCCCGCGGAGCGCTTCGCCGACGCCGACGAGTTCATTGCGGCGCTCCAATACGTCCGCCGGAGCCTGCCCAACGCGGGTGAGCGTCCGCCGGTCTTGCACGCCGCCAACGGGCCGGTGGCGCCCGTGGCAGCCACCGCGCTGCTGCAAGCGCCTGCCGCGGAGGCCTCGCCGCGGGAGGATCCCGAGGAGGCCGCGCGGCGGCGTAGGCGTCGTCGCTGGTGGATCGCGGGCGGCGTTGCGCTCGCGCTCGTCGCCGCCGGGGTTGCGCTTGCACTGCTGCTGCCGGCCGGCAAACGCCAGGTGACCGTGCCCAACGTCGTCGGCCGTACGGCGACGCTTGCGACCACTGAGCTCAAAGCCGCCGATCTGATGCCGATCCCCTCGCAGGCGCCCAGTCTCACCGTCGCCGAGGGCGCCGTGATCTCGGTGAGTCCCGCCGCGGGCAGCGTGGTGCAGCGGGGTGCGCACGTGAGCGTCGTCGTCTCCACCGGTCCCGCCAGCGTGGGGGTGCCCGACGTGAGAGGCCTCACCAGCGCGGAAGCCGAGCACAAGCTCGAGCAGGCGCACTTCAAGCCCAACGTGCAGAGCCGCTCCAGCGCGTCGGTGGCGAGCGGCAAGGTAATCTCGACCGAACCCTCGCAGGGCGTGCCGCTGTTGATGGGTAGCCCGGTGACGGTGTTCGTCTCGAGCGGCCCCATGCAGGTGGAAGTCCCCGAAGTTACCGGCCAGAGCGAAGACGAAGCGCGTGGTTCGCTGCGCGCCGCGGGATTGCACGTGGGCGCCGTCACCAAGCGCGAAGAAGCGGGCCAGGCGGCGGGCACGGTGCTCTCGCAGTCACCCTCCGCGGGCAGTTCGGTGCGCAGCGGGGAAGCGGTGAATCTCGTGGTGGCAAAGGCCTCCCAGGAAGTCACGGTGCCGCGCGTGGTCGGCAAAAAGCAGGAACGCGCCGAAGGCGAACTGGTTGGGGCTGGCTTCGTGGTGAAGTCCGCCATGCGCACAGTCTCGAGCGTTGCCGAAGTGGGGCTGGTGCTCCAGCAGACTCCTGCGGGCGGCACCAAGGCCAAGCGAGGAGCCACGATCAAGCTGACCGTGGGCGAACTCGCGGCGCAGACGACACCGAGCACCACGACCACGACGACTCCGAGCACCGCGACCACCACCTCCCAGACCCCACCCGCCGCCGCGCCCGCCGTTCCATGAGTGCCCCGGTCCAGGACGCCGCGCACCGGGGCGGGGCCCGATGACCCTCACCGTGGCGCTGCTCGCGGGCGGGCGCTCCTCCGAGCACGACGTCTCGCTGGCCTCCGCCCGCGCCGTGCGCGAGGGCCTCGAGCGGGCCGGGCACAAGGTTCGCTGGGTGGAGATAGCGCGCGACGGTAGCTGGCGACACGAGGAGGAGCGGCTCAGCCTCTGCCCGGGGGAGGGGCTGCTCGACGCCGACGTGGTGTTCCCCGCGCTGCACGGGCCCTTCGGCGAGGACGGCACCGTGCAGGGGGTGCTGGAGTCCCTCGACGTCGCCTATGTGGGCGCGGGCGTCGCGGCGTCGGCGATCTGCATGGACAAGGTGCTCTTCAAAGAGTTGCTGTCTGCCGTGGGCATCCCCCAGGTCGAATACGCGGGGGTGCGCGCCGAACGCTGGCGCCGTGCCCCGGCGGAGGTGCTCGACGAGCTCTCCGCCCTCGGCCTGCCGGTGTTCGTCAAGCCCGCGCACATGGGCTCCTCGGTGGGGATCGTCAAGGTGTCCGACGCGGGTCTCCTCGGGGAAGGGCTGGATCAGGCATTTGCGCACGATCCGCTGGCGATCGTCGAGGCGATGGCGAGCGGGGTCGAGGTCGAGTGCGCGGTGCTCGGGCTGGCTCACAGCGAGGATGGGACGCCGGCGCTGGCGTCCGAGCCAGGGGAGATCGCGTTCGGTGGCGAGTGGTACGACTATGCCGCCAAGTACGACGTTGGGGGTATGGAGTTGCTGGTGCCAGCCCATATCTCCGCCGCGGCGCGCTCGCGGGTGCGGGAGCTGGCGCTGGAGGTGTTCGCATACGCCGGCTGCGAGGGTCTCGCGCGCGCGGACTTCTTCGTGGACGGCGACCGGGTGCTGGTCAACGAGCTCAATACGATGCCCGGCTTCACGCCTACGAGCGTGTATGCGAAGCTGATCGAGGCTTCGGGGATCCCCTACCCGGAGCTCGTCGACCGCCTCTGCCGGCTGGGGATCGAGCGGTGGGAGGCCAAGCGCTCCTACCAGTACTAAAAGCAGGCCCGTGGGCCGATGGCGGCTGGTTGGAGGCGAGTGCAACAACAAAAATCAAGCCCCTAACCATCTGGGATTGAGTCTCATTCTTATTTGGTTGGGTCGCAAGAAGAGAACGATTCATCGCAGCGGCGAGAGCAGCAGATCGACGAGCACGCGCGGGTCGCGCCGGATACGTGCGTGTGCAGTGGTGGAGGGTCTTTTTTTGATGTTTATTTGGATGGGGTCGCGCAGTTTGTGCAGCCGGCCCTCGGCGATCAACCGCTCGTCGACCGCCCCGAGTCGGCCCTCGAAGGTGGTGTACACCGGAACGCCGAGCGCTACGGCCTCACGGTTCATCGTGCCGCCGGCGGAGATCACGAGGTCCGAGAGCGCGATCAACGACTGCGCGTCGATGGCCTGCTCGGGGACGACGAAGCCGTCGATGGAGCACAGCTCCGCGCGCTGGGCTGGGGTGCGGGGCAGCACCACCGACTGCACGCTCTCCGCGCTGTCCGCCGCCTCGCGAAGGCGCTCGAGCACACGCGTAAAGAGGTCGTTCTCGAAGCGGTGGTAGAGCGAAACCTCCGGGGGGGTGCGCACCACGACGATCGGCCGCTCGGGGTCGAGCCCCAGCTGGGCGAGGATCGCACGGTCGGGCTCGAAGTCGGCGAGGTAGTACTCCTCCTTCAGCCCCTCGTAGGCACGCACCTTGCCACGCGCGCCGTAGCGGTCGAGGCGCTCGGGTGGGATCGCTTCGGGCACCACCACCCCGCGGGCCAAGCGGCAGTTGATCTGGTGCTGCACGGTGGCCCACTCGTAGTCGAACATCGTGGCGCTGGGAATCCGCAGCAGGGCAGCGGCGACGCTCACGTCGTTGGAGCCGTGGCCGAGCGCGATGTCGAAGCGGCCGGATGCAGGTGGGGAGGAGGGGGAGGGGGGCTGGGCTCTCGATCCCAGCGCTTCGGCGTGTGCCCAGCGCAGCAGCGCCCCCGAGCGCAGCGCGAGGCCGCCGGCCTTCGCCGCCAGTCGCTCGCCGCGGTGGCGCCCGATCGCGGTGTGGGGGATCTGGAAGCGGCGCAGCAGCCCCAGCGTCTGGGCGAAGTCGCGGGCGGTCACCCGCACCTCGTGCCCGTCGTGCTCCAGCGCCTCGATCACCGGCCGCATGACCAGCACGTGGGGGCTGTTGGTGAGGTCGATCCAAACGCGCATCGCCCGGCACGGTATCGCCCGCCTGCGCCGCGACGGGATCCCGCTCCTACCCGGCGACCCTACGGGGCGGGTATCGTTGACGCGCCTGTGCTCATCCTCGCCTCGGTCACCGAATCGGTTGTCACCGCCACCTGGCACCTCGTCCGCGACGGGGGTCTGCCGGCGGTGTTCCTGCTGATGGCGCTCGGCTCGGCCTGCATTCCGATCCCCTCCGAGGTCGTGATGCTGTTCGCGGGCTTCGCGGTAGCGGACCCCGGCGGCTCCGGCGCGCACCACCACCTGACGATGACCGGCATCGTGCTCGCGGGCCTGCTGGGCACGCTGGTGGGGTCGTGGGCCGGCTACGCGATCGGCCGCGGCGGCCGCCTGGAGCTGATGGAACGGCACGGCCACCTGGTGAAATGGATGCCCACCCACCCAGCGCAGATCGAGCGCGCTGACCGCTGGTTTTCGCGCTACGGCGAAATGACGGTCCTGTTCGGCCGCATGATCCCCCTGGTGCGCGCCTTCGTCTCGCTGCCCGCGGGGGTGGCAAAGATGCCACTGCCACGCTTCTCCGTGCTCACGCTGATCGGCTCGATTCCCTGGGTGCTCGCGCTGGCCATTGCCGGCCACGCGCTCGGCGGGGACTGGACGAGCGTGCGCAAGGGCTTTGAGTACGTCGACTACGCGATCGTCGCGCTCGTCGTGGTGGGTGCCGTCTATTGGATCGTCCGCCGCCGCCGCGTGGGCCAGGTGGTAGCCGTCGAAGGCGCCGCGGAGGACCCCGATCGCGCCTCGTCTCCGGAGTCGGCACCCGTAGACGTTGGCTGAGGGATCTCCCAGAGCCACGCCGGCAACGAAGCTGCCGCTGCGCCACGCGCTGCTGCTGGGACTCGTGCAGGGCCCCACCGAGGTGCTGCCCGTCTCATCCTCCGCGCACATCGCCCTGCTCCCGCGACTGGCGGGCTGGCCCCACGCCCAGCGGGAGGCAGAGCTCCGCAACTCTCTGGAGGTCGCGTTGCACGCGGGCACCGCTGCCGCGCTGTTGGCCTATTCGGGGATGTTGGCCGAAACGGGGACGCTCGCCGAAGGCGAGTGTCCCCCGGCTTCGGTAAAGCGAGTGTCTCCCGAATCGGCCGCGCTGCGCGGCGAGCTGGGGCAGGCCCTGCGTGAGCTGGACGGCGGGGCACTGGCGTCGGCGGCGCTTGCGCTCGCCCCCCCGGCGCTCGTCGGGTACCTCATGGAGCAACGCCTCGAGCGCCGTCCGAGCGGTCCCCGCGCGCTTGCCGCGGGGCTGGCGGTGGGCGCTGCCGCGATGGCGTGGGCTGACACTCGCACGGGGACCCGCGACCTCGCGGACTTCGGACCCCGCGACGGCTTCGCGCTCGGCCTCGCGCAGGCGCTCGCCCTGCTCCCGGGTGTCTCGCGCAACGGCGCCACCCTCACCGCCGCGCGCGCCCGCGGCTTCGCTCGCGAGGACGCCCACGCCCTCTCCTGGCGCGTCGGCCTCCCCGTGATCGCGGGTGCCGCGGGCCTGAAGGCATCCCGTCTCGCCCAGCGTGGAGCCCCGCCGGGCGCATTTCCCACGCTCGCGGTGGGTACCGGGGCGGCATTCCTATCGACGCTCGCCTGCGTGCCGCTGATTCGCCCTGGCAGGCGCGCGCGGGCGCTGTGGCCGTTCGCGCTCTACCGCGCAGCGCTGGCGCTGGCCGCGGTGGCCTCTTCGAACTCGGCGTAGCGTGCGACCGTGAAGTCGATCATGACCGGCACGTGCACGGCGAACACGACGAGCGAGAGCGTCAGCACGACGATCCCGCCACTGACTTTGTCGCGAACCCTTAGTCTTCAGTTTCGTACCGTCCCCACAGCGAGTTCAGCTCTCCGCCGAGGATCGAGTCATAATCACCCCGGGCACTGTTCTCGAGGCCGCCAACGACCGTGTTGGCGCCCGTTTGGTTGGGGTTCGAACCTTCTGACAATGTATTGCATTTGGAGGGTGGTATGGCGGGCACCGCTTCGCCAGTGTAGTTTTCACAGCCACCGAGTATCGAGCCCCAAAGATCGCCTGCGACGTTCCATGCGCCTCCGCTGACGGAGGCGTATTGGCCGTTGGCGGTGTTTTGGTTGCCGCCGCTAACGGAGGCGGCTTCGCCATTGGCAATGTTGCCCGCGCCGCCGCTTATCGATGCGTGATATTGATTGGCGACATTCGTGTCCCCTCCGCTGACAGAGGCGCTCGTGCCGCTGGCAGTGTTCCGCCCGCCTCCGCCGACGGAGGCCCACTTGCCGCTTGCGGTGTTGGCACCTCCTCCGCTGACCGAGGCATCTTCGGCGTTGGCTTTGTTGCCAAAGCCGCCGCTGACCGACGCCCCGTCGCCTTCGGTTGAATTGTTCTCGCCGCCGCTGACCGACGCCTCTTCGCCATGGGCGAAGTTTTCCTTGCCTCCGCTGATCGAGGCAGCGCTACTGAAGGTGCTCCCTTTGTAGCCACCACCGATGGAGGCCGCCACCCCGGCTGCGTCGTTGAGCTCGCCACCACTCACAGAGGCCTGTTCACCCTCAGCGACATTCTGGTAGCCGCCGCTCACCGAGGACTTGCTGGCTTCGGCGCGGTTTTCGGTGCCGCCGCCGACCGACGAATCCAAGCCCTTCGCCACGTCTTGACGTACCCCCGCTCGCCGATGCGTACTCGCCCGTCGCTTCGTTGTCCTCGCCGCCACCGGCCCAGGAGTACTTTGCCGTGGCTTTGTCTCCATTGCCACCGCTGACCGAGGCCTGATACTCGCCGCTGGCTTCGTTGTCGAAGCCGCCAGTCACCGACGCTTCTTCGCCCATGGCAAAGTTTGTGCGTCCACCGGTGACCGAAGCCTGCGGGCCCACGGCGAAGTTCTTGGAGCCGCCGCTCACCGATGCGCCTTCTCCGCCAGCTTCGTTTTCCTTGCCGCCGCTCACGGACGCATCCTTCTTGGTGGCCGTGTTCTTTTCGCCACCGGACACCGAGGCATTGCCGTCGCTCGCGGCGTTTTCGCGGCCGCCGCTGACCGAGGAGCTGGTGCCTTCAGCTTTGTTCAGGACGCCCCCGCTGACCGCGGCGGCTTCGCTACCGGCCGTGTTGTCGTGCCCGCCGCTGACCGAGGCGTCGTTGCCATTGGCCTCGTTGGCCTTGCCGCCTGACACCGAAGAGCCTTCCGCGAGCGCTTCGTTTTCAAGGCCTCCGCTCACCGCGTCCCACTCACCGACAGCCTTATCCGAACGGCCGCCCAGCACCGCCGAGTCACTACCATGAGCGGCGTTCTGTTCGCCGCCGCCGACATACGACTTTTCGCCTTCGGCGATGTTATTTGCGCCTCCGCTCACCGAAGACGCGAACGAGCCGTCCGCCAGGTTCAAGGTGCCCCCGCTCACCGATGAGCCGATGGCCGTAGCTTTGTTGTTAAAGCCGCCGCTGACAGAGGCACTTTCGCCTTCGGCGACATTTGCGGTGCCGCCCGTCACCGACGAGTCGATCTTCGAGGCCTGGTTTGACCTGCCGCCGACCACCGCAGAGTAAACACCACTGGCCGTGTTGTCATTCCCGCCGGCGACCGAGGCATATTCGCCTTCAGCGCTGTTCTCATAGCCCCCCGTCACCGACGAGAACACCTTGACCGCCTTCCCGGACCTACCGCCGGTAACCGACGCATACGGGGCACCAGCTACGTTGCCCGCCCCCCCAAGAATTGACCCATAGCTCGTAAAGGACTGGCCCAAGCCGCCAACCACGAGGTTATTGGAGCCCGTCTGGGGCTGCGGTTCTTCGTCGTTGCCGACAATCAGGTTGCCCACACCGGTGGCTTCGGCCTCTTTGGCTCCGGAGAGAACCTGCACGTTCGCCCCCGAGAACTGGATCGTAGGCTTACCAGCCACCCCCGAAGCCACAAACCTGACATACGGCAGGATCGCCTTCAGCGTCGCCTCTTCCCCGCCAGACAGACCGTTGCTCCCGCCCTCCTTGCCTTCCGGGCCTGTTTGCCTTCCTTGCCTTCTTTGCCTTCCGGGCCCTGCTCGCCTTCCGTGCTTGCCACACCCTTGCCTTCTTTGCCGGTTTCGCCCGCCGGGCCTGGCACCCCCTGTCTGCCTTCCTTGCCCGGCGCTCCTCCCTCGCCAGCCGGCACTTTGCCCAGCACTTTCGCCTCGATTTCTTTCAAGACCGCAGGGCTGATCTCGCTCGCTGCCGTAATCACATATCTAGGCGAGGGTTTTTTCGCTGTCCTCGCCACAGGGCGATGCGTCGCCCCAAGCGCCCCGCCGCTCATCGAAAACACAGCGCCAACGTCAACACCACGTTGCCGTAGCCAACATACTTGCGGAACAAGCCCATAGCTATCCGGCCCCCTTGATCGGAGCAGGCGAACACGAGCGCCGCCCGCGACATACAGCCATCCTCCCACCCGCACGAGAGCAACGTCGGCCGCTACACCCCCTCGGTTCACGAAGCCCCACCGTCTATCGGCTCGCTTATCAACGACTGCACAACCGGCCACCACGACGCTGACTGGAACGACGCCGACAAGCCGTGCATGGCGAACGCGACGATTCCCATCGAATCGTCCTACGATCCATCAATGACGATGACCTCGGCTCATCGTGACCCCGTGTCGCCTGAGCATCGTCGGACGCGTGCCCTGCTCGGCGCGGGGATGACGCTTGTCCTGATCGTCGTGCTGCTCGCCGCGGCGGTGCTGGCCTTCTCGAGCGTGACGCTGGCGAGCGATTCGACGGCGCTCGCGCGTGTGTCGGTGCAGCCGCTGGGCGGGACGATCGAGCGCGTCCGGGCGTACGGGCCGGATGGTCGGAGGGTGCCGCTCGCGATCGACGGTGGGCGGTTGACTCCGCTGAGGCGGCTGACTCCGGGCGAGCAGGTGACGGTGGATGTGGAGGTTCGCCGGCCGGGATGGCTCAGCTGGGCGCTGGGAAGCGAGCGCAACGAGCACTTGACGCTGCGCGCGCCCGCTGCGCAGGTGACCGAGCGCTGGATGACGGTGCCCTCGGGCTCGGCGGTGCGCGTGAGCTTTGATCAACCCGTGTCGGCAGTGTCCTACGGGAGCGGCGCCGATGGCTTTACCCACCACACGCTGAGCCACGCCCAGAGCACGGTCTCGCTCGGGTCGCAGGCATCGACCGGGGCGATCGAGATCGCCGCTGCGCCACGCCCTTGGGAGAGGCTCGGTACCCCCACGCAGGTGAGCTGGTTCCCGCCCTCGCAGGCTCCGGTGATGGTCAGCTTTCCCGCGGCCGGCGCGCGCATCTCTCCCGCCACGCCGCTCGACCTGACGTTCTCCAAGCCGGTGAGCGAAGTGTTGGGCTCGGCCCGTCCTCAGCTCTCGCCGAGTACCCCCGGGAGCTGGCGCGAAACCAATAGCCACACGCTCGTCTTCACCCCGTCGGGGTTGGGGGCCGCGCTGGACTCCCAGCTGCAGGTGCGGCTCCCGCGCGCGGTGGCCGTCACGACGGGCGGGGCCGGGCTGCGCACCACCAACCAGATCGAATGGACCGTGCCGCCCGGCTCCACGCTGCGGCTGCATCAGCTCCTCGCGCAAGCCGGCTACCTTCCGGTCGTATGGCAGCCATCGGGCGGGGGGCGGGCAATGTTCCCCGCACGCCGAGCGCCCAGGCACAGGCGGCGGTCGAACCTCCTGGCGGCAGCTTCAATTGGCGCTACCCCAACACCCCCCACCAGCTGCAGGCGATGTGGAACCCGGACGTTGCGAGCGAGATCACCAAGGGGGCGGTAATGAAGTTCGAGGACGAAAACAACCTCACCGTCGACGGGCTCGCGGGGCCGACGGTATGGCACGCGCTGCTGGCCGCCGCGATCGCCGGCAAGCGCCTCACCAGCGGCTACAGCTACGTGTACGTACACCGCGAAGTTCCGGAGACGATGACGCTGTGGCACAACGGCCAGACGATCATCACCTCGCCAGCCAACACTGGCATCTCCGGGGCGGAAACGGAACTCGGTACGTTCGCGGTGTTCGAGCACCTCCCCGAAACGACGATGAGCGGCACCAACCCCGACGGCTCGCACTATGAAGATCCGGGGATCAAATGGGTCAGCTACTTCAACGGCGGCGACGCGCTGCACAATTTCGACCGCGCCTCGTTCGGCACCCCGCAGAGCCTCGGCTGCGTCGAGCTCCCGCTTGCGGCCTCGGCGGAGATCTGGCCCTACACGCCGATTGGCACGCTCGTCACGATCGAAACCTGAAGGTCTGCGACGGTCCGGCTCGGCTGGCCCCGTGACACCGGGCGCCGGTGTCAATTGGCGAGGTCGCCGATCACACGTGCAGAGCCACGTGCGAGGACCTCCTCGCCGAGCGTATTGCCGTGACTCACCACCGTCTTCGACATCGCATGCCAACCCGGTGGAAGCTTGTGGTTGGCGATGAACGCACTGGCCACGGTGCGGGCGGTCGCGCACGAGACGCCGGAGGCGGTGAGGTTGTTCAGCGCCACGCGGCCCTCGCCATGGGTCCCCGGGAACGTGTAGCTGACGCTCCCGCAGGCGGTGGTTGCCGAGGCGGTTGGGAACAGGCTGAGATGGCCGGTGGAGATTTCGAAGCCGTGGCCCGTACTGTTCGTGCAGCGAACCGAGGATTCGCTCAGCGTGCAGGTGATGCCGTAGCGCGTCCAGGTTGAGCCCGGTGCGAGCGTCACGAAGTTGGCGTCCGAGATGAGCTCGTCCTGGCTCTCGTCGACCAGCTTGGCGCGTCCGGCTTGCCCTTGCCCGAGCTGCACAAAGGGGTCGCCGTAACCGTGCTTGGGCTTGGGGATGCCCACCGCCGAGCACTGCAGGCCCGGGTACTCGCCTTCGAGCCGACTGCTTGCGCCGGGGTCGAGCGACGTCCCGGGAACCGAGGCCACGATGCCGCACGCCACGTCTGCGGTCTTCGTCTGGAAGTTGACCGCGTGCGAGGAGGCACCGGCGGTGGCTGGCAGAGCGAGAGCCAGCGCGACGGTCGCGACGAGGGCGGGACGTCTCATGAGGCAGAGCTTATGCGACGACGAGCCCCGCCAAGTGAGTCCGCCCGAACCCAGGTCGCCACCCCCATGGCCCCCGCGACGACCAGGACGGAGGGCCAGGCTCCGACCACCAGCGCCAGCAGGTGCGAGACGACGAACAGGCCAAGCCCGACGCAGCCAAGCGTGGTGGCTGTCCGTACGCCGTGGCGCTGCAACCAGGCGTGGATGCACCACAGGCCCCCGAGCGCCAGGACCACGCCTCCCAGCGTCCGCGAGCCTGTGGCTACCACCGCCGCGTAACCGACGATCAGCGAGGCGGCCGCGATTGGCGCTGTGGGGATCGTGCGCATATGGGGCAGCGTAGCCGGCGAGGTGCCCCCCGACTGCCAGACTCACCGCCAATGCTCGCGATCACCCTCGCCCTCGGCGCCTCGCTGTGTTACGGCGTGTCGAACTTCATCGGCCCGCAGCTGGTGCGCCGTCACCAGCTGGTGACGGTGCTGGTGCTCTCGCAGGCAGCCGCGCTTGTCGCGTGTGCGCTGTATCTGGCACTGGAAGGGGGCCGGGCGCTGCCCTCCTCCGACGTTGGGCTGGCGCTGCTGGCGGGCGCCGGCAATGCCGGTGGGTTGATCGGCTTCTACAAGGCGGCCGAGCTGGGGCCGCTGTCGGTGGTGGCGCCGATCGGGGCTTCGGGGGTCGTGATCCCCGTCGCGTGGGGTCTTGCCAGCGGCGATTCGCTGAGGCCGGCGCAGGCGGTCGGGCTGGTGCTGGCGATGGGCGGCGCCGTGCTCGTCGCGCGTCGCGGCTCCGCTCATCACACGACCGCGCACTATCCCGACCCGCGTGCGGCGGTGCTGTGGGCGGCGGGCTCGGCTGTGGCCTTCGGGGTCTTTCTGACGGCACTGCCGAAGGCATCGGAGCATGGGCGCGCGTGGGCGCTGCTCGACGCGCGCCTTGCGCTGGTGGCGCTGCTTGCGCTGTGGGCCGGACGCGAGCTGCGCGGGATCAGATTCGTTCGCGGGAGCGCGCTGTTTGCGATCCCGGGCGTGCTGCTGGTGATCGGCACGATCATGTACACGACGGCCGCCGCCCACGGCCAGCTCTCGCTGGTGTCGGTGCTCGGCTCGCTCTTTCCGATCGTCACGGTCGCCCTCGGTATGGGCCTGCTGGGCGAGCGGCTGTCGCGGTTTCAGGCCGTCGGGGTCGCGGCGGCGCTGATGGGGATCGCGCTGATCGCGCTGTAAGCCCTCGATCCCGGATTGGCCGCTCCCACCGCGCCGTCGATCGGCCGCGCACGACCATCCGCCGGTTCCCTGCAACCGGAGATTCCCTCCCGCCCGCGGAACGCGCAAAATAGGGGGATGTCGCAAGCGATGCTCGGCACCGCGCTCGGCGGGCGCTACCGCCTCGACGAGGAGATCGGCAAGGGCGGGATGTCGACGGTGTACCGCGCCTTCGACGCGGTGCTGGAACGGCCGGTGGCGATCAAGCTGATGCACCGCGAGATCGCCTCGGACTCCGACCAGCTGGAGCGCTTTCGCCGCGAGGCGCGCGCGGTGGCGCAGCTCAGCCACGCGCACATCGTGACCGTGATCGACGCCGGCGAGGAGGTGGATGAAGGTCCCACGGATGGAGATCCCACAGATAGGGATCCCACAGATAGGGATCCCACCCACCCCGCGACGCCGTACATCGTCTTCGAGTACGTGGACGGGGAGACGCTGAAGGCGCTGATCCGTCGCGACGGCCCACTCGAGATCACCGAGGCGATCGCGTACGCGATCGAGATCGCACGGGCGCTGGGGGCGGCGCACGAACATCACATCGTGCACCGCGACGTGAAGCCCCAGAATGTGCTCTTGACGGCGGAGGGCACCGCCAAGATCACCGACTTCGGGATCGCCCGCACGCTCACCGAGGAGGGGTTGACGCTCGACGGGCGCGTGCTCGGTACGACCGACTACGTCTCTCCGGAGCAGGCGCTCGGCCACAAGGTCACCGGCCAATCCGACATCTACTCGTTGGGGGTCGTGCTGTACGAGATGCTAACCGGTGCGATTCCCTTCACCGGCGCCACCCCGGTCGCCGTAGCGATGCGCCACGTGCGCGAGGAGATACCGGACGTGCAGTACCGCCGGCCAGAGGTGTCGGCCGCGACCGCCGCCGTCGTGGAACGCGCCACCGCGAAGGATCTCGCCCGCCGCTACCCCGACATCCTCACGCTGCTCGCCGACCTCGAGGAGGTGCTCGCGATCGAGGTGGCGCGTGCGGGGCAGAGCACCGGGGAGGTCACCACGGTGCTGCGTACGCTGCCGGCCCCGGCACGCCGCCGGCTGCCGTGGCGGATGCGCCACCCGGCTCGCTGGCTGGGCTCGCTGGCGCTGCTCGCCGGCTTGGTGGCGCTCACGCTGGCGTTGATTGCCGGCAACGCCCACCGCGGCGTCGCCCCCGACGTGGACGCCCAGCCGGGTCTCTCCCCGGTCGCCCTGGAACAGACCTCCGCGCACGACTACAACCCCTACGGCAACGAACCCGAACACCCGACTCAGGTGGCCAACGTGGTCGACGGCGACCCCGAAACCGTGTGGAGCACCGAGCACTACCGCGAAGACACGTTCGGGCACAAGCCGGGGACGGGGATCTACATCGACGCGGCCCCCGGGCTGCGCGCTCGCGCGATCGAGGTGCAGACGCCTACGCCGGGCTTCACCGCCGCCGTCTACGCCGCCAAGAGCTTCGACGCCAACCTCCCCTACGAAAACCCCGAGAGCCTCCCCCAGCGCGGCTGGAGAGAACTGGCGCCGCCGCGCGCGATCGGGTCGCAGAGCACGATTCGCCTGGACACCCATGGGGTCGCGTTCCGCTACTACCTGCTGTGGATCACGCGCCTACCGCCGAACGGCGAAACAGCGGCGATCTCGGGATTGACACTCTTCAAATAGAGCACGTCTCATCCCGGCGGCCGACCACCCCTGCCTGTGGCGCACCCAGTAGCCGGCGATGGCGTACGAGGCACGGTCCACCGGGCGCCGCGCAGCCTACAATTCCCTGCAATGCGCCGACGTCTCCGCTCGGTGGGTGGGTGGGCCCCCATCCCCTTCCACCGGCACATGCTGCCCCAGCTCGCCGTGGACGGGGTGCTGGTCGCGCTCGCGTACTACCTCGCCTTCCAGCTGCGCTTCGACGAGGGACTCACGCACCGCTACACGCTGCTGCTGGAGCGCACGATCTGGTGGGTGGCGCTCGGCGGCGTGGTGGTGCTGGTGCTTGCGCGCGTGTACCTACGCAGCTGGAGCTACGCCGGACAGCGCGACTACGAGGCGATCCTGCGGGGGGTGATCGCGATCGTGCTGCTGGCGGTCGTCGGCGTGGCGGTGGCGCGCCCGGTGCAGATCCCCTACGGCCCCTACCGCGCCGGCCGCCCGGCGGGCGCGAGCACGGTGGACCTGCCGCTCGGGGTGATCGTGCTCTTCTTCCTGCTCGCTTTGAGCGCGCTGGTCGGTTTGCGAGTGCTGGCCCGCGCGCTGCGCGAACGGCGCCTGCAGGGCGCCTTCCGCGGTGTGCGCGAGGGCGAGCGGGGCGTGCTGATCGTCGGCGCCGGCGAAGGCGGGCGGCTGGTGCTGCGCGAGATCGCGCGCAACCGCGAGCTGGGGCTGGCCCCCGTCGGCTTCCTCGACGACGACCCGCGCAAGCAGGGCATGCGGATCGACGGCGTGAAGGTAAGAGGCAACACCGAGGCCGATCTACCCCGCATCCTGGAGGAGGCCGAGCCCGAGGAAGTGATCATCGCGATCCCCTCGGCGCCGGGCTCCACCCGCGCGCGCGTGGTGCGCGAGTGTCGCGCCCGGTCGATCCCGGTGCGCACGCTACCGACGGTGTTCGAGCTGCTGAAGGATGGGGACCCCACCCACCCTCGCCGCGACGGCACCGCGCTCAACGCGATCGCCCGCCAGGTGCGCGAGGTGCGCGTCGAGGACGTGCTTGGGCGCGAGCCGGTGGTAATGGAGCTCGACCGCGTCGGTGCCTACCTGGCGCGCGAGGCGGTCGTGCTGGTTAGCGGCGCCGGCGGCTCGATCGGCGCGGAGCTGTGCCGCCAGATCGCGCATGTGGGCCCGCGGCGCCTGGTGCTGCTCGACCACGCCGAGGACAACCTGTTCGCGATCCATCGCGAACTGCTGGACGAGCGCCACGTGCCGCCGGCGTCGCTGGCGGCGGTGCTGGGGGATTGCAAGGAGGAGGAGCGGATGCGCGAGGTGCTCGCCGAGTACCGCCCCACCGTCGTCTTCCACGCCGCCGCCTACAAGCACGTGGGGCTGATGGAGGCAAACCCGGTCGAGGCGGTACGCAACAACGCGATCGCCACGCGCGTGATGGCGCACGTGTGCGGGGAGCTCGGGGTGGAGCGCTTCGTGCTCGTCTCGACCGACAAGGCCGTCGCCCCCGCCACGGTGATGGGCGCCTCCAAGGCGCTGGCGGAGCTTGCGTTGGAGGGGGCCGCCGCGCGCTGGTCGGGCACCGTGTACAAGGCGGTGCGCTTCGGCAACGTGCTCGGCTCCTCCGGCAGCGTGGTGCCGATCTTCCGCCGCCAGATCGCGCGCGGGGGCCCGGTGACGGTCACCGACCGGCGCATGACGCGCTACTTCATGACGATCCCCGAGGCCGTGCAGCTGATCATCCGCGCGGGCTCGCTCGGCCTCCAGACCCCCGCGATTGCCCGCAACGGCGTCGAGGCGGGTGGGCTTCGGCGCGGGGCGGGAGGGCGCGGGCGACCCGATGACGATCCGGGCGCACCCGCCGCCGGGGGGGCGTCCACGGCCGAGGTGCTGGTGCTCGACATGGGCGAGCCGGTGCGGATCGTCGAGCTGGCGCGGGCGATGATCGAGCTCTCGGGCCTGGACCCCGACCGCGACATCGAGATCGAGGAGGTCGGGCGCCGGCCGGGGGAGAAGCTGCACGAGGAGCTGTTCAACGGCTACGAGCGCCCGCGGCCGACTGCCACCGAGAAGATCCTGCGCGCCGAGCGCTCCCCGCTCGCGCCGGAGGTCGTGGAGGGGGTGTTCGCCGAGATCAACCTGCTCGTGCTCGAGGGCGACGCCGCCGGGCTTGCCGCGAAGGTCGCCGACCTGACCTCGCGCGTGCGTGAGCCCGTGAGCGCGTCCGCGGCGTCCGAGTCGGCAACCGCATCCGCGGCGCCTGTGCCCCTCATACACTCTGGCGACGCATGATCGCACTGCTGCCGGCGCTTTCGCTCTCCAACAAACTGCTCGAGGTTGGGGCCCTCGCGGCCTTCGCGGCACTGGTCGGGATCGCGATCCTCTCGCTGCTGGTGTTCTCCCAGGCGCGCGAGCTCAAACGCCTGCGCGAGTGGGCCGGCCGCGCGCCCGAGCGCGCGGCCGAGCTCGAGCAGCGCGTCGCCGCCGAGGCGGCGATGCGGGCCCAGCGGGCCGCGCAGCCGGTCGTGCCTCGCGCTACACCGATGATCGCGCGGCAAGTAGCCGGGCAACCCCCCGCCACCGCGCTCACCGCCGCCGGACAACCCATCGCGGCGATTCCCGGGCAACCTGCCCCAGTGGCTTCCGGCCAGCCGGCGCCCAACGCAATGCCCGCCCCCACGGTGGCACCGCTCCCAGCCCCAGCCCCCGTCCCCGGTCAGCCGGCGTTCGTGCCCACCGCGCAGACCGTGGCGGGTATCGCACAGGCGGGCGTGGATACCGTGCCGGCCGAGGAGGCGATGCCGGAGGGGGCTGCTAAGCAGGCGCAGGAGCCAAAGCCCGAGGAGGGCGCGACGCCCGATGAGGCGCAGCCGCAGCTGCCGACTCCGGCCGCAGAGGGGGATGCTTCCAAGCTGCCTCCCCCCGCCGAGCCCGAGCTGGTCGCCGCCGAGGCAGAGCCAATGCCCGCGCGGCAGGCACAGGAGCTGCAACCGCCAGAAGCGGAGCCGGCCGTCGCGGCGGGTGCGCTCGTCCCTGCGACCGCGGCCGCCGCCTCCACCGCGGTGGCATCGCGTGTCGTGGATTCCCCCCCGCCTGCCACTCCGCGCGCGCCCGTGCCGCCGCCCACGAAATCTGGCGTTCCTCCCGCTCCGGTGGCGGTGAGCGCCAAACCGCTGCCGCCGCGTCCTCCCGCCCCGGTGGCTCCGCGCGCGACCGCTGCGCGCGTCGCCCAGCCCGGCAGCGTGCGGGCGTTGGGACGGGATGGAGGAGCCTCAGGGGTGGGCGGGGTGGGCGGGCCCAAATTCTTGGTCGAAGAAGAGCCCTCCTCGCGCAAAGCTGTGGCGCTGCTCGCTGGCGGCGTGATTGTCGGGGTGGCGGTGCTGGCCGTGGTGTTGCTCTCCGGCGGGGGCGGGTCGAACAGCCCGAGCACGGGTACCACGACGCACTCGACCGCGAGCGGCGGGCACCACGGACACGTCGTCGTGGCGAGCCCGGCGTCGACGCACGTGGTCGTGCTGAACGCGACCGAAGCGGAAGGGCTGGCGCACAAGCTGGCGGGGAACCTGCGCCAAAGCGGCTACGCGCTGGCGGCGGCGTCCGGCGCGAAGCCTCCGAGCGCCCGCTCGATCTCGGTTGTCGAGTACGCGAGCGGGCATCGCACCGAAGCGCAGCACGTGGGGCAGACGCTCGGCATCGGCGAGGTTACGCCGATGGAAGGCGCCCTCGCGTCGCTGGTCGGTGGGGCCACGGTGGTGGTGATCGCCGGCGCCGACAAGGAATCGCTGGTCGGCGCCGGGAGCGGCGAAGCGTCGAGCGAAGGGGCGGCGGGCGGCTCCCCGGGCGCCGGCGAAGCACAGGGCAACGAAGCCCCTGCCGCGAGCGAAACGCCCGCCAATGAAGCGTCCGCCGGCGCCGGCTAGTGCCCGCGCTGGCCGATCTCCCCCGCGAGAGCGCATGAGCCCGGAGTCCCCGACCAGCAGCTTCCTGAAGCTCCCCGAACGCTCGGCAAAGCCGCGTGCGCGGGGCCTCACGCACGTGCTCGACAGGGGCCTGTCGAGCGCCGAGGTGGAGGGGATGCTGGAGGTCGCCGGCGCGTACGTGGACATCGTCAAGCTGGGCTGGGGCACGGCGTTGGTCAGCGCCAACCTGAAGCCGAAGCTGGAGCGCTACGCCGCGCACGGCATCCCCGTGGTGCTCGGCGGCACGCTCACCGAGCTGGCGATCAAGCAGGGCCGCGTCGAGGGGCTGATCGCGTGGCTGAAGGAGCTGGGGCTGCGCCACGTCGAGGTCTCTGACGGCACGATCGCGCTGGAGCCCGAGGTGAAGGCGCATCTGATCCGCACACTCGTCGCAACCGGCTTCACTGTGCTCGCCGAGGTCGGCAGCAAGGACGCCGACTTCATCATGGCCCCGTACGTATGGGTGGAGCAGATCGAACGCGACCTGGAGGCTGGCGCGTGGAAGGTGGTTGCCGAGGCGCGCGAGTCGGGCACGGCCGGCATCTACCGCGCTGACGGCGAGGTGCGCAGCGGCCTGATCGACGAGATCGCGCACGCGGTGGACCCCGAGCGGATGATCTTCGAGGCGCCGCTCAAGGCCCAGCAGGTGTGGCTGCTGGACTTCTTCGGCAGCGAGTGCAACCTCGGCAACATCGCCCCGAACGATGTGCTCTCACTGGAGACGCTGCGCTTGGGGTTGCGCTCGGACACCGTGGAGCGCTTTGCCTTGGATGGAAAGGATTAATCGGGATGGGCTGCGCGGGCGGGCGGGGCCCCATCCCGGGCTCCGCCGGGTGGGTCGCGCCTGGTGAGACACGGGAAATTCAGAAGCTCGCACGCGTGGTGTTCGCCGTGTTGGTGGTGGCTTGCTTCGTCGCGTTCGTGTTGACGCAGCGGCTCAAGCACACTCCGACGCCAGTGCAGGAATTCAAGATGGATGAAAGCTTCACCCCGAGCCGAGCGCCGGCAGCGGCCTGCCGTGGGAGGGTGCCGGCACGACTGGTGAACTCAAGTGAACGGGTGGAGTACCTCGCGTTCAAGATCGCGCAGGCCGACGAAGTGACGGTCGCGATCGTCGATGGCGCGAACCACGACGTGGCCACGATTGTGCGCGACCTGCCGGTGGAACGCTACAAACCGCTGTCACTGTGCTGGAATGGCCAGCTGGGTCCTACGCAGAGTGGAGGTCTGGCGCCCCAGGGTGAATACCACCTGAGTGTGAGCCTGCGCAATCAGAGCCTCACGCGCGACTCCACGCACGGCTTCAAACTGGAACGACGCCCGTGATCTTCGCCACCGCACATGGTTTTGGAGAGGGAGTCGAGAAGCTTGGTGTAATCGCAGCAGCGCTGCTCGTTGCGGTGGTCGTGCTTGCGCGTCCGCCGCGGGTATCGGAACGCTCGCGGGCGCTGGCGATGCTCGCCATGCTCGTAGTGACGCCGGCGCTGCTGCTGGCCGATATCTGGCACACCTCGCAGTTGACACACTTGCGAGACCACCCCGCGGAGGCTGGCGCCGCGGTCGTGTTGGGGGCGATTGTGGTACTCGCGCTCGCCGTGCTGATTTACAGAGAGCCGCGAGCGTTCCCGCTGCTGGCAGTCTTCGCGCTTCCGTTCCGCCTGCCGGTCGCGACGGGCGGCAGTACCTCGAATCTCCTGATTCCCCTCTACCTGGTGGTTGGCGCCGGCGCGCTTGCGTATCTGATTCCGCGGCTGCGCAACGACTTTGAGCGCCCCGAACGGGCCGGGCCGGTACTGCTCGAATGGCTGCTGCTCGCCGCGGTCGTGTTGTACGCACTGCAGGCCGCTTACTCCGCGGACTTCTCCAAGGCGTTGGAGAACATGGTCTTCTTCTACCTGCCGTTCGCGCTCTTGTTCGCGCTGCTGCGCGAGGTGGAGTGGACGCGCGAGTTGCTGTTGCAGTGCCTCGCGGTGGCGGTGGCGCTCGCGGTGGTGTTCGCGGGGATCGGCTTCGTCGAGTACGACCGCAAGCAGTTGTTCCTGAACCCGAAGGTGGTGGCGGCCGACCAGTACGGCAACTACTTCCGGGTGAACTCGCTGTTCTTCGACCCGAACATCTACGGCCGCTTCCTCGCGCTGGTGATGATCGGGGTGACGACGGTGGTGCTGTGGGGCGTGCGCCGGCGCGAGGTGCTGCTCGGCGGGGCGGTGCTGCTGTGGCTGCTGGCGGGTCTGGTGACGAGCTTCTCGCAGTCGAGCATCGCGGCCCTGCTAGTCGGTCTGGCGGTGCTGGCGGCCTACCGTTGGGACGTCCGCGGCACGATCTACGTGACGGTCGCGCTGGCGGCGATCGCCCTGGTGGCAGTGGCAGTGGCGCCGCCGAGCCTGCACCTCGGGTTGACGGGCAAAGGCGGCTCGGCGAGCAACGCCACCAGCGGGCGCACGAAACTGATCGAAGGGGGGCTGGGTCTGTTCGCCGACCGTCCCCTGCAGGGCTTCGGGCCGGGCTCGTTCGCGCAGGAGTACCGCGCCCACGAACACGTCACCAGCACTAGTGCGACCTCGGCCTCGCACACGATCCCGATCACCGTCGCGGCCGAGCAGGGGATCGTGGGCCTGGCGCTGTACGTGGCGCTGCTCGTCGTGGCCTTCGCGGCGCTGTTCCGCGGGGCGGGCCGCTCACCCCCAAGGGTCGCGCTGGCGGCCTGCTTCGCGGCACTGGTGCTGCACACCTTCACCTACGCCGACTTCCTCGAGGACCCGGAGACGTGGGTTTTGCTGGGGATCGGCGTTGCGCTCGCCCACGACGCCCGCCGCACGGCGCGAGGCGTTGTCCTCGGTGGCTCGCGTACCGAAGCCGGATGACACGCGCTTTCAGCGCGAGTCCCCGTTTCGGCCAGCACGCCACGTGGGTGGGCGGGCCTTGATCTTTGCCTCGCTTGTCCGGCGAACGCCGTGGAGGCGTTTAACTCTCCCGTGCCAGTCGGTGGCGGCTATACCGGCTAGGTTGCTAGCCGTGCGCGACTACCTGAAGCGCCTGCTCACCACCGGCGCGGCCTACCAGGCGGCCGACATCGTGGCAAAGGGCCTCGCGGTGATCCTGCTGCCGCTCTACACGCGCCACGTGCCGACGCGGGGCTACGGCGCCTACCAGTCGCTGCTGACCGCGGTGATCCTGTCGAGCATCGTCCTGCGCGTGGGGCTGGGGGAGGCGTTCGTGCGCTTCTACTTCGCCGACGAGGATGCCGAGCGCCGCGCGCGGATCGCACGTACGGTGACGGCGACGGTCGCATGGACGACGACGGTCGCCGCGCTGGTCGCACTGGCCTTCTCGGCCGAGCTCTGCCAGCTGATCCTTGGCTTTCGCGACCCCGACCTGATGGACTGCGCGATCCTCGGCATGTGGGCCTTCACCAATCTCGAAATGGCCTACGCCCAGCTGCGTGTGGACGAACGCGCGCGCGCCTACCTGTACGCGTCGATGGCCAACGTGGCGATGACGGTTACGTTCACCGTGCTGCTGGTCGTGTTCGCAGACCAGCAGGCGCGGGGCCTGTTGCTCGGCAACTTCGGAGCCTCGGCCGTGGTCGTGCTCGGCCTGTGGGTCGTCCTTGCCCGCGCGCGCCGCTTCTCCCTGCGCTTTCGTTTCCACGACCTCCGTGCAATGCTGCGCTTTGGCGCGCCGACAGTGCCGGCCGACGCGAGCGTATACGCGCTGCAGGTGGTGGACCGCCTCTACCTCTTCCGCGTCTACTCCGAAAGCGCGGCGGGCCTGTACTCGATCGCGCTGCAACTCGCCACGGTGGTGTTCCTGCTGGTGCGGGGCTTCCAGTACGCGTGGCCGCCGCTGGCTTACTCGATCAAGAGCGACAAGGACGCCTCACGGCTCTACTCGCTCGTCACCACCTACTACGTGCTGGCGACGGGGTTGATGGTCTGCGGCGTGGCGCTGCTCGGCCGCTGGCTGGTGCGCCTGCTGGCGGCGCCCGAATACTTCGGCGCCTACCGGGCGCTGCCGTGGCTGGCGCTCGGTTGGGCGCTGTACGGGCTCTACCCGGTGTTGATGGTGCTCGCCGGTCGTGCGGGCAACACGGCGCGCAACTTCCCCGCGGCCGCGGCGGGCTTGGCGGTCAACGTGGCGCTACTGCTGTGGCTGGTGCCCGCGGGCGGTGCCAACCTCGGCATCGCGGGAGCGGGCCTCGCTCTCTGTGGCGCCTACGTCGCGATGCTCGCCGTGTTCTACGTCCTCACGCGTTCGCTCTTCCACGTGGCCTTCGACTGGCCCCGTCTCGCCTTGCTGGTGGCGATCTTCGCCTCCGTGGCGGTCTCAGGCGAGCTGCTGCTGCCGACCAGCGGCCTCGAGGGTCTCGCGCTGCGGGCGCTGTGGTTCATGCTCGCCCCCGCGCTGCTGATCGCGACCCGCTTCTTCACCGCCCGCGAGCTGCGTGGCGCGCGCGATCTCGTGCGCTCGGCGCGCGCTCGGGTCGGGCAGCCGGCCAAGCCCTGAGCACGGGACGGCCAACAGCCGTCACCACCGACGGTGGAAGGCGATTACCTGCTCCTCTCCACCTCCAATTTATACCAAACACGGGGCCTTCATGAAGCCCCGGGTTGTGCTGTAAAACCGCTGGCCGAGACCAGTACCTACAGAGATTGGAGTCGCGAGATGCCTGTGTTGTTGTCGACGTATCCGGTGGGAGTGTGGCTATGACCGAGCACGCGGTGGTGATCGCGGGAGGCGGTCCGGCGGGGATGATGCTGGCGGCTGAGTTGGCGTTGGCGAAGGTCGACGTGGCGGTCCTCGAGCGGCGCGCGGATCACGTGCTCGCCGGCTCGCGGGCCGGCGGGTTTCACTCGCGCACGATCGAGGTGCTGGACCAGCGCGGGGTCGCCGATCGCTTCCTCGCGGAGGGCCAGGTGGCCCAGGCCGCGATGTTCGGCACGACCGTGTTGGACATGAGTGACTTCCCGACGCGTCACCCGTACTCGCTCGGGATCTGGCAGAACCAGATCGAGCGGATCATGGCCGCCTGGATCGCCGAACTGCCGGTGCAGGTCCATTACGGATGCGAGGTGACGGGCTTCGCGCAAGACGACACCGGCGTCGACGTCGAGCTGGTCGACGGCCAGACGCTGCGGGCGCAGTACCTCGTCGGGTGCGACGGAGGACGGAGCGTCGTACGTAAAACATCCGGCATCGAGTTCCCCGGGTGGGATGCGACGAGGAGCAACCTGATCGCCGAGGTCGAGATGACCGAGAAGCCGGAGTTGGGTATCCGGCAGGACGCCTTTGGCATCCACGGCATCGGCAGGTTGGAGTACGAGATCCGCGACGGCGAGGTGGTCTACGGAGATCGGGGCCCCGTCCGAGTCACGGTGACGGAGAGGCAGCTCGGGCCCGGCAGCGAGCCCACCCTGCACGATCTCAGCGATGCGCTCATCGCCGTATACGGCACCGACTTCGGGGTCCACAGCCCCACGTGGATCTCGAGGTTCACCGACGTGACACGTCAGGCGGCCGCCTACCGAGCGGGACGAGTTCTGCTCGCCGGCGACTCGGCGCACGTGCATTATCCAGCCGGTGGACAGGGCCTCAGTATCGGCGTGCAAGATGCCGTCAACCTGGGATGGAAGCTGGCCCAGGTGATCGAGGGGACTTCACCCGAGAGCCTCCTGGATACCTATCACGACGAGCGTCACCCGGTCGCTGCCCGCGCGCTCCAGTACACGATGGCCAAAACCGTGCTCCAGCGCCACGATGAGCGCATGAAGGCCCTGGTAGGTGTCGTGTCGGAGCTCATAACGATGGACGAGCCTCGCAAACGGCTCGCCGGGACCATCTCGGGGCTGGACATTCACTACGACCTCGGCGAGGGCCATCCGCTGCTCGGGCGCCGCATGCCCGATCTGGACCTCGCGACTGCCGACGGCCCGCTGCGGGTCTTCGAGCTGCTGCACGACGCCAGGCCGGTGCTACTCAACCTCGGCGAGGCGGGCGGATTTGACATCGCTCCATGGGCTGACCGTGTCCAGCTGATTGATGCTGAATATACCGGCGTCTGGGAGTTTCCGGTGCTTGGCGTGGTCATCGCTCCCACCGCCATGTTGATCCGGCCCGACGGATATGTCGCCTGGGTGAGCGATGACACGGATGCCGGGCTGCGCGATGCGCTGACCACGTGGTTCGGAGCGCCATGACGCGAGGCGATGGCGGCGAACAACCGGCCAACTCGGCCGCCGACGACCGCTCCGGGCTAATCGGGTAGATCAGGCGCCCTGGGAAAGTCGCTCCACCTGCTCGATCTGCTCGATCTGCCCGGGGTCGATGACCGGGGCGGCGACCGGCAGGGGCAGCGGAGCACGGTCGGGATCTGAGAGCTCGCTGGCCGCATCGCGAGCTCTGCGGCGGCGGTCGGCGAACCCCATGTAGAGCACCAGCTCCCAGTTGGAGACCGCCTGCGCATCGGGAGCGGCAACTGGTCCGCGGGTGCGCGCTGGCGTCGAGTTGTAGCGCTGCGGCTTGTAGAGCCAGGAGAGCACGTTGGCCCAGATATCCACGACGGAGTTGCGCAGGCCGATGAACGCGACGATCGCGTATGCGCCAAGCAGACCGTTGATCGCGGCGAAGATCGCGTTGGACCAGAAGCCCCTGTCCCATGCCAGCTTGAACGTGTAGGCCGAGAAGCCGACGAGCGCGTAGGGGAGCACGACGTAAGCGAACGCGGGAATCGTGCGGTCGCGCACCTTCGGGGTGCGAATGAATTTGCCCTTCGCGCCTGTCAGGGCCTGCACGATCGAGCTGAGGCTGCCCGCGAGATTGACGGGCAGCAGCAGCAGGTTGAACCCGTATATGCGGGCCGCGTCGAGTCGCCTGTAGCCGCAGTAGTGAAGGTCGACGGCCATCGCCAGGAAGTAGGGCGCCGCGACCGCGTAGGTGAGTGGTGAGATCAGATGGCCGCTGAACGGGATCACCATCAGGCACAGGACGAACAGCGAGCTCCAGAAGATCGAGGCCATGTAGTTCATGCGCAGCAGCAGCTCGCCGATGCTGGTGCGCTCTTCGCGCTGCCGGCGTCGGCGCACCGCGCGCACCAGCTTGGGAATGATCAACAGCCCGCCATTGGCCCAGCGGTGGCGCTGGATGCAGAGCGAGCCGAAGTCGGGCGGCGTCGCGCTGTAGGCAAGACGCTCGGGATAGTTGTGCAGGGTCCAGCCGCGGGCGGCGAGGTCGATCGTCGACTCGGTGTCCTCGATCACGGTGCGGTCGGAGATGTAGCGGCGAATCTGAAACTCGCCCTTGTACTCGATCTCCTCGATGTCCTTGAGCGCGCGTTTGCGCAGGATCGCGTTCGCGCCGACCCAGAAGGACGCCGAGTGGTAGGTCATCCCCTGGTGGATGATGTGCTGCAGGTCGGTGGTCGCGCCCGCGATCCGCTCGATGCGGGTGGCGGCGCCGGGGAACGCGCTGTAGGGGGATTGCGCCACGGCGATGTGGCTGTTCTCCTCCCGCTCGAGCAGGTGGACCAGCCGCAGGCAGTACTCCGGCATGATCACGCTGTCGGCGTCGATCGTCATCACGTAGTCGCATTCCGGCACGACCAGGTCAGGCGCGGCCTCGCCCGCTGAAACCAGGTTCAGCCCCGCCGGCGTCTGCACCTCCAGGTAGCTGCCGCCCATCAGCCCGATGTAGCTGTTCAGGTTCATCGCCTTGTTCGGCTCAGCCGAGAGCGAGGTGTAGCGCTTGCGCTGGAAGCTCGAAATCTCCGCCCGAAACGTCCAGGCGAGTCGCCGGTAGAGCTGCTCCAGGCGCGCCTGCGACAGCTTGCCGGGATCGTCGTCGGCCGCGGCCCGCAGCGCCTGACCTGTCAGCGCCAGGTCGGCGGAGAGCCGGCCGAGCACGTGGTTGGTAAAGAAGCGCTCGTTGTGATCGGAGACCTTGTACTGCTTGGCCAGCGACTGGATCCAGGCGGCGGCATACTCGTACTCGCCCGCGAGCGCGAGGAGATCCTCGCAGCTGGTCTGCTCGTCTGGATCGACGGTGGATTCGAACCGCTCCAGCATCAGATCGAAGCGGCGGCGTGGCTCGGAGAGCAGCCGCTCGACTTCGGCCGGCAGCGCCAGCGCGCTGTCGAGCAGCTGCCGCGGTCCGCTGTAACGGGGGTTGGGCGGATCGTCGATCAACAGGACCACGCGCAGATCCGGGTACTCCTGCAGCGCCGTCGAGAGCAGGGTCATCAGGATCACGCCCGGCTCCTCCTGGTAGGAGGGCACCAGTGCGGTCAAAGTCGGCTGGCGGTGGTCGAAGAACTCGTCGATCTTCGCTCGCGGCATCCGGCGATGCTGCCGGGCACGGTAATAGAACCCGAGCCGCCCGAACAGATAGGCGGTGGCCGAGGCTGCGAGCAGGCTGACCGCGATCAGGAAGCCGACCGTCTCCAGCAGGCTGGCATGACCGGAGACCCCTTCGATCACTTGGCCGTTGAGCACCGTCACGACCAGCGCCACCCAGGCGACCACGGTGAGCACCACGGCGGCGCGACCAAACGCCATCGCCCACTCGCCGGCGACGCGCGGCACCGCCGGCATCGGATCCTCGTGCGAGTCGGCGCCCCACTGGCGTCGGATTCCGGGGCTCGTCTGCTTGTGGCGGTTCAGGAGAGCCATCACTCCGCACCCGCTTCGCTGCCGGAGTCGGTCGGCTCGCCGGGGTACTCGAACAGCGGCTCCCACGGCACATTCGAACTGGAGGGCAGTTCCTCACGGGGCTGTTCGCCGCGGGTGTACCAGCGCGCCTCATATGGCAGCCCCGCGAAGCTGACCCTTTCGCCCTGGTGGTAGACGGTGTCAGCCGACCAGGCAGGCAGATTGCCTGACGCCAGCAGCACCAGCTTGGGCGTATGACTGCCGGCTGGCACCGGGCCGATCAGCTGCCAGGGCCCGGTGGGCGAGTCCGCCGCCGCGGAGCCCGGCGGGGTGCCCTGGGTCCACCAGCTCGCTTCATAGATTTCGCCCTCCCACACGACCTTGTAACCGCTGCCGTATGCGGCCGTCGATCGCCAGATCGGGTAGGGGCTGTCGGCCGGGTCGTTGGTCGAGGCCGGGGCAGGCTGCTGCGCAACAGAGGTGCTCGCTTCGTTCTGCGGGCGTGCGGTCTTTGTGCCCTTCAGTGAGCTGAAGATGCGGGTGAACTGCAGCGAGGTCTGCAGGACGCCGCTGCACGTGTTGGAGCTGACTTCGGTCTGGGCGAACGCGCCTCCGCACTCGGAGTCGCGGTTGAGCGACCAGGCCGAGACCCGCGGAATCCCGTGATCGTTGACGAACACTGCGAGCTCGTGGGCGTCATGGGTGGTAAAGCGCTGATCGGCGACGTCGTTGACACCGAGCATAACCGTCACGCCGAGATGGCCCCAGGCCGCCGCGGCGCCGCTCGCGAGCCCCGCTGCGCTCCAGAGCGACTGTACCTGCGCATGGGTGGCGTAGAGCGCTCGCTCGACGGTGCCCACCATGTTCTGGGCAGCGCCTTCGTCTGGCCCGAAGTCCATCGCCATCGCGTTGACGCCGGCGAGCTTGACATGCGCGGCCAGCATCGACCGCACCGAGGTGATCCCTTCGGCGGTCAGCCCGGCGTGCGAGACCGGCAGGGTCATCCAGACGGCCAGCGGCGCGTGGCGGGCCGCCATCTGCCGCTGCGCCGCCGCAATTGCCTGCGCGCGTCGCGCGTCAGCCGCCGTGTCGGCGAGGGTCTGCCCCTCGAGGTCGAGGTCGATCGCGGTGGCGTGGTAGCGGTCGATCGGGGCCATATACGCCTGCAGGAGCTTGCTTGGGTCGGTGCATCCGGTCGCCAGCTCGCTGTTGTCGCGACCGCCGTAGGAGACCATCACGCTCCCACCCTGGTTGCGCAGCTGGGCCGTGCGAGCGTCGAGGTCGAGCGACTGCTCGGCCTGTTCGAGCGTGTAATAGGCACCCCACGAGGGCGTGCACGGCTGCGAGGGGTCGCTGACGATGAACGCGAGGTAGACGCCGGCGACTGGGTTGGCGGAGGGCAGCTGGAATGGGTAGATCGGCGTCTGGGTCACATCGACGTAGGGCTCGTACACCGGCGCCGCATCGGACCGCGCCTCGGCGGCTGAGGTTCCGTCGCTGATCAGCCTCCACACGCCGAAAGCGAGCCCGGCGAGCACGATCAGCAGCAGCGCAACGCGGACCGGCGAGATCTCCGGCGGCGTGGGCTCCAGTGGTGCTGGGCCGTTCCCGCCGCGATGCGAGGGCTGTTGTTGCTCGAGGGTGGCCATGGGGACGCTGCCGCCACCGCGATGCGATGCGGACACCTAGAAGATCGGCAATCGATGGCGCTGCCTTGAACCGCTGCTCTCTCGCGTCCTGAGAGTGACGGGGGCCCGGCGTAGTGCCGAGCCCCCGGCCGTTCAGGAGGTAGGAGGGACGATATGGACCAGAAGAAGCACGGCGGCGTAGTTCGATAAGCCTGGCGGGAAGGTTCCATTGGGACGGCCAGACCCGACCAGCGTGCCTTCTCCGATGATGTCATCGCTCAGCGGCAGCCCCTTGTGCATACGATTGGCGAGCACAGCCGATCCCCAGTCGTATTCGATGGCAAAGCGCTTCTTTGAAGACAGAAAGACGCCATCATGGATCTGCTGTGGTACAGCATTCGCCGCGGAGATGATTCCGATGAGCGGCAGTTCGCTCGCGCTATTCGTCGGGATGCGCAGACTGAAGCGGGTGCCGTGGGCCACGAGCGACCGAGTGTCGGCAGCATTCACAGCGGCATCGTTCTGAATAAACGCGCGAATCAGAACGGTATCACCAACTTGAACATTTACCTCGCGCTGTATAGAACCTCGGCTGCCTAGGACCTTTCCTCCCATGAAGTAGGCCTCGTTTCCAACACGAGGATCGTTTGCTATGGAGTCGAACACTACGTGGTTGGGTGCGATGCAATTACCATTTGGCATGCAGCGATAGAGGAGACGCGGGGGCCCCCAGGTGCCTCCGCTGATTTCCGCCCGTTCCACCGGCACGGGCAGCGGCTCCTTGGTCAAGAGTTCACCAGCGGCATCGACAATGCCGATAGTTATCGCCGCGATTATGGTCGCGATTACGGCCGCCCAGATCTGGTTGTGTGAGACACGAGACCAGCCCTTGTGCAGGTATGAATACATGATTTGACTCCTTTCATTGGACGTAGATAGGTATGCATTACTGGAAGCTCTCGAGCGCCTCTTGCGTAGCAGGGTCGGTCAGGCTAGGCCCACTGCCCCGTGTGGTCGCTCGCGGAGCAGGCGTATTACACAGGTTCGGACGGACGAACCCGTACCGGCGCTTCAAGCGGTCGGCTGCATGGAACCTTACGGAAAGGTCAGGGCGCTGGCAGTCGTGCGCCATACTCCCTTTTCACATGAGACCCTTGCCGGCGATCGCAGCCAATGGCGGCGCACGCCTGGCCGAGGTTGGATTCCTGGCGCCTGGATGGTTGCCGCAGAGATCCCTCAACTGAAGCGCCCAAGGGCGCGGCGTATCGTTGCCGGTGTGCTGCTCGCCGTCGCTGGCTCGCTCCTGATCATCGCGACGCACTGGGGCACTTCCACCGAACGGGACGGCGCCGATCCTCGGCGCCGCGGTCCCGGACTACCGCGAGCCTTGTCTCCGAGCGCTTCTATAGTATGGGCTGGCTATCTGCTCAACAAAGGAGCCTGCTGTGGGTGTCGAGATTTGGTCTGACATCGCGTGTCCGTGGTGCTACGTCGGCAAGCGCCGTTTCGAGGCCGCACTCGGGCAGTTCGAACACCGCGACGATGTCAACGTGACTTGGCGGAGTTTCGAGCTCGACCCCGCTGCGCCCCATGAGCGTACGGGCGATCGGGCCGAGCGTCTGGCGGAGAAGTATGGCATGACCGTCGAGCAGGCCCGCGAAGCCGAGCAGCAGCTGACGGATGTGGCGGCGGGCGAGGGCCTTCCTTTTCGCTTTGACATCGCTCGCAGCGGCACTACCTTCGACGGCCACCGACTGGTGCACCTGGCGGAGACCCACGGTCTGCAGGACGAGATGAAGGAGCGCCTGCTACGCGCGTACTTCACCGAAGGCGAGCTGATGTCAGACCACGACACGCTCGTGCGCCTGGCCGCCGAGGTCGGGCTCGAGGAGCAGGAGGTACGCGAGCTGCTCGCGGGAGATAACTTCGCGGATGAGGTCCGCGCCGACGAGCGGACTGCAGGCGAGCTGGGGATCAGAGCGGTGCCGACGTTCGTAGTCGACCGTAAGCTGGGGGCCTCCGGCGCGCAACCGCCGGAGGCGTTGCTCGATCTGCTGCGCCAGGGATGGGCCAAACGCAGCCCTGCATCGGCGCTCGCCTAGGCCGAGCGCGAGAACAGCCGCAGGAACAGCAGGAAGATATTCAGGACGTCTAGGAAGATCTCGGCTGCCAGGGAGATCGCTTCGTCTGTCCCTGTGTGGCGCAACCGGTTGAAGTCCACGACGGTGTAGAGGCCGAAGATCGCGAGTCCCGCGAGCGCGTGCATGGTGTAGGCGCCGGGTATACGAACGAAGGTCAGCACGATGCCGGCGGCGATGAATGCCAGTAGCCAGAACAACGACGCGATCGTTGCGATGGCAAGCATCGGCCTCGACGGCCGACCGGCACCTTCACCGACCGCCACGGCGTAGTGCCGTGGTGAAGCGACAATCGGCAGACGGTGTGTGACGTCGCAGCATCTTGTCTGCCGCGTCGCTCTCCGGCGGGCCGGAGTGGCAAAACGCTTCCACCCGACACTCGCGGCGGGTGCCGCGAACGACCAAGTGTGGAGAATCCTCATGAACACAGGGGTTCCGAGAATGGAGCCAACCAGACGCGATGCGAACCACTGCGCGCGACTTCCTGGGGGTTGGGTGTCGCTTGGTGAAGCTGATTAGAGTGTCATAGTTCGCGCAGGAACGCGAGCAACGCTTTGTTTACTTGATCAGGATGGGTCAGATTCGCGGCATGAAAACCGCCTTGGACGCGTACGAGGCCCCTGCAGAGGCCCTGCCCCCTGCGCAGAGCCTCCCCGAGCTCGGAAGCCTCCCTGAGACATCCCACCGAGCATCGCCTGCGCGATCCCGAGATGACTAAGCAGCCCGAGGCAATCCTTGGCGGAGTCCCAGTACGTAAAGGGCTTCCCATCAAACTGCGTTTCGCCAAAGCCTCGCTCATCCCACGCGATCACGCGAAACTCTTCTCGCAGCACATCGACTTGGGGAGCGAACATCTCACGGTCCATCAAGAAGCCATGAGACAAGACCACGGGTGGTCCCTCGCCCCCGCTGTCCTCGAAGCAAATGCGCTGTCCATTGATTTCAGCAAAGGGCATCGGCGTCTCCAGGTTCGAAGTGGCCTGCTCCGCCACGTTGACGGTTCAGGTCACGAGTCTTGCAGACGATCCCAGGTCTCGCGAATCTCCTCCGAGGTTTACGTGTCGGCAAGAATATGGAGCCAACCGGGATCGCACCGTGACCTCCTGCTTGCAAAGGCGACCGGGCACTTGGCGAGTAGGCCCAGTTGTGTCTAGATGCCTGATTTTACGGGGAATTGCGCACAGTACGACGTTCGTTAGTGGCGGCTGTTTTCCGCATCCGCTTCGTCCCTGCTTCGTCCCCGACTTGCCACGCGAGCGAGGTACTGTGGCGCTCCAGCTCAGCTCGGTGCAGCGCCAGCGTGCCGCATCACCCCTTGCACTATCTCGCTGAACTCAGCGTAGAAGTGGGCGAGAACGTGGGCGTCGTTACGCATGTGATGTTCCATCTCGGCCGCTTCACGCTCAGTCGCGCTCCACTGCTTTAGCAGCTCACGCCCTACGCCCCAATGAAGCATGTCACCATGGAGGAACACCTCGATCAGCTTTTCCGGGCTCAGATCCTCAGCAGCTCCCGTCTGCCGTCGGCCGTCACCGTCATCGGCCGACGCAAGGCCTGCCGAAGTCGCTATCTCGTGCATCAGGGCACGCAGATGCTTCTTGAGTAGTGCTTGGTGAGCTTTCTTCCATTTCGCGAGCACGAGGTTTGCGTCGTCTGCCCCGGCGCTCCTCGCCATTTTCGAGAGCGTGTTGCGCACTCGATCGAACGAGGCCTCTTCGCTGCCCTTGAACATCTGGCGCAGTAGAGCACCAAACCCCACCGTTGCGTCATCAGCGGGGACGCTCTTCTCCACTGCACCGGACATCAGGCTTATCCGGACCGTCGCGTCACTGTTCATCACAGTGCTGGTGATCAGGCGGTCAGCCGTCCCTACGTAACGCTCCAGCATCGCCAGGTCATCAGGGTCTATGTCGCACTCAAACCACGGGAAATCAGCAGGATCGGGAAGGTCACACGCAGCTTGGATCACTGGCCACACCCACACGGCGCCTTCGATCTGCTCCAGGCGGTCCAGATACCAGGGACGCCACATAAGCGGCAGAACCTGGTTGTCCTTTAGCCACTCGCCAGTCGCGCTGGGCTGCGCAGACTCGGGGTCGATGCGTTGCGGTGACTCCATAGCCTCAGTATGGTCCAACCGGGCTGGCTCCGTAGCCATGCTTATCGCCAGGCTCGTCGCCTAGATAGCGGTCATGCACCCTTCGGGGGCGGATGGTCGCGGAAGTGTTTGAGGCCGGATGCTAGATACGGTGGTATCTGAACGCCGACACCGAACACCTCGGCGACCACCACGCTGAACAACGTCGCCTGGTCAGCTGCCATAAACAGTTGATTGATGGGTCCGACGCCACCTCGGGCGGGCAGCAGTTCAAGCTCAACATCCTGGTTCTCGTGCCGCGTGCCGACTACAAGAAGGCTCACCGGGTCCGCGTGAGCGAAGCGGTCAAGGAACTCCACATCATCATGGTCTCCGTAGCGCTGGGCAACGCTCTTGAGTGACCCGTAGCGTCGCCCAGACAGTAGCTGGCGAGCGGACTCTCCCGAGCTGTCGTCAGCGATCTGGCGCCCACGCAGGACGGCCTCAAGCGAGACTCGAGCGTGCATAAGTGACTCGCGCTCGTGACCACAACCCACGAGCGCGATGATCGCACTGGTCGATCGCACAATGATCACACCGAGGTTTACGACTGCCACCTTGCGGGCAAGCTCGGCGTCGGCCTCGGCAATCAGGAGTGGAGCATCCAGGCTGGTCAGGTGCTCAGTAACGGCCGCGAGCATGCCGGCGAGATGACGCCGAGCTTGGTTGGCGACGCGCCAACTCGGAATCCCTTTGGCCGAGTCGAAGAGTTCGCGTTCCCGCTCGGCGAATGTCCACGTCTTAGGGTCCGGCTCGATCACGCGCGGCTGCGTATCAGCGGAATCGCTCATCGACCCATCTTCGCATCGACGTAGCGCTGCGCGTGCAGCTCCTGCTGCTAGCGACTTGAAGGCTCAACGGCCGCTCAAAGCGGCCTATGCTGTGTTCTCGGGCATGTGCACTGCTTGTGCCGCGCGAATCCTTGCATCCAGCATCTCCAGATCGACATGCAGGTCGCAGCGACGGGCGAGCATGCGGGCGATGTCCCGCCCCTCACCTGACATGAACGTCAGGGTCGGGTTCGCCATGTCGGGTCGCCTCTCTGGGCCGACGGTCACGCGGGCCGTGTCGTCCGGCTGCGTGACTGCCAGCCAGTCATGGACTGCGGCCACGTTCGCATGCACAGGCCCGGACAGGAACTCCCAGAACTCCTGACCCGCCAGCTTCGCGCCCTTACCGAAGTTCTTGCCTTCAAGCCACGCTTGCGCAAGATCCCCCGAATCATCCTCGTTGATCTTCGCAGCGCGGTTGTGAACTTCGTCTATTAGTCGGTGAAAGCCGATCGCTTGATCCTCGTATCCGATGGCGAACATATGGATCGCTGCTCTGAGGGCGCGAAAGGTGATGATCGCCATGAACCACAGGGCGTGCCGACGAAGCTCGTCGGCATCGCGCTCGTCATTGGTCGCGTCGATCGAGACATTCTGGATGATCTCGGCGAGCAAACGGCTGACCTCATCCGCAAGACTCAAAGCGTCCAATTCGCTATCGGCCCGTTCGGCAAACTCAGCCTCGCGCTGAGGAACGATCCAGGCTTCTCTAGCCATACACTGCGCCCCTAGATCTTTTCGGAGGCGACGAACACGCCGGGTAGCACCCGTTCCATCACTGCGGTGAGCCTCTCCTGCGGAGCAGGCGGCCAACCGTGGTAAGACGTCACATAGGTCAGCGTTTCGTAGTACGGGATGACGGCAAGCCGAACCTGTTTTTCGTGAGCGTCGAGGTTCATAGTTGACTGGATCTCACCGTTATCGTCCGGGCGCATCCACAACTGGTAGTGCGGGTAAAGCGTCGGATGGGAGAGGTTGGAGAGGTAGTCGTATACACCAGCGGCCTCGGTCGCAGCTCTTGGTTGGCTCATGAATCCCAGCATCCATACGACTGTCTCCGTTGGACCGAGACGGTACTGATCCCTAATCGATGCTCGACCCTTATCATCGAATGGGGGTTCGCCAAAGATGAGTTCCGCCTCTTCTCTAAGTGCCTTGAATTGGGCGGCTTGGTCCTGGTGCTGGTTGGCAGTCTTTCCCAGCAGGCGCCCAGAGGTCTTTTTCGCCTCCTCAGCGCTCGCGAGTTCCTCAAGGTAGGCTCGCGCTAGGCGATCCTCCAACGCCCCATCGCCACGCTGTAGCACCCACATCGAGACAGCGCAGTGTTCAAGTACACAGCGCAGCAGCACGCCTGGCGAGATAAGCACCTCCTGCATTGTGTAGAGCGCCCCGAGAGATCCGAGGTGCTCGCTCGCTGCGTACAAGTAGAAGTACAAGACCATGCTGATCTTGGGAGCGACTGTTTGCGGATAGGCAGGGTCGTGCTCGGCCAGCTTCTGGATGTCGTTGGCCGCTGGTGATTTGGGAGCCGGTAGCCAGTTGGTGGACGCTGCAACATCGCGGAAGGCCTTGCGACACTCTGAGAAGAGTTCCGCTAGTTCTCCGAACCGCGACTTGTACTCGTCTGTGTAAGGGCGGAAGCTCACTTAAGGTACTTCGATGATGCGGCCATCTGAGTAGACCGTGATCGTCTCGGGCGTGTGTCCTTTTCGTAGTGCCGCGATCAGGGCCGATGCTCCGAAGCTCCAGACCATCTCGGCAACGTGGCTGTCCAAGCCCTCGGGCGAAGCCATCGCGGTGCCTGAGAGCTTCACTGTTGCGCTCTTCTCCAAGTCGCCGCGCCGGTAGCGGTATCGGAACACGGACGAGTCTTGGCCCTCAGAGCCAACTTCGATCGGTCCCTCGATGATGTCCCAATCGCGGTTGGTGTCTAGCTCTAGTTCGTGGACACTCACGTCGTGCTCGGCAAGTTCGGCGTTGGCGCCGTCCTCATATGCGTAGAACGCCATCCACGTCATCGTTGCCGGATCGTTGGCTATCTGGGTGCCGACCATGCCGATCGGCTGGGCCAGTCGGTATGCGTAGGCGGGACCGCTTACGGTCGGGAACTCATCGCCCGGCTGGATCGGTCCCTCGGGAACCTCGGGGCGCACTTCGACACTGAGCGTCTTTGGCGGCGGCTGAGGCACCTCTACCACGGCACCGGCTGCCGGACCGTCGCGGATGATCGCGTTCATAGCAACGGAGCCTAGCGACGATAGCTTCGCCTGCGCCGGACCGCGATAAGCGGAGTCCAGTCATGGAGTGATCCGCTCTCCGGTGCGGCCGGCACGCGGCCACCGTCGGTGGGCTTTCTCTTGTGCGTCACGCGGCTTTGCCTTGCCAAGCAGAGGACCTCATGCGTCGGCTGCTCCCAGCATCCCGCCGTACTCGGCCTCTAGCTGATCGCGTGCGTCCTGGGCGTGTCGCTGTGCTTCAAATAGATGCACGTAGGTGTCCCACGTTGTCGAGGTCTTGGAGTGCCCGAGCTGCCGGGAGACGAACTGCACATCGTGGCCTTGGGCGATCAGGATCGACGCGAAGGTGTGTCGTAGGGCGTGGAACGTCACGTCATCCAAACCTGCGCCGTGGCGGGCCTTGTGGAAGGAAATGAGCATGCCCTTGTAGGGCATTGGCCGACCCGGCACAGAGCACTGAAAGATGAAATCGGTGTCTGTCGAGAACGCCTCGGCGAGGCGGCGTCGGCGCAGGAGCTTTCCGAGGGTGTCCATTAGCACGATGTCGCGTTTCGCCGCCTTGGTCTTGAGGGGAACTCGCTTGCCCTGACGGCTTAGCTGGAACCGGGCGTGGATCACGCCCTCGGTGAAGTCGATGTCGCCCCACACGAGCGCTAGGACTTCCATAACCCGCATACCTGTAAAGAGCCCGGTCGCGATCACCGAAAGGGCGGGCCCGCCGTGCGCAAGCAGTGCGTCCATCTCGCTACGGGACAGGAACCGCTGGCGAGGCTCCCCGGCGCCAGGGCGCTCGCGGGGGAGCAGCTTGTCGGCTGGGCTGGCGGGGATCATGTTGTGGCGTGCTGCGTAGCCAAAGACTCCTCTTACTGCCATCCAGCGCGCCCGGATTGTCCATGTGGATGCTTTGAGCTTGCGCTGCTTGCGATGCCACTCCACAAGATCGTCGGTCGTCATAGACCGGATGCGTCGATGGCCGTAGTCCGGGATTAGGTGCAGCATCACGCCGAGTTTGTAGGCCTCAAGAGTGCGCGGGCGCAGCTCGCCGATCTCCACCAGGCCTTCGATGTACCGCAGCCACGCGAGGGCTACCTCCTTGACCGTCTCCCTTCCACCTGTTTCAGGGACTCCGCCGGAGCGGACCTCAACGGCCCAGGCGTCGCGCTCGCAGCGAGCCTGCATCAGGCCAATCTCGCCGATCGTCTTCCACTTCGCCTTGCGCGAGCCTGGAAGGGCCGCGCAAACCATGTACGTCTTGCCCGCTCGATAGAGGCCTCGCTCTATGCGTATCGGCTTCTCCTTACGCGCCATCAGTTCCTCGCTCAGCGTCGCCGGCACCTACGCGGAAAGCCCCAGCAGCGCCGCGTCTAGCTCTTGACGGTGGTAGACCTTTCTCTTGCCGCCGTATGCGGTGAATGTCCCTTCGGCGCTCAACTTGCGAAAGGTGCCTGCGGGCACCCTCGTGTACTCGACCGCTTCCTCGAACGTCATCCACGGCGAACCCTCCAGCAGGGCCAACCCGGCGAGCTGGTCGGCCATCCGTTCGGCGAGCCGCCATGCGAGGCTCTGTACGAGCGCATCGAGGAAGGCATCGGGGATCTCGATCGGTCGTGTGCCATCGCGCTCGATCAGAGCAGACCCCGGCCGTGATCTCAAGGTCCTGTCCGCGAGGCCCGGTCGGGCCGCCAGATTGCGCGCCGAGCAAGCGTTTCTCGTGCGCGCACCCTGGCGCGTTGACGTCATCACGCAGCCTTTCGGGCGATGCGCGACGTGGCTACCGCCGGGTAGGGCTTGCGGAAGACAAGCACGTCCTCATGCGCGACGATTTGGGTCCGCTCGCCAAGGGCGCGCGTCCGTCGAGCGTGCAGCATTTGCCAGAACGATGGCCGCATCACAAGCTCGCTGTCACGGATCGTGGCGAGTAGACCGATGATGCGCTGCCAGTAGCGCAGGCCGAGGCCTTCGCAGAGCGTGATGGTGTCGCCGCTGAGGTTGTGCAGCGCACCGCCCGAGCGCATGTCCTTGGTGACGAGCACGATAAACCCGCCTGGCTTCAATACGGATACGCACGCCTCGTACACCTCGCTCATTGCGGCTAGGTAGGTGACGCCGCGAGCGTGTCCGAGGTTGCTTCGATCAGGGCTGTAGTTGCTTGTGTCCTCGCGGCGAATCGGCCCGCGCCCGCTAACGAGGTTCTCATTGGACACGTCTGCGACCTGGCAGGCGTAGGGCGGGGAAGTGACGATGAGGTCCACCTGCCGGTGCTGCGTTGTGAGCAGGCGCGGCATCTGGCGTGCGTCGCCTTCGACGACCTGCGCGGTGGAGCTGGCGCCTTGGCGTTGTGCGTGCTCGATGTTGGCGCGGGCGAGCTTCGCCCATCTGGGCTCTAGCTCCACGCCGACTGCTGTGCGACCGGCGTGGATTGCCTCCACGAGTGTCGTGCCGATCCCGCACATCGGGTCGAGGATGAGGTCGCCGGGGTCGCTGTAAGCCTCGACTGCCCGGCGCGCGAGCGCGGGGAGCATCTTGCCGGGGTGCCGGTTAGATTCGGGGAGGTAGCGGCCGTGGCGTTGCCATTGGCTCGTCGTCTGGGCGCAGGGCCAGACAGCGAGCGGTAGGTCGGCGGTGCGGTACGGCGCGTGACTTCTCACTCGCGGTCGGCGTCGTGAGCGTTGTGTTGTTGCCGGGCATCCTTGGTCGGGTGCGCGGCGGGTTGTGAGCGGGTGTGTGGTGGAGGTCTGCGGTTGCATCTGGGTGTCACCTTTCAGCGGGTTTGGTGGGTGTGTTGTCGAGCCAGTCCGTGTAGTGGTCGGGCTGCTCGGCGGGGATGAAGATGGGTGCGAATGGGCCGCGTGCGGTCAGCTCTGGGAGCGCCGTGAAGGCGATGGTTACGCTCCCGTAGCGGGCTTGTGAGGGGTCCGAGCGGTACAGCGCGATCGTCTTCTGCACGCGCCTTCGCGCCGCCGCTGGTGTTTGGTCGGCGAGCACGACGAGCACCGGGGGAAACGTGCGGTAGTAGGCCCGCCACAGCGGCCCCTCCGGGGTGTCCTTGGTGGTGGTGTAGTGGCGAAGCTGGGCGTAGCGGGCGAGCTTCGCTGCGAGCTGGTCGGGCGGGATCGTCCCTCGGTCAAGCTCAATGAACCGCTGGTGAAGGATCAGCGACTCATCCGGCGCGGCTTGCAGATAGGACAGCAGCGCGTCTGCGATCAGCAGGTGAGCGCCGTGGCGGCCACGCCCGGCGGTGTAGGGGTGCGCGATCTCATGCCGCCACGACAGCGAGCCGCAGCTATCGCCAGAGTGCTCGCGTGCAGCTTTCACGAACGCGATCCCGGTGTCGTTCACAGCGAGTGTGTGTGCTCGCAAAGGGCCTGCCGCTTGCGCCGGGGTCGTGAGACGCCGCCGGGGCTCAGCGAGCGTCCCGGCCGCTTGGATCGTCTCAGCGCCGGGGGCGGTGAGAAACCACAGCGCGAGTCCGTGCGGCCCGGCGGCGTGCTCGGTGAGCCCGCGCTTGTGAAGGCGGGTGAGGATGCGTTGCGCCCACCGCAGCGAAGCGTCGGGGGTGTGCAGCGCGTGTATCTGCCGCGCCGTGAGTACCCGGTGCTGGTGCAGGCTTTCGAGCACTTCGACGGCGACTGCCGGGAGCGCTCGCAGCTCGGGATGCGCCGGCCCGGTCATTCAGTGTCCTCGGGATCGGGGAGCCTTGGCATTGCCGAGCGCTCCGGTGTCGTGACCTCGGCCTTGCCGTTGGCTTTGCTCGCGAGGTGCGCGCGGATGCGCTCATCGAGCGTGTCGAGCGCCCGGATCGTCTCTTGCGAGTTGACGCGGCCTGATGCCTTGTCGATCGTGGGCTGGATGGTCGGGACTTGCTCGGGCCGGTAGGCGTCGGCGAACAGGTCGGTGACGGCAAGGTTCTCGAACAGGAACGGCCGGGTCAGCCCGCCGTGATGGGTGGCTTGCGCGATGAACGTCCAACGGGGTAGCCCGGTGATCGCGTTGGCTGGCGGGTCTGAGGCCCACTCGCGGGCGATCAGCGCGGCGGCGTGCGCGTTCAAGGCGGTCGCGATCAGGTGCGAGCGGTTGGTCGTCAGCGCGTTTAGCGTGGCGCTGGTCAGCCGCTCAGGGATTCTGATTTAGGAGGGTCGCGCGGACCCCGTACTTCGCGGTCTGCTCCAAGAGCGCGGCGAGGTTCCCCGAGGATGCGCCGTCGTAGGTCTGGACCTCATCAAGGAAGACGTAGAACTCGCGGCGCTTGGCGGGCGGTATGTGTGCGCGGCCCTTCGCGGCGTGCAGCAGGTCGAACACCAGTAGGTTCGCCATGAGCCGGTCGCGGGCGCCGCCGGCACCGGGGCACGCGAGCACGATCCGCCCTTCGTTCATCGCCTTGGCGATGTCATAGGTGGATTGCTGTGAGCCGAGCAAGGCGGCGAGCTGCGTGGAGGAGCGCAGCCGGTCGATCAGATTCGTTACAGGGGTGATGGCCTCTTCGGCCATGCGCGGGAACCGCTCTGAAAAGAACTGGCGGCGTGGGACGGAGAGGTACGGCAGGATCGCCTCTAGCCACTCGGGGTTGCCGAGCAGCGTGGGTATCTGAAAGATCGTCGGTGCAAGCTCGGCGGGTAGGACGGTCGATAGCTCGATCAGCGCGGCGGTCGCCTGTGTCGTGAGGGTGAGCGCCCGGTTGTTTCGCTCACCCCATTGGAGGGCTGATGCGAACGAATCCACGATCGCCTCCACGCGCCGCTCCCTGCGCGTCGTCGGATAGGCCTCGGGCGGCGAGCAGGTTCCAGCCGGGCTGCCCCTCGCGGGAGCGGGTGCCAACTAGGTCAAGCTCGACGATCCGCTCGGCTAGCTCGGGCTCGGTGAGGCAGGACTTGATCCTGCGGATTGCGTCCTCGTGCGGGTCGAGGAACATGCCGCCGTGCCCGGAGCGAACCAAGCTCAAGAATTGGGTGATCGCAAGCTCGGTCTTCCCCCACCGGCTGCGCCCGGCGGTGTAGGTAAAGAACGTGTCCGCGAGCCGCAGCCCGACGATCCGCTGTCCCTGCTCGCTGCTCACGCGGCCGAGGGGCAGCACGTCGCGCTGCCCGGTGTACTCGGGCAGATTGCGGGGCGCCGGGTAGACGGCGGCGCCGAGGCGCAGCACGTCCGGTGCCGCGCAGTTGATCGTCGGGGGCTTGAGGAACCCGGCGACCTCGCGGGCACCGACGATGCCTTGGCGGGCCGGACGGAACAGGCCGGTGTCGATCCGCCGGTCAAACCACGAGCGCCGGCCCGGCAAATCTGCGCCGAGGAACGCGAGCCCGAGCAGCCGCACACCGACGACCCGGAATGAGTTGGCGGCTGCCCAGGCGTCGAAGCATCCGAGTAGCCCTTGCAGCCGTTCGGTGGCGATGCCCTTCACGGGCGCTTGGCAGCGCACGAGAACCTGTAGGTGAAACAGTGGCTCGTTCTGCAACACCTTCGCGGCGATCTGCTCGCGCTCTGCGCGCTGCTCCACAACATCGGCCGCTGGCTGCCGGCCAGCCTGGCGCCCACCACCGGCGAGCACGTCGAGGATGCCGCCGCCGCTCGCGTAGGGAGCGATGGTGTTCGTGCGGCGGGCTTGTCTGAGCAGCGTTCGTCGCAGCCGGCGTCGTGCCCCGGCGGTGCATGGCAGAAGATCGACGGCGACCTGACCGCGCTCGCGCTCGGGGTGCATCGCGGCGAGCGCCCTGGCAAAGCTCTGAAGCGGATCGGGGTCGAGCGCGAGGTGCGCCAGCGGCTCGCTGCTCGGCCGCGCCAGTCGCAGCTCGGCTCGCAGCACACACCCCTCCTGGCTCAGCGGCGGCTCGGGGTCAGCGCGGCGGACCTGTACCCGGTCGTAGTTGCTGAGCGCGGAGCGGATCGCCGGGAGGGCACGCTCGGGCACCACCAGCGAGTAGCGCATCGCACCGTCGCTTGCGTCGAGCAACACGCGCACGGCGCTCGCGCGGGGATCGAGCCAGCCGCCGACGAGACGCCGGACGCGGGAGAGCTGCGCGGCGCAGCGGAGTACACCGTCGAGCGTCGGCGCGAAGCTGTCGGGGGCGAGTACCACGAGCCGCACACGCCGGGCAAGCGCACGACGAGTCACGACGACACGACACGTGAGCGCCGCTAGCAGCACCACGATCGCCGGGACCGCTAGGTACAAGGTGAGCACTTCGGCGTGCTGAGCGAACCATGCGGGCAGCAGCACACGGCTACGCAACAGCGCCAGCAGCACCAGCACCCCGACAACAGCAGCCAGCGGCCGAGCGTCCTGTTGAGGGCGGCGAGTCACAGGAAGCTACCGGCACAGATAGAGATGTCGAAAAACGCCAAGCAGCGCAATCCCGCATCACAAAGCCGCAAACCCGGCGTCGGCTCCGGTCGGGGGGTGAACCGCAGCACGTACCGCAGCGCGAACCACAGCGCGAACCACTGTGCGAACCGTCGAGATGGGCGCCCGGCGGAGCTCACGCGCCGTTTCCTTTGCTGTCGGGGGCGGACGGCTGGGCGTATCCGTAGATCGGTGCTGTCTCGCCCGCGTTGGTTGCTTGGGCGGGCAGGAACGGTCCAATGTGATTCACGTGGTTTGCGTAGTTGCCCTCGATCGTGGAGATTTGTCCATCGGGGTAGACGTGCTGGACGATCCCGACGTGCGCGCTTTCGCTCGACCCGTTCCCGTAGAACACGGCATCGCCGGGCGCCGGGGTCGCTGTCGGTGGCAGGACACGACCGCCGTGTTCTCGGGTCCAGGTGTAGAGCGACCCGGAGTATCCGTAGAGGGCGGTGGAGCCGGGGAGCGGCACTCCGGCGTGCTGCCAAACCCATGCGGCGAACAGCGAGCACCATTCCTCGCATGGCCCGTAGATCGTGCAGTTGGAGCCTTCGGGGTGCTCGCCTTGGCCGAGCTGGCTTTCAGCGACCCGGACGATTTGCGAGCTGCTTGCAGCTTCGGGCGTGAGCGTGCTCGCGCTGCATTGGCTAGTCGAGACGGGCTGTGCGAGCGGCGGGCTTGTGGCGGTTGGTGCCCCGGTGCCGGTGAAGCCGTATTGCACGGCGCGGGCCATCACCTCATCGGCGTAGCTGACCGTTGCGTCGGAGCACGCGCCGTAGTAGCGGCAAGCCGCCTGGCGATATTCCGCGTAGGTGCCGCCGGTCGGCGGGGCGCCCATGTCTTCGCGCAGAATCCTCGCGGCGGTGTAGATCGCGTCCGCCGGTTCGTTGATGTTCGGTGCCTGGCCGGGGTGCGCTGAGACGCCGTAGCGTTCCCACAACGTCGGGCCGGCGCCGGGGCTGCAAGCGCTGCCCCGGACGTAGGCGATCTGCATAGGTCCGGCGCACCCTGAGCTGTTGGTGCCGCCGCACTCGCCGTTGCCGCACTCCTGCGCCCCAATGCTGGCGAGAAATGACCAGTCGATGTCGAACTTGCTACCGGCCTGCTGATAGAGGCGCAGCCGTTCGGGCGGGATGCTCTGGAGCGCGTAGGCGGAAGGTGTCGGCCCGGTAGCAGCGAGCGCCGGTTCATCGCTCGGCTGACAGCCGGTGAAGCTCGCACCGAGGACAGCGACCGCGATAGCGAAGATCGCGAGCAGCGCGAAGCCCGTGGCGCCCGCGCCGGCCAGCAGCCACCAAAGCATCCGGCGCCGCATCACGCGCCTTCCAGTCCGGTGACGAGCAGTTGCCCGCCTTCTCGGGCGAGGGTCAGCCCGACCGTGTAGTCGATCAACCCGCCATCGTTCACGACCGCGCTCACCGCGACCGTGCCCGCCGGGACGACACTCAGTTGCAGCGATACGACTCGCGGCCGGCGTGCTCGTGCTGCCGGCGGTACACGCGGGGGCTGCGCCTCAAACGACTGGATCAGCGACCGACTCGCGCCCTCGATCCGGCTCGGCGGGATGTGCCCGTAGGCATAGCCGAGATAGCCGGAAAGGAACCGCTCGGCGCTCTGCCGCGCTTCGGGAATGAGCACGCCCGAATCGCTGACTGTCGGGGCGCCCTCGTGCGCCAGCTCGATACTCGGGGTGAGATGAGGGGCTTGGCTTACCGGCTGGGTGAGCGTGAGCAGCAGCGCAGCAGCCGCGAGCAGCACGACGACGACGGCCATCGCCGCGCGTCGCTCGTGCTCGGTGATCGGCCGGTCACGCTGAGCACGCATCCATCCGGCGGTGCTCATCGAGCCCGCTCCTGTAGCCGAGCGAGGCGTGCGCGAGCGGCGGCGACGTTCGCCGAGTTGGAGTCCGCGCCGAGGTACTGACGGCCACGCCTAACCGCGACGATCCCGGTGTCCCCGGTGCCGCAGAAAGGATCAATGACCAGACAGCGACCCCGCCCGACTCTGTGGGTACAGGTCGAGCGCCAGCGCTCACCGCAGCGGGCGGGCTGCTTGAACGGTGCGCCGCACACCGCGCACGCGCACGGGACCGTGCTCGCGAGGATGCACCACTCGATCACCTCCCGTGGCGGTATCCCCGCCGCGCCTGGTGACGGGACGCACCAGCCACGACGCGGCACAGGGCACCGCTGACAGCGGCGCCCTGGCCGCTGCGCGACCGGGTAGCGAGGACAAAGCAGGCTCTGCGCTCCGAAGCGCGCGGGCGCTGGGCGTGGCGGGTGAAAGCTGAACTCGGGCTGCTTGGTCAGCAGCAATAGCTCGCTCGGGACCACCGTCGCGGGTTGCAGCCAGCGGGTGTCTTTGAGTGCTTGTGTGAACTCGTGGGAGTTGCCTCCCCTCGTCAGCGCGAGCCATAGCGTCCCGTCGTCGCGTAGTACCCGGTGAACCTCATCGAGTACAGCGATTAGGTGCGCGACGAGCATGTCACGCCTTGGGGTCGTGACGCACGTTTGCGCCCACCCTTCGGGCAGCTCACACAAAAGAGTGAGCGGGTCTGTGTGTTCGATACGAAAGCTCATGCGGATTCCTCCGGTGTCGGTCGGTGTTGACGATCAAGCGGCTGGCGGTGCCTCGGCGGCGGACTCGGACGCGGCCTCACCCGCAGACGACGGCGGCGAAGACGACGAGCCGCCTGACGATCCGCCCGACGACGATTTGGTTCGCCGGGCTATCTGCGCGAGGCGGGTGCTGTAGTAGAGGGTCTGTAGGCGGTTCGTCTTGTCGTAAGCGGCGGACGGGCCGACGGTCGCCTTGAGTAGGTCCGTGGTCAGCCGCTCGCGCTGCACGAACACCATCCACAGGAACGTCGCTTGCAATGCGAACGCGAGCAGCCATCCGAGGTTCGAGGTCGCGTCTGCGAGGGCTTGGCAGACGGCGAGCGTCACCGCGAGAATCAGGCTGCAAATCACCTTCCGTGCGAGGTAGCCAGCGAGCTTCGCCAGCTATGCTCTAAAGAAGTCGTGTCCGCGTCCGGGGAATATCCCGATCAGCAACGCGACCGGAGCGAACGACAGCAACAGCAGCAACAGCAGTTGCGAGACGATCACCCCGAGCGCGAGCGCCCCCAACAAAAGGAACGCGCCCATCTCGCCGAGCAGGATCACGATCGACAGCAGCAGCCTTTGGTATTGGCCGTTCTTGCCCATCGCTTCGGCGGCGGGCTCGTCGACCTTGCCGAGCTTGTAACTGCCGTCGCTCTTGCCGGGGTCGGAGCTGGGAAGATCCCCGGTGTCGCCCTTTTCTAGGGCTTCGTGCTCGCTATTGCGTTCCTTTGACTGAAAGGAATAGGCGAGGAAGTGCGAGGCGTACTTGTCGCGGTTGTTGATGCACGTCTTGCCCTGCGCGCCTACTTCGGTGCCGTTTTCGAGCTGCGCCGCGAGCTGCGTGTCCTGCCCCGGATTGCTACTCAGTGGGCGGACAGCGACCGAGTGGCCGCTGCTGTTGGTGCAATGCTCGATCCCGCCGAACTCAAGGACGGTCCACGGGTCGAGTACCAAGAACGAAAAGAGCTGGTTACTCGCGTCGGTCTTCGCCTGCTGTTCGTTGCCGATGCTCCCTTGGTTGGTGAGCGATAGCAGCGCCGTCGATAGCTGGTTTGAGAGCTTGCTCGCCGGGGCGATCGTCCGCTGGGGCTGCGTGACGATCCCGATCGCGAGCACGCAATACAAAAGGGACACGGCGAGCGCGCCGGCCGTCTCGGTGTAGCGGCGCTGCACAAGTGCCTTCCACATCGCCCAGCACCCGGCGAGCACGATCGCGGCTATAAGCCACGGCGCACCGAACGTGCTGGTGTAGAGGTTGTGGATCGCGCTCGCTACAGGGGTGAGCGCACCCGAGCCGGGAGTGCCGTTCCCATTAACCAAATCAAGGTTGAACGCGAACTCGAAAAGGACGATCACCGCGTTCGCTAGAAACGCTGTGATGAGCCAAATGATCTGCGCGATAAAGAACGCGATCAGCGGTGGCACACCGGACACGTCCACGCCGCTGAACACGCCGACGCTGATTCCAGGGAAGTACTGGTCGAGCTGGTAGTTGGCGAACGGGTAGCGATTCGCCAAGTCCCCGGCGGGGAGCTGAGGCGCCGGGCCGATGTTGCTGTAGACATCGTTCGCTACGGCCGCCGGGCTCGCGAGCAACAGCAGCGCGATCGTCAGTCCGAGCAGGAGCACGAGTCGGCGTCGCCGTGTGTGGGTGAGACGGCGCAGGGCAGAGTGAATCGCGGGCTTCATGCCTCGCTCCTTCCGGTTTGGTCGGGGGTCGTTTGCAGCGCTTGCAGCAGGTGCGGGTACACGAGGTCGATCTGCACCTCGCCGACGCGGCCGTGCAGGTCGCGCATGAGGCAGCGCCCGGCGCGGAACTCGCGGACCCGGCCGACTAGCTCGCGGGTCGGCTCAAGGCCGATGAACCGCAGGGCGGCCTTGGCGGCTTCCTCAGAGTCTTGGCCGAAGACGAACACGACACCGATCAGGTCCGAGAGGTCGCCGAGGTCGCCGATGCGGTGAGTCCCCAATAGGAGGGTCGCGTTGAACGCGCGGCCGAGCCTGACGAGCCGGTTGATGATCTGCCGTCCCTGCGGTGAGGCGAGCAGGAACCAAATCTCGTCAAGGCCGACGATCTTGTGCCGCGAGCGGTCCCTTGAAATCAACTGGAGCGCATACGCCGCGACGAGTGAAAGTGTCGCCACGGACACGCGCTCCGCGCGGGTGTATGTGTCACGAGCGGCCGATGGTTCCGGTAGAGACAGGCCCGGCATACGAATCGTCGTTACCGGCTGCTCGGCCTGTAGGTCGGTGCTCTGCCCGTTGCCGAACCCGAGGCGCGCGAGGCCGAAGTCACGGATTACCTCAAGCGCTTCGCCGGCCTCCCTAGCGGTGCCGCGCTCGCTTGAGAGCAGCAGCTCGACAACGCGGGAGAGGCTTCGTGATCCCTCGCTTACGGTGTCCTTGACCGCGAGGGAAACGGCGTTCTCCCACGCGCTCGTGTTGCCCGGCAAAAGCTCAAGCAGGTAGGAGCAGGCAAGCTCCTCGCGCAAGTCCTCGAGGCCGATCGCGAGCGGGTCGAGCTTGCCCTGCTGCGCAGGGTCGCCGGACAGCTCAAGCACCTGCACCCGCCCGTCAAGCTCGGGCAGTAGATGCAGGCCGTGGTCGGGCTTCGGGTCGAAGTCCACCACGAGCGACCCGCGCCGCTCGGCGGCGTACTCGATCGTCTCCGCAGCAACCGTCTTGCCACTACCGAGGGTGCCGATCAAGAGGACCGCTGAGGCGCGGTCTTCCCTCGGTGCCTGCGTCGGATCGAACCGCACCGGCAACGGTGCGCCAGTCGGGGTGTACCCGAGATATGGGCCGCGCTGGGAGCCGACCATCCGGCTCCCGGTCGGGATCATCGCCCCGAACTGCTCGACGGTGAGCTGCTGCGTGTAGTCGCGCACCTCAGACCCACCCATCCGCTCGCGGCAAGTGGTCAAGCCAAAGCTGGTGCTGCAACCCGGCGGGCCGGTGCAGGGTGATGTCGCCGTACTGCTCTTTCAGCACAGCGACCCTGCGCTCTAGCTCCTCCTGGCTGGCGGCGCCGACGGCGAGCCCGATCTGCGCGTAGAGCATCGGCGGGTGCCCTCCGGCCTGTAGCTGCGCCTCGTACTCGCGGGCGAGCACACGGTCGGCGCCAGCCATAAGGCTCGGGCCGTGCGCGGCACCTTCGACCTGCTCGTTATAGGCGTGCTCGACGTCGGCGATCCGCTTGCGTACCTGCGCGAGCGCCTGGCGGTTCCCGAGCCACCGTGCGTGCAAGGCTGCGTCTACGGGGAACCCGACAGCCTCCAAAGGCGCGAACAGCGCCTCGGCGGTTGCACCGGGAAACTCGGGCGCGTCTGCGAGCGCGCCGAGCGCGAGCATCGCCTGATAGCAACGCCCCTGCTCACCATCCACGATCAGCGTCTGCTGCTGCTCAGTGATCGCGGCATTGGCGCAGCGCGCGAGGTCATGGTCGAGCGGCTTGAACGCGACCCCGCCATCCGGGGCGGAGATGATGAGCGCGTCGGGCTGCCAGTGACGGTCAAGCTCGGGCTCAGCGACACACCGCGAAGCGGCGCGCCGCAGCAGCCATTGAAGCTCAGCGGTCCTCGCGCGCCGCGCTCCGATCACACCGTTTACGCGCTCATAGATGCGCTGCTCGCGGGTAGCAAGTTCCGCGAGCTCGCTGGCCGGGATCGGCGATGCCGCACCGATCCCGGCCAGCTCCTCGACACGGCGACGGACACGATCAACACTCCGCACAAGCCCCGAGCCGACGCCCGTTGGTGTGCCAGTGGCGAGCGAGACGGCTAGGTACACCTCCGGGGTGTGCGAGCCAAGTTCATGCAATCGTTGCTCGTGGCCCGCGAGGAACGCCTGCCACGCCTGCGGGTCTTGGTGGCGCTCATCGAGTAGCCGTTCGGTGTGAGCGACGTACCGCTCTGCCGGATAGGCACGGTTCACTCGCCACAGCGAGAAGTCAGCCGCGATCGTGTGCGCCAACCGTTGAAGGCAACGCTGTAGCGACCACTTCTCGCCCGTGGGTAGATACGGGTATGAGGTCGTGCTCAGCCGGTACAGGCCGGCGGCCTCGCCACCCTGGCCGAGTAGCACGTTGCCGTGCGCGTAACGCAAGGGAAAGCTCACGGCCGCACCTCCGCGACCTGGCCGTCCGCCAACTCGACCACTTCGCAAAGCCGCTCGCCGCTGCGCAGTCGGTGGCCCTCGGCGTGCCTGACGATCAGCCGGCCACGGCCGGGGATCGCAACCACGGGGCGGGCGAACACGAGCCTCGCCGGGCCGCGCACTTTCCCGTGATGCAAGACGGGCGCGTGCTCATCCGGTGCGACCCAAACCTGCGGCGCCCACACCTCCGTCTGACCATCCGGGGCTATCGCACGATCAAGCGAGCGACGGGCCGCGCGTGCCCGCAGCGATAGGCACGAGGTCACGTAGCGGTGCGCGGGCCTGCCATCCGGGGAGGCTTGCCCGGCGAGCGTCGCGACAATGCCCGGCGCGATCAGCAGACGCAGCGGCCAATCGAGCCAGTCCAGCAGCACGCCCGCGAGCAGAGTCGCCACGAACCCGGCGAGTGCGCCGATCACAGCGCCCGCCCAGCCGTGCGAGCTTGCGCCGAGCAGCCCGACGATTGCGCCGAGCACAACCGCGAGCAGGATCGAGCGCTGGCTTAGGACAAGGATCGCCACAAGGGACGCGAACGCCCAGCCAAGCCACTCAAGCGGCACGCCGCCCGGAACTGGCAGGCGCCGACCGTCGATCTGGTAGATACGCCGGTCGGGCCTGAATATCCGCTGGTAAGAGCGGATCGTGTGAGTGTCATCGCTCATCGCAAACAGTCCTCTCGGTCAACCGAAAATCTGTTTGCCGATGCCTTCAGCGGCAGTTGCTATCTCAGACGGTGCGAACACCATCCACGCGACGACGATCGACGCGAACAGGAAAACCGCCAGCTCTGTGTAACGGCGGTTTAGGAGAAACACCAAACTGATAACGCCGACGATCCCGCCGTAAACCTCGCTCGCGTAATGCTTGAGAAGGTTTCCGACGTTCGCGCCGACATCATCACCCGACGCGAGCGCAGCCGCCGGGAACAACATCACCGCATAGACCGCCACGAGACAGACCTGCCAAATACGACGCATGTGTGACATACCGATCACTTCCTCCCGGCTTGCGAGTGTTCGGTGCCGGCGGGCTGTATTGCAGTCACCGTCACACCGCTTGTGGTTGTGGGCACGCGGGCAGTCGTGTCGAAGTAGGACGCGATGCCGCGAACCAGCAGCAGCAACACACAACCCCACAACAACACTCGCCCTGCGATACGAGCCAACCGATTGACACTTTCCATCGGCCGGCCTTCACCTTTTGTCGTGCTACGGAAAACAGTCATAGGGCGACGGTAGATCTCGGTCGCCCAAACAACCACAAGCGCACATCATGTGAAAATGATCGCTTACATCAAATATGAAAGCGCTCGCTTTCATAAGCAGTCGAAAAGAGCCCAGCGCACACCGACCGGGTGCGCGCCGGGCTCTTAGGTAACGATTTAGGAGGGGCTAGGCGGCGAGCTTTACAACGTCCGCAAGCTCGTCAATCTGGCCGGTGATGTTCTTGAGAACCTGATCGAGAAGGCGACAGGTCGAGAAGTCCGCCAGCGAGTAATACACCGAAGTCCCGTCGCGCTTGCGCGCGACTATGCCTGCCCGGTGCAGGATGCAGAGATGACGCGAGATATTCTGCGGCGTGCTCGGCATTTTGCTCGACAGCTCTTGCACGGTGCTTTCGTGCTGCTGTTCGAGCAGCACCAGCAGTTGCACACGAGTCGGGTCCGCCAGCAGCGCAAGGCGACTCGTCACCAGACCCACCACGGACTCCGTCCAAGTTCCGGTCATTGTTGATCCTCGACCTTTATCGTCCTAGATAATCGAACTGCGTCTGTTCCATTTTTCCGACGTGTCCCGGAGAAGTGGGACGGTCGGTTCCGACAGGCCCGACGCGGTTGGGACGAGGCACGACGGGATTGGGCGGCCTATCGCTCGCTGTGCTGCTCCCGGCACCGACTTTGGGAGCCGGTGGCGTCGCCGATACACGACCTGGCCTGCCTGCCGAGCCCTGGTGATTTACCCGCCTGCGGTGCCGTGGACGACGACGGTCGTGGCCGTGTGTTCTGTCGGGGGCTGCGGGCTGAGGGTCCGTGGCGCCCGCCCCGGACAGCAGGCCGACGGCCAGCATCACGACCAGCAGACCCGCGACATAAGCCGGCCACCGACGCGCAAGCGTTGCGGCTATAGCCCGCCATCCGCCGGTCGCGGATGGCCTCAGAACCTCTGTCGGCTCCTCGACGCCCAGCGGTGAAGTCGCTGGCATGTCCTCGTCAAATAGCTCGCTCTCGGTAAAGGGGTCCATGCCTGTTAATGCAGGCAACGCTCCGTGAGCGACAGTGAATTAGCGGGGGCGGCAGTTTAAATAGCCGCGCCCGCCGGGTGAGCGGCGGGCGCGGTGTGCGGCGGGGCGGCGAGGTGGTGTTGTGAGCTATCGCTCGACGGTCACCCGCACTGGCTTGGTGTGGGTGCTGGAGTACGGGTAGCCACCGTTCGGGACGGTCGCGGCCCTAAAGAGATAGGACGTTCCCGCGCCGAGAGTGAACACGTACCTGTAGGTCCACCGGCCCTTGCTGTTGGTCGGCAGAACTTCGATCGTGCGCCATCGGCCACCGTAGAAAATCTCCATCTGCACCGACTCGCCGCCAGCAGGAACATACCCACCGGCGAGCTGGCCGGTGAACACGACCGCGCGGCCGAGCCGTGCTCGCCGGGGTGCGCGCATCGACACCTCGCCCTGCACGCTCTCGTGGAAGGCGAGGATCGACGCCGGGATGGTGTCGAGCGTGTGTGAGTAGAAGGCGACTTGCAGCAGCCGCGACGCGCCGGTCGGAGCCTTGAGCGACCACGAGCCGTTAGCGCTGGTCGTCGTGCTGGCGATCTGCGTCACTGTTGCCGAGCCGACGATCTGCTGTAGGAGCTTGACTTGCGCGTCTTTGATCGGCGTTCCGGTCGGGCTGGAGAGATGGCCCGTGAGCGTGACCGCCGTGCGCCCCAGCGCACGGGTCATGGTCTTGGCCTCGCCTGTGGCGGCGGCGAGTTTCGCGGCTTCGTCGCACGGAGTACCGTTGCATGGACCCCGTTCGGGCAACGGGGTCGAGGCGACCGGCGCGACGGCGGGCGGCTGGTTGTCGATTGTGATCGTGCCTGTATACGCGGTCGCCTTGTTGCCGGCTGCGTCTTCGACTTCGACCTTGAGCTGGTGCTGACCTTCGGCGAGCGTACCCGTCTGTACTTCGGTATGAACATCGGTTTCCTGCGGGCAAGGCTGTTGGTTGCGGAACTTCAATGCGCCTTCGTAGGTGCCGTGTGCCACACACTCGCCTTCGTTGAGGTCCGGGGCGCCGGACCAAATTGCGTGGCCGTCGATCTGCACCGTCGCGCGGTAAACGCCGGGGCCATGTTCGTCGCGTGCCGTGAAGCTCAGACTGGCTGTACCGCTCGCCGGATTGTTCAGCAGCGTCCCGGTGAATCCCGTTCCTGTCGGCTTCGCTTCGTTGCTGAGCAAGATCGTTGCGCTCTTGATATTCATCTGTGCGTCAAGACCACTTGAGCAATATTCTTTGCCTGACGGCGGGATGCACTCGGTGACTGCGTATAGCCGCGAACCGCCGTGGTAATAGTCCGTGAGCGTGTTTTCTTTGACGGTCTTGCACAGTTCAGTACACATCACCACTAGTTCTCCCACATCGGTTGAGTTATTTGGTGTGGAGAGGTATGCCTGTCCGCCAGGGCTTGCCAGGCTCAGCGTGATCGACCCGCCTTGGATCGTGGAGTCGGCCGGGGCACTATAGACCCACATTGGCCCACTATTGGCAAGCTGATAACCAACTTCGTCCCGCAGCGACAGCGAGCCTCCCACCTGTGCGCAGGTATCACCTGGTTCAACGATGGAGAGGTAGCCGCCGACAGTGCCGGGCGCCCACCCTTCCGTTGAGACGGGTTCGCCACCGTCTGAGCACGTGGCTTGTGCCCACTGGCCCGCTCGTGCACTCGCAGCCAAACACAACGTGAGCGCCATCGCCAGCACGGCAGTTGTGAGTGCGAGCCGACGGTTGCGGATTACGGTGGGGATCATCGTTGGATTCCTTTCCAATCGTGTTGCTCAGTGGCCGAGGTAGCCGAGGTTGGTCCCGCCGCCGCTACGTGACGGCGCGGGCGCTTCGTCAGCAGACCCGGTAGACGACGTTGACGCTGCGGTTGCTACAGAAGCTCTCGACGTGGACGTACTACTGCCCGCGCTGCCGCCGAGCGCGAGATACCCGAGGTCGTGGCTCGGCGGCGACGGCGAGCGGTGTTTGACAGAGGTCGTGGCAGCCTTGCGCGAACCCGTGCCCGCCTGAGCCCGCGTGGAAGTCAGCCCACCGGCAACCGCCGAGGGGCGGATGCTCCCGGCGGTCGCGCTCACCGGATGCACAGAGACTCTGTGATGGTGGCGGGCGGGCGCGGGCGCTTCGAGGGAATGGACGACTTTCGCACCGACACCGGCACCAGCGATCACGAGCGCCGAGGTCGCGGCTGCGGCCTTGACCAACCCACCGCCGCCGAGCACTCCGGCGGTGCGCTCAGCCGTCGCAGACCCGCTCGGCGCGCGGCCCGTAGAGAGAACGGTGCTCAGCCGCTCGATCCACCGGCCGTGCAGCTCGACAGCGAGCATCGGCGGCGGCAGGAAAGCGGCGCTCGCGGCACGCTTGTACTCCCGGCCGCTCATCTCGCGCAATAGCTCCGCGTAAGAGGACCGGCACCCCGTGCAAGCGGCGAGGTGCGCCCTGGCGACCTTCTCTTGCTCGCCCTGCGCCACCCCCTGCGCGTGCGCGTGGATCGCCTGCTCGCGGTAATCGCACATACGGCCGGCGGCCGTGATCGCCGCGACTTGATCGAGCTTGCGCTGTGCGCTGCGTGAAGCCGCGAGCACCGTGGCGATCGGCTCGCCGAGCGCCTTGGCGGCGCGCTTGACGCCGAGGTTATGGGTCGCCATCACGGCGACCACTCGCTGCTCGAACGGGTCGAGCTGCGCCATCAAGTCGGCGGCCGTTGCGATCCGCTCACGTGCCGCGAGGACATCGAACGGTTCGCTGTCATCCGCCAGCCGTTCGGCAACGGGCTCGAAGTCCACGCGGCGGCGAGAGCCGACGTGCAGCTCGTGGCGGCCGGAGCGGTGCTCGACCAGCAGGTAGCCGACAGAGGCCCAGAACGCACCCTGTAGATGCTCCTCGCTGCGAATCGGCTTGGAGGACATCACCACTAGGCCGATCGCCTCATCCACGATCTCATCGCGCACGTGCGCCGGCATACCGGCCACATCCCGCCGCCAGTCCAGGCGCTTGCGCAGCTCTGCCCGCTTCGCCTTCAGGGCGTGCGCCGCCTCATCGGGCGACAGCGGCCCGCGTTGGCCGGGTGCGCGCACAAGCCAGCGCGCGTGACCGCGCCGCACGAGCGGTAGGGCAGCGGGGCGAGGGATCGCTGCGGATTGAGCAGGAGAGGCCATCACCCCGTTAATGCAGGCTGGCTCCTCAGCGCGACAACTAATTTCGTCCAGGGGCAAAGATGCCGTCGATGACGGCCCCGAACCGGAGTTGCGGCGATTCCAGCGCATACACGCTCACGCGACTCTCAACGTCCCCTGTGCCACAAGTTCTGTTCGGCAGAACGGACTTGTCCCGTAAGCGACGCAACGCGCCGGTCAGCGGATCTACGGCCATCTCCCGCGCGTGTGCGACCCTGAGCGTCTAATGGCGCGCTACACTGGCTGCACGAGGCTGGATGAGTCTCGTGGCCAACGATGCCGTAGCGACTGAGCAGCAAGCTCGGCGTCAGGATGGTTGCAGTGACGTCACGAAAGCTGCTCCGACGATTGCGCGCCCCGGACAAGCCGTCCAAAGGCCCCGGGGTTTCGTCGTTCTAGGCACGTTCCTCGATGGCCACATCCTCGTATCGTCGATGCTCGACCACGTAGCGGCTGATCGTCGCCCACTGCTTGCCGGCAACGTCCTTGTAGACGAGGGTAAGCTCGAAGTTCCACCGCTCCTCCCATCCGTGATAGCGGATCTCGATTGGGACGGTCTGGTCCTTGCCGAGCCCGGCCACCTTGCCGGGCGTCTGATGCTCGATCGCGGCGGTATACCGCTCACCGTTCTCGTCCAGACGTTCGATCGACGCTACGACGCATAGGGCCGGGCCTGAGCCGATGTTCTGGACCGGAACAGCTAGTACCCCGGACTCGGCCACGCTCGGACGATCAGGGAACGTGCGCCGGCTTCCACTGACGCTACGCGGCACCAAATCAGGCGGATGAGCAATCACGACGGGAACCACCACCGGTCGATGCGCTTCTTCGACCTCCTTGCGTGACAGAGCGATTGCTTTTCGCGTCTGTCGTAGGGAGATGGCCCCGACGATCACCGCCGCCAACGTGACGGCCGCGAGCCCGAGCGTGCCAATTGCCGTCCAGTCCCAAGTGCCGTCGAAAGCCGCGGGCATCCGAGCAGCCTAATCTCCCAATCAGTCGGACTTGAGCACTACACTCAGCCTATGTCGATCGAGCTAACGCGAGCCGAGATACAAGCAATCGTCGGAGTGGCTGGGCACACTCCCCCAGAGCAGGCGATACGACTTTCGCGAGCAGCCGACGGAAGCGTGCGAGCCGAATGGGAGGCTGATATTGACGCCGGCCAAGGACCACCTCAAACGGTTCGTGCCATCGTTCGAGGAGGCCACCTTTCAGAGTTCGCGGCGGTGCCTCGGAGCGCTGGCTAAGAACAAGCGGCTCCCCTCGATCTCAACGTCCGCGAGGCCCGCGTCGGCTAGGGCGTGCATCACGGACCCGCTCCCCGCGCATCGCCGGGCTGAGGGTGTGGCAGCCGCACCCCGCGCCGTGGCTGGGATCGCAGCAGTCGGCCTTGGCGCTCGGCTCACAGCAAATCGCCTGCTGCTCCGCTAGCAGCGGCTTGTTGGCCGTTAGTCTTGTGCGATGGAGCAAGCCGGACGTAAGCGCTGGAGTCGCGCTAGTCTCGAATCGCTCGGGTTCGGTGGCTGGTGTTCATTTCGCGATCTCCACGACTACCTTCACACTGTCCCCACGGAGGCAGGCGGTGTCTACCTCGTGTATCGCGTCGAGAAGACAGAACCGCAGTTCTTGCCAAAAAGTCCTGGCGGTACCTGGCGGGGTGATCCCACCGTCCCAATTTCGGTCCTCATCGAGCACTGGGTGTCTGGTACACACGTCCTGAACATCGGCAAGGCCGACGCAGGGCAGCTTCGTAACAGGCTCCGTGCCTATCACTCGTTTGGGTCAGGAGGCAAGGGTCGTCACCGTGGTGGCAGGTACATTTGGCAACTCGACGGGATCTGGCAATGCTTGGTCGCGTGGCGCATCGTCCGCGTCCGCTCACCAGAAACTCCGCGAAGCGCGGAGCAAGCCATGATCGCCAACTTCGTAACCGACTATCGACAACGCCCGTTTGCCAACCTCACGGATTAGGTCGCATCGGGGACTCGACCGCTTGCCCGAACCCCAAAACTCAAGTTCACCTTTAGCAGTTAGCTTGTGTCAGGTGAAGATCTACTTCTGCACCATATCTTCTAAAAGTGACGTATGAGTATCCGTAGTCCCGCCTCTCGTAGCCTCTCTGACCACATATAAATGGCGAGAATTGAAAGACGCAGTGATATCTTACGTCCGTTAGACGATTACACTTTATTTCACTTTTTTCGTCTGAAGCGATCCCTTCTGCTTCACGGCTGGCTACTTCATTATTAATTTGATTGTAGGTAGCTCTTTGTGCGTTCTTAATTGACGGCGTAGAAGCAGATGATGAACTCGGCAGCCAAAGCATCGACAGGCATACGAATGACCCGACCAGCTTCATCTTCACGGGACGTCTCCATCGCCTGATCCAGAAAAACCGAGACTCATGCCTTTTTGCTTGCGCGCATATTTCGTGTGCCATTCAGGGTCGAGTGCGTCTTTCTCCTTGCACGATCGGCGCCAACTGCCCTCCAGCAGAACCGCGATGACACCGAGAAGCCCAAAGAATGTGCCCAAGTCCCAGCGCTGATGAAGCAGGAAGGTCACGATCGAGAAGACGGTCAGCCCAACGAGCACGCCAATCATGGCGATCGCGCGGCCGAGCCAGCCCAAGCCATCGACCAGGATGCCGCGCCAGAGGCCGACGCGAGAGGTTGTAATTTGCACATATACAGTGTAGCTCTGCTTGGGCGGGCACGCCGTGACCAAACGGCTATCTAACAGGCGGTGCGAAAGACGGTCGGTGAGACTCCGAAGCACCCCCGAAACGCGCGGGCGAAGTGGGGAGACTGACGGTAGCCGACCTGCCGTGCCACGTCGCGAACCGGGATCGCGGGTTGGGAAAGCAGCTCGGCGGCTGCGCTCATTCGTCTGGCGACTAGATCGTCATGGAAGGTGCTATCGCTGAACTGAGCGAAGGCGCGCTGTATCTGGCGAGGGGAAGTCGCAAGCGCCTTGGCGACCATGTCAACCGTCAAGGGCTTGCGGTAGTGACGCTTGATCGCCACGCACGCGAGCAAGTACAACCGGCGACGTTCGATGAGCGTGTGCTTGCGGAGACCCGGCGGCGGCGGTCTGCGCGCTTTCGCGGCGGCGGGTACTACGTCTAGGCGGAAGTGCAGGCGTAGTAGCTGGTGGACGCGTCCACGGCTGAGGTTGAACCGCTCGCCGATCTCATCGAGGGTAAGCCCCGTGACCGCGCGCAGCCGGAACATTTCGCGCTCGCGCTCGGTCTGGATGTGCCGTCCGTGTCGGGAGAACGTGAGGCCGTGGCGGTGCAACTCGCAGATGATCTCGTACAGCTCCAGTCCCTTGCGGAACTTGGGGTGCTGGATGAGGTCGCCAGTCCCATGTTCAAGCAGTTGGTCAACCAGGTGAATGTCGGCCGCTTTCAGGCGGGCAAGAGTGGCCGGGCTGAGGTCAAGCTCGGTGACGTGCATGGCTCGCGGGCGACGCTAGAGCGTCATTATCTGGTCGAAGCTCTTGGCGACCTCCGAGACGATCCCCCGGTCGCCACGGCGTTCGATGAGCCCGGCGCCATCCAGACGACTCAGCGCGTCGGTGATCGCGAGCTTCTGCTTCTTTTTCTTTGCACTGAAGGCGTAGCGGAGGTCCTGCTCAGAGAGCGGGCCCTGGCCGTCCCTGTCGCGTACCAGCAGCGATTCGAGGACAGCTTTGTCCCAGTGGCGCTCGCGCTCCGAGGCGGGGTCCTTGGGCGACTGCGTGATCTCGTGGAAACGCACGGCCGGATGCGAGGCGGTCGCCAAGTCATTCCAGCGGTGGACGAGGCCCGCTATGCGCAGGCGCTTGAGGCTGGCGGGGACGCTGCCGGGGGTGCTGATCGTGCGTGCGATCTCGGCTTCTGACCACGGCCGCTGCCTGTTGCCGTCGAGCATGAGTTCGAGGACGGCTTTGTCGAGGCAGGCGTTTGCTTCGGATTCGACTGAGCTACGTTGGTCGGGCATGGGAGTCATAACCTCCTGTGTCACGGTCCCGGGCGGGGTTGCCGCCTCGCGCCGGGGCCATATTCGTTAGGACTTGTCTACATCTACAGTGCTTTTCGGGCTCAGCGCGCGCGGTGAACGACTCCGGCACAAGGCCGTCACGGTCATGTAACGCACCGGCATCGGCCTATACCGCCAGCAGCCGGCCGTGGGAGTTCGGAGCGAGGCGGTAGCCGACCCCACGAGTCGCAGGCACCCATTCCTCGGCGCCCGCGTGAGCGAGCGCGCGCCGCAGCCGACAGGCGTGGGAGTCCAGGGTTCTCGTCGTGCCAGCGGAGCGAAAGCCCCACACTTCTCGCAGCAGCTCGTCCTTGGTGTAGACGCGCTCGGGTTCCCGCGCAAGATGCACGAGCAGCGCGTACTCCAGCCGGCGCAAGCCGACACGCATCACTCCGACCGTGACCTCATGGGCTGCTGTGTCGATCCGAAGCGTCCGGTACTCAATCACGCCAGGAATGTCCGCCGGTTCCCGGCGCACGAGCGCCTGCACGCGGGCGCGAAGCTCGGTGTAGGCGAAGGGGGCGCGCAGCACGTCGTCTGCTCCGGCGTCGAACCCGCGCAGCACGTCGCCCAGCTCGCCGTTTGGGCTCATCCAGAGCGTGCGTAGACCTGGCTTGACCTCGGGGGCGAACGCTCCCGCTCGCAGTTGGCGGAGAACATCGAGCCAGGCGCCCCGGCGTGTTGCTCGCCCGAAGATCACGAGGTCGACCTCGTAGGCGTCGCACGCGGCGCGCAGCTTCGCAGGGTCGCTGGCGCGGCGAACCTCATAGCCATCGAGCGCCAACTCGTCGGCCAGCGCCAGGTTCACGTGCTCCTCGCCATACAGGAGCAGCACAGCCCGGCTCATGGTCAAGCACCCGCCCAGAACGTCGAGCGAGTGCTGAACGGGGTACTCGGGAACGCCGGCCCGCGGTGTGACGGGCTCGACAGATGCTGCGCTCATTCGGCTCCTTTCGGGCACCGAAGACGCGCGCCAACGAGCACACCGGCTCATCCGCAGACAGCCCTACGGTAGGCATGGCATCGAAGGGTTGTGACTTCGGTGCTACAGGCCGGGCGGGTGAGCCAACACCCGTCCGGCCGAATCGGTTTTGGGCTTGCCGACGATCAGAGCAGGGGTCGCGGCGGAAACTTTGCCCCGCGCCGAGACCCCCCGATCCAACGACAGCCGCGCCGGAAGGCGGTCGCCTCCGCTGCTCCTAAAAGCGTCTGCTTCGTCCCTGCTTCGTCCCTACGGGTACTCGGTCGCTGCCGTGAGTGCCAAAACGTGTAGGCGTTCAGTTGGTTGGGGGACATAACTCTGCGTCGTCGAATCTGTAGGCGTGGAGCGCGCTGAGGCTGAGGCGATCTATGACGCGGGGCGTGAGGCTGTGGTCGAAGTGCTGTTGGCGATGGATCGCCGCATTCAGCAGCTTGAGGCGCGGGTCGAGAAGCTAGAGCGCCAGCTGGCCAAGAACTCGGAGAACTCCTCGCGGCCGCCGAGCTCAGATCCGCCGCAGCGCGCCGCCAGGCGCGGCAAGGACCGTTCAGGTCGCAAACCTGGCGGGCAGCCCGGGCATGAGGGTCACGGGCGTCCGCTTCTGCCGGCGTGGGCGGTTGATGAGCTCATCGACCACTGGCCGGCGAGCTGCGATTGCGGCTATGTCTTCAGCGAAACCGACTGGGCATCGCGGGGTGAGCCTGCACGCCACCAAGTCGAAGAGCTGCCCGCGATCGCGGTCCAGGTCACCGAGCATCGCTGCCAGCGTGTGCGTTGCCCTGGGTGCGGAGCCAGGCGCACAGGCCGACTTCCAAGCCAGGTCGCCGTCAGCCATTTTGGGCCCCGGCTGCAAGCAGCGATCACGACGCTCTCGGTTCGCAACCGTGTCTCGCGTCGTGACGCGGTCGAGCTCGTGGAAGAGCTCTTCCAGGCCCGTCTGTCAACTGGCACCGTCGACGGGGTGCTCACCCGGGTCGCCGGTGCGCTCGCCGAACCCCACGAGGATCTACTGCACGCGGTGCGCTCGAGCAGGCATCTGAACATGGATGAGACCGGCTGGCGTCTGCAGGGATCCCAACGCGCACTCTGGGGTGCTTTCACTGGCCAGCACGCCTACTTCCAGATCGCCCCGGATCGCCATGAGGATCACGCCAAAGCGCTGCTCGCGGACACCACGGCGATCGTTACCTCAGATCGCTGGTGGGCCTATAGCCATCTGCCGTTGACGCGCCGGCAGATCTGCTGGGCGCACCTGCGTCGAGATTTCACGGCCCACGCTGAAGGCCTCGCCGTCGAGAAACAGTTCGGCGAGCTTGGGCTCCACGTCTGCGAGCGGCTGTTCTGGGCATGGGAGGTCTTCCAGCACACCCACAATCGGCGAGAGCTCGCCCGTCAAGTCCGGCTGCTTCGCCGTGAGCTAAAGCCCGCCCTGCGGCGCTTCTCGGGCAAATCACCGCGCAACAAGTACTGCCGCGGCATGGCCCGCAACCTGCTGAAGCTCTGGCCCGCACTATGGACGTTCGCAAATGTCCCCGGCGTCCATCCGACAAACAACCACGCCGAGCGATCCCTCCGCGGTGCCGTCATCTACCGCAAGCTCAGCCTCGGCAGCCAATCCGAGCAAGGCGAGCAACGCGTCGCACGCCTGCTCTCCGCCTCCATCACCTGCCGCCTGCAGCACCGCAGCCTGCACGCCTACCTCACCGAGCTGCTCAACGCCAGCGCCCGCGGCGACCCAACCCCACTACTCAGCTAAATCCCACCAAGGACTGAACGCTTACCAAAACGTGCCAATTAGCAGGCATTTCTGAAATGGAGCCAACCGGGATCGAACCGGTGACCTCCTGCTTGCAAAGCAGGCGCTCTCCCAGCTGAGCTATGGCCCCAGGGGCTCCCAATATACCGTCGTAGTGCGGGTTTCTTCGACGCTGCCCACTGTGGCGGGTGGCCTCAGGGGCCGCTTGATCGCCGCTGCTGCCCATTGCTGCCCATTCGCAACTCGGGGGCGCAGCCATGTCTTGCATCGCCCCTCCTCCATGCTGCATATAGTCGACGCCCCCTACCAGGCTCAAGGTAGGGGGCGTCATGCGGGTTCGCGCATTAGAGCGAGCGGACGATTCCAGCGATGTCCGCGGGCATCTTGTGGCGAGCTTCATATGCCGCCGGGTCCCACTCCGTAGCCCAGGGCTTGGCGCCGTCGTACCGATGGGAGGCACGCCGACCAAACGCGCCGAGCATCCCGGCGGCGGACTTTGACCCGTGCGGTAGCTGGAGGGCCTCCGCAACCTGCGAGGTGTACAGCCACTCGTCCGGGTGCTTAGCCAGCAACTCCAGGAGCTGGCGGTGGCGCGGTTCGCTCTCGGTATACATGCGCTTCACCAGCGCCTCGTCCGGGAAGGCTGGCTGCTCATCGGCACTCTCGTCGTGCTGGGTCCCCTCCTCGTGCTCAATGACGAGTCCGTAGACATTCGCCAGTAGCGAGCGTGGGATGAGCACCGAGACCATCTCTTCATTCGTAGGCATAGCCATAACTCCTATCTGCTTGTCGGGTTCGCTGGAGCGTGTTGTCCAGACTAACTAAGCAGTACTTTAGCACACGTGACACACTTTGGGGATGTCGTGCGTTCGCTAACCACTTGTGACTACTGGATGGCTCCCCGCTGGTGTCCACTGACTGCCCTCTACAAGCGCTTTCAGCCGCTCAGGCTCACCGTCGCGGCGGTCCATGCAGCGCGCGTAGATCGCCAGCGTGAGGTTCGGCGTGGCGTGCCCCATCTGTGCCATCACGTACGGAGGCGTCTCGCCGATGGCGAACAGCAGCGAGGCGAACGTCCGGCGCAGCGAGTGGGGCGTCAGGCCCTCCGGCAGCGGCTCGACCCTATCTTTGGTGAGCCGCTGGTTGGCCTTCTTTACGGCCCTGGCAAGCACTCGTGTCCGCACGTTGGTCATGGTCTGTCGGGTGCCGATGGCAGTCCCGAACACGAGCGCGTCAGGCAGTGCGTCGAGCCGCGCGCGGTAGGTTCCCAGCTCATCGCGTAGGACCGGCAGGATGTTCACGGTCCGCACTCCGGCGTCGGTCTTAGCGGCGCGGACGGTGATCGTGCCGCGCGCGAGGTCCACGTCGCGCCAGCTCAGGGATAGCGCCTCGCCGATCCGCAGACCGGCGAACGTGAGCGTGGCGAGCAACGCGCGGCGCTGGCCGCGGCAGACCCGCGCCTCCGCGTCGAGTTTGCCGGCGGCATAGAGCAGCGCGGAAATATGGTCCGCACGGTCAAGCCACGGACGCCGAGGCGCGACGGCTGGCAGGCGCCGCCGTCTGCCGCGCGCTGGGTTGCGGTCGATCAGCTCGTATTCGACGGCCGCCTCCAGGATCGCAGCGAGTGTCGTGAGCGTCTTGTTGATCGACGTTACGCCCAGCTTTCCCTCGCGGACCTTGCCCAGCCGGTAACGGTCCACGTCCTCGACCGTAATCTGATCGAGGCGCCGCGGCTGAGGCGGTGGCGGACTGTTTTGCCGGATGACGCGGGTTGCGGGGCGGTGCCGTTAGCTCGCGCGAATGCCGCCTCGCTCTTGAAGCGTGCTGGGTTGAACGCGATCAGCTTCGCCGCGCAGATCGGCCCGACGCCGGGTTCGTCCATCAGCGCTGGTGCAAGATCGCGCGTGAGCGCGTCGATCTGACGGGTGTAGTCCTGGGCTTGCTGGTCGAGCGCGCGGGTTCGGTTGGCGAGGTCGCGGAGTACTTGGAGGGTGGTGTTCTCTTGCAGGCTGGCGTTCGGGCGGGTCCGCATCCCGGTGAGTCGTTGTGCGAGTTTCGCACCGTTCTTCGCGGGTCCGACCCTTTCCCTGAGTGTCGCTGGTGCTCCGACGTGGAGGGCCTGCAGCTGGTTATAGAGCCGTGAGCGCTCGCTGATGACGGAGCGGTAAGCGACAAGCAGCATCTGCAGCGCCAGGCGCTTGCCGTGCCCCCTTGGCGTGGAGAGCCCATCATCGCCAAGCACCTTCTTTGCGGCCAGCAGCGCATCGAGCCGGTCAGACTTCCCGGTGCGTCGCTCGCGGCGCCGTGGCCGTTCGACCTCGAACACGGTGATGGCGTTGTCCTGGAGGTATTCGCATAGGCCCGCGCCGTAGCTGCCGGCGCCCTCGATCCCGACACGGATCTCTCCCTCGAGTGCGGCGAGCCATGCGAGTAGCTCGCCATAGCCGGCGAGAGTCGCGGTGATCGTGATCTCGGCGAGGAGCTGTCCGAGAGCGTCCACGGCGACAGCGAGATGCTGGTGCTTATGGGTGTCCACGCCCACTGCGATCATCATTTTCCGGTCTCCTTTGTTGCTGGTTGGCGCTGGTGATGTGGAGGCCGCCAGACAAAGCCATGTCGAGCAAGCAGCACGCTTCTATGAAGTCATGGCGGCGTCCGTGGCAGACGACGGGAGACAAATCCAACGTAGGGCACCCAGCTGGGGCCAGCCGTTTTAATCGAGTCATCCCGTCGTCTGCCACACCCTCAACGGGGCACCGGACGCCACTGCATGACCGCCGCTTCGCTGCGCCCTACGGGCTCCGCTACGCGCCGGTCAGCCCGCTTTCCACAGGGCCCCAACAGGCACTGAAGAAACTACATGGCCGTTTTCGCCGGCTCGCGGTCATTAACCGTAGACGCGCAAACAACGCGCTCGTCAATCACGACGGAGGTGGAACCCGATGAGCTACCGCATGAAGATCACCCTGCCGGGCCCGACAATGACCCAACTGGAGATCCTCGCCGAACAGCGGGGAGAACCCGCATCGCGGATCGCTGCCCAGATGGTCTGCGCCGGGATCGCGGACGGAAAGGACCCTCGCCAGGCCCATTCCTCAATCTCGATGTCTTCGCCGGCGGAGAACCCGGACCCGGACAGGCGCGCCCCGTGGATCGAGCCGTTTCTCGGCGACCCGGAATGGCGGTCCCATATGTGGGGCTCGATCGTCGCCCTCCACGGCCGCTACCCACACGAGCTGGCGCACTTGAAAGACGGCTGGTGGAAGGACGCGGCGCATGTCGAGGTGCTTTGCGCGCTCGTGGTCTGGCGCGACTGGATCGACCAGGCCGCCGACGACCCCCGGCACGAGCTGGCATTCCACGCCCAGCTCTCCGACTACAGCCGCGAACTCCGCCAAGAAGGCGGCGGCGTCACCCGCGCATGGATACCCGGAGCGCCGCCCGACGAGTGGGCCTACTGATCCCCGTCTCCCTCGCAGCGAACCTGAGCAAAGGCGCACTCGGGGGATGCGCAAGTCGCCGGTCGAGGGCGCGCGAGGACTATGTGCAGCGCGGACAGCCGGGAGTTGTCGCGGCCGGGTGGCCGCCGCTACTTGCACCGGAGGCGTCGGCTTCGCCTCCGTGTCCGCGCTGGCGCACGGGAGGGATGCCGTCGTTCTCCTGCCAACCATAGGGAAGAAGGTGGGAGTGTCAGTGACTCTCGCGGACAGCGGCGACGGCTACCCGGAAGCCGAAGCCGTCGAGGTGTCTGGCGGCGGCGCGAAGGCTTACCACGCTGAAGAATGGCAGCGTCAGTGGTGTCGCGCGTTCGCTTCGGGTGATGACGACGAACGCGATTTGGTGGTCTGGCGCTTGCGGCCGGGTTTCTGGTAGTACGTTCGCAAATGCCGGGTTCTCCCGAGCCGCAACCGCGCGTGCCTTGCGGCGGAAATCCGAGTCGAGCAGTAAGCGCTCGGCGCTATTGACGCCTTGATTAAAGAGATGGCTCAACGTGGAGGAACTCCCGCGTTGCTTAACATGGATGAGAGTGGCATCCGGCTTGAGGATGTCGCATATCTCTATCTTGTCGGGCCCGCCATCGAACACGAACTTCTGGTCGAGGCAGAGGCCCCCGATCGCCTCCGCCGCCTTGAGGTTGTATGTCGGCTCGTCCGTGCCAGGGTCAGCGTCGGGCAGTCCGTCGAGTCGCTGGAGCGCTTCGACATCGGCATAAACCTTGGTCTTGTAGTCCAAATCGACCCGGAACCATTGGCCGGCCGAGAGGACGTAGAGTGAACCGTCGAGCTCGATCTGATAGACGACGCAGCGATAGACCGGCCAGCTAGCCATCGTCTGGTCGTCAGATGCGCGAACCGCTTCTAGCCGATCCGCTTTGAGCGTTTTGAGGTCTATGCAGTCACCTGAATGGCTGTTCAGATAAACGCTGATGCGTGGGTCATTTTCGACTGCCTCGGGCCCGGAGGAGAACCGAAAGCCGGCGATGTCGATCCAGTCGAGGGTTTCGGGTGCTGCGAGATGTACGTCATCAATCTCTTTTGTGGAGAGGGCACCGACGAGTTCCTGCTCAAGCTGCGCTAGTCGGATCGAGCTTTTCTCCGGGCGAAGGTGATCGATAAAGTCAAAATGCTCTTTGTAGTCCTCGGCTTCGAAGGCAGTCAAGAGACGTTCGGCCAGGGCTGGCAACTCGGGCACCTTGACGCGCGTCTGTATACCCAGGGCGTCGGCGCCAGTCAGGCGCTCGGCAAGAGTCGTGTCTTGCGGAGTGCCAGTGAGCGCTCGTAGTAGGTCACGACTTGGGTCTAGGCCAAATGCGGAGAATGCCGAGTCACGGCTCACATCCCGCCTAGTGTGGACGGTTGTCTCATCGATTGTCTTCGCATCCACGCTCTTGAGTTGATCAGGTGCAACCGTGTTGAGCACTACCCTGAGTCCGAAATCCTGTTCGACGTTGTCCTGGTCGAGGAGGTGGCGGCCCTGACCGAACGTGATTGCGAACAGCCGATTGCTCGCCTCTACGAGAAGAACCGCAGAGGCGGACGCCACGAATAGACCTTCTATGGATGCCGTAGTGTGTGGCGCGAGATAGCTCACCCATTTCGGCTGGTGTGGTGGGGTTGCGTCAACGAAAAGCGAATCGGCGTTGGGGTCGAGAGCAACAACACGATGACCGGCAGGACTCACGGTGTCACGAAAGACATCTTCGCGGCTTACACCAGCCTTGAGCAGCGAGATCGTCAGCTTTTCTAGCCTCGGCTTGCGTGGCATACTTCCCCAAGTTCGAGAGTGGAACCCCGTTTAGCGGCATCATAGAGGACCATCCCAACGAATTGAACTCGGGTGGTCTTCCTGGATCAAGGTGCTCTCGCTCGGTGGCTCATCATGTTCCGACCGCAGGCTGGTATACGCAGCCGCGGTAAAGCTCGGCGTCCTAGCGATCCTCCCACGCGCGCCACGCCAGCTCATCGTTGATCAACTTGTCCGCGCTCGCGTGGCGGTATCCCCCCGACGTGGCAGCACGAGCGAGAGCCTCGATATCCTCCGGCTCGTAGTCGGGACGTGCGCGTGGCGCGGCATGGGGTCTCCTGAAGTCGAGCCCGCCGCGCCGACAACTCGACCCGGCTAGGCGGCGGATCGCTTCAGGAGCGCACGCATGGTCAGGCCACAGCGAGCTGAAGCTCGGCGGGGTCCGCTGTCGCCGGAAGCTCGATCAGCACCCTCTCGCCCTTTGCCTCCTCTAGGAGGCGGCGCACGTCGATCAGCGTCAAGCCGATCAGCTCGCCCTTGGCGTCGTAGCTGACGGCGTGGCCTTCCGGCGTCTCGTCGAAATCGACGGCGCGCGCGGGATCGCCGTGGGCAAGGTACAGCACGTCCGCGTCGCGGTCATACCGGACGCGATCAAAGGTGTATGGGCCGATCTGGACGCTCATGGTTTGCTTCTCCTTGGGAACGCCGTACGGATACTCCCAACGGACTCCTCGTCAAAGGCTACTACGACCTTGAGCCACCGACTGGGGCCTGCGCCCTCCAGGTAGAACCAGTCCTGCCCTGAGCGTGGCTGCGCGATCCGCTCCGTGGGCTCCTGGACGGCCCGCAGTACCTCCGCGCGGTGTGGCGCCATGTAGGGGTGGCCGTTGACGATGTGCTCCCACCGCTCAGGGGTCAGGTGGACCGTTCGGCCGAGGGGATCAACCACCGTGCTCACGCCGGCATCCTACGCACCGCCGGGGCGTCTCGACGGACCCGTGGTGGTGCCTGCGGGCATTGGATCGCCTTCTGCGCATACCTCCGCAAGGTCGCATCGCCCAAGGCCCACCCCGGAGGTGATGGCTGGGCCCGGCTGGCCCGATCGTTTGGGCAGCAGCCCCCGTTCGCTGCCCAAACCCCGCCGAATCGCCACCAATCCCGCGATATCCGTGCCAAGGGCCGAACCTGAATCTCTGATGAACACTGAAGAATCAGGCCCCACAGCCGGTTCGCCGCGTCGCTTGCAAAGCAGGCGCTCTCCCAGCTGAGCTATGGCCCCAGGGTCTCCTCAATATACGGCGAAGTGAGCTGATCCCCCACCGCGAGATGAACCTCCCCGGCGTCGAGCGCGGTGCGGCCGCCACCGGCGAGCTCGACGATCAGACGCCCGTTGCCATCGACTCCGTCGGCACGCCCCCGCCCCCCGGCCCACGAGATCTCGCGTCCATGCAGCGCGTCACGTGCGCGCCAGGCCTCGAGCGCCTCGGCCGGGGAGTCCCCGAGGCGCTGCTGGAGCGCCGCGAGCAGCCGCGCCAACAGCGGCTCGATCTCCTCCGACGGTAGCCCCAAGCTGGCGGCCGTGTCACGCAGCTCGACCGGCAGCTCCTCCACGCGTACCGCCACGTTGAGGCCGATGCCGAGCACGGCCCAGCCCTCCTGCGGGCGGCCCTCGATCAGGATCCCCGCGAGCTTGGCGAGTTTCCCGCTACGTGCGAACACGACGTCGTTGGGCCACTTCACACGTGCCTCGTCCCCGGCCACGTCGCACACCGCGACCGCGGCGATCAGCGGTAGCAGTGGGGGCGGCTCCCGCAGCAGCAGCGACATCAACAGCGCGCTGCCGGCCGGTGCGCTCCAGCGCCGGCCCTGCCGTCCACGCCCTGCGGTCTGCTCGGCGGCGGTTACGAGTGTGCCGTGTGGCGCTCCTGACAGGGCGAGTGCGCGGGCCCGCTCGTTGGTCGAGTCGGTGCTGCGCAGGTGCAGGCGGGGATGGCCGAGCGGCGCGCTCTCACTCATCGCGCGAGGCGGCATCCACGAGCAGCGTCGCCACCAGGCCGTCGATGTCGTGATCCGCGGCCTCCACGTCGGGCTCGAGGTCGTGCTCGCGCAGCGTGGCGCTGGTGACGGGGCCGATCGAGACGATGCGCGTGGCCGGCGACAGGTCCGCGCTGCCGCCGGCGGCCTCCAGGAAGAAGCGCACGGTGGACGATGAGGTGAAGGTGATGTAGTCGGCCGCCCGCGCCGCGGCGAGCGCCGGCGGGGAAAGCGGCTCCGCGACGGTTTCGTACAGCTCCAGCACGTCCACCTCGGCGCCGCGGGCCCGCAGGGCGTCGGGAAGCACGTCGCGGGCCTCGCGGGCTCGGGCGATCAGCGCGTAGCGGACCGGCAGCTCGGCGAGCGCTTCCACCAGCGACTCGGCCACGTAGCGCTCGGGGACGATGTCGGCGGCGATGCCGTGTTCGGCCAGCGCCCGTGCGGTGCCGGGGCCGATCGCTGCCACGCGCGCACCTGCCAGCGCCCGCGCGTCGGCGGGATGGTGACCTGATCGGGTGAGGCGCTCGAACAGCTGGGCTACGCCGTTGGGGCTGGTGAGGCAGATCAGGTCGTACGGGGAGAGGTCGAGTGGCGGGGACTGGAGGCCCGTCCCCCCATCGGCGAGCGGCTGGATGCGGATCACGGGGGCCTGCACCACCTCGGCCCCCAGCTCTCGCAGCCGCCGTGCCAGTCCGCTGGTTTGGGCGCGCGCGCGTGTGACCGCCACGGTGCGCCCGCTCAGCGGCTGCGGCGCGCGCCACGCGAGCTGTCCGGCGAGCCCGGCGACGGCGCCGACGACGGTGATCGAAGGGGCCCGGATCTCCTGCGCTTGCGCTCGCTCGGCGATCGTGGCGAGCGTGCCGGTGACGGTGCGCTGGTGGGGCAGCGTGCCCCGTTCGACGATCGCCGCGGGCTCGGAGGGGGGTCGTCCGGCGGCGATCAGGGAGGTGGCGATGTGGGGGAGCTGGCGCACGCCCATGTAAAAGACGAGCGTCCCCGGGAAGGCCGCGAGCGCCGGCCAGTCGAGGGCCGTCACCTCCTCCTCGCCACTCGATCCCCCCTGCTTATCCTCAGCAGCTCCGGCCTCACCACCTCCCGCACTCTGCCCTGTGTCACCTGCCTCGCTCCGTCCTGTGTCACCCGCCTCTGCGCTGGCGTTGCCCGCTTCTGCGCCGGCGCCATCCGCCCGGGTGTGCCCGGTGATCAGCGCCACCGCGCTGGCGAGCCCGCGGTGCGTGACGGGAATGCCCGCGTAGGCGGTGGCGGCCACCCCCGCGGTGATGCCGGGCACGATCTCGAACGGGATGCCGGCCGCGCGCAGCGTGAGCGCCTCCTCGCCGCCGCGGCCGAACACGAACGGGTCGCCGCCCTTCAGCCGCACGACGACTTTGCCCGCGCGCGCGCGCTCCACCATCAGCGCCTCGGTCTGCTCCTGCGGCACCGACTTGCCACCGCCCTGCTTGCCGACGAACAGCAGCTCGGCGTCCGCGCGCGCGCCCTCCAGCGCCTCGACGGGGATCAGGCGGTCGTAGAGGATCGTGTCGGCCCGCGCGATCAACTCCAGCGCGCGCGCCGTCAACAGGCCGGGGTCACCGGGGCCGGCGCCGACGAGGAAGACGCGCCCGTTCACCTGGGGCCTATCCGGGATAGGTCCTTACCACCGTCATCGGTTGCGCCGTCGAGGTACGATTGCACGGGCGCCACGCTAGTACAAGTCTTACCGGCGTCGCCTCCAAAACGCCCCGTGAGGCGCATCAGCGGCCGACTGAAAGGTGTGACGGCATGGGCGTATGGCGACGGACGGCAGTCGGCGTCCCGCTCGGGATGTTGATGCTCGGGCTGGCGTTGCTGGCCGGCACAGGGCCGGCGGCGGGCGCTGGCGGCTTGGTCAGCGGCGGCGAAGCGACCGCTGTGCAGGCCCAGGAAGTGGCGCGGCGCACCGATCCCGCGGTGCTCGCCGCCTCATCCTCGGCGAGCCTCGAAGGCCAGTCCGTGCAGCCGGCGATCGAGGGCGGCGAAGAACTCTCCTCCACGGGTGTCCTCACGAGTTCCACGATCTCCAGGGAAACCGCTGGGGAATTCGCGGTCAATACCCGGGACGGCGAACTGAGCTCGAGACCGCTGGGCACCTTCCCGGGGGCAGGCACGCCGACCGTTGTCAACGGCGCCGCGGCGCTGGTCGCCGGCGCCTGGTCGGCGACCGACGCGATTGTCCGCCCGGACGCGCTCGGGGTTACGACGATCCTGCAGCTGCGCTCCTCCGAAGCCCCCACCTCGTTTTCGTGGGAAGTCGGCCTCGGCCCCGGTCAGCGCCTGCGGCAACTCGTCGATGGCGGTGTCGCGGTGGTTGAAGGCCCGCCCGCCCCGGTCGGCCCGCCCTGGGAAGGCCCGCTGGGCAACGCCTTGGAAGCGCTGCCCTCGACCGCCCTGGCCCAGGCGATCCCGGGCGAGCTCCGGCCCCAGGAAACCCAGGCCCAATACTCCGCGGCGACGAGCTCGGTGGCGGCGGCGGAGCAGCAGACGGGCGGCACGGCGCTGATGGTCATCGAGTTGCCTACGGCAGCCGACGCCCGTGGCAGCGAGGTGCCCGCGTCGCTCAGTGTCGTTGGGAGTACGCTCACGGTGAGCGTGTCGCCGGAGCCCACCACGGTCTTCCCGGTCATGGTGGCTGCAACGGTCGCCGCACCGAGCAACCGAGCCAGCGCGGCTCGCCCCCAGGGCCTCCGTTACGGACTGTCCGACCAGCGGGCCGCGGCCTTCGGCCCGGCCTTCGATCGGCGGCTGCTCGAAGGGCCGCTGCACGTCCGTGTCGCGCGGCTGGTGCTCCCCTACGAAGCCGTCCTCGAATCGGCGGAAAAAAAACGTGAAGAGCAAGAGAAGGCAGAAAAAAAGCTCGAATTCACGCAGAGCGAAGCGTTGACCGTGTGGCTGCGGAGAGTCCAGGAAGTGAACGCCAACGGAGAACGCCTCCAGCCCTACATTACGCTGTGGTCGAAGGGCTGCCTGGATAGGACAGCCTGTCGGGCACCGCCGATCGAGAGGTATCGCGAGGCCGTCCGCGTACTCATCAAAGACCATATGAAAGCCGCGGGGGGCCTGCCGGCGGTGAGGCTGTGGGGAGCCTGGAACGAGCCGGATGGAAGCAAATCCTCGCTCTCTGCGGCGCGTGCGGGGGAGCTGTGGCAAGTCGCCCACTCGGTGATGGCCGAACTCCACTGTGGCTGCACGATGGTCGCCGGCGAATTTGCCGAATTCGGGCCGTATGTATCGCGTTACAAGGCATTCATGGTGAAGCACCATCTCGAGCCGCGAGTGTGGGGTCTGCACGACTATCGCGACCTCGTTCCCGGCTCATCCGATGCACTGGCAAAATACGAAAATCGTGACGCCAACGCGTTTGCGAAACTGACAAGCACGCGCTTGGGTAAGCCCAGAATCTGGCTGAGCGAGCAGGGCGTAGAGCTGGATAACGGCTTCAAGCCCACACCGCTCGAGGACAATCCCGAATCGCAGCGTATCTCGGCGGAAGACTTCCTACGCCTTGCGAGTGTGTCGAGGCGTGTAGAACTTGTCGACTACTACATGTATGGCGCCCCAAGCCCCAGCGGCGCACATCCGCGCCCCGAAAACGAAGCGGTTTTCGACAGCGCGCTGGTGAACGACAAAAGCGAACCGTCGCCTGCCTACTGCGTCATGGCATTCCCTGGCCACTGGTGTCCGCCGATCGTGCTCGCCGACTCCGCGGCTGGCCGGACGGGGGCCGGTTAGGGTGACCCTCGCTCCGCCGCAGCCGAGGGACGCTCGCCTTCGGCGAGCATCCCCTGTTTCGGCCAACATCCCCGTTTCGGCCAACATCCCCGAATCGGCCAGCGCCGAGGGGTGTCACCCGGCTGCGCTCAGCAGCTCACCGGCGCCGGCGCTTGTGAGCCGCTCCGCCACGCGGCGTCCGAGCGCCTCGGGGTCGTAGAAGCCACCCAACAGCTCGTCGCCGATCCAGGCGGAGCCGTCGGGGAAGCCGACCCACGCGCGCAGGTGCAGGCAGCCACAGCCGTAGTCGACGGCGTGCGCGCCGAGCGGCGTGTTGCAGCTGGCCCCCAGCGCGTGTGCCACCGCGCGCTCGGCCTGCAGGCAGGCGAACGTCTTGGCGTCGGTGATCGCCCGCGCCGTTGCCCGTGTCGTCTCGTCATCGGCGCGTCCCTCCAGCGCGAGCGTGCCCTGGCCGGGGGAGGGGATGAAGCGCGCGGGGTCGAGCACCGCGGTTACCTCGGCCTCGCGACCCAGGCGCACCAGGCCGGCGCGGGCGAGCACGAGCGCGTCGAAACTGCCCTCGCCGAGCTTGCGCAGGCGCGTGTCGACGTTGCCGCGCACCGTCACCACCTCCAGGTCCGCGCGCGCGGATCGCAGCTGCGCGGCGCGGCGCACGCTGCTGGTGCCCACACGCGCCCCGGGGGCCAACTGCTCCAGACCAGTTTGGGCCGCGCTCGAGTCCGGAGCGGGGGGGAGCGTCCCGCCACGCACAACACGTCCTCGGCGGGCGCGCGCGCAGGCGCGCCGAGCAGCGCGAGACCCTCGGCCAACTCGCCGGGGACGTCCTTGGCGGAGTGCACCGCGAGGTCGATCTCACCGGCACTCAACGCACGCTCCAACTCACTCACCCAGCGGGACTTGTCGCCTCCGGCCGGGAGTCCCTCGTCCACGGGGTGGCGGCTCTCGGAACCGGCCTCTTCGGCGGCTGAGTCCCGGTCCCCGGCGGTCGCGATCGTGACCAGCTCGACGGGGATCGGCGTGCCCGTAGGAGCGGCGGCCAGATGGGCCTCCACGAGTCCGGCGACCAGCCGCGCCTGCGCGAGCGCGAGGGCGCTGCCACGCGTCCCGATCCGCATGAGCCCTATCAGCCCCGTTTCTTTCTCTCTTCTGCCTACGTGCCCTTGCGCCGGCGCCGCTGCAGGTCGTGCACCTCGGCGAGCTCCGCGCCCCTGCCGCCGGCGCGCGCGGAGGTGTCCTCACCGGAGGCCTCCGCCTCGCCGTCCTCCTGCAGCGCGAACAGCTCGCGCACGAGCTGCAACGACGCGTGGGAGCGGTCCTCGGAGAGGCTGCGCAGGCGGATCGTGGGCTCGTGCAGGATGCGGTTGGCGATCGAGCGGGCGAGCGCCTCGACGCGCACGAGGTCGCGCGGGGAGGCGGACTCCCAGCGACCGTCGTTCTCCGCCAGCACCTGCGCCACGATCGCGTCGCCGTGCTCGCGCAGCGCGCTGACGGTCGGCAGGGCATCCAGCTGGCCGAGCCAGCCGGCGAAGCGGCGGATCTCCTCCTCGACGATCTGCTCGGCCCGCGGGACCTCGCTCGCACGAGTGTCGAGGTTGCGCGCGACCACCTGCTGGAGATCGTCGATGTCGTACAGCGTCACCCCTTCCAGCTCGCCGCAGCGGGGGTCGATGTCGCGTGGCACCGCGATGTCGATCAACAGCAGCGGCCGTCCCCCTCGCTGGTCGAGCACCTGCGCGAGCTCGTCACGGCCGACGATCGGGTGCGGGGAGGAGGTCGAGGAGACGACGATGTCGGCGCGCGCCAGTTGCTCGGGCAGCCCGTCGAGGCCGACGACCGAGCCGCCGAAGCGCTGCGCGAGGCTGCGCGCGCGGTCGGCGTGGCGGTTGGCGACGAAGATCGTGCCGGCCCCCCGGTCGGCGAGCGCGCGCGCGGTCAGCTCGCTGGTTTCGCCGGCGCCGAGGATCACTACGTGGCGCTCGCGGAGGTCGCCCAACAGCTCGACGGCCAGCCCGACCGCGGCCGAGGGGACGCTCACGTGACTCGATCCGATGCCGGTCTCCGAGCGCACCCGCTTGCCGGCCGTCAGCGCGGCGCTCCATAGGCGGTTGGAGAGCGGTCCGGTGCAGCCGGCCTGCAGCGCCGCCTCGAAGGCGCGCTTGACCTGACCCTGGATCTCGGCCTCGCCGACGATCATCGATTCCAGGCCGGCCGTCACCCGGTAGAGGTGGCGCGCCGCATCGCAGTTGCGCGGCGCGTAGATCTCCCCCGCCAGCTCGGCGAGGTCGATCGCGGCGTGGTCGGCCAGCATCCCCAGCGCGTCCTGCTGTGCCTGAACTAGATCCCCGCCCGGCCCGCCGACGACGAGGTACAGCTCGGTGCGGTTGCAGGTGCAAAGCACCACGGCCTCGCGCACCTCGGCGGTCGCGACCAGCCGCTGCGCGAGGGCCACCGCTCCCGGCTCGGTGAACGCCAGCCGCTCGCGCAGCGCGACCGGGGCGGTCTTGTGCGAGATGCCGAGCGCCAGCAGTTCGCTCATGCGCGCGTGGTCTCCGCGTGGACGGGATCGAGCGCCTCGGCCTCCAATTCGCCTGCGTGTGCCGAAGGCTGGCCCGGCGCAGCCGCCGGGCGCTCGGTGAGCTCCAGCAGCTCCCCGAGCTGGCGCTCGATGCGACTGAGGCGGATCGCCATGATCGCCACGTAGATCAGCACCAGCACGAACAGCACGATGTAGGCGGCAGCGACGTACTTGCCGGCCGTGTGCAGCGGCAGCGCGGGCGTCTCGGCGAGCAGCGTCCCGGTCACGCGCTCGATCCTCCGATCGGCCGGGCGGTGGCCGCGGTGGAGGGGTGAAAGTCCGCGGCGGCCCGGCGCAACGGCTCCGGCGAGGGGGCGGCGCTGCGCGGCCGGCGCGCGTGAGCCTCCGCATCGTCGGAGAGCCGCCGGCGCAGCGCGCGCAGCTGCCCGCGGGCGTGCTTGGCTGTCAGCTCGTATTTGCACAGCGTGGCGAACAGCAGCGCCATCGCCACCAGCGACACCAGCAGCGTGAGCGCCATCGAGCCCGGCAGGTTGGAGGTGCTGGAGAACACGCGTGGGTGCACGTAGGCGGTCGAGAGGTTGACCGCCATGTAGTTGAGCGGCACGAACGCCCCCGCGGTGATCGCGAACACCGAGGCGTAGCGCGCCTGGCGCTCGGGGTCTTCGATCGCGAAGCGCAGCGGCTGGTAGGTCGCGTACAGCAGGAAGATGATCAGGAACGACACCAGCGTGGGCTCGCTCCACACCCACCAGTGCCCCCACGAGCCCTTCGCCCAGATCGACCCGGTGATCAGCGTGCCGACGGCGAAGATCAAGCTCATGTGGATCACCACATAGGAGCGCATGTCCCAGCGCGAGTCGCGCGTGCGCAGGTGCTGGATCGCGAGCAGCCCGCCGAGCACGAAGCCGCACAGCGCGACGATCGCGAGCGGGACGTGCACGTAGAAGATCTTCTGCAGGAAGCCCTGTTCGGCTTCGAGGGGCGCGTAGAAGAAGACCAGCCCAAGCGCGAGCGCCATCGCGGCGACGGTGGCGATGCTGAGCGTGCGCAGGCCCCGTCCGTAGAGCGGGTGCGGGGTGCGGCCGCGGGCGGTGGAGGGGCTGGCGGTGGCTATGACCGCTCCTCCTTGATGGCTGGTGATCGAGGTGACATGTCAGCGAGCCAATTACCAGGGTGGTCGAAAGGGGGGGCCTGCCCTGCCCGCTCCCCTAGTCCTCTAGGAGAAAGTCGAACACGGCGTAGGCGATCAGCCCGAACACCAGATCATAGAGCGCGAGCATCAACGGCCAGCGCAGTGACGGTCCGGTTTGGTGGGTGAGCGTCAACAGCGGCGCGGTCGCGCGCGCCGCTCCAATCACGATCGGCACCAGCAGCGGCAGCGCCAGTAGCGGCCCGAGCAGGTCGCGCGCGCGGGTGCGCACGGCGATCGCAGCCACCAGCGTGCCGATCAGCGCGATGCCGAGATCGCCCAGCACCAGCACGCCGGGCAGGTCCGGCAACGCCGGCCCGAGCGACGGTTCGAGCAGCAGCAGCGCAAACGCCGGCACGGCCACCAGCTCCAACACCACCAGGTAGCAGAGCAGCGCGAGCGCCTTCGCCACCAGCAGCGCGGAGCGATCGACGGGCGCCAACAGGAAGCCGTCGAAGCCGCCATCCTCGGCGTCGGCGACGAACAGCCGGTTGATCCCCAGCATCGCGGCCAGCAGCAGCGTCACCCACAGGATCCCGGAGGCCTCGTCGCCGTTGACGCCGGCGCGGTTGAGCGCAAAATGGAAGATCACGAACACGGTCACCGCGAACAGCGACATCCCCGGCACCGACTCCAGTGTCCGCAGCTCGACCAGCAGCTCCTTGCGCAGCAGCGCCGCCACGGTGCGCGCGAAGCCCGGCGGCGGCGGGCGGTCGGGTCGCGGGGCGCCGTCGTTCTGCCGCGCAGTGTCTGGCTCGGAGTCGCCGCTCGGCAGGGGCGCGGCGACTGGCGGTGCGCCGCTCGTGCCGCTCGTGCGTGTCTCCGGGGCTCCGCCGGTCACGGCGCTGGTCTGGTTGATGAGGGGCCCGACCGAAGCCGGGGGACGCTGGCGCATCCCGTTTCGGCCAGCCGGCCTCCGGCAGTCTGCGCCACCCTCATTGGTACAGCTCCCTGATCGCCTGCGAGTCCACCGCCGAAGGGTCGGCGAGCAGCGCGGGGCGCCCACTACGCAGACCCAGCACGAGGTCGGCGCCATCGAGGTCGGCCTCCGGATTGTGGCTGCACACCACTCGAGTTCGAGGTCCGCCCGCCCGGGTGGGATCGGCTCCGGCTCCGATCAGCGGCTCCACGAGCTGGGCTCCCGCGGGGTCCAGATTGGCGCGCGGCTCGTCGAGCAGCAGCAGCTCAGGGTCATGCAGGATCGCCCTCGCGGTCGCCACCCGCTGCACCATCCCCCGCGAGAGCGTGCGGACTGGCTCATCGGCGCGCGTGGCCATGCCCACCGCCTCCAGCAGTTCCCGCACCCGCTCCATGCCAACTCCGTATAGGCGGGCGTGGAAACGGAGGTTCTCGCTGGCGGTCAGCTCTCGGTAGAGCAGTGGCTCGTGCCCGAGCAGGCCGACTCGGCCCCTCACCGCCCACGCTTCGTCGGGCAGTCTGTGCCCCAGCACGCGGACCTCCCCGGCGTGAGGGCGCAGCAGTGTGGCGAGCACCCGCAGCAGCGTGGTCTTGCCGGCGCCGTTGGGGCCGAGCACGACCAGCGTCTGGCCGGGCTGCAGCGAGAGCGAGACCCCGGCGAGCGCCTCGCGTTCGCCGTAGAGCCGCGTCAGGTCCTCCAGCTCGAGCGCGGCCACCGTTCAGCGGCCCATGGCCGTGCTCATCGTTCGCCCGCGGGCGAACGAAGTCGACGATCGACCCCGGTTGGCCCATGAACTTTTTCGACCCAGAACCACTTCATTTTGTAAAGGGTTCTAGGGCATTTTGGAACACGACACCACCAGACCCCAACTGCCCTTCAAGCACCAGTTGCCTGAAGCGAATGCGCGCGCCGGGCGCGCTCGATCAGCTCGCGCACGGCCGGCTCATCACCCGCGCGCAGCAGCGCGATCGGGTCCGGGTCGCCGCCGACGATCCCCTCGAAGAAGTCGCGCCGCTCGGCGTAGGTGGGCAGCGTGTCCTTGGCCCAGCCGCGCACCTCGTTGAGCAGCACCGCCAGGCGCGCGTACTCCTCGCCGAACAGCGCGGCGATCTCGCGCTTCATGCGCTTGGCGAGCGCCGGCGAGGCGCCGGCGGTGGAGATCGCGATCGCGAGCGGGCCGGTGCGCACGATCGCCGGCAGGATGAAGTTGCACAGCGGCGGCACGTCGACGACGTTGACGAGCATCGCGCGCCGCTCGGCGTCCTCCCACACGCTGATGTTGACGTCGGTGTCGTCGGTCGCCGCGATCACCATGAACACGCTCTCCAAATCGGCGGCGCCCGCGTACTCGCGCTGCTCCCAGCGGATCGAACCCTCGCGCGCATACTCCCGCAGGGCGGGCAGGGCGCGCGGCGCGATCACCGTCACCTCGCCGGCGCACGCGAGCAACCCCTCGACCTTCTCCAAACCCACCTCACCCCCGCCGACGACCACGCAGCGGCGGTCGCTCAGTTTCAGGCAGGCGATGTAGAAGGGGGTGTCGAGCATCCCCTGTACGCACGACTGGTCGCAGATCCCCCTGCGCAGCTGGCAGACGCACTCCTTGCCTGCATAGGCCTGGGCGGGCATGAGAGAAGGGTAGCTGGGGCGAAAGGTGATGCTGTTCGGGCGGCGCATGCGCCGCCCGAGACAAGCCGCATGCGGCTTGTCTTCCGTTGGCGCATGCGCCAACGGCGGGGACGTGCATGCACGTCCCCGGGGCAGGTCGCATGCGACCTGCCCTTCATATTCTCTCAAGCATGCGCCGACTCGCCACCTAACTACGCGTGCCCCGCCCGAACGCGCGGGCACCCACCCGCACGAGCGGCCCCAGCCCTTGGCGCCAGGCGCGCTCGCGGTCGGCGTCGCGGGCGGAGCGCAGCTGCGCAACCGCGTGGGCGGCGCGCTCGTGCAGCGCGTCGTGGGGCGGCCACCACAGCCCGCGGGCGCCGGAGGGGCTGTACGCGATCAGCTTCTCCTGTGCGCAGCCGCGCAGGCCCGTCTCGCCGAGCGTGCGCCCGAGGCCGCCGCCGGCCGCCGCACCCCATGGGCCACGGGCGATCGTGGGGGCGGGGAGGTGATCGTTGAGCCACACCATCCCCGTGTGCAGCTCGCGCGCGATGCGCAGCCCGCGGTGGCGGTCGGCGGTCCAGATCGAGGCGCCCATTGCGTACTCGCAGTCGTTGGCGAGCTCCACCGCGCGGTCGGTCGAGTCCACGGCCATAACCGCCAGCACCGGCCCGTCGAGCGGCTCGCGCATCAGGCGCATCTCGTGCGTCACCCCGCTCAGCACCGCCGGCGCGTAGAACGCGGCCTCCTCCGCGCAGCCCTCGGGCGTCGTCTGCAGGGGACCGCCGCAGTGCAGCCGCGCGCCCTGCGCGACGGCCTCCTCGACCAGCTCGCGTACGTGCTGCAGGCGCCGCGCGGAAGCGAGCGGGCCCATCTGCACGCCCGCGCGCTCGGGGTCCCCGACGCGCATTGCCCGCGCGCTATTGACGAGGTGCGTGAGCAGCCGCCCAGACACCTCGCGCTCGACGTAGATGCGCTCGACCGAGCCGCGTGCCTGCCCCGCGCCGGCGCAGCCGGCCCACAGCGCACCGCTCGCGGCCCGCGCCATGTGCGCGTCGGCGAGCACCACCATCGCGTCCTTGCCACCCAGCTCGACCGTCACCTCCTTCTCCTGGGAGACGCACGCCCGCGCCACCGCGCGCCCGACCGCGGGAGAGCCGGTGAACAGCACCTTGTCCACAGGCGCGCGTGCGAGCGCGACTCCCACCTGCGTGCCGCCGTGCACGAGGCGCACGAGGCCCTCCGGCAACGTGGCGCGCGCCAGCACCCCCATGATCCGCTCGCCCGTCAGGCAGGCGCGGCGCGCCGGCTTGAACACCACGCCGTTGCCCGCCAGCAGCGCGCCGGCGATCTGCGCGAGCGGCTGCGCGAATGGCGCGCTGCCGGCGCCGATTACTCCCACCACGCCGAACGGCTCGTACGCCACCCGCGCGCGTTGTGAGAGCGCCATCGAGCGATGAATCCCCACGCGCCTGGAGCCGAGCACGCGCGCGCCGTCCTCCGCGATCCAGATCAGCGCGTCGATCGCCGCCAGCAGCTCGGTGCTCGCGACCTCCGCCCGCGGGCGGCCCTGCTCGCGGCCGATCAGTCGCGCCAGCTCGTCGAACTCGTCGATGATCGCCTGCGCCACGCGGCGCATGTAGCGGGCGCGGTCCTCCACGCGCAGCAGCGCCCACAGCGGCTGCACCTTGCGCGCGGCGCCCACCACCTGCTCCACCTGCTCTGGCGCGGTGGCCTGCACGGTGCCGAGGATCGCCCCGGTCGCCGGGTTGCGCGCGCGCAGCGACTGAGCCATGTGTTGCACCATTGTCTATACGCCTCTCGGGGAGGTTGTGTTATTAGCTTTTTGAAAGCCGATAGCTATTGCTATACACACAGGCCGACCGGGACTTCGTATAACAATCGCTATCGACCTTTTGATTCTCTATACATACAACACCCCCTGCCCTGGCCCAACGGACCCACCATCATCCGGCGTCGCCCACTCCACCCTCGATCTTCTATTCCCCCAATCCGCCCCTACCGTCCCCGCGACCGGCGCACCTGAGCCAACCGCTCCGCCAACGCCGCCTCGGCCTCGTCGGGCTCGTAGAAGCGGGCGCCGGCGACCTCTTCGGGGAGCAGCTCCTGCGGGGAGACGTGGCCCGGGCGATCATGCGGATAGTCGTACCCGCCAACCTCCTGCCCCGGTCGCGGCCCCGAGCGCAGCCACCCCGGCACCGGCGCGGCGCCCTGCTCGCGGACGTGGCGCTGGGCTGCCCGCAGCGCGCGACCTGCCATGTTGGACTTCGGCGCCAGCGACAGGTAGATGGCGGCCTGCGCAAGCGCGAATTTGGCCTCCGGCATGCCCACGTGCTCGACCGCCTGCGCCGCCGCCACCGCGACGCCGAGCGCCGCCGGGTCGGCGTTGCCGATGTCCTCGGAGGCGAGGATCACCATGCGCCGCACGATGAAGCGGGGGTCCTCGCCGCCCTCCAACATCACCGCGAGGTAGTACAGCGAGGCGTCGGGGTCGCTGCCGCGCGTGGCCTTGATCCAGGCCGAGATGTAGTCGTAGTGGCGGTCGCCCTTGCGGTCGTACAGCACCGCCCGCTGCTGCAGCGCGTCCTCTGCGCGTGCGATTCCCACGGCGGTCTCACCCAGCTCGGCCGCCGTCGTGACCGCGAGCTCCAGCGCGTTCAGCGCAGTGCGCGCGTCTCCGTCGGCGCGCGCGGCGAGGAAGTCGAGCGTCGTTGGCGCCACTGCGATCGCTGTGCCCGCCGGCCCCTTGACTGGCTTTTCCGCGACCGTCTCTGCCCCGCCATTATCGCCGTCTTCGTCCGCCCCCGTTGCCGCCCCCTCGCCGTCTCCATCTGCGAGCACCGCCCCGAGCTCCCCTGAGTCCAGCGCGCGGCGCAGCACCGCCCCGACCTCCTCCGCGGAGAGCGCCCGCAGCGCGTACACCCGCATCCGCGAGAGCAGCGCGCCGTTGACCTCGAACGCGGGGTTCTCCGTGGTCGCGCCGATCAGCGTCACCACCCCCTCCTCGACCGCCGGCAGCAGTGTGTCCTGTTGGGCCTTGTTGAAGCGGTGGATCTCATCGAGGAAGAACACCGTGCCGGTGTCGCTGGTGGCGCGGCGGTGGGCGGCGCGCTCCAGGACCGCGCGCACCTCCGCGCGCCCCGCCTGCACCGCGCTCAGCTCTTCGAACACCGCCCGGGAGCGCTCGGCGACCATCCGCGCGAGCGTCGTCTTGCCCGAGCCGGGGGGGCCGTAGAGCACCATCGAGTGGGGGTGCCCCTGCTCGATCGCGGTGCGCAGTCCCGAGCCCTCGCCCAGCAGATGCGTCTGCCCGACGAACTCCTCCAGGTGCAGCGGACGCATGCGCGCCGCCAGCGGACGGGCCTCTTGCATATGCGCCGCACCCGTCCCGTTGCCGCCCGGACCGTTCTTTGCATCCCTGTCCGAGTGTGGGCCGCCTGCCGACAAGGAAGGGCGATCGCGATTGGTCCGGGGCTCGTGCGGCTCGATTGGCTCGAAAAGGGTGTCCATATTTGGAAGCCTCCCGGGAGGTTGCCCGGTGGATGGTGTCGAACTCCTATGGCTGGTGATCTACATTAGAAACACACTTTCCTCCGGTTGGGTCGCTGTGGTATGACCACCGGCGCCGCCGACATCCTTGTGGCCGACCCCGCGCTGGGCGGACGCCACGGCTGGGAGGCCGCGGGTGGGCTCGACGCCGGCGGGCGGAGACCCACCGGTGGGGCGCTCGCCGGGCGCTCGCCGTGGCGGCTGTTCTGGTTGCGTTTGCGCCGCGACCGCGTGGCGCTCGCTTCGCTCGGCTTCATCGTGCTGCTGCTGGTGGTCGCGCTCGCCGCGCCGCTGGTCGTGCAACTCGCCGGCGTGCCCAGCCCGAATGTGCAGAACCCCAACGCGCTCGACGCCTTCGGCGCCCCCACCGGTCCCAGCGCCGCACACCCCTTCGGGGTCGACCAGCTCGGCCGCGACGTGTTCGCGCGCGTTGTCTATGGCGCGCGCACGTCGCTGGAGGTAGGCGTTATCGGCACCGCGATCGCCACCGTGATCGGAACCGTCATCGGCCTGCTCGCCGGCTTTTACCGCGGGCTCACCGACACGCTGCTCTCGCGTCTCACCGATGTGGTGCTGTGCTTCCCGGTGCTGCTCGTCGGGCTCGGGTTGGGGGCCGCGTGCGGCGTGCGCGGTTGTGTGAAAGGAGCGATCCAGCCCGGCGTCTCCACGATCGTGGCGATCGTCGCGCTGTTCAACTGGACTTACATCATGCGAATCGTGCGCGGCCAGGTGCTGTCCCTGCGCGAGCGGGAGTTCGTCGACGCCGCCCGCTCGCTGGGGGCCTCCAACGCGCGCATCGTCTTCCGTGAGATCCTCCCCAACCTCACCGCGCCGCTGATCGTCTACGCCAGCCTGCTGATCCCGGCCAACATCCTGCTGGAGGCCGCGCTCTCGTTCCTCGGCGTCGGCGTGCGCGCGCCGACGGCCAGCTGGGGGCAGATGCTTGCCGACGCCACTCCGATCTTCAACACCGCGTGGTGGTACATGCTGTTCCCCGGGCTTGCGCTGCTGCTCACCGTGCTCGCCTTCAACCTGCTCGGCGACGGCCTGCAGGACGCTCTCAACCCGCAAATGGGCCGTTCCGTCAAGTAATCCCCAGAGGAGGAGACCCACAGCCATGTTCAGTAACCGTTACAGATGGAAGACCACGGCATTGGCGCTGCTCGGTGGCGTGCTCGCCGTTGCGCTCGCCGCCTGCGGTTCGGGCAACACGGCCTCGAGCGCGACGAACAGCATTCCGCTCAAGGCGGGCGAGTCACCCGTGGGCCAGCAGCTCTACGGCAAGCAACGTGGCGGGACGCTGACCGTGTACGACCACGAGGACTTCGAACACTTCGACCCCGGCGAGGCGTACGCAAACGAGGATTACACGATCACCTCGGCGACCCAGCGCTCGCTCTACGCCTACCTCCCCAACAACGCCTCCAAGCTCGAACCGGACGTCGCCGCGGGCCCGCCGGCGATCACCGACGCCGGCAAGACGGTGACGATCCAGATCAAGCCGCACATCTACTTCAGCCCGCCCGTCAACCGCGAAGTGAGCTCCGGCGACATCGCCTACGCGATCGAGCGCGGCGCCAACCCGAACGTCGCCAACGCCTATTTCCAACCTTACTTCGGGGACATCGTGGGCGCGGAAAAGGCCACCGGCGGCCCGATCTCGGGGATCGAAACGCCGAGCCGATACACGATCGTCTTTCACCTGACCAAGCCCACCGCCGCACTGTTGGTGGGCGCGCTCAGCCTGCCGCTCTCCGCCCCAGTGCCGCCAGAATTCGCCAAACCGCTCGACGCCCACAAACCGACGACGTACGGCAGCGAATACCTCGTCGCGACCGGGCCCTACATGCTGAAGTCAGACAGCACGGGCAAGTTCCTCGGCATCGGCTACCAGCCGGGCAAGTCGGTGACGCTCGTGCGCAACCCGCAGTGGAATCCCCACACCGACTTCCGTCCGGCATACCTCAACGAAATCGATATCAACATCGGCGGCGAACCGTCGGTGATCGGCAAGCAGGTGCTGCACGGTGAAGACGTCGTGCAGAACGACGTGCCGGCGCAGTCGATCGTCCAGGAAGCCTACGAACACTATCCCCAGCAGATCACCTTCACCCCCGGCTCGGGCGACTACTACGCCTCGCTCAACAACGCGCACGGGCCGTTCACCAACATCGACCTGCGCAAGGCCGTGTGGGCGGCGCTCAACCGCGATGCGCTCGTGAAGGCCCGCGGCGGCCGGCTGGTGGCGGCACCGATGACCCACTTCCTGTACCCGGGTGTGAACGGCTTCGAACAGGCAGGTGGCTACACGGGGCCGAAAGTCGACTACAACGAACACGCCGAAGGTGACATGGCGGTCGCCGCGAAGTACATGAAGCTCGCCGGCTACCCCAGCGGCAAGTACACCGGCAGCCAGACCCTCCAGGTGGTCGGCTCCACCGGTGAACCGCAGGAAGCGATGGCGCAGGTCACCAACCAGGCGCTGCTGAACCTCGGCTTCAAAACCCACCTCACGCTGGTCGACCAGTCGGTGATGTACTCCAAGTACTGCACCGTGCCCTCGCAGGAGATCGATGTCTGCCCCAACGCCGGCTGGGTGCGCGACTTCGCCGATCCGCAGACGGTGCTGTACGTGCCGTTCTACGGCCCCGCGATCACACCCAGCGGCAATGCCAACTGGAGTCAGGTCAACGACCCCCAGATCAACGCCGCGATGGAAAAGGCGGAGCTGGTGGTGGGCGAACCGGCGCGCGCCGACGCGTGGGCGAAGATCGACGAAATGCTGGTCGACCAGGCGGTCGCCGCGCCCGAGATCTACTCGATTCAAGCGCAGATCGAGGGCAAGGGAGTCGCCGGTGTCAACCAGCTGTGGGACACCGGCGCATGGGACTACGACTTCACCTCGCTGAAGTGAGTTGACTCGATACATCATCCGTCGTGTTGTGTGGGGCGTGGCGCTGCTGTTCATCGTCGCCGCGCTCACGTTCATCTTCTTCTACCTCTTCCCCAGCGCCAACCCGGCGTCGCTGCGCGCCGGGCGCGCGCCGACCCCGAGGGTGATCGCCGAGATCACCCGCGACCTGGGGTTGAATAGGCCGCTCCCCACCCAGTTCTACGACTACATGAAGGGCGTGCTGCTGCACTTCAACCTTGGTTACAGCTACTACAGCGAGGCCTCCGTCAAGAGCCTGATCGCCGAACGGCTGCCCGCCACGGTCTCGCTCGCCGCCGGCGCGGTGGCGATCTGGCTGGCGAGCGGCCTCGCGGTCGGGATCGTCTCCGCGGTGCGCCGGCGCACGTGGCTGGACCGCGCCGCGATGGGCACCGCGCTCCTGTTCATCTCGGCTCCCGAATACTGGCTGGGGCTGATCGCGCTGTTCCTGTTCGCCGCCGACATCGGCAAGCTCGAGATCTTCCCCGGCGCCGGCAGCTACGTCGGGCTCAGCAGCGACCCGGGGAAATGGTTCACCTCCCTGATCCTCCCCTGGCTGGTGCTCGCCGCCACCTTCGCCGCGGTGTACGCGCGCCTGTTGCGCGCCAACCTGCTGGAGGTGCTCGACCAGGACTACATCCGCACCGCGCGTGCCAAGGGCCTCTCCGAGCGCCGCGTGATCCTGCGTCACGGCGTGCGCGCCGCGATCACCCCGATCGTCACCGTGCTCGGCCTCGACCTCGGCGCGCTGCTCGGCGGCGCGCTGCTGGTCGAAGTCGTCTTCGACATTCCCGGCGTGGGGCGGCTGAACTACGACGCGCTCACGCACGCCGACTTCCCGATCGTCCAGGGCACCGTGCTGCTGGCGGCGCTGTTCATCGTCGTGGCCAACATCTTCGTGGACATCTCCTACGCGTATCTCGATCCCCGGGTGAGATTTAGATGAGTTGGTCGCACCGCTCGCCGGAGGGCGTGGTGGCATCGTGAGTGGGACGGGCCAACCGCTGTTGAGGGTCGAGGACCTCCGCGTCGAGTTCCCCACCGAGGGCGGGGTGGTGCACGCGGTGAACGGCGTCTCCTTCGAGGTCGCCCACGGGCGCACGCTCGGGATCGTGGGCGAGTCGGGCTCGGGCAAGAGCGTGTGCGCACTCAGCGCGATGGGGCTGACCCGCGCTCAGGGTGCGCGCATCTCCGGGCGGATCGCGTTCGAGGGCGTCGATCTGCTGGCGCTCCCCGAGCGGCGCATGCGCGCGCTGCGCGGCGACGAGCTGGCGATGATCTTCCAGGACCCGCTCTCCTCGCTGCACCCGCTGTACCGCGTGGGTGCGCAGATTGCCGAGGGGATCCGCGCCCACCGCGAGGTCTCGCGGCGCGCGGCGCGGGAGCAGGCGATCGCGCTGCTCGATCTGGTGGGCCTCCCCGAGCCGTCGCGGCGGGTGGATGCCTACCCGCATGAGCTCTCCGGGGGGATGCGCCAGCGCGTGATGATCGCGATGGCGCTCGCCAACGAGCCGAAGCTGTTGATCGCCGACGAGCCCACCACCGCGCTCGACGTGACCGTGCAGGCGCAGATCCTCGCGCTGCTGCGACGCCTGCGCGAGGAGCTCGGGATGGCGCTCGTGCTCGTCACCCACGACCTCGGGGTGGTCGCCGAGATGGCCGACGAGATCGCGGTGATGCAGGCTGGGCTGATCGTCGAGCGGGGCACGGCCGAGCGGGTGCTCGCCGCACCCGCCCACCCTTACACCCAGGGGCTGTTGCGGTCATCCCCGACGCTCGAGCGCCACGACCAGAGCCCGAGCCAGCACGACGACAACAACGACAAGAGTGAGCCCCTACTCGAGGTGCGGGATCTCGTCAAGCGCTTTCCGATCACGCGCGGGGTGGTGTTTCAGCGCCAGGTCGACGCCGTCGAGGCGGTCGCCGGGATCAACTTCGAGCTGCGGCGCGGCGAGGCGCTCGGGCTGGTGGGGGAGACAGGCTGCGGCAAGAGCACCACCGCGCGCCTGATCATGCGCCTGCTCGAGCCCACCGACGGAGAGATCCGCTTCGAAGGCCACGACATCGCCCATCTGCGGGGCCCCGCGCTGAAGGCCGCGCGTCGCGAGATGCAGATCGTCTTCCAGGACCCCTACTCATCGCTGAATCCCCGCAGGACCGCTGGCTCGATCGTCGGCGAGCCGTTCGCGATCCACGGGCTGCACCCCGACAAGGCGGAGCGCAGGCGCGCCGTGGGCGAGCTGCTCGACAGGGTGGGCCTGCAACCCGAGCACCACAACCGCTATCCCCACGAATTCTCCGGCGGCCAGCGCCAGCGGATCGGCATCGCACGGGCGCTCGCGCTGGGACCGAAGCTGTTGATCGCCGACGAGCCAGTGTCGGCGCTCGACGTCACGATCCAGGCCCAGATTCTCGACCTGCTGCGCGAGCTGCGGCGCGAGCTGGGCCTGACGTTGCTGCTGATCTCCCACGACCTCGCGGTCGTGCGTCAGATGGCCGACCGCGTGGCGGTGATGCGCGCCGGCAAAATCGTCGAGCTGGCGCCCAACGAGACGCTCTACAGCTCACCCACGCACCCCTATACGCGCGAGCTGCTCGCCTCCGTGCCCGGGACCCCCCGGGATCGGCGTACTATCGCCGGGTGAGCACCGCCGACCTGGCTACTGAGAGCGTTCAGCTTCTCCAGCGGCTGATCGCCTTCGACACGGTCAACCCGCCCGGCAACGAGCTGCCGGTACAGCAACACCTGCGCGGGCTGCTCGCCGACGCCGGCTTCGAGTGCGAGCTGCTCGGTGCCATCCCGGAGCGTCCCAACCTCGTGGCGCGCCTGCGCGGCACGGCCGAAGGTCCCACGCTCTGCTTCCTCGGCCACGTCGACACGGTGCTCGCCGACGCCGCCGAGTGGCGGCACGACCCCTGGTCGGGAACGCTGGTCGATGGCTGCGTATGGGGCCGGGGGGCGCTCGACATGAAGTCGCAGGTCGCCGCCGAGGTCGCCGCCGCGGTCGCGCTGGCGCGCACGGGCTGGCGGCCCGCACGCGGTGATCTGCTGGTCGTCGCGGTCGTCGACGAGGAGACCGGCGGCGCGCTGGGGGCCGAATGGCTGACCAACACCTACCCCGAGAAGGTGCGCTGCGAGATGCTCGTCAACGAGGGCGGCGGCGCCGTGTTCGAATATGGAGGCCCGCCTGCCCGCCGTCGTTACGGGGTGTGCTGCGCGGAGAAGGGCATTTTTCGCTTCACCGTCACCACCACGGGGGTTGCGGGGCACGCGTCGATGCCGAAGATCGCCGACAACGCCCTGTTGAAGATGGGCCCGGTGCTGGAGTGTCTCGCCGCGCGCCAGCCCGCCTACACGCTCACCGCCGAGCCGGCCGCGTTTCTGCGTGGGATCGGCGAGGACCCAGAGGATCCCGCGGGGGCGGTAGCCAACCTACTCGCCGCCGACCCGCGCCTGGCGAGCATGTTCGAGCCGATGCTCGGCGTCACGTTCGCTCCCACCCGCATTCGGGCCTCGGAGAAGATCAACGTGATCCCCTCCCGCGCCGAGGTGAAAGTGGACTGCCGCGTGCCCCCCGGGCTGGGCGAAGCGGAGGTGCTGCGCGGGATCGAGGAAGTTTTCGGGACCCAGCAGCCCTGATGATCTTCCGCATCGAGTTCACCGAGCGGGTCGTCGGCAACGGCTCCCCGATGGACTCCGCCCTGATGGACGTGATCTCCGGCTGGGTCTCCGAGCACGACCCCGGGGCCGAGGTGGTGCCGGTGATCCTGCCCGGCTTCACCGACTCCCGCCACTTCCGCACCGCCTTCTCGGAGTGCGTGGCGTACGGCTTCTTCCCCCAGCGCCACCAGTCGCTGCTGGAGAGCATGCCTCTGATGCATGCCGCCGACGAGCGCATCGACGTGCGCGACGTCGCGTTCGCCGCGGAATTCTTCGCCGACCTCGCGCGTTCTGTTATTGGTTAGGCGCCGACGGCGGAGTCGCCGTGGGTTCTGGCCGGTGCGCCCTTCGGGGCCGCCTGGCTATAATTTGCGGGCAGTCAAGCCAAGGACGGTGACTGGAATGACGAGATGGGCATGGAAGTGAACGCGGAAGTGGCGACCGCGTGGCGGGAGGTGGCCAGCTCGGTCTATGAACTGAGCCACGTAACGGCGGCGGCGGTGGCCGCCCATACCGTCCTCATCCCCCACGTGGTTTCGCTGGCCTCGGTATCCGCGCCGTCGGCCTCGATCGCGCAGCAGATCCAGAGCTGGGCGCTCAATTGGGAGCCCGTCGTGGCGATCCTGTTCTTCGTGGCGATCGTCTGCGTGATGTGGCGGATGCTGAAGGTGATGCCGCGGGTCAAGCCGCAGCAGATCAAGCCCTCCTCCGACCAGTCGGTGGGTTGGGATGACATCGCCGGCGTCACCGAGGCCAAGGCCGAGCTGCAGGAGATCGTCGAGTTCCTGCGCGACCCCGAGCAGTTCCGCAAGCTGGGCGCCACCGTCCCCAAGGGGATCCTCCTGCACGGGCCTCCGGGGACGGGCAAGACGCTGCTCGCAAAGGCCGTCGCGCACGAGTCCGGCGCGCAGTTCTTCGCGCAGTCGGCTGCCGCCTTCGTGGAGATGTTCGCCGGCCTTGGCGCGGCGCGCATCCGCAGGCTGTTCGCGATCGCGCGCAAACACGAACCCGCGATCATCTTCATCGACGAGCTCGACGCCGTCGGGGGCCGTCGCGGCATGGACATCTCCGGCGAGAAGGACCAGACGCTCAACCAGCTGCTGGTCGAGATGGACGGCTTCGCCACCAGCGGTCGCCTGGTCGTGATCGCGGCCTCCAACCTGTTGGAGAAGCTCGACCCCGCGCTGCTGCGCCCTGGGCGCTTCGACCGCCAGGTGTTCGTCGCTCCCCCCGACGTCAAGGGCCGCGAAGGGATCCTCGCGGTGCACACGCGCAACAAGCCGCTGCGGGACGTGGACCTCGCGATGGTCGCCCAGCAGACCAGCGGCCTCACGGGCGCCGACCTCGCGAACATCTGCAACGAGGCAGCGATATTCGCTGCGCGTCGCGGCGCCGAGAGCCTCGCCGACGCCGACTTCGACGGCGCGCTCGAGCGGGTGATCGCCGGCGTGCAGTCTCACCGCGTCCTGAACGCGCACGAGAAGCGGGTGGTCGCCTACCACGAGGCCGGCCACGCGCTGTGCGGCGAGCTGCTGCCCTCGATGGACCGTGTGCATCGCATCTCGATCGTCCCGCGCGGGCGCGCGCTCGGCTACACGCTCAACCTGCCCGCCGAGGACCGTTACCTGAAGACCCGCGAGGAGCTGCTCGACTACGTGACCGTGCTGCTCGGCGGTCGCGTCGCCGAGCAGATCGTGTTCGGCCAGGTCACCACCGGCGCCTCCGACGACCTCAAGCGCGTCGCCGACATCGCCCACTCGATGGTGCACGACTTCGCGATGGGCAACGCCGCCGTCGGGCGCTCCCCGGAAGGCGACGTGCGCCTCTCCGAGACGACGCTGCGGATCCGCGACGAGGAGCGCCAGGATCTGATCGAGGAGGGTCGACGCGCGGCGCTGAGGATGATCCTCGGCCACCGCCGCCAGCTCGACGACCTCGCGCACGAGCTGCTCGAGAACGAGGTGCTCGACCGCGACGCGATCGACCGCATCATGGCCGGCACCCCCCGGCTGGAGCGCGCCCCCGGCATCGGGCTGCGGGTGGTCGCCGCCAGCGCGCTGGAGGGGCCTGTGGGCGGCGGGCAGACGCAGGTGTGATCTATTTTAAGCCCCTACACTTCATTTTGTGAAGGGTTTGGGGGCTGATCGAATGACACCCTCCGCCAGCTTTGGTGCGCCGAGATCCTGCCGCCCGCCCCACTGTGCCGTGCGCCGTAGATAGACTCCCCCGGGTGCTTGACCGCATCGACCACATCGGGCTCGCCGTCGCCGAGCTGGAGCCCGCCCTGGAGCTGTGGGGCGGGGGCTTTCAGCTGGAGGTCTCCCACCGCGAGGTCATCGAGGAGCAGGGCGTCGAGGCGGTGCTGCTCGAGCTCGGCGAGAACCACGTCGAGCTGCTCGCACCGCTCGGTCCCGACACCCCCGTGGGCAAGTTTCTCGCCAAGCGTGGCCCCGGCCTGCACCACGTCGCCTACCAGGTCTCCGACATCGACGCCGCGCTGCGCGAGCTGGCGGAGGCGGGCCTCGAGCTGATCGACAAGACCCCCCGCGTGGGGATCGGCGGCGCGCGCGTCGCCTTTCTGGAGCCCAAGTCCACCGGGCGGGTGCTCGTGGAGATCGTCGAGCCGGTCCACGGCGTCGCACACGCGGTCGATTCCACCGCCGAGGAGGTGGCGCACTGATGGCCGCCTCGCCGCGTCGCGTCAGCGTCGGCTTCCAAGGCGGCCAGGTGCTCGCGCTGCGGGTCAGCGACGAGCAGCTGAAGGCATTGCACAAGGCGCTCGGCTCGAGCGGCTGGCACGAGCTCGAGACCGAGGACGGGCCCGTGCGCCTCGACCTTGCACAGGTCGTGTACGTGCGCGTCGAGGGAGACGACTCTCGCGTAGGCTTCGGCGCCTAGGAAGGTCGATGAGCTGCGCGATGCTGCGTCCTCAGTCGCTCGCGTGCTAAGCACGCCACGCTCCTTGCGTCCTTGCCTCGCTTGCTCCTCGGCCTTCCGAGGAGGAGGAATGCTGAGAAATGCGCTGAACTTCGACGAGCGCATCCTGCGGTGGGCGCGCACCTGGCGCCACACCCCCGGGGCCGAGCGTGAAGCGGCGCGCTTCTCGCGGATCGGCGAGCGCGGCGCGGTGTGGCTGGCGCTGGGCGTGGCCGGCTGGGCGCTTGACCGCCCGCGGCGTGAGCGCTGGCGCCGGGCCACGGCCACGGTGGCCGGGACCTACGCGCTGAACACCGCGATGAAGCTCGTGATCCGCCGTCCCCGGCCGGAACTGCCCGGCCTGCCGCCACTCACCTCGACGCCCACGCGCCTGAGCTTCCCGAGCGCCCACGCCGCGACTTCGTTCGCGGGCGCGCGCGTGTACTCGCGGCTGGGAGTGCCGTCGCACCCGCTGTACGTGCTCGCCGGTGGGCTGGCGGCCTCGCGGCTGTATCTCGGCGTGCACTACCCATCGGACATCCTGGCGGGCGCGTTGCTCGGCACCGTGGTCGCGCGATGAGCACTCGCATCGGCATCGTTGGGCTGCCCAACGCCGGCAAGTCCTCGCTCTTCAACGCGCTCACCAAAGCCGGGGTGGAGGCCGCCAACTACCCCTTCACCACGATCGAGCCCAACGTCGCCGTCGTGCCGGTGGTCGATCGCCGGCTGGATGAAGTGGCCGCCCTCGTGGGCGCTTCGGAGATCGTCTACGACACGGTCGACTTCCACGACATCGCCGGGCTCGTCGCCGGCGCCCACCAGGGCGAGGGCCTCGGCAACCGCTTCCTCGCCAACATCCGCGAGACCGACGCGATCGTGCACGTCGTGCGCGCCCATCGCGACGAGGGCGTCGTGCATCCCGAGGGCGAGGTGCACCCGCTGCGCGACATCGAGACGATCGAGACCGAGCTCGCGCTCGCCGACCTCGAGCAGGCCGAGCGGCGCGTGGAGCGGGTCGCCAAAAACGCCCGCGGTGGCGAGCGGGTCGCGGTCGCCGAAGAGGCGTGGCTCGGCGAAGCGATCGCCGCGCTGCAGGCCGGGCGCCCCGTGCGCACCGTGCCGCTGCCCGAGGAAGCGCCGAACGCCGCGCGCGACCTCGGCTCGCTCACCGCCAAGCCGGTGCTGTTCCTCGCCAACGTCGACGAGGGCTCCGAGGAGGTTCCCGTGGAGATCGCCGCCCATGCCGCCGCCCAGGGCGCGATCGCCGTCGCGGTCTCCGCGCGGATCGAGTCGGAGCTCGCCGAGCTCGATGACGAGGACGCCGTCGCGATGAGGGAAGAGCTCGGCGTCAGCGAGTCCGGCCTGCAGCGAGTGGTTCGAGGGGCCTTCGAGCTGCTTCACCTGATCGCCTTCTTCACCGCCGGCGAGGCCAAGCCCGCCCAGTCCTGGCATCTGCGCGAAGGCCTCACCGCCTGGCACGCCGCCGGTGAGATCCACTCCGACATCCAGCGCGGCTTCGTCCGCGCCGAAGTGATCGGCTGCCGGGAGCTGCTCGACGCCGGGGGCTACGCCGCCGCGCGCGAACGGGGCACGCTGCGCCTGGAGGGCCGCGATTACGTCGATGCGCGACGGGGACGTGATCACGGTGAAGTTCACACCCTGACGACCCGCTGGCTCGGCGCCAGGCGGCGTCCTCGATCGCTCGTGTGCAAAGAAGCACATTTCGCTCACTGCGTCCCTGCCTGGCTTGGCCATCGGGCCGTCAGGTGGCGAGCGTGCTCAGTCGCTCTGCCAATCGCCGCATGCCAAGCTTGCCCGCCATCGCGGCTCCGGCGGCGAAGTCGGTGGCACGGTCCGGCGGGCGTTGCAGGTCGATTGGCACGAGCGTTGCGATCCGCTTGAAGTCCTCCAGCTGCTCGGCGTTCTCGGTCAAGGCCGCAACGATCCGTGGCCGCTCGGATGTGGGGGAGCTCCGCACCGCGTTCAGTGTGCCCTCCAGCGAGCCGTGGCGCCGCAACAGCTCGGCGGCCGTCTTGGCGCCGATCCCCGGTGCGCCCGGCAGGCCATCGGAGGGATCGCCGCGCAGCGCGATGAAATCGGGCACCTGCTGGGGGTCGACGGCGTAGCGCTCGCGCACCTGCCGCGGCCCGATCTCCTGCGGCTTGCCGTCCTTGCGCAGCTCGAGGATCGCCGTGTGCTCGTCCACCGCCTGAAAAAGGTCGCGGTCGCCCGTGAGCAGCAATGCGCGTCCCCCCGCCTCGGCCTCCCCGCGCGCGAAGGAGAACATCACGTCGTCCGCCTCCAGCTCCTCGCTTTCTGCCACTGTCCAACCGAGGCTCGCCAGCAGCTTTGGGGCAAGCTCCCACTGCCACGCGAGCTCCGCCGGCATCGGGTCGCGGTGGGCGTGGTAGGGGGAGTACAGCTCCACGCGGTAGGCGGCCTGCTCGGCTCCGAGGCAGGCGGCGACCGCGCGCGGCGGGCGCGCTTCGATCGCCGAGAGCAGCGCGTTGACCGTCCCCAGCAGCGCATTCACCGGCCTGCCCTCCCCGTCGACGATCGCTTTCGGCAGCGCGAAGTAGGCGCGGTACAGCAGCCACGGCACGTCGGCGATCAGCAGCGGGGCGGGCACAAGGGAGATGGAGAGGAGGGTAGGGGCTCGTGCGGTGGAGAGGGAGGTGGCATCTACGACGGCGCTCGGGATTGGCCGCAGGCAGGGGGTCCCCGCGATCCGGCCCTACGGAGGCGTCGTGCCGCCACCTTCGCCCGCGCTCGGGGCGCTGCCCGCCGTCGTGCCGCCTTCGGGCCCCGCCGGCTCGACTGGCGGCGTGGCTCCGGCCGGGGAGCCGCTGCCTGGCGAAGCCGGTTCGGCCGACGGGGCGCTCCCGGACGGGGCCGTGGCTTCCGGGGCCACTCCGGCGGGCGTGGTGTAGTGGCTGAGGTCGGGCTCGGTCACGGTGCCGGCGGCGGTGCGCACGCTGAAGTACGCCCAGGTGGCGTCCATCCCGAGGCGTTCCTCCAGTTCGGGACCGCTCACCAGCGTGTGGCCGGCCGAGCCCAGCACGTACGCCGAGACGATCCGGGGTGAATATCCGCGCCGTAACACCTCGATGCCGCGGAACGCGCCCCTCACCAGGCCGCGCAGGCGCGCCGCGGCGGTGGCGAAGCTCATGCTCTCGGTCCAGCTGTGCTCGGGGCCCTGGTCGTAGGGGTCCGGCACGCCGCGCAGCCACGGCTCGGGGGCGGCCCCGGGGAAGGCGTTCTGGATGCTCTCGGTCATCCCCCCCGAGCTCGCGAAGAAGTAGGTGATCGCGGGCTGCCCTGCGTACGTCACCACCTGTCCCGCTGTTGCCGCCACCGCCGCGTTCGTCTCGGCCGTGTGGGCCTTCGCCCCGAGATACACCTGCGAGCGCGTATCGGCGTACACGTCGAAGTGCGATCCACCCGCGTGGTCGGTGAGCGCATACGTGCGGCTTGCCACGGCCTGAGCCTCGAGCGCCGCCAGCGGCCAGCTCGCCGGCATCTCGGCCCCGACGACGCCGCGTACGTACGTTTCCAGCGGGATCGCCTGCACCTTGCCGCCGATCATCACCGTCACCTTCGTGTGTTGCGAGACGCTGCTCAGCGCGGTGCCGGTGTAGTAGTGGGCAAGGATCGCCTGGTAGGTGTACCCGTGCTCCGCGTATCCCAGCGCTCCCTCCTGGCTCATCCCCACCCCGTGACCGTAGCCTGCGCCCTTGATCACGAGCGTCGGAGACGCCTCTGCCGTTGGGAGGCCGAGGAGGGCTACGGCGAGCAGCGTCGCCACGAGGGATCGCATGTACCCTGAATCGACCGCAACCACTCCGACCATGAGCGGCGCACGAACGAGCGATGACCAACCACAACGACGAGCGCGCAGTGCTGGAGAGGGTTCCCACCGAGCTCTACATCGATGGGCGCTGGCGGCCCGCCACCGGCGCGGGCACGCTCCGTATCGAGGATCCCTCCACCGGGGAGACGCTGGTCGAGGTCGCCGACGCACAGCCCTCCGACGCGCTCGCCGCGCTTGCCGCGGCCGCCGCGCACCAGGCCGAGTGGGCCGCTTGGGCGCCGCGAGAGCGGGGCGAGATCCTGCGCCGCGCCTACGAGGCGCTCACCGCGCGCGCCGAGGAGCTGGCGCTGCTGATGACGCTCGAGATGGGCAAGGCGCTGGGCGAATCCCGCGCGGAGATCGCCTACGCCGCCGACTTCCTGCGCTGGTTCTCCGAGGAGGCCGTCCGCATCCACGGCCGCTACATGGTCAACACCACCGGCTCCGGGCGGATCCTCACGATGCGCCAACCGGTCGGCCCCTGCGTGTTCGTCACGCCGTGGAACTTCCCGATGGCGATGGGCGCGCGCAAGCTCGCCCCCGCGCTCGCCGCCGGCTGCACGATCGTCGTCAAGCCCGCCCAACAGACACCGCTGTCGATGCTCGCTCTGACGAAGATCCTGGAGGAAGCGGGGCTGCCCGGGGGCGTCCTCAACACGATCACCGCCCACCGCTCCGGCGCAGTGATCGAGCCGCTGCTGCGCGACCCGCGCACGCGCAAGCTGTCGTTCACCGGCTCCACCGAGGTCGGACGCACGCTGATCGAGCAGTCTGCCGAGCAAATCCTGCGCGTCTCGATGGAGCTCGGCGGCAACGCCCCCTTCGTGGTGTTCGAGGACGCGGATCTCGACGCCGCCGTCGAGGGCGCGCTCACCGCGAAGATGCGCAACGTCGGCGAGGCCTGCACGGCGGCCAACCGCTTCCACGTGCACGAGTCGCTCGCCGAGGAGTTCTCACGGCGCCTAGCCGAGCGGATGGGCGCGCTGCGCGTGGGGCGCGGCACCGAGCCCGACACCGACGTCGGCCCACTGATCGACGGCCGCCAGCGCGCCATCGTCACCGAGCTCGTCGGCGACGCCGCGGAGCGGGGCGCCCGGGTGCTCACCGGCGGGCACGCGCTCGACGGCCCTGGCTACTTCTACGCCCCCACCGTGCTCGCGGGGGTGCCCGCCGACGCCCGCGTGCTCGCCGAGGAGATCTTCGGCCCGGTCGCGCCCGTCGCCACGTTCGCCACCGAGGACGAGGCGGTGAGCGCCGCCAACCGCACCTCCTACGGCCTCGTCGCCTACCTCTACACCCGCGACCTCACGCGTGCGCTGCGCGTCGCCGAGCGCCTGGAGACCGGCATGGTGGGACTCAACCAGGGGATCGTCTCCAATCCCGCCGCCCCCTTTGGCGGCGTCAAGCAGTCGGGCTTCGGCCGCGAGGGCGGTTTCGAGGGGATCGACGAGTACTTGGAGACCAAGTACGTGGCCGTCGCGCTGTAGCCGGGCTCAGTTGCTGTGTTGCAGCTGTTCGATGTCCACCGCGTTCGCCGGGGCGGTCAGTGTGACTGGCTTGTCCCATTCGGCGAAGGCGATCGTGCCGCCGCCCGCGCCGCTCTTGGTGGCCGCCACCGGGTAGGGCTTGCCGGTGGTGGCGACGTAGATGGTTTCGCCTTGGGCTCTGTCCTTCACCCCCACCACCGCCTGCCCTTTCACGGTGTCGGCTCCGACCTTCGCCAGCGCCTTGTCGCTGCTCGCGAGTGCGGCGTCGAGCAGCTTGCGCAGTTCGATCAGCGAGGAGAGCCCCGCGAAGCTGGCGCTCGTCGCCGGCGCCTTCAGCCATTTCCCCTGCAGCAGCCGCGCGGCCGTGGCCCCCGCGAAGTGCTTGTAGAAGGCCGAGCTGCCTTTGATGTAGATCGTCCCTTCGAGCTCGATCAGTTCGAAGCTCAGCCCGCTCTCGGCGATCCGGCCCCTGCCCCCCTTGCCCGCCACGAGGCTGAGGTCGAGCGTGATCGGGGTGCCGGCCGTCACCGTCGCACCCGAGACGTGCACCGCGCTCGCGCTGCCCGCCGCCGCCCGTGCCGCCGCGAGGATCTCAGCCGGCGGTTTTGAGGCCACGCCATTGCCCGAGGAGCCTCCGCAGCCGGCGAGCGCCGTCGTGGCCACCACGAGCGACAGACCTGCCACGTACGCGAGCCGGCGACGCACGGCCGCCACTCTAGCCGAGCCGCCCGATGTCGGTCAGGGTGCGCCGCGATCGAGAGCTTGTGCCCTTGCCCAGCCGCTGCCACCCGTATCGCCAACTCGCACGCATCGGAAAATTCGTCCACCCTCCCTCGCCGCGCTTCAGAACGCGCTGAGGATGCCGATCTACGCGGGCGAAAGAGCCAAAACCTATGGGAATGCCCGCGTCGTGGAGTAACCTCGAACGCGTGGGGAAGCGAACGGCTGCCGAAGATTCGACCCGCACCCGCCTCCGCGCGCTACTGCTGTGGGCGCCGCCGGCGGCGCTGCTGCTGATCGCCGCGCTCGGGGCGATCCTCGCCGATGAAGCCGCCCTGACGACCGTCTACCTCGCCGTGGCGCTCGCCAGCGCCGGTCTGCTCGGTTGGCGCGCGGGCGCCGGTAGCCGTGCCACGCTCGAACAGGAGATCGACGACCGCTCCGGCGAGCTCCACAGGGCGCTCACCGAGCTCGAGATCGCGCAGTCGGAGACCGTGCGACGCCTGTCGATGGCGGTGGAGTTCCGCGACGAGGACACCGGTGCGCACATCGAGCGGATCGGGCGCTTCTCGACACTGCTCGCCGAGCAGGCCGGCCTCGATGGCGAGCTCTGCGAGCGGCTCGGCTACGCAGCTCCGCTGCACGACGTCGGCAAGGTCGCGATCCCCGATGCGATCCTGCTGAAGCCCGGCCCGCTCACCGCCGAGGAGCGGGCGATCGTGGAGACGCACGCCGAGGAGGGCCACCGGCTGCTGCGCGGCTCCTCCTCCTCGATCCTCGACATGGCCGCCACGATCGCGTTGAGCCACCACGAGAAGTGGGACGGCAGCGGCTACCCGCGCGGCCTGGCCGGCGAGGAGATCCCGATCGAGGGCCGGATCGTGGCGATCGCCGACGTGTTCGACGCGCTCACCACCGACCGCGTGTACCGCTCCGCGTACACGCTCGAGCAGGCGGTCAAGCTGCTGCGCGAACAGCGCGGCCGTCACTTCGACCCGGTGCTGCTCGACACCTTCCTCGAGGTGCTGGACAGCTCCGGTCCCGACGCGCGCGAGAAGCTGCGCTCCGACCCGCAGGCGCTGCTGGAGGTGGTGCTTGCCAGCTACGTCACGGCGCTGGAGCGCGGGGACGCAGAGACGGCCGAGGGCGCGATCGCGCAGGCGATCGAGGACGGCGTGGAGGCCACGGCGCTGCCCGAGGAGGTGATTTTGCCGGCGCTGCGGCGGATGGCAAAGCTGCGCGAGCAGGGCGAGATCGACGCCGAGCGCGAGCACGCGGCGATCGTGATCGCCCGCAGAGTGCTGGCGACGCTGCGCCGCTACATCCTGGGCCGCCACGAGGAGCCGCAGGCACTCGAGCGGATCGATGACGCGATCGAAGTCGTCGAGCGGCTGCTGGAGCGGGCGGGCTCACCGTCCGAGCCCGCGCCAGCAAGGTAGGCGGCGCAGCCGCCAGGAGGCCGGCGAGCCGGGGGGTGGACGGGATCGATTTCTTCAGTCGGCCTGGGCCCTCTTCAGTCAGCCGGGCCCCTCTTCCAATAGATTTCCCCGCGTGTCCAATCGCGCGCTCGTCACCGGGGGAGCCGGCTTCATCGGCTCCCACCTCGTGGACGCCCTGCTGGCCGACGGCTACGAGGTGGGCGTCATCGACGATCTCTCCTCGGGGATCGCGCAGAACGTGGCGGAGGGAGCGCGGCTGCACACGCTCGACATCACCGACCGCGCCGCGCTGCACGCTGCCGTCGAGCGGGAGTCCCCGCGTGCGATCTTCCACCTCGCTGCGCAAGCCTCCGTGGTCGCCTCCGTGGCCGACCCGGGCCGCGACTGCGAGGTCAACGTGCAGGGCACGCTGAACGTGGTCGACGTCGCCGGGTGGATGGGGGTGCCGGTCGTGTTCACGTCCACTGGCGGGGCGCTGTATGGGGACGAGGCGCCGATGCCCACCCCCGAGGAGCGCATCCCCGCCCCGCTCTCCCCCTATGGCGCCTCGAAGTGGGCGGCGGAGGCGTACGTCAACACGTGGTCGCTCTCCTCCGGGGTGCCCCATGCGGTGTGCCGCCTCGGCAATGTCTACGGCCCCCGCCAGTCCCCCCACGGCGAGGCCGGCGTAGTGGCGATCTTCAGCCACCGCCTGCACGTCGGTCAGGCACCGACCCTGTACGGCCACGGCGCGCCCACCAGGGACTACGTGTACGTCGAGGACGTCGTGCGCGCGCTGCTCGCCGCCTCGGGCCGGCGTGGCACGTTCAACGTCGCCACCGGCGTGGAGACCGACGTGACAACGATCTGGAAGGAGCTGTGCGCGGCGGCGGGGAGCGATCTGGAGCCCGAGCTCGCGGACCTGCGCCCGGGCGAGCTGCAGCACAGCCGCCTCGACGTCTCCCGGGCCGAGCGCGAGCTCGGCTGGCACGCGGAAGTCCCGATCGCCGAGGGTCTGCGCCGGACCTATGCCGCGCTGGTGGCGGAGTTCGGCGTCAGCTAGCATCAACCTCCCGGCGAGATAGCTCAGTTGGTAGAGCACACGACTGAAAATCGTGGTGTCCCCGGTTCGAGTCCGGGTCTCGCCATTCGCCTCTTGTCGGGGATAGGCTTGCGGCACGATGCTCCTACCGGCCGACAGCCCGAGGAGATGCCGCCAGAGCCAAGCGGTCCTGAGCCCGATCACCGAGGCGGCGATCTTCCTGGTCGTGACGATCGAGCCAGGAGGTGAGGATCGGGTACGTGGGCTGCTCGCCGATGTCAGCGGCCTCAGGCGCTCCGTCGGCTTCAGGATCCCGGAGGCCGGTCTCACCTGCGTCACCGGCATCGGCTCGCGCCTCTGGGAGCGGATGTTCGGACTCGACAAGCCGGTCGATCTGCACCCCTTTCCGGGGTTCTCCGGTGCCCGCCACAACGCGCCCGCGACCGACGGAGACCTGCTGTTCCACATCCGCGCACATCGGCTGGATCTGTGCTTCGAGCTGGCGGGTCTGCTCGTGCGGCGCCTGGAGTCGGTGGCCACGGTGGTCGACGAGGTTCACGGCTTTCGCTCGTTCGACGAGCGCGATCTGCTCGGGTTCGTCGACGGAACCGAGAACCCCGAGGGCGGGGCGGCAGCGGAGGCGGTGAGGATCGGTGGCGAGGATCCGGACTTCATCGGAGGCAGCTATGCGATCGTCCAGAAGTACCTCCACGACCTGACCAGCTGGAACGCGCTGTCGATCGAGGAGCAGGAGCGGGTCATCGGCCGCACAAAGCTCGACGACGTGGAGCTGCCCGACGAGCTCAAGCCCGCGAGCTCGCACGTCGCGCTCAACACGATCGTCGGCGAGAATGGCGAGGAGCAGCAGATCATGCGCTTCAACATGCCGTTCGGGCACGTCGGCGTGGGCGAGTTTGGCACCTACTTCATCGGCTACGCCCGCACCGCGAGCTTGATCGAGCAGATGCTCGAGAACATGTTCGTCGGCAACCCGCCTGGCACCTATGACCGGGTGCTCGACTTCTCGAAGGCTCTGACCGGCACGCTGTTCTTCGTCCCGAGCTCGGAGTTTCTGGACGACCCGCCGGCGCCTGCCACCCTGGCAGGGCGCTCGCAACAAGAAGAAGATGTCCCCACGACCCAATCCGATCGCAGACCGTCGCCAACCGCGGCGCTGCCCGATGGCTCGCTCGGCATCGGCAGCCCCAGGACCGAGACCGACAGGGAGGACCGAACATGAACCACTTGCTCCGCGCACACGCCCCAATCAGCGACAGGGCCTGGGAGCAGATCGACCAGGAGGCGCGCGAGCGGCTGGAGCCGGCACTGGCCGCCCGCAAGCTCGTGGACTTCGTCGGCCCGCTCGGTTGGGAGCACTCCGCCGCGAACCTTGGGCGCACCACCCCGCTGCCCGGCTCGCCGGCGCCTGGTGCCTGGGGTTTGCAACGACAGGTGCTGCCGTCGGTCGAGCTGCGCGCGGATTTCGTCGTCTCGCGCGAAGAGCTGCGCGACATCGACCGCGGTGCCCTCGACGCCGACTTCGACGCGCTGGACAACGCCGCCCAGCAGATCGCGATCGCCGAGAACGCGGCCGTGCTCGGCGGCTGGCCGGACGCGATCAGGGGCGTCGCGGAGGTCTCTCCCTATCCGCAGCAGCCGCTCGGGCAAGCGCCCGAGCACTACCCGCAGCACATCGCCCGTGCTGTCAGCGACCTACGGAGGCGTGGTGTGGGTGGCCCCTATGGCCTGGCGCTCGCGCCGGAGCCCTACCGGCTCGCGGTCCAGACCTCCGAGCACGGCGGCGCGCCGTTGACCGAGCACCTCGAGAGGATCCTCGGCGGTGGCCCGATCGTGTGGACGCCCGGGCTCGAAGGCGCCATCGTGATCAGCCTACGCGGCGGCGACTTCATCCTCGAATGCGGCCAGGATCTATCGGTTGGCTACCACTCCCACGACACCGCGCAGGTCGAGCTCTACATCCAGGAGAGCTTCAACTTCCGGGTCGCGACTCCCGAAGCCGCGGTCGTCCTTGCCTAGCCGATCGGTGGATCCGGTATCGTCGCGACGCATGTCAGGCTCCGTTGTGGCGAGCCGGATCGACAGTGGCCAAAGGAGAGCCCAAATGAGCGCCAAGTGGACCACCGAGCAGATCCCCGACCAGAGCGGGCGCACCGCGATCGTCACCGGAGCCAACAGCGGCCTCGGGCTGTCCTGCGCGCGCGAGCTGGCGCGCCACGGGGCGCACGTGGTGCTCGCCTGCCGCAACGCCGAGAAGGGCGCGGCGGCGCTGGCGGAGATCTCACGTGTGGCGCCCGACGCGCAGGTCGAGCTTGCCTCGCTCGACCTCGGCAGCCTGGCTTCGGTACAGGCGTTTACGGAGCAGTTCTGCTCCACCCACGACGGGTTCGAGCTGCTGCTCAACAACGCCGGCGTGATGGCCCCGCCGCGGCAGGTCACCGCCGATGGATTCGAGCTGCAGCTCGGCACCAACCTGCTCGGCCACTTCGCGCTCACCGGCCGCCTGCTCGGTGCGCTGGATGGGCGCGTCGACGCGCGGGTGGTGACGCTGAGCAGCAATGCCCACAAGATGGGGCGCATCAACTTCGACGACCTGCAGTCCGAGCGTCGCTACTCCCGCTGGCTGGCGTATGGACAGTCCAAGCTCGCCGACCTGATGTTCGCGCTGGAGCTCGACCGGCGGTTGCGCGCCGCCGGCTCGGGCGTCAAGAGCCTGGCGGCGCACCCCGGCTATGCGGCGACCAACCTGCAGTCGGCCGCTGTGCCCACCGTCGACCGGCTGGCGATGGTGGTGACCAACGCGCTGCTCGCGCAGAGCGCCGACCAGGGGGCGTTGCCGTCGCTGTATGCCGCCACCGCGCCGGGCCTGGAGGGCGGGCTCTACATCGGGCCCGACGGGCTTGGCGAGTTTCGCGGCCATCCGCGCACGGTCTCGCCGAATCGCGCCGCGCGCGACGAGGCCGCCGCCGCGCGGCTGTGGGAGGTCTCTGAGGAGCTGACGGGGGTTCGCTTCGAGCTGCCCGCCGCTGTCGGCTGACGCCTCTTGCGCGCGACCGCCTTGTGCGACGAGCCGCGGCGATCTGCGTTGGCTGACGCCTCAGTCGGCCGTGTGCTCCTCGTCGGCTTCGCCTGACACCTCGCTCAGCGGCCCCTCGTCGGCGGCGTCTCGCATTATCCGCCCCGGGCTGTGTTCATCGCCGTGGGAAGTGTGTTCGATCAGTTCCTGCTCGGCCAGCTCGAAGCCCTCCGACTCTCCCCCGCCGGCCTCCTCCACGGCGCGGCGCTCCTCGCGGCGGCGCTCCTCCAGGGGCTCGATCTGGTCTGCTTGCGTCTGGTCGTCCATCCCGCCTCACTCTACTGCCTGCGCGTGGTGGCGGGGTAGGATGCCCCGCCCCCACCAGGATGGGATGAGCGCCGCGGCGCGCGGACGATCCCACGAGTAACCCCGCTGACCTTCACCAGCGACACCACAGCTCCGTCGGGCGGCTCGCTCCGTCGCCAAGGTCAACATCCCTAGCGCGGTCAGCGATCCTCTGCCGATGTCCGCGCGCCGGCTCCGCGTGGCAGCGCCAGCAGCGAGCAACGTGCGTGGCGCTCGAGGTAGTCGGAGGTGCTGCCCACGACCAGGCGGCGCAGCGGGCCGTAGTTGCGCGAGCCGACCACCAGCAGGTTCACCTCGGCGCTGAACGCCGCCAGCTCCTCGCCCGGCAGCCCATACACCGCGCGCCCCTCCACGCCCTCAATCGCCCGCAGCCGCTCCTTTGCGTCGTTGACGAGCGCATCGATCGTGTCGCCCAGCGCCGGGGGCGTGAGCCCGGTGAACGAGTAGGTCGGGATCGACACCACCTCCAGCGCGATCAGCTTGGCGCGCTGCCGGGCCGCCACGGCGCGCGCCGCCGCCAGCGCCGCCTCGCTCTCGGGCGACCCGTCGTACCCGACGCCGACGCTCGCCAGCGGCAACGGGTGCTCGGCATAGCCGCGGGCGGCGATCGCCACCGCGCACGGGGCCCCGTTCAGCGCCGCGCGAGTGTCGTCGCCCAGCATCGCCCGGCCGAGTACCCCGCGGCCGCAGGAGCCAACCACCAGCAGATCGGCGCCCCGTTCTTCGGCAAGGCCGTGCAGCCCGCGCCCGGGTGACAGCGCGGCGAAGCTCACCAGCTCGGTGTCCGCGTCGAGGTTGCTCTTCGCGCGCTCGCGCTCGAGCAGCTCGTGCGAGGCCCCGCGCTCGTCGGCCATCAGCCCTGGCGTGACGGCGTTCACGGGGACCAGCTCGCCGCTGTGCACGTTGGCGAGCATCAGCTTCCCCTCCGGGCTCACGAGGCGGCGCGCCAGCTCGATCGCGTCGCGACCGGTCGGCCGCCCGTCGACTCCCACGATCACGGTCTCGAACATTTTCCTCTCCTCTGGGGTAGCTGTCTCGCAGAGGCTATGCGCTGTCGCCGGTGGGCGCCATCCCGAGGCGCTCCCTCGTCGATTGGGGGTTTACCACTCGCTCACACTCGCGCGTCTTTGCTCAGCCCCTCGCTTTGCTGGGGATCCAAGCAATCGGGCTCGATCGGCAACGCTGGCCTCGAATAGGTGCTTTTCCGCAGTTGCTCGGCAGCTTTTCACGGTGGCCGGTACCTCCCGTAGAGCCTAGATTGAGCAGATGGCCGCTTACCCGCGCATCGCCCCCCTCCCTCTGCCTGGCAAGCAGGCTGGCGCGGGCGTATCCCCGATCGCCGTGCTGATCGCCGACGATCACGCCGCCGTGCGTCACGCACTGCGGCTCCTGCTCGAAGGCGAGAGCGACGTCGAAGTGGTCGCCGAAGTCGGCGACCTCGCGACGGTCATCGAGCATGCTCGCAGCGCTCAGCCGCATGTGCTGGTGCTCGACCTCGACCTGCCCGGCGGCTCCAGCATCCACACGATCGGGCACCTGCGCGTGCACGCACCCGAGACTCACATCGTGCTGCTCACCCTCGAGGTGAGCCCGGTCTTTGCGCAGCAGGCGCTGGACGCGGGCGCGGCGGGGCTCCTCGCCAAGCACCACGCCGACAGCGAGCTTCCCGCGGCGATTCGCGCGGCGGCCCTCGGCAAGGTTTACGTCAGCCCTTCGATCTCGGCGCGTCTGGACGTGCTGCGCCAGGCGCAGTCCGAGGATCGACTCAGCCAGCGCGAGGTCGAGGTCCTGCGGCTGATCGCGCTCGGCTTCACGAGCGTAGAAATCGCACGCCAACTGCACCTTTCTCCCCGCACCGTCGAGAGCCACCGTGCGCACATCACCGGCAAGCTCGGCCTCTCCACGCGCGCCGAACTGGTCAGCTACGCGCTCGGGCGTGGGCTGCTGGAGACCAACTCCGACTGCTGATTCAGAGGCCCGGCCCGGCTGCGCCACCCTCCACCGCTGCTCTCTAGCCCCCCACTCGCTCGTCGTCCCGGCGGTACCCGAGGCGGGCGGAGATGCGATCGGCGGTGGAGATCAGGTGTGGCCCGAGCGCGTCCACGAATTCCTCCATCGCGATCATCGAGCTGTGCGCCGTCATCGAGGCGGCGGCGACCACGTCGCTCCCAGTGGAGCGCACCGGCGCGGCGATCTCATACAGCCCGGGGGCCAGCTCCTCTTCGGCGACGGCCAGGCTCTCGTCGCGGATGCGCCCGAGCTCCTGGCGCAGGGCGGTCTTGCTCTTGATCGTGTTGGGAGCGTGTTTGGCGAGCTGCAGCTCGGCGATCCGCTCGCGCTGATCCTGGTCGGGAAGGTTGGCCAGCAGCAGCTTCCCCGCCGCGCTCGCATACAGCGGCAGGCGCGAGCCGGGTGCGAGCCCGAGGTCGATCAGCTGCTGCCCGCGGCGTCCACCGCGCAGCCAGTCGACAAGCAGCAGCTCCTCGCCGTCCACCACCCCGATGGAGACGGTGAACCCGGTCCGTCCGCGCAACTCGTCCAAATAGGGGCGGGCATGCTCGTAGAGGCTCATGCCGTTCATCGCCGAGATGCCAAGGTCGGTGACGCGCAGCGTCAGGTGGTACTTGCGTTTGACCCCCTGCTCCAAGTAGCCCAGCCGCGTCAGCGTGATCACGTAGCGATGGGTCGTCGAGCGGCTCATCCCCAGCTCGTCGGCGAGATCGGCGATTCCGAGCACCGGCCGCGCGGGTGTGAAGCAGCCGAGGATCGCGAGACCTCGCTCCAACGACTGCGAGAAGCGCGGCTCCTGCAGCGTCGGGATCGCGGGCGCCCACTCGTCGGCCGCCACCGGTGGATTTGCTCCTACTCTGGGCATCGCTGGTGTCTCCCCCTCTGGTTTCTCGTGACGTGGCTTCCCACCCCGGCTTCGTCGATCTCCACCCGTCCACCTCGCCGCCCGCACCGCGCCTGGGTCTGCGCGCGCATCCCAATGTCTGTCGTGCCGGCCTTTGGGTGTAGCTTGACCGCGTCGGAATAAGCTCTCATGTTCCAATTAGTCATCATTCGGGATCATGCCTTCTTCCTAGTGGAATCGCTAGAAATCCGTTCCAATTGGAACGGATTCGTTCCGATTGGAACGCGTGGTGTTTGTGAGGTTGCCGTCGGCGGAGGGTCCCTCCTATGCGGCGACCCGTGCCGGTGGTCGCGCGTGTGCGCCCCTCGCAACCGCTTTTTTGCGGGCTTGCAGGAGCACGCGCGATCCGGCGTGCGGGACGAGCACCGCGCTGCGCCACCGCTCGCGCTCGATCGCGGCGCTCGCGGGCAGCACCGCGCGCGTGGTCAAAACCTCTCGCAGCACCGTCTGCATCTCGAGCAGCGCGAAATGACGACCCACACAACTCTTCCGTCCGGCGCCCCACGGCAGCCATGCGGGCGGTTGGCGGCCATCGTCCAGAAAGCGCTCGGGACGAAACGCCTGCGGCTCAGGGTAGAGCGCCGGATCGTGATGCATGAGGTAGGTGCACCCCAGCAGGCTCGCCGGTGGGCGATAGGTCCGGCCTCCGATCTCGATCGGCTCGGTGACGGCTCGGGGAATGAGAAATGGAAATGCCGGCCTGTGGCGGAGGGTCTCGTTGATCGTCGCCGTCAAGTACCGCTCTCCCTTCCCCCCATCGATCTCCTCCAGCAGACGACTCTGCGCCGCGCCGTTGTGGGCCAGCAGTTGAAACGCCCACGCCAGCTCTGCAGTGGTCGTCTCGTGCCCGGCGAGGATCATCGACATCAGGTTGTCTCGAATCTGCTGGTCGGTCATCTCGGAGCCATCGGGATTGCGTGCAGCGAGCAGCGCGTCCAGCAGATCTCCGCGGTCGACTTCCGACCGCCTGCGGCTGACGATCGCGAATATCAGCTCGTCAGCTCTGGCCCTGAGCTTGACGAACCGCCTCCAGGTGCCGTGCCACCCCGGAAGGTGACGCAATTGCGGGGCTTGCAGCACGAAGCTTCCCGCCACCGACAGCGACTCCAGCAGCCGTCCGTGCAGCGCGTCCAGCAGGCGATCCTCATCGACAAAGATGGCCCTCAGGATCAGCCCCAACATCAAGGCGCGCACACGTTGATGGAGTGAAAAGGGCGCCCCAAGCGGCCACGACGCGACCTCGCGCTCCACCACGTCCGCAACCATTGTCGCGTAGCCTTTCACCATTTTACGATGAAACATCGGCATGATCGCGCCGCGTCCATATCTATGCTTGTCTTCCTCGCACAACATGAACGAGCTGGCGCCGATCAGCGGGGCGAGCAGTGTTCCCCCCGCCCCCGGATGCAAGGCAGTGGGTGGCGCGGCAATAATCTCTTGGACATCGTTTGGATCGGAAAGAAACACGAGCGGCGGCATGTCCATGGGATAGACCGTGAAACGGTTGCCGTAGCGACCTCGGCAGTGCTCGACGTAGGAGAAGAACAATCGCCTGCACGCCAACGTCTGGAGTATCGAGGGAATCGGCATCGTCGGTGGAAGGTTCCTCCTCATACGGGCGAGGAATGGGCCTGGGTCGGTTAACAACACACTGCCTCCTTGGTCGATTTAGTGACGTCGCTGGTCGTAGGCGACGCGCCATAGCCGTAAGATGGGAAGCAACAGGCGCGTGAGCGAGCCACCGGCCCGCACGAAGCTCCTGGTTGTCTCGTTCATCGCCTCTGTGTGAGCGCTGTCCTTTGACAGATACATGGCGACCATGCACGCCACGATCACCACGTGCCGCTCGCCGTCGCGCAGCGCGCGTCCCTCGATCAGAGAGCGTTCAACCAGCTCACGTATACGCGCGGCCGCGACTTGGGGTGTGGCGTAGTGAGATACATAACTGTGATCGCCGTTCGCCAGGTCCTCGGCTTGGTCGACGTAACTGTCGAGCATCGTGGTGGCCGTGGAGATCCATGGAAAATAGGCCGCGCACGTCTGCTCGGTGAGATACTGTCCTTCGCTGCGGGCCGGTTCGGCCCCGAGCGCAAGCAGCGCGTGAACCGTGAGAGATGCGCTGGCCGCGCCGGTCAACTCAAACCAGGTTGCGTCGGAGGTGGCAGGGAACGTCTCCGCTGCCCATCTCCGCAGGTCCGTGTCGCGCAGCGCGGGATCGAGGTCGTGATTGACGGCCAGAACCTGGGCTCTGATCGCCTCGCGCACGAGCAGTGGGCGGATTGCCCAATATGAGGGCAGCCCGCGACAGTGCTCGCGACATGCCGCGACGAGCGTCCGCAGATAGCCACCGTCATCGCCGCATTGGTGGTATCTGTAGTAATCGGCGATCGGCCTGGTCAGGTCGATCGCGTCGACGAGTGACAGGTGGAGCTGGCGTCCGTTCACCTGGCCGGCCGCGGCGCCGCGCTCGTTCACACCATCGAGGAAGTCCCAGATGATCTCGTACGCGACGAGCAGGCGCAGGAGGTTGGGGTCCCGCACCCTGGGAATCGTCCACAGCAGCGCGGCGCCGTCGGTGTGCCCACGCTTGCGGGTGAGCGCACTCAGAGCGTCGTCGCGAAGCGGCGGATCTGGAATCGCGCGCGCGCGAGCTCTCCACAGGCGCACCTCACGTGCAACTGCCGCCAACCCCCATCCGAGCTCACGCGCGACGGCCGCGGCAAGTGCCCGCGACTGCCCGACCGACAGTGGCGCTGGGTCGTTTTCACTCCCGCAGGCGCTGCTTGCGCACCGATCAGAACGCCGGACTGGCTGTCCTCGGGGGCACACGCACTACGAGGTATCCTGGCAGGGCAACCACTGCCACGGTGACTAGCGTGAGCAGCGCAAAACTCGAAAGCGCGGCGAAGCCTTCGACGTTGAAGGCGACGGGAAACCCGGTGACGCTGGCTAGGAAGTGACTTCCCAGCAACTGCGCGCAGAGGCCAAAAACAGCCCCAATCGAGCAGCCCACCACCAGCAACACCGCGCTTTCACACAGCAGCCACCGCCACAGCACACCTCTGCGGTAGCCCTGACACTTGATGAACGCAACGAGATCTCGGCGCTGCCAGATCATCGCGCCCATTGCGCCCGCCACGGCGAGTACGGCGGCGATCAGCACCAACAGTCGGATCTGGGTCAGTCGCGAAAGTCCCTGGCTGGCGAGGGCGTAATGGCGCTGCGTGCGTTCGACTGAGGTTTCCACCGTAAGCCCAGATTCACCTCCCAAGCTGTGTCGAACGAGCTGGCGTACCGATTCCGCCGAGGCGCCAGGCCGTATCTGGATCGCATACGCGCTCGGATTCGCGCTCCCCCAGGCGCGAGCGTAGTCGGCGGAGCCGAGGATGACCGCGCCAGGTGGCCAGCCAAGGTTTGTGATCAGCGCCGCAACTCTCAAGCGCGTCGGTCGGGGCGCGGGAAGCGTGAACACCTGACCGATGTGAAGGTGCTGTTCCGCGGCAAGTGCCTGCGAGAGCACCGCCCAGCCGCCGCCGCGGATCCCGTTGCGGGCGGCGGCGAGGTTGCCGCGCACGAGCTGGCTGGGGGGTACTGGCTGGGTCACGCTGCTCGGCGGCGCGACGACCCAGAGCCGCCGATCGCCCCAGTCCAAGAAGCTCCCGCGGTAGATACCGACCGCGCTGACGCCGGGCAGACGAGCGAGAGTGGACGCGTCGCCTCCCTTGAAAGGCGTCGTGGCGAACGCGTTGGATTGGCCTCTGGGTGTCACCCATACGTCGGCGCTTGCGTCGAGCTGGCGTGCGGAGGAGTCGAGACCGCGCTGCAGGTTGGCCTGCGTTCCCTGGAACTCGACCGTGCCGAATACAGCAACGGCTGCCGTCGCGGCGATCGCCAGCGAGCGCACACGGGTCTCGCGGGTCTGAAGCTCGGTCACGGCAAGCACCGTTGCCGCGCCGTCGAGCAGGCGCTGGGTTCGCTCAAAGAGCGCGACCAGCCCGTCGAAGAGAAGCGGCAGCAGACAGGCCATCGCCAGCACCAGCGTGGCGAGGCCAACCAGCCCGCTCTGCGGGCGAACGATGAGAATCGGGGTGGTCACGGCGAGACACAACAGCCCGACGCCGAGTCGCATCCGGAACCACCACCGGCGGCGTCGAATCGAGGGCTCGCCCTCCTCCAGGGGTCGTGCGAGGATGTCGCGCAACGGCCACAGCACGCCCGCGACCGCGGCTGCCAGGCCCGCGCCGACCGCGAGCGCCACACTGCTCCACGTCACGATTCGCTCGCTGCCGACGGGAAACGCGAAGGAGAGATAGCCGGGGATCGCGTGGAACACGGCGATCGAGAGCAGCTCGCCGAGACCGAGGCCGATGATGCATGCCAGCACGCCGAGCACGGCCGCATCGAACAGCAGAATCTGCAACGTCATCAACCGCGTGGCGCCCTGCGGCCGGATGTCCGCGATCAGCTTGCGCCGTGAGGGCACCGTCACCAGCATCGCGTTCAGCGCGAACATGAACCCCACCAGCGCGCTGATCGCCGAGAACAGCGTCTCGCTCTGGCTCTCCGGGGAGACGGCAACTCCGAACAGCGTCGAGTCGAAGTCACTGGGCTCGACGTCGACCGGCGAGGTGGCCGCCAGTCGCTCCAGGCCGGCCCGTACTTCGCGTTCGCGTCCCGGGCCAGCCTGTACGAAGATCCGTGTGATCCGGCCTCTCATGCCGGTGATTGCCTGGGCGTAGCCGACCGGCGCGAGCGCAACTGGACTGCTCACCAGTCTGCCGATGTCTGCTTCCCCCAGCGTGGCGCCCAGCAACGTTTGGACGACGCTCGCGCCGATCTGGATCTTGATCGTCTCCAGCGGCCCCGCTCCGATTTCTTCGGCGAGCGGCGCCGGCAGCGCGATTGCCCGCTGCGCGGCGAGCTGCGCCGCCGAGAAGCGCCGCAGCAGCGCCCCGGCGAAGTGCGCAAAGCGTGGATCGGTGCCGATCAGATCGACCGAGCGCTGAACGCCCCCGGGCCCGATCACGGTGGCCTGCTGCTCGAGCACCGGCAACGCGGTCTGCACCCCCGGCACACGCCGCACCTCCTCCAGCAGCCGTTCGCTGAACCCACCAGGGCCCCTGGCGTCGACCTGCAACTGCGTGTCTCCGACCAACTGGCTGTTGAGCTGTGCCACCGAACGGGTGAGGCTGGTGCTGGCCACCTGAGATGCAAACAGCAGCGCCACGCCGACGGCGATTCCGAGGATCGCGAAGCACTCCTGCACGAGCACCGCCCGCGCGCGCAGTCGCGCCCGGTAGAGCCACAGGATGTCCACGAAGCTCATACGTGTCATGTCACGGAAGCTCTGGCAGCGAGGAGGTCGGTACCAGCGCATGTTCGGGCCGGTACTCCCCCATGCGCCCGTCGCGCAGTTCGTGCACCTGGTCGGCGAAGGCGGCGCCCTGCGGGTCGTGCGTGGCGAGCACGATTGCCATATCGCGCTCCTGGCAGAGCTCACGCAGCAACGCCAGCACTTCGCGGGTGCGCTGCGTGTCGAGCGTCCCGGTGGGCTCGTCGGCGAGCACCAATTTCGGGTCGGTCGCCAACGCCATCGCGATCAGCACTCGCTGGCGCTCGCCCAGCGAGAGCTGCTCGGTGCGATGCAACATCCGTTCGCCCAGCCCCAGCCGGTCGAGCAGCGGTTCGATCGTTCGCTGTGCGTGGCGCTTGTTGGTCAACCACAGCTTCAGCGAGGCATTCTCGATCGCGCGTGCCCCCGGGATCAAATTGTGCGGCTGGCCGATGATCCCCAGCTGGCGCAACCGGTACTCGTCGCTCTCGCGGTGTGACATCGCCTGCACGTCACGGCCATCGATCAGCACGCTGCCGCTATCGGGGATACAGAGCCCCGCGATCAGCTCCAGCAGCGTGGTCTTGCCCGAGCCGCTTGGTCCGTACAGCGCCACGAACTCGCCCGCCGCGACGCTCATCGAGACGCCGTCGACGGCGCGGATCGGCTCGCCTTCCCCCACGCGATAGTGCTTGACGAGGTTGCGGAGCTCGAGCACCGGCCGGGACACTAGCCCCCGAGGCGGCGCGAGTCGTGACTCTGGCGAGCGCTGCCAGGGAAGTCGATCACCTCTGCGAGCGCGCCGCCCTGTTCGGCGAGCAGGCTGAGTCGTCCACGTTCAAGCGACCACACCCGGTCGGCGACCAGCGCGGCCTCGAGATCGCCGCAGCTCATCAGCACCCCGCACCCGAGCTCACTCGCGAGCTCGAGCAGTAGCTCGCCGGCCTCGCGTGTGCGACCGATCCCGAAGCCGTCCATCAGATCGTCCACCACCAGCAGCCTCGGCAAGCCCACGATGCCCTGGGCGAGTCCCACCAGCAGCTGCTCCCAGTTGGAGAGCTCCACCCAGCGCTGCCCTGCGCAGCTCGCCGCGCCGACGCGTTCGAGTGCCTCCATCGCCAGCTCGCGCGCCCGTCGCTGCCCGCGGCCGCGGCCGATCGCCAGCGGCAGCCCGACGTAGTCGAGCACCCTGAACCTCACGCCCGTCCCGTCGCGGTGCGTCCACGCGATCCTGTCGCCCAGGAGTCTCGCGCGCTCCCTGGCGGAGGCGCGCGTGAGCTCCACGTTCTCCAACCACACCTCCCCTGTGTCCAGGGACTCGATGCCGGCGGCGACCTTCAGCAGCGTCGTCTTGCCCTCCCTGCGACCGCCGACGACTGCCGCGATCTCTCCGGGGTGAACCTCGAGCGAGACATCGGCGAGCACCTGCGATCGGTGCTCGCCGCGTGCATACCCCTTGCACGCTCCCCGGATCGCCAGCAGCTCAGCCTCAGCCATCGCCGCTGCCCAGCTCCTCGCCATCGTCCACCGTGTCTTCGAGCTCCTGGCGCAGTCGCCGCAATCGTCTGGCGCGCATTCCCCACAGCATCGCTTCGTCGGTCATCAGGGCGCGCCGTACTCTGCTCCGCAGGTCGGGAGCGCTCGGCTCGGGGCCGGCACCGCCCGCGGGGCCAAGGCGTTTGAGCTGCCACTCGACGTTCAGGCGCGAGCTCGCCGCCGCAAACTCCCGTGCGCACGCCTCCTCCTCCTCGCGGATCGCGGCGATCAGATCGGGCACGTCCTCCTCCCCGGCGAGCTCGAGTTTGGCGTGCACCGCATCGCGCAACGCGAGCGGTGCCGCGGAGGACGCGCGCAGCCAGTCGCGGAACTCCTCGACGCCGGTGTCGGTCGCCTCGTAGCGGTCGAGCGCGCGCTCGGCGCCGTGCTCGACCAGGCGCACCAGGCCCTGCTTTTCGAGGCTGGGCAGGCTGTTGTGAGCGACCGAGCGCGACCACTGCGCGTGCGGAAATCGCTCGACCAGCCGTGCCCCCAGGCCGTTCACCGTGTCGGGCCTCTGGACCACGAGGCCCAGGATCGCCATGCTGGCTGTCAGATCGCCTTTACGAGGAGGAGCCATTGTTGCGGATCGTATTTGAAATCCGAACGAGGCGGGGTCGTCCTGAATCGTTCCAACCTACCATACTTGTGGCGACAACTGTCTCCTCCCCGCAAAAACGGCTTGGGCACGAGGCATTCGAGGTACGTCCCGCCGAGTCGGAGACATTCTGGGCAAACTGGCGATGGTCACCCATCGGCGCGGGCGGGTCTCGGGAACTCGATGATCTCGGCCTCGACGATCTCATGCTCGGTGAGCAGGCTGAGCCGCCCGCGCTCCAGCGACCACACGCGGTCGGCGATCAGCGCGGCCTCCAGCTCGGTGCAACTCATCAGCACTCCGCAGCCCTGCTCGGCGGCGAGTGCCAGGAGCAGCTCGCCGGCTTCACGCACGCGGCGCATCCCGAGGCCGTCGGTCACGCTGTCGAGCACCAGCAGTCGCGGCTCGCACACGATCCCTCGCGCGAGCCCCACCAGGACCCGCTCCCAGTCCGAGAGCTCCTCCCAGCGCTGTCGCGCGCAGCGCGCGGCGCCAACACGCTCCAGTGCCCGCAGCACCCGGTCGCGCGCCTCTCGCCGGCCGCGCCCGCGGCCCATCGCCAGGGGCAGCCCGAGGTAGTCGAGCACCTCCAGCCTCACCCCTGGCCCCTCGCGGTGGATCCAGGCGATCTCACCCCCCAGCAGTCGCGCGCGCTCCTCCCTTGCCAGCAGCGCCAGATCGCGGGTACCCAGGCACACCTCGCCGGTGTCCGGCTGCTCAATGCCGGCGGCGATCTTCAGCAGTGTGGTCTTACCCTCGTCACGTGCGCCGACGACCACACCGACCGCGCCGCCTTCCAGCTCGAGCGACACGTCGGCCAGCACTCGCACGCGCCTTCCGCCGCGCCGGTAGCTCTTGCTCACGCCCCGCAAAGCCAGCAGCTCACCCATCCCACCCCCAAGCATGACGCATCTCGGGGCCTTAGTCCACAGGCCGCCCGATCTGAGCCGGAAGGGGCCATACAGGAGCTGGACACGAACGAAACCCCGGCGCCGGTCGCCCGGGCCAGGGTTTCGTCAAGGCCGAGATGGTGCGCCGTCGGGGACCATGTCGGAACCATGCAGCCGGCTCGACATGGATCAAATGGTGCGCCGTGCGGGACTCGAACCCGCCCCACCGGATTAAAAGTCCGGCGCTCTGCCCGATGAGCTAACGGCGCGCAGCGCCACAGTCTGGCAGATGCCGGCCCTATCCGAAGATCACCGTCACCGTCGAGGAGGAGCTCGAGCCGCTGGTGGGATGGAACGAGACGTCGAGTCTCACCACAAGCCGGCGGTGGTGGCGCAGCGACGCGGAGGCGGCGCGCGCGAGGCTGGCTCGCAGCGTCAGGCGCTCAGCCCGCGCGGCCTGCCTGTTGGCCCCGCGCATCCCCCTGCCGGCGAGCGTGGCGGTGCCGGCGGTGGGGACGCGCACCACGACTGTGGCGACGTGGCCGCGCACCCTGTGGCTGAGGATGGAGACCTTGCCGGTCTTCTGTTTGGCGGCGGCTGCCGCCGGAGAGGTGCTGGGCATGGTGAGCAGCACTGTCGTCGAGCCACTGGGGCCGCCGGAGCTCGTGCCGCCCTGGCCGCCACTGCCGCCGGCGCCCTTACCTTCTCCGGAGCCACCTTTGCCTTCTCCGGAACCGGAGCCTTTGCCGCCTTCGCCGCTGCCCGAGCCTTTCCCTTCCCCGGAGCCCGTGCCTTCGCCTGAGCCTTTGCCGCTGCCTTCGCCCGAGCCGCCTTTGCCGCTGCCCCCTTCTTCACCTTTGTTGCCTCCGGGGGTTTCGCCGAGGGTGCCGAGCAAGCCGGTGACGAGCCCTTTGACCGTGGGGGCGACCCCCGCGAGCTCGCCGTCCTTCAGCGGGGCGGTGAGCATCGTGGCGCTTTCGGGCAGCTGTTCGGTGGTTTGCCCCAGTTCTTCGCTGACCGCCTTTGGCGTGGTGTTCAGTTCTTCGGAGACTTCCTTGACGGTCTTCGCCGCGAAGCTGTTGGAGAGCTCCGAGCCGCCGAGCAACCCTTCGAGCTTGTTTTCGGCGCCGAGCTCACCGAAGAGGCCGCCGGCGAGCGCGGCGAGTTCGCCGGCGAGCTGTTCGTGGGGGGTGGTGGCTTGCAGCAGCGAGCCAACCAGCTGTTCGAGGCTGAGCGAGCCGAGCGCGCCTTCGAGACCGGTGGAACCGCCGCCGGGCAATTTACCGAGCAGCAGGCCGAGCAGGCCCAGATCGCCGAGCTTGCCTTCCAGCGCGTCATTGAGCTCCGGGAGGAAATCTTCGACTTTGACGAGTTCTCCCAACTTGGCACTTGGCCCGAGCTGTTCGATCGCCTTGCGCAGGCTTTCTTCGAGGCCCACGACGCCAAGTTCTTTGCTGCTGAGTAGCCCCAGTTTGAGTTCGGCGAGTACGCTGACGCCTTCGAGTGCTGCCAGGTAGTTGGCGAGCTGTGTGGCGGAGAGATCGCCGAGCGGCAGGGTCGAGAACAGCTTCTGCAGTTCTCCCGGACTCAGGAGCTCGCCTGGTGTCACCAGCCGGTGCACCGAGAGGGAGGGTCGTTTTGCCCTGCCCGCTTCCCCGCCGGGGAGTGAGGGGCCGCCGCTTGCGAGTGCGGATACGGTGGGCAGCGCGGCGAGCGTCAGGATCAACGTCGCTGACACTGCCGCGAGGCCGCGACGGCGGGCCCGAGCCCGGATCCTGGAGGGCCGATGGGCCTCGTGCGGATGCCTGTCCGCCTCCGTGGGGGGTTTCGAAAACATGCAGATCGCTCCCTTGTTGGAATCTCCTGGCGCTCGCTTCGAATGCCGAGCCACAGCAGGATTTTCGTTCTGTATACCCCCGTTTCCCACCTTCCCTCGACTAATTCGAACAGATGTCTATTTGACTTCTGCGAATATGCCCCGTTAAAGGGATGTTCTAATAAAACGGCAGTGGTCGCCTTCTGGACGGCAGTCCACAGGGCTCACATAGGGTCGGCCAGGCTCAGGACTCGGGCCGCTGCGCGGCAGCCACCCGCAGCATCTCCTCGATGCGGGTGAGCTTCACGCGCGGGCGACCGGACGGCTCGCCCAGCGAGCGCTCGTGGCGGTCGATCTCCGACCAGCCGGCGTAGGTGATCAGCTCGGGTTGGCGCGTACGCAACATCGCCAGCAGCTCCTCAGGGTCGGGCGACGGTGGAACGGGCAGCAGCCCGTTGGAGAGGTCTTCGAGGATCGCGTCGACGGTCTCCTGCGCATCCTTCTTGTTGGTGCCGATCACCCCGGTGGGACCGCGCTTGATCCAGCCGACGGCGTACTCCCCACGCAGCGGCCCCTCGGCGCCGAGCACGCGGCCCCGCTCGTTGTGGATCACGCCGGAGCGCTCGTCGAATGGCACTTCGGGCAGCGCGACGCCGCGGTAACCGATCGCGCGGAACACGAGGCCGGCGGGAATCGTCTCGTACTCCTCGGTCGCCTGCGCGCGCAGCCGTCCGTCGGGCGCGACGACCAGTTCGTTGCGCGCCACTCGCACTGCCCCTACGTGCCCGTGCTCGTCGGGGAGCAGCTCGATGGGGGAAAGCAGGAAGCGCAGCACGACTCGTCGCGGCTCGCCGCGCGGGGCGCGCGCGGCGAGCTCGCGCAGGATCCGCACGTTGCCCTCGGAGATCTTGTCGATCGCGGGGTCGGGCACCGCGAGCGCGCGCTCCAGTTCGGTGGGATCGACGATCGCGTCGGCGCCGGCCAGCTCCCCCAGCTCCAGCAGCTCGGGGTTGGTGAAGGCCGCCTGTGCGGGTCCGCGCCGACCGAGCACGACCACCTCGCGAACCCCGCTGTGCTTCAGCGCGTGCAGGGCGTGATCGGCGACGTCGGTGCGTGACAGCTCCTCGTGGGAGAGCACCAGCATCCGCGCGACGTCCAGCGCGACGTTGCCGTTGCCGATCACCACGGCACGCTCGCCGGCGAGGTCGAACTCGAGGTCGGGATGGTCAGGGTGGCCGTTGTACCAGCCGACGAAGTCCGTTGCCGCCCAGCTCCCCTGCAGCTCCTCGCCGGGGATCCCCAACGGCCGGTCGGCGGGAGACCCTGTCGCATAGACGATCGCGTGGTAGTGCGAGAGCAGTTCCTCGCGCGTCACGTGCCGGCCGAGCTCGACGTTGCCGAAGTAGCGGAAGCGGCGATGGGCGGCGGTTTTCTCGTAGACACGCGTGACCGACTTGATCTTCGGGTGGTCGGGCGCTACTCCGGAGCGCACGAGTCCCCAGGGCGTCGGCAGGCGCTCGAGCATGTCCACCTCGATCCGCTCCTCGGAGTCCTTGAGCAGGTGGCCGGCGGCGTAGAAGCCGGCGGGTCCGGCGCCGACCACGGCGATACGGATGGCAGAGTCGCTCACGGGGAGGAGATCCTAGTAGGGCCGCGTGCGCTGGGCGGCTCCTGTGGCGGTCCGCGGTGGGTGACTGGGCGCCGTATAGTTGCCGATATGGCGGAGGTGGTCGGTGAGGCAGAGGGCGGTCCAGCCAGCCCAGACGAGAGCCGTTCGACGCCGACACAGGTGGTTGAGCGGTTCTTGGATCTGCTCCGTGTCGAGGACGTCGACGGCGCGGCAGAGCTGTTGGCGGCGGATGTGGAGTACGTGAACGTCGGGTTGCCCACTGTGCACGGGCGCGAGCGTGTGCGGCGGCTGCTGCGAGGCACGCTCGGTCTGGATGGGGCCGGATTTGAGGTCTATCTGCACACGATCTCGGCCGCTGGGACATCGGTGCTCACCGAGCGCACCGACGTCATGAAGTTTGGCCGGCTGCGCATCCAGTTCTGGGTGTGCGGGCGCTTCGACGTCCACGACGGCCAGATCGCGCTCTGGCGCGACTACTTCGATCAAATGAACTTCTGGGTTGCCACGGCCCGCGGCCTGCTGGGCACGATCCTCCCCATCGTGCGTGCCAAGCCGCCCGCCACGTAGGTCGAGCCCCAGTTGGCCGTGTCGTTTACCCCCAAGATGCCACGGCCCTCATTCGGACAGCTCACCGCCGCAAGCTCACAGTTCGCCAACAAGCGCGGCATTTACCTTGGGCGACGTGGGGCGAAGATCCACGTGGCGCTTTACCGGTGGTCTGACGGCAAAATCGGCGGGCATCTCCCCGGCTGGCCCGAGGCGCGGATAGTGCTGGTCGACCACACGGGGGCCAAGAGCGCAGTGAAGCGGACATCTCCGCTGATGTACCGCGAGGACGGCGACGCCATTGTCGTGGTGGCCTCGAAGGCGGGTCAACCGACGCATCCGGCATGGTTCCACAACCTCAAGGCCAATCCGGACACCACGATTCAGATCGGCGCCGTGGTTCGTGAGGTCCATGCGCGTGTCGCAAGCGATGAGGAGCGCGATCGCCTGTGGGCGAAGTTCGTCGCGCTCTACCCCGGATACGACTTCTACGAGCGCAACGCAAAGGGCCGGAAGATCCCGATCGTGATCCTCGACCCTCGCTGACGACTGTGGCTGGCAGGCACTGCTCAACCAGTGGGCGCGGCCCGACTCGAACGGGCGACCCCCTCGGTGTAAACGAGGTGCTCTGGCCAGCTGAGCTACGCGCCCCGTTACGGGGTATCTGTCCCACAAGGCTAGCGCTCCCGTGCTTTGCCGGTAGCCGGACCTGCCGCCGTGCTTGGGGGCTCCGCTTCGTGCCCGCTGCGCCCTGGGTTGCACTCCGCGCCTGCTGTGACAGGGGGCTGCGCTCCGCGCCCAGCTACGCCCGGGGCTCCGCTCCGCGCCCCCGCGCTCGCTTGCGATGGTCGAGGCGCTTAATCCAAATAAATGTTTCCCTGCCAAACTGCCCGGATGGGCTCGGGGCGTCGCAGATCTAGTCGGATCGCGCTGGGGGCAGTGGGGGGGGTGGTGGTGCTGCTGGGTCTCGCACAGCTGCTGCTCCCCAAACTGGCGGCACAGCGGGTGCGCAGCGAACTCGCGCACTACGGCGTCGTGCGCAGCGTCTCCGTCAGCGCGTTTCCCGCGGTCGAGCTGTTGTGGGGCCACGCCCAGTCGGCGACCGTGAGCGCTGGTGACATCGACATGAGTCCCGCGGAGGCCAACCGGCTGATGGCCCGTGCGCGCGGCGTGCAGCGGTTGGACATACACGCCACTGGCATGCACATGGGCTCGCTCGAGCTGAGCGACTTCGACTTGCGCAAGCGCGGCGATGGCCTCTACATCGACGGCCTGCTAAGCGAAGCCGACCTACGCGCCACGCTACCGGGCAGCACCGGCTTCGAACTGCTCACCAGCAATTCCGGTGGGGCGACGATGCGCGTGAAGGGCAATCTCTTCGGGGTGGCCACTGCGCTCAACGTGCAGCTCAGCGCGGTCGAAGGCAAGCTGGTCGCCCAGCCCCAGGGCTCTCTGTTCGCTGGGCTGGTCAAAGTCACGCTGCTCTCGGTGCCGAGCATCGACGTGCGGTCGATCGCCGTTGCCGACGCGCCCTCCACGGAGACTACCGATCCCGCCTTTCGGGTGAGCGTGGCCGCGCGACTACGCTGAGGGTAGAGTGTCTACGCAGCGGCCGCCAGCGCCGGGGAGCGCTCACGCACCGTCATCGGCAAGCCCTCGCGTGGGCTGATCGTCGGCATCTGGCGGATGCTCAACTTGAAGTCGTGCGGCAGCTCCAGTTCGAAGCGGCTGAGGATCAGCGTCGCGATCGTACGCACCTCTAGCTGCCCGAAGCGCATCCCGATGCACGTCCGCGAGCCGCCGCCGAAGGGGACGTACGCCCCCTTGGGGATCGCCTCGCGGGATCCCGGGGCGAAGCGCTCGGGGTCGAAGCGCTCCGGGTCCCGCCACACGTCGGGGAGGCGGTGGGAGGCCCACGAGCAGTAGTTCACATACGCGCTGCCGGGTACTTTGACGCCTTCGAACTCAAACGGCTCGATCGAGCGGCGCGGGCCGATCCAGGCGGGCGGGTACATCCGCAGCGTCTCCTCCAGCACCATCTCCAGCAGCGGCAGCTCGCCGCCCATCAGCTGCTCGGCGGTCGGTGGCTCGCCCCGCAGGCGCTCCCGCTGCTCGGCCACCAGGCGCTGGGCGATCTCGGGGTGGTGCGCTAGCTCGTAGAACATGAACGACACCGTCGATGTCGTGGTGTCGTGGCCGGCGAACAGCAGCGTCATCACCTCGTCGCGCACCTGCCGGTCGCTGAGCGCGCTGCCGTCCTCGTCGTGCGCGTCCAGCAGCAGACTGAGCACGTCCTCGCCGCGCGCCCCCGTCGCGCGGCGGCGGTCGATCTCGGCGTAGATGACCCTGTTGAGCTCTTTCGCCGCACTCTGCAAGCGGGCGTACGGCGTCAGCGGGCCGCGCAGGAAGCGCGAGGTGTATTCGGTGGCGTAGAACGACAGCGCGCGCTCGAACAGCCCCGCCGCGTCCGTGCCCTTCGCCGGCTCTCCGTCGGGGTCCAGTCCGAACAGCGCCCGCATCGCCACCCGCATCGCCAGGCGCCGTGTCCAGCTGTACAGGTCCACGGTGCGTTCCGGCGCGAGCTCCTCCAGCGCGCGTTCGGTCTCTTGGCGCATCACATCGATCGACGCCGCGATCCGCTCGCGGTGGAAGGCCGGCAGCATGATCTGACGCGAGCGGCGGTGGAAGTCCCCGTCGATCGTCAGCAGCCCGTCCCCCAGCAACCCGATCAGGTCGCGGAAGTGCGACTGGCGCCAGATGAAGTTCTGCGCGTGCGACACCGTCATGTAGTGGTTGGCCGCCGGCCCCAGCATGAACACGATGTTGCCGTGCAGCACTTTGATCGTGAACACGGGCCCGTGCTTCTCGTAGCACTCCAGCAGCAGCGGCAGCGGATCGTGGGCGAAGCGGCGTGTCCGCGCCATGCTGAAGCTGGTGTCCCCGGGTGGGTAGGGCACCCTGCTCGCGCGTTCTTTGCGCAGGTCGTCCACCATCACCGCGAATGGGTTGAACGGCTTCGGGGGCGGGGGGCCGACGAGGGTCACTCGCCCAGCCTACCTCATTCCTGGCTGCTTGGCCAGTTTGGGGGGTCGCCGTGCGCAGTTGGTCGCCGGTGTTCTCCGGCGCGGCTTGGCATACTGTGCTCAGCGCGTTGAGCCGCGGAGGGATCCTCCCTCTCGCGTCACTCTTCGCGGGGGCGTAGCTCAGTTGGTTAGAGCGCCGGCCTGTCACGCCGGAGGCCGCGGGTTCGAGTCCCGTCGCTCCCGCCTTTGTTGCCTCATCGTCCGCGTCGGCTTTTGGGTGCGTGGCCCGCACCTCCGACGCGGCGGTGAAGTAGTTGGCGAACGCCGTGTTGGGCTTGACGGCGACGATCTTGTTGTCCTTGGCCCAGACCTGGGCGAACAGGGAGAGGATCAGCTTGCGCCGCTCGGCTGGCTCGGGCTCGGCGTCCCAGAAGCGCGAGAAGTCTTCGAGGATGGCTTGTGCGCGGTCCAGGTCTGGGTCGGTTGGCGGCTTCGCGCGTTGCAGTTCCTCCTCAAGGACTTGGCGTTGCATGACGTACTGGGGCTTGGTGATGTCGCCCATGACGTAGAGGTCGCGTAGCCGCTCAAGCTGGGCGGTCAGCTCGCGGCGACGCTCGGCGTCCTCGCCGGGATGCCCTCCCGTTTGGGCTTGGATTGTGTCGAGCACGAGTTGACGCAGCGCGTGGTCGGGTTGGAAGTCGTGCAGCCAGTCGATTAGTTGCTCCTCAAGCGGCTGCGCGGGGGTCATCTTCTGTTCGCAGTCGCCGTGGTGGCGCCGGGTGGAGCACTGGTAGCGGCGCATCCCCTTCCATCCGGTGCGGCAGCCGTGCATCCGAGCGCCGCAGCGCTCGCAGTGGATGAGCTTGCGCAGCAGGTACTCCTCGGAGGGGCGACCGGGCTTGACGACGCGGGTGCGCCACGAGCGGACTTCTTGCACGCGGTCGAACAGCTCATCGCTGACGATCGGCTCGTGCAGGCCTTTGATTGCGCGGCTCTTGTCGCGTAGCCCGGAGACGTAGCCGGCGTAGGCGGCGTTGCACAGCATCTCCCGCACCGTGTCCTTGCTGAACAGCCGCCCGCGTGCCGTGCGCGCTCCCTTCGCATTCAGCCACGCCGCGAGGGTCCGGTCGGACTCGTGGCCGGTGGCGTAATGCTCGAACAAGGCGAGGACAAGCGGTGCGCGCTCGGGATGTGGGGTTGCGAGCTTGGTGTCGGGGTCGCGGATGTAGCCCCAGGGCAGGCTCCCGACGAGGTGGCCCTGACGAGCCTTCTCCTTCAAGCCGCTGCGGGTCCAGAAGGAGAGCGATACGGAGTAGTACTCGTCGAACATCTCGTGGATCGACTCGGCGAGGAATGCGGACGGGTCGGTGTGGTCTTCGCCCATCGGCTGGGTGACGGACACGACCCGGATGCCAAGCCGCTCACGTAGTAGCTGCTTGTAGCGGCGTGCCTCGACTTGGTTTCGGGCGAAGCGGCTGGTGTGGAATACGAGCACGACGTCGAACTTGCCGGCGGCTGCGTCGGCCATCAGGCGCTGGAACTCGGGGCGCGCCGCTGACTTGCGCCAGCCGGAGTGGAAGTCGCAGTACTCGCCGACGAGTTCGAGATTGTTCTCGGGTGCGAAGCGGCGGATGCCTTGGCGCTGGGCGTCGGGGGAGAAGCCCTGGCCTTGCTCCTCGGTTGACTCGCGGACGTAGGCGACGGCTCGGAGTTTGCGGTCAGTCATGTCGGGAGGGGTCGGTGAGGTCGCGTCCTCTGCGTAGCCACCAGTCGGCGAACCAGTTGGCGAAGTCGAGGAGCGCTGGGTCGGGGGAGTCGTTGCGGCGGGCATTTGCTGCGCCTCCTTGGTCGTCGGGGTGATCGATCAGTGCAGGGCGATGAGTGGGCCTGAACGTCCTGGCAGGACGAGTCGACTGCTGCGTTGGTTTGGCAGTCCTTCGTGCATGTGCGGTCAATGTGTGGGGCGTCGGTGAGAGACCCTTGGCAAGGGAAGAAGGTGCCTCAACCCCGCTTTTGGTTACAGCAGCGCCTCACTTTTCATCAGACTTTTCTTCCTGAGCCATACTTATCGGGGTGCTTTCGTCCTCCCTGATATTGCTGATTTGCAGTGGTTTCTTTGGTTTCTGGGTCCTCGTTTCATCATGCGAGGGCGGATCGGAGGACGGAAACGAGGACGGATGCGAGGGCGGAAACGAGGCCGGGGTCCGGACCCGCGTCCTCACTGCCCGCGACCGCGCTGCGCTTTCGCTCGTGCTTTGCGCCGAGCGTTGGCGGTCCATGGTTCTCCGAGCCGGAAGTGCGCGCGGAGGATCTGCCGCACGCGCTCCCGGTGCAGGCCGTGCCGGACGGCGATCTCTTCGAGCGTCAATCCCTCCGCGGCACGAAGCCGGAACATGTCGTACTCGCGCGCCTGTGGCACGTGGGTGCGGATTGGCTCGACCGAGATGTCCAAGCCGAGCGCCTGCACGATCAGCAGAGCGACCTGCAAGGCGATCGTGCCGTCGCCCGTTTCGAGGCCCGAAAGGACGGCAGGCTCTACGCCCGTCAGGCGCGATACGCCCTCGCGGCTGAGCCGTAGCTCGCCGCGCCGTTCTTGCAGGACGCGGCCAAGCTCGGGCGTGGAGTTGACGGGTGAGCGCTGACGGCGCACTGACAGATCGCTGACTCAGAGCGTGCCGACCTCGATTTCACCGGCTCGCCGTGCGGCTCGGGTGGGGAACACGAACTCGCCGAGGCGATGCACCAGGCCGGCACCGACGAGGCGACTTACGCCGTCGATCACGTCGTTGGAGCTATCCAGCTCACGGCTGACCTCCTCGACGGTCCACGGCACAAGCTCCTCGCACAGGACGTGCAGGATCAATTTGTCGCGCTGGTCCTCGTGTTCGGCGGTCGTCATCTCGTCGCCGGCGCAGCGTGAGGCACTCATGGGGCTCCTTTCCGCCGCAGGAAAGGGCACAGACGAGCGCGACGCGAAACCGCAGGGGAGCTACGGTTTCGGTCGTGGCATCGAAGGGCTCAATCCTTCGGCGTCACAGGCCGAGGCGGGCGTCATCAGCGCTCGTCTCGGCCGCTTAGATTGTTGGCTGGCGCCAGAGCAGAGCAGAACTCGCGAGGGATCTCAAGGGCGAGTCCGAAGATTCAGCTGGCGACGCGAGGCGTCATGCGCCGAGTATGGCGCCCAGCGAGTCAGCGCTCTACGATGCCAGGCTGCGTGTGCACCCTGTTTCCACTGCTAGACGGAGGTACCGATGCTTAAGCGTATCCATGTGAATATGCACGTAATACGGCGCAATCGCCAGGCAGGAAGCCTTGACCCTCCCCTTGCCGTTAAGACGAGTCGGCGGAACCTAAAGGCACAACGAGTGGAGATCCAGGGACCCTCTCAGCTCATCTACTCGCCAGACAAGCCGCTGGCTTGCGGAGCGCGTGTGTGGCTCGAAACGGATGCCCCGCTGGTAGTAAGCACAGCCGAAGGTACAGTCGCGCTTCCCTAGAGGTTTTCTGATGGCTGCGCGAACAACGGGAGCTGGTTCCGATTACGTACCGCCGGGCGTGGCTGAAGGTGCACCTGGATCTCTGTCGGCCCGTAAGTAACGCTTACCTCGTCGTCGGCTGTAAGCCCCACTGTTCGAGACTCGCCCATCTTCCATCCGGTCGGTGGGGCAACGGGCATGACGAGGCGCCCACCAGGGAGCCGGATAACTCGTCGTGCTGAGCTTGCTCGCCGTCGGACCGATCCGGCTACCGGGACCGTAACCAGGCGTCCCCTTGGCGATTCATCCCATCGAAGACGGGAGCCGTCGGGTGCATCGCGGGTCTCGACCAGCACAACTCCGTTCTCGAAACCGCCACGCTCCTCCCGCTTGGCCTCTGCTGTCTTTTCCACAGTGGAAAAGCTGATGTCGTGCACACGCGCAGCCGTGCGGAGAAGCTCCAGAAGATCGGCAAGCTCTTCTATATCGGTGTCCGCGTCCTGCGACCAGTAGTACTCGAAGGCCTCCTCAATCACCTTAGCCTTGATCAGTTCCTTTAGCTCGGTGCGGTCTGCGGGATACGTAGTCGCAAGTTCGCCGCGCCGCTCGATCTTCACTGGCACAAAATCGCGGACGAGCTTCCCAAATGAGCGTCTGCGGTCCGGCGGACGCCACGGATTCAAGCACCTGATTGCCGCACCAGCATCATCAAGTAGGTAATACGCGTGCGACAGCTGGCTGCCCTCGAGTTCTATTGGAAGCTTCCTACGCTTCGCCACATCGGCTACTTCAAGGATGAACTCCCGCGAGCGCAAGAGCTCGATCGTTGGCCTGAGGCAGATGATCAGGCGGCGGCTGCCTGTTGCTGTTCCCAAATCGACATCTAGCGCGCGGAGATCGTTCTGATTCGTAATCGTGACCCGCTCGCCGACATAGAAACCCGGAGCGGCGAGAATATCAGTGGTATGACGCTCGTTGGCATCGAAAAACCACGGTAGAATGCGTTTGTCGGGCCCCTTGCCGCCAATAAAGAACATAACCTCGATATCGCTGCCGACGTGGTCAGCGAGGCGCATTGTCATCTCCGCGATGCTGATGGCCTCGTCATCGGTCAGCGTCGGCCGCCAATCCCAATCGCTGCCCGCCGGATGCGACCGCCATTGGCCGTCTGCGGCGACATCTATGTAGTCAGTCTTGCAGCGGAGATAGCGCTCGACATCTTGGGTCCCGATGTCCACCCGAAACGAGTCGTGCGGATAGAACAGGAGGCTATCTGGCAGGCCCCAAGTCGCATCGATGCGTACCCGTGAGCTTCCGTGGCGCGCAAAACTCATCGCTCCCGCGCGGGCAAGCATAAAGCGGTGAGTTATGAAAGCGAGGTCGCTTGGGGAGCATCCTTCAGCGATCACCGCTTTCGCCGTACCGATGAGGAACTCTTCAAGTTGCTCGTATGTGAGACAGGTGTCCGTTCGCTTCGATAGGACCTTTGGCTGTTGGGTATCTGCTCGAAAGTCTGTACGGACGACAATCGGTGCCTTGATCAGGTCTTGTAGATCTCGGCGAAGCTCTCTGCTGATCTCGCCGCGTGCAAGCCGACCGATCATCCCGGCGCCTGATAGGACGCGTATATCCCCGCTTGGTAGGCCACAACTCCGAAACTCGCAGACGTGGTTTACCTTTGGAAAAGGGGTTTGCTTTGTGGGCACACGCTTGAAACGCCGTAGATCGCCTAGTGGCGGTGCTGGCCCGTCCGTGACCCACGAGGATCCAGGAGGCGTACCGTGCTCAACATGGTCAGGGTCGCATTGGACGATCCAGACCCTCGTGCCATCCCAAACCCACTCAAGGTGAAAGCGACCGCCGAGTTGATGCATCTGTCGAGCAACCGTCCTGATAGCCGCTGCGAGCTCCTCCCAGGAACTGCATGACAGATCGTCACGCCCTCTGGCGCTGCTGTCGACGCGAAAGCGGAAGCTCTTGTCCTCGCCTTCGATCGGCAGCTCAGCCTCGCAAAGCCAGCTGCGAGTCTCACGGCTCACGCGTCGCTCGTTTGAGAGATGGCCGGTCGCGGCGCCACCGAGCCACTCTTGGACGAGAAAGCCCAGTTGCTTCCGGCTGGCCTGCGAAGCTTTCGTCGCCATCTCCGTGATGCAATGTGTGACGTCGGAGACCACGGCGGCCGCACGAGCGCTGTCAAAGACGCCTCGTTTGTCCAGCGTCTCACCAGATGCACTCGATCGCACAATGACGCCCTCTGCGCAGGCTCCTAGTGCGCGCAGTTCCGATCCCATCGTGGCAGTGAGATCATCATGCTCCAGCCGCGCGTGGGCGCCGACTTCTAGTGCAAAGAAACGGGGAGTCCACGACGGGTCTAGCTGCGCGAGGCCTGCTGCCTTCGCCCCGAATCGCGCCGCATCCGCGAGGACCATCTCGCCCTTGCGCGCAATCTGTCGGTTAGCTGCCGTCACGCCCGCGGTCGTCACGCGTGCCCCCGAGCAAATGCTCGGCTACCTTGTAGAGTCGAGCAACTGTGAAGTCTGAGAAGTACCCCAGCACGAACCCTGTTCCGACGATAGCCGGGCTGGAGCGAAGGAGTTCTCGGTTGAGGATCTCGAAGATACCGGACGTAGCGAGCGCGAGAAGGCCAAACGAGAATCCGCCTGATAGGTGAGGCGTAAATATGCGCCATGCGAGTCGGTCGGCGTTCCAGAAGCCCTTACCGACCGAGTGATACAGCCACTTGACGGTAAAGAGTGTTCCACCTAGAGTGCCGGACACCCAAGCTAGTGAGTAGATTCGGAATGTGTTGTACCGTGCCCAGTCGACTCCAAGCCATGATCGAGGCGTGCCTCTCCAGATGAGAATTAGTGCCATCGCGGTAGCTATGATCAGTACCCCGAGGTAAATCCCCTCGGCGACGATCTGGACGATCGCTCGCCTCTCGCCGTAGCGGGACCGCCATTCATTCTCCTGCCGGTCGTCGGTGAGATCCGACGGCGCAAAGTCCACCTCGTCGTGCTGGCCGGTACCGGGCGCCGGGCCGACAAGGGGGCTCGGTGGGTCTGGAGAGCGAGGCTCTACATTGCCCACCGGTGCATCCTTTCATCCTCAGGCGGGCAAATCGAGGTGCCGTGCCAGCTTGAGCGTGGTCTCAAGTGCATCGAGATGTGGGAAGGCCTTCCAGTCATATTGACCTGGGCGACCCTGTTGGCAGGCGATCACCCTACGGAAGGCCTGGCTCGGAATGTCACGCGACGTAGCGAGCCATGAGCCCCCGTCCCTCGTGCGGAGATAGAGATACGAGTCTCCGCGAGTCACCGGAACTGCCGCAGCCTCCGGCCCCGATACCTCATGAAAGACTAGATCGGGCAACTGATCGCGAGCCGCAGCAAGGAGGTCCAACTGGCCGGTCGGCACTAGGTGCATGTGTGCATGGTCAATCCCGCATCCGGCAGAGATGTGGTCTTCGGCCGGGCCGTGCTCAAACCATGTAAGCGGTCCAAATACGTCCTCCCAGGCAGCGGCGATCCGATGCACGTCGGCCATCAAGACCGCGAGTGTGTCGGCGTCAAGTGCACCGAAGCTCAGGACGTGCTCCTTCGGCATTACCAAGAGCCAGCCCGGAACAAGCGGCCCTACGGACGGCACGGCCACGAGGTGCTCTGTCTCGGCGACGATGGTCCACCGCTCGTCTTCAATGCCCTTCTCGAGATAGCTACAGAAGCGGCAGCTCGACAGCGGATTCAAGCCGTCCCAGGGGCGGGCGTACTGAACGTTTGTGACCGTAGCCATACACAGCAACGGTAGCGGTCGGATAGGACGGTGGACGGTGCCGCTAGGCTAGCCTCGCTGCAGAGGGCTTGGGGAGGGATCGCGACGATGCTCTGGTTTCGTACTACAATTCCCGAGTGGAGATCCATTCGGCGGCGCGCAAGCACGGCATCGCCGATGCCGACATTGACCACGCCGTGGAGTACGCCATGACGATCGAGAACCAAGATGACGACACCCGTCTGTATCTAGGCCCAACGCGAAGCGCTGCGCTTCTGGAGGTGGTCACGATCGTGCGCGACGACGGGTCCGAGATCGCGATTCACGCGATGGGAATGAGGGCCAAGTACCAACGGCTGCTACCGGGAGGCTGAGCATGGCGACCAAAGCACACGGCAAGACGGCAAGCGGCGTGCCGATCACAGACGAGCTGATAGACAAGCTCGCTGCAAAGGCAGAGGCCGGCTATGACGTCGAGGAGACGCTACGCCGACGCGGTGGAAGGCCAGCAATGGGCTCGGCGGCTGCCAGCGTCGAGTCCGTGCGCCTTGAGCCTGAGCTGCGCGAGGCGTTGGCCCAGCGCGCCGAGCACGACCACGAGACGACGTCGTCCGTGATCCGCAAGGCACTGCGCGAATACCTCAAGGTCGCCTAGCCCTAAGCCCTACAGCCGGATCTCAATCCGCGAGGCAACAAACGCGGCTTCGACCCCCGTCGCTCCCGTCGAGGGAAAGCCCTGGTAATCGGGGCTTTTTCGTAAGCGTTCAGTCCTTGGTGGGATTTAGCTGAGTAGTGGGGTTGGGTCGCCGCGGGCGCTGGCGTTGAGCAGCTCGGTGAGGTAGGCGTGCAGGCTGCGGTGCTGCAGGCGGCAGGTGATGGAGGCGGAGAGCAGGCGTGCGACGCGTTGCTCGCCTTGCTCGGATTGGCTGCCGAGGCTGAGCTTGCGGTAGATGACGGCACCGCGGAGGGATCGCTCGGCGTGGTTGTTTGTCGGATGGACGCCGGGGACATTTGCGAACGTCCATAGTGCGGGCCAGAGCTTCAGCAGGTTGCGGGCCATGCCGCGGCAGTACTTGTTGCGCGGTGATTTGCCCGAGAAGCGCCGCAGGGCGGGCTTTAGCTCACGGCGAAGCAGCCGGACTTGACGGGCGAGCTCTCGCCGATTGTGGGTGTGCTGGAAGACCTCCCATGCCCAGAACAGCCGCTCGCAGACGTGGAGCCCAAGCTCGCCGAACTGTTTCTCGACGGCGAGGCCTTCAGCGTGGGCCGTGAAATCTCGACGCAGGTGCGCCCAGCAGATCTGCCGGCGCGTCAACGGCAGATGGCTATAGGCCCACCAGCGATCTGAGGTAACGATCGCCGTGGTGTCCGCGAGCAGCGCTTTGGCGTGATCCTCATGGCGATCCGGGGCGATCTGGAAGTAGGCGTGCTGGCCAGTGAAAGCACCCCAGAGTGCGCGTTGGGATCCCTGCAGACGCCAGCCGGTCTCATCCATGTTCAGATGCCTGCTCGAGCGCACCGCGTGCAGTAGATCCTCGTGGGGTTCGGCGAGCGCACCGGCGACCCGGGTGAGCACCCCGTCGACGGTGCCAGTTGACAGACGGGCCTGGAAGAGCTCTTCCACGAGCTCGACCGCGTCACGACGCGAGACACGGTTGCGAACCGAGAGCGTCGTGATCGCTGCTTGCAGCCGGGGCCCAAAATGGCTGACGGCGACCTGGCTTGGAAGTCGGCCTGTGCGCCTGGCTCCGCACCCAGGGCAACGCACACGCTGGCAGCGATGCTCGGTGACCTGGACCGCGATCGCGGGCAGCTCTTCGACTTGGTGGCGTGCAGGCTCACCCCGCGATGCCCAGTCGGTTTCGCTGAAGACATAGCCGCAATCGCAGCTCGCCGGCCAGTGGTCGATGAGCTCATCAACCGCCCACGCCGGCAGAAGCGGACGCCCGTGACCCTCATGCCCGGGCTGCCCGCCAGGTTTGCGACCTGAACGGTCCTTGCCGCGCCTGGCGGCGCGCTGCGGCGGATCTGAGCTCGGCGGCCGCGAGGAGTTCTCCGAGTTCTTGGCCAGCTGGCGCTCTAGCTTCTCGACCCGCGCCTCAAGCTGCTGAATGCGGCGATCCATCGCCAACAGCACTTCGACCACAGCCTCACGCCCCGCGTCATAGATCGCCTCAGCCTCAGCGCGCTCCACGCCTACAGATTCGACGACGCAGAGTTATGTCCCCCAACCAACTGAACGCCTACGCTTTTTCTTTGGGGTTTGGTACTCGATTGGTACTCGGATTTGGGCGCGAGTACCGTGGGCGAGTACCACACTTGGCCTCATTTTGTCGGGGATCGTACTGACTCCGGTTTGCAGGCCGGAGGTCGGTGGTTGCGATCCGCTCGGCTGCTTTCCACCAGGATCGAGCGGTTTGCAAGCAGCGGTCCCGGTCGATCCCAGTTGGCTCCACCAGAGCTTACGAAGGTCGGAACGCCCCGGTCCCCGGTTAGGGGGCCGGCTTCGGCGTTGCAGGGCAGGGCGGAGCTGGTCCGGCGGCTGCTCGAGGCGGTGATGGCTGTTCGGCGCTGAACGTGGCTGGGCTGCGAGAGGCGGAATCCATCGGGAGCGACTGGTTGAGGTGCTGCTCGAACCCATCTCGCGCTATGCCTGTCCGATTGATCTCTACCCATGCTAGAGTTACGCTAGATGACGCAGAACGATCTCAACATCGACCTATCGAACTCAGAGGAGGTGGCGGCCAAGATGCCCCAGCTTCAGCGCCTCTACGAGGAAAAGCTTCAGGAGCAAAAGCTCCTCAACCAGCAAGTCGAGCTGCTGCGCCGTGTGGTTGGGCACCCGGCGGCCCTGTCGCGCGGGCGAATCCAACCCGCCCGCCAGCACCACAGTCAACCGTCAGAGCAGGCTCTTACGAGGCGGGCAGCGCCCGCTCAGGAGCTGGCGGTTGCTGCCCTCGAGCGAGCCTATGACGAACTTGGGGGCACGGCAATGGGGCCAACCTCCCTCTTTAAGTTCATGGAGGAACGAGGTATGAAGACTCCCCAAAACGCTGGCGTGCTTGGCACGAATCTCTACGACGCCTGGAAGGCAGGCCGAATCATGAAGGCCACCAATGGCGTCTACGTTCCCTTGGACGGAAGCGGAAGCACCGAGGTCGGTAGGCCGCTAACCGACTACTACTTCGCCGCTGAGCAGGGACTCCCTGTGCCTAGCAGCCGGCCCACGCAACGGAGAAGCCACAGCTAGCTGCGGGACCATCGGAGGCCGACTCCCCCGTCCATATGACCCTTTCCGACGATATTTTCCCCAAAGGCCCGCCTCGTGATGGACTGATTGCGCAAACTGAATACGTCGGTAGCTGGGAGTCACAATTCCGCGGCTTAGGTCGTCACACCGCCTTCTTGTCAAAGTATCTATTGACGTTTAGTGCCGCTGTGGACGACATTGCGGTCGACGTCGTATTCCTCCAACGCCACCGGGTGGAGGTCGGCCTCAAGCTGATTCTCGAGCGCACCTCGGCAACAATCCCATCCAGTCACGACATCGCCGACCTCGCAAAAAGATGCAAACATGCGCTTGAAGCGCTAGGTCGTAGCGACCTGGCAACACAATTCTCAGCCGAGACTACCGAGTTCGTGCAATTGATGCACGAAAGCGACCCAGGCAGCTTTGCGTATCGCTACCCTGTCGACGCAAGGCATCGTCCGGCGAGCCGCCATCGCTACGTGGATCTAAAAGACCTGGAGGCGGCAGGAGCTGACTTCCAAGCTTCGCTCGTCAAGATCGTCGACGCTCTCACGGAAGTCGAGCCAGTGCCGATCACAGGCGCCGAGGTTGAGCCGATAGCCAACGAGGCCGAGGCGCTGGTGCGAGCGATTCGCTCAAGTCGGTCGTTCTGGATTCAGACATACGACGAACTCGTCGCTAACCGCGACAAGTTGGCTGTCCTGACCGGTCGGAGTTTTGAAGACGAACAGATTCCTGCTGATAAGGCCGCTGCCGATGAGTACATGGAGCTATTCTCCGCACTCGAGCCACAGCTACTGCTGCTGTTGCGTCGCCTAGATTCACGCCGAGCATCTCCATCGGTAGCCGCACAAATCAAACCTGACTACGTCGCGCCACTCCCCCGTGTCACAATCGGTACACCACAGGCGCTCAACGCTCAAATACAATCCCTGATGAGAGCGTTTGTCGATGGCCTAATCCCACGAATGCTCGAGTTGAAGCGAGTTCTCATGCTGCTCTGTAACCGTACTGAAAATTGGCAGAGCCCAGCCGACCGCCAACTGCATGCCGACCTCGGGCGGTTCGCGTCACGCCTCCTATCCGGTGTCGATCCGCTGGCCCAACCCGTCACCCCTCCCCAAACTCAATCCACTACGCCCTAACAGCGCGTCGCACAAGCGGCATCTTGGCGTCTAAAGTGAGCTCGATCCACGACTTCGATCAGGTCGTCTTCCGTCACCCTCGGATCACCGAGCGCGAAGCGGCCCAGCATGTCGCCTGCCATTTCCCCGGAGGATGTTGGTGTCATCGGACATGTGCAGAAGTCTCGTAATCTGCAGTGGGCGTTTCATTGGCGGCGGCCAATACTCGCGCCAGGTTCCACCTGTGCGCCACCGGATTCGTCGCGTAGCGCACCGATCACTGATCCCGCAATTTTTACCATGCCGTGATTTAAGAGGTCACCGGTCACCATCCCTCGGATGTCGGCACTTCCGCCATTCTCGATCGTCAGCGCTCCCAAGACCTGGCCGTACAGAACTAGACGCACTCCGTTTGGAACGTAGGCATCACCGATGATCTGGCCGTAAAGAAACAGGTCGTCCATTACCGTTCCGCCAGGAATCTGACCGTACTCATCGTGCACATATCCAAGCTTAGCGCAGCAATTGGGGACAGTAGACGATACCCTGCGCTGTCACTACTGCGTGCAAGATACAACTCGTCAGCGTCGGCGACCGAAGCTGCGGTCGGACGTGTTGTGGTGGGGCGTGCGGGGAAGCTGGCGTATGAGAGAGAAGGCGGAGCGAAGCCGTAGAGGGTTGCGGCTCGGCACCAGGCTGGGGTCAAGACGCTCCATGTGGGCGAGAGAAGGTATCTGCGCGCGGCTGTTCGTCATCTTCTGGGCAAGGCGCGTGATCCGCCCGGCGTCCTGTCCTTCCTCACCAAGGTCCTCGCGTGCGATGAACCAGGTGGTGCCGTGCCGGGCGCGGGTTGCCTCGACGTAGGCGGTCTCCTTGCTGGTTTGCCATCCGCCGGTGAGGACGACGGAGCGCTCGACGGTGGCGCCCTGCTGGCGGTAGACGTGCTGCGCGTATGCCAGCCTCAGCGACTCCAGATCCTCGCCGGCGAGATGCACCCGACGTTGTGATCCGTCCAGCGTGACGGTTACACCCCGGTCACGGATGGCGCTGACCTGCCCGCGGGTGCCATTCGCGATCCGCAACTGACCATGCGGACGGTGCTGCGCAATGAACGCGATGAGGTCGCCTTCGCGCAGCCCGTAATGAACGCCGGGCAGCGGGATCTCGTGGTGTCCGAGTTCTCCTCGTTGTATGCGGAGGTGTTGTGCGCGGGCGTTGAGCCGGTCGATCTCCTGGTTGGAGGCGTCGGCGATTAGCGCCACCCCGCGGATATCGCGCCCTTCGGTGAGCGCGGCCCATGTTTGTACGGCTTGCTCTGCGGCTTGGTCGCGGGTGTCGGAGAGGTGTAGCTGACCGCGTGAGGCGTAGTGCGCCATCGCGCGCTCGGGTTCGCCCGCGCGTAGCGCTTGCCACGCGCGCTGGTCGGCTGGGTCCTTGGCGCGGTGGATGTCGGCGAGTTCGGCGTTGGGTGCGTGGCCGGCGAGCCGGTCGAACATCCCGCCGGGGCCGATCGATGGGAGCTGCTTGCCGTCGCCGACGGCGATCAGCTTTGCCCCGGAGTGATCCACAAGCGTGGTCAGCGCGTCAAGGCGCTTGTGATCGACCATCCCGGCCTCGTCCAGGATGACCGTGGTGTCCCTGTCCACGGGGAGGGTGCCCGTGTTTGCACGGGCGACCAGAGCGTCGAGGGTGAGTGTCTGTCCGGCGAGTGCGGGGCTGTCGGCGCCGAGGCGCTCCGCGGTGGACCCGGACACGGCGACCCCGATTGTCTTCCGCCCGGTGTGCTGCTCGGCGCGTGCGGCGGCGTCGATCACCACTCCCTTGCCGGTGCCGGCTGGGCCGACGAGGACCGCGGCGCGCTCGGGGCCAGTGAGCACTTCGAGGGCGTGGTGCTGCTCGGGGCTGAGTGGCCCGCCGATGCGCTCGGCGACCTCACGAGCGCCGTGTTCGCGGGCGATCGCGCCGACATCTCGACCTGCGGGCAGGGCGAGCTGGCGGGTGCGTCGTTCGATCGCCTGCTCCTGAGCGCGGACCGCCAGCGTGGTCATCCGCCCGCCCTCCAAGGTCAGTACCCGCCGGTCGCGGACCATCCCCCGCGCGACGGTGAGCGCTTCATCGGGTGCCAGCTCCCCGGCGGCCTGCTCCAGCACGACGGCGCGCAGGTCGCGCTCGTCGAAGACGGCGTGGTGTTCGGTGAGCTTCGCCTCGACGCGATCCTCGATCGCGCGCTCGGCTGCAGGGCGCTGGGATGCGCCGACGAGCCGCACGGTCTCATCCGGCCCGAACCCGTGGCTGCGCCCGGTCTCTGCCCATGCTCGTTGGAGGTCTGAGCGTGTGGTCAGCTCCTTGGAGCGGCGGTTCTCGAGCGCGAGGTTGCGAAGCTCACCGCGCTCGGGTGCGCGGCCGTACCGAGCACGGAAGCGCTCCGCCGCCTGTGCGACCTCGCGGGAGCGCCCGGAGAACGCGTCGCACAGCTCTCTGGGGACACCCTTGATCTCGAAGTACCGGGCGTCCTTGCCGGTGCCCTGCTCGATCGCGTACCCCTCCCGCACCAGCTCCTCGGCGAGCGCGGCGCGGTAGAACGCTCCCAACTCGCGCGCTGAGCGGAAGATCGGCCGCGACGCGATGGCCACGATCCGGTCGTCCTCGCGCACAGCGCCGGTGACGACGACGTGGCTGTGCAGCTGCGGGTCCGGCGCCTGAGCGCCAGAGACTCCACGGGCGGTGGTGTGCCGGTACTCGGTGGCGATCACGTCCTTGGCGTGCTCTTCGACGACCTGGCCGCTGTAACGGCGGCGCACGACGGGCACCTGCTCTCGCAGGTGGTGGATCGTCTGCTCGACTGCTCTGGCGTGCGCTTGCTCGATCTGCTCGCGTTGCCACGGGTCCCCGAGCGCCCAGACCGTCGAGACGGACTTTGGTGCGCTGAACGTCGCGTCAATCCCGCCGCCCCGTCCGCCGCCGGCGCCCTCCGGGCGAAGCCACCGGCCGGTGCCGGGGTGGCGGCCCTCGATCAGCGCGATGAAGTCCGCACCATCCACTGGGCCGCCCGTCTCGATCCCCAACCTCTCCAGGGTCTCGGCGCCAGCTAGCCACCGGCCGGGGGCCTGGGCCATCTCGCCGTCGGGGGTCAGGTAGTAGTCCCCGCGCTCGGGCTCCACTGTCTTGCTCTCCAGGTAGCGGGCGTACCCGCCGCCCCTGGCGGCACCGATGCTGGCTGCGGTCATCACATGGGTTATTGACCGCGAGTGCGCTCAACCGGCCATGTAGTTTCTTCAGTGCCTGTTGGGGCCCTGTGGAAAGCGGGCTGACCGGCGCGTAGCGGAGCCCGTAGGGTGCAGCGAAGCGGCGGTCATGCTGTGGCGTCCGGTGCCCCGTTGAGGGTGTGGCAGACGACGGGATGACTCGATTAAAACGGCTGGCCCCAGCTGGGTGCCCTACGTTGGATTTGTCTCCCGTCGTCTGCCACGGACGCCGCCATGACTTCATAGAAGCGTGCTGCTTGCTCGACATGGCTTTGTCTGGCGGCCTCCACATCACCAGCGCCAACCAGCAACAAAGGAGACCGGAAAATGATGATCGCAGTGGGCGTGGACACCCATAAGCACCAGCATCTCGCTGTCGCCGTGGACGCTCTCGGACAGCTCCTCGCCGAGATCACGATCACCGCGACTCTCGCCGGCTATGGCGAGCTACTCGCATGGCTCGCCGCACTCGAGGGAGAGATCCGTGTCGGCATCGAGGGCGCCGGCAGCTACGGCGCGGGCCTATGCGAATACCTCCAGGACAACGCCATCACCGTGTTCGAGGTCGAACGGCCACGGCGCCGCGAGCGACGCACCGGGAAGTCTGACCGGCTCGATGCGCTGCTGGCCGCAAAGAAGGTGCTTGGCGATGATGGGCTCTCCACGCCAAGGGGGCACGGCAAGCGCCTGGCGCTGCAGATGCTGCTCGTCGCTTACCGCTCTGTCATCAGCGAGCGCTCACGGCTCTATAACCAGCTGCAGGCCCTCCACGTCGGAGCACCAGCGACACTCAGGGAAAGGGTCGGACCCGCGAAGAACGGTGCGAAACTCGCACAACGACTCACCGGGATGCGGACCCGCCCGAACGCCAGCCTGCAAGAGAACACCACCCTCCAAGTACTCCGCGACCTCGCCAACCGAACCCGCGCGCTCGACCAGCAAGCCCAGGACTACACCCGTCAGATCGACGCGCTCACGCGCGATCTTGCACCAGCGCTGATGGACGAACCCGGCGTCGGGCCGATCTGCGCGGCGAAGCTGATCGCGTTCAACCCAGCACGCTTCAAGAGCGAGGCGGCATTCGCGCGAGCTAACGGCACCGCCCCGCAACCCGCGTCATCCGGCAAAACAGTCCGCCACCGCCTCAGCCGCGGAGGAGACCGGCAAATCAACACCGCGATCTACACGATCGCGCTCTCACGCTCCGTCCACCACGCCCCGAGCCGTGCCTACATCCAACGCCGAATCGACGAAGGCAAGACCAAGCGAGAGGCCATCAGATCCCTCAAGCGATACCTCTCCCGCGACCTCTACAACCAGCTCACAAAAACGCCCTTGACAACATAGAAGCATCCAACGACTTCGTCACACAGCGATCACACAGCGCTCGCTTTGGCGTGCATGTTGTCTGTGCTGGAGTGGGAGCGAAGCGACCCGAAGGGGGTGGAAGGTCCGGCGTTACGGACTTGGGGGCGTGGCTGGCGGCGACCGGCGGGGTTGCCGGGATAGGTCGGGGGTGTCAGCGCGCGTCGCTGGAGTTGGGAAAAGGCGGGGTGTCGGTCGGGTGTGGCCGGGCGTTCGCAAAATTTGATGGCCGTTTTGCCGCGCTCAGGGTCAATAACACAGAAGCCCGCTTCTCTGCCCAGCTCGATGAGCACCATTCTCACATCCATCCCAACCCGTCCTCGGCTGACGCGCGAGGATGTCCTCGACGGCCGCGACGTTGCCGAGCTGCTGCACCTACCGATCTCGACCGTGCTCGAATACGCCCGGCGCGGGGTCCTCCCTGGGCGCAAGCTCGGCCGGCGCTGGATCTTTTTGCGTGACGAGGTGGAGGAAGCCGTGCGGCAGGCTCCGATCGGGGCATCGACCGACCATTGGGCGCCTAGGGTCTGAGGGGTCCGCTTTTGGCGGACCCCTCGTCTCCTCGGTACGCGCAGGCGCCAAACGCCGCCAAACGCCGGCCTCGCGACGTGGCGTCCCCTTCGGTCAGGCTCTCCGGGCCCTGCGCTCCCTCGGCACGGGCAGCCCGTCGAGCAGGATGCATGGCGGAACCTTCAGCGCGTCGGCGACGATCAGCAGCGTGAGTACGCCTGGCTCGCCCTGTCCCCGCTCCAACATGCCGATCTCGTTGCGATGGAGGGAGGCGATTTCCGCGAGTCTTTCCTGTGCGAGGTTCCGCCGCACGCGGAGGCCCCGCAGGTTCTCTCCGAGCACGTTCAGTAGCCGGGCGCGCTCGGCGGTGTAGGCGGCAGACATGCTCAGCCCTCCCCGTCCGTGGGAAGGTCTCCGAAGTGCTCCTCGAACTCCTCGGGGGTCAGCCTGCGCCAGCCGAGGTTGTCCAACAGTTCGCCGGGCGAGACGCCCAGGCCGTCCGCGAGCCGAAGGATCGTCTTGAGGCGGGGCTCCCGTTTGCCGCACTCCAAGCGGCCGATCGAGGGGGTGTGTATGCCAGTCCTGCAGGAGAGGTCTTCTTGGGAGAGGCTGCGTTCCCTGCGAAGCTCGCGGAGGCGCTGCCCGAACGTTGTGCCCACCATCAGATGCTGATGAGGTCGAGGGTGTCGTCGATGTACCGCAGCCCGTCGGACGCCCTGTAGCGCGCGCCGTTGCGGTCGAGCAGCCCAAGGCGCTCCAGGTGCGCCAAGGACCCCCGCACCGCGTCGGGGTCGATGTCGCGCAGTTTGCGCAGCACTTCCGCGCGTGGCCACCATTCGGAGCGGTCGTTGCGGAGGAGCTGCAACAGAATGACGCGCTCCGTGGCGGGCTCGCCGTCGGGAAACTGCTTGGATTCGTCCTGCATGGGAAGGCCCTACCTTTCCGTGCAAAGGTCCCGGCGGCAGTTATGGCTGTCGTCGGGACCAATTCGTTGATAGTGACCGGACAGCATACACGGATAGTACGCTATTGGTTCTGGACGTTATTGGCTGTATCCCGGAGGATCAAACGCGTGGAGGCCAAGGTCGTCGTCGGCGAGAACATCCGTGCCAACCGTCGTCGCCTGAAGCTGACCCAAGAAGCCCTCGCCGAACGCTGCGACATGCACCCCGTCGAGGTCGGCCGAGCCGAGCGCGGCACGCGTGACCTCCGCGTATCAACCATCGTCAAGCTCGCCCGCGGCCTCGGCATTCCGGCGGGCGAGCTGCTTCGGGGCCTTTAGAATGCGGCGTTCGCGACTGGCTTGGGGCTTCGGCTAAACATCCGCCGATGACTGACGATTGCGAGATGGAGGTTTGGGGGAAGAAGGACGGTCGCGCGTGGCGCATCGGCGGGGAAGCCGAGGTCGCCTGGATCCGGGAGAACACGAAGGTTTCGTTCGCGATCACGTCTGCGATTCCTCGGGTATTCGATGCCTACGCCACCCTTGAGCTTCCCGGCAGCGGCAACCACCTCTTGGCGTCGCCGCGCGAGGATCTGGACCGTCACAACGCTGGCGTGCTTGCGGTACTCAGCGAGCATGCCGCAGCGCAGCCGTGGTGGATTGGCTATCTCGAGACGGGCGGTGCGGACATCGTTTTCTACGACGTGCGGAAGGTGAGGCCGGGTCCCACTGACATGTGGTACGTGCTGGTCGAGGCTGGCCCGGAGCAGGCGGGTGTCTGGCGCGAGCGTGAGCATTGGAAGAATCCCCTGCCCGATCTGATGTTTCCGGCCGATCGTTCGTGGCTTGTCTCGACTTTGTGGGACGACGATTGGATGTGCATCGGGGGATCGCGAGCACTCGTGGACGCTTTTCTGACCCATCCCGATCTGCGACATCGGGCTCGCGAGGTCGATCCATCACTCAAGGATGCGACTCCGCCCGGCCACACCGCGATCTGATCCCGGATCTCAGGATCTGCGCCGACTTTTCCGGGCGACGCCTGCCCTTGAGTGTGCCCTGATGTCAAATCAGAACACGGTCAAGCCATAGAGATCGGCTATGCGTAGCAACGCCTCGTCGTCGCGTGGGATGGGCCGCCGCTCCTGCTCATCGAGCGCGACGTTCTCGAAGAGCGCCCAGCATTCCCACTCCGAGGAGAGTCGGGACAGGTATCGGATACCTGCGAACTTCATGCGGTCGTTCGCGTCGCGTTGTTCGTAGGCCCAACGTCCGATCCAGCGGGTGATGCGACGATCGCCGCCGCGGACCGTCGGTACGTCGAGGTCGCTGTATCCATAGAACGCGAGCAGCTTGCCGAGTTCCTCACGGAGGACGGCCCGGGTTTCGGCCGACTCGACATCGAGCAGCCGGATTGCTGGCACCGTGTCGCTCGGTGTCGGAACGACGCGTACGGCGAGGCGCCGGTGGCGCCAGTCGGCGGGGACCTCCCCGGGCGCCATGAACCCCTCTTCGTCGGCGATCGAGCTGAGGCCGGGGTCGGCTCGGAAGCGGGAGAGCGTCTCGCCGAAGCACCCGTCGAGCGTCGTGGCGAAGTAGCAGACGCGGTAGTCCCCGGTGGGGCTGTCGAAGCGGTTTCCGGTGGCGCGGCTCTCGAGTAGCTCAGGGTCGAGCGGGTCGGAGAAGCGGAGCGGGTCGGGTGAGCGGCCGACTCTCCAAAGGCCGCTCTTCGGGGGCTCGACGACCTTCGGGCTCGGTGCCACTCATCCCCCGGCGAGGAACGCCTTGGCGGCTACGAGCACGTCGCGGAACGCTCCGTCGCGGATGCTCTGCGCGGGCGACTGGTCATCGAGCTGCGGGTTCAGGCCGAGGAACCAGGCACGCACGGTGTGGGGGGACTCCTCGGCGAGCAGCAGCTGGAAGGTCTGGTAGGCGCAGCGCAGCCGCTGCTCGTGCTCTGCTCGGGGCGTGCGTTCGCCGGCCGCCCAGCGGCCCACGGTTCGGGGGTCCGATACCCCGGCGATGTAAGCGACCAGCTTCTGACCAAGAACCTCCTGCATGTATCCGACCACGTCCTGGATCGTTGACTCGACCGCTTTCCTATGCGCGTCCTGTGGTGCTGAGCGGAGCTGCGGCATGGTTTCCCTCTGTGGTGGTCGGTTTGCGGTCTGTCCTTCTACTCGACAGCTATCCAAACATTTGGCGAACTATTTGCCTGCATGTTGGCCATATATTTGGCGATATGGTTGGACATTATATCGGCCTAACGGATGGCGCATCTGTAGAAGCCCGCAGAGCGAAGGCGAGGTTGACCTCCACATATCGACCGTCGTCAAGCTTGCCCGTGGCCTCGGTGTTCCCGCGGCCGAGCTATTGCGGGGCCTCTAACTCCGTCAGACAGCTACCGTGGGCAGAGCATGTTCGACGACACGCTGATAGCCGAGGCTGGCCGGCGACTGGCCGAGGCGGCGCCACGGGCGCGTGTGATCCTGTTCGGCTCGCACGCACGCGGCGACGCTGGGCCTCGAAGCGATCTCGACTTCTTGGTGGTCGAGCCATCGGTTGACGACCCGACCGAGGAGTCGGTCAGGCTGCGGAGGACTCTGCGGGGGCTTGGCCTGTTCGCTGACGTGATCGTCGTGAGCGAGCGTGATGCCGAGAAGTGGGGTGACGTGCGCGGGAGCCTGATTCACGCCGCGCTGTCAGAGGGCCGCCCGCTGGCCGCCTGATGCTCAATCCGGGCGTGGGCGGACGGTTGCAGCCTATTCCCAGGATCGCGCAGTCGGGTTCCACCGCTGCGGCGGATTGGTTGCGAGGATGGGGTCGATTAGTGCGCTGACTTCGGCGACCACGGTTGCGAAGTCTGTGGGGAGGGTTTCGTCGTTTATGCGATCTCGCAGCGCGATCCACGCGCTCTGGCGGCGGTTCGGGAGTGTTCGCAGCACGTCGGCAAGTGGAGCCAGGGTTCGTCCCCGGTCGCGGGCGACTTGTTCGAGCGCGGCCTTCAGGCGTGCGGCGTCGATGTTGTGCCGGCGGGAGAGGATGAGCAGGTCCGCGAAGTCCCGCTCGCGGGTGTTGGTATCGCCTCGCGCCATCATGGTCTCCGCCTTCTCGGCCATCAGCATCTCCAGCGGGTAGCCGAGGATCGTGAATGGCTCATCCTCCAGAAGTGTCGGGTAGGTGATTCGTGTGGGGGTCACCAGGTCGCCGAAGTTGATGTCCAGCGTCAGGTTGAGCCGCGCGGTGTCCACTGCTGCGGGGAGCTTCGTGCGCAGGCCGGAGTAGTCGGCTTCCTCGCGGATCGTGGTCATCGAGATGCGGCTTGGATCGAAGGTGACGCCGTCCTCCAGCGCGATCGTGGCGATCTCGCCGATCACCCGTCCGAGTGCCACCTGCCCGTGTGGGAGGCGGCGGGCCAGAAAGTCGGCGTCGCGTGTAGCGCGGCGGGCGTCGAGCGCCGCGAGGAGCATTCCGCCCTTGAGCACGAGCTGCTCCTTGTAGCGCGAGCCGGCCAGGCGGCATAGAAACCGCTCGTGGATATAGAGCTCAAGCAGATCCTGGGTGCCCCGTCCTTCGCCGCGGGCGCGGCGCTGAAGCGCACGGTAGGCCGATGCGGCGGTGCGATCGCTCAACTGAGCAGCGCCTCCAGGGCGTCCGCGACGAGCCTCTCGGTGCGGAGTCGGCGCGCGTAGTCCAGGACGACAGCGGGCCGCGCGCCGGGGCGCTCCAGGTAGCGTCGCAGGCCCCCCAGCGCCTGGTCGCGCCCTACTTGCTGGTGAAGGCGCATTGCGTCTACGACCGTGCGCTCCGGCGAGTACATCGCGATCGTCTCTCCTGCGTCCAGCTTCACCGACTCTCGCCCAAGCGCGAATGTCGCCGCAGCGAACACGTGCGCCCGTGTCGGAGGGTAGGAGATGACCGGCCGCCACGTTCCCCGCGGGACCGCGACGTGCACCTGGGCGGGCAGCTCGTCGCTCAACTCCCAGTACGCGAGTGCCGAGCCCAGGCAGATCACGCCGTGCGGGACCCGCCGGCAGACCGCCAGGAGGTCCAGGTGCGCGCTCGGCGGCGCGTCGCCGAGGCGGAACACGCCCCTCGATAGCTCGATCAACGCCCCCTCGTCACGCAGCCTGTAGAGGTCTTCCCAGCGCACGCCCTCGCTCACGGCTCGCTTCGCGGTCACCGTGCCGCCAGCGTCGCGCACCACCTCTAGGACGGACTCTCGAACCATTGTGGATGAGATCCTATACTACTCGACACGACCTGTAAAGGTTTTCCTCCAAACTGTGATGGTCTGCGCAGGGCGAGCGGTCGTCCGTGCAAGACGACATGATTTATGCGATGCGCCGAAGGGTGCCACAACTGCTGAAGGACAAGGCGATCGCGTCACTACGTCGAATGGTCACGGCCTTCAACTCACTTGATGATGAGGGCAGGCAGACCTCGGTGATGCTCGCTCTGCAGCACGCGTTTGAGATGTTGCTCAAGGCCGCGCTCAAGGAGAAGAGGATCGAAGTCTTCGACAAGAAGGGTGGGAAGTCTGTTGGCTATGAGAAGTGTGTCCGGTTTGCAAGCGAGCACCTTAAGTTGTCGGCTGAGCAGACCGGATTGCTCCGCGCGATCGATTCGCTGCGGGACGAGGAGCAGCACTGGTTGGCCGAGATCAACGAGGGCCTACTCTACCTGCACGCACGGGGTGCCGTAACGCTTTTCGACGAACTCCTCAGCAGTGTCTTCGACGAGCGGCTCGCCGATCATCTACCGGAGCGCGTGTTGCCGATCTCGACGAAGCCGATGACCGATGTGAGCATCCTGATCGACGAGCAGTACGCTCAGATCAAGGACTTGCTGCATCCTGGCAAGCGCCGCCGGACAGAGGCTCGCTCCTTTGCGCGAGGGCTTCTCGCGATGGAGGGACATGTTAGCGACGACGCTCAGGTCTCCGACCGCGATGTCAACCGCGTGATCCGTGGAATCCAGGCAGGCAAGAAGCTCGACCAAGTGTTCCCACGCCTCCGCACCCTCGGCACGACCTTCGATGGTGAGGGACCGACTGTCAAGGTCCACTTCACCAAGCGCGGGGGCGCACCAGTGCATTTCATAGCGGCAGATGATCCACGTGAGGCCGCGGCTGTCCGAGAGGTGGATCTCCAAAAGAAGTATTACATGTCGCCATTTGAACTCGCTGATCGGCTCGGTCTTACGAGGCCACGTGCGACCGCGCTTCGACGGCACCTCGGCATTGACAACGACCAGGACTGCCTGCATGTCTTCTCCTTTCGCAGCCAGAAACACGCCTGCTACTCCGATAACGCATTTCGCAAGATGCGGGAGGCGCTCGACGAGGGAGTCGACATGGGCGCGGTATGGCAGGAGCACGGTTCTCGGCGCGGTCCCAGCGGCACCCCATCGCCCGTGAGACTCCGACCCAGCTAATCGTCATAATTCCTTCGATGGCGATTTATCTAGATGCCAACGTGTTGTGGTCGTGGCGGACATTTACTGAGACTGACTGGCTAGCGGTGAGTATCGTCGCCCGCCAACTCGGCCAGGAAGTGTTCGTCCCCGCAATCGCGGCACTCGAGGCCAAGGAGAACTTTCGTCGATGGCTAGACGAGGCAGTGGATGCGGTCGACCAAGCGCATGCAATGGTGGGGCACCGGTTCGATGCATTGGTCGACCTTTCGCTCCAGCCTTGGCATGACACCGATGCCAAGGTCGAGACGTGGCTGCGACGGCTAAAAGAACTCGTGACGATCCTTCCGCTGCATGATGAGGACGCGCATACAGCGTTGGAGCGCGAGATCACCGGAACGCCACCTGCGAAACCGCGAGAACGGCACAAGTCCGGTCGCGGCGCACGTGACGCTGCCATCTGGCTCACGGTCGCGCGGCACCATGCCGCCCGTGCCGAGGAGGGTCATCTTCTGTCCAAGGACCGGGAAGCGTTCTCGGACGGTCATGGCGAATTGAACCCGCTCTTGCGCGAAGACCTTAAGGCTGCCTCACATGACTTCCGGTTGTACAGCAGCGTCAATGCTTTCGTAGCGCAACTGGGGACCATCGTCGCTGGCCGCGATATCACGCTCGACGAGCTGCGCGAGCACGCATCCGTTACGTTGAAGGATGGTCTCAAGGCCTCGCTGGAGGTTCCGCTTGCGGTCTGGGACAAGCTCAAGCCTGAACTGCGGTACGCGACTAAGGTCTCGGTGGCTCGCCCAATGGAGGTCTTGCAACAGCGACGCTACGAGCAGGGCGATGACGCGATCGTCGTGGTCAACGCACAGTGGGAGCTCATTGTCGATTGCTGCTACCAAGAGCGCGATACCACGACTCCGAAGCGGTGGACGGCGATCAAGGAGGTCGGCGTGAAGGCCACAGCGCAGGTCGTCCTCGAGGAACGCGACGACGACTTTGAGCCCGCAGAACTCGTCGGTGTGCAGGCCACGTCGGGCGCATCTCTGTACTTCACGGCCGAGGGCTCGGTTGTATCGATAGGTTAGGTCGAAAAGTGGTGCGCACCGCGACGAGGATGACGGCCGTGGCTTACGCGTCGCAATAGGAGCCAGCTTGTGGAGGACGCGCTCCGCGCGGGTGGACCTTGTCCGAAGGCTCGCTCAGTACGGTGATCTGGAACGCGAGGTTGACCCGTTCGACATCCTCCGGCCGGGCCTTGGCATGCATGTAGCGCTCCGTGGTCGTGATCCGCGAGTGCCCCAGGAAGTCCTGTACGAAGCGCGCGTCGGCGTGGCGGGCGACGAGGCTGCCGGCAGCGTGGCGCAGCGCGTGGAAACGCAGAGGTCGCAGGCCGGCGGCGTCGCGGGCGCGCTTGAAGCGCTTGCGCACCGCAGAGGGGTCCAGGCGCCGACCGAGTCGCGAGCAGAAGATGTAGTCCTCGCGTGAGGTGTAGTCGCCGCGTGCCTGCAGCCGGGTGAGGGCTTCGGCGGCGGGGTCGGCGAGCGGGATGAATCGCGCCTGCCAGCTCTTGGTCGGCCCCTCAACCCCGGCGGAGACGGCGCGTTGGACGACCATCCGACGCGTGTCGAAGTCGATGTCCTCCCAGCGCAGCGCGAGCAGCTCGCCGAGGCGCAGGCCGGTGTAGGAGGCGAGGCGGAACAGCTCGGCGTCCTGGGCGTCCTCGCGTACACGCCATGCGATCTCATCGGGTTCGAGGTTCGCGGGCTGTGGGCCGCGGTGTCCGCCATCGGCGGCGGCCTGGGCGAGGGCCTCGATCTCCTCGGGCTCGTAGAAGTCGAGCACCGCCGGCGGGGGCTCGCGGCGCTTGGTCGTCGCTTCTACCGGGTTGGCGGGCAGTCCGTGGGTGTCCTCGCGGCGCCCGTAGTTGAAGATCGCGGAGAGGAGCTGTCGGTGCTTGTTGACCGTGCGAGGGGAGACCTCGCTCTCGTCGAGCTGGCGCAGGAATGCGGATACCTGGCGGGTTGTGATCTTCGCGGCGGGCACGTCGCCGAATGCTGCCATCACGGGACCGGGGCTCTTGCCCTTCCCGCGCCGGTGCGGTGTCCCCGGCTCGGCGAGCATGTAGCGGTAGTCGCTCAGGGTCGAGGGCTTCGCGCCGCGCTCGCGCTTCAGGTGATCGAGCCACTCTGCCGCGAGCTCCCGCAACGTGACGCCCTGCTCTCGGCGCTCGCGCTCACCCGCCTCGATCGCTCGCTCCCGCTCCTCGTGCTCGGCGATCAGCTCGGCCATTCGCACGGTCGCGCGCTTCTCGTCCAGGAACCCGTCCGGCATCCGCCCTCGTCGTGGGCGCCAGCCCTTGCCGCTCGCTCCGTGTTCCAGCCATGCTGGCCCGACGCGCCGCTTGACCTGCCGGCTGTCACGGCGCCACTTGGCCTCGTAGACAGGCCCGTCGCCGCGCTCGACCACCACCAGAGCGCCGGTCGGATAAGTGTGAGTTGAGCCGTCACCTCTTCGCACGATCTGTAGAGAGTACCACGCGAGTACCACGCCTCCACGAGTACCGCTTTCAGTACCGCGCCGGCCAGAATCATCCCTTATAAGGCCACTTTGAGCGACCGTAAACCCCTGAAAACACTGGCTTCAGCACCTTCACTCCGGCCTGTCACGCCGGAGGCCGCGGGTTCGAGTCCCGTCGCTCCCGCCTTTGTTGCCTCACCATCCGCGCCGGATTTTGGGTGTTTGGCGCGCACCTCCGAGGCGGCGGTGATGTAGCGCGTGAACGCCGTGTTGGGTTTGACGGCGACGATCTGGCCGTCCTTGGCCCATACCTGCGCGAACAGGGAGAGAATGAGCTTGCGCCGCTCGGCGGGCTGGGGCTCGGCGTCCCAGAAGCGCGCGAAGTCTTCGAGGAGGGCCTGCGCACGGTCGAGGTCGGGGTCCGTGGGGGGCTTGGTGCGCTGTAGCTCCTCCTCCATCATCTGGCGGCGCATGACGTACTGCGGCTTGGTGATGTCGCCCATGACGTACAGCTCGCGCAGCCGCTCAAGCTGCGCGGTCAACTCGCGGCGGCGCTCGGCGTCCTCGCCGGGGCGCCCGGCGGTCTCCGCGCAGATGGCGTCGAGCATGAGCCGCCGAAGCTCGGTGTCCGGCTGGAAGTCGTGCAGCCAATCGACCAGCTGCTCCTCCAACGGCTGCGCCGCGAGCATCGTCTGCTCGCAGGTGCCGTGGTGGCGGCGGGTGGAGCACTGGTAGCGGCGCATCCCTTCCCGGCCGCTGCGGCAGCCGTGCATCCGCGCGCCGCAGTGCTCGCAGTGGATGAGCTTGCGCAGCAGGTACTCCTCGGAGGGCCTGCCGGGCTTGACGACCTTCGTGCGCCACGAGCGGACCTCCTGCACGCGGTCGAATAGCTCGTCGGGGACGATCGCCTCGTGCAGCCCGCGGATCGCGCGGCTCTTGTCGCGCAGCCCGGAGACGTACCCGGCGTAGGCGGCGTTGCACAGCATCTCGCGCACGGTGTCCTTGCCGAACAGGCGGCCGCGGGCGGTGCGGGCGCCCTTGGCGTTCAACCATGCCGCGAGGGTGCGGTCGGACTCGTGGCGGTCGCGTAGCGCTCGAAGAGCTGGAGCACGAGCGGCGCGCGCTCGGGGTCCGGTACGGCGATCTTGCTCGCCGGGTCGCGTACGTACCCCCAGGGGAGACTGCCGACGAGGTGTCCCTGCCTGGCCTTCTCGCTTAGCCCGCTGCGTGTCCAGAAGGACAGCGAGACGGAGTAGTACTCGTCGAACATCTCGTGGATGGACTCGGCGAGGAACGCGGAGGGGTCGGTGTGGTCTTCTCCCATTGGCTGGGTGACGGATATGACGCGGATGCCGAGCCGCTCGCGGAGAAGCTGCTTGTAGCGGCGTGCCTCGACCTGGTTGCGTGCGAACCGGGAGGTGTGGTAGACGAGCACCACGTCGAACTTGCCGGCGGCGGCGTCGGCCATCAGGCGCTGGAACTCGGGGCGGGCCTCGGATTTGCGCCACCCGGAGTGAAAGTCGCAGTATTCGCCGATGAGTTCGAGGTCGTTCTCGGGCGCGAAGTTGGCGATCGCCTGGCGCTGGGCGTCGGGGGAGAAGCCCTGGCCCTGCTCCTCGGTTGACTCGCGCACGTAGGCGGCGGCGCGCTGGGGTCTATCGGTCGTGTCGGGTGGGGTCGGTGAGGTCGCGTCCGCGGCGCAGCCACCAGTCGGCGAACCAGCGCGCGAACTCGTGGAGCTGGGGGTCGAGAGCGGGGTTGGGGTCATGGCGGGGTCCTCCTGCTCGGGGGTCGTGGGTTGCGGCGATCAGACCAGATCCCCGCGGCGATCTCAAGGCTCTGACAGCCCGTCCCGACGCGGCGCTCACGCTCGCATAGGCGAGCGTGTCCCTTCGCTGGCCGTGTTGCCGGCGCGCACTCCCGTGGCCCGCGGGGCGCGCTCATGCCGCCCGCCGTGGGGTGGTGGCCGCGTGGGCGTGGTGGCGCCAGCGGCGCCCGAGGCAGTCGCGGGTGTGGTGGTCGGCGTGGCGGGGTCCTGCTGGCAGCTCGGTGAATGTCCGTTGCTGGTCGCGGCTGGGGAGGAGTGTGTAGCGCTCGTGGTCGGTGGTGCCCCATATCCACGGCGGGCCGGGTGGCGCGCACCGCGCGAGGTTGGCGAGCCGGCGGCGCCCTTCGCAGACGAGCAGGACGTTCCCGCGGTCGCGGTGCGGGTCGGCGGCGAGTGCTTGCCGGTATGCGTCGAGCTTGGTCTTGACGCGCCTGGCGGGCTCGCTGCCGCGGTCGATCTCCAGGTAGAAGGCGATCTCACCATCCGGGAGCAGATAGCGGCCGTACCCGTCCGGGCGCACGGTGGGGCCGGTGCCCTGCTGGGCGTGCTGCTCCCCGAGCCAGCGGTACAGGCCCTCCGTGGGCCGAGTCAGGCTGCGCTCGACCAGGGCGAGGAAGAACCGGGCGGCGGCGCGGCGGTGCTCGAGGTCGGGGATCGAGAGGCCCGGCGGCCGGCGCGCTGGTGCGCCGATTGTCCGTCGGCCGTGGGGGGAGAGGAACCACAGTGCCTCGGTGCGCCCGCCGCGGTGCGCGTGTCGGGTAGACGCGCGTCAACAGGTCGTGCGTGTGGAGTTTCACCAGCCGCTCCCGGCAGGTCCGCAGGCCGGTGAAGAAGAGCAGGCACAGCTCGGAGGTGGAGAGGGGCTCGTGCTGGGAGAGGCGGTCGAGCAGCTCCCGGTCACGGGCGGTCGTGGGTGGAAGATATGGCGTCATAGCTGCCGCACGGGGAGGGGAGAGAACTGTTCACTGTCGGGGTTTTCCAAGAACTCCAGATCGCTGTAGTGGTGCGCGATAGTGGGCGCTGGGGGTACTCCGTCGGAGGGAGGATCGTGCGGAGGGTCGTGGGGAGGATCGAACGGAGGAGCCCCAAGATCCTCCGAGTCGAAGCCGGGGTCTTCCCCAAGGTCGTCCTGTTCGTCGGCCTGTGCGCGTCCGGTGGTGGCTGCTCGATCCGCCCATAGCGCTCGCGGATCGACGCCTCCACCGCCTGACGGTCGCTCGCGCGATCGTGCGCGCGGCGGCGGATCGACCCGGCGGTATCGCCCGGCGTGGGGTCCGGCGTTGGGAGTGTCGCGGCGGTCGCGGCGGGCAGCGCCCGTGCGTCGTGCAGGACACGGCACGCGATTGTGTAGGAGCCAAGGTGATCTGACCCGGCTTTCTCGGAGTCGGTGCTCTGGAATCAGGCGGCGGTCTCTTGTTGTTGGTGTTGGTTCTCGTATTCGCTGGGTGTGAGCATGTTCAGAGCGCTGTGGCGTCTGCGGGTGTTGTGCCAGATCTCGATGTAGTCATGGATCGCAGCGGCGAGTTCGACACGTGTCTTCCGTCTTCTGCGGTTGAGCAGCTCGACCTGCATGCGGGCCCAGAACGCCTCGACCATCGCATTGTCGAACGGGGCACCGACAGTACCCACGGACGGCGCGAGGCCGGCCTCTGTGACCTTCTGGCTGAACACCCAGGAAGCGAACTGCACCCCCTGATCGGAATGTATGATCCCGCCCTCTCTCGGCGCTCTGCGGTTCAACGCCATGCCGAGCGCGTTCGTGACTAGCAGCCCGGTGGCGGCTGTCGATCGACCAGCCAACGACCATGCGTGAGAACGCGTCGATGACCGCGCAGCAGCGACCGTTCGATCCGATGGGGGTCGTCGTGGCGCGCCAGCTGTACGTCGCGAGGGATCGGGCGGACGAACGCCCGCTGTAGCTACGTGCCCGGGATCAACATGCTGCTGGCGAGCGCGTCGTGGCGCCGGTTGCCCACCCAGGTCGTCGTGGCGATCAGTGCGGCGATGCCGATCCCAACCGCGAGGCAGTCGCCGGCAACGAGCAGGTAGCCGCCGCTGCGGTGCGGGTTCACGAACAAGTACGGGTACCAGTCCACGATCGCGCCGCGCGCCAGCGTGTAGATGATGTACAGCAGCGGGAAGGCCATCCACAGCACGACCGTCCGCGCTGGGTCGAGGCGCACGCACGGCGGGTCGAGCAGCCAGTCGAGCGTCACTGCCACAGGCATCAGATAGTGCAGGATCGCGTTCACCCACGGGTATGCCGGGGCGTGCCCGGAGAGCAGCAACAGGTACACGATCCCGGTTGTCAGGATGTAGACGACCGCGGCGCCTCTGAGCAGCTCGACCGTGCGAGAGCGCGCGTGCGCGGGGCGGAGCGTTCCGTGCAGAAGCATCGCCGCCGCGAACAGGTTGCTCAGGACGGTGAAATAGCTGAAGTAATCGCCGTCGCTGACCCCCGGCCCTGCCGCCACGTCGTAGCCGATCGCCGTGAGCGCCACCAGCGCCAGCAGCGCACGGCAGACGCCCAGCGCCGGCTCGCTCAGCGCGCCACCGTGCGCTCGACGGTCTGCCAGCCTCATCGTATCCATGGGTCCAAGAAGCTACCAGAGCGCATCTGTTTATCGCTGCGCCCGCAGCATCGAGGCTACGTCTGCACAGGGGGCCGATGCTCGGCTATCGCTGCTGCCGGCGCCGGATCTCGATGCGGTGCCGGACGAGGGTTGGACCCCGCAATGACCCGCGACCAGCCGAGGGGAGCGCAGCAGTTCGCTGCAACCGCTCTCGTCCGCTGCGACGGCGTGCGGCAGCGGGTCGTTCACAGTCTCATTTGTTCGCCCTTTGCGGCTGCTCCCGGATCGCCGGTCCAAGCGGGCAGCCCGTAGATAAAGTGCCTGCCTTGCTGCTTTACGACTCCCGGGTGTCCGGCAACTGTTACAAGGTCCGGCTGCTCCTCGCGTACCTCGGCGTGGAGTACGAGCGGCGCGAAGTAGACGTCGTGGATCGCTCGGACCGTTTCGAGTTGCTGGGCGACCTCAATCCGGCTCTGCGAGTGCCGACGCTCGTGCTCGACGACGGTCGTCCGCTGGCGGAGTCCAATGCGATCCTCGTCTACTTCGGCGAGGGAACCTCGTACCTCCCGGACGATCGATATGAGCGCGCCCAGGTGCTCCAGTGGCTGTTCTTTGAGCAGTACAGCCACGAGCCCAACATTGCGGTGGTGCGTTTCTGGGTCGCCTACTCGGACGCTCCACCCGCGGAGGCTGACGTTGAGACTCGGCGCCGCGGTGGGTATGCCGCCCTCGACGCGATGGAGCGCCATCTATCTGAGCGCCGGTTCCATGTCGGCGAGCACTGCACAGCAGCTGATATCGCGCTTTACGCCTACACCCACGTCGCAGGCGAGGGCGGGTTCGATCTCTCGGGCTATCCGGCGGTCAGCGCGTGGCTGGATCGAGTCGCGGCGCAGCCTGGTCACGTGCCGATCACCGCCTGAGCGTCGCCAAGCCAACGGCGAGCGCCGGCCGTGCGTTGGGACCGCGCCTGCTTGGTCACGGAGCGAGTGCGTCGGTCTCCCTCGGGCAGGCCCAGTTGGTCGCGACACGGCTGTGACCAAGCCGGGCTGGCACGAGAGATAGTGGCTTATGGAGCCGGGTATTCGATCAGCCATTGTCCGCTGCCCAAGCGGTAGCGCTGGCGGTCGTGTAGTTGGTCGCGCTCTGGCGCCAGAGCGCGACTAAGTCGGGGGCCAGGAGGTAGGCCCCCAGTTCGGTGGGCGTATCTGGCGGCTGGACGGCCAGTACCAGACCAGGGGGCCGCGGGTCGTCGCGTCGAGGTGGTGTGACCTCTGGTTGAGATACCATAGAACGGGCAAGTTCCGTACATCGAACATCCGTCCATTCTTAAAATGAGTCGTGGCAGATCCTGATAGGAATCCGTATCGCAGGGCAGGTCCGTTACCTCGATGCAGTCAGGAGCGCGGTGATGCAACAACAGATTGCGGTAGGCCTTTGGGTGCGGTCCGCCATCGTCCTCATCATGTTCTCTCTTGCAGCTCTTACATGGGCGTCATCGGCGGCAGCTACCAATATCGGAGCTTGGTTTGGATCAGAAACCGAAAAAGAAATAAACAGAAACTATGGAGGTGATTCCGGATTCTATACACCGACGGTTAGCGCAGCAGAAGGAGAGATAGTCCTCAACAGGACAGCAGAGCAGGGCAATATCGAAGGAACAGGGACATCGGGAATCTTCCAGGCCGGAACGTACACGTCGGGTGAAGGCATACATCTCGATGCCTGCTCGTCCACTCTCCCCGGCGAAGAGAGGATATTTACCGAGTATCGTCAGGAAGGCAAAGGATACTCCTATAACTGTGCTCTCTATGGCACAGCCGGCGCATTTGAAACGTGCGTATTCAACCTCGGGTATTCAAGCGGCGGCGAATGGTACGCTGCTGGTGGCTGCCCCAGCTCTCCAAATCTCCTAAACCTCGCACTAAATTGGGGGAAAGGATATAACTACGTCGGTGGCGAGATAAACAACGCGGCTAACACTCTAGCCAACGGTTCGAGCACGAGCACCGAATACGATCCGGGCGGTCAGGAATGGGTCATCTGGCGAGGTGCCAACCGAACAAACCCACATTATCCGCCGTGGAACTGGTGCGTATCTCCCACAAAGGAATGGCATATGGAATTCGGCGACTATCACTTCCCAATCTCGCACCCGTCCTCCAAACACTTTTGCGAATAATGAATAAGCGCAAAACACATATCCTCATACCCGCAGTAATGGTGTTGGTCGGAGCCGGTATCGGTACGGCCGTGGCGGCAGGATCAGGCACTCCTGCCAGTCAACTACCACCTATTGCCAAGCAGACCGAAGAAGCTCAAACCCCGGTCAGCCGGGCGCTCCCTGGCGCCTCCGCTACCCTGACAGCCTCGCCAGAAGGCGCAGGCGACACCCTCACAGTCTTGGTGTCGCGCGCGAGCCTTCATCAGCCGGCGAGTAACGTGACAGGATTCACGGTTCCCGCCGCCGGTGAACGCGCGGAAGCGTTTGAAGCCGGCGAAGCCGGATGGCGCATACAGATGGCAGGCGCCTATGCTGCCAGCCGCAACCCAGCGATCCTCCAATGGACCCTGGCACCGACCGAAGGCTCCCTATCAGCCGAAGCGACCAACCTGCTGCACGGGGTTCTGCGCACTGCGATCGAAAATCCGATCGGCTGGCCGAGCGAGAGCAAGATCGGAAGCGTCGGCGAAAAGGCGACGGTACAGCAGCTCGAATCGAACATCGCGGTCTTGAAGAAAGCGACCGGCGAAATAATCACGGACAGTGCAATCGAAACGGTGCCGATCGGCACCACGCCAGCTACATTCGGTCTCCAAGTCGATCTCCGCGTCCATAACCTGAGCGAACTAGCATCGCACATCGGCGATGTGTTCCTTGGGCTTGGAACCGGGCTAGTCGGTACACCACAAGCCACGGTAGAGGGCCTCGCGATCAATGTAGTCGATGACTCGGGCGCCCGCGCGAGCGTCTGGATGAACGGCCGTACCGGCGACGGAAGCGCACTCGGAACCAACGAAGCACTCAACCCAACCAATGCCCACACGATCGATGCGATCTTCCCCGTCCTCGATGGCGGACCGGACAGCCAAGAATCCGCGAATGGGAATGGGCCAGAAACCCGTGCAGGCGGTCGCGCGGTGCCGTACGAGGCCGGATCGGCGCTACCGTAAGGCTATGGCGAATCTCGTGCGAGCCGTCTTGGCAGCATGTGTGAGCATCTGCACAGCCCTTTCGGGCGCGGCCAACGCAGGGAGCAAGGGCTCCCTGCGTCGGGGTGCGGCCGGGACCGTTGTACCCGCCGTGCAACGTCTTCCGGTCGAACAAGCCTACGATCGGTTGCACCACGCCGGCTTTCGCGTGAGCTTCATGCGAAAGCTGACGCTGCCCGCCGAGTCTGTCGCAGAAGTAGTCTCGCAGACGCCACAGGCGGGTAAGCACGTTCGCAGAGGGAGTATCGTCAATATACGGCTGTCAGCGCCGCCTATGGGTGCCGGTAGCCCCGCCGTACCGGACGAACTCAAGTCGTTTACGGTCCCCAACTTCCGCAGTCAGCCAGTGACGACGGCAGCGAGGTGGGCAGAAGGCGCTCAACTCCAATGGGAAGCAACGCTCCCACGTCTCTCTGCCGGGAACGCCGCACACCTACTCGGCAACTACACGGTCGTTCATCAAGACCCCGCGCCTGGTGCTCGCCTCAGCCTCGGGCGCGAGGCACCAAACGGCGGGTTTACTCCGACACCGTTGAAGCTCCGCGTCGGCCAGGGATGAAGCCTGTTGCCGGTCACCCGGTTTCAGGATGGGGTGGTCGTTGTGGGTCACGACGTGTGGGCGTGCGTCGGTGTGGCGCGCGGGGTTTGGCACGAGTGACCTCGCCTTGACATTCGACGACCTGATTGCGCTTGCGCAGCGCAGGGGGAGTCCGGTCGTGTCCGGCGACCGGCACCTGCTGGACGTGGCGTCGAGTGAGCTTCAGGTGCTCACGCCGCGGGAACTGGCCGACCGCCTGGGGCTCGCGTCTGCGGGCTGATGCCCGGCCGTCACCGCTGCCGGCGGCGGATCTCGATGCGGTGCCGGACGAGGGTTTGACCCCGCAATGACCCGCGACCAGCCGGCGGCAATCGCGGTGGGGCCCACGACCACTCATCGTCTAAAGTAGAGGGCAGCAGGCGCGACAGCCCTGCTCTTGGCGAAATATGGGAGCGCTTGGCCAAGCCCGGCCAGAGCCCCGCTCCAATGTCGGCGCGGTAATTCTGAGATGACGGAACGGGGGCGTGAAACACGGGCGAGCCGGTCATGGCGGACTGCGTCGCCGGCTCGCGTCAGCGACTGTTCGGAGGACTCCCCCGATGCGACCGTTTTCGCAGTATTTCGATGACACTACGCTTGGTCGAGCAGCACGAGCGCTTGCCCGTTGAGACGAGGCAGTTGCACCACGGGCCCGAGAAAGTCGCCCGTCGAAAAGTCGAAGGCCACGACGTGGTCCTCACCCACGCAGTACAGACGATCATCCGGCCCGAATCTCAATCCCCGCGGCCTGCGGAACCTCAGCGAGGGGTGAGGAACGAAGACGCGGACGAGCTTTCCGGTACCTGAGTCGTATTCGCGGACGCTGGTGAGAGCATCTGGAGCACCGAAGGGACACTCACTGGCGACCACGATGTGCCCATTCGGAGCGAGCGTCAGATCAAGTGGGCTCAGCTCGGGGTCGGTGACCAAGCTCCGCGCGCGCGGAGCTCCGTCACGATCGAATACGACGATCGTGTTAGCGCCTTCCCCGGAGGGTCCGACGCCCGATGCGAGGTAAAGCCGGCCGTCGGGCGCGAAGCCAAACCCGCGCGGGAATGGGACGACGCCATCAGGCAGAAGCGGTTCTGGATCCCCGTCGAGAGCCGCGGGCATGGCCAGTATCGTCCGGCGGCGGCGCGTCGTGACGTAGAAGCGACCGTCTGGCCCAAACACGGCGCCGCCGGGGTCGAGGTCCACCATCGGCCCTGAGTCGCACACGACGCGTCCACTGCGATCAAGGGCGAGCATCCGGTCCGCGCTGTTCACGTAGATCAGCGCGCCGGTGCGATCAATGCAGAGACCGCGCGGATCGAGGATCCGCGGATCGCTGCTGAACGGCCCCATCAGTTCGCCTTCGGCGTCGAAGCCGAGAACCGCGCTGTAGCCCCCGCTATTGGTGCTGCCCGCACTAGTGACGAGGAGTTGCGCAACGCCTCCTTTCACGCCATCCCAAGCATCTCCCACTGTGCAAGGACGATACCTCCCTTGCGCGGGGGGGGGGGGGGTCGGCGCCACCGATCACCGCTTATTCGTCGCCGGCTTTGCCGTGTTACCGTCAGGGGATGATGGAGGTCGATGGTCGTGGCGCTGATCGGAATGCGGCCCACCCGATTTCAGTGGCTTCAACGCGTCGCGAGCCGAATCGATGGGCGGTCCTGGCCCTCCTCGGCGTGGCTCAGCTGATGGTGGTGCTGGACGCGACGATCGTGACGATCGCGATTCCTTCGGCCCAGGAGGCGCTGCATTTCTCGACCGAGAGCCGACAGTGGATCATCACCGCCTACGCGCTGGCGTTCGGCAGCCTCCTGCTGCTGGGTGGCAAGCTCGGTGATCTATTCGGGCGCAAGTGGACCCTGATCGCCGGCTTGGGCGGGTTCTCGATCGCCTCGGCGATCGGCGGGCTGGCCCAGTCCTTCGGCGTGCTCGTGGCCGCCCGAACGCTCCAGGGGGCATTCGGCGCGCTGCTCGCACCCTCGGCGCTGGGGTTGCTGACGGTGACATTCGAGGGATCTCCTGACCGGCCCACAGCGTTCGGGATCTTTGGTGCGATCGCCGGCGGTGGTGCCTCGCTCGGGCTGATACTCGGCGGTGCGCTCACCCAAGTCTTGTCCTGGCGCTGGTGCCTGTACGTCAACCTTGTGATCGCCGTGCCTACGACGATTGTGGCGTTGCGCCTGCTGGTCAATCACAGCGCTCCGGAGCGGGATCCAATCGACATACCGGGAATCCTCACTTCGGCGCTGGGTCTGTTCGCGCTGGTCTACGGGTTCTCCAACGCCGAGACCCACTCTTGGACGGCCACGGCCACGATCGTGGCGCTCCTCGCCAGCCCCATGCTCCTGACGGCTTTCGTGCTGATCGAGCGCCGAGCCAAGCATCCGTTGCTGCCCCTGCACATCATCTGGGACCGTTCGCGCGGCGGCGCGTACACCACGATCGCGCTGGCTGGCGCGGGCATCTTTGCGGTATTTCTGTTTCTCACCTACTTCCTGCAGCAGCAGCTCGGACTGTCGCCGCTTACCACCGGACTGGCGTTCCTTCCTCTCACTGGCGCTCTGGTGGTCACCTCGACCACGGTGCAGACCCGCGTGATCCAACACACCGGGGTCAAGCCGCTGGTGCTTGCTGGCACGACACTCGGGGCGATCGCGATGTTCCTGTTCACGCACCTGACGCCCGGCTCCAGCTACGCCAGCAATGTCCTTCCTGGCCTGCTCGTCCTCGGCGTCGGGATGGGATGCATCTTCGCGCCGGCGTTCTCGACGGCGACCCTGGGCGTGGAGGGACGCGAGGCCGGGGTTGCCTCGGCGATGGTCAACACCTCCCAGCAGGTCGGTGGCTCGGTTGGCACCTCCCTGTTGAGCACGATCTTCGCCAGCGCGCTCGCCAGCTACACGGCCGGTCACCTGCACACCGCCAACCTGGCCAACGCCGCGGCAGTTCACGGCTACACCACGGCGTTCTGGTGGGCGGTCGGAATCTTCGCCCTCGGCTTCCTTCTGGCGATCGTGATCCTTCCCGGCCAGGCCCGGCCTCGCGTGCCCACCGTCAAGACTGCGCTCGCCCGTCACGCGATCGGCAACTGCCACCACTTCGATGCTGCGGATGGCGCCCGGCATGTGTTTGGGGCTACGACGGGTGCTGGGGGGCGATGAGCACCGGCCGCTTGGTGTGTGCCGCGAGTGCGTGGGAGACGCTGCCGAGGAGGGCGCTGCCGATGGCGCCCCGGCCGCGTTGGCCGCAGACAACCAGTCCGGCGTCAATCTCCTGGGCGATCTCATCGATCGTCGTGGCCACGGATTCGTTGGCTTGTGCGATTCGCGCGGAGGCGTTGTAGCCGCGCTGGCGGGCACCCGCGGCGCCCTCTTCTGCGATCTCTCGCGCGGTAGCCGCCTCCTGCTCGTCGATCTCGCCCTCGTTCGGTACGGCGACTAGGAACGAGCCGGCTCGGGCCAACTGCACAGCTGCCGGCATCCATACAACCAATACCACGGCATCGGCAGGCTTGATCAGTTTGACCGCGGCAGCGAGCGCAGTCTTTGAGCCGTCGGATCCGTCATAGCAAAACAACACCGGTTTATTCACCGCTCAGCCTCCTTGTCTCAAGCATCACGCAGTCGTGCGTCAGGCTACTTCGCGTCGGGACTCGAGGATGTCACCATCCGAGATCCCGCCCGCTGTCAAAGACCTGCTTTCGCTGGAATGCAGGAGTGTGACGAGGAGCGGGTTGCCTGGGGTTTAGCCGGCGACGGTGGACGCGACCTGTGCTGTGTGGATGCGGCTACAGACGATCGAACTGCATCGCCACGCCGCCCCCGAGCGAGCGAGTGCTCGACGATGCGCGCGCGGTCGGGCGGCAGATGCGCGATCATATGAACGTGCGGGGACGAGCACACAGGAGCGATGGGTGGTTGGTGTCCATGCTGGCCGCAGCGGCCGCGTGGGTCCTGCTGCTGGCGAGCTTTGCCGCGACCGCGCAGGGAGCATCCGGATGGACGGCCTATGCCGTCACGGATAGTGCCAGCGGAGGTGTCTTGCCGATCGACACCGCGACCGGCGCGGCCGGGGCCACGATTGACGGTGCCGGCCAGTACCCCGACGCGATCGCCCTCACGCCCGACGGCCAGACCGCCTACGTCGCCGACTACTACGGCGAAGTGACACCGATCGACCTCGCCACGGGCGCCGCGGAGCCATCGATCGAAAATGTCGGCACCTACCCGGCCGCGATCGCGATTACGCCCGACGGCCAGACCGCCTATGTCGTCAACGCGGGCAGTGGCGGCGATGGCACCGTCGTGCCGATCGACCTCGCTTCCGGTGAGAAGGGCGCGGCCATAACGGTCGGCCCGAAACCCGGCGCGATCGCGATCGCGCCCGACGGCCAGACTGCCTACGTCGCCGACTACGCCGGTGAAAGTATCACGCCGATCGACCTGAGCAGCGGGCAGGCCGAGACGCCGATCCATGTCGGCGTCGAGCCGATCGCGATCGCGATCGCGCCGGATGGGCAGACTGCCTATGTCGCCAACCAGGGCTCCGGCAGCGGGGGCAATGGCAACGTCACGCCGATCGACCTCGCCACCGGCCAGGCCGGCAGCGCCGTCCACGTCGGCACCGACTACCCCGAGGGGCTCGCGATGGCACCCAACGGTCAGACGGTCTACGCGACTGACTATGGTGGCTCGGTCACGCCGATCGATACGGCAAACGACGAGGCACAGACGCCGATCGCGCTCGGCGAAGAATTGCACTGGATCGCGATCACCCCCGACAGCGGGACCGCCTATGTCACGAACTTCTCCGGCACGAAGGTGACTCCGATCGATCTGACGGACGGCAAAGCGGGCACGAGCATCACCGGCTCGGACCCGGGTGCGATCGCGATCGCACCCGACCAGGCGCCGCAGGCCGTGTTCTCGCTCACCGCGGCACCGTCCGGCTCGCCGTCGAGCTTCGACGCGTCGTCGTCTTCGAGCGCGGTCGGGTCGATCGTCAGCTATCAGTGGAGCTTCGGCGACGGCCAGAGCGCGGCGACGACGAGCCCGACGACCTCGCATGTGTATGCGACGCCGGGTGTGTACACCGTCAGCCTGACGGTCACCGACAGCGCCGGCACATCGCTCGCGCAAGTGTTCACCGGTCAGACGATGAGCCTTGACGGCGGTCCGCAGGCCACCGCGACGCATACCGTCACGATCTCCGCCACACCGACGACGTCCACGACCTCGATGTTGCCGACCTCGACAACGCTCAGCGCAGTGCCAACGGTGACGCAGGCGACGCAGTCGCACGCGGTCTGGAGGGAGGCCGACGCACTGGCGAGCTTCGCGAGGAGCAAGCAGAAGAAAGCCCCTCCGATCGGCACGACGTTCTCCTTTGCGCTCAACGAGCCGGCGCACGTGAGCTTCGCGTTTACACACAAGCTCCCAGGGCGCAAGGCCAAGGGCGGCTGCTTTGCGCAGAGCAGGAAGAACGCCCGCAAGCCCGCCTGCACCCGCACCGCGACCGCGGCGATCCTCTCTTTCACAGGCCACGCCGGCATCAACAAGGTTTCCTTCCAGGGACGTGTCTCGACCTCGCGCAAGCTCGCGCCCGGCCATTACACGCTGCTGATCACGGCCACCGCCACAGGCGAGACCTCGCGCGCGGTACACCTGAGCTTCACGATCGCCGGCGCCTGAGGACAGCCGGCGACTGCGTAGCTTCCCGACCACGCCGAACGGCTGCGACACCGCCCGCTGCGGACTCGACCTGTCCAGCGAGACGCAGACGATTGAGGTAGCTCCCCGCCGCGGGGGCGTAGCGCCAACGCAGAACCGGCAGCCGGATCAAAAGAACCGAGCTGCGCCCTGCGGTTGTCGCCTGGGGCGGGCCTCGCTGGTCGCCTGAGGGTCAAGATGTGGGGCTGATGCTGGGCTATCATCGCTGCCAGCGCCGGATCTCGATGCGGTGCCGGACGAGGGTTTGACCACGCAATGACCCGCGACCAGCCGGGAGCGCAGCGGCACGCCGCAATCGCTTCTCGTCCAAGGTGCAAGTCTCGGCCTTGGCCAGCGATACGCTCGCTCCGCTGTAGCGCGATAGCGGGGAAGATGGGTTAGAGAGCGTGGTGTTGGGGCGGCGGCGACTGGGGGCGCTACGTCAGCTTGACGCTGTGCGAGGGCTACGCAGCGCCTTTCGGCCCAGGGCGCAACGGGGGGAGTTATGTGGAGTAGGCTCCGCTACAGGACGCCACAACGTGACTTCGGGAAGGGGACATCGTGAGCACTGCTAGCCAGGGGGAGACACCGCTTGACGAGCTGGGCGTCGCTGACCGCGCCAACTTCCAGCAGGGGCCGCCGCTTGAGCTCTTTCGGCGATTGCGCTCTGAGTGCCCGGTCCACTGGTCCAGCGGCATCGCCGAGTTTCCCGGCGAGGACGGCTTCTGGTCGGTGACGACCGCCGACGACGTGTTCGAGGTGAGCCGCGACTGGCAGACCTACTCCTCGGAGATCGGTGGCTTCGTGGCGACGAAAACCGCAGATGCGGGTCTGCCTCTCGAGATGCAGCAGGCGATGTTCATCGGCATGGACCCGCCCAAGCACGACCGGCTGAAGGCGCTGTTTCAGCGTGGCTTCACGCCGAAGCGGATCGCCGAGCACGAGGACGCGATCCGCGCGATCGCGATCGAGGCGCTCGAGCGTTTGGAGGGCCCGCCCGCCCGGGAGACCTGCGATCTCGTCAACGACGTCGCCCAGCCGGTGGTGGCGCGGGTGATCGGCAGCTTCATGGGCCTGGCCCCCGAGGACGACCAGGCGTGGGCGAACCTGATGAACGCGATCGTCGGCGCGGGCGACCCGGATGCGACGCCGGAGGGTGCGCAGAGCGTGATGGAGCGCGAGGTGCCCGAGGTGTTCGCGCGCTGCGGCAAGCTGATCGCTGAACGACGCGCGGCGCCGACCGACGACCTGACAAGCGTGCTCGTGCACGCCGAGCTCGACGGTGAGCGGCTCGAGGACCACGAGATCGTGATGGGGTTCCTGCTGCTGATGGCCGCCGGCAACGACAGCACGAAGGCGACCTACTGCAGCGGCATGCGCGCGCTGATGGAGAACCCCGAGCAGCGACGGATGGTGCTCGAGGACCCCTCGCTGGTACCAGCGGCGGTCGAGGAGTCGCTGCGCATGTTCCCCGCGTTCGCGCACTTCGCCCGCACGGCCACCCGCGACACCGAGCTGCACGGGCAGCGCATCCGCGAGGGTGAGAAGCTGGTCATGTGGTACCCGTCGTCCAATCGTGACGAGACGCGCTTCCAGGACCCCGATCGCTTTGATCTGCGTCGCAAGGCCGAGCACCAGGCGTTCGGAGCGGGCGGCCGGCACTTCTGTCTGGGCACGGCGCTCGCCCGCCTGGAGCTGCGGATCCTGATCGAGGAGACGCTCAAGCGCTATCCCGAGATCCAGATCGCCGGCGAGTGCACCTACGTCGAGTCCGCGTTCGCCAACCAGCACAAGACGCTGCCGGTCCGGCTGCGTCCGCTGTAGGTCTTCCCGCGTACGCAGGGCGACGACAGATTGTGGGTTTGCCGTCTCTCACTGGCCGGTGAAGGTTGACAGGTCCTCCGTATTGGTGGCTGAGGCAACGACCACCCTCATGCCTGCTCGCTGGCCGCGGGGCTTCCTCGCCGGCGAGCCATGCCAGCAGCGCGGAACGCGAGAACCGCCACTCCTCTGCGAACGCACGCCCGGGCAGCTCACCCGCGAGAGCACTGGCGCGGAGCGCCTCGACTGGCAGGCGCAGCAGCGCGGCAGCCTCCTCCAGCGTCAGCACCTCCTCACCGCCGCTCTGCGCGAGCTCGACGTGGCCGACCACGAGCGCGCTCATTCGCATCGACCGACACTCCTCACGCGAGCGTGATGTGATTGAGGCGCACCGCCCAACCGACGATATAGGCGAGCTCCGTACATCCGGCGATCCGTATGCCCCCTCAGCACCGGCCAAACGACGCTTCATACGAGCAGATCGGCGGCGGGTACACCCGTGCGCGTCGCACCGAGCCGCGGATCGCCGCGCGCATCTTCGCCGCGCTCGGCGACGCCCGTACCGTGCTGAACGTCGGCGCCGGCACCGGCTCCTACGAGCCGCCCGACCGTGACGTTCTCGCGGTCGAGCCCTCCCGCGTGATGCGCTCCCAGCGCCCGCCTGGAGCGGCGCCCTGCATCGACGCTCGCGCGGAAGCACTGCCGTTCCCTGACCAATCCTTCGACGCTGCGCTGGCAGTGCTCTCCGACCACCACTGGCCCGACCCGATCGGAGGACTGCGCGAGATGCGCCGCGTCGCGCGGCGAGTAATCGTCTTTCAATGGGATGACGCCCAGATCGAACGCTTCTGGCTGGTCCGCGACTACCTGCCCGAGTATCACACCCTGACCGCAGGCGGACCCACTCTCCGCGAGCGCGCGGCGGCGATCGCCGCACGTATGGAGCCCGTCCCAATCCCCTTCGATGTGATCGACGGCTTCTTTCACGCTTACTGGCGCCGACCGGCGGCCTATCTGCGCGAGCCCGTTCGCCGCGGCTGCTCGGTGTGGGCGCGAGTGGGCGAGCTTGCCGAGCGGCGAGCTGTAACCTCGCTCGCCAAAGACCTCGACAGCGGCGCGTGGGCGAAGCGAAATGCCGAGCTGCTCGACCTGGAGAGCATCGATCTCGGCGCACGGCTGCTCATCGCCGACGCGGCGTAAGCCATCCGGTGTGCTGGAGCAGGCCCAAGCGCCGTAGCTGATCGGGTCGAGGGCCGAGGCGCTCGTCTATCTACTGTAGCTGTGATCGCCAAGCGACCTGGCCGAACGCGGATAGCGCCAAGCGCCCATCCACCATCGACCGGGATAGAAGTGGGGGTTTCGCTTACGCCAGCTGCGTGGTGGCCGACAGCCGGTCGACCTCGGCGGGCGTCAGCTTCAGCGTGGCGGCAGGCAGGATCTGCTCGAGCTGCTCCGTGGTTCGCGCGCTGGCGATCGGGGCAATGACCCGCGGCTGGGCGAGCAGCCAAGCGAGCGAGACGGCGGTCACCGTCGTCTCGTGGGCCGCCGCGACCTCGTCGAGGGCCTCCAGTACCGCCGCGCCTCCGCTGTCGAGGTAAGCCCGGGCGGCCTCGGCGCGCTCGGACTCCACGGCCTCGCCGCCAGGCCGGTACTTGCCGCTCAGAAAGCCCTTGGCCAGCGCGAAGTAAGGCAGCACTGCAAGGTCCCAGGCCTCGGCGACGGGTAGCAGCGTGCGCTCAAAGTCACGCTCGAGGAGGTTGTAGTGCGGTTGCAGGACCGTGAACTCCGCAAGCCCATGCGTGCGCTGGAAATCGAGTGCAGCGGCGAGCCGCTCGGGCGTGTAGTTGGACGCGCCGATGTGGCGGACCGTGCCCGCCTTGACGAGTGCATCGAAGGCGCCCAGCGACTCCTCCAACGCCGTCTCCTGGTCGTCGAAGTGCGCGTAGTAAAGGTCGATGCGGTCGGTTTGCAGGCGCTCGAGCGAGGCGTGCGCCTCGCGCTCGATGGTGTCCGCGCGTAGGTTGCGGACCGCTCCGTGGCCGCCGCCGACCTTCGTGGCCACGACGATCTGGTCACGATTTTTGCGAGCGGCGATCCAGCGCCCGATGATCGTCTCCGAGCGGCCGTGCTCGACCAGATAGGAGTTGGCGGTGTCGATGAAGTTGCCGCCCGCGCCGGTGTACGCGTCGAGGATGGCGTGAGACTGCGGCTCCTCAGCGGTCCATCCGAACACGTTGCCGCCGAGGCAGACGCGGAACACGTCGAGGTCGGTGCGTCCGAGAGTGGTCATGTTCCCACGGTAGCCGTTGCCGCGGCGCAGCGATGCTAAGACCTCGGCCGACCCATTTGTCTGCGTGGCTGCGAATCCCGAGTGAATTGTGCCCGTGAATTGTGCCCGTGCCGCCGGCGCTTCCCCCGGTGCCCGCCGGACACATGCCGGTGGCCCCGCGCGCCGGCGATCCGCATTGCGCGCATTCGCAGGATCTGCTCGCAGTCGGTGTACTCCGTCAGCATCGGTTCCAGGTGACTCGCGGCGTACTGCAGTGCGGCGACTCGCAGCCGTTGATCCAAACGACGGCCGCTTGCGCACTCGGCCGTGGCACGCCGCGCTTCATGGTGCAACTGGGCCGCGGGGGAGCGTTTGGCTCGTGGCGTATGGGTCCCGCCCCCGCTGGTGCGGTGGTGGGTGCCGGCGTGTGTGATCCCGGTCTGTCGGTGGGACGCAGCGATCGCGATCGAATGCCCCGCCTGGCCGGAGAGGAGCAGGCCGGACGTGAGTGTCGCGGTGCCGAGCGCAGCCACGAGCATCCCCGTGATCCCGTTCGCGGACAGCTTGCCGGCCAGCGCCCGGTGGGCCGTGAACCCGGCCAGGCGTCGTGAGACCAGCAGGAATGGGGCGGCGAGCGCGTGCAGCGGCGAACCCTCGGCCAGGCGGCGGCGGGCGCGATGAATCAGCGTCTTGACCGCCGAGACGGTGGTCTGCTCGCGGCTGGCAAGCTCGCGGTAGCTGCGGCCTTCGAGGGTATGGCCGACCAGCGCGTTGCGCTGACGAGCCGGCAGGGCTCCGATCGCTCCCATCAACCACTCGAGCCACTCGCGCTGCTCGATCGCCTCCGACGGCGTCGACTCGCCCGCGACGGAGTGATACGCCTCCAGCGACACCGGGGGCTGCGGCGCGCGGACGGCGTTGATCGCCGCGTTGTGCACGATCGCGAACAGCCACGCTCTCGTGTTCTGCGGTTTGACGCCCGCGGCGAGGTGGCGGTAGGCGTTTAGGAAGGCGTCCTGAAGCACGTCCTCGGCGAGCTCGGCGCGGCCGCCGAGCTGGCGCCGCGCGTAGCGCAGCAGCTCGGGGCCGTGCGCATCCACGAGTGCAGGAAACGCGTCTCGCTCGCCGGCGGCGGAGGCTGGTGTCTGCCCCGGGCCGGACCCGCTTCCGCCCGCGGCGGAAGCGTTCTGCGGGACTGGTGTGGGCGGCTGCTGGCGTTCGTCGGTTGGTTTCATGGCCTATGAGACGCGGTCGGCCTGCAAATGTTGCGCGGCCCGGCCGAGGCTGATGTGGCCCTCAGGCCCCCACTGTGCCAAGCCGTACGACGAGCTTGCCGGGATTGCCCTGCTCGCCGGGGAAGACCAGCTTGACCGTGAAGTGTTTGTGGTTGCGCGAGACGCTGGTGGCGCTGATCTTCACGGCGTGCGCCTGCGCGCCGACGATCCGTGCGGTCGCGCTCACGATGCGCCGTTTCGGGCGGGTGTGGAACCCGTAGGTCGCGTAGCCCGTGAAGCGGACCGTTCGCTGGACCTTGGGTGTCAGCCTGTACGTCGTGATGAGGATCGCCGGCGCGGACTCCGGCTGCCGCGCGCTGCTTGCCGCGCCGGATGCTGCCGTTGCGGCGAGAGCGAGCGTGGCGAGGGCGAGCAGCAGTGCGAGCGTGCGCGGTGACCGGAAGAGCCCGCGGCGTGCGGCGCCGTGTTCGGGGAGCGGTTGCACGGCAGTCAGTGTAGGCCGACGGCCGCGCGGTCCGCTTTTCACTCCGCCGCCGCGTGGGATCCCGAGGGTGCGTCCACTCCCGTGGCGTTGGGTAGGGTGGGGCGATGGCCGTGAGCGCCTCCACCGCCGATTCCGCCGTGATCCGCACCGCCGGCCTGACGAAGGTCTACGCCGAGGCCGACTTCGCGGCCGTCGATGGCCTGGACCTGGAGATCCGGGGTGGGGAGATCTTCGGCCTGCTGGGGCCCAACGGCGCGGGCAAGACGACCACCGCGGGGATGCTCACCACGCGCGTGATCCCAACGGCCGGGACGGCCTCGGTGGGCGCCGTCGACGTGATCGCCCACCCCGCGCTCGCCAAGCAGCTGATCGGCGTGGTCTCTCAGCAGAACACCCTGGACCGGCAGCTGACCGTGTGGGAGAACCTGTACTTCCACGGGCGCCTGTTCGGGATTGGCGCGGCCGAGTCGCGGCGCATCTCCGACGAGCTGCTCGAGCAGTTCCACCTCGCGCGATGGGCGCAGGCGTCGGTGTTCGCGCTCTCCGGCGGGATGGCACAGCGGCTGATGGTGGCGCGCGCGATCTTCCATCGGCCGGCGGTGCTGTTCATGGACGAGCCCACCTCGGGCCTGGATCCGCAGAGCCGCCTCGCGCTGTGGGAGATCCTCGGCGAGCTGAACGCGGCGGGGCAGACGATCATGCTGCTGACCCACTACATGGAGGAGGCCGACCATCTCTGCCACCGTGTGGCGATCATGGACCACGGCAAGATCCTCGCGCTCGACACGCCCGCGGGGCTCAAGCGGTCGGTGGGCGCCGACACGATCGTGACGGTGAAGGCGTCCGGCGACGGGGACTCGCTGGCCGCGACGCTCGAGCGAGAGATCAAGGGCGTGACGCGCACGCGCGTGGTCGACGGCGGCGTCGAGCTGCACGTGAAGGGCTCCGAGCGGATCGTGCCGCGGGTCGTGGCGGCCGCGGAGCGCGGGGGCTTCGAGCTCGTCGACCTCTCCGTCGCCGAACCGTCGCTCGAAACCGTGTTCATCAACTTGACCGGCAAGGAGCTGCGCGAATGAGCGCCCCGGACGCGATCACCACGGTCGCCGTGCGGCATCCGGGATGTGCCGCCCCCGTCGGAGGACGCGAATGACGACTCCCGAGATGCCACAGGCCGCCGCCAGAGGACGCGAATGACGACTCCTGACGCTGCCACGGCCACGCAGAGCGCCGTCGCGACCAGCACCGACGGCAAGCGGCCCACACCTCAGGCCGCGATCGTGCTGACGCCCACGCGCTCCACGTTCGTGGCCAGCCGCACCGCGCTCGGCGCGCTGATCCTGCGCGACCTCACGGTGCTGCGCAAGAACGTCCCCGAATTCGTCGCCCGCGTGCTGATCCAGCCGTTCCTGCTGGTGTTCGTGTTCCTGTACGTGTTCCCCACGATCGGCCAGGGGATCGGGGGCGGCGGGCACGGCTCCAACGCGACGACCGAGTCGGACTTCGCGACCGTGCTCGTCCCCGGCGTGGTGGCGATCTCGATCATGTTCCAGGGGATCCAGGCGGTGGCGCTGCAGATGTCCACCGAGTTCGGCTACACCCGCGAGATCGAGGACCGCGTGCAGGCGCCCTGCCCGATCTGGCTGGTCGCGATCGCGAAGGTGCTCTCCGGCGCCGTCCAGGGGATGCTCGCCGCCGTGATCGTGTTCCCGATCGCCGCGGTCATCCACGCCCCCGGCGTGCACGCCCACCTGTCGGTGCACTGGTGGATCGTGCTGACGTTGATCCCGCTCGCCTCGGTGGCGATGACCTCGCTCGGACTGCTGCTCGGCACGACCTTCGAGCCCCGCAACATCGGGTTGATGTTCGGCTTCGTCGTGCTGCCGCTGACGTTCCTCGGCGGCACCTACTACCAGTGGACGAAGCTTGCTCCAGTGGAAGTCGCCGGGATTCACTGGCTGCAGATCCTGGTGCTGATCAACCCGCTGATCTACGTCGCCGAGGGAATGCGCGCCGGGCTGACCGAAGCCTCGCACATGCCGCTGTATGTGATCTACCCGGTGCTGATCGCCTTCTGCGCGTTCTTCCTCGGCCTGGGGTTGCGCAACTTCAGGCGGCGGGTGCTGGTGTAGGGATTTTGGGATCGTCCGCGTGCGTCGCCGCGAAGCCCAGCCTGATGGGCGCCGGGCCTCCATGCCCGGCGACCGGCGCCTCTTGATAGTAAGTTGCCGCCCCCGCGCATAGCGTCACCTGGGGGCTTGACAGTTGTGCCGTGGTGCGTTACGCTGCGTCAGCAGGCCGGCCCTCCCACCGTTGGGAGCCGGGTACATAGGGTCTGGTTGGGGGTCATACCGCTTTGTGGTTGACGTCAAGCGCTCGCAGGGTTTTTGTAGTTATGGGAGAGGCACCGGATCAGAGCGATGAGGGAGTTGTTTGAGCGTGGTTTCTAGAGGGAGATTCATGATGGGGATGTGCGCGTCGGCCCGGCGGGCTGATGCTAGATGCGCCAGCTTGGCGCTGTCGCATCTCTCTCTCTCTCTCTCTCTCTTCGTCTAGCGGCCTAGCCGCAGAGACTCTTCATCGGGCGCATGCGCGCCGCCTTTGCTTCGTCCCCGCGGGGGGTGGGCTTCCGGCGGCTCATTCCGCGGGGGTTGGGCACAGGGCGGCTTTGATCGGCCCCCCACGCGTGTGGGGGGCATGCTGATGGCGACCCCGGCGCGGAGCGGCGCGACGAGAGCGGCGCGTAAGCGCCTGGCTGAGCGTTCCCGGTCGAGCGAGCGGCGCGCGCGGCGCGGATCGAAGGAGTTGGTCTTGTCGCTTGGTGCGCCACGCGTGCACGTAGAGGAGATCCAGCGCTCGCGTGTGTTGGCGGCCGCGGCAGGGGTGATCGACGAGGTCGGCTATGAGCAGAGCACGGTGCAGCGGATCGCCGCTCGTGCGCGGGTTTCGCGTCGCACGTTCTATGAGCTGTTCGAGAACCGCGATGCGTGCCTGGTGGCGTTGCTGGAGGAGGTCGTGCAGCGGGTCGAGCAGGAGCTCGAGGCGGCCGGTGTTGAGGGTCTCGCCTGGCGTGAACGGGTGCGCGCGGGCCTGTGGGTGATTCTCTCATTCCTGGACAGTGAGCTGACACTGGCGCGGATCTGCGTGGTGCAGGCGCTGCATGGGGGTCCTGTGGCGATGGAGCGTCGTGAGCGGATTCTCGCCCGGCTGGCGGCTGTGCTCGACGAGGGGCGCCGTGAGGGCTCCCGTGGAGAGGGGTGCACGTTGGTGACCGCGGAAGGCCTGGTGGGTGGCGCGTTTGGCGTCATCTACGCGCGTTTGCGCAGCGGTGACCGGCGGCCGTTGACGGAACTGCTGGATGAGCTGATGGGGATGATCGCCCTGCAGTATCTGGGGGCGCGGGCGGCACGTCGCGAGCAGCAGCGCCCGGCTCCTCCCGCGTTGCGCCCGGCGTCTTCGAACCTTGGGCAGGATGCCGAGGACGAACCGGACCCGTTGGGGGACGTCCCGATGCGCCTGACGTATCGGACCGCGCGCGTGCTGGAGTGCATCGCCGACCTTCCACTCGCGAGCAACCGCACGATCGCCGATCGGGCAGGGATCGTGGACCCGGGGCAGATCTCAAAGCTTTTGCGGCGCCTGGAGCGCCTGGGTCTTGTGGTGAATGTCGGCGGGGGCCATCAGAGCGGTGAGCCCAACGCGTGGGAGCTTACGCCGCTGGGCCGCCAGGTCGCGCAGCGCCTCAGCCTCGTCATTCGCGATTGCAAGGAGGTCGCGTGATGCGCTGGCGCGGCATATCTACCAGAGAGGGAACAGGAGGCAGGACTTGATGCGTGCTCGCAAACCGATGTCGACGGTGCTGGTGGCCGCGTGTGCGGCGCTCATGACGCTCATGCTGGGCGGCACTCCATCGGCGCTCGCGCTCTCCAGCGAACGCCACTACGAGATGGTCAGCCCGCTCTACAAGGGCGGTGGCTATGGCGTCGCCGAAGTCCGGGCCGTGTCGCCGAATGGCGAAGCCGTGGCCTTCTTTTCGGCCGGCAGCTTCGCGGGAGCAACCTCGGGAGCAGGCTTCATCGACTACATGTCGCACCGCACGGCGAGCGGCTGGTCGACCGCGTCGCTACTGCCGCCGGCGGCGATGATCGTCGAAAAGCTGGCGATGGATCTGACCCCCTCGCTGAGCACCGCGCTCACGATGGGCGATCCTGGGCCCAATGGTCTCAACCCAGCCCACGAAACGGACTTCGTGCTGCACGCGACGGACGAACCGGATCTCGCCGGCAGTTGGGAATTCGGGGGGGTGGCAAAACCGCTCTCGGGTGGAGCGTCGGACCCGCAGTACGAAGGCGCGAGCGAGGATTTCTGCCATTTTCTGATTCTCGGCACCGGTCCTGAGCAGTATTCGCCCGAAGCCGAAGGACTTGGAGGCAACAAGCAGCTATACGACGTCAGCCGAGGGTGTGGCGGCTCATCCCAGACGGTGTCGTTCGTGGGTTTGAACAACAGCCGCAGGCCGATCAGCCCCCTGTGCGACGCGCGCTTGGGAGACGACGGATTTGCGGGTACCGAGGCCCCGCAGTATTTCAACGCGGTGAGCGCAGACGGCAGCGAGGTTTTCTTCGAGACATGCACGATGTCGTCGCACCAGGTCTTCGTACGTCTTGGGGGATCTCGTACCTTAGAAATTTCGCGTCCTCTAAATCCACCCTGTGAAGCCGGCGGGATTCCGGGTGAAGTCCCGTGCAAGGGCGCGGAAGCGCGGGCTAGCGCCGACTTCAAGGGAGCCTCGGAAGATGGGTCGCGGGTGTACTTCACGGCCCCTCTGGCGAGCGGCGCGGGCCCTCTTGTGCCCGGAGACGAAGATGTTTCGAACAACCTATACGTTGCGAAGATCGGTTGCCCAGCCTCGCGGCCGGGATGCGCTGCGGCGGAACGGGAAGTCACCTCGCTGAGCGAGGCCTCGCACGATCCGTATAGTGGGCAGGCGGCGGGTGTGCTCGGGGTGACGAGGGTGGCGCCCGATGGTTCGCGCGCATACTTCGTGGCCGAGGGCGATCTGCTCAGCCAGGCTCAGCGGCAGGCGCTCGAAGGCGAACGCCGGCCTGTGCCCCACGCCGGCGCGGCGAATCTGTATGTCTATGACGATCAAAGTCAAACGGTTACGTTTATCGGCGATCTCTGCTCTGGCTCGTTCGCTTCGGGCGCGGTCGAAGACGCTCGCTGTCCGGGCGCCGGCAGCGACGAACATCTGTGGAACGTGACCGCCGAAGAAACACAGGCACAGACCGCGGGCACGGACGGCCGCTTCCTGGTGTTCGCGACATACGCTCAGCTGGCCTCGGGCGACACGAACCCCGCCAGCGACGTGTATCGCTACGACGCGGAGACCGGGAGTCTGCAGCGTGTCTCGACGGGCGAAGACGGGTTCGACGACAACGGCAACCGGACCGTCCTCGGTGCCTCTGGTGAAGTGCTCGGCGCGGGCATCCTGCCTGGCCTTTACAGCGGCCAACTGGTCAACGAGCATGGCCTTGGCAGTCGTGCGGCCAGCGAAGATGGCTCGCGGATCGTGTTCGTTTCGGCCGAGCCGCTTTCGCCGATGGCTGCCAACGGCTTGGACAACGCTTATGAATGGCACGAGGGGCCGGGTGGGAGCGAAGGCAGCGTTTCGCTGGTCTCGAGCGGGCACAGCAGCGAACCGGTGAAGGACGTGACGATCTCGGCGGACGGGTCGAGCGTGTTCTTCGTGACGGTCGATGGTCTGGTGCCGCAGGACACGGATGGGCTGCCGGACGTTTATGACGCGCGTCTGGGGGCGGGCTTTCCACAGGCGCCGGCCAACGGGCGTCCGTGCGAAGGCGATGCCTGCCAGGGTCCGCTGACGACTCCGGCGCCGCTGCTGGTGCCTGGGAGTGTGCTGCAGGCCCCGGGCGGCAACTTCGCGTCGCCGGCGCCGTCGTCCGCGGCGACGAAGAGGGCCACGGCTAAGGCGAAGCCCACGAAGGGAGTCAAGCGCAAGCGCAGGGGCCGAACGCGAGCGAGCAGGGCAGTGAGGATGGGCGCGCACACGCGCGGCCATCGCAATGCGAGCGTGAGGAGTGGATTGTGAGACGGGTTCTCGGGTCGATAGGTTTGCGTTGGGTTGCGGTGGTGTCGACGCTCGTGGCGGCGTGCTCGCTCGTGGGCGCGGAGGGCGCCTGGGCGCTGGCTGGGTCGCCACTGAAGGTAACGAGCTTCAGCGTTCAGGCGACCGCGCGCACCACCGAGAAGCTGGTCAGCGAGGGGGGCAATGTGGGAGTGGAATTCGTGAATGAACCGTACTCACCGGCGTTCTCACAGGCCGGCGGGCGGCCGTGGGCTCTGACAACCAAGTTCGCCTTTGAAACCGAAGAACATGACAGAACACATGACATTACCACGCGCGATCCGAAGGACGTTGTGGTGAACGTACCTCCTGGGCTGGTTGGCAATCCCATGGCGATCCCTCGCTGCCCATTGACCTATTTGGTGAACAACTCCAATCTCTGCCCGGTCGATACGCAGATCGGCTACTACTTGGCTCATATCCAGGGCGGCCACCAGCTGCTGGCGCCGGTAGTGAACGTCACCCCCGAAGCTGGCCAGTCGGCGGAGTTCGCGCTGGAGAACACGACCAAAATCAACACGCCGTTGTTGACCGCGCACCTGGTGCGCACCGAAAACCCGGTCACCAAACACCACGAATATACGCTGACGCTGGTCAGCAAAGATATTCCGCTGAGCATATCGAGCTTTGAATTGACGTTCTGGGGTGTGCCGGCCGACCCAAGCCACGATCAGTTGCGTGGGATGGTCTGTCGTGTCGCTAATTTCAATGAGCCGTTGCCTTTTTCCTGCTTGGAAGGCCTTGAAGGGGGCGGGCAGTCCGCGGGGATCGCGCCGGTTCCGTTCCTTGCGGCCTCGACAGCGTGCTCGTCTGGCCCGGAGACGGCGACGATCCGGGCGGACTCGTGGGAGGAACCGGGCAGCGTTGGCGTGGATGGCCAGTACACCGGCTGGGCCGAAGCGCAGACGACGATGCCGGCGGTGACGGGCTGCGGACTGCTGCAGTTCAACGCGGGTACGGGCGTCGCTATCGAACCCGATACTCAACTCGCGGATTCGCCGGTCGGGCTGGGTGTGAAACTGAATGTGCCGTTGAGTGAACAGGCGGGCACGGACGCGACCCCGAACCTGCGCGAAACGAGGATCACGCTGCCGGAGGGCATGTCGGTCTCTCCGGGCGTGGTCGACGGGATCCGGGCGTGCGAAGCGGAAGGCCCGGAAGGGATCGATATCGAAGGTCCCGAATCGGAATTCATCGGGGAAGACGGTGAATGGCATCTGGCGCCGGGGCACTGCCCGGACGCATCGATCGTCGGGACCGCGGAAGCGATCACACCGTTCCTGCCGGTTCCGGTGAAGGGGCATGTGTACTTGGCGCGGCCGGGGTGTGGCGGCGCGGGGCAGGCGGCGTGCACCGAACAGGACGCGCTCGACGGCAACCTGTACCGGCTCTACCTAGAATTGGGGGGTACCGGCGCGTACGCCAATACGGGGATCGAGCTGAAGACGCCGCTGGAAACGGAGGCCAATCCAGCGACGGGCCAGCTGACGGCCGTCGCGCGAGATCTGCCGCAGTTGCCCTACAACGAAGTGGTCATCCATCTGAACGGCGGACCGCGCGCGCCGCTCGACAACCCAGCGGGGTGCGGCCCGGCGACCACGACGGCGGACTTCACTCCGTGGAGCGCGCCCGGTGTGACACCGGAGGGGGCGCTGGTCGCGGGCACGCCCGACCTGCTCTCCACCTCGTTCTTCGACGTCGACGGCTGTGCCGCCGCGATGCCGTTCAGCCCCGGGTTCACGGCGGGGACGGTCGCGCCGCAGGCGGGCCAGTTCAGCGCCTTCACGATGAACCTGACGCGCGGGGATCGCGAACAGTTCGTCAAGGGCATCCAGATCCATACCCCGCCGGGTTTGCTGGCGATGCTCTCCAGCGTGCCGCTGTGTCCTGAAGACCAGGCCAATGACCCGGCCGTATACGGGGAATGCACCGGGTCGAAGATCGGTACCACGAGGGTTGCCTCCGGCGCCGGCTCGCACCCGTTTGAAATCGAAGGCAATGTGTATTTGACCGGTCCGCACGACGGCGCTCCGTTCGGCCTGTCGATCGTGACGCACGCGGTCGCCGGGCCGTTCAACCTTGGCCTGATTGTCGTGCGCGCCCGGATCGACATCGACCCGGGGGATTCGACCGCGACGATCACGACGGATGAAACCGGCCCGTACGCTGTGCCGCAGATCGTTTTCGGGGTGCCGCTGCGCCTGAAACAGATCACCGTCGACATCGACCGACCCGGGTTCATGTTCAATCCGACCAACTGCTCCGCGCAACAGATCACGGCGAAGGTGTCGGGGAACGAGAACGCCGTCGCGGACGTGTCCAGCCCGTTCGCCGTCGGCGCTTGCAAGAGCCTCGCGTTCAAGCCGACGTTCACGGTCGCGACTTCGGGCAGGACGAGCCGGGTGGATGGCGCGAGCCTCGGCGTGAAGCTCTCCTATCCGCAGGACGCGCTCGGCAACGACGCGAACGTCGCGCAGGTGAAAGTGGACCTGCCCGAGCAGCTGCCCTCGCGCCTGCCGACGCTGCAGAAGGCGTGTCTGGCGGCGACGTTCGAAACGGACCCGGCGGCGTGCCCGGCCGCGTCGGTCGTCGGCATCGCCAAGGCGAGCACGCCGCTGCTGCCGGTGGAACTCTCTGGGCCGGTGTACTTCGTCAGCCACGGAGGCGAAGCGTTCCCCAGCCTGATCGTCGTGCTGCAGGGCGACGGGGTGCGGGTCGACCTCACGGGGAGCACGTTCATCAGCAAAGCGGGGATCACCAGCTCGACCTTCAAGACGATCCCCGACGTCCCGGTGAACACCTTCCAGCTGTATCTGCCGCAAGGCCCATACTCCGCGCTCGCGGCGAACGGGAATCTCTGCGCCGCCGCAAACACGGGGATCGTCACGGTGAAGCGCAAGATCGCCAAGCGCGTGCACGGCCGGGTCGTGCACCGCACGGTCACCACCCGCAAGCAGACGCCGGCGCTCACGATGCCGACCGAATTCGTCGCGCAGAACGGCGCCGTGATCCGCCAGAACACGCCGATCGCGGTCACCGGCTGCACCAAGGCGCGAGCTGCCAAGACGGCCCGCAAGGCGCGAACAGCCCGCGTCGGCGCGGTGCATGCCAACAGGAGGAACGGTCGATGAATACTCACATCACACCCCGCGGGACCGTGGCACTGGCCCTCGGCGTCCTTGCTCTCTCGGTTGCCGCGCTTGCGTTGCCAGGCGCGGCGGGCGCGTTCATCGGCTACGGGACACCGACGTACTTCGGCGCGGAGGGCTCGGGGAACGGCCAGTTCGCAGAACCCGCCGGCGTGGCGGTCAACGATGTCACCCATGATGTCTATGTCTATGACGCCGGTAACCGGCGGGTGCAGTGGTTCGGCGCTCTGGGCGGGAAATTCGAAGGGCAGTTCGACGGCAGCGCCTCGCCGACGGGGCAGTTCGCGCCGCCCGCCACGATCTCCGAACACGCGGCGCATGGGACGCTGTTCAACCTCGCGGTCGACAACGACCCCTCGAGCCCCTCCACCGGAGATCTCTACGTTGTTGACCCTGGCAACGACGTGGTCGACAAGTTCTCAGCCGACGGCAAATACGTCTCCCAGCTGACGGGGTTTCACGCGCCGATCTTCGGCGTCGCCGTGGATGACCGGGGGCACGTGTGGGTCGCCGAAGAAGGCTCTGAAGCGGGCGGCAACCATGGCCCCATCCAGGAGTTCGACAGCGCCCCGGAAAACAAGCATCTCGGCGAACTGTCTCCGGAATTCCTGCGCAGCCCCGGCATCGCCGTCGACTCCGAAGAACACCTCTATCTCATCAAGGGCGAACCGAACGTCGCGAAGTTCGATCAGAACGGCGCCGTGATCGAAGAGCAGCTAACCAACTGTGGGTGTCTTACGGGTCTCGCGATCGATCCGGGCAACGACGATCTGTTTGCCGATCAGGGCAACCTGATCGCCCGCTACGGCCCATTCGGCGAACCGTACCGCTTGGCGCAGGAAACGCTGGCAGGCGTCTCCGGTTCGCGAGGCATCGCGGTCGACGGCGCAACCCATACGGTGTATGCCTCTCAGCGCGAAGCGAACTCGGTCGCGGTGTTCACGTTCGGTCTGTTGCCCGACGTCAGCACGGGCGCCGCCAGCGAAGTGCACCGGACGAGCGCGAAGCTCGAAGGCGAAGTCGACCCCGACGGGCAGGAAGTGACCTCGTGCGAGTTTGAATACGGCACCGGCGAAGCGTACGGACACACGATTGCCTGCGCGACCGCGCCCGGCTCGGGTTCAAACCAGGTGGCGGTGAGCGCGGAACCGGCCGGTCTCACAGCCCAGACCACCTACCATTACCGGCTCGTGGCAGGCAACACCAACGGTCAACACACGGGGGCCGACCGTGAACTGACGACCCCGCCCGCGGTGGAAAACCTGCTCACAGAAGGCGCCGTCGCGGTTACGGGCACGGCAGCGACACTGCAGGGATCCCTGGAACCGAACGGGTTCGACACCCACTTCCGCTTCGAATACCACGCGATCGGTGCGCCCGCGTCGTCCACCCCGCTGCAGGACGCCGGGTCCGCAAGCGAAGATGAGCACCTCGACGCCGAAATCAGCGGCCTGAAGCCCAACGCGTTCTACATCTACCAGATCCTGGGCGAAAACGAGTTCGGGCAGAGTGCCGGCGAAATCCGGCTGTTCAGGACCAAAGTACTCGCGCCGCTGGTCCCCGGCGCCCCGAGCGCGACGTTCGTCGCCGCGCAGTCCGCGGACGTTAGCGCCGCGCTGAACCCCCAGAACACGACCACCCACTACCACTTCGAATACGGCCCTTGTCCGAACCTCGCCGGTTGTGCGGAGATCCAGAGCACACCCTCGGAAACCTCCGAAGTCGACGCCGAAATCGCCGCCAGCGCGGAAATCGCGGGTCTTGCGCCCGCGACCACCTACTCCTACCGGCTCGTGGCGGTCAATGAATTCGAAGAATCAGGCGAACCACGCCAAGACACCACCAACGGCGCCGAAGACACCTTCACGACCGGCCCAGCGGCGATCCCGGCCGTCCAGACCGGCGCCTACGAAGCCCTCGCGCCGACCGGCGCAGTGATCTCGGGCATCGTGGAACCGCACGGCGTGCCCGCCAGCTACGTGTTCGAACTCGGTGTGTACAACGGCGCGGCGACGCAGTACGGCATCGTGCTCTCCGGATCGGCCGGCACAAGCGCCGTGCCCGTCCCGGCGAGCGTGCAGCTGACGGGCCTGCAGCCGGGCACGAGCTACGCCTACAGGCTCAGCGTCTCGAGCGGCTACATCCTCAACGCCTCGCATTCCCTTCAGGGAGTCACGATCACGTTCACGACACCCGGGCTGCCCGCGGCGATCGCCGCACCGTCACTTCTGGCGATCCTTCCGGTACCGGCGATCCAGCTCCCCGGAGAGCCGGCGGCCACCGCCAAGTGCAAGACGGGCTACAGGCGGGACGAACACGACGGTAAGTGCGTGAGGGCCAAGGCCAAGCAGCGCAAGAAGGGTAGGCGGGCGCACAAAGGCAAGGTCACAAAAGGCAAGCGATAGGTCACAACTGGCGAGATGTTCGATGATTCGATGTGCAGCAGACTACGTAGGCACCTGAGCTCGGCGAACGCGATGGCGTTCGTGGCTCTGGTGTCACGATGAGCGGCGGCGCCTACGCCTTCTCGAGCAAGGGCGGGGGCCGGAAGTGATGCTGCGGCACGACGGCTCGTAGGCGATGGCCCGGACTGCTACGGCAGAGGTTGCCCAGCTTCAGGCGGTTGGTATTGGCCGAGCGCCGCCACGTAGAGCAGCGCCTGCGCCCGCGCCACCGCCCCCACCGCGTCGTCGGGCACCAGCAGCTCGGGGTGGTGCAGCGGGCGCGGCGTGAAGCCCGGAGCGCCGTCGAGGCCGACGAACGCCATCGCGATCGGCGCGAGCGCGGCGAAGAAGGCGAAGTCGTCCGAGCCGCACGAGCGCCACTCCGGGGCGCGCTCGAAGCCGGCGCCCGCCAGCAGCTCCCGCGCTCGCGCGACGATGAGGGGGTCGTTTTCCAGCGGCGGCTCGCCCGCGGTCAATCGCACGCTTGCGCGACAGCCGTGCGCCGCCGCGACCCCGGCCGCGACCTCCTCGACCAGCGCGCGCAGCGCCAGCCGGTCCTCGGGGCGGTGGGCGCGCAGCGCCGCTCGGGCGCGCGCCTGCGCCGGGATCACGTTCTCCGCCCCCCCTCCCTCCAATACCCCGACCGTGAGCGTCGCCGCGTGCAGCGGGTCGATGCGGCGCCCGACCTGCGCGTGCAATGCCACGACGATCTGCGCGAGCGCGAGGATCGGGTCGCTCCCGTGGTGGGGGTACGCGCCGTGCGTGGGCTCCCCCTCGACGACGATCTCGACGGCGTCGCAGGAGGCGTTGACCGCACCCTCGTCGAGCGCGACCGTGCCCCAGCGCAGCTCGGGGTGCACGTGCGCCGCCACGATCGCCGCCGGTGCCAGCTCCGCGAGCGGGCCGCGTCTGGTATTCCGCTGCGCTGTGTGTGCCGTCTCCGTCGCCCGCTCCGGACCCCGAACCGTCTCCGTCGCTGGTCCGGGATTCGGCGCTGCCCCCGTAGGTGACCCGTACGCCAGTTCCTCCGCGCCGGAGGGGTAGGCCTCCTCGCTCGGCTGCAGCACCGCCAGCAGTGGCGCCGGCAGCTCCTCCTCGAGCGCGTGCGCCGCGCGGGTCAGCGCCACCAGCGCCGCCATGTGCACGTCGTGCCCGCACGCGTGCATTGCACCGCCCCTGGCGGCGCTGAAGGGGGCGCCGGTGCGCTCCTCGATCGGCAGGCCGTCGAGCTCGGCGCGCACCGCCACGGGTGCGCCGCCGTCCGGTCTGGGCGGCCCCACCCTGGCGATACGCCCGGTGCCGGCGACCGTCGTGCACGGAACCGGCAGCTCCGCGGCGACTGTCTCCGCCGTCCACTGCTCAGCGTGCGCCAGCTCTGGCCGTTCGTGCAGCCGGTGGCGCAGCTCCACTGCGCGCGGCAGCTCGCGCTCGACGCCTTCGAGCAGCCGCCCCAGCAATTCAGAGCGCATGAGGGTTCGTATGCAACTTTTTAAAGGCCGTGCGCAATGGCTATCGGGCTTTTAAATTTTTATAACAAACCCCACCCACCTTTGATGCATACTATCGCGATACCGAGCGCATAAATGGCGTCGAACGCGACGCCGTCAGTAGATCGCGGCATACCGCTTGCAGGCCTCGCCGAGGTCCAGCTCGGCGACCGCGTCCAGCTCCGACCGCTTGATGCCGACGTAGGCCTCGTACAGCGTCTCACCCAGCCACCCGCGCGCGACGTCGTCCTCGGCGAGCGCGCGCAGCGACTCCTCCAGCGAGGCCGGCAATGCGCCGACGCCGAAGCGCTCGGCCTCGGAGGCGTCGAGGTGGGCGGGGTCACGGTCGAGGATCGGCGGCGGTGCGAGGCCCGCGCGCACTCCGTCCAGGCCGGCGCGAATGAGCGCCCCGAGCGCCAGGTGTGGATTGGCGGCGGCATCGGCGCCGCGATACTCCAGGCGCAGCTGCCGTGCCAGATCGGGGAAGGGATTGGGGGAGGAGGGGGAGGGGGAGGATGGTGAGGTCCCATCCCCGGCTGCAAGCGCCACCAGCGGGGGGATGCGCAGCAGCGTTTCGCGGTTGCGCTCGCCCAGGCAAACCGCGCCCGCGCTCCAGCGGTGGGGTGTGAGGCGCGCGGCCGAGACGGGGCTGGGGGCGCACAGTGCGCACAGCGCCCCCGCGTGGCGCAGGATCCCCGCCGCGAAGCGGCCCCCCAGCTCGCTCAGGCAGCCCGGACGTGCCCCGTCGTAGAGCAGCGGCGCGCCGTCGGCGTCGAGCAGGTTGAGATGGATGTGCACGCCGTTGCCCGGCTGGTCGGGGTGCAGCAGCGGCGTGAAGGTGGCGCGCAGCCCGCGCCGGCGGGCGACCTCGCGCACGACCTCCCTGAGCACCACGCCGCGATCGGCGGCCGTCATCCCCTCCGCCGCTTCGACGGGGATCTCGAACTGATGGGGGGCGAACTCCGCGAAGATCCGCTCGGGCTGGACCCCCGCCTCGACCAGCGCGCCGATCGCCTCGGCCGCGAACGGTTCGGCACGCCGCTGCGCCTCCAGCGAGAAGGGCGCCGCCGCCGCGCCCGGCTCGGCGCCCAGGAGCTGGAACTCGTGCTCGAAGCTTGCCACCACGCGCGCGCCGAGTTCGCGCTCGAGCTCCGCGAGCGCATCGCGCAGGAAGCGCCGCGGGCAGCACTCCCACGGGGCCCCGTCGGTCTCCACGATGTCGCACAGCACCAGCTCCAGCGCGTTGGCGCCCGTGTCGGACATCCCGCTCCCGGTGGACTCGGCCTCCACACGCACGTGGGTGTCGGGGTCGGGCAGCAGGCGCAGGTCGCCGGTCGAATCGAACGGCGTGTGCTCGGCGAGCGGCCCGTGCGGGGTGAGCGAGTGGTTGGCGGGCACCCAGCCCACGCCCGCTTGCAGCGTTTCCTCCAGCTCGGACGTCAGCAGCGAGCGCCCGCGCACGATCCCGCCGAGGTCGCAGCACACCAGCGCGACCAGCTCGGTCGAGCTCATCGCGGCGCCTCAGGGGTATTCCCTCGGTGGCGCGGCGCCTGGAGACCCTGTGTGGCAAGCGGCTCGGTCGAGCTCATCGCGGCGCCTCGGCGGTGCTCCCGCGGCGCCACGGCGCGCTGGGATCCCGCGGTGCGGGCGGCTCGGTCGAGCTCAACTCGTCACCTCGGCCAACACCGTCCCGTTGTCCCAGATGCCCTCGTGCAGCCCCAGGTCGTGCGATGCCGCGCGCACCCGCGCGACATCGTCGGCGGCGAGCACGACCACCACGCCCCCGGCGGGTTTGTCGCGCCGCTCGATCGCCGCGGCGAGCCGCTCGGCTGGCTGCATGTGCACGCCGCCGTGGCCCAGCGCGGGGTATGTGTCGGCCACACCGTAGAGGGTGCCGCTCGGGCCCCGCACGCGGCCGAACACGCAGACGAAGTGCCCCACGTCCCAGTCGGGCGGGGGGCCGCTCTGCTCCCCCTCGTACAGATACGCGAGCAGCCGATCGAGGCGCGCGTGCCCGCCCCACAGGTGGTGGGTGGCGAGGTTGGCGATCAACGCCACCGGGCGCTCGAGACCGGCGACGAGCTCGAACAGGCCGTCGAGCGTCCCCGTCGTCCACGGGCCGCCGTAGGGGAGTCGCCCCGAGCGCTCCGTCGGCTAGCTGCTCGATCGCGTCCACCACGCCGGCGGCCGTCGTGCCCGACACAGCCGCATCGTCGACGAACGGCAGCGCCAGGCGGTAATCGCGCCGGCCAGCTTCGCCGTGCGGCAGATGGCCGGGGTCCGAGCGTCGCGGAGACGACGCTTCCGGCCGCCACCGCCACCGTGTCCTGGTCGACCGGCTCGCCCGCATGGACCTTTGGCGCGCCCGAGCGTCCGGCCGGTTCGTCCGCATCTCCCGTCGGCTCGTTCGTGTGTCCCGTCGGCCGTCCGGAGGCACGCTCGACGCCGGCTCGCGCGCAGCGCCAGCGCGCCGCAGAACGCTCCGCACAGGTCGTCGCGCTGCGGCAGTTCCCGCGCATGGAACGCCAACAGCGCCCGCGCCCCGGGCAGGAGCGTCGTCTCCAGTGTGGAGGGTGCGGCCATCGAGCCAATATACGGCGACGACCGAAGCCGGGAGACACCGGCCTGCGGCCGGAATCCCCGTTTCGACCAGCGGCGCTTGCCGCCCGTGGTGGACGTTTCGCGACATGGATGCCACCGGGCCCTAGGGCCGGCGACGGCGTCCTCACCCCAGCGCGGAGGAGGCTGGCAGCGCGAAGGCGCTCTTGCCGTCGCCCTCCCGCTTGACCCGCGTGACCTTGCGCTGCCGCGCGAGCTGGCTGAGGTTGGTGCGGATCTCGGGGGTGCTCATCGCGGTAACCATCACAAGCTCGCCGATCGTGTGCGAGCCGTGCTCGAGCGCCGCGAGGATCGCATGGCGCACGTCGCTCGGCGAAGCCGGCTTGCGCTCGGCCTCAGGCTCGAGCTCGAACTCTTCGACAGCCGGCTCCCGGATGGCCGGCGGGGGCGCCTCGACCGGGGTGGACGCGGGCCGGGCGGACGGCACGGGCTGCGCGGAGGGGGCGCTCAGCATCGGCTGTGTGCGCAGCGTGGGCGTCGCGGGCAGCGGGCGCGGAGTGCGGCCGCGCAGACGGTGCGGGCTCCGGCTCCGGCGCGAGGGGCTCGGGTGCCGAGGCCAACAGCTCGATCGCGCCGGCGGCCGAGCCGCGTGGCCCGCGCGTGCGACGGCGCGACGGCGCTGGCCGGGGCGGGGGCTCGGGGGGCGGGCCAGCGGCCGGCGCGGCCTCGATCGAGGCGAGCGTGTCGTCGACCTCGAGCAGGCGCTCGTGCTCATCCAACAGCGGCCGCAGCTCTGCCATGCGCTGTTCCAGTTCGGCGCATATCCGCGCCAAGCAGATCAGTCTCCACCGTCATCCCCTCAGGCTTGAGATGCTTGATTACACAACTGCACGCGCCAGCATATCCAGCGATTCGATTGCGCCGAAGCGTGCTCTACTCAGCGGGCTCGGGCTCCTCGACGGGCGCGACGGCGAACACGACGTGGCGGCGGGCGACGGCGAGGAAGGGGTGATCCTCGGCCGGGCCGCCGTCGAGCGGCTCGACGGTCGCCTCGGTGAGCGTCAGGAAGTCGCGCTCGGAGGCGTTGAGCACGTCGGAGACACGGCTGCGGTAGCCATCGCGGGCGAGCGTGAGGGAGCCTTCGATGCGGTGGCGGGCGGTCTCGAGGCGGATGCGCTCCTGGCGGTGCTCCATGCTCAACGCTCCTCGTGCGGGATCGGGCCCGCGGCGGGGTCGACCACGGCTCAGCTTCCGCCGATGCTCTCGGCGGCATCTGCGCGGGCAGGCCGGCGCGCGCGATCGGGGCCAGCGGGCCGTGGGCGCCGGTGGGGCGGTTGCGCTCGTCGCGCACGATGTACAGGGGCCGGTGCTTGACCTCGTCGTAGATACGCCCGACGTACTCGCCGATCACGCCGAGCGCGATCAGCTGGATGCCGCCGAGCAGCAGGATCGCGATCGTCAGCGAGCCAAAGCCGGGCAGGTAGGAGCCGGCGAAGTGCAGGCCGATCACGACCGGGATCGCGAAGAAGGCGAGGCCGGCGGAGAGCAGCCCGACGTACGTGGCGAGCTGCAGCGGCACGTGCGAGAAGGAGGCGATCGCATCGAGCGAGAAGCGCAGCATCTTGCGCAGCGTGTACTTGGTCTCGCCGGCGTGGCGGGCGTCGCGCTCGTATGGGACCGCGGTCTGGGTGAAGCCGACCCACACGGTCATGCCGCGCAGGAAGCGCGAGCGCTCGGTCATCGTCAGCAGCGCGTCGAGCGCGCGGCGGTCGAGCAGGCGGAAGTCGCCGGAGTTGGGCTCGAGGTCGACCTGGGCGAGCTTGTCGAACAGCTTGTAGAACCACGAGGCCGTCGCCAGCTTGAAGGCGGTCTCGCCGTCGCGCTGCTTGCGCACCGCGTAGACCACGTCGGCGCCGGCTTCCCAGCGGGCGACCATCGTGGGGATCAGCTCGGGGGGGTCCTGCAGGTCGGCGTCGATCATCGCCACCACATCCCCCACCGCGTGCTCCAGCCCGGCGGTGAGCGCCGCCTGGTGCCCAAAATTGCGGGAGAGATGGATGACCCTCACGCGCGGATCCTCGGCCGCCATCCTGTCGAGCAGCTCGGGGGTGGCGTCGGAGGAGCCGTCGTTGACCAGCACCAGCTCGAAGGTGTAGTCGGCGACGGCGGCACAGGCGCGGCGCACGAAGCGCTCGACGAGCTCCTCCTCGTTGTAGACGGGGGCGACGACGCTGAGCAGGGTGGGGCTGCGGGGGGTGTCGGACATCGGGGTTGGGAAAACTGCTTAAGTTGCGGAGGTGGGAAGCATCGACGAGACAGTTGACAGAGTAATGGAGACGGCCACGGTAGTGGACGCCCCTAAGGCGAAGCTCAATCCCGCACTCGTGGCGCAGTTCGTGAAGTTCGGGATCGTGGGGATCTCCAACACGCTGCTGGCGCTCGCGGTGTACGCCGTGCTGATCAACGGCTTCGGGATGTGGTACATCGCGGCGTCGGCGATCGGCTACGCGGTGGGGATGGTCAACGGCTTCCTGTGGAACCGCAGCTGGACCTTCCGCGGCCACGTGGGCGATTCGCTGACGCCGGTGCGCTGGATCGTGGTGCAGGGCTGCGGCTTGGCGGCCAACCTCGGGCTGGTGTTCGTGTTCGTGCACGACGCCGGCCTCGGCAAGCTGGTCGGGCAGGCGTGCGCGACGGCGATCGTGGTCGTGTTCACGTTCATCGCCAACCGCGCCTGGACCTTCCGCATGGATCCGTCGGCGGGGTAGGCGCCCTGCTCAGCCGCCGAGCAGGATTCTCTGGTCGGGGAGCGAGGCGCCCGACCGAAGCCGGGAGACACTCGCCTTCGGCTCGCATCCCCGTTTCGGCCAGCCAGCCTTCGGCCGCCTGCGCCACCCCCTTACCGCAGCACCGCTAGGAGCGAGAGCCCGACGGGGATCCGCCCCCCGCGGCCGATCGCCGCTGCCTCCAGCTCCAGCGGCCGCTGCAGCAGCCAGTTCAGAGGCGCAGGCGGCACCCACAGGTCAAGGCTCGATTCGGTCGTGCCGCGGTGCAGGCGCTCGAGCGCACGCAGCGCGATCGCGACCGGCAGCAGCAGCGCGTTGAAGTGGGTGCTGTACTCGCACTCCCAGCCGGCCTCGCGCGCAGCCTGTTCGAGTGTGGCGAGGGAGTAGCGGCGGCAGTGGTGGTTGACCTTGTCGTGGCCGCTCCACAGCCACTGGTAGGCGGGCACCGTCACCAGCAGCGCCCCGCCGGGCGCCAGCACGCGCCGCAGCTCGCGCAGCGCCCCGCGGTCGTCGGGCAGGTGCTCGATCACGTCGAGGCACACCGTGAGGTCGAACGAGCGCTCGGCGAACGGCATCTCCATCACCGAGCCCTCCACGACCTCGCCGACGTGGCGGGCGCGGGCGAGCTCGACACTGGTCGGCGAGATCTCCACGCCGGTCACCTCGCCATGGCGGGCGAGCTCGACCATGTTGCGCCCGCTGCCGCAGCCGGCGTCGAGGATCCGCGCGCGGGGTGGCAGGCCGATGCGCGCGATCGTCCGCTCGAGCACGTGGCGGCGTCCGCGATACCACCAGTGGCGGTCCTCCGCCCGGTGGGTCTGCAGCTCGTAGTCGCGGTTCACCGAGAGCATCTTTCCTAAAACTCGCCTCCTACCACAGTCCGGGGGCTATCCAAATCGAACATCTGGCCATGCCTTGACGAAAATCTTGGCGTGCCATAAACTAAACCCAATGGCAGCGCGAGAGCAGATGCGATCATCCGCGGTGGAGGACTACTGCAAGGCGATCTTCACGCTGGAGTCCCGCAGCGACGAGCCCGTCTCGACGAATGCGCTCGCCGAGCGGCTGGCGATCACGCCGGGCTCGGTGTCGGCGATGCTGCGCAAGCTGGAGGAGCTCGAGCTGGTTACGCACGTGCCCTACCGCGGGGTGAGACTGACCGACAAGGGCCGCCGCGTGGCGCTCGAGGTGATCCGCCACCATCGTCTGCTGGAGCTGTTCCTCGCGGAGACGCTGCAGATGCCCTGGGATCGGGTGCATGCCGAGGCGGAGGTGCTGGAGCACGTGCTCTCCGAGGAGCTCGAGCAGCTGATCGCCGCGAAGCTCGGCGACCCCACGCTCGACCCCCACGGCGACCCGATCCCCAGCGCCGACCTGCAGCTGCGCGAGCCCGAGACGTGCAGCCTGGAGAGCCTGCAGGCGGGCGCGGAAGGGGTGTTCGTGCGCGTGTCCGACAGCGACCCGGAGATGCTCCGCTACCTCTCGCAGCGCGGCATCTCCCCCGGCGACCGCTTCGAGGTGCGCGATCGCCAGCCCTTCGGGGGGCCGCTGTTCGTGAGCTTCGAAGGGCGCGAGCACCCGATCGGCGGCCAGCTGGCGTGCGCGATGCGCGTGGAGCTCGACGGCGACCGCGAGGGGGCCACGGCATGAGCGCGCAGCCCGTCGCTCAGACCACCCCCGCGGCGCTCGAGCTCGGCCCGAGCGCGCTCGAGAAGCTGCTGGCGCGCGGGCGCGTGCGCGCCACGCTGTCGATGCTGGGCCCCGCGTTCGTCGCCGCCGTCGCGTACGTGGATCCCGGCAACTTCGCCACCAACATCCAGGGCGGCGCGCAGTTCGGCTACCTGCTGCTGTGGGTCGTGCTGATCGCCAACGTGATGGCGATGTTGATCCAGTACCTCTCGGCGAAGCTCGGGATCATCACCGACCACAACCTCCCCGAGCTGTTCCGCGCCACCTATCCCCGCCCGTTCGCATGGGGCATGTGGGTGCAGGCCGAGGTGATGGCGATGGCGACCGACATCGCCGAGTTCGTCGGCGCCGCGCTGGGGCTCAACCTGCTGTTCGGCGTGCCGCTGCTCACCGCGGGGCTGATGACCGGCGTGATCGCGTTCGTGATCCTCGCGCTGCAGCGCCGCGGCGTCCGCCGCTTCGAGCTCGCGATCACCGCGCTGCTCGGGGTGATCTTCCTCGGCTTCCTATACGAGACGCTGCGCATCGGCCCCTCCGCGCGCGCCTCGCTCGGCGGGCTGGTGCCGCACCTAGCGGGCAGCGGCAGCCTCTACCTCGCGGTGGGGATCATCGGCGCCACGGTGATGCCGCACGTGATCTACCTGCACTCGGCGCTGACCAACGGGCGCACCCCCGTGCGCAACGACCGCGAGCGCGGGCGCGTGCTGCGCTTCGAGCGCCTCGACGTGATCATCGCGCTCGGCCTCGCCGGGCTGGTCAACATGGCGATGCTCGCCGTCGCCGCCAAGCTCCTGCACAACACCGGCCACGCCGGGGTGAGCACGATCCCCGAGGCCCACGCCGCCTTCGGCCAGCTTGTCGGCGGCGGCGCCGCGCTGGCCTTCTCGGTGGCGCTGCTCGCCTCCGGCGCCTCCTCCTCCTCGGTGGGCACCTACGCCGGGCAGGTCGTGATGAAGGGCTTCGTCGGCCTCAACATCCCGCTGGTGGCACGCCGCCTCGTGACGATGGCGCCCGCGATCGCCGTGCTCGCCGTCGGCCTCGGCCCCACCCAGGTGCTGGTGTTCAGCCAGGTGATCCTCTCCTTCGGCATCCCCTTCGCGCTGATCCCGCTGGTGCTGCTCACCTCCAACCGCGCGATCATGGGCGTGCACGTCAACCGGCTGCACACCACGATCGCCGCGTTCTCGCTCGCCGGGCTGATCACTGTGCTCAACGTCTTCTTGATCTACCAGCAAATCTTCTAGCCGCCTCCCCACAGGGGCGGTTGCGATCGAGCTGGAAACAGGGGTGTAGGAGGCGGTGCTCTCGGGTAGGACTCGCCCGATCGGCCGCTGTTCGACAGGCTGATCGTTTCTGCTGATCGATCGATCGAAGGAAGGGAGCTGCATCCATGTCCCACTCACCCCTGCCCTCCACCCGGACGCGCGGGCGCTCAGGCCCGGGCGGCCACAGGCCGCTTCGCGCGGCTGGGCTCTCTGCGGCGCTGCTCGCGCTGACGGGGTTGTTGGCGCTCGCGGCGCCCTCGCTCGCGACCGCCACCTCGTACGTGTCGCTCGGGGACTCCTACACCGCCGGGCCGTTGATCTTGCCGCCCGCGTCGGGGGCGCCGCTCGAATGCCTGCAGTCGGCGCGCGACTATCCCCACCTGAGCGCCTCGGCGCTCGGGCTGTCACTGACCGACGTCAGCTGCTCGGGGGCGACCACCGCCAACCTCACGACCACCGCCCAGTACTCCGACCAGCCGCCGCAAGAGGACGCGCTCAGCGCCTCCACCGGCGTCGTGTCAGTGGGGATCGGCGGCAACGACAACGGGCTGTTCGGCGAAACGCTCGTGACCTGTGGCTCCGAGGACCTCGTGACGTTCGGCCTGTTGAATCTGTGCAAAGCCACGTACGGCAACAAACTCGCCGAAGAGATCGAAGCCGACGGGCCGGTCGTCGGCGGCGCGCTCGCGGAGATCCGCGAACGCTCGCCTCAGGCGTTGGTGTTCGTGGTCGGCTATCCCGACATCCTCCCCCAGAAAGGCAAATGCTTCCCGCAGGTGCCGCTCTCCGAAGGCGACGTCGCCTACCTGAACGGTGTGGAGAAAGACCTCGACGCGATGCTCAGCCGTGAGGCCGCCGCCAACGGCGACATCTACGTCGACACCTTCACGCCCAGCATCGGCCACGACGCCTGCAAGTCGCTGCCCACCCGTTGGGTGGAACCAGTGCTCCCGGAATCCGACGCCTTCTCCGTGCACCCCAACGAATACGGCATGGCCCACGACGCCACCGACGTCGAGGCGGCGATGCGCGCCGCGGGTATCTCCTAGCGCAGGAAGCCGGGCGTGGCCGGGGTGGGTCCCCTCCCCTGCCAAGCCCAGCCACTGCCGGCTTGCCACGCCCAGCCATTGGACCGGCTCCGTCGCAGAGGGCTCCCACCATCCCCGGTGGGAGCCCTCTCGTCGGTGCGTGATCGTGAGACTCGATCGACGCCAAGCTCAACGCTGGTGGCCGACGCCAGTTAAGCGCTGGCGGCCGACGCCGAGCTCACACTGGTGGCGGGCGCCGCGTTCAGCGGTGGTGGTGGTGATGATGATGATGGTGGTGGTGCCTCGGCCGGCGGCGCGGCGTGACCGTGAGGTTTTGGGAGATCACCGTCAAGTGGTGCCCGGGACTCACTGCCTCGCCCACGACGGAGGCGATCACCTGAATCACGCTCAGATGTACGGGCAGCCTGCCGAAACGCGACAGCAAAACTTTGCCGGTCGAGTCGAGCTGGATCGAGATCGTCACCTTCTGACCGGCCGGGATCGTCAGGCTCGAGGTCCCGACCGTTACTTCTTCGGAGCGGCTCGTGGGATGGCGCCGCGCCGACACCGCCACCAGCCTGCCGTGACGGATCTTCTCGACCGTGGTCAACGTCGCTCCGATACTGCAACTGGTACCCGCTTCGCCCCGGCAGGCGATCGTGAACGTCACCTCGCCGTTCTTGCCCTTGGCGGCGCCCACCTGCGAGGCCCCCGCCGCCGATGGCGGAGGGGGAGCCGGGGTGTAGGTCACGCTTACCGACTTTTCCGTGGAGAGGCCGGCCTGGTCGGTCGCGAGCGCGGTGATCGTGTTGGCGCCTTTGTTCAGGGCGACGCTCGTGGACCACGCCCCGTTGGCTCCGGCGCTCACTGCTTTGCCGTCGACGGTGAACGAGGTGATCGCGCGTTTGTCCGTGAGGGTGCCGGCGACGGCGACACTCGGCGAGGACACGGTTGCTCCGTTTGCGGGCGACGTGATGCTGAGCGCCGGCGGGGCGCTCGGGGGATAGGTCGCGAGCACTTCCGAGGCCAGTGCTTCGACTTCGGAGAGCTTGTATGCCTGGATGAACGCCATGTTGAGCGTGTAGGCGCCGCCCGCGGGAATCGTGGCCTGGTAGGGCATCTCGAAGCCGTTCTGAGCTTCTTTGGCCGCGGTTCCCTGGTAGATCGACACCGATCCGCTGGGCGGGGTGTCGTAGACGATCGCACCCTGTGGATGTTCGCCGTCTCCGACGTTGAGCGTTTCCGCGTCCTCCTTGTAGTAGATCTTGCCCGCGCCGGCGGGCAATGTCACCACCTGCCCCTTGGTGGTGGCCGAAAATGCGCTGGCGCCGGGGAACTCGTAGGCGCCCCCTTCTTTGCCACCGTTTTCGGTCATCTGGTCATAAAGCGCATTCAGGGAATGGGCGGCGCCGTCGGTCGAGCGCCACGTGTCGGTCATCCACGCCACCTGATCGGCGTTGCTCGTCTGCCAGGTCCGTTCGAGCTGCACGCCCGTTGAGACGAAACTCGTACAACTGGTGGCTGTCGGCGGGAAGACCGTCGACGGCGAGCACTTGACGATCGGGTCGACCTCGGCGATCTTGACGAGTCCAGTCGAGCGGTCGAGAGATTGGGTTACCGTTATCTGTGGGACCCCCGCGACAGGCGTGGTCGGCTCTTTTTTGGACGCCAGTTCTTCGTAAATTTGTTTACTGACGTAGGCCGCGGCCGCGGGACCGTAAGCGTTGGCGCCATCGATCTGCAGCGCGGAGCGGGTGGGTGACCCCGACGGACGATTGTCCTGTTCGGGGAGGGCGGCGTTGCAGTAGAACAGATGGGCGCTCGGGAGGAGGGAGTCCTGGGCGAACAGGCGTGAGTAGTCCAACCCACAATCGCCCACCGACTCGATATCGAGATAGCTGGTAAGTGAGTAAGCTTCGAATTCGTAATCGTAATTGACGCCGTTTTCCGTGTAGAATTGAAACCGAGAGCCCACCACGTGGGGGCCTTTGAACGGGTCTCCCGCTTCTTCGGATGACGCGGCCGGCGGATGGGATTCTTCGTCGCCAACCGGAACGGCGCGCAGCACACACGGTCCTTCGGGCAGCGATTCCGGCTTGACCACAGCCGTGAACGAGCCGCCGCCGCTCACCGCCACTTCGCTGGCCAGCGTGTTGTAGCTTTTGGCTCCCGCCCCGTAGTAGCAGCGCAGTGCAACCATCCCACCGATGGTCGTGGTGCCTTCCACGGTGAAAGCGGGTGGCGGCGAGGATTCGCTTTCGTTGTCGAGCGCGTACGTCGGACCGGCGGGCGAGGTGATCTGCGAAGTCGCTGGTTCGATCGCGTTGGCGGAGGCCACCGGACCGGCCGCCGCGAGCAGGGGGAGCGCGCCGATCAGCATCGCGACACGCCTCAGGGGATTCGGTAGCACGATGGGCCTCCTGGATGCATGGGCATGGGCTGGCTGGCGCTGGGTCGCGACAGTCTGGCCGCTACGACACCCCAGCATACGAGTAGTTGCGGGCGAACCTGTGTAAAAGTGGCTGTATAGGCAGCGCTCCCCGGGCCCGGCTGAGAGGGCCGCGGGCGGCTAACATCGCTGGGCACACGGCTGGCGAGCAGGAAGGAGCACCCATGGAGCAGCTGCGAGGTCGCACCGCATTGGTCACCGGCGCCTCCGGGGGCCTCGGCGCCCACCTCGCCCGCCGGCTGGCGCGCGAGGGGATGGACGTGGGACTCGTCGCCCGCCGCGAGCCCGAGCTGCAGGCGCTCGCGGAGGAGCTCGAGAAGCTCGGCGTGCGCGCCGCGGCGCTGCCGGCAGACCTCTCCGACCTCTCCCAGATCGACCCGCTCGTTGAGCGCGCCGAGGAGGCGCTGGGCCAGCTCGACCTGCTGGTCAACAACGCCGGCGTGGAGCTGACCAGCGACTTCTGCTCCTACACCCGTGAGGAGCTCACCGGGATGATCGACCTCAATCTCACCGCGCCGCTGCTGCTCACCCACCGCGTGCTGCCAGGGATGCTCTCCCGCGGTCGCGGCCACGTGGCGTTCATCGCCTCGGTCGCCGGCAAGCTCGGCCCTGCCTACCAGGCGCCATACGCCGCCACCAAGGCCGGGCTGATCGGTCTCACGCAGTCGCTGCGCGCCCAGTACCGCCACGGGGCGGTCGGCTTCTCGGTAATCTGCCCGGGCTTCATCGTCGGCGACGGGATGTACCAGCGGATGGTCGAGGAAGGCATGAAGTCAAATCGCCTGATGGGGGAGACCACGCTCGAGAAGGTGTGCGACGCGACCGTGCGCGCCGTGCGCCAGGATCTTCCGGAGGCGATCGAGAGCGGCGCTCCGCTGCGCCCGGCGCTGGCGCTCACGCAGCTGACGCCTTCGCTGGCGGAGCGAGTCGCGCCGCGCTTCGGCGTCACTGAGATCTTTCGTCGCACCGCCGTCTCGCGCGGGCGGGGAGGCTAGCTTCCTGGGCTTCTGCGTGGGCGTGAGCTTGGCTGGGCTTCGCGAGAGCGCCATTCTCGAATTGCGAGCCCCGCCAGCGGCCCCGGAGGGGGGCCGCCCATCCTCCTTTTTTACGAAACCTCGGAGTACACCGGCTCGCCCTCGGGCTGCCGCTGCTCGACGGCGGTCTCCCCATGTGCGTGTGTGGCGAGCGCGCGTTCAGGCGCCAGCACCGTGAGCGCGACGGCGAGCGCAGCCACGATCAGCCCCGCTCCGACCATGAACGCCAGCTGGTAGCCACCCGTCAGCGCCGCCGCCGCGGAGTGTCCGCTCGCGAGCAGGTGGTTGGTGCGGGTCGCCGCAAGCGTCGCCACCACCGCCAGCCCCAGGGCGCCGCCGACCTGCACGGTCGTGTTGACCAGGCCCGACGCCAGGCCGGCATCGCTCGGCGTGGCGCCCGACATCGCGAGCTTCATCAGCGCCGGGAACGCGCTGCCGATGCCGGCGCCCAGCAGGATCATCGTCGGTAGGACATCACGCGCGTAGCTGCCGTGCACCGGCGCGCGCGTGAACAGCGCAAGTCCCACCGCGATCGCCACGAGCCCCGGGATCAGCGTGCGCCGCGCGCCGAAGCGCATGATCAGCGGTTCGGAGAGCTTCAGCGACATCGTCCCCATCACGAGCGTCGTCGGCAGAAACGCCAGCCCGATCTGCAGCGCGTCGTAGTGCAGCACCTTCTGCATGTACAGCGCGCCGAGGAAGAACACCGAGAACATCCCCGCCACGGTCAGCGCCTGGATCAGGTTGGCGCCGCTGACGTTGCGCGAGCGGAAGATCCGCAGCGGGATCAGCGGCGTGCGCGCGGTCGCCTCGCGCGCCACGAACGCCACCAGCAGCGCCACCGCGACCCCGCCGAGCTCCAGCGTTTTGGTTGCGCCCCAGCCGTATTCGGCCGCTGGCTTGACGATCGTGTAGACGCTCAGCATCAGCGCGCCGGTGATCAGCAGAGCCCCGGGAATGTCCGCGCCCTGACGGAAGCCGATGCCTCTGTCAGGCGCGATCAGCCGCCGCGCCAGCACCGCCGTGGCGATCCCGATCGGCACGTTCACGAAGAAGATCCAGTGCCAGTCGAGCGCCTGCGTGATGACCCCGCCCGCGAGCAGCCCGATCGAGCCGCCCGCGGAGGCGATGAACGCGTACACGCCGATCGCCTTCGCCTGCTCGTGCGGCTTGGGGAACATCGTCACGATCATCCCCAACCCCACCGCCGAGGTCGCGGCGCCACCGGCGCCCTGCACGAAGCGCGCCGCCACCAGCATCGTCTGGTCCTGCGCGAGGCCGCACGCCAGCGAGGCGGTCGTGAACACCGCCAGGCCGCCCACGAACACGCCCCTACGGGAGGTCAGGTCGCCGAGGCGTCCCGCGAGCAGCAGCAGGCCGCCGAAGGCGATCAGGTAGGCGTTGATCACCCACGCCAGCGTCGACTGCGAGAAGCCGAGCTCGCGCTGGATCGTGGGCAGCGCGACGTTTACGATCGTGCCGTCCAGCACGATCATCAGCACGCCGGCGCACAGCACGTACAGCGCCAGCCACCGCTCGCGATCATGGTCTCGATCGATCATCATGCCGTTGTAGCGCAGCACGATGTACAGCCCAACCACAGGAGGCTCAAAAATGGCTGAGACCAGCACCAACACCCACATCTCCCAGATCGGGACGGTGATCGTCCCCGTCAGCGACCAGGACCAGGCGCTCGCCTTCTACCTGGACAAGCTCGGCTTCGAGAAGCGCGCCGACATCCCGTTCGGCAGGGGCGACCGCTGGGTGGAAGTGGCGCCCCCGGGCGCCGCGACGACGCTCGCGCTGATGCCTCCGCAGGAGGGAGAAGAGGTCGGGATCTCCACCCGTGTGGCGTTCTCGAGCGATGACATCGACGCCGACCACGCCGCCCTGCATGCCCGGGGCGTCGACGTCGACGAGGAGGTGATGCGGATGGGCGACCCCGTCCCGCCGATGTTCTTCTTCCGCGACCAGGACGCCAACCGCTTCTTCATCGTGCAGCGCAGCTGAGGACGCTCAACGGGTCGTGAACATCGCCATCGTCCCCGTCCCAGAGGATCGCTTCGAGGATTTGAAGCCGCTGTGGCGAGCGCTGTATGACCATCAGACGAGACTGTCGCCGCACCTGCGCGATCGCGAGGTTCCCTTCGAGCGCGCTTGGGAGAATCGCCGCGGCCTGGAGCGGGAGTGGTTTGGAGCCCAGCCGCGGTCGTTCGTGCTCGCCGCGCAGGACGGCGGCGCGCGCTACGTCGGCTACGCGTTCGTGCGGATCATCTCCGGCGAGGGCTTCGCGGTGTCGTGGAACGCCTCGCACCCGCTGGCGGAACTGATCACGCTCGTGGTCGCGCCCGAGGCGCGCGGGCAGGGGGTGGGCTCGAAGCTGCTCGACGCGGTGGAAGCGCGGCTGCGGGAGCTTGAGATCGAGGACATGGCGATCGGGGTCATCAGCACCAACACCGAGGCGATCCGCCTCTACGAGCGGCGGGGCGCGGTGCCCTTCCTGACGCAGTTCCTCCATCGCGTGCGGGCGGCCGAGGACGATGCGGCTTCGGCCACCGGGTGACCGCTCGCGTCGACGCCGGCACCAGGCGTGACACACTTCGAGCTGTGAGCGACCCCACGGCGAGCGCCCCCGTCCTGGCCGGAGGCTGCCTGTGTGGCGGCGTGCGCTTCGAGCTCACCGCGCGGCCACCCGCCGCCGGCTACTGCCACTGCACGCGCTGCCAGCATCGCACCGGCACGGGCTCCTCGCTGCAGGCCAGGATCGACGGGCGCACGCTGCGGCTGCTGCGTGGCGAGGAGCTGGTGAAGGCCTGGCGCCACCCCGACGGAGGCTTCGAGAAGCTCTTCTGCGGCGAGTGCGGAGGGCACCTCTTCAGCCGCAACCCCGACGATCACACGCAGATGAGCGTACGCATGGGCGCCTTCGACGCAGACCCGGGCGTGCGGGCGAGCTGGCGCGCCTACGTCGCCTACGCCGCCCCGTGGGAGCCCATTTCGGACGACGGGCTCGAGCGCTTCGCCGAGGGCAAGCCGCACGGTTGACGAGCGCAAGTCGCACGCTGAGTCGCACCAAGTGGAGGTTTCTGAAACGGAAGGGGGGGGATTCGAACCCCCGAGACGGGGGTTGCCCGCCTGCCGGTTTTCAAGACCGGTGCATTCAACCGCTCTGCCACCCTTCCACGCTGAACACGAAGGCTACCGGCTCAGCCGTTCTCGCCCGGGTCGCCGGCGAGGACGATCGTCCAACCGATCGGCACACGAAAGGAGGGAGATCGATGTTCAAAGCGCCACCCCCGCTATCGTGGCCAAGGCCAGCCGCCACTGGCCCATCCGAGCGATGTCGTCGTCCATCACCTCAGCAGCACCGTTCAAGCCGTCGACCCGAATCCGCCGGACCCTGGGCTGCTCGGGTAAGGCAAGACCGCTCCTGTCCGTGGCTCGAGTCAATCGAATGGGCCGGTTGCGGCGATGAGCGCGAGCAACTCCGGTGACTCCGTCGCTTCGCCTCTGCTGAGCGCGTCCGAGCTCGCGGACATGGCCACGTTCGGCACTGAGAGAGCTACTCGTGCCGGGGACTTGCTTTTCCAAGCCGGGGACGCGTCTTACGATCTGTTCGTCGTCCTGGAGGGCGAAGTGCAAGTGGTTCGGCCAGGCGGTGCGGACGAGGTCGTCGTCGCCGAGTTCGGGCCGGGCAGCTTCATCGGCGAGCTGACGCTGCTGACCGGCCAGCGGCGCTTTTTGACCGGTCGCGTCTCCCAGCCGGGGCGGGTGTTGGTGATCGTCCAGGCCGAGCTCCGCCGGCTGATGAGCGTCCGCCCGGCGCTCTCCGAAACCATTTTCAACGCGCTGCTCGCGCGCCGTGAGTCCCTGCGATCCGGAGAGGGTGCCCTGGCGATCCGGATCGTCGGCTCGCGCTACTCCCCCGAGGCCATGAGCTTGCGCTCTTTTGCCGAACACTCGCATCTCGCGCACACCTGGATCGATGTCGAGGACGCCGAGGACCTCGACTCTTTTCTCGCGCCGATGGGTCTGCAAGCGCAGGACGTCCCGGCTGTGATCACCGCTACCGAGACTCTGCGCCATCCGTCGCCCGCGATCTTCGCGGAGCACCTCGGCTTGACCTTCCAGCCCACACCGGGCTACATCTTCGATCTGGTGGTAGTCGGCAGCGGCCCGGCGGGCCTTGCCGCCGCCGTCTACGGCGCCTCTGAGGGTCTGCGCACCGTGTCCCTGGACGCGGTGGCCATCGGTGGGCAAGCCGGCGCCAGCTCGCGGATCGAGAACTACGCGGGATTCCCGAACGGCATCTCCGGGGAGGACCTCACCGGCAGGACCGCGGTCCAGGCGATGCGACTCGGGGCTCGCTTGAACGCCCCGTGCGAGGTGATTGGGCTGCGATCCGAGGCCAGCTTCCACGTCGTCGTGCTGCGCGACGGCAGCGAGGTCCCCACCCGAGCCGTGATCGTCGCCTCCGGGGCGCGCTATCGGCGGCTTGATGTCGAGGACCTCGAGCGCTTCGAGGGCGCCGGTGTGTACTACGCCGCGACAGATCTCGAGGCGCGCGTCTGTGGCGGAACGCCCGTGTTGGTCGTCGGCGGCGGAAACTCCGCCGGGCAGGCCGCGATCTACCTGGCCCAAAACAATTGCAGCGTCACGATCGCGATCCGACGGGAGGATCTCACCCAGAGCATGTCGCAGTACCTGATCGAGCGGATCGACGCCGACCCGAAAATCGATCTCATGACCGGCGTTGAAGTGAAGGCGCTCACCGGTCGGGACCATCTCGAAGGGGCAACGCTGGCACACAAACAAACCGGCCGTGAGCACGAGATCGCGTGCGCAGGGCTGTTCTGCTTCATCGGCGCCCTCCCGGCGACGGCGTGGCTGGATGGCTGTGTGCTGCTCGACAACGATGGGTTCATCCTCACCGACCGCCAGCTGCCCGGCCCGCTAAGTGCTGAGATAGGAAGGGCGTTGCCGTTTGAGACATCCAGGCTCGGCGTATTCGCGGCCGGCGATGTCCGGCACGGTGCGATGAAGCGAGTCGCCGCCGCCGTGGGCGAGGGCTCGAGCGCGGTGCGCTCCGTTCACGAGCGGCTGGCCATGGAGACCTGATGCTCGATACGCCTCGCTACGAGAGCATGCGATCTCTGCGATGACGAGGGCCGAGCCGTGACTCGGCCCCACGTCCGACGCCGACCTACGACTACGAAACGAGGATTGCCGATGGCAGCGCAGACACTTCCCGGCGGCACGTTCACCATGGCCGAGGGGCTGACAATCACCCGCATGGGCTACGGCGCGATGCAGCTCGCCGGCCCCGGCGTGTTCGGACCACCGAAGGACCGTAACGCCGCGATCGCCGTGCTGCGCGAGGCGGTGGAACAGGGCATAACCCACATCGACACCAGCGACTACTACGGCCCACACGTTACGAACCAGATCATCCGGGAGGCCCTGCACCCTTACCCGGACGAGCTGCATATCGTTACCAAGGTCGGGGCGTATCGCGACGTCAAGGGCGGCTGGCCACACGCGCGGTCTCCTGAGCAGCTGCGCCAGGCCGTGCACGACAACCTCATCCACCTCGGCCTCGAAACGCTCGATGTCGTCAACCTCCGCGTCGGGGGGTTCGACAGCCCCGAGGCGGGCTCGATCGCAGAGCCTTTCGGCGCCCTCGCGCAGCTGCGGCAGGAGGGCCTGATCAAGCACCTCGGCGTCAGCACCGTCTCCCCAGAGCAGGTCGCGGAGGCCCAGTCGATCGCGCCGATCGTGTGCGTGCAGAACTTCTACAACCTCGCTCACCGCGCCGACGACGACCTGATTGAGTCCCTTGCCGCACAGGGCATCGCCTACGTGCCCTACTTCCCGCTCGGTGGCTTCACCCCGCTGCAGTCCGGCACGCTGGAATCGGTCGCCACCTGTCTCGAGGCCACACCGATGGCCGTCGCGCTCGCATGGCTGCTACAGCGCTCCCCGAACGTCCTGCTGATCCCCGGAACCTCATCCGTCGCGCATCTGCGCGACAACATCGAAGGCGCTGCGCTTGCCCTCTCCGAGAGCGAGCTCACCGAGCTGAATAGCGTCGGCTGACCACACGAGCACTACGCACCACCAAGGCGTGGGCGCAGAAGATCGGCTCCTACGACGGCTTCGTCTTCGTCACGCCCGAGTACAACCACTCGACCTCGAGTGCGCTCAAGAACGCTGAGGCGATCCCAGGCTTTACACTGGTGGCTCGACCTCCAGGAGAGGTGGCCGAGTGGCTGAAGGCACTCGCCTGCTAAGCGAGTATGGGGATTAAACTCCATCGCGGGTTCGAATCCCGCCCTCTCCGTAGCCTCAAATTACCTGCAAAGACGCGGGTTTTGGCGTGCATTGCGAGGAGGCCGCGAGCGCCCCAAGGGCCGTCCCACGACGGTTTTTGGAAGCGTTTTGGAAGCGCTCGCCAGTCGCTGCCGGTTCGGAGCTTCGGTTGAGCATAAGCCGGTGCTGCTCGTCTTCAAGATCGGTGTCTTCGGCCCACCAGAAGGCCCTGGCCGCAGCGTCTATCGCCAAACGGGCCTCACGCTCAGACGCTCGCGCGTCACGTCCGACAAGCTTCTTCGCGGCGTAGAAGTGCCGTTTCGCTGCCGCGTGATAGTCGCGAATGGGCCTGCGCCGGGCGGCCTCCCGCAGGTCTTGAGCGTCGCCAGCGCCGCTTCCCTCGATCGGGCGTCTGAGCGGTCGGTCGGGACTCCGTCGGGTTGGCGCCCCCCGTGCTTACGCCGCTTTGTCGTCACCGACATAGTCCGCGTCGGCGCCCTCAGACTCGGACTGCAGCATCGCCAGCGCTTCGGCAACGTCCGGCCCGGAGCCTTCGACCTCGAACCATTCCCAGGTCCCTCTTCCGACCATGCCGCTGCTGCCCTGACATCATTTGGCACACGAAGGTTGTTGCGTTCCGACTATCGGTCACGTACCGCGTGACTTGAGCGCCCCCCAAACCGCTATGCACGCTATTGACGTAAGCACGGCCATCTCGAACCCTAGGAGATAGTCAATAGTCGTAAGTTGGGAGATTTCAGCTGGCACAAGCACTGACCGAATGGGAAGCATCGCGAGTAGAGCTGCGGTTATGGCAATGACCAACTCGGGGCCGGTTTTCCGCTGACCGTGACGCCCTCCACGAAAGAGCAGTGCGTAGAACAGCAAGCCTAGTACAAGGGGAATTGCAGTCATTGCCAGTACGAACAATCGAACACTCCAAGGTCGAGAGAACCAAAGTGCGATGTATGTCTCGCCTTCGCTTGTGCGGACGTTGGCACCAAGTTGGAACGGGCCGTTGTCGAGGCCGTTGAACACTTGGTATTCGACGGGGATTGTGGATTCGCAGCCAGTCGGCAAATATCCCGTGAGTTTGATTTCTTCCGGTGCTTCACGATTCGCGCAATATGTAAGCGGTCGGTTGTTATGGTCAGACAGGTAGACTGACACGTTCTTTTGGCCCGCGTACCAGTCAAAGGGAAACCTCCCCGCCCCACCTGCCATCTGGATTGTAAAGCTACCAAGCGAAATCGAGGGAAACATCACGCCCCAGCCGTTCTCGATGAACTTAGTAAGCGGCGGAGCTCGGCGAAGATAGCTAGAAGATCCATTTTCGTCGGCCCCCGCCGGTTCGCTTTGCGGGGGATAGATTGTGAAGTATTGGAGTTGGAGGTGCAATTCGCCGAAGTGCGCATGATGGATGAGGGGTACAGGGGGTGCAGGGCCCTCGCCATAGAACAATGATTCTTCTAGCTCGTGAGGCTCAACGAGCGAATGCTTGCCGAGAAAAATATGGGTGAGCAGATGGGGGGATAGGCAGAGAGTCCAAGAGACGGTTGCCGTAAGGGAGCGTGGATTGAAATCGCTTACTACCGCAAGCGCGCGCGCCCGAGCGTAGTAAGATTCGAAGCAGCTCGTACCTATACTGGTAGTCGACGCCTGTCCGACAGCGACATTGCTCTGTGTGAAGCGCGGTGCTCCCGAGGTGGTTGCTTGCTGAGCCGCCAAGAGCAGGTTAGGGAGCAGAACTACCATCGCTGCGAGCAAGAGTGCGTGCCGAACCTGAAATAGCGTCTTGCTTTTGGGGATCCGGCCCACTGCCAAAGAGAATAGTCGAGCTAGTCTGACGAAGTACCAGGGACTGCTGCCGGGAGGTTGATATGGCGAGGCAGAAGGCATGTGGAAGAACCGCCAGCGGAGCGCCGATCACAGATGAGCTGTCGATGAGCTGAGCGCCAAGGCTGAGGCTCTGCGAGGTTCGGTCGTCAGCTATCGCTGGGCAGGATCGTGAAGGCGCCTCCTCGAAGCGGTGTGACGGCACGGAAATGCCGCTCGTCGAAGCTTACGATGTGATCGGTTCCGTAGCGGTTGGCGATCACAACCAGCGCGCAGTCGGCGAGCCCAAGCTCAAGATCCGCATAGCGTGCGTCGAGGGTCCCGATCGTGGCATAGTCCTCGCGCTCCAGGCAGGCGACGGTAAATCGTCCGGCGGCAAGATCGGCGATGAAATTTCGCTGCGGCCCACGTCCTACTCGCTGTCCGAGTAGGTAGTCCACCTCGGCGGTGACGGGTGCTGGAATGATCAGTGGTCCATCGACAGTCCGCAACAGCTTGTCTATGCGTGCGAATTGCGGATCGTTGGCATCGCCAAAGGCCACGAGGGGACCGGCGTCGATGACGACGGTCACTCGCCGAAGCCCTCGAGCAGATCCTCCTCCGGTACGTCCGCGATCGACGAGCCATCGCCGTGCCCTGAGCCGGCCAGTGCGAAGTCCCGGTCCTGGGATGGCTTGGGTTGGTAGGTGGCAACGGCCTCGCGCAGAACCTCCGCCTGTGACCTGCCCTCCTCGCGGGCCAGGCGGGCGAGGCGCTGGGCCTGATCCTCATCGAGATAGACGCTGGTCTTACGCATGGGCACTAGCATAGGGCATCGAGTAGGGCATCCAGTTTTCGGCCTGCCTCAAACTTTCGGATGAGAGATCTGGTCGGCGGAGCCAACGCCGACAGCCTCCTGGTGATTCGCTGGTACTGCGCTGGGGGTCGCCAGGCTTGGTGGCCCCCAGCGTGCCGACATTGCTTGGCCGATCAGTGCTGCTCAGACCAGTGCTCCATTGGCATTGTCCGCGAAGCCGCCCTTGCCGTCGCGCCAGATCGCATTGATTGCCGCGGAATCAAGCAGTTTCAGCAGGTCCGGGTCGGGCATGTCGGGGAGGAGGACAGCTCGATGCTTGGCTTTCCAGAATCGCTGGTAGTCGAGGATCTGCCCTATCGCGGTTCGTATGTGCTCTCTCGTCGATGCTTGCTTGGCCTCGACCAGGGCTCGACGAGTGCAGTTGATCACGTCGTTGCGCATATATCGTCCGCCTGGCAGCGGAACGAACAGGGCACGCACTTCATCGCCCGCAGCCTCGAGATGATCGACGTACTCGTGGACCAAGCCCGACTCGATCGGATTCGCGAGGGCTGCCCGCCTCGGCTTGACCAGGACCTGGTGCGACCGTCGATTTTCCACGGCGACGAGTCGTGCGGTGGGCCTGGTCGTCGCAGTGCCGACTGGCGTCGCGGCTGTCGATCTTGATCTGAGCCCGGGCTTCAGCCCGGATAGCACGGGCGATCGGAACGTAGAGACTCGCTTAGGGCGTATCTCGGTAGGAGTCGTGTAGCCCGCGTCGAATCTCTTGATCGGCCGGCCGCTTATCCAAGCGACCAGGAGGTTCCTGATGGGTTTGATCGACTTCGATGATGGTTGGCGTATGCCTGATTGGTTGTGGGAGCGGGTCGAGGCATTGCTGCCGGAGCGTCCGGCGCACCCGTTGGGGTGTCACAATCCGCGGGTAGCGGATCGCGACGCGATGGACGCGATTTTGCTGGTCCTCAGGACGGGGATGCAGTGGAACGCGCTGAACGCGACCGGGGTCTGTCACTCCAGTTCGGCGCACCGGCGTTTTCAGGAGTGGGAGCGGGCTGGGGTATTCCACGAGATATGGCGTCAGGGACTGCTGGAGTACGACGAGGTTGTAGGGATCGACTGGGCGTGGCTGGCAGCCGATGGCGCGATGACCAAGGCCCCTCTCGGTGGCGCAAAGACCGGCCCGAATCCCACTGACCGGGCCAAGGGGGGGCGAAGCGTTCAGTTCTCAGCGAGGGAGCGGGGGTCCCGATCGGGTTGGCGCACGACGGTGCCAACCGCAACGACCAGCCGCTGCTAGAGCCGACTCTCGCCAGCATCCCGATCGAGCGTCCCGAGCCGACGCCAGAGTTTCCACAGGGGCTGTGCCTCGATCGTGGGTATGACTCCCCACCGATGCACGATCTGGCTGTCAAACACGGCTACACGCCGCATATCCGTGCGCGGGGAGAGGAGATCAAGCTCAAGGCGCGCACACCCGGCTGGCGTGCAAGGCGCTGGGTCGTCGAGGCCACGCACTCCTGGCTGAACCGCAACCGCGGCATCCTCATCCGCTGGTCCAAGAAGGAGGAGAACCACCTCGCGCTCCTCCAGCTCGCCAGCGGCCTGATCGCTTTCAAGAAGGCCCACCGCGCGACCCTCGAAGCCACCTACTGAGATACGCCCTTAGCCTGGTGGGAGACTCCTGCGCGATAGAGCGCATCGCTCGCCAATGTACTCAGCGCCAATCCGGATCCCAGTGGTACGGAACCCAGCGACTTGACGAACTCGATGTCTATTGTCGGGTTGTACTTGGCTGCACCCTGCTTGATCTCGTCGGACCAGAACAGGGTCTGTGCGTGATATGGCAGGCTGACCACGCGAGCGATGTGCGCCTCCGAAAGCGAGCTACTCATCCATCTGGAGAGCTTGCCGCCCTGTCGCATGGGGCCACCTGCGCCAAAGAACACGAGATCGCCAACTGAGAGGTGCTGCAAGTCGGGGCTCCGAACGTCTGAAGGGAACGCCCAGCGACCTCGGCTCAGCCCCCAGTCGAGATTGGGTATGGAGGGTTGCGACACGTAGACCATCAAGACATGGGCCATAGTCAAATCTTCTCAGGCATTACATCGCGTCGATCTCCGAGGTTGCCGCGCGCCCGCGCGTGGGGGTGCCCGCGTGCGCCAACCGGCGGGGCGTGTACTCCGGCATCCGCATGCGCTCCACCGCCTGGCGGGCCTTCTGGCTGAACGCCAGCCGCATGTTGACCTCCGCCTGGCGGCGGTGCGCGTCGGGGAGCGACTCGATCGCCAGCAGTCGCTTGCAGGCGCGGATGGAGGCGTCAAACTCGCCGCACCAGTAGGCAGCGACGGAGTGCTGGAACAGCAGCCCCCACCGGTAAACCCACGGCTCGACGAACAGGACATCCTCCGGTATTGCCAACCCGCCGGCGCCGGCTAGCTCGGTGAAGCGGTGGGCGGTGCGATGCTGGCGGCGGTCGAGCAGCCCGGCCACCAGATCGTGCACGGCCTCCAGCCGCGACGGGCGCGCCTCCCAAGCGGCCAGGAACGCGGCGCTGGCGCGCGGCCATTCACCCAGCTCGGCGCTGAGACGCCCGGCCTGGCGCCAGGCGCAGCACACCTCCTCCTCCCAGCCGCCCATCCCCGCGCGCCGCTCGTACAGGTCGCGCGCGGCGGCGAGCGCTCCGATGTCGCCGGTTTGCGTGCCGAGATCGCGCTGGGTTTGGGCGAGATAGAACATGGCACGCGCGTTATCGGGGTGTTCTCGCAGCTCCGCCTTCAGCAGCGCGCGATCGCGCTCGAACTTGTCGGCCTTGCTGCCGCCGTCACCGTGGTCGTCGATTGCCAGCGCGTCGAGGCGCTCGACCGTACGCTCTGCGTCCAGGCAGGAGAGGTACTCGTGGGTGACACCCACATAGCGCCAGCGCAAGTCGCCGCGTACGAGGCGCTTGTTGCGGTAGTCGAAGTGCTCGTTGCCTTGGCGCAACATATATGCGTCGGCTGTCAGCCCGCCCAGCGGCGCGCTCTGCACGACGGTCATGTCGGCGTCGATCAACAGCAGATAGTCGGCTCTGCCTGCCGCCAGCTCCATCAGTGCGCTGCGGTTGTGCCCGAAGTCGACCCACCCGTGCTGATAAAGCTCCCCGGGTATGCCCTCCAGCTCGCGGGCGATCAGCTCCTGCGTGCCGTCGCTGGAGCCGGTGTCGCAGATCACCCAGCAGTCGATCAGGTCCCTGCACGAGCGCAAGCAGCGCGCCAGCACACCGACCTCGTTCTTGACGATCATGCACAGACAGATCGTGGGACGTGCGCCGCTCATCGAGCTCACCGCCCCACGTAGCGCACGTGACCGTCGCCGTCGCTCTCGGTGACGGCAAACGGGTAGCGTTTGTCGCCCACTGCTGCCGTGCAGGTGAACGCCAGTCCCCGTTGCTGCAACACCTCGGACGGGCACGCCACGCGTGCGCGCAATCCTCGCTGGGTGTCGATCGAGGCGGCGATCGACCGCTCCACCCGCTGCGTGTCGAGCGTCTGCAGCGGGGCGTTGTCGCCATAGCTGACGTGCCCGCCTCCATCCACCTCGGTGACGTACACGGGGTAGGAGCCCACGCTCAGATTGGCGGTGCACGCAAACCGGTGACCCCGCCGCTGGGGGACGCGCGTGGGGCAGCTGACAAGTGTGTACACGTGGTGTCCGGTGAGGATCGACCCCGCGATCGCACGCTCCAGCTTGACGGTGTCGAGCGTGGCCGTGCTGACGCTCGAGCCGCAGCCGGCGAGTGCCGCGAGCGCGAGCAGCGTGGCGGTAACCATCGCCGCCGCCGCGCCGGGGCGGCGACTGGTTGGTGTGTGCATCGAACCTCCTGGCATGTGCATCGGACCTCCATATCCGCGGTTGTGGGTGACCTTGTACCTCGATAGAGGAATCCATAAACACGAAAAGCTTCAGCTGGTCATTACGTCCACTCGGACTCATTTTCAGTGAGAAAGCACGCGCCGCCGTGTCCCATCGAGTGCGTACCCGTATACGCGAAGTCAAGCCCTTAACAACAACTCAAAGCCCCTCAAAGGAGTGCGTGAACAGATGAGCTCGAGCAACGTGCGTGAGCGTGTGGCCAGGGTGGGAGTCCGTGTGCTGGGCGGTGGCGTGGTAGGTGCGCTGGCGCTCGGCGGCGGTCCCGCTGAGGCGGCAAAGACGCGGTCGCACGGCAACCACGATGCACATGGCCGTACTGCGAAGGCGAAGCCAAAGGGGAAGTCGGGCCCGGCTAACGGTCCGGCCGGACCGCGCGGCGCAACCGGCCCGCAGGGTCAACCCGGCCCCGCCGGCCCGCAGGGCGTCGTCGGTCCCGCGGGTCCCCAAGGCGCGACAGGTGCGACCGGCTCCACAGGTGCGATAGGTACCACCGGTGCGACCGGCCCCCAGGGCGCGACAGGTGCGACTGGCCTGCAAGGTGTCACCGGCCCCCAGGGTGTCACCGGTGCCACTGGTGCCACCGGGCCCGTCGGCTCCACCGGTCTGCAAGGTGCCACGGGTGCGACTGGCGCCACGGGCCCGCAAGGTCCGCAGGGCGCGACCGGACCCGCGGGTGCCACGGGCTCCCAGGGCGTGGCCGGCGCCACGGGCGCCCAGGGTGCGACCGGCGCCCAGGGTGCGACCGGCGCCCAGGGTGCGACCGGCGCCACCGGCGCGCAAGGTCCGCAGGGCGCGACCGGTGCCACGGGCCCGCAGGGCGATACCGGCTCGCAGGGTGTGACGGGCGCCACGGGCCCTCAGGGCGCCACCGGCGCTCAAGGTGCGACTGGCGCCCAGGGTGCTACCGGCGCGCAGGGTGTGGCCGGCGCCACGGGTGCCCAGGGTGCGACCGGTGCCGCTGGAGCGACCGGGCCGCAAGGTCCGCCCGTCGACTTCAGGGGCGCCTGGGAAAACGGTCACATCTATGCGGTGGGCGATGCGGTCTCCTTCGATGGCTCCTCGTACGTGTCGCTCGAACCGAGCAACCAGGGCAACGACCCGGCGACCAACCCATCGTCGTGGGCGCTGCTTGCCGAACGTGGCGCGACGGGCCCGCAGGGGGCAGTCGGTCCCGCCGGCCTCACTGGAACCACCGGGGCCGCCGGCGCAACCGGTGCCGGCGGCTCGGTCGGTCCGACGGGTGCGACCGGCGCCACCGGCCCGGCGGGTGCCATCGGTGCGACCGGGGCCACCGGCGCGACCGGCCCGCAGGGGCCGCCGGTGACGTTCAAAGGTGCGTGGAACCCCACGGAAACGTACGGACTGGGCGAAGCGGTGTCGTTTGGAGGCTCGTCGTATGTGTCGCTGACAGCGGGCAATTTGGACAACGACCCGGCAATCGACTCGGCCGCGTGGGCGCTGCTCGCCGCCAAGGGCGCCACAGGCGCCACCGGTGCGACAGGCGCCACCGGCCCAGCCGGCGAAACCGGTCCTGCTGGTCCGACGGGCGCGACGGGTGCGGCTGGTGCCACCGGCTCGGCCGGTGCCACCGGCGCTACCGGCCCAGCCGGCGAAACCGGTCCTGCTGGTCCGACGGGCGCGACTGGTGCGGCTGGTGCCACCGGCTCGGTGGGTGCCACCGGTCCTGACGGTCCGACGGGTGCGACGGGCGCCACCGGCGCGGCAGGCCCCACCGGAGCGGGCCTGGACGCGGTCGACAAGATCTCGGCCGGCGGACTCGCCACGAACGTGGTTGGGGAAGCTCCGAGCGAAGTGACACACACATCCGAAGGCAAGTACACAGTGACGTTTGCGAGCGGCGAAAACCTCAACGCCTGTGCGGTGGTGGCCTCCTCCAACGAAACGGCCACCCAGCACTTCGTGGAGGCCGCAGCGACCGGTGAACACCAGATCACCGTGCGCACCTACGAAGGCGCCACGCTGAAGGACACCGCCTTCGCATTGATGGTCAGCTGCCCGTAGAGCGGCGGCGGTGCCGTGTTGTCCGGCGGTGGGCCCAGCGCCCGCCGCCGGCCGTCACGGACGCGGTGATCCGTCAAAGCCTTACGTCGAAAAGCCTTACGTCGAGACAGACGCAGTCGCGGCGTGCTCCGCACCGGCCGCGTCCGGCTCGGCGCCCTGCAGCGCGCGGGTCAGCAGCTGCCACAGGATCGCTCGATCGCTTGGGTCGAGCCCCCGCAGCACATCGTCCTCGATCGTTTCCTGCGCACGCTCGGCGCTCCTCAGCGCTTGGAAGCCCGCGTCGGTCAGCTCGACCAGGTGGCGTCGGCGATCGTGGGGGTCGCGGCGGCGGGCGACGTACCCCAGGTCCTCCAGCTCGTTGAGCAGCAGCACGACGTTGTTGGCGTCCATGCACAGCGCCTCCGCCAGCTCCTGCTGGGGGGCGTTGTCGTGGTCACGCACGTAGCTGAGCGCCATCAGAAGACGCATGTGCATGCCCAGGAGCTCCTCGCTGCTGCGCCTGTACACCTGCTTGGCCAGGCGGGTCAGCAGCACCATCGAGTTGGGAGGGCATGAGCGGACACGGTCGGGCATAACGCCACGATTATACCACGTTGCAGCAACCGTCATGCTGAAAACGATGATACCTACTCCAGTGATAATCCCTGCTATGGTGTTCCCCTCGCGCACCCGAAAGGAGCACTCGATGAGCACCACCGCCACCGCACCCCACCAACTCGAGACACCGGAGCCGGCCATCGGCGAGGAGGCCATCGGTGGGTCGACCCAGCTCCAGACGCTGGAGCCGACCCCCCGCGGGGCCGCCGGCGGAGCCACGGCCGACCAGGGCGCGGCCGACAGGCGCGAGCGTCGCCGTTGGATTGCGCTTGCCGTGCTGTGCCTCGGCCAGCTGATGATGGTGCTGGACGCGACGATCGTCAACGTCGCCCTGCCCTCGATCCAGCGCGAGCTGCACTTCACGCAGGCCAACCTCACGTGGGTGATCGACGGCTACCTGATCACGTTCGGCGGCTTTTTGCTACTGGCCGGCAGGTTCGGCGACCTGGTGGGCCGCAAGAAGGTGTTCCTCAGCGGGCTCGTCCTATTCGTGGTGGCTTCGATCGCGTGCGGGCTGGCGGACAGCCAGGCGATGCTGATCGGAGCGCGCCTGATCCAGGGGATCGGCGGCGCGATCGCCTCCAGCGTGATCCTCGCGATCATCGTCACCGAGTTCCCGGAGCGGGTCGAGCAGGCCAAGGCGATGGGCATGTACGCGTTCGTCTCCGCGGGGGGCGGCTCGATCGGCCTACTCGCCGGCGGGGCGCTCACACAGTCGCTGAGCTGGCACTGGATCTTCTTCGTCAATGTGCCCATTGGCGTGATTGCGCTGGTGCTCGGCTCGATCCTGATCGAGGAGAACGAGGGCATCGGCCTCACGGGCGGCGTGGACGTCCTCGGCTCGGCACTGATCACGCTCGCGACCATGTTCGGCGCCTTTGCGATCGTCAAGTCCAGCGACTACGGCCTGCTCTCTGCGCGCACGCTCGGTGCGGGCGGCGCCTCGTTGGCGCTGTTGGGGGCCTTCCTGGCGCTGGAGGCGCGAGTGGCCAACCCAATCATGCCGCTGCGGATCCTGCGGCTGCGCACGCTGATGGGCTCGAGCCTTGTCCGTGGCCTGCTCATCACGGGCATGTTCTCCGCGTTCTTCCTTGGCGCGCTCTACCTCGAGCGCGTGCTCGGCTACGACGCGATCGACACGGGACTGGCGTTCATGCCCCTGACCGTCGCGATCGCGGCCATGTCGATGGGGATCGCGGCGCGGGCGGTCGGGCGTTTCGGCCCCATTCCGACGCTCGCCGCCGGGCTGTTCGGCATCGTCGTCGGTCTCGTGCTGCTGGCCTTCCAGGGTGTTCACGCAAGCTATTTCCCTGGTCTGTTCTTCGCCTTCCTCGCACTCGGTCTCGGCGCGGGCGCCTCGTTCCTGCCGCTGCTGACGCTGGGCATGTCCGACGCTCCCCCGCGCGACGCCGGCCTCGCGTCGGGGATCATCAACGTCTCCGTGCAGCTGTTCGGCGCGATCGGGCTGGCCGCGCTGGGGACGATCGCCACCGACCACACCAAGGCGTTGAGCGCCGCCGGCGACCCGTTGACCGGCGCACTGACCGGCGGATATCACCTCGCGTATGTGGTCGCCGCCGTGTGCGTCGCGCTCGGGATACTCGCCGCCTTCCTGATCCTGCGCCCACCGCTGGCCTCTCGGCCCCAGGAGGTCGAAATGGCAAGGGACGGAGCGAGCGGCGAGCTGGCGGCGCAGGCCGCGTAACCCAGAGAGACACGCGAAGGCGAAAAAACGCTCGAGGCTGTTCGCGACCTGCGGCATCCGTGCCACAGGTCGCGAACAGAGCGTCCACCGCGAGGCTGTAGGGATCAGCCCTTCAGCGAGTGGAATTCTCCGAGAGCGCTCGGCAGCGTTGGCGTGAACGGTGCGAACGGGTAGGGCTTCGAAGTGTCGAAGCCTTCCTTTTCGGCGGCTTTCATTTCCACGAAGGGCAGCAGCGCTTCCACCGCCTGCTCGATGTGGGTCAGCAGGAGCGTGCGCTCGTAGCCGTTGTTGTTGGGCGGGGCAACGGATTCGGCAGTCTTCTGGATCCCGGTGATTTCCTTGATCGGGCCGCCATCCCCACCTGCCACATCGGGCCCTACCACGCGCGCGAGGGTGCGGTGATCGGACTCGATCCCCATGATGCGCGCCGCTGTGACCCGCAGGTCGGGGGTGCTGAAGTCGCGGACCCCAATCAGGTAAGCGGCGATGAAGGCATCCTCGAGCGTGACGAGGATGTTGAGCGTGGTCTGCGCGTCGGCGAACATCTTGGGCGGGTAGTAGAACGTCGTGTAGGCGGAGGGCTTGCCGGTGAGGCTTTCCTCGAGCAGGTAGTGAGACATCTCCTCCTGCAGCGCCCCCTGTAGGTAGCCTTGGTCGTCGGTGGGGATGTTCTTGAAGAACGGCGCCGTGTTGATGATGTTGGTGTAGGTCGTAACCGCCAGCGCCTCCGCGATCTGTGCGGCTTTCAGGATCGCCAGATCGCCGTGGGTCGGGCCCTTCTTTCTGCCCTTGGCGATTGCGGCGGCGGGCGCGAACGCCCCTAGGCTGGTGGCGCCTGCGCCCGCGAGCACCGCGCCCTTCAGGAAGCTTTTGCGCGTTGTCGGTGCGGTCCACGGGTCCCGCGAGGGCTGCCGCCCCGCCCGATCGACCTCGGGATCGTCATGCTGGTTGTGCATTGCTGCCTCCATTCGCTTGATGGTCCTGGCTCATGCCACGTCGAGGAGCACGACATCTCGTTCTCCCGCAAGCCTTACGCGTCAGCCGTGGAGACAGATCACCCCGCGTGTGGACCGACCGGGTCAGCGCCCGGGAACGCTCATCCCTGCGTCGCGCGCGGGGCGTAGCGGTGGTGGAGCTGGCGCTGGACGCGCCGATTCCTACTCTTGCACGACCTCATCGCCTCCGAGAAACGCGCGCACCAGTTCGTGCAGTTCAGTGGTCGCCTCCCGCGCATCGGCGAGGCTCGTTTCGGGGACGAACGCGGCAGCGTACGATGCTTCGTTGCGCCGCTCGCGGGAGGCGTCGAGGCTCTCGAGCAGCTCCTCGGTGTCGCCTTCGATGTGATCGAGCGCCGTCTCGAGACGCAGGGCGTGTGCGTTGTCGCCGGATGTTATGCGCAGACCAGTGGCCTGAAGAATTGCGTCGCAGGCACAGATCGTGGCGTTGTGCAGGAGTACGGACTGGGACTCTGCGCTGAGCTCGGGGGTGTCGGCGTCAGCGCGAAACCGATCTGCTTGCTGGAGAAATTCACGTGCTCGTACCCGGTCGGCGTAGACCTTCTCGACGCGTGCGTCTGTCATGGCTGCGCGATGCTATCCAGGTCGCCGACGAGTCGAGTGATTGGAGCATCCAGAACGCGGCGAACGAAGCTCGCATTCTCGGCAAGGAGGCGCTGGAACTCCGCAGCGCTGAACACTGTCAGATCGATCGTGCGCCCGGCCTCCTTGCCGATCGGGCGTACACGCCGCCGCAGCTCGCGCAGGTCGACGTCGCCGATGACGATGACATCGATGTCGCTGTCAGGCCGACGTGTTCCGCTCGCCCATGAGCCGTAGATCGCTGCGGCAAGCACCTCTGGACCATCGAGGGCATCCCGCAACCGCTCCTCGACACCCACGGAGCGACGCAGCAAGTCGACCAACGGCTCGTTGAATGGGTCGTCGGTGGCAGCATCGAACCGATGCGGCCGTGCGGTCGCGTCACGGCGGATGATGCCGGCGCTCTCCGCTCGGACCAGCTCACGGTGGACGGACGATGCAGGGGCATCGAGAGCCTGTGCCAGCTCTTGAAGCGTCCAACTGCGCTCCGGCTGTAGAAGCAGCAGCGAGAGCAGGTGTAGCTGCATCTCTGAGCGGAAGAGCGGCAGGATCGCCGGGGCCGACGTACGCATTATCAAGAAGTTTATACCATAAAAGCGAATGATGCTAGGCTGAACCTCACACCGTGAGCTTCGAGACGCTGATCGTGATCGTCCTCGCCGGGCTTGGGGGACCGCTGCTGGGGGTCGCGGGGCGCTGGTTCGTGCCGGTGGTGATCGGCGAGATCCTCGCCGGGGTGATCGTCGGGCCGGCGGTACTCGACGCGGTGAACCCCACGAACGGGACGGTCGCGTTTCTCGGGGAAATCGGCTTCGCGATGTTGATGCTCACGGTGGGTATGCACTTGCCGCTGCGCGACAGGCGACTGCCCGCATCGCTGCGCAGCGGGGGGCTGCTCGCGGGGATCGTGTGCGTGCTGGCGATCCCCGGCGGGCTGCTCGCCGAGAGCATCACGGGCACCGGCCACGCGGCGATCTATGTGGTGCTGCTCGCCTCGGGCTCGGCGGCCGTGCTGCTGCCGGCGCTCGAGGAGACCGGCATCGCGGGGTCCGAGGTGATGACGGTGATGGCGCAGGTGACGATCGCCGATGTACTGACGATCCTCTCGGTGCCGATCGTGCTGCAACCGGCGCGCGTCGGGCATGCGGCCCTGGGGGCCGCGCTCGTTGCGTGCGGGGTGCTCGCGCTGCTGGGTGTGGCCCGGCTGGTGCGCACCAGCGGGTGGGTGCGCCGCGTGCGCCGCCTCTCCAGGCAGCGCCACTGGGCGCTCGATTTGCGCCTCTCGCTGCTGGTGCTGTTCGCGCTCTCGTGGCTGGCGCTGAAGGGCGGCGCGAGCATCCTGATCGCCGGCTTCGGCGCCGGTGTGACGGTGGCGCTGATCGGCGGCCCCAAACGCCTCTCCACGCAGATGCGCGGCATCGCCGACGGTTTCTTCATCCCGCTCTACTTCGTCGTGCTCGGCGCGCAGCTCGACGTGGGGGGTCTCGTCAAACACCCGTCGCTGCTGGTGCTCGCCGGCGCACTGGCGGCGCTGAACGTCGCGATCCACCTGCTCGCGGTCGCGTTCGTGCGCCGCCCTGTGGCGGCCGGGCTGGCGGCCAGCGCGCAGCTGGGGGTGCCGGCCGCGATCGCCTCGCTGGGTCTTGCCGAGCACGTGCTCTCGGCCGGGGTCGCCACCGCGATCGTCGCCGCGGCGCTGGTCAGCCTGGGGGTGTGCACCGCGGGAGTGGAGCGGCTCGTGCGGCTGCAGGTGCGCCCGCCACAGCGCGCGGCGGCCAACGTGCCGGCAGCGAGCTGACTGCCGCAAGCCGGACGCGTTGGTCGTCCCGAGCCGCACCGGGTGGACACAGCCGGTAACTTCCCTATATGAGCGAACCGGCTAGCGGAGCCGAGGGCGCCACGTATGCCGAGGGAAAGACGATCGGGATCGTCCTCGCCGACGACCACGCGGTGGTGCGCAGTGGCCTGCGGCTGCTGCTCGACAGCGAGCCCGACTTCGAGGTGCTGGCGGAGGCGGCGGACGTCGAGAGCGCGCGGCGCGGCGTGCGCGGCCACCGCCCGCGGGTGCTGGTGCTCGACCTCAACATGCCCGGTGGCTCGAGCCTGCGGGCGATCCCCGCGATCCGCGCGGAGTCGCCCGACACGCAGATCGTGGTGCTGACGATGCAGCCGGAGCCGGCCTTCGCGCGCGAGGCGCTGGGCGCCGGCGCGCTCGGCTATGTGCTCAAGGAGGCCGCCGACGAGGAGCTCGTCGAAGCGGTGCGCCGTGCCGCCATGGGCGAGAGCTACCTCAACCCCAGCCTCGGCGCTCGCATCGCCTCCGAGCCGCCCCCCGGCGCGCCTGACGATCTCTCCGAGCGCGAGGTCGACGTGCTGCGCCTGATCGCGCTCGGCCACACCAACGCCGAGATTGCCGAGCGGCTCTACCTCTCCGTCCGCACGGTCGAGACCCACCGCGCCCACATCCAGCGGAAGCTGCAGCTCTCCACGCGCGCGGAGCTCGTCCACTACGCGATCGAGCGGGGTTTGATCAGCACCGGGAGCGGGTCGGGGGGGTAGGCCACGCATCGAAGTGGCTCGCCGCGACACCCGTCGGCGGCTGAGGCTAGCCTTGGCTGGTGCCATCGCAACCAGCGATCGACGTTGTGGTGCCGGTGTACAAGCACTACGAGCTGACCAGATCCTGCCTGGAGCATCTCGCGCGGCAAAGCGTTGCCCACCGCGTGATCGTCGTCGACGACGGCTCGCGCGACGGCTCGCCCGAGCGCCTGGAGCGGGAGTGGCCGGGTGTGAAGCTGGTGCAGCTCGAGTCAAACGGCGGCTATACCCGCGCGGTCAACCACGGTGTGCGCGCCGGCGAGGGGGAGTATGTGGTGCTGCTCAACAACGACGTGCAGCCGCGCTCCGACTGCCTGGAGCGGCTGATCGCGCCGCTGCAAGGCGACGAGCGCGTGGGCTCGGTAGCGGCGTTGATGCTCGCGCCGGGCGAGCGGGGCACGATCGACAGCTTCGGCGTGAGCGCGGACGTCACGCTCGCCGGCTTCGCCCGTATGCAGGGCAAACCGCCGGGCGGCATCCACGCCGGCGGCCCGGCGCTGACTGGCCCGGAGGGCACCGCCGGCGCCTACCGCCGCGCCGCGTGGGAGCAGGTGGGGGGCTTCGACGAGACGATCAGCGCCTACATGGAGATCCTCGACCTCGCGCTGCGCCTGCGCAGCGCCGGCTGGGCCACCGCCCAGGCCCCCGACGCGGTCGGCGTGCACCTCGGCTCGGTCACTTACGGCCACCGCTCGCCCGCGCAACGTCGCCAGGCCGGCTTCAGCCGCGGCTACCTGTTGCGCCGCTACGGTGTGCTGCGCCGCCGCGCCGCGCCGCGGGCGCTGTTCACCGAGGCGCTGGTGGTCGCGGCCGACGCGGTCGTCTGCCGCGACCTGCAGGCGCTGCGCGGCCGCCTGGAGGGCTGGCGCGCGGCGCGGGGCTGCGAGCGCCACGCCTGGCCCGAGGAGGCGATCGACCACTCGATCACCTTGCGTGAGTCGCTCGCGCTGCGGCGGGGGGCGTTACGGGATTCGTGAACGGCGGACTTGTGGGGTGTCTTCCTGTCGGCGACAACCGACCCACGGTGCGGCTATCGCTGGGCTTCGGTGTCGCTGCCGGTGGGAGTCGACGACGAGTCCGCCTGCACGCTCGCGGGGCTGTCTGCAAGTCCCTTATCCACGAGATCGCGGATGTCGCAGCTGACCAGCGTGCCACCGGCTTGGTCGGCCGCCGCCACGTAGGCCGCGTCGTATACCGAAATCGTGTGATCGTCAGCCAGCTTCGCGGCGCGGTTGAGCAGGGCGGTCGTAGACGGTATGACCCCACCATCGCCGGCGATCCGGTCGACTGCTTCCAGCAGTGGAGCGACACGAGCGAGCTCACGCCAGCCGCGAACCGCCACGTTCGCCACCTCGTAACGGACCAGATCGAGCGTGGCGAGCGTCACATCGGGATCGGCGAGCAGTGTCTGGGATGCCTCGTGAAACTCGTCGTCGGAATCGAACGCCGCGAGGATCACGCTGGCGTCCAGCAGCAGCGTGCTCACGCTATGGCCGTGTGACTTTCACCCGCTCGGCGGCCGCACCGCCATGCCGTGCGGTCTGCCGCATGAGTCGGTCCATGGCCGCCGCGCGATCCGTGCGGCGCCTGCGCAGCGCAGAGTCGGCGAATCCCCGCAGAACCGCGCTGCGGGACGTGCCGAGACGAGTCGCCTCAGCATCCACCTCACTGAGGAGATCGTCCGGCATCGACACCATGACCTTCGTCATGCCTAGAGTATACCGTGGTATACCGAGGATCGCAAACGGCTCGCTCGCATTCTCGCGTGGTGCACAGTGAGCCCTACGCAAGCGCGACCAGTGTGTTGACACATCCAGCAGCGCTTCGAGAGCGCGTCAATCCCTTCGAGAGCGCGCTTGGCCATCTCTGGGGTGATTGGTCGCGTGCCAGCTGGCACGCGAATCGCCGGCAGGCCACAGTCCCACTCTTGGCGTAGACCGCGCACGGTTCGACCAAGCTCGCCACCCGTGCTCAGGCAGCCCGCGTACTCATCTACGAGGTCATCCATATGCGCGATCAAGACACGCCCACGTCCCTGGGCCTTGACCTGCACGACATCCCCCTCGCGCAACCCAGCCTCGTTCGTTCTGACTACCTTGCGGCGGCTCGACAGGCTACCCAGCCTCGTCAAGCGACATCCTTCCGCGGGTAGCTGAGCCGGGCGCGGATTGGTGGATCGGGGACGTTCATAACGGCCGGAAGCGTACCCGAGGTCGCCGTCACCTCGCGAGCGCGCCAGCTCCGTAAGCCATTAGGTGGCTGCAGCAAGACTGGAGTCCGCCACGTAGGATCCGACCACCTCGCGGACTATTGTCCTCGGCTGTGATTTCCGATGGCCCCAAGAGACTCCTCAGCGATGGGCTTACGACCGAGGGACGCACGCGCGAACGCACCAGCGCCCTTGGTGTGCGGCGGCGGGACCCTCTGGAGTGGCTCTCGCCGTGGCTGCCGGTCGTGCTCGGCGGACTCGGCGCGCTGGTAGTGCTGGTGCGCCTGCCGCACATCATCGGCGTGCTGTACACCGACGGTGACGTCGCCTCCGCGCCGGTGATCGCCACGTTGATTGGGCATGCCCCGAGCTCACGGACGGTGCTGCTCGGCCAATTCCCCTGGTACGAGTCGCTGTGGTTCATGCGGTTGACCGATGGTCTACCCGGCTACCGGGAGATCTGGGAGGCCGCCCCGATCGTGTTCACCGCCCTCGGCTACGGCCTGGTGGCCCTCTGTGCCTGGGTGTGCTTCGGAGGAACCCGGGCGTTGCTGGTGGCTGCGCTGCTCGCGGGCACGACGGTGGCGCTGCGCAAGACCCTCTTCACGATGGACTTCCACGGCCCGCTCGTGGTCCACGACTGCGTGTTGCTCGCGGCGCTCGTGCTGGTGCTCCGTGTGCGGCTGAGCAGCTGGGCAGTGGGGGTGCTCGCGGTGATTGTCGGCGCGATCACCGCATTGGGGGTCGCCTCGGACAAGACGATGTTCGTCGCCGGGATCGCCCCGTTTCTGCTCGCCGGCCTCCTGCTGTGGGCGCGGACGAGGCGAGCGCGAGAGCGCCGAGCGGCGCTGTTTGTGCTCGCGGTGTGCGCGATCGCGGTGCTCGGCGGGGAGCTGGCGGCGGCGGCGATGCACAGCAACCGCGTCACTCCGACGGGGTACACGGTGTCGTTCGTCGCGCCCGAACACCTGATCGCGAACCTCGAAATCTTCATCAACGCGTTCGCCTACCTGGTCGGCGGCAACTTCTTCGGCGCCCCTGCGGGCGCCACGAGCTTCCTGACGTTCGCGGCGGCCGTGCTCGGCTTCGCGGCGCTGTTGGCGGTCGCGCGCTGGCTGTGGCGCCGGGCACCCGCGCTGCTCGCCCACCCCAGCGAGGAAGAGTCCCCGCAAACGGCGGCGGGCGTCGGCTACATCCTCTTCTGGGCGCTCGTGCTGATCTGTCTCACGGGAGGCTTCCTGCTGTCGAGCAGCCCCATCAACTTCATCTCGGCGCGCTACATCGCCGCCGACTTCGTCGCGCTCGCCGCGCTGCTGCCGGTGCTCGCCCCGCTCGAGCGTCGCGCCGCACATACTGTTGTGACGCTCGCGATCTCGCTGTTCCTCGCGATCGGCCTGTACTTCGACTTCAGCGAAATCACCGGGCCAGCCAGCGCCTACCCTTATCCGAATGGTCGCGCCGTAGGTGAAATCGAGCGCTACCTCCTCGCTCGGGGCGCCACACGCGGCTACGCCCCCTACTGGGATGCGGCTGACGTGACGTGGGACACCAATCTGCGCATCCAGGCCTACCCGCTCACCGGGTGCGCCACGCCGCTCGGCGTCTGTCCAATGCCGCTCAACCAGATCTCGAGTTGGTATGAGCCGAGCGGCGCCCACGCCACGTTCCTGCTCACCGATCCCACCACCACGAGCAACATCCCCGTCCCCGGCTCCTTCGGCACGCCCATCGCGCAGGCGACCTTCGGCAACGTTCACATCTACGTGTACAACCACGACGTGGCGGCGGCACTGAGCCCGGGTGGATGACCCACGCGTCGCGCGCGCCGACCGCCACAGGACGCAGGCCGCGTTGGAGTGGTTTGCACGCCGACGAGTTTCGCCCATGCAACTATGGATAGCGACCATGCAGGCGCTTGTGAGCGCGCTCGTAAACATTGCGAGTTCTCTCGCTGGCGGGGTGACGCTCGCCAAACGCAACCAGGTTCCAGGCGAGACTGTCCTCGGGCTTCTGGATCAGTTGGAACACAAACCCGTAAGGGGCATGTGAGGCGCTTAGCTCGCCGAGCGGGACGTAAAGCTTGCGACAGCCTGGCAGTTTGGTCCTGCCCGGGCCGTCGGCCTTGCAGCGCTTCCCGTCTAGCTTCGCGTACCGCCCTCAATCGCCTTGCGAGCGCTCTGTGCCTGCATGCGCGCTGCCGAGCGAGGACCGTAACGCTCGACCTCCTCTTCCCACTCGAGTGCACCGAACTCGATCGAGACTGGGGGAGGTCCGCCAGCCATTCCTCGATGCGTAGGCGCGGCCGACTACGGCAGAACTAGATCCGCTCGATGGTCTGGCGGGTGAAGTGGTTTGGGGGGTTTGGAGGTTCGGGGGCGGTGTTGGGAGATCGTCCGCGTGGGTCGTCTGGCTCCCATGCGCTCGGGCGCGGGGTCTCCGTGCCCCGCGATGGTGGGGTGTTGCTGGCGGCAGCTACACGCGCCCGAGGATGGCAATGGATTTTGGATCGGTAGACGAAAGAGGATGTAGTGATTATTAGAGGAATCTACCCTCGTCGTACAGGCATTCATCATTGCGCAGGACGGTGTGCCGTGCAAGATAGGGCCGACGTTGAGCTTCACCCCGAGCATATGGTCGATCCGCTGGATCAGCAGGCTCCCGCCTTCGAGCGCTGGCTGCGACTTACCACCGATCGTTAGTTCGACGATACCGCAGCCCTGGGGATCGACCTCTGCCACCGCTGACGGCGGTGAGGCGCGGCTGGTATAGAACGCGAGTCGGACGCGAATACCAAAGTCCAGGGGGCAGCGCGTCATACCTGGCCGTCTAGCGGGCAGCGCGTTGAGTAGTTCAACGACTTCATCGATCTTCTTTGCGGATGTGAGATACAGCACGCGCTGCTTGGGCTGCTGTCTCTTGAGTGAGCCATGCGCGGAAATCCGCAGGATGCGAGAGCCCGCCGGAATCGCAGTACGCGTGGCAGATTCATTCGCCGTCGCGACGGCCGCGGGCCACACCAAAGCTCCTCGCGTGCTGTTGTCAGTTGTGCTGGCTGCGACAGGCACGGCACAGGCGCCGATCGATACGGCACAAGCCAGGGCGACAAGCACATACGTGATACGATCCATCGAGACAGTTTATACTAAGTGTCACCCATGACTGCTGACGATGGTTGTCCACGAAAGCAGCTGTCTCCGTAGTCGTCGTGGCAGGTTATCTGCGTCCCCACGCATCACGGGAGAACCGCCTGCGTAGTCGTGAAGAGGCCCGCTCCCAGTCGTACGTACGCCTGTCGGCAACGAGCAGGTTCCGTTGCCCCCCCGCCCGGTATGTAGCGCTGGCGGGCCACTCCGTGATGTCGTAGGCGCGGCCGTCGCGGCCCACCACCACAGGACGCAGGCCTCGTTGGAGAACCTGGCGAGTGAAGCTGTGCGGACCGCTCTCCAGCAGGTAGGTGTCACGCTTGTCGGTGGCTTGCTCGAAGCCCGCTTCGAGCAGCAGCGAGCGGTCGAGCATGAATGCCGTGGTACGTATGTGGGGGTTGGGAAAGCGCGGGTAATCGCGTCGCGCGCGAGAGAGCATTGCGAGCTGATAGAGCCAATACATGGGCTTGCCGCGAATCCACTCGGCCTGGCTCTCCCAGCTGCCGGTTGCGCCGACGACCCCCACCTTTGCATCGTCCAATGCGTGGGAGAGCTGCCCAAGCCAGCCGTCGGCGAGGACCGTGCTGTAGGAGTTCAGGAAGCACACGCGCTCGTGCTCGAGTTGACGTGCGGCAAGCCCGTAGGCTGGGAGGTCGAGCACGGGGCGTTCCAGCTCGATCAGCCGGTGCTCGGTCCCGTCTAGCTCCGTCAGCAGGGCAGTGCGCAGCGCCTCGCCCCCGGAGCCGCTGTCTGCATTGCTCGCGCCAACGCGCCCCGCGTCGTTGAGCACCACGATGAGTTGATGCTCAACACCCGCGGGGTGGGCATGATAAGAGCGCAGAAATTCGCGTAGCGGCTCGGTGCCAAGTGGGGCCCACACTAGGTAGACGAGGCCGATCATCGCCACCCTGAGCGTGCGGCATCTTCTAGTTGCGCGACGCTGACCATGCGCGCACTTTGCACCATTTTTCGCTTGCGCAGCGCAGCTGGCAGCCCGATCAGCGCGTCGCGCATCGCGCGCATCCACGCACGCGCTCTCCGCTCCCGCAGCGCGCAGTAGAGGTTGCCAGCTTGGCCACGCAGGAGCGAAGGCGCGTGGCGTATCAACGCGAGGGTTGGGTAGCACTTCACGATCAACCACACCGGATTACGCCAGAGTAGATAGCCGTTGCTGTCGGTCATGCCCTGTCCCAGGGTCGCACTACCGCGGTGATAGAGCACCGCCGTCGGCACATAGCGACATCGCACGCCTGCGAGCTGTGCGCGGAAAGCCCAGTCGATGTCCTCGTAATAGGCGAAGTAGTCCTCGTCGAAGCCGCCGACTGCCTCCAGCGCCGAACGGCGATAAAGAGCCGCCCCGCCACACGGGCCAAAAACTTCCTCGGGTGCGTCGTACTGCCCGATATCTCGGTCTCCGTGGCCGCGACGACGCCCGCCACCGCGCCAGGTGAGCAGATCTCCGGCCCCGTCCAACACGTTCCGCTCGGCAAAATCGAGCATCTTAGGCGTGGCCGAACCGACCTCCGGGTGATGATCAAGTTCCCCGACGAGCTCCGCGAGGCAGTCTGGATCAAGCTCCATGTCATTGTTGAAGAGGCCCACCAGCTCGCTGTCGGCGGCCTGCAGGCATGCGTTCATAGCGGCGCTCACGCCGCGACGCTGCGGCTGACGCACAACTCGCACCTGCGGCCACTGTGCTTCCAGGTAAGCCTGCGAATCGTCCTCGGAGCAGTCGTCCACCACCACGATCTCGAAGTCCTCGAGCGTCTGGCGCTCCAGCGAAGGCAGCATCTCTTCTAATAGCGCGCGGCCGTTGTAGTTGGGGATCGTCACGGTCAGTCGAGGCGCACTCGCCGGGTCGGATCCGGCCGAAAGCCTCAGTTCGCTTTCTGTCAAGTTGTTGCGTCCTGCGTCGGTCATCGGATCCTTGGGAGAACTTGTCTTTGACGGGGTTGAGCTGCGGCGCGTATTCACGAGGCGATCAAATTCGTGTAGGTCGATACGCCGCCGCCGCATGATGCTCCGACGTGCGCTTAGCCAACTTGGTGCAGCGTGGACGGCGGCCCCAAATGCGCGCAGATGAGCACTTAGCATCCCAGCACGCAAGCCGTACGCGAGCCCGAGTAACTGGTGCCAGACGATCGTGGGCATGTGGCGCAACAGAAACCGCGCGGGCACATCCTTGATCATGACGGCAAGCGCGTTGCGGTGTTGTAGTTCGTAGTAGCGTGGGTTTTTGTCGCCCTGTGTAGTTGCACCGCCCATGTGATACCCAACGGCAGTGGGCACATAGCGGCTGCGATAGCCAGCCAGTTGTGCCCGCAGCCCCCAATCGACATCCTCGAAGTAGGCATGGAAGGACTCGTCAAACGGTCCCACATCGGTAAACGCCGAGACACGGTATAGACCAGCACCTGCAGTCGGGGCAAAGATCTCCTCTTCGTTGTCATACTGCCCGCGATCGGGTTGTCCACTCCCGCGCCCCCAAGCCATCGCCGCGCGCGTGAAGATATCTCCGGCACCGTCGATCTGGCTTCGGAGGTGATAGTTGAGCAGCTTGCCCGCCGCTGTGGCGGCCCCGGGATGGCGATCTAGCGCTGCGACCAACTCGCGCAGCCATAGGGGATCTAGCTCGATGTCGTTGTTGAGCAGGGCGACGAACTCTCCCGTGGCGGTACTCACCGCGACATTGAGAGCGGCTGCGACACCCACGTTCGATGCGCCGGTACTGACGATTCGGACGGCGGACCACTCATTCCGGAGGTACTCGAGAGAGTCGTCGCTTGAGCAGTCGTCCACGACGACGATCTCGAAGTCGTCGTACTCCTGGGCTGCCAGCGACGGGAGGATCACCTCCAGAAGCCGACGTCCATTGAAGTTGAGCACCGCTGCGCTGACTCGTGGCATAGGAGGTGAGACTGTAGCGATCAGTCGCCTGACTCTGAGGGCGCTGCGCGCTCTCCCCAGGCGTATTGCGCAAGCAGAAGTCGACGTGCTGCGTCGGCGGACTGGTAGGTCTCGGTTTGGTTGTCGGCTACCAGCAATCCCTCTTGGCCTGCCTGCCAAAATGTCTTGCTGTCCGGCCACTCCGGCGACTCGAAGGCTTGCCCCGTGCTGTCGACCACGAGCACTCGTAGGCCGGCTCGTTCGATCTGGGCGGTGATGGAATGGCGACCGCTCTCCAGCCGATGGGCATCGACCTTGCGCCCCAGATCTTGGCTCAGTGCTTGGCTGAGCAGTTGGCGCTTCGCCATGAAGGCGTTGGTGCGCAGATGGGGAGCGGGAAATTGCGAGAAACCGATCGTCATGTCGGTCAGTGCACGCGCGGTATGCAGGAATGCCAGCGGACTCCGAGCGGACGAGTCGTCTGTGCGCTGCACATGAAGCGTCTGGAATTCACCGAACGTGCGCCTACGATCAGGCCACACCCGGCGATAGGGGCTCGGGAGGCCGAGCTGCCGGAGCGCATAGGAGCGCAGGCTGGCCCAAGAGCCCGTGGCACCCGCCAGACCGACGTTGGGCTTACGCACTGCCCCCTCAATCAACTCCAGCCAGCCTGCAGAGCGCAGCTGGCTGTGGGAGTTCAACACGCAGATGTACTCGTGATCGAGCGCTTGCGCGACGTGCCGATAGGCCACGAGATCCAACACTGGATGATCGAGGGTGATCAATCGATGCGGCGTCCCCTGCAACTCGGCCATCAGCGCATCGTGAGCTCCAGGGTCCTCGCTTGACGAGGCAACGCCGTTGAATACGATCACCAGCTCGTGCGCGGCTCCGGCCTCGTATGTGTTGTAAGTGCGCAAGAACTCTCGGAGCGGAGCGGGCCCCAGTGGGCCCCACACGAGATGGACGACTGCGATCATGGGGTGGTGTCGCCGTTGTCGGGACCCCCGGCGCCGGTCCAAGGAATGAGGTCCAGCAGCTCTGGCGGAAGCGCCCGCGTGGCGAGGAGACAAGCCCCGAACAGCGCCGTGGAAATACACAAGCGCACGATGTCGGGAATCCCCACGAGCGCCAATGGAATCAGCCCGAGCGCAGCGGCCAGTGCGACACGGGGCACAACCCGCAGCGATGGCCTGAGCTGCGGCCGTCTATGAACTACAGCAAGGGCTTGGGCGATCCCGACAGCGATCTCTGCGATCCCGGTTCCGATCGCAGCTCCACGCGCACCATCGATCGGGATGAGCAGTGAGACGAGCAGGGCGTTACCGATCAGAGCCGTCACGTTCAACACCATGATCTGGCGATACAGACCAAGACTCAGCAGCCCGTTGGCCCAAACGAGACTGACGAACATCGCCCCCAGCGTGACGCCCTGAATGGCCAGAACAGGCGCCGCATCCTTGTATTCCGGGCCTCCGATGACAGCGATCGCCAGCGGCGCCGCGACGGCGATCGAGATTGCGACCCACGCTCCTACGATCAGCGCCACTTCAAAAACCTTGCCGAGACCATAGCCGAGACGATCGTGATCGTTACTGGCCGCGCGGGCGAAGATCGGGAATGCCGAGCTGGCGAGCAGCGCCGGGACCAGCGTGAGCGCTTCGATGATGCGAAACGAGGCGCCAAAATTGCCGAGCTGTGTGCTGTTGGAGAGAGCTGAGACGAGCAAGATCGCGACTCGCAAGTAGAGAGCCGACGCGGCAACCGCAACGGCGAAGGGAATCATTGACCCGACCAGTTTGCGCCAGCGTCGCCAGTTGAACGTAGGATTAAGTGTGCGAACGCCGCGAACAAGCGCAACGGTTGCGGCGAGCACAACGAGACCGACCGGGATCGAGATCCCGAGAAACGGCACCAATCTCGCCCCCAGCAACACGAGCACGACCGTGAGGACCGCGGTGAGCAACTGGCGCGTAAGGTCCAGAGCAGCCACCCAGCCGAGCCTCAGCCCAACCGTCAAAGGGATCGCGAAATTGTCCTGAGTGGCCTGCAGCAGCAGCCCGACGCTGGCGAGCGCGACCCCGGCGGCGAGCTGTTCCGAGTATGCGATCCACGCGATAGCGGTGGCGAGCGCTCCTCCGATCAGCGTGAGCACGATCCTCAGACCCAGCAGGTCACGTGCCAGCGACCAACCCTCGTCCGGCGGCAGGATTGAGATTTCCCGCACGCCGATTGCCGTCAGGCCGAGGTCCGAGAACGCGGCGACAATTGCGACGAGGGATCCCGCCAGCACGTAGAGGCCGGTATCGACCTTCCCAAGATGGCGGAGCAGCAGTGCCGCAGAGAGTCCACCTGCCAACATCCCGACCACGTAGCCGCTAACGCGTAGCGCACCACCTCGAGCTGCGGCTGGGCCGGCCGCCGAGGTGGACAGGATGTCGGCGGGCCTGTTCTCGCCAAGCGCTGAAGGGCCGGTAGGTGGGGAAGCGTCGCCTGGACTTGAGGTCTTCGATCCGATTGATCTGGGAGGCAGTGGTGTGATGCGCTGATCCTAGAGCCAGCAGCGTCCCGTAGGCCTCTCTCGGTGCGTCGACTGCGCTAGCCCATGGGCCAGCCCAACATGCTAAAACCTGCCGATGCCGAGGATAGGTCTTCTTCATGGCTTCGCCCGACTTCCAAGTCGTGTGAGGTCCGTCCACCTTTCGGCGAGCGCCCGCTTCACCTCCGTAGCTCCCTCGCCGCAGACCGCTGTGGACGCGGTGTCGGGTCCCTGGGCATCGCGCTTTCCAGCGCCCCTCGCCGATGTTCGTGTTGGCGATGTCGACCTCTTCGAAGATGATCGCATCGAGTGGGGCTTGCGCGCGCTCGGCGGCGTAGAGAACAGAACGGTACTCGAGCTCGGACCACTGGAGGGCGGCCACAGTTATATGGCCCAACAGGCTGGTGCTTCACGCGTCGTAGCAGTCGAGGCAAACCGCGAAGCGTTCCTTAAGTGCCTCGTCGTCAAGGAGATCTTCCAGCTGGACCGCTGCTCCTTCCTGTGTGGAGACGTGCTCGAATACCTCGCAGATGAGAGCGATGTATTCGATATGTGCATCGCCTGCGGTATCCTTTATCATCTTGTCGAGCCAGTTCGCTTGGTCGAGTTGATTTCAGCCCGCGCCCAGCGATTGCTGCTCTGGACCCACGTCTACGACGAGCAGGCGATCACGGGAACCGCACTGGCCAAACGTATCGGTCCAGCGCAAGAGGTTGAGGTTTGTGGTTTTCGTCATCGGATATACAGGCATTCATATGGTGCGGCCACACACCTGACCGGGTTCTTGGGAGGAACTCGCGCGTACAGCAATTGGATTTCACGCGAGGACTTGCTCGCCGCGTTGGAGCACTTCGGATGGCGCGAGATACAGACGGCCTTCGATGGGCCTCATTCCAATGGTCCGGCATTGGCGCTCACCGCTGTCAAAGGCAGATAGTGACTGTCGCGGACCATCTCTATTGTGTTGTCGTCGCCTTCGGCCTGACGCTGGCTGTGGTCTCGGTGAATAAGGTTGACGACGACCTCATGGCTGATTAGGGGCTTGCCGCGTAAAAAACTCCTAGCCGAATTTAATCGTGACCCCTAGCGTCGCTTTAAGCCGCTTACTTCCCTGGCACGACCACGGCGCGACTAGTTGCCTTCGCAACTACATGGCCGCTAGCCTCTGTCAGAGCAACAATGATCGCGTAGCGGCCGGAGTGTCGCCAGCGGTGACGCCCGCTCACGCGTAGGGTGCCGGCACCTGTCACGGCTCCTCCGCTCTTGGTCCCATCGCCCCACGAGATTGTGGCCCGGAAGCCTGTCGAGGGCGCCCCGTCATGAATCAGCGCTACCTAGCGACTGTGAATCGGCGAGCCACGTCGCACCGTGAAGTCGCAACCGACGGCCGACACGCTGCTGCTCGTGGGAGGATTGGGAGCGGAAGCCGGAGCTTTAGGCGGAACCGGAGTAGCTGGGACCAGCGCAGGGCGGATGTCTGCTTCCCTTTCCGAGCCCTCGGAGTACGTTCGGCCACTCACAACGTCGATGACCTTCGCTCGGATCTTGAACGTACCAGGACTCCTATAGACGTGTGCGCCGTAACAACTATACGGCCTGGTCCTGGGAGGTAAATCGTGCCCACGCTCATCGTGCCGTCGCTCCATTCAATCACCGGGTTGGAGACCGCGTCCCATTCGGAACACTAAGGATGCCCTGAGAGTAGGCGATCGACTGGCCAGCAACACCGAACCCCTCACCGTTTGAGTCTCGCCACACCGTATCCGTGGAGTAGCCGCAGGAGGTTCTATTGCGGCTTCGACCTGATGTTCGCCGGGCTTGACGATCAAGACTCACATGACCATCCGCCGTGTGTTTTGCTTTCTCGACGGTAGAATATATCTTTTCCAATTTCGGCCTCATGGAATCTTACTAATAAAACACCACTCCCCGTAGGGCGTAAGGCCGACGCTCACATGGTAGGCGAGCGCCGGCCTTTACGCGGATGTCCGCTAATGGCTACCCGTTGAGTTGCACTACTGGCCCAAGCGATTCTATATTTGGCGTCGTCGTACCGAGATAGCGCCCCTCGGGAAAGCCAGTGTGCGCATCCAAAATAAGTCCCATCGCGGTCCCCGTCGGACTCTTATGACCCGGCGGTACGGGAACATCGCTGAGCGTGAAGGAACCGTGCATTACGATGAAAAACGCTGAGTCAGTCGAACCTGGTCCTTTGTTCACGCTAGAGGAGGTATTGCCAACAGTTGTTTGAACTACATCCCACGCATTGGCAAACGAGCTCTGAATGACCTGCAAATCACTTGGGTTTGGCTCGTTTGCAAACCGAGCGTACTTGAGCGCAATCTGCTGTACTTGGGATAGAGACAATTCGGACTCGGTTTGGGGCATTTCATTACCGGGTGTTTTTTCCTTTGCCGCTTCCTGTATTTCGGCTGGTGACTGACTCGGTATGGTTGGTAGTGGCAACGTGTTTGAGCTTGAGGTTGCCGAGGCTCCTGACATTTGCAGGCTGGCCATGACAACCCCTACCACCGCACCGATAAGCAGCAAACCGCGTAGATATCTCTTTTGGAACATTGTGTACCTATCTTCCTCCGTGCCTAGCACGGTGTATGGTAAAGGGCGTTACCGATCCAAGAGCCTGGCCACTGTTCAATACAAGTTGCTGGGCTCTCGGAGAATTTTGCTTTTGAATAGGCACCTTCCCATGGGTGCCACGAAGCTGGTTCTCCCCATACGCCAGCCAACGCCTGCACCCCGGAGTTGTATGGCTGGGTATTGGCACCACCCTCGAGCCCCGCTTCAAGTTCATCGTTGCTACTAGAGTATTCGTGGTTATACGCACCCGCTTCGTACCAGTCGGTATTTTCTTGCCCCCAATAGACTCGCCAAATTCCATTATATTCCAAATCTTGGATCACATAGTCATGCGCTTCTTTTAGGCTAATGGTGCCTGGTTGTATGTACATAGTGAAGTCTTTACCTTTGCCATAGTTCGGTTCCGCAGCCTCAAACCTATGTATTTCACAGCAACTCATGCCGTCCCCCGCAATTTGGCCGGACTCGACCCAGCCCGGCCACGTATGACTTGATACCCATAGCTCATTTGTGACAAAATCGCCACTTTCCCAACCTGGAACGTCCATCGATTCGGTGACGATGTTGGCCACGCCTCCTTGGATGCATTCTTTCGGGCAACCCGCCATGTGCCATTCAGTAAGTGCATAGCAGTGATGATTTTCTTCGGCGCTTCGATAGCATTTCCAGGTCGCGGCCTTCGCAGGAGGGACCGGCGTAAATCCGATTATCATTGCCGTGAACGCGCCCGACAACAGAACGTATAGCGCTATTCGTTTGCAAATGGCCATTTTTCGTCCTCCAAGATTTGGGTTGCGTCGCAGTGGATAACGTTGCAGATAAATCTATATCTACGGTCATTGATTCGGGGCATCTTATTTTGGCATATCACTAAAATGTCGTGTGGAAATCGCTGCCATTTGTTTCGTAGAATATCCTTGTTTCCTGTCGCTCAATTCGTAGCGTCGGAGATCTGCCTAAGGGCGTATCTCAGTAGGTGGCTTCGAGGGTCGCGCGGTGGGCCTTCTTGAAAGCGATCAGGCCGCTGGCGAGCTGGAGGAGCGCGAGGTGGTTCTCCTCCTTCTTGGACCAGCGGATGAGGATGCCGCGGTTGCGGTTCAGCCAGGAGTGCGTGGCCTCGACGACCCAGCGCCTTGCACGCCAGCCGGGTGTGCGCGCCTTGAGCTTGATCTCCTCTCCCCGCGCACGGATATGCGGCGTGTAGCCGTGTTTGACAGCCAGATCGTGCATCGGTGGGGAGTCATACCCACGATCGAGGCACAGCCCCTGTGGAAACTCTGGCGTCGGCTCGGGACGCTCGATCGGGATGCTGGCGAGAGTCGGCTCTAGCAGCGGCTGGTCGTTGCGGTTGGCACCGTCGTGCGCCAACCCGATCGGGACCCCCGCTCCCTCGCTGAGAACTGAACGCTTCGCCCCCCCTTGGCCCGGTCAGTGGGATTCGGGCCGGTCTTTGCGCCACCGAGAGGGGCCTTGGTCATCGCGCCATCGGCTGCCAGCCACGCCCAGTCGATCCCTACAACCTCGTCGTACTCCAGCAGTCCCTGACGCCATATCTCGTGGAATACCCCAGCCCGCTCCCACTCCTGAAAACGCCGGTGCGCCGAACTGGAGTGACAGACCCCGGTCGCGTTCAGCGCGTTCCACTGCATCCCCGTCCTGAGGACCAGCAAAATCGCGTCCATCGCGTCGCGATCCGCTACCCGCGGATTGTGACACCCCAACGGGTGCGCCGGACGCTCCGGCAGCAATGCCTCGACCCGCTCCCACAACCAATCAGGCATACGCCAACCATCATCGAAGTCGATCAAACCCATCAGGAACCTCCTGGTCGCTTGGATAAGCGGCCGGCCGATCAAGAGATTCGACGCGGGCTACACGACTCCTACCGAGATACGCCCTAAGAGTGGTCTTGACCTTAGGGCCAAGTTGCTCCAGTAATTCTTTGCGTGTGTGCGCTTCGACCGGGACCACCAGCTCCACCGCCGCATTCGACCGCCCCATCGAGTCCACCGCCACCGCAGCAACTGCACACCTGCCGGCCGAGAACTCTTCGTCCTTGACAGCCACACCGCCCATCGCAACGATGCCTCCAAGCTCGGCGCGTAAGGCGGTCTTGGTCACGATCGTCTTGGGGGCACGCCGCCGCGTGAGCTGCAGCTTCGCGATCAGAGCTTTCTGCTCCGCCGCGGGCAGACGCGCCAGGAGCGCCTTACCCGCGGCGGTGCAGTGGACGGGCTGGCAGGTGCCCATCTCGGTGCCCACGTCGACCGCGTGTTGCCCTTGGCGAGACCCCTGCAGGCGGTCCACGTAGACGATCTCAGTGCCCCACAGCACCCCCACGCTCGTGGTGCACCCGGTCCGTGCCCTCAGCGCCTTCAAAGGCTCCCTTGCGACTCTGCGGATTGCCATCGAGTCCAGCAGTGAGCGCATCGAAAGGCCGGCGACCAGCGAGGAGGAGAACTTGCCGGGGCGCTCGGGATCAAGTGGCTTGAGCATCGTTGAGAGCCGATCCGTGATGTCAGGCGGGATGCCAGCGGGGTTGCGGGTCCGAACGCCGGCTCGATTTGCCGTGGGCGGTCTGGGTGTGGACGAGCGTGCACAGGTCGCGCGGGCGGCCTGCCGGCTCGCCTTCGGCACGCATTCGTCGCCCTCGCGTCGTGGTCCGGTCCTCGAATGAGAGTCGGAGACATTGACGGGGAGCGGGGGGCTTACGCTTGCGTTTTGCGGCCACGGGCTAGATGGTGCAGGACACTGCGCGCAGGTCAATACCTTTAAGTAAGCATTCCGAAAAGCGGTCTGCGCCTCGATGTCGGAGCTTTTGGAAGGGCGGTCATCGCAGGGAATCCGGGACCTTCACTTGCCCTGGACTGGATTCAGGGGGTCGATGACCTCCCTTGACGTGTGCTGGGCGGGAGCCCCGGTCCGGTGGCCGGTGGACCTTTAAGTAAGTATTTCTTGATAGGAGCTGACGCCGATCGGGCGCTCGGTGTAGGGTTTGCGCCGTCGGAATACTCCTATCGATGAGGATGGGCAAAATGTCGGGTCGTTGTGCGGGAGGAGGCTGAGTGTCTGCCAAACACGCGCTGCTGGGGCTGCTGCTCCATCGGTCGGCGTACCGCTACCAGCTCGGTGAACGTTTGGAGGAGCGCCTGGGGCCGGCGTGGAGCATCAACTCCGGTCAGCTCTACCAGACGATCAGGCGGATGTGCGAGGAGGGTCTGATCGAGCGGATCGACGGCGAGCTGGAGGACCATGACGAACGGCATGTGTTCGCCATCACTCCCAGCGGTGTAGCGGAGTTCGACCGCTGGTTCGAGGAGATCATGGGCGGGGCTCGGCTGTTGCGCCGGCCGCTGCTGGTCAAGATCGCGCTGGCCGGCCCTCAGCGCCAGAAGGACGCGCTGAAGCAGATCGAGGCTTATGAGCGCGACTGCGCTGCCCGGCTGAAGGTTCTCTCCTATCAGCGCGACGAGATTCCGGAGACGCCCGAAGTGGGGTCGCGGGTACGGGCCGATCAGGTGTTCCTCAGGCTTGGGCTGAGCGCCGACGTCGCGCATCTGGAATGCGAGCTGGGGTGGGCCAAGCACGCGCACGAGCGGGTCTCGTGGCTGCTGACCGAGGATGCGATCTGGCCTTCGGAGTACGGACGCTCCGGCGCGTCCAAGGAGGCGCGTGACCGCCAGGTCGCTCGCGACGAGCTGTTCGGCAGGATCGCCGCCAAGCAGCGCAAGCTCACGTCCCCCAAGCGCAAGCAGGATCGCGATGGCTGACGGGCCCGTGTCCCCGCGGGCGGTCTGGTGTCTGGGCGCGGAGCGCTGAGGCGATGCTTCGTCTCGAGCGTATATCCAAGCGCTACAACCGACCCAGCGGGACGAGGGTCGCGTTGGACGACGTCTCCCTCGAGCTCGACCGTGGTCAGATCGTGGGCATCTTCGGCCCGAGCGGCTCGGGCAAGACGACGCTCCTGCGAATCGCGGCCGGCCTGCGCGAGCCGGACAGTGGCACCGTCACCTATAACGGGGAGCGCCTCGACCAGATGTCCGCCGGGGAGCGGACGCGCTTTCGCCGTCGCGAGATCGCGTGCGTGTGGGCCTCGCAGTCCTGGCAGGAGCGCCTCAGCGTGGTCGACCACGTCGCGCTGCCCCTGCTCGTGGATCGCTGCGGGCGCCGCGGCACCGAACGACGGGTCCGCGAGGCGCTGCTCGCCTGCGAGGCGGAGCGGTGCATCGGCATGGACCTGCGCGAGCTCTCAGACGGGGAGCGTCAACGCGTCGCGATCGCGCGTGCGCTCGTCACCGAACCCCGGCTGCTGCTCGCCGACGGTCCGGCATCGAACCTCTCGCTCCTCGAGCAGGAGGGCATCATGGTGTTGCTCGCCGAGCTCGCGCACCGGGCGCGGGTGGCGGTGCTGATCACAGACAGCGACGCGGAGACGCTGCTGCGAGCGGACCCGATCCTCTACCTGCGCGACGGCAAGCTCGTCGATCCCGAGCCGATCGACGAAGGCGGGAAGATCTACCAGTTCCCGTCGGTCGGGTCACGCCGCACCGCAGCCGATGCTTGAGCTGGAGCACGCGCGCAAGGACTACGTGAGTCCCGGCGGGATCGTCCACGCCGTCGCGGACGTGAGCATGAGCGTCAGCGGTGGCGAGCTCGTGGCGATCTTCGGCCCGAGCGGCTCGGGCAAGTCGACGCTGCTGCTGCTAGCGGCCGGGCTGCTGCGCGCGGATGCCGGCAGCGTGCGGTTCGAGGGCGGCGACCTCGGCGCGCTGTCGAAGCGTGAGGTGCTCACCTACCGGCGCATGAAGCTCGGCTTCGTCTTTCAGGGCTTCAACCTGGTGGCGGGCCTCACCGCCGAGGAGAACGTCGCGATGCCGCTGCTGCTGCGCAGGATCAACTACGGTGAGGCGGGCCGTCGAGCGCGCGCCGCCTTGGATGATGTGGGGTTGCAGCATCGCGCGGGCCACACCCCGGCGATGCTCTCCGGCGGCGAGCAGCAGCGCGTCGCGATCGCGCGGGCGCTCGTCGGCGAGCCGAAGCTGGTCCTGGCGGACGAGCCGACGGGCAACCTCGACACCGAGACCGGGGATGCCGTGCTCGACCTGCTGAGCGATCTTCCCCGCCGGCGAGGCGCAGCCACCGTGCTCGTGACCCATGACACGCGGGTGGCGCACTACGCCGATCGTGTGCTCGGCATGCGTGACGGCCGGCTGACGGAGTCTGATCTGGAGGCGCAGCCGGCGATCGGTAGATGATCGGCTACCTCCGCACCCTGCTGCTCTTCTACAGGCGCCACCTGCGTGTCCAGCCGCTGCGCGAGTTGATGGCCGTCGTGGGGGTCGCTGCCGGTGTCGCGCTGCTGTTCGCCGTCCAGGTCGCCCACCGCAGCATCACGGGCTCCTTTGAAGAAATCGCGCACGGCGTGGCCGGCCGCGCGACGCTCGAACTCGCCGCGCGGGGGCCCGAAGGCTTCGAACAGCGCATCGCCGAAGAGGTCGAACACATGCCCGGCGTGAAGGCCGCCGCGCCGATCTTCGAGCAGCCGATCGTCGCCGTCGGGCCACAGGGCCGCAGGGCGCTCACCCTGGTCGGCGCCACCGAACAGATCGCCGCGCTCGGAGGCAAGCTCTCCCTGGAGTTCCAGCGTGCCGGCGAAGCCTCCCATCGAGGGCTGTTGGTCTTGACCGAACCGACGGCGCACGCGATCGGTGCCCGGCCGGGCACTCTGCTCGCGATCCGCATCGGCGCGCGCACCGAACACCTCACGCTCGACGCCACCGTGCCCAGCGGCAAGATCGGCCCGGTCGCCGAAAGCCCGGTCGCCGCCGCCCCCCTGCCGATCGTGCAAAGCCTCACCGGATCGGCCGGTCGCGTGACGCGCGTCCTGATCGAGCCCGAGTCCGGACGCGAAGCGGCACTGCGCCGCGCGCTCACAGCCCGCTTTGGAGCCACGCTCAATGCCCGCCCGGTCAAGACCGAAGCACAGCTGCTCGCCTCTGCCGCCGGGCCGGAAAAGCAGGTGACGCTGCTCTTCAGCGCGATCAGCCTCGTCGCGGGCATCATCCTCGCCTACAACGCGCTGCTCCTCGCAAGCGACGAGCGCCGGCGCTTCATCGTCTACCTGATCGAGACCGGCACTCCGGATTCGATGATCGTCGCCTCGCTCGCCTTCGACGCATTCATCCTGGGTTTCGTCGGCTCGATACTCGGGCTGCTCGCGGGCGACGTCATTTCGCTGATCGCCTACCGGACGGTACCCGGCTACATCGCGGCCGCCTTCGCGATTGGCGGACAGCGAGTTGTCGGGCTGCCGACGGTCTTGATCGCGCTCGGCGGCGGGATGCTCGCTGCCTTTGCCGCGGCTGCGTTGCCGGCAGCTGCGGCTCTTCGCGCGGGCGCTGCGGCCGAGCCCGAAGCGGTCGGTCGCACGCTCTCGCTCGCGCGCAAGCTGCATTTCTCGGACGCCGTCGTCTTTGCATGCGGAGCCCTACTTGTATCCGTCTCGGTTGCGGCCTCCGCGCTGAAGCCGCAGACTACGGTCGTGGCGCTTGTTGGGCTCGCGGCCGGCTTGGTGATCTGTCTCCCCATGATCTTGCGCCAGCTGCTCATGATTGCGCACGCAGCATCGCGGCATTCGGACGATCCCGCCGCTCGTCTCTCTGTCGCCGAGCTTCGAAGCTCTCCCACGCGATCGGTCGCGCTCCTCGCCACAGGGATGGTCGCGGCCTTCCTGATGGTCCTGATCGGAGGCTCGGTCTCCGACGTACAGCACGCCGTGCGCAGGGGAGCTTCAGACCTGCTGTCGAGCGCCAGCGTGTGGATCAAGCCCGGTGGCCCGGAGAACGTCTACACCACGCAGCCCTTCGCCGACGCCGAAACCCGGCGGAGGCTGCAGCGCCTCGGCGTCGTGAGCTCGGTGCTGCCCTGGCGCGACTCATTTCTCGACCTGCCGGGACGACGGGTATGGGTCCTCGGCGTCCCCCCACAGACCGCTGCGCAGATCGCCCCCAGTCAGCTCGTTGAAGGGTCGCTCAGCACAGCCGACCGGCACATACGCGAAGGTGGCTGGGCGGCCATCAGCCAACCAATCGCCCACGAAGACCACCTGCGCATCGGGCAGCGCTTCACGCTGCCCACCCCCGTCGGCAATGCAACTCTCCGGCTCGCCGCAACGATCGCAAACTACGGCTGGCTGCCGGGTGCCATCGTCATGAACAGTGGCGACCACGCAAAACTGTGGGGCAGCGCCTCCTCTGCCTCAGAGCTTGCCATCACACTCAAGACCGGCATCCCAATCGAACGGGGCAAGCAGGCTGTGGAAGCAGCGCTTCCCCCTAGTAGCGCGCTCACCGTTGAGACCACCAGCGAACGGCGCTCGGAAGTCGGCGCTGTTCTCGGCAGCACCCTCTCGCGATTGAACGACACCACGATCATCGTACTGATAGCCACCATTGCGTCGGTAATCGCCCTGATGATCGCCGCCATCTGGCAGCAGCGAGGAAGGATCGAATCGCTGATTTCGATCGGCATGAGCTTCGGCCAGTTCACCAGGCTCATCTTCTACGAGAGTGGCTCAGTGCTACTCGCAGGCTGCCTTATCGGCATGGTCGCAGGCCTCGTCGGCCAAGACCTGATCGACGGATGGCTCCACCAGACCACCGGCTCGCCGGTCCATTTCACGCCCGCCTGGCAACTCGGGTTGCGGACCGTTGTGATCGTCGCGGGCATCTCGGTGGCAGCGTCGGTGATTGCCGGCATGCAGACTGTTCGATTCGTGCCACGAGCAGCCTTCTCCGCTGAGTGATCGATCGCCGCCAATCATCTCATCAAAGACACAGGAAACCGACGTGGGAAGTCGATAGCCTCATGGCGCCACGATGCAATCACACATATGCGCCTACAGGCAGCCACTACCGGCACCACACAGCGCTTGCGCGACCCAGCGTCCGACCTAGCCTCGAGCACGTTCAGCGCGGGCATTCGTTTGCTGCCTCGCGACCTCCAGGCCGACGCCCGCCAGCTCTACTACCTGCTGCGCACGATCGACGACCTTGTAGACGAGGGAGATCCGCGAGCGGAGCAACGAGTCGAAGCGATCGAGCGCTGGGCTCACCGCAAGGACGCGAATACCCCCGAGACGCGCATCCTCACCTACCTGTCACGGCGCTACCCGTTGCCACCACAAGCGCTGCTCGAATTCTGCGAAGGGATGCGCCATGACCTCACACAGACTGCGATCGAAGACGAAGACGACCTCGAACGCTACTGCCAGTATGTCGGCGGCTCGATTGGGGTCGTGCTCGCCAAGATGTTCGGCACCCCGCACCCCGACGGCGAGGACAAGATGGCGACCCTCGGCAGGGCCTTCCAGCGCACGAACATCCTGCGCGACATCGACGAGGATCTCGCGCACGGCCGCCTCTACATCGCCCGCACCACAATCGAGCGCTTCGGCGTTCCCTCGCCCGGCACGCGTGAGGATCTCCTGCGCGATCAAATCGGTCGCGCCGACCAGCTCTACGACGAAGGGCTCGAGGCGATACCGCTCCTCATCCGCGGGCAGCGGGGGATGGCGCTCGCCGCGGCGCTCTATCGCGAGATCCTGCGCCAGATCGAAGGAGCCGGTTATGGGCGCACCGCCGGGCGCGTCGCGGTGCCGGCCAGACGTATACGCACGCTGACAGCCAAGCACCGCCTCGTGCGCTACCGGGACCACTCGTAACCTCGCTCGCGGTCGCCTCCTCCTTTGGCCGGCGGGCCATCGGCGCTCTCGATCGCGATCACGCATGCTCGACTCATCGCAGCTGAATGGCCGGTAGGATCTGATTCGAGATGAAGAGATTATTTTGGCCATCCCCAAGTGTTGGTCGAGCCCCCGCGCCCGGCCGATGGGGGGCCATTGGGTGCGGCAAGTCAGAACCTCCCCGCTATCACGGAGGACCGGCGGTGCTGGCAATCCTCACCGTCGCGAGCACCTCGCTCATCGGCGTCGCCGACTCCACCGCTGCTGGGCGTACCAGCGCCCACGCGGCCCGTACGCTGAACGGAGCTGCCACCGCGCACCTGCATCTCGTCAAGGCAAACGGCTCGCAGCTCGAGGAGGAAGGTCCCGTGACCGGCGCGCTCCCCGGCTCGATGCGTGCCGTGCTCACCACCGGCGTCGTTTTCTCCGGCAGCTTCACCATCCACACCGACGGCGGCTCGATCGACGGCCACGGGAGAGCGACCACGCACGGAGCGGGGCGCTACCAAAGCTTCAGCGGCTCGATCACGGTCACAGGCGGCAGCGGGCGCTACAGCCATGCGCATGGCCGTACCGGCCTAGCCGGGACCTTCGACCGCCGCACCTACGCAATGGTCATAAAAACAACCGGCACGCTCTCGTATTAGCGCCCCACGCACAGGAACAGCCGTAGGCCTAGCTTTTGGGCTCATCGCCGCGCTCGCGGTCTGCGCTTGTCTGTCAACTACGGCACACGCGTGGCAATCGGTCAAACTCCATGTCACATTCACACCAAACAGACTGGGTGCTCCAACAACTATCGCCATCAACATCCAGATCACCACCGCCCCCAACCATATCCCGTCCCCACTGACGACGCTCGACCTACGCTACCCAAGCACCCTGGGCATCACCGCGAGCGGCCTCGGGATCGCCACCTGCACTCAGGCCACGCTCGAATACGTCGGTCCCGAAGGCTGTCCCGCCGACTCCAACATGGGTCATGGCGACGTTCTCGCCGAGCTCGCCATCGACGAAAAAATCCTGCAAGAGGCAGTAGGAGTCACGATCGTACGCGCCCCCGAACACAACGGACACTTCGCGCTGCTCTTCTACGCCGGCGGTGGCACACCCATCAGTGCTCAGATCGCGCTGCCCGCGCTGCTGCTCCCAGCCCCCCACGCCGGCAGCATCCACATCGACGTCCCAGCGGTCCCAGCCTTCCCAGGAGCACCCAACGTGGCCATCGCGGAACTGAATGCCATGCTCGGACCACGCGGACTCACCTACTACGAACGCGTCCGCGGCAAGCTCATCGGCTACCACCCCACCGGCATTCTCCTGCCTGACCAATGTCCCCGCGGAGGCTTCCCCTTCACCGCCTCGCTCACCTTCGAAGACGGCTCGTCTGCCACGGCGAGGACGGCGGTGCCCTGCTCGCGCGGCCGTTCCGCTTCTACCCGGGGTCGGAGCGACAGGTCACCCGGGTCGATCGACGACTCGACTCGACCGACCAAAGCGGCTCAGCTTTTTTCGGCAGCTTCGGCCGCGTGGTGCTTTTCCGCGGCTTCGCTTTCTCGCTGTTCGGCGAGTTTCTTCAACGCAGGGGCTTCCTGTTCCTTTTGAGCCGAGCTGGTTTTGTCTTTGCTCGCCGTTGCTTCATCGCTTTTCGCGATTTCCCGTCCTGCTGTTGCTTGCTTTTGCAGTTCTGAAGCTTCTTTTTCTGATTCCGCCGCTTTGCCTTCCTCTTCAGCCTGCTTGCTTTCGAGTTTTTCCGCAGCTTGCTCCGCCGCGTTGGCCGCACTTTCAGCAGGGCCTACAGCGGCGCGATCCGCCCTGGCTCGGTTTTCGTCGTCTTCGGCTTGGATGCAGCGTTCTTCGGGGTTGCAACCGCTATATGCCTCGCTTGCTTCCGCTTCTTCGTTCTCCGCGTCGCGTTCGTCTTCTTGTGCGCCTTCACGGTCTGTGGCTTCAGTCAGCTTTTCGTTTTCCGCATCTGCCTTATCTTCTTCCGCTTTTTTCTTCTCTTCTTCTGCCAGTTTTTTTTCACCGTTAGCTTCGAATTCGGTTTCGTTAGACCGTTCCAAGTCTGTTTCGGCTTCGCGGTAGTGTTCCCTGGCTTCGTTGAGAAGCTGCGGAGCTTCGTGTTCATCGTTTGTCGCGGCCGTCTTGTCCGCCGTGGCTTCGGCTTCATCGTGTGCCGCGGCGGCCTTGTCAGCGGCTACTTCTTCGGCTTTCTTCTTAGCGGCGGCTTCTTCTTCGGCTTTCTTCTTCGCTGCCGCTTCGGCTTCCACTTTCTTCTTCGCGGCAGCTGCTTCTTCCGCCTGCTTCTTGGCGGTGGCTTCTGTTTCGGTCTTCTGCTTCGCTTCGGCTTCCTGGGTCGCTGTCGCTTCTTCCTTGACCTGCTGTCGCGTCGCGAGCTTTTCTTCGGTGCCCCGCGGCCCGTTGACACCGATCGTGGCGGTGCTGGTGTGCGTGAGAACGAAGCCCGGCTGCGGTCCCGAGGTCGCGATCAGAGTCAACTGAATCGCCACCCGAGGATGCTTCTTCTTGCGCAGCAGCCCCTTCCCCTTGCGATCGGGTGAGAGGCGGACGGTGAGGGAGGAGACCGAGCTCAGCTGCCGCTTGAATTCCTTCGCGTAAGCCGGCGTCGTCTTCACGCTCAGCGAGCCCGGACCGCACCTCTTCAGAGCCACCGTGATCACGCCGGTGGCCGAAGAGCGAACGCTGGCGAGCTCGCACGTGGGTCGCGTCGCCAGCGCAGACGCGGCGTCCGCGGTCGCGGGGAGAGCGGCAGCGCCGCCGGCGAAAGCGACGAGGAAGGCCGTCCGCAGAACAGCTCGACGACTACTGTGGCGAGGGCCGGACGGGGCGATGGCCGGCAGGCTATAGGGGGGCGCGGACGGCGTCGGAGGCCGGCGCTAGGCGGCGACGCTGGGCGCGAGAACGTCGGGGGCTCTCACCGCCGGACCGCTCGATCGGTGGAACCGGGCCGGAAGGGGTTTTCCACGTGGACCGAGCCGATCTGCTGGCCGTCGTTCAGATCCTCGCTGAGCAGCCGCTGGCAGCCGCCGCGGGTGGCGGCCGCGACCACAAGGCCGTCCCAGTAGGAGAGCTGCGCGGAGCGGCTGATTTGGGTTCCGTGCTTGAGGAGCGTGGCGTCGATCGGCACCACGGTGAGGAGTGCGAGCCAGTCAAGCGCCTCGGCCGCCTTGTCCTCCGGGATCGGTTCGGTGAGCTTGCGGGTGACCGCGACGTAGAACTCACTGAGGATCTGGGCGCTCACCACGAGCTTGCCGTAGCGCTTGGACTCGAGCGACCGTCGAGCGAGATCCCGCTTCTTGGGCTCGGAATCGTCGACCGCGTAGACGAGCACGTTCGTGTCTACGAACGTGCTACCGCTCATAGAGCTCGTCGCGCGTCCACTGGCGGCCGCCCGGCCCGCTGCCTGCGTGAACCGACTCGGCGAGCGCGAGGAAGCCGGCGATGCCCGAAGGCGTCGAGCCGCCGCGAGCAAGCTCCTCCAGATAGCCGCGTACGAGCGAGTTCACCGAAGTGTCCTGTTCGAGGGCGCGGATCCTGGCTCGCTTGAGCAGTTCGTCATCGATGGAGAGCGTCAGGTTCGCCATCTCATTCGATCCCGTGTAGCACAGTTTAAGTGTAGCACAACCCGCCCTACCGCTCGAACACCCGCACCACGTTCGAGGCTCCTGCGGCGAACGGGAAGTCGGCTTCCGTTTCAGAGAGCACGCGGAACTGGTAGCGGGCGGGGCCGGGGAGGCGGAAGCGATAGAGGTAGGCGAAGCGCCCGCCCGCGCGGGTGCGGATCACGTGGAACTCGATCCAGGGGCCGCCGGGGGAGCGGGCCTCGAGCACGAGCTGCTTGCCGCCGGGTGGGATCGGGCCGCCGCGCAGGCGGCCGCCGAAGTGGATCGTTCCGGTCGAGGCCGCCGTGCGGGGGGAGATGTGCAGATGCAGCGCGGCGGGGACCGTCAGGGTCAGCGTGCTCAGCGCCTCGGGTTGCGCATCGGCCGGGCTCTGCCGGTAACCGATGCGCAGTGTGGCGGAGGGGAGGTCGTGGGGCAGCGCGAGGCTCCAGTGGCCCGTCGGGCCGGTGCGCGGCGCGGCGAGCAGAACGGCCTGCGCGCCCTTGTAGCTGAGCAGCTCGCACACCTCCAGCTGGGCGCCAGCGGGGCCGGTCAGCGTCCCTTCGATCGTGTGCGCGGAGCCGTAGCGGGCGCGCAGGCGGGCGCCTCTGTGGCCCTTCCAGCCGGCGCTCAGAACGGGGCTCTGGGCGGCGCCCTGGCCGCTCGCCGCGGCGCTCGTGCCGCAGGCGGGAGGGCTGGGAGCGACCGGGTTCGCGACGTCGATCTCGCGGTCCAGCACGGTCGCGGCGTTGCCGGCGGCGTCGGTGACGCTCACCACGAGGTGGTGCTCGCCGTTGGTCAGGGCGGTCGTGGCGAACGGGATGTCGGCGCTCGCTTCGGCCGGGCACGGTTGGGTGTAGAGGAAGGCTGGCAGCCCGTCGGTCGTGCCGCCGACGTCGTGGCAGCGCCCGCCGTCTTCGTCGATCACCTCGTGCTCGATCGTCTGGCCATCGGCCTCGACGATCGCCTCGTACACGCCGGAGCCGGGGTCGGTCGCGTGGAAGGCCACGTCGCTGGTGGCGCTCACGGTCGGGTCTTCGGCGAGGCCGCCGCTCACCGCGGAGACGGTGGGGCCCGTCGACTGGGCGAGGGTTATGTCGGCGGCGAAGAGCTCGACCTCGGCGTCGTAGGTGATTTTGCCGCCTTCGTTGGTTGGGCAGGATTTTATGTATTCGGACCCACAGTAAGCACTCAGCGAGAGGTATGGGCCGTTGAGTTCATCGCTGTGAACAATCACACGATTTTCTGAAGCGAACGGATAGGCAAGGCTGCCCTGGCCTAGGCACCCGTCACTGGCTATGCATTTATCGAAGATGTGTGTAGTAGGTCCAGTCGCAGAGTCTGCGGCCAGCCAAAAAAGATAAGAGGCTTCGGTAGTGCCTCCACCTGGAGTCCTGCCGGCGCGCCACAAAGTCGCTTCAGTAATAACGCTGCCTTCGGGTGCCTTGAAGGCCCACGTAGCCTCGTCGTTTTCGGTGTCCGAGAGGTGGGCATAACCAGCATCGAGGGCCGCGATCAGCCCACCCCCAGATTCGCACGTGTTCAGGGTCGGATCGTAGCTGGGATGTTCCGACGGGCTCCACCCATCCGTCGGCGCGACCTGCCCCGACGGGGTACGGCACGAATACACGTGGTACTCGCCCGCCCACGCGTACGCCGCAACTACGGCCAGCGCAAGGGCGGTGGCGAGGCCCACGGCGAGCCCTGCGGCAGCTGCTCTTCTCAACGTCCCCAACATCATCTCCTCCGATATGTCGGTCGGGTTCCCGCAATGCCCCCCCTGCGAATTGTTCCACGCGGCTGTCGACTATGCGCAAGGTTTCACGCCGCCACCGACTACGCGCAAGGTTCCACGCCGCCACCGACTATGCGCAAGGCTCCACGCCGCCACCGACTACGTGCAAGGCGTTGCACGCCGCTGCCGTGCAGTGTTCCACGCGACCCCCGACGGCGCGCGGGGTTCCACGCCGCCGGTGGCGCAGGCGGGCCGGGCGGCGGCAGCCGGGCCCGCCGATGGCCGGGCAGCCGCGGCTACGCGGCGAAGCGCAGCGGCAGCTCGGCGAGGCCGTAGATGCCGGTGATGCCCTCGAAAACCGGCTCGCCCGCGAGTTCCAGCCCGGGCATCCGCGGGGCGAGGAAGGCGAGCGCCTCCTGCAGCTCCACACGCGCGAGATTGGCGCCCACGCAGAAGTGCACGCCGGCGCCGAACGTCAGCACGCGCGCGCGGTCGCGCTCGGCGGCGATGTCGAATTCGTCGGGGTCCGCGTCGGCGCCCCCGGGGAGGTCGCGGTTGCCGGTGAACGCGCACACCATCACGATCGTGCCGGCGGGGAACGTGACGTCGCGGAAGGTGACCTCCTCGACGAGGATGCGGGCGGTGAAGGGTGTGATCGGCTCGTAGCGCAGCGCCTCCTCCACCGCCTGCGCCGCCAGCTCCGGCCGTTCGCCCAGCAGTTGCCACTGGTCGGGGTGTTCGGCGAGCAGCCTCACCGCGTGTGCCAGCTGACTCTGGGTGGTGTCCACGCCGCCGATCAGTACGTTCAGCACGAGGTTCACGCACTCCACGTCCGAGAGCCGCTCGCCCTGCTCTTCGGCGGCGATCAGCGCCGAGATCAGGTCCTCCCCGGGCTGCTCGCGCCGCGCGCGCACGAGGCCCCACGCGTACTCGTAGAACTCCGACACCGCCTGTTCGATCGCCGGTTTCTGCTCGGTCATCGAGATCGCGTCGAACTGGCGCTGAATCCAGTTCGACCAGTGGTGCAGCCGCGGGGCATCCTCCAGCGGCGCGCCCATCACGTGCGCGATCGCCCGCGAGGGGTACGGCTTGGCCACGTCGCCGACGAACTCGCAGGTCGCGGTCGAGCTCCCACCCTCGCGGGTCACCGTTCGGTGTTCCCCCTGAAACCCTGGTGGGCGTACCGCGCTTGCTTCGGCGGCCACGCCCATGCCCCCCGCCCCCACCTTCTTGAAAATGTCCTCCAGCAGCTCGCGCATCACCGGGCGATGGCGCTCGACCGCGCGCGGGGAGAGCGCGGGATTGACGAGGCTGCGCAGACGGGTGTGATCGGGGCCGTTGATGTGGAGGATGTTGCGGCGCATCTCCTCATACAACGGCCCCTCGCGCACGTCGAAGATCTGCGCGATCGTCATCCCTGGGAAGATCGCCGCGCGCGTGCGCAGGAAGAACTCGACGGCCTCGCGGTCCAGCACCGCATAGCCGTACGGCCCCGTCGCCAGCCACCCGCCCGTCGATCGGAGATCGGTGAGCAGCTCCCGCATCCGGGAGTGAAAGCGCTCCCCCCGCAGCGTGGGGTCGAGGTAATCGAGGGTGGGGAGCTCCAGCTCTTCCACGCGCGGCATGCGGCGACGCTACCACGCGCGGCCCGCGCGCGCGGTGCGTCATCCCTCGTCCCCGATCCCTCCCACGCAGTCGGGACGCGCCCTCCGCGGGTTGCTACCAACCGCCCCGGCGCGGCGGGCGGCAGCTCTATTTTTTGGGGTGCACGATCTGCTTCAGGCCCGCTCCGGGAGTGAACTTGGGGGCCTTCGAGGCCTTGATTTTGACTTTCTCCCCAGTGCGCGGGTTGACGCCCTGGCGCGCCGCCCTTTTCACCACGGAGAACTTGCCGAAGCCGGTGATCACGACCTCGTCGCCTTTCTTCAGCGACTTGCCCACGGTGGTCACGAACGACTCGAGTGCGCGCGAGGCGTCGGCTTTGGAGAGACCGCTGTCGCTGGACAGCGCGTCGACGAGCTGCGTCTTGTTCATGGATGCTTCCTTTCGAATGAGAGGGTGGCGCAGCCGGCCGGAGGCCGGGGAGCCGGGCCCCTCTTGGTGGGATCAAATAACGAGCAAGGCGCGCAGACTAGCGCTAACGGCGGAAAGACCGCTTGCCAGAAAGGAATCGGCATCTTCCGGAAGAGCCGGCCGCGTCGCCGGCCGGGTTCCGCGAGGTGCCTCAGTGCGACAGCGACGCGGCCGAGTAGGCGGGCCTGGCGAGCTTCTTGCCGGGGTTCAACAGACCCTTCGGATCGAACACCCGCTTGATCTCCTCGTGCAGGCGCAGCGCCCCCTCAGGCCACTGCCGGGCGAGCTGGCCGCCCTTGCACCAGCCCACGCCGTGCTCCCCGCTGATCGATCCGCCGAGCTCGACGGCGAGCGCGAACAGCTCATCGGTGGCCGCGGCGGCTGCCGTCAGATCGGCTTCGCTGCGCGGATCCACCAGCAGGTTGGCGTGCACGTTGCCGTCGGCCCCGTGCCCCCACGCGCACGAGCGCAGCCCGTGGCGCGCGGCGATTTCGGCGAAGCGCGCCAGCGCCTCGGCGAGCCGCTCGACGGGGACCACCACGTCCTCGCTCACCTTCCCGCCGCGCATCGCGCTCACCGCGCCCGGCACGCGGTCGCGCCATTCCCACATCGCCGCGCGGTCGGGGCGGCGCAGCTGCAGGGCGCCCCCGCCGAGCACCGCCGCCAGCTCGGCGTGCGCGGCACGGGCCTCTTCGCGCGTGCCATCCACCTCGGCGAGCAGCATGAGCTCGGCGTGCACCGGCAGCGCCGTTCCGTTGCCGCCGGCCCACGCGCCGGCCGCCATCCGCAGCGCCTCGCCGTCGACGAAGTCGAGCGCCGCGGGGACGATCCCGGCGCCGAGCACGTCGAGGATCGCCGCGCACCCCTGCTCGCTGGTGGCGTAGAAGGCGATCAGCGGCAGCGCGGCTTCGGGTGCCGGCGCCAGGCGCAGGCGCACCGCGGTGACGATCCCGAGCGTCCCCTCGGAGCCGATCAGCAGACTCTTGATGTCATAGCCGGCGACGTCCTTGCGGTAGGGGCCGCCGAGCGCGATCGTCTCGCCGGGCGCCACCACCGCCTCCAGGCCCGTCACCCAGTTGCCGGTCACCCCGTACTTGAAGGCGTGCGGGCCCCCAGCGTTGGTGGCGACGTTGCCGCCGATCTGCGACTGCTCGGAGGCCCCCGGGTCGGGCGGGAAGCACAGGCCGTTCTCGCGCGCGAGCCGCTGCACGTGGCGCGTGCTCACGCCGGCCTCGGGCGTCATCCGCCACAGCGCGGGCTCCAGCTCGCGCACCGCGCGCATCCGCTCCAGCGAGCACACCACGCCGCCCCCCAGCGGCACCGCGCCGCCGGCCAGCCCCGTGCCGCCGCCGCGCGGGATCAACGGCACGTCGCGCTCGTAGCACAGCGCCATCACCGCCGCCACCTCACCGGTCCCGCCGGGGCGCACCACGAGGTCGGCGCTGCCGCTGAGCCCCCGGCCGCGGGTCGCGTCGTGGTTGTACTGGCCCCACTCGCCCCCCATCCCACCCCGTTGTGCCCCGTTCGTCGAGTCGGGGGGCGCCAGCACGTGCTCGGCGCCGACCAGCCGCGCGAGCTCGCCCTGCAGCAGCGCGGTGTCGGTCGTTGAGGTCACCATTTCAGCCTAGAAGGTGGCGCAGCCGGCCTTGGGCCGGCTGGCCGAAGCGGAGACTCGCGCCGGAGGCGTGTCTCCCGGCTTCGGTTGGGCTCCTCGACCATTCAGATCAGCCCGTGGGTGACGAGGGGCAGGGTGGCCGGCGGGTGGGGTGTGTCCGGCGGCTCGGTGGGGTTGGGCGGTCCCAGAACCCGCTCCAGCTGGCGGCGCATCAGGCGGTAGCCGCTGAACGGATCGACCGCGGGGTGACCCAGCATGAAGGTCGTCTTGCTGTCGCACAGCGCCGTGTTCGCCGGCAGCGACGGCGTGGGGGAGCCGTCGCGCACGAGTTCCATCTCGCAGCCAAACGCGCGCGCAAGCAGCCGCATCTCGGCGAGGCGGCCGATGATCGTGGGGCCCGCGGTGTGGAAGAGGCCCTCGCACTCCTGGGCGATCAGCTCGCACAGGCGCTGGGCGTAGTCCCACGCGTACGTCGGCGAGCGGCGGACGCCCTCCGGCGCGAGCAGCAGCCGCCCGGTGCGCAGCCACACCACCCAGCGCAGGGGCTCGCCGGAGCGCTCCCACACGTGGCGCGCGCGTGCCCCGTCCTGCCCCGGTGGGGGGGGTTGGGATGGGGGGGTGCGGATCTCGACTCCCGCGGGGATCGCGAGGTTGACGCCGTACACCTCCGCGGGGCGGGTGATCAGCCAGCTGCCGCCGAAGTCCTGCACGAGCTGCTCGCGGGCCACCAGCGAGCGTCCGAGCGCCGTGGTCGGCTTGGTGAGGTCTTCCTCTTCCCAGCACTCCCCCGAGGGTCGCGCCCCGCTGAAGACGTGCTCGCAGGAGACCAGCGTGTAGCGGGCCCGCACGGCGCGCGCGGCGGCAAGCGTGTTCTCGGTGCCGAGCAGGTCGGCCTCGGCCAACCGCGGCTCGCGCTCCAGGCGCCCTTCGCCACCGGCCGCGCCGGCGTGCACCACCACGTCCGGTTCGAGCTCTTCGGCGAGCGTCACGCACGCGTGGCGGTCGGTCACGTCCAGCTGGGCGGTGCGCGCTCCGAGCAGGCTCACCGGCGTCTCGCGCCAGGTGCCGAGGACGCTCCAGCTCTGCTGCACCGCCGCCGCGGCGACGTTCGAGCCGACCAACCCACTCACGCCGGTCACGAGCAGGCGCATTGCCCCCGCCCCCGCGGAGACCCGCAGTCAAACCCTCTGCCCCGCTCCTCTCCCTGCCAACCCCTGCGGCGCTGCATTCCCCTGCCGCGCATCGCACTTCACATTATACATCGATGTATGTCCCTATCAAGGACATCTAAAAATATTAGATGCCACGGAAAGTCCAACCTTAGGACGCAGGCACAGGCACCCTCAGGACGCGGGCAGGAAGGCGTTGGTGCCGTAGCGCGCGAAGGCAAGCGGCGCCGAGCTCAGGCGGTTGGCGAGCATCCAGCGCGACAGTTCGGCGATCCGCGCCGGCTGGATCCTCCCGACCGAGCGGAGATCGGCGGGTACGCCGCCCGCGTCGAACAGCGGCAGGTAGGCGCGCAGCGAGGCGGCGGTCAGCGCACGCGGCAGCGAGGGGTTGGCGCGCAGCAGCTCCCCCAGCGAGCGCGAGGGATCGCGCAGCGTGTCCTCGTAGCCGCGCACCGTGGCGGCGAGGAAGTCGCGCACCAGCGCGGGATCTTCGCGCGCGAGCGCGGTGTTGGTGAACGCGACCAGCCCGGGGTATGCGGGGCCGCCGTTGCGGTCCAGCCAGAAGGGCGTGATCGGATGGCCCTCCACTTCGAGGCCGACGCCGTCGTCGGGCACGAAGCCGGTGAACGCCGCCACGCGCCCGGCGAGCAGCGCCTGCGCGCCGTTGAAGCCGACGGTCACCACGTGCACCTTCGCCGGGTCGCCGCCGGCGTGGCGCACCTCGGTGTCGAGCACCGCCAGATCGGAGGGCACGCCGGTGATCCCCACCGTGCGGCCCTGCAGCTGCGCGGGCGAGCGCAGGTGCTCGGAGGCGAGCGCGATCAGCCCGCCGACCGGGCGCTGCACGAGCGCCATCACGGCTTTATCGTGGGCGCCGTGGTCGATCGCGGTGGCCACGTCGCTGCCGTCGGCCAGCCCGAACTGCGCGCGGCCGGCGCTGACCAGGCTGAGCGGTTCGACGGTCGCGCTGGGGGCGAGCACCTGCAGATCGATGTTCTCGCGCCGGTAGTACCCCGCCGCGAGCGCACGGTAGATCCCGGCGTGCACCGCGTTGGGCGTGAAGTCGAGGATCAGCGTCACCTTGGTTGGGTGCGGGAGGGGGAGGGGAGGGGGAGGGGGGCTCGCGCCGCGCTCACACCGCTGCCGCGTGCTCCCGTCGCCGCCGCGCCCGGGTTGGCGCCCGGGGTGGCGCCACTCCCGCCCGAGGAGCCACATCCGCCGAGCGCAAGCGCCACCGCCGTGGCGATCGCCACGATGGGCACTCCCGGGGGCAGGTATCTTGCAGTCATCGTGAAAAGCGCCACTCCCCCCCAGCGCAGGCGGACACGGCGGACGGGCGCACGCTATCGGGAGAACCGGTCGAGGAGCTCTACACCGAGGAGGACCTCGCCGGACGCGTAGACCCACCGGGGGCACCCCCGCTGGGGGGGGCGGATCCGATCGGGCGCCCAGGCGAGTACCCCTTCACGCGCGGGGTGTACGAGTCGATGTACCGCGGGCGGCTGTGGACGATGCGCCAGTTCGCGGGGTTCGGCACCAGCGAGGAGACCAACGAGCGCTTCCACTACCTGCTCGAGCACGGCCAGACCGGGCTCTCCACGGCGTTCGACATGCCCTCGCTGATGGGCCACGACTCCGACAGCCCGCTCTCGTTCGGCGAGGTCGGCCGCGAGGGGGTGGCGGTGGACACCGTCGAGGACATGAAGACGCTGTTCGCCGGCATCGACCTCGGCGAGGTGTCGGTGTCGATGACGATCAACGCCCCGGCGGCAATCATGCTCGCCTTCTACGTGGCGGCTACGGAGACCCCGCTGGAGCAGCTCTCGGGCACGATTCAGGCGGACATCCTCAAGGAGTACATCGCTCAGAAGGAGTGGTGCTTTCCGATCGACCCGGCGATGCGCCTGTGCGGCGACATGATCGAGTGGTGCACGCGCCGGATGCCGCGCTGGCACCCGATCTCGATCTCCGGCTACCACATTCGCGAGGCCGGGGCCACGGCGCAGCAGGAGCTCGCGTTCACGCTCGCCGACGGCCTCACCTACGTACGCCAGGCGGTGGAGCGCGGCCTCGACGTCGACGAGTTCGCGCCGCGGCTCTCGTTCTTCTTCAACGCCCAGATCGACCTCTTCGAGGAGCTCGCCAAGTACCGCGCGGCGCGGCGCATCTGGGCGCGCGAGATGCGCGAGTCCTTCGGCGCGAAGAACCCACGCTCGTGGCTGATGCGCTTTCACGCGCAGACCGCCGGGGTCAGCCTGACCGCGCAGCAGCCGCTCAACAACATCATCCGCACCACCGTCGAGGCGCTCGCGGCGGTGCTGGGCGGCGCGCAGTCGCTGCACACCAACTCCTACGACGAGGCGCTCGCGCTGCCGACCGAGGAGGCGGTGCGCGTCGCGCTGCGCACGCAGCAGGTGATCGCCCACGAGAGCGGCGTCGCGGACACCGCCGACCCGCTCGGGGGCAGCTGGTTCGTGGAGGCGATGACCGACCGGATGGAGGCGCGCTGCTACGAGTACTTCGAGAAGATCGAGCAGCTCGGGGGCATGGTCGAGGCCGTCAAGCGCAACTTCCCCCAGCGCGAGATCGCCGACGCGGCGTTCGAGCTGCAGCAGCAGATCGACGCCGGCGAGCGGGTGGTGGTCGGCGTCAACAGCCACGTGCTCGAGGACGAGCAGCCGCTGCCGATCCTGCGCATCGACCCTGCCCTGGAACGCAAGCAGCTCGACCGCCTGCAATCGGCGCGCGCGGGTCGCGACGGCGCGCAGGTGGAGCGCACGCTCGCCGCCCTGCGCGAGGCGGCGGCGCAGCCCGATCGCAACCTGATGGAGCCGCTGCTCGCCTGCGCCCGCGCGTGCGCCTCGGAGGGCGAGATCGTCGAGTCGCTGCAGCAGGTGTTCGGGGACTACACCGAGACGCCGGTGTTTTGATCTCTTAACGTGACCTTTGCGTGTCCTTAGGGTGCGGTGAAATACCTTTGAGGCCGATGCCCGAGCGACGGATCGACAGGCGGACCTTCATCAAGGGGGGAGTGGTCGCCGGCGGGGCGCTGTTCGGTGGCACCGCGATGGCGGCGGTCGCCAAAGAGGTCGCGGAGCCGGCCGCGACGACGCCGACCGCGCCCGGGCGCACCCGGCGGTCGCCTCAGCCGCCCACGACGAGCGTGCCCGAGCAGGCGCTCGGATCGCCGCCGCCACCGGCCCGGCGCGCGCCGGTGCGATCCGCGCAGCCGAACATCCTCGTGGTCGTGGTCGACCAGCTGCGCACGCCGCAGTGGTTCACCGCCTCGCCGACGCTCGCGCGGATGCTGCCGAACATCTCCCGCCTGCGCCGCGAAGGGGTCTCCTTCGAGCACCACTACACCGCCTCCAACGACTGCACGCCGGCGCGCTCGACGCTGCTGACCGGCCTCTACACCCACCAGACCGGGTGCATGATCACGGGCGGCTCGACGCTCGACCCGGGCTTCCCGACGTGGGGGACGATGCTGCGCGAACAGGGCTATGAGACCTGGTGGTATGGCAAGTGGCACCTCACGCACAAAGACAACAAGTGGACGGTGCTCGCGAACGCGGGGGCGCTCGAGCCCTACGGCTTCGCCGGCGGCACCTACCCCTCGCCCGACGGCGGCCCCGGCCAGGGCTGGCGCGTGGACCCGCTGATCGCCAACCAGTTCGAACAGTGGTTCTCCGAAAACGGCGACTCCGCCCAGCCGTGGTGCACGACCGTATCGTTCGTCAACCCGCACGACATCGCGTGGTGGCACAAGTGGAGCGAGCAGGTCCCCTCCGAGCGCACCGCGCCGGCGCTGGTGCGGGGGCTGCCTCCCAACTACGAGACGCCGGAGATGCTCGAAGCCCACCACAAGCCGCTGCTGCAGCTCTCGCTGCAGCAGACCGCGGCACGATCGTTCGGGCCGGTGCCGTTCACCGGCCCGCGGGCGCTCAGGAAATGGGAGCAGTTCATGGACCTGTACGTGAAGCTGCAGCGCAACGTGGACGAACACATCGGCCAGGTGCTGCGGACGCTCGAAAGCAACCCGCGCGTGGCGGCCAACACGGTCGTGCTGTTCACCTCCGACCACGGCGAGTACGGCGCCTCGCACGGCCTGCGCGGCAAGGGCGGCGGAGCCTACGAGGAGGCGATCCGCGTGCCGCTGATCGTCAAGGACCCGCGCGGCGCGCTCACGTCGGCGATCCGCCGGCCACGGATGCAGCTGACCTCGAGCGTGGACGTGGCGCCGCTGCTGCTGCGCATCGCCAGCGGCTCGGACGCGTGGCGCACGGAACCGCGCTACGCGCACATCGCCGAGCGGGCCGACCTGGCGGCGATCCTCGCCAACCCCCGTGCCGGCGGGCGCCCGTACGTGCTGCACGCGACCGACGAGATCGTGACGGAGTTCGCGACCGAACTGTACGCGGCCAACGCGCCGCTGCACGTGGTGGCGATGCGCACGGCAAACGCCAAGTTCGCGACATACTCCAACTGGAGCACGGAAGGGATCGAGCCCATGCAGGAGGGGCAGGAGCGCGAGCTCTACGACTACCGCACCCGCTCGGGGCGCCTGGAGCTCGACAACGGCGCCGGCACCAGCCGCCTGGAAGGGCAGCTGATCAGGCAGTACGAACGCGCGCTGCGCGAGGAGCTGCGCGGCCCGCTGCCGCGCCAGCTGGCCGACGCGCACGGGCTGGGCCTCGAGAACTACTTCCTCACAGCCAAGAAAGCCGCGCGCGGCGCGGCCGCCGCGAGGCTGCGCCGCGAGGAAGGCGAACACGGGCCGCTGAGCCCGTTCGGCGAATCGGGGAGCGCCGCCGAGCGGCGGGAGCCCCGCGGTCGGCGAAACACCCGGGTCAGGGGACGAGCTGCGCGGCGGACGTCCCCAGTACCTGCCCCGTCGCTGAGAGCGCGCGCGCCGCGACATAGGTGCCGGCGCGCGGCGCTCACCGGGATCGTCGTCTGAAAGCCGTTACGGGGCACGGTCGTGAGCGGCACGAGGCTTTCCGAGGCGAGCTCGCCCACGGCGAGCTGAAAACCTGCCAGGAGGCGACGTCGGTGGCGCCGTTCCAGCTCGCCTCGACGCGTCGCGCCGGCCGCCGCTGGCCTGCACGGCGATCGCCGGCGCGGTGCTCGGCTGGCCGCTCCACGGAGGACAGGTAGGTGCGGAAGTCCTGCACGTTCTTGCCGAGCGTGCCGTCGAGCAGCACGTGGCCGGAGGAGCTGAACTCGGTGAAGTTCGGCAGCCCGCCGTAGCCAAGCAGCCAGTCGCCGCCGGGCAGGCTGAGCGTGTCGCCCTGGCTGGAGGCCAGCAGGGTTTTGCTCGGGTTGGCGAAGCGCTTGACGAGCGTCGACGGTGTGGTTGGAGAAGTCGGGGCGCAGCAGCAGGCCGCTCGATTCCCGTTCCTTGGGCGGGTCGGAGGCGTTGTTGAACAACGAGATCAGCCCGCCCGGCTGGAACTGGGCGTCGTGCTGCCAGTAGAAGCGCACGCCGGGGCCGAGCTTGAAGCTCGAGTGCCGGCCGTCGCCGAGCAGCCAGTTGTAGCCGCCGGTGTGCATGTTCACGTCATACAGCGTCCACGTGTTGCGTGAGGAGAGCATCACGTTCCCCGGCTGGCCGCCGACACTCGAGGGCTCCGGCGAGATCGAGTTGATGTGCACGTAGTCCCACGGGTATTCCCCGGATGAGACGTGGTTGAGCGAGTCCTGCAGGGGGATGTGCCCGAGTGCGTGCCACTCCCACATCACCAGGCCGGTCTTGACGTCGACCTCCTCGATGATCGAGTCCAGCAGGATCCCGTGCGCGGAGCCGTGCACGGAGGAGAGGTTCATGTGGATCGGGTCGAAAGCGTCGATCCAGGCGGTGCCCTGGGGCGTGAGCAGGATCTCGTGCAGGTCGGCGCGGTAGCCGTTGCCGGCGCGGACCGTGGCGATCTGCTGGTAGGAGCTGTTGTAGATCACGTCTTCGCCCTCGCCGAAGCCCACCTTGATGATGCGGCCCTGCCACCAGGTGAGCGCCGGCTTGCCTTCGTAGGTCTGCACCTGGAAGTTGGTGGCGGAGTCCTCGCGCGGCAGCGGGTGAAACCACACCAGCGCGCCGTTCTGTTCGGCGATCATCGGCCCGGGCGCCCCCAGGCCCTGGTAGGGGGCGAGGAAGAGGTCGCCGCCGGCCGCGCCGGCCTGCGCCGGCGTCGTGATCGTGACGGTCGAGGGGGTCAGTTCGGGCGCCGAGAGGTAGTGCTGCACGGCGTGCGGGTCACCGGGGTTGGGCGGGAACTGCACCTGGCTGACGCTCGCCTGGTGGGCGATCGTGAAGGTGGTGGTGAGCGTTTGGTTGGGAGCCCCACCGCCGGCGCCCGCGAGCGCATGCACGGTGACGCGCTCGCCCGCGAGCGAACGGCTTGGCGGGGATGAAGCTCTCCCCGGTGCCGGTCGAGTAGGCCTGCAGACGCCCCGGGTGGGCGCCGCTGCGCGAGCCGACGACGCTCACGTTCGCGACCGTCGTGCCGGCGCCGCCGAGGAAGCTGATCTGCGTGGCGGGCGAGGCGTCGGGGGTCCCGGGCAGCGGCGAGACCGTCACGGGGTTGGCGGCCGCCGCGGCGATCGAGGCCTCGTCGCCGAGCGCGATCGAGGCGGAGGTGGCGCTGCCGCCGCAGGAGCTGAGCGCCACGGCGAGCAGCGCCGCGGCACAGCAGGGCTCCAAGGGCCGCCAATATCCGGCTCCTGGCGTGCCGGCCGACCCTCAACGCTCTGGCTCCTGGCGTGCCAGTCCACGCCCCCATATCGGCCGTCCGGCCTCCACGCGGGGCCCGCGCTCTTACCGTTCTCTTGGAATCAGGTCTTAGCATGGCCCTAACATAACCGTTGCCGGCTCGGCGCGGCGCAAGGTTGCAGGCTTCGCGCACACTGGCACCGAAACTCATAGCCTGCGGCGTTGTCTGAGACTAGGATGCGCCCTTCGACCGGCGGGCGCCTACCCGGAGGACCGATGCGGCAGAGACGATTGCGGGCGACATCGTGAAGAGGAGCGACCGCCGTCCGGGCCCCACGGAGGGACCGTGGACGCCCGTGCGGGTGTGGCGAGCCAACCGGCGCACCAAGGCCGCGCTCCCGTCGATCGGCACGAATGGAAGCCGGCCCAGCGCCACCGGCGGCGATGCGGCATCCCCCCGCCACGGCGTACCCCGCCACCGGCGCTGGAGCCTGCGCCGCGGCGAGCAGGCGGGGAAGGCCCCAGAGCAGTCGCGAGGGGCAGCCGCACGCACACCACCGCTGGCTGCGCCGCGGCCTGGTGCTCGGAGGCGTCGCGGTGCTCGGCACGAGCGCCGGCGCGCTCACGCTCGGCGGCAAGCGGATCATCGCCGAGGAGGCCGCCTTCCGCGGGCCGGCGGCGCCGCAGTGCGTGCCGAGCACGCTGAACCGCACCGACGTGCTGTCCGGCACGCTAGCTGCGGGTCTCGCCGCTGCCGGACTCCCTGGACGCCACGCCGCACACCCAGATCAGCCTGCTGGGAGTGCCCAGCAACCAGCTCGAGCAGGTCACCGTCAGCGGGTCGTCCACCGGTGTGCACCCCGGCCACCTGGTCGCCTTCTCCCAGGGTGACGGGGACAGCTTCCTGCCCGCCGCGCCGTTCCAGCCGGGGGAGACCGTCACTGTGCACGGCAGCTGCTCGCGCACGGGCACTGGGAGCCGTTCGCCTTCCACTTCACGGTCTCCGTGCCCGACCCGATCCCCAACCAGCCCCCGGGCAAAGAGCCCGAAGGGAGCGCGGCGGAGGTGCAGCACTACCACTCGGCGCCCAGCCTCGACTCGCCCTCGATCCAGGTCGATACCGGCGCCGGCTCGAGCGCCGCGGGAGACATCCTCAGCGCCCCCTACTCCGGACCGGGCGGGGACGGCCCGATGATCACCGAAGCCGACGGCCAGCTGGTGTGGTTCGACCCGCTCTCCAAGGGGACCTACTCGACCAACCTGCAGGTGCAGAGCTTCGAAGGCCAGCCGGTGTTGACGTGGTGGCAGGGGTACATCCCCCCGCAGGGGTTCGGCGAGGGCGAAGAGGTGGTCGCCAACAGCTCCTACAAGCAGATCCTGCACATCCACGCCGGCAACGGCCTGACGGCCGACCTGCACGACTTCCACCTCGAGGCCAACGACACCGCGCTGCTGACCGTGTTCAACCCGATCCGCTGCAACCTAACCGCGATCCACGGGCCCCAGGACGGGGCGGTCAACGACAGCCTCTTCCAGGAAGTCGACCTGCGCACCGGCCTCGTGCGCCGCCAGTGGGACAGCGTGGACCACGTGGCGCTGCAAAGCTCCTACTCCACGCCCTACGGCGCCAGCGACGAATGGCCGTTCGACTTCTTCCACGCCAACTCGCTGGACCCGGAGCCCGGCGGGCGAGATGCTGGTCTCCGCGCGCAACACGTGGGCGCTGTATGAGGTCAACGAACAAACCGGCCAGGTGGTGGCGGAGGCGGGCGGCAAGCACAGCACGATCAAGATGGGCTCGGGCACGCTGACCGCCTTCCAGCACGACGCCACGCTGCTGCCCAACGGCCTGATCTCCGTATTCGACAACGGCGGCGTGCCGGTCGTGCACCCGCAGTCGCGCGGGATCCTCGTGGCGCTCAACCAGAAGACCGGCACCGAGACGCTGGTGTCCGAGTTCGAGCACCCCGGCACCGCGCTGAAGGCGGGCAGCCAGGGCAACGTGCAGCTGCTGGCGAGCGGCAACCTGTTCATCGGCTGGGGGGCCGAACCGTGGTTCTCGGAATTCAGCCCCTCCGGTCAGCTGCTCTACGACGCGCACATGCCCCCCGGCGACGAGTCCTACCGCACCTACCGCTTCCCCTGGACCGGCACGCCCCAGCGGCGCGCCGGCGATCGCCGCGAGCGCGGGAAAATCGAGCATCACCCCGGTGACGGTGTACGCGAGCTGGAACGGGGCGACCGAGATCGCCTCCTGGCAGGTGCTCGCGGGCCCCTCCGCCAAGCAGCTCGCGGCCGTGGCCAGCGGTGCGCGCAGCGGCTTCGAGACGGCGATCGCCACGCCCGGTCCCGAGGCGTACGTGCAGGTGCAGGCGCTGAACGCCTCGGGTGCGGTGCTGGGCACCTCGCCCGGCGATCAAATCGTAGGCGTGCCTCCCGCTGGCGCGCGAGCGCACGGCTGGAGCGGTCGCGAGGGGGGCTGGGTAGGTGGCGGGCGCGGCCGGGGTGGGGCCCTCCGCCGAGCTGGCGGCGCTGGCGCGAGAGATCGAAGCCTGCCGGCGCTGCCCGCGGCTGGTGGCGTGGCGCGAGCAGGTGGCGCGCGAGCGGCGCGCGGCGTTCGCGCACGAGCACTACGCGGCGCACCCCGTGGCGGGCTTTGGCGATCCCGCCGCGCGGGTGCTGATCCTCGGGACTCGCCCCCGCGGCGCACGGCGGCAACCGCACGGGACGGATCTTCACCGGAGATCGCTCGGGGGACTTCCTGTTCGCCGCGCTGCACCGCGTCGGCTTCGCCAACCAGCCCACGTCGACCCACCGCGAGGATGGGTTGCGGGTGCGGGATGCGTGGGTCACCGCCGCGGTGCGCTGTGCGCCGCCCGCCAACCGCCCCGACCCCGCCGAGCGCGACGCCTGCCAGCCGTGGGGCGTCGCCGAGCTCGCGCTGCTGCCCGGCATCCGCGTGGCGGTCTGCCTGGGGGCGTTCGCGTGGGATGCCGCCCTGCGGCTGCGGGCCAGCGCCGCGGGCGAGGGCCTGCCGCGGCCGCGCCCCCGCTTCGGCCATGGCGCCGAGCACCCCGGAGAGCCGTTTGCGCTGCTCGGCTGCTTTCACCCCAGCCAGCAGAACACGTTCACCGGCAAGCTCACCGCGCCGATGATCGACGCCGTGCTGCACCGCGCGCGGGAGCTGGCGGGGCGTGTATAGCCATTGCAATAGGGCGGGGTGTTCAACAGAAATTTAAAAGCCGTGTGCAATTGCTATCGGGTTCTGAATTTTTTATAACAACCCCGACCGCCCTATCTATACATACTATCGCTATACAGCCAAAAAAAACCTGGGGAGAGGCGGGACAGTTCGCGCCCAAACCGACCCACTACCCGTCATCTGTCGAATCCCTCGTATCCGCATCAAGCGCGTGTGCGCGACCTACGATGCCTGAAGGGATGGAGATTCGTCTGCGACAGCCCCGCACGCCCCGGCCACTGGCCGTGGCATTGCTGAGCGTCCTGGTGGCGCTTGTGCTTGGCATCGCCGCCGGCCCCGCGGGCGCCGCCGAACCCGGGGTCGTGCTCGCCGACAGCTTCAGCCCCCACGTCGGGGACCTGAAGGCGCTCGGCGTCCACTGGGTGCGCGTGTTCGCCACCTGGCCCGATCTGGAGCCCGCCCGCGGCGACTACTCCCCCAGCTGGATCGCCAACTACGAACGGCTCTTCCACGAACTGCCCTGCGGGCACGAAAGTGATCGTCGACATCGTCGGCACCCCCCAGTGGGAGACCGGCTCCTCCAACGAACACACGCCCCCCGCCAACCCCGAGGACTACGCCGCGTTCGTCGGCGGCCTCGCCCAGCGCTTCGGCCCACGCGTGGCCGCGTACGAGCTGTGGAACGAGGAGGACTCTCCCGGCTGGTGGGTCGGCGCCCCCGACCCCGCCGCCTACGCCGCGCTGCTGCGAGGCCTCCTACCCCGTGATCAAGGCCGCCGAACCCAACGCCACGGTGCTCGTCGGCGGGCTGACCGGCAACGACTACCCCTTCCTCGAAGCGCTCTACCAGGATGGCGCCAAGGGCTACTTCGACGCTGTCGCCGTGCACACCGACACCGCCTGCAACATCGTCTCCCCCTACAGCTTCCTGCGCGAAAACGACGGGCACATGATCCCCGACTCGTTCCTCGCCTACCGCGAAGTGCACAACGTGATGCTCGCCAACGGCGACGACAAGCCGATCTGGATGACCGAGCTCTCCTGGCGCACGACCTCGGCGGAGTGCGAAGAAGGATTCTGGGCTGGGCGCAAGGCGCAGGGCGTCACCGAACAGCAGCAGGCCACGTATCTCGCCCAGGCCTACCACTGCCTCGCGCAGGACCCCTACGTCCAGGTCGCGATCTGGTTCCCCCTGCAGGACCAGAGCCCCGACGTCTCCGGCCTGCTGCGCGCCAACGGCTCGCGCAAGCCCTCGTTCGCCGCGCTGCAGGCCTACGCCCACCACGGCGACCAGCTCACCGAACAGTGCGGAGACTTCAGCGGACCCTCGATCGACGTCTCCGCGCCCTCCGATCGCACCACTTACTCCGGCACCCTGCCGATCAGCGTCTCCGCCCGCGACCCCGAAGGCGTCGGGCGGATCACGCTCGAGATCGACGGCAAGCTGATCCGCAACTACACCAACCGGGGGTTCCCCCGCACACTCGCCGGGGAGCTCCACTGGCACGGCGCGGCACACATCCGCCCCGGGCGCAACGTCCTCACCTTCATCGCCGTGGACAAGCTTCGCAACACCAGCCAAACCAGCATCGTCATCTACCACCGGGCGCCTCGCAGGCACCGCCACTAGACAGGGCCCCAAGCTGGCAAACTTTACGCCATGCCCGCCGATCGTCCGCGGCCGTCTCTGCGCGAGCGCACCAATGGCTACACCCTCACCCCCCGCCAGTACCTGGCGCTGGCGTACCTCGCGCTCGGCGCCCTCACGCTGATCGTCCTCACCGGCGCCGCCGTGCGGCTGACCGGCTCCGGCCTCGGCTGCCCCACCTGGCCGAAGTGCTACGGCAACCTCTATCCGCCGCTGAAGACGCACGCGGTGATCGAGTTCTCCAACCGCCTGATCACTGTGCCCGTCTGCCTCGCCGCCGGCCTGGCGTGGGCCGGTGCGCTGCGACGCCGCCCCTACCGTCGCGACCTCGTCTGGCTCGCCGCGCTGCTCCCCCTCGGCGTGATCGGCCAGGCCGTGCTCGGCGGGCTGACGGTGCGCGGCAAGCTCGACTACGGCTGGGTGATGGGTCACTTCGCGCTCTCCATGCTGATCCTCGTGGCCGCCGCCGCGCTCGCTTGGCGGGCCGGGCACGAGCCCGACCGAAGCCGGGGGACACTCGCCTCCTCCGGCGAGCATCCCCGTTTCGACCAGCGCCCCCGCGGCAGCGATCGCACGCTTGTGTGGTCGGCCCGCGCGCTCGTGGCGCTCGGCGCACTGACGATCTTCGCCGGCACCGCCGCCACCGCCGCCGGGCCCCACGCCGGGGGCAACCCCGGTGAACACATCAACCGCCTCGACTTCGACGGGCGCGGCACGATGGACTTCGTGATCCACCGCCACGGCGAGATTGCCTTCGCGTTTGGTCTGCTCGCGGTTTTCGTGTGGTGGCTGGCGCGCCACCGCGGCGCCGAGGAGCTCGTGCGCCGCTGCACCACGGTGCTCTGTGTCCTGCTCGCCCTCCAAGGCGCGGTCGGCCTCGACCAGTACGAGACCCACCTGCCCACCGAGCTGGTGTGGGTCCACGTCGTCCTCGCCTGCGGCTGCTGGCTGGCCGCGCTGTGGACCGCCTGTGCCGCCGGGCGCCTCGCCGAGGCCCTTCCGGAGCGTGTGGAGGTGGCTCGGGAGCCTCGCGAAACGCCGCCGCCGGTACGTGTCTCGGTCTGAATCCGTGCGCGTCTCGGTCTGAATATGTCCGAATCCGCGAATATCTGTCCTGGCGGAGCGCTAATCTGCCCGTTTTGAGCAATCACGGCCCATATAGGGAGGAGTGCCAAACATGACCAAGAACGATCTGGCCGACAAGGTCGCAGAGCGCACCGGACTGGCCCCCAGCCAGGCCCGCCAGGCGCTGGAGGCGACGATCGAGACCCTTTCCGACGAGCTGGCGGCCGGCGGCGAGGTTGCCATCGCCGGCTTCGGGAAGTTCAGCGTCAGCCACCGTGCTGCCCGGCAGGGACGCAACCCGGCCACCGGCGCCACGATCAGCATCGCCGCGAGCAAGGCGGCCAAGTTCTCCGCCGCGAGCGCGCTGAAGAGTCGCCTCAACTGAACCGAGCACCACTGGGCAACGACCGGCTCCGCATTCGGCGCAGGATCAGGCGGCGGCGTGCCTTCGCCGTCACGGGGCTGCTCGGTGTGCTCGGGGCTGCCGTCGCGGTGGTGGCGCTCGCCACGGGCGGCTCCTCCACCGGGTCGCACCCTCCATCTACGGCGAGCCCTTCGGCGAAGGCGCGCGGAAGGCGGGCCCCCGCAGGCCGGATCGCACGGGGCCTGCGGGGGACCGAGGCGGTGCCGATCCTCATGTATCACGTCATCAATCCCCCGCCCGCGGGGGCGCCGTTCCCCGGTCTGTACGTGCCCAGCGAAGAGCTCGCCGAACAGGTGCAAGCGCTCGCGCACGCGGGCTTCCACGCGGTCACGCTCGACCAGCTGTGGGCCAACTGGAGGGAAGGCGCGCCGCTGCCCGCGGGCAGGCCGATCGTGCTGACGTTCGACAACGGCTACCAGTCCCAGTTCACCAACGCCCTGCCGATCCTGCGCCGGCTCGGCTGGGATGGAGTCGAGAACCTGCAGCTCACCGGCCTGCCCCCTGCGCAGGGCGGGCTATCCCCCGAACAGGTGCATGGCCTGATCGCCGCCGGCTGGGAGCTCGACACCCAGGGCTTCAGCCACGCCGACCTCACCACCCTCGACCCCTCCGAGCTGCACTATCAGGTCGCCCGCGCCCGCACCGAAGTGCAGCGTCTCTACCACGTGCCCGTGAACTGGTTCTGCTACCCATCCGGCCAGTACAACGCCGCGGTGCTCGCCACCGTGCGGGCAGCCGGCTACCGCGGCTCCACCACCGTCGTCCCCGGCTGGGCTCAGCCAGGGACGGATCCCGACCGGCTGCCGCGACTGCGCGTGCTCGGCGGCACCAGCGGGGCGCAGCTATTGAGCGAGCTGGCCGCGATCCGCGATGACCCGCCCCCGCCCGCGTCCTACGAAACCTGAGGCGGGATAGCCGGCGCATATCTGCGTCCTCAGTCGCTCGTGTGCAAAGCACACTTCGCTCCCTGCGTCCTTGATCTGCTTGGCTCTCCCGCCTCAGGGACGCTGTGTGGATGCAGGTCGTAATGAGGATCCGCGCTCGGGTCGCGGATCGATAGGATGCCGCGCATGGCATCCGTACCCGGCTGGGGCTCCTGGACCTTCAATCCACTCGTAATTCTCGCGCTGGGGCTCGCGGCGGTGGTGTACGCGCGCGCCTACCGTCGCGCGGCCTCCCGCTCGGACGCCATTGGCGCCGGTCACTGGGTGCCCTACGGGGCCGGGCTGATCGTGCTCGCGGTCGCGCTGCTCTCGCCCCTGGACCCGATCGGCGACGGCTATCTGCTCTCCGCGCACATGGCGCAGCACGTGCTGCTCTCCGACATCGCCCCCGCACTGCTGGTGCTCGGGCTGCGCCGCCCGCTGCTGCCGCTCGGCCTCTCCCGCAGGGCGCTGCTCGCGGTCGCGCCTGGCGGCGGGCGCTTCGGGCGGGTGCTCGCGCGGCTTACCTCGCCGTGGGTGGCGATCCCCGCGTGGGCGATCACCACCTGGGTGTGGGCGATTCCCAGCGTGTTCGACTACGCCACCGAACACTCCACCGTGCATGCCTTCGAGCACGCCACGCTCTTCTACACCGGCCTCGCGTTGTGGTGGTTGATCGTCGACCCCCTGCCCCGCGCGCGCCTGCGCCCCGGCGGCCAGCGCCTCGCGCTGCTCGGCTTCTCGCGCTTGGCGAGCGCCGCGGTCTGCCTGCCCCTGACGTGGCTGGCGAAGCCGGAGTACTCGCTCTACATCCACGCCCCCCGCGCGTTTGGCCTCTCGCCGATCGCCGACCAGCAACTCGCAGGCGCCGGCATGTGCTTCCTTGAGTTCCTCGTCTTCGGTATCGGCTTTGCCGCGGTCTTCATCAGCGTGCTCGGCCGCAGCGACGAGGGCGATGCGGTCGCCGAGCGCGCGGCGGCGAGCGACCATCTGCTGACCTCCTGAGGAACCTTTTTTCAGGGACGCGTGTAAGTCGCGTACGTTGTCGCCGACGCTAGCTCGCTGTGACTGTAGTCGTGCTCGGCGATCGCCGGGGTGAAGCCGTTGCTGAGCGGGATCGTTTTGCTCAGCGCCCACAGCACGAATTCGATCGAGGCGGGCTTGCCTTTCGACGGGCAGATGCCGCCGTAGGTGGCCTTGCCGGAGCTGTTGAGGCCCACGACGGCCCCTGCCGGCAGCTGCCCGGCGGAGATGCCGGAGAGGCTCGGTTGGATGCCGGCCACGACCCAGCGGATCCCGCCTTCCGTTCCGTCGGAGCTGTCGTCGATGACGAACAGCACGAGCTCCTTCGTGTGGGCGGGCAGGTGCTGCCACTGCAGCGGCGGTGAGACGTTGGACCCGTCGCAGGTGTACTGCGCGGGGATCGCCCCGTTGCGTTCGAACGCAGTGCTGGCGATCGCCATCGCCCCGGGAATCGTGGGCAGCTCGCCGCTCGCGTTCGAGCTCGCGGTGGTCGAGGCACTGTGCGAGGAGGAGGACGGCGTGGCCGACGACGAGGAGCTGCTGGCGGTCGGCGGGTGCAGGGTGCCTTTGTACTCCCTGCAGTCTTCCATCACATAGCCGGGCTGGCAGCTGGTCTTCGCGCGCCAGCGCGTTTCGAAGCTTTTCTGGAAGTCGCTCAGCAGCAGGTGGGGTTCGGTGGACGCGGTTTTGCCCGCGGTCACGTGCTGGGCGATCTTCGTATCCAGCAGTTCACCCTTGACGCGCATCAGCAGGTCGGCTTCGGTCTCGCCGTTGGCGGCGAGGTAGTGCTCGAGCTGCGATGCCTTGGGGAACTGCTTGGCCGTGACCTGGTGCAGTCGCCGGCGCACTTCCGCTTCGCTCGCAGTGATCCCGAGGTGAGCCGCTTCGGCGAGCACCCACTGCGAGGTGATCAGGAAGCCGAGCACCTGGTTCTTGAGCGCCGCGTCTGCGGCCTTGCCGTGTGCCTTGGAGTGGCTCAGCGAGGCGGTCACCGACACCCAGTGTTCGAAGGACGCCTTCGTGATCGGCGTCTGCTGCACCGTCGCCACCGCCGGGCCAGACGAGGTCTGTGCCACCGGCGCCACGCCGCCGGGCTGGCCCGCGGCGGTCACCACGGTGGTTGTCGTCTTCGTCGCACCCCCGCAGCCCGCGAGCGCGGCGATCCCTATCAGCGCGGCAAGCGCCGCGGGTGCAACAGCTCTACTCCCCATGCACGGAATGCAATCAGGTTTGCGCGGAGTTCGTCGCGGTTCCAAAGCCCGGTCTTCGCGCTACGGCCCTGAGGCCCGAGGGCCAAGCAGATCAAGGACGCAAGGAGCGTGGCGTGCTCTGCACGCGAGCGACTGAGGACGCCGATATGCGCCGGCCATCGGGCCTCAGCCACAACCGGTGTTGTTGCCGCAGCTACTGCAGGTGTAGCAGGAGCCCGTGCGCTGCATCATGCCCCCGCACTGGCTGCACGCGGGGCCGAGGTCGAGGCCCCGCAGCCTGGCGGGCACCACCGGCGGGGTGTCGGTGAAGGCGCTTGTGGGCGCGCTCGTGCCTCCGTTGCCGCCCGATCCCATCGATCCCCGCCCGCCCACGTCGCCAACGCGGTCGCCCGCGCTGGGGCCGGCGGTGTCGGAGGCGATCACCGACTGGGCCGCCTCCTGGGCGGCCTTGCGGGCGCGCACCTCGGGGGTGAGGATGCCGAGCTCCTCCTGGGCATCGGTGTCGAGGAAGCGCGAGGCCAGCCAGCGCATGATGTAGTCGGGCATCGACTTCGCGAACGGGATCTCCGGGTTGCCCGTGATGCCCTCGGGCTCGAAGCGCATGTAGCTGAACTTCTGCACCAGGGTCTCCAGCGGCACCCCGTACTGCAGCGCGATCGAGATTGCGGTGGCGTACGAGTTCATCATGCCCCGCAGCGTGGAGCCCTCCTTGCCGATGTCGGTCAGGAAGATCTCCCCGACGCTGCCGTCCTCGTACATGCCCGCGGTGATGTACCCCTCGTGGCCGCCGATCGAGAACTTGTGCGTGATCGACTGACGCTCGCGGGGCATCCGCTTGCGCCGGGGGCCGACCTCGGCCAGCGCCTTCGCGACGGCCTGCCCCACGAGCGCATCGACATCCACCTTTGCCGCCGGCTCGCCCTGCTGCGCGTCGGTGCGCAGCGCCTGGGCGGTCTTCGAGCCGTCGCGGTAGATCGCCAGCGCCTTGATCCCAAGCCGCCAAGCTTCGGTGTAGGCGTCCTGGATGTCCTCCACGGTCGCGCTCTGCGGCAGGTTGACCGTCTTTGAGATTGCCCCCGAGATAAAGGGCTGCACCGCGCCCATCATCTTCAGATGGCCCATGTGCGAGATGGCGCGCTCGCCGACGGCCACGTCGAACACCGGCAGGTGCTCCTCCTTCAGGCCCGGAGCGCCCACGATCGTGCCGTGCTCGGCGAGATGCGCCTCGATCTGCTCGATCTGCGGCTCGGAGTAGCCGAGCGTCTGCAGCGCCAGTGGGACGGTGCGGTTGACGATCGTCATCTGCCCGCCGCCCACCAGCTCCTTGAACTTGACCAGCGAGAAGTCGGGCTCCACGCCGGTCGTGTCGCAGTCCATCAGGAACGAGATCGTGCCCGTCGGCGCCAGCACGGTGGCCTGCGCGTTGCGGTAGCCGAGGCGCTCGCCGAGCTCCACCGCCTCATCCCACGAGCGGCGCGCGGCCGTGAGCAGCTCGCGGTCGGCGCAGGTCTCGGCGGGAATCGCGTGGGCGGAGTCGCGGTGCATCCGCATCACCGTGTTGTGCTCGTCGCGGTTCTCGGCGTAGCGCTCGTACGGGCCGAGCGCACCCGCGACCTCGGCCGAGCGGCGGTAGGCGCGGCCGGTCATCAGCGCCGTGATTGCCGCCGCCGTGCCCCTGCCCCGCTCGGAGTCGTAGGGCATCCCGTCCGCCATCAGGTAGGCCCCGAGGTTGGCGTAGCCGAGGCCGAGCTGGCGGAAGGCGCGGGCGTTGACGGCGATCTCCTCGGTCGGGTAGCTGGAGGGCCCGACGACGATCTCCTGGGCCAGCAGCATCACGTCGACCGCGTGCTCGAAGGACTCCACGTCGAGCGTCCCGTCGGGGCGGCGGAACTTCATCAGGTTGAGCGACGCCAGGTTGCACGCCGAGTCGTCCACGTGCATGTACTCGCTGCACGGGTTCGACGCGTTGATCCGCCCCGAGCGCGGGCAGGTGTGCCAGCGGTTGATCGTCGTGTCGTACTGCACGCCCGGGTCCGCGCAGCGCCACGCCGCCTGCGCGATCTCGCGCATCAGCTCGCGCGCGGGGACCGGCTCCCCGACCGGCTCGCCGGTCACGCGCGAGGTCAGGCGCCACTCGCGGTCCTCGGCGACCGCCCGCATGAACTCGTCGGTGACGCGCACCGAGTTGTTGGCGTTCTGGTACTGGATCGAGTTGAAGCCCTCGCCGTCGATCGACATGTCGAAGCCCGCGTTGCGCAGCGCTTGCGCCTTGTCCTCCTCTTTGGCCTTGCACTGGATGAACTCGCGGATGTCGGGATGGTCGACGTCGAGCACCACCATCTTCGCCGCGCGCCGGGTCTTGCCGCCGGACTTGATCGTGCCCGCCCACGAGTCCGCGCCACGCATGAACGACACCGGCCCCGAGGCCGTGCCGCCCTTCGCCAGCGGCTCCATCGAGCCGCGAATGTTCGACAGGTTGATCCCCGAGCCGGAGCCCCCGCGGAAGATCATGCCCTCCTTGGTGTTCCAGTCGAGGATCGACTCCATCGTGTCCTGCACCGAGAGGATGAAGCACGCCGAGCACTGCGGGCGCTCCTCGAAGCCCACGTTGAACCACACCGGCGAGTTGAACGCGGCCAGCTGGTGTAGCAGGATGTGGGTGAGCTCCGCCTCGAAGGCCTCGCCGTCCGCGTCGGTCGCGAAGTAGCCGCGCTCGCGTCCCCAGGCCGCGATCGTGCCGGCCACGCGCGCGATCATCTGCTTGACGGAGTGCTCGCGCGCGGGCGTGTCCAACTGGCCCCTGAAGTACTTCTGCGCGACGATGTTGGTCGCGTTCTGCGACCAGCTCTTGGGGAACTCCACGTCGCGCTGCTCGAACGCGATCCGGTCTCCGTGGCCGATTCGCGCATCCCGCGACTCCCACTCGACCGCCTCGAAGGGGTGCGTTCCGGGGGTCGTGAAAAGACGCTCGATCGACAGCGCCGCGCCGGGCGTTGCCTCCTCGAGGGTGGTGGTGCGGGTCGTTGTCTGCATCGGCCTTGCTCCTTCCGCGCTGGCGTCGCTCGGCGGACGCCCACTCGACTCTGAGTTACCTGGGCCAGCTATGGTCTCCAGGCCATCGGACGGCAAAAACGAGTGACGCAGAACCCTCCATTTTAGAGGAGAAAGGCGATCCGGCCGGGCTCAGCGACCCAATCTGAGCCAGTCGGCGAACTCGTCCCAGGTGCCCGACAGACGCCAGCTCGCCTCCGCGAAGCAGTGTCGCAGGGACACCGTCCAGCGGGGCTCGTACGCCCACCAGCGCGCCGCCCCCCACACCAGGCACAGGACGATCAGCACCGCCGCCAGCGCCGCCGCCACGATCGCGCCGGTGGAGAGCTTCGTGGTGGATGCGGCCTTCACGACGGGCGCGGTTTTCGTGGTCAGCGTGACCGCGAGCAGCAGGCCGTGAGCGGAGATGGCGCCGATTGGCATCGCCTCTCATGTTAGAGGCGCCTGCCTCACAGCAGATCCGCAATCGCCGCCAGCGCGTCGCTCAGTACTCGATCCGGTGGCTGCTCGGCATCGAGCAGCGCGATCCGCCGTGGCTCCGCGCGCGCCAGGTCTCTGTAGGCGGCGTCGATCCGCGCAAAGAACTCCTCCCCCTCCAACTCCATCCTGTCCGGATCGCCCGCGCGCGCTTCCTGCCGCGCGCGCCCGGAGCGCGGCGAGACGCACAGCAGCAGCGTGCGATCCGGCTGCAGCCCCTCCGTGGCGAAGTGGTTGATCGCGCGGATCTGCTCGACCCCCAGCTCCCTGCCCGCGCCCTGATAGGCGAGCGAGGAGTCCACGAAGCGATCCAGCAGCACCAGGGCGCCCTCCTCGAGCAGCGGCAGCAGGCGCTCCCGCACCAGCTGCGCGCGCGCCGCCGCGTACAGCAACGCCTCCGCGCGCGCCCCCACCGTGAGGGCGGGGTCCTTCACCAACGCGCGGATCCGCTCGGAGAGCCGCACGCCGCCGGGCTCGCGCAGCAGCTCCACCGGACGCCGGCCCGTCTCGCGCAAGGCGATCTCCCGCGCGAGCGCCTCCGCGAGCGTGGTCTTGCCGGCGCCGTCCAGCCCCTCGATCGTGATCAGCGTGCCCGGCGGCATCGCCGGACGGTATCGCCCCAGAGGGTGGCGAGCCGGGCCCCTCGCTCTCGGATCGGGGTGGCGCGGCCGGCGAGCGGCCGGGCGAGCCGGGCTCTGACTCTCTGTCACGATTGACCGCGTGAGCCTCCCCGCCCTCGACGCCCATCCTCACGCCCGAGCGGTGCTGCTGCCTGCGCTGGAGCTCCTCGACGGGGAGGACGCTTCCGCGGGCGGGCGAAGGGGCGGGCGGGGGCCGACGCACGCCTACCTCTTCCATGGCCCGCCCGGTGTGGGCAAGCGCACGGTCGCGCGCGCCTTCGCCGCGGCGCTGCTCGCCGCGGGGTCGGCCGCTCCGGATGAGGCGCGCGGGCGCGCGGAGCGCGGAGCGCACCCGGATCTGACGTGGGTCACGCCCTCGGGCGCGGGTGAAATGCTGGTGGGTGACGTGGACGAGGCGGTGGTCGCCGCGGCGGCCCGCACTCCGTTCGAGTCGCGCCGGCGAGTGTTCGTGCTGGAGGACGCGCACACCCTCAACGACCAGGCCGCCAACCGTCTGCTGAAGACGCTGGAGGAGCCCGCTCCGTTCGCGCACTTCATCCTGCTCGCCCCCACCCCCCGCGAGCTGCTCCCCACGATCGCCTCGCGCTGCCAGCTGGTGCGCTTCGACCCGCTGCCGCCCGCGCGCATCGAGGAGCGTCTGCGCGATGAGAACGTCGGTGCGGACGCCACGCTAGCGGCATGCGCCCGCCTCGGGCTCGGCGACGCCCGCCTCGCCGGCCGGCTGGCGGGGGAGTGGGGCAGCCACCTGCGCGCGCGCGTGGAGGCGTTCGTGCGCGGGGCGGTGAGCGGCGACACCGCCGGGCGCCCGTGGCTGGAGCTGCTGCAGGCCGCCCGCGAGGCCGGGACGAGCGCCGGCGAGGAGCTGGCGGCACGCGCGGCGGGCGAGCTCGAGTTGCTGCCCGCCAAGGAGCGCAAACGCCACGAGCGCGAAGCCGTCGACGCCCAGCGCCGCGCGGAGCGCCGCGCGCGGGGCGGCGCGCTCGACCTCGCTCTGCGTCTCGCGCAGCTGTGGCTGCGCGACATGTGGTGCGTGGCGGAGGGTGCGGGCGAGGTGGTGTACGCGCTCGACCGCCGCCCCGAGCTGGAGCGCGACGCGGCGGGGCGCTCTCCCGCGCGGCTGCGCGAGGGGGTGGAGCTGGTGCGCGACACGCGCCTGCGGCTGGCGCTCAACGTCTCCGAGGAGCTCGCCCTCGAGGCGCTCGCCTACCGGCTGCAGGCGCTGCTGGCCGATCAGGCAAGTGCACCTGCTTGCCGATCGGCCGATCAGGCGAGCCCATCTGCTCGCCGGTCCGTCGATCAGGCGAGTGTATCTGCACGTCGGTCGGCCGCGTCGGCGTAGTCCACGGGCGCGGCGATCGACGCCTCGACCCGCCGCGCCACGGCGGCGCGCAGCTCCCGCACCGAGGCGTGGTAGCGGCGCGCCCTGCCTGGCAACGGCTGATGTGCCCCCAGAAAGTGTTGCGCCCGGCTCCCCGCCGGCGAGCCAGGGCGCTCCTCGATCGCATCGCACGCGTCGAGTGCGCGCAGCGCGGCGTCGGCCTCGCGCGCGAGCCCCGCCGCCTCGGCCCAGATGACCTCCAGGTAGGCGATCGCCGCGGGAAGCTGCTCCTCGGGCAGGCGTGTGCCGGTCTCGATCTGGCGTACCACGGGGATCACTTCGCGGCTCAGCCAGCGCTGCTCGGAGTGGGCGCGCAGCAGCAGCGTGACGTCCGGCGCAGGGGCGGCGTGCATGGGTTGAACCTCGACGGTGTGGGGGGATGCCCTTCTAAAGGCATGCCGGCGGTGGACCGATGTCGAGGTGTGCGCCTCGAACGCGATCCGACGACCCGCGCGCCCGGCCAGTACACCCGCTCGCTGGTGCAGCGGCTGCGGATCCGCGCACTGCTGACGCTGGGGGCGCTGGCGGCGGCGACGACCGTGATGGGACGGCGTTTCGGCTGGCAGGACCCGCGCTTCCTGGGGGCGGAGGTGGGGCTGCTGCTCGCGATCTTCGCGATCTCGCGGTGGGTGCTGCCGCTGGTGGAGCGCCACGACCGGGGGGCCCGGGGCGAAGAGCACGTGGGGCGCATGCTGGAGCACCTGCCCGAGCGGGGGTGGCGGGTGGTGCACGACGCAAGCTTCGGGAGGGGCAATGTCGATCACATCCTGATCGGCCCGGGAGGGGTGTTCACGGTCGAGACCAAGAGCCACCCGGGCCCGATCAGGGTGGGGCGGCTGCACGGCTCGCTGCTCGGCCAGGCGCAGGCGCAGCGCAAGGCGGTGGAGCGGATCGTCGACCAGCACGTGGAGCCGCTGGTGGTGTTCAGCCGCGCGTGGGTGGACCGGCCGCTGAGCCGGCGCAAGGGCGTGCGGGTCGTGCCGGCGCGGATGCTGACGGGCTACGTGGAGCGCCAGCCGCAGCGGCTGGACGAGCAGGCTGTCGAGCGCGCGCACGCGCGTTTGGCGCGGGCGTTGGCGCAGTCCCACGCGCCCACGCGCCCCGCGCGCCTGCGTCGACGTTTCGTCGAAGGCCGCCCGGCGCCGCGGTAGCAAGCAGTCGCCGACGCGCCAAGAAGCCGCAAATACCGAGCTTTCTCGTCCTACCCGCTGACGGCTCCGGTCACATAAATCATCAATGACATATGCATGTGACGCTCTCCCGCTGGGTCAGAAACATTTTGGGCAAACTGCGGGTTAGTAGGTGCCGCCCCTGCAAAGCGGCAAATTCCCTGCTAATGCAGATATTTCTGATCGTCTCACGATCCGTGATCGCGGCGGTCCGACAAAAACGCCCCACACGACCGTCAATTCGTGCTAAAAATCCTCCTACCCATCGGATTCGGCTTCGTTCGTCCATGGCGATGACTGCGGTCGCGGTGGGATTGTTGGAGCCTGCTTGGGGGAGCGGGATTGCTAGGGTGACCGTGAGGAGAGTCAGAGCCCAACACAATTACAAGCGTACTCTGGCAGGCTCGCCCAGGTAGTTGGGAGAGTCCCCAGGACCTCGCAGGGGGCCGACGCTACTACCAGTAGGCGGTCGGTTCTATGAGGTCAAACCAATCTCTGTGTGCCAGAGCCGGGAGCAGAGACACATAGGGCCCCAGGACGCCTATACCGAATTCAAAGGGCGTCCCAGGGCCGCATACCAACAAAGGAGCATACCACGATGTCAACTCGATTAACACGAGGAGGACACCTGCTGCTCGTCTTGCTGGCGATGTTCGCGTTCGGCGCGGTCACCGCGGCAGCGGCGCAGGCCGAAGAAGCGCCGAGATGGGTCGAAGGCGGGAAAAAGCTCAAACTGGGCGAAAATCGAGAAATCAAAGCAAAAGCAACCGAAAACCTCAAACTGGAAGCTGGCGGCAAAGTTGTGGAATGCGAAAAAGCCGGCGTCAAAGCCGGCTCCCAGCTGGAAGGCACCGAAGTGGGCGTGCCCGGCAAAAGCGAAGAGGTAATTGAATTCTCCGGGAACTGCAAAATCACCGGGAATGGCTCGCCCTGTAGTGTAAAAGAACCGATCGTAACAAAACCCGTTAGAAATGAGCTTGTCGAAAATACTGCACGAACGACGTATTTAGTGGAGTTCGATCCGGCGGCAGGTACCACCAAGGAATTCGTTACACTAGAATTCACCGGAACGGGCTGCGAAGTGACGTCGACCAAAGTGGGCGAAGGGTTAGTGGTCGGTGAGCTCTTTACGGACACGGCTACGCCGGAACCGGTGGGACCCACCAATCACCCAGAAGCAAAATCATTTTTGATCAAATTCCCCGACGCTGCGACCGAAGTCTTTTTATTCACGGAAGGAACAGGTAAAGATTTCACCCTTACCAGCTTCCGGGCTTTCGGCAAAGCGGCAAAATTAACAGGCACAGTATTAATTGAATTAGCAAGTGGGAACGCTTATGGCGCAGAAGGCTGAATAGCAACATAGCCACATCGGAGCCTGTGGGGGTCCGAGTCCGTTCGGACCCCCACAGTCCGGTGAGAGGGCGAAGAAATGCAGTTGGCTGTACCAAGTTGGCCGTACCAGCTACCAAAAGGACTCAAAGGGAAGGCCCTATCGATTATTTCAAGCCGGCTCAATCGAATGGCAGGAATTGATTATCCAAAGCGTGTCGAACGCAAAATGTGTCGCATGCTCAGCTCTGGGAGGAGAGACAGGCAGATGCCCGCTGTACTACGAAACCGTTTGACGTACGCAAATGTCGTGGCCACTTTGGCGCTGGTGTTCGCAATGTCTGGAGGTGCCTACGCCGCCAGTCGCTATCTGATCACCTCGTCCAAGCAGATCAGCCCGAAGGTCATCAAGGCGCTCAAAGGCGCCACGGGCGCGGGCGGGGCTGCCGGTCCGACCGGCCCCACCGGTTCCGCCGGCCCGCAGGGTCCCGTTGGCCCGCAGGGCGCGAAAGGCGAAAACGGGACGAGCGGCCAAAATGGCGAACAGGGCAAAGAAGGCGAACCGGGCAAGTCCGGCAAAAACGTGACCAGCGTCGAATCTTCCACCGAAATCGAAGGTCACTGTATCGGCGTCGGCGGTTCCAAGTTCGAATCAGCGAGCGGAAAGACCTATGCTTGCAATGGCAAAGACGGAGCCCCCGGTCCCGCGGGTCCGGAAGGCAACATCAAGGGGACGCTCGCCGCGGGTCAGATGGAGACAGGAGTGTGGAGCTTCCCGCCCTCGACCGCTCAAGAGGTGGCAAGGGGACGGGTCAAGGTACCGCTCTCATTTCTAATCCCGCTCGCTAAACCGCTTGTCTCGGAATGCGAAGAAGAACCGGGCGAAATCTGCCAGATCCATTTCATCAACGTCAACAACGAAGAAGTTACGCCACTGGGCCCCAAAGCTTCAACCGAGTGTAAGGGCACTGTCGAAGAACCGACAGCTGAACCCGGCAACCTCTGCATATACAGCCAGGCGCTGGGCTCAAACACTGCCCTCTTCAAAACCCTTGTGACCCAGAACCCAGAGAAGGGAGCAGAAGAACCAGGAGCGGGCACAACCGGGGCGTTGCTGGTGCTCAAGGTGACAAAAGAAGAAGAAGAAGGGGATGGCACTTGGGCGGTGCGTGAAGCTGGCTAGCGTACCGCGGCTGACTCGCGTAGGCCCAGCGCCGTCTGGGCCTACGCGAGAGTCAGGGGACGAATCGTGAGCCCAATCTGAGGATCGCAAACGATGAGAAAATCGACGCTTCAACTGAGGGCTCGTCGTATGGTGCGGCTCGTCGTACTTGTACTGTGTGTGCTTGTTGGCAGCGTCGTGCTCGGATGTGCGCCTGCGTGCGCAAAGAAGGTATACGTCGCGGGCACCTCCTTCGGCGGCCCAGGTTCCGGCAACGGGCAGTTCAACGAACCGACCGGTATCGCCGTCAACAACTCGCTGGTGGAAGCGACCGCGGGCTACGTGTACGTGGTCGATCGGGGCAACCACCGCGTGGAGTGGTTCAACCCAAGCCCGACGACTAAGCAGTACGAATACACAGGCCAGTTCAATGGCGCAAGCACCCCCGCTGGCGGCTTTTCCGAACTGGAAGGCATAGCGATCGACAACTCCGGCAAGACGGTATTGGAAGATCCGTCGGTCGGCGACGTTTATGCCGCGGACAGTGGCGTTGGTCACAACGCCGTCGATCAGTTCACTTCGACCGGCGATTACCTCGGCCAGATCACCAAAGGCGCCTGCGCGTCGGCCACCTCGAAAGCGAAGGAAGAAGCCTGCCCGCCGGGCACGAGCATCCCCTTCGCCCACATCTACGGCGTGGCTGTCGATCCCTCCGGCGATCTCTGGGTATCTTACAAGACGCCCGCCATCGAAAGACCTGGAGTGTTTTTCTACGAGTACAACGCCTCGGAGTTCAGCGACACGGGCACCCTCATGAAGACCTGTGAAGTAGGCGAAACGAACGGTCTGGCCGTTGATTCCCACGAGGACCTATACGTGGGCGCCGAAAACTCGATCGCTCAGCTCGACGGAGGAACATGCTCGGAGAATTGGTTCGATTTCTTTGGCAGCTCGGCGCATGTGAGCTCGCTGGCGATAAACCCCTCTTCGGACAGCCTGCTTATCGATGAGGTTGGGTCGGTGGTCCTGTATGGGCCTTTCGGGGGCCCGCTCACGACCGTTGAAGGGAAACGAGTGACGCTGACTCCGATCGAAGCGTTCCCGGAGGACGGTTGGTCTGAGTCTCTTTCGGAATCGTATGGGCTCGCCGTGAGCTCCGCGGGGACTGCCTATGCGAGCGCGCGCGCGGCCGACATGGTTGAGAGCTTTGACTATCTACCGCTGCCGACCGTAACCACAGAACCGGCATCCGATGTGACGCCAACCGGCATGACCTTGCATGGGACCGTGAATCCCGAAGGCGAACCGGTCACCGAATGTTACTTCGAATACGGCACCGAAGCGGGCAAGTACCCGGATCGCGAAGCGTGCGCGCAAAATCTCGCAAGCAGCGAATTCAGTGGCACCAAAGACGTGCAGGTCAGCGCGACCATCGCCGGCCTGCCCACGTCGGACATTCGCAGCTTCCGCCTGGTCGCCGCCAACGCCAATGGTCGGGCGAACGGTCAGGGCATCACGATCAGCTTGCCCGCCGTGACGGGCGAGGCGATTTCCGAAGTCGGACCAACCGCGGCCACGGTGGGGGCACAGATCGATCCAGACGGCTTGGATACCTGCTATCGCGTCGACTATGGCACAAGCGCCGATCTTGGCGCCCGTTTCCCGGAAAGCTCGGAAGAATGCCTCGGTGCGGTGAGCGAAGACGTCGGCGTACGGCTGAGGTTGAACGGCCTGCAGCCAGCAACGCGGTATCGGTTCGAGCTCGTCGCGACCAACGCGCTCGGCGCGACCAAAAGCAGCGACGTCGTCTTCACCACTGTGCTGCCGACCTCGGGGTTGCCGGATGGGCGGGTCTACGAACTCGTGAGCTCGCTGGTGCCGGGGCAGGACACGGAGGTCAATGTCCCCGATACAGGTGCTGGGATCACCCAGGAAGGCTTGGACGAAGATGTTCGCGGGATCGCGACGACACGGCCGTTCCAGGTCGCGCCCGACGGCGCCGCGGTGGTCTATCCGGGCTTTCCGCCACCGACCGGCGGGGACGGCAAGGTTGGGGTGCAGAAGGGAAACGAGTTCGTGGCGAGGCGTGGGTCGGCGGGCTGGGTCTCGCGCGACATCCAGCTGCCCGGTCGGATCGTGACGTATGGCGCCTTCTCGCAGGATCTCTCCGTCGGGGTTCTCGAAGCGGGCGAACCGCTCACGCCCGGCGCGCCCGCTGAAGGATACGGCGATCTCTACTCGCATACGACCGTCGAGGGAGCTGAAGGCGAATACCAGCCGCTCTTCGCTGGGACGCCGTCGTTGGCGGCGGAAGACTTCGGCTGGTGGAGCTTTCCCAAGGCCGATAACAAGACGAAAAGCGCCGCCGGCATCGATGGAATCGCAAGCGGCTACGCCGGTGCAAACGCCGGCACGTCTGACGTGCCCTCCTTCACGCATCGGCTGTTCGCCGTCAACGATGTGTTGACGTCGACCCCGCAAGCCACGAATGGAGGAGATCATGCGGACAATCTCTACGATGCGGTGGACGGTCAGCTGCGTCTCGTCAACGTGCTGCCGAGCGGCAAAGCCGAACCAAATGCGACATTCGGCTCCATCCCGGTCGCCACGCTCTACCGGGAGGACCTTCCCGGTTTGGACAATGTGATTTCGGCGGACGGGTCCCGTGTCTTCTGGACCGCGGTGGAAACCGAAGAAGTCGGAGAAGAATTCGTGTATCGTCCAAAGGCGCTCTACGTGCGCGAGAACGACGCGAGGCCACAGAGTGAAGTCGAAGGCGAATATTGCACCGAACCGGCCAAGGCCTGCACGGTGCAGATCGATGCCGCCGAACCGGAATGCGCGTCGTGCGCGAGCGGCGGTGGGAAGTTCTGGGCGGCGAGCAGCGACGGCTCGGATGTGTTCTTCACCGACGAAGGGCGATTGACGGGGAACTCCACGGCTGCGACCGGCGAACCGGATCTGTACGAGTATGAAGTCAACGGCAAGTCCGGCGAACCGGGCACGCTCACCGATCTCACGGTGGCCAAAACGGGCGCTCACGCCGACGTCCAGGGCGTGGTCGGCGCCAGCGAAGACGGCTCGTACGTCTACTTCGTCGCCGATGGCGTATTGACCGAAGGCAAGAACCTCGAAGAAAGGGAACCGGTCGCGGGCCAGCCGAACCTCTATCTACGCCACGACGGTGTGACGAGCTTCATCGCGACGCTCTCGGTCGAAGACGGCGACGCGGTGAAGCCGTTTGAACTCGAAGCGGAAGGCGGTGCCATCGGCGACTGGCAGGCGGCAATTGGCGATCGCACGGCGGAGGTTACGCCGAACGGCCATGCCCTGGCGTTTGTGTCAAACCAAGAACTGACCGGCTACGACAACAAAAACGACAACGTCAGCCTGGATGAGGTGTTCCTCTACGAAGCTGGATTGGGCGAGCTGCGATGCGTCTCGTGCAACCCCACCGGCGAAGCGCCGGTTGCGACCGAATTCAACACTCACTACTCCGATATCCCGCTCGGCGGGTTCTTGCAGATCAGCGAGAATGCCACGGAGCAGGACCAGATGGTCTCCGAAGACGAAGGTCGGGCTCGTGTGTTCTTCGACAGCGGCGAGCCCCTCGTCCCACAGGACACCAATGGCCTGCTGGATGCCTATGAGTGGGAGGAAAACAACGCCGGCACCTGCCGCGAGAGTCAGGGCTGCATCTACCTGCTCTCGGGCGGCACGGATCCCGAAGACTCCTATCTGATCGGTGCGAGCGCCGACGGCGATGACGTCTTCTTCGCCAGCCGGGCCGACCTCGTCGCGCAGGATCGCACCGATGACGAGGTCGTCTACGACGCGCACGCCGGGGGTGTACAACCGCCAGAACCGGTGGTCTGCGCGGGCGCGGGCTGCCAGGGCGTTCCGCCCGCGCCGCCGATCTTTGCTACTCCCGCGAGCGTGACGTTCAACGGCGTGGGTAATTATCCACCACCGTCGTCGTCATCCACGACGAAGAAGACCGCGAAGAAGAAGACCGTCAAGTGCGCGAAGGGAAAGAGACCGAGCCACGGCAAGTGCGTCAAGGCGAAGAAGAAGACCGAGCAGCGGCGCGGGAGGAAGACGACGAAGAGCGACAGGAGGCGCAAATGATGATCGCTGCTCGACGTGGTTGGCTGGCGTGCGGCCTTGGCGCAATGCTCGTCGTCTGCGTGGTCACTTGGCTGAGTGCCACTCCCGCGTGGGCGCTCGAACCGGGCACCGGGTGGGCGGTCACATCCTCCGCGTATCCTACGAACCTGCCCCCCGGCGGCAGTGGCAGGATCCAGATCGAATTCCTGAACGCCGGTGCGAAGCCGAGCGCGGGAGGGATCACGGTGACCGACACGCTGCCGGAAGGGGTCACCGCGACCGCCGTGGGCGGCTTCTCCTACCATTCCGGGACCGGTATCGAGACCGCGGCGGAAGAAGCTTTGGAACTCGGCGGGCCGCGCTGGCTCTGCATCGGGAACGGCTCGGGCGAACACGGCATTCTGGGCGCCGACGCCGTGACCTGCACGAGCAATCCGACGTACATGCCGGCACTGCCAGTGCTCAACAGCACCTCGCCCAGCGCCTATGGCTTCGCCCAGGAAAGGCTCGCGATTGAAGTCGAGGTCGCGGAACACACGGCTGAAGGCGCTCGGCCGAACAGTGTGACTGTCGGCGGCGGCGGAGCCAAATATGAAACAGAAGCGTCCGACCCCGTGACCATCGGTGCAGCGCAACCGGCGTTCGGGTTCTCGGCCTGGGATGTGTGGTTCACGAACGCCGACGGCACGATCGATACGCAGGCGGGGTCACACCCATACGACATGACAGCCGTGAGCGGCTTCAACCAGTTGGCGAGCGGCAGGATGGCGGGTGGCGAAGCCAGGAACCTGGAAGTGGATCTGCCTCCGGGTCTGTTTGGCGATCCCGGCGCGGTGCCGCAGTGCACACGCACGCAGCTGGACGGGAACAACTGTCCTGCCGACACCCAGATCGGCGTCGACGTGCTCGCTTTGAACCAGTCCGCGCTGAGTCTGGGCCCGGGCGGCTCGGCGGAAACGGTGCCCGTCTTCAATATGGTCCCACCGCCCGGAGTGCCAGATGAGTTTGCGCTCTCGGAGGCGGGCAGGCTCGCGTTCTTCGACGCCGGGATCCGCAACGGCAGCGGCTACGGGCTGGTCGAGCACGTCGACAACGTCCCACAGGCGCAGGTGGAGGGCAACATTCTCACGCTGTGGGGAGTTCCCGCGGAAGCGAGCCACAATGGACAGCGCCAAGCCGCCACCAACAACGGCACCGACGAACTCGGCCCCAACGGCTGTCTCGACGGTTGCGCGGCGGGGATCATACCGAAGCCGTTCTTGACGCTGCCGACGTCGTGCGCGGGGCCCCAGACGTTCGCGATCCACGGCCTTGGCACCTGGCAGCAGCCGAACGTCACGGCCGAGCGCAGCGTGGAAACGCACGACACCGCCGGCAAGCCGGTGGGATTCACCGGCTGTGAACAGCTATCCGTCGAACCGTCGCTCTCCGCGGTGCCCGATTCGAGCTTTGCCGACACCCCGGCGGGGTTGACCGTGAACGTGAGGGTGCCACAGGGGAGCCTCGAGGTCCCCGGCGGCCGGGTCGCATCGACGATCAAGGACACCACCGTGACGTTGCCGGAAGGTCTTGTGATCAACCCCGGTCAGGCCGCGGGCCTGCAGGCATGCCAGCCGGGAGACGTCGCCGGCGGCGACGACCTGCCACTGCCGGGCGAAGACGGCGAAGAAGAACGCTTCGATGCGCCGGCGCAATGTCCCGGCGCTTCGAAAGTGGGCACGGTAAAAATCAAAACGCCGCTGCTGGAAGGCGAGCTCGAAAGCGAACTGGAAGGGGACGTGTATGTTCTGCAGTCCAATCCGCCGAATCTGCAATTGCTGCTCGCGGCATCGGGCGACGGACTCAATCTGAAGCTCGTCGGCAACGTGCACCTGAACGAAGCGACGGGCCAGCTGACCACGACGTTCGACGAAACCCCCGAGCTGCCGTTCACCAGCTTTGAACTGTCGTTCAACGGCGGTGCGCAGGCCGCATTGGCGACGCCCACCGTCTGTGGCACGTACACGACCACGTCAGATTTCACACCGTGGACCAGCCCGTTCGCGCCGGAACTCTTTCCGTCAAGCAGCTTCCAGGTCTCCAGCGGCGCGAACGGCGGCGCGTGCCCCTCCCTGCCGCTGCCGTTCGGCCCGTCGCTGATCGCCGGTTCGACCACCGACCAAGCTGGCGGCTACACGGCCTTCTCGCTGCTGCTGCAGCGCGGGGACGACCAGCAGCGCATTGAAAGGCTGCAGTTCAAGGCGCCCGCGGGCCTGTCGGGAATGATCGGCGCCGTCGCGCAATGCCCCGAACCGCAGGCGTCCAAAGGCGAATGCTCCGAAGCCTCGAGGATCGGCTACGCGACGGTAGCGTCGGGCCCCGGACCGTACCCGCTGGTGATCCCGCAGCCGGGCGACCCGGAATCCCCGATCTTCCTCACCGGCCCGTACGAAGGTGCGCCGTTCGGCCTGTCGATCGTGACTCATGTGCTGGCGGGCCCGTTCGACCTCGGAACGATCGTCACTCGCGCCAGGATCGAAATCGACCCGCTGACCGCGCAGATCACCGTCACCACCGGGCCACTGCCGCAGGTCGTCGCTGGCGTCCCGACCGACCTGCGCTTGATCGACTCCGTCGTGGACCGATCCGGCTTCATGTTCAATCCCACCAACTGCGATGCCTCGTCGTTCTCGGGCACCGCGTGGGGTACGCCTCCGCCGGGGATGGGCGGCCCCGGCGCGAGCGCTCCGATCGAAAGTCGCTTCCAGGTCGGCTCCTGCCAGAGCTTGAAATTCAAGCCGACGTTCAAGGTCTCGACCTCGGCGCACACGTCACGTGTGGACGGCGCCAGCTTGCATGTGAGCTTGACGTTGCCCAACGAAGGGGGTCTGGGGACCGAGGCGAACGTGCGGAAGGTCAAGGTCTCGTTGCCCAAAAAGCTGCCGACGCCGCTGACAACGCTGCAGAAAGCGTGCCCGGCCGCGACCTTCGCCGCCAACCCGGCGAGCTGCCCGGTCGCCTCGCGGGTCGCCCAGGCGAGGGTCAGCACTCCCGTCCTGCCTGGCGGTTTGAGTGGCCCGGCGTACTTCGTGTCCCACGGTGGCGCGGGGTATCCAGAACTGATCATCGTCCTCGCCGGCGAGAACGGTGTGACGGTGCAGGTGCACGGAGAAACGTTCATCAGCAAAGCCGGGATCACCACCGGGACGTTCTCGACCGCGCCGGACGTGCCGTTCACGAGCTTCGAACTGGCCTTTCCCCAGGGCCGGTACCCGGCGTTCACCGCCAATGGGAACCTCTGCAAGGGCACGCTGGTGATGCCGACGGAAATGGTGGGCCAGAACGGCTACGTGATCACCCAGCGTACGAAGATAGCCGTTACCGGGTGTCCAAAGAGGGCGACACACAAGCAGAAGACACGCAGGAAACGGATCGGTAAGAAGGACAGGGCCTGACGCTCCGCCAAGGGGTTGAATGATTGGTCGCTGCGTACGTTCGGCACTCCATCAGGGTCAGAAACAGAAATTGAACAGTACATAGTAAAACGCTAGGTTGAAAATGTGAGGCTTACACACCCCCTCAGATTGATGTGAGGGACGTTATCAACGCTAAATGACAAGAGAAAGCGGGACCCCATGACAAAGAATCGCATAGGTTGCACGGCGATTGCGGCGATGGCGCTCATAGCCTTGTTGGCGGCGCTTGGCACGTCATCGGCAGCAGCCGTACCGTCCGGCGAATACGCTGTCTTTTCCGATTGCCCGGTGAGCAATCTCGAGTTGGCTGCTTGCCTGGTGTCGCGTACCGAAAGCGGCGAAATCACGCTCGGAAAACAGACGGTGCCACTTGTCGCTACGCAGACTCTGCAGGGTGGATACACCGAAGAACCGTCGGGTGCCCAGCATTTCGTGGGTGCGGCTGACGGCAATACCCTCTCGAAGACCCCCCAGAAAGTCCCCGGTGGTTTGGCGGGCTTGGTCAAGTGCAATGAAATCAAAGGCAGCGGGCTCCTCGAAGACCTGGCACGAGCGGCTTGCGAACTTGTGTTCGAAAACGGCGTGACTGGCGTGAATGCCACGACCGAACTGGCGGCCCCCGCGAGCTCGATCGGCATCAATGAGGAAAACATCCTGGAAGCAAGCGGTATCGGGCTTTCGCTGCCAATCAAGGTCAAACTGGAAAATCCGCTCCTGGGAGAAGAATGCTACATCGGCTCCAATGCCCATCCCGTCGTGCTCAATCTCTCATCGGGAACGTCAGGCTCGGCAAGAGGTAAACGCGGGAAACTTTCCGACAGGGCCGAAGGTGGCATCCTCGTGATCTCAGGCAACACGCTGGTGGACAACACCTTCGCGGCGCCGGAAGCAACTGGTTGCGGAGGCCTCTTCTCGTCGCTGATCGATCCGCTGCTCAACGCGAAAGTCGGGCTCCCCGCCGCGGCCGGAACGAACACCGCGATCCTCAACAACACGGTGGAACAGTCCGGGGCCGATCTCGCCAGGGAATCCGGGGAATAGGCCAAGGACGTCAGGGAAGCACGAAGCGGCAATCCAGGCTGAGATTGGGGTCCGTCTCGCATCGTGGGCGGGCGGACCCCGATCGCCTGGGCCGCTTGGCGAAGACGCCCCCGGCCTGCCGGGGGTCGACGGGCGATAGTGCGCCCACCGCGGTAGAGTCCCTGCGGAGATGGCGAGCGCAGCGAGCACCCTGCCGGCGGTGGAGCAGCCGAGGAGCACGTCGCTGCCGCCGGGCCCGCGGTGGCCGGCGCTGGCGCAGACGGTCGCGTGGGCGGTGTCGCTGCCGTGGATGCTCGACCGCTGCGGAGAGCGCTACGGGGAGATGTTCACGATGCGGTTCTTCCCCAGCGGGCGGCGGATCGTCGTGGTGAGCGGGGCGGAGCTCGTCAAGCGGGTGTTCACGGCCTCGCCGGAGGTGGCGCCCTCGGCGGCGGGGAGCTCGCCGATCGCGGCGGTGATGGGGCCGAGCTCGGTGCTGACGCTGACGGGCCCCGAGCACATCCGCCAGCGGCGGCTGCTGCTGGCGCCGTTCCATGGGGAGCGGATGAAGGAGTACGAGGAGACGATCGTGCAGGCGACGCGGCACGACTTCGCGCGGTGGCCGCTCGGTGCGCCGATGGCGTTGCAGGAGCGTACGCGCGCGATCACGCTGGAGGTGATCCTGCGCGCGGTGTTCGGCGTGGAGGCGGAGCGGATGGAGACACTGCGCGAGGCGGTCGGGGCGCTGTTCGGGCCGCTGACGCTGCCGACGCTGCTGCGCGTGGCGCTCAGCCGCCCGACGCTCGAGCGCCCGAAGGGCGGGTTCGGGCGGGCGCTGGAGCGCCTCGACACGGTGATCTACGCGGAGCTCGAGCGCCGCCGCGCGCAGCAGGACCTCGGCGAGCGCACCGACATCCTCTCGCTCTTGATGCAGGCGCGCGACGAGGAGGGCGTGGCGATGAGCGACGCGGAACTGCGCGACGAGCTGGTGACGCTGCTGCTGGCGGGGCACGAGACGACCGCGACCTCGGTGGCGTGGGCGATCGAGCGCCTCGTGCGCCACCCCGACAAGCTGGCACGTCTGACCGCCGAGATCGAGGCGGGCGAGAGCGAGGAGTACATGCAGGCGGTGGTCCACGAGACGATGCGCGTGCGCCCCGTGGTGCCGCTGGTGGTGAGGGTCCTGCGCGAGCCGCTGCGCGTGGGCGCTCACGAGCTGCCCGTGGGGACGCGCGTGGCGCCGTCGATCTGGCTGACCAACCGCGACTCCCGCGCCTACGACGCCCCTCGCGAGTTCCGCCCCGAGCGCTTCCTGGACCGCCAGCCAGAGACATTCTCGTGGATCCCGTTCGGGGGCGGCATCCGCCGCTGCATCGGGGCGTCGTTCGCGCTGCTGGAGATGAAGCTGATGCTGCGTACGATCCTCGCCGAGCTGGAGCCCTCGCTCCCACACCAGACGCGGCGCCGGCGCCTGCCGGCCGTGGCGCGACGCGACGGCTTCGAGCACGGCGAGCGCATCCGCCGGCGTGCGATCACGCTGGTGCCGGGCGCCGGCACGCGCGTGGTGTGGCGTAAGCGCGCTTAGCTGGCTCCCTCCTCCTGTCAAGTCAGGATTTGGATGAGGACCCCCACAAGGGGGGTCGGGGATGGGTTGCGGCGTGGAGACACCGGCAGGCGGGGATGCCCCGCCTCGGGCGACTTCGCGCGGTTGCGCGGCCCGTCGCGAGTCGGAAACCTTTGGGTCTTACCTGTTGACAAAGTGCCAGACTCTCAACTATCATTGGTGAGGACAGTATGGATCGCCCGCCGATCGGCGGCACCCCGGCGAAGGAGGGACCAGGTAGGGCAGCCGACAGGGCATGTAGGGGATTGATCGCGGGAGACCTTCGAGGTGGGGCCGGGAAGGCCCGGTTCGCTTCAAGCGGTTTGATATTAAAAAAATAACGTGACACAACGCGTGGGCAGCACGACGTGCCGCCACGTCTCATTCCAGACAGGGAGAGGTCGATGCCTTCAGCAGTACGGACCAGGCTGACGTACGCGAATGTGGTTGCCACACTCGCGCTCGTGTTCGCGATGAGCGGTGGGGCGCTCGCCGCGACCCACTACTTGATCACCTCGAAGAAGCAGATCAGCCCAAAGGTGCTGAAAGAACTCAAAGGCGCCGCTGGCGCCGCCGGCGCCACGGGAGCTGCCGGCGCGGCAGGAGCGCCCGGCAAGGAAGGCGCCGCGGGGAAGGAAGGCACGAACGGGAGCGGCGGAGCGAACGGGGAAAGCGTGCTTGTCGCCGAACTCGCTCCGGGCACCGAATGCAAAGAAGGCGGGAGCAAGTTCGAAGCGGGCGGCAAATCGGCTCACGCCTGCAACGGGGCCAAAGGCAAAGAAGGCAAAGCCGGCGAAAACCCCACCAACACGGCGCTCGCCGCAAAAAATGGGAGCGGCAACTGCGAAGAAGGCGGGACCGAATTCAAGGTGGGCTCGGGCACGGCGACCTACGCCTGCAACGGCTCGCCCTGGACCGCCGGTGGGACGCTGCCCCCGGTTGCGACCGAGACGGGGACGTGGAGCTTCGCCGTGGATACGGACCTTCGTCTAGCGCAGGTGCCGATCTCATTTCCGATTCCGCTGGCCAAAGGCCTGGAAGCCGATCAGGGATGCGCAACAACAGACCCGAAATGCCACCTTCACATCATCAAACCTGGTGAAACAGAGATCGCGGGAGACGGGTGTGGCGGTGGCACTGACGAAGTGCCGACTGCCGAACCGGGGAACCTCTGTATATACATCAAGGCGGTGGAAAAAGTGAACAGCCACTTTGCGTGGGAAAACCCCGAGACAGGGGAAGGCGTTGGAACCACCGGCGTGGTCCTTGGGATAGAAACGCTGTCCGAAACAGAAGGTGGAGAAGGTCAGGGCACGTGGGCCGTGACTGCCGAAAAAGTCACCTAGGAAATACAAAGAGCTTCTCTGGTAGGCCCGCCCGGTTGGTTTTAGGGCGGGCCCCCGAGGCCTCGACGAGCCAGCGTCATCCGCAGCTTGGTTGATGCGGGTCTTGGAAGAGGCCGAACAGTTCTCTGCGTGCCAGAGTTTGGGAGCAGAGAGAAACAATACCGGCCCCAGGACGCCACTACACCAATTCAAGGGCGCCCCAGGGCCAACACAACAAAAGGAGCATACCAAATGAAGTCAAGTCGATTAGCTCGATTGGGTCGCCTACTGGTTGCCCTGCTCTCGGTATTCGCGCTCGGAGCGGTTGTCGTCGCATCGGCGCAGGCCGCTCCCACCGAAGGGCCGTTCTGGAAAGTCAATGGGGCGAGGCTCAAAGCAAACGAAACCAGAGAAATCACGGTAAAATCGTTCGAAGGGACGAAAAGCCCCATCCTCCTGGAAGCAGAACTCCTCGGTATAAAAGCAAAAGTTGAATGCAAGTTAGCCAACGTCGCAAAAGGCTCGTTCTTCGCGGGTGGCGCACCTGCGTCAAGTAGAGAGGTCGCTGAATTCACGGATTGCGAAACAACCAACGTCGGATCAGGCTGCAAAGTAGTAGAACCGATCAAAACGGAACCGATTAGAAATGAGTTGGTTTACAACGACGAAACTGCAACTAAAACAGTCGGGGAAAAGATTTTAGTGGAGTTCGACCCCCAAGCTGGGACCGAAGCAAAGTTCGTAACCCTTCATTTCGAAGGTGCTAAATGCGTAGTTAAAGAAACCGAAGTAGGCAAAGGGTTAGTGCTCGGCGAGTCGTTTACGGATCCGACGACAGACGGAGGCAAAGAAGAACAAATCACCCCCAGCACAGCAGAACAAACATCCACGTTGGTCGTGTTCCCCGACGCAGAAAAATCGGTCTTTTTATTAAAAGGCACAACCCTCGAATTAGTCACTATCACACCGTTCAAAGCCTTTGGCAACGAAGCAAAGTTAGTCGGTAAGGTATTAGTAGCACTGACAAGCGGCGAAAAATACGGTGTTGAATCTTAATACCGTGTACTAGGACAAAGATGCCTATCGAGTATTTAAAAGTAATACTTAGGTAACACTACGTGGGGCCCGGGCGCAGCTCGGGTCCCACGTAGCTTGATCGAATAGAAAGACCTTCCAGCGATGTGGCACGGAAAGAAGACTAGATGAGCGCCCGACGATTGATTATATGGCCCGTCATGGCTGTGCTGTGCGCGCTTCCTGGCTTCGACTCCCCGGCCTTTGCTGAAAAGATCTACTACCCGGGGATCTCCATCGGAGAACCGGGTACGGGGTCCGGTCAGCTCAAAGAACCTGTTGGAGTTGCTGTCAACAACGCGACGGGTAGCATATATATCGCTGACAAGGGCAACAAACGTGTAGATGAGTTCACCGACAAGGGTACCTTTGTCACCGACTTTGCGCCCCCCGGAGGATTCGAAGCTCCCGAACAGATAGCGGTCGACAATTCCACGAACCTGATGGATCCATCTCATGGCTATGTGTACGTTACTGACGCAGGCCACGCGGTCGTCGACAAGTTCAACGCGACAGGGGAATACGAGGGAGACATAACTGAAGCCGAAGTATGCGAGCCGAAAACGGGCATCGAAGAGTGTGGGGTGATCCCGTTCGCCTCGCTGCGGGGTGTCGCCGTCGATGCGGCTGGGAATCTTTGGATATATCAGGCGATACAAGCTCACAATGGTTTGAAAGAATTCTATGCATTTGCGGATGAGTTCGATGATACGGGCGATTTTGTGCAGACTTTGGTAATACCAGCCACTGTGCATAACGGCCACGGCCTTGCGGTCGATTCTAATGACAACCTATATATGGTTGACGGTGTTGGCAACGAGGTCGATAAGTACGGTGTGCCGTCTAATTCGGGGCCGAAGGGAAGTGAAAATAGAGGCGTCATTCTGGGACTGCTCAGCCAGGAGGAAGCAAGCGCTGTGGCGATCGTCCCTTCCGCAAGTCAACAGCTCGCCAATGATGTGCTCGTTGACGCGGGGGATAGCGGCGTACGCTATGGGCCGTTCGGCGAATCGTACTCCACGCCGCTCGAAGTGTTTCCCGGGGAAGATATCCCAAAAGCCTATGAAGGTCTCTCGGAATCACACGGTCTAGCGGTGAGCGCGTCAGCGACCGTGACAGTTTATGCGAGCGAGTTTGGGGGCGGTAAGATTGAGGGCTTTAACTACGTATCGGTCCCCGTGGCGACTCCCGAACCTCCCTCGGAAGTGTCTGAAACTGGCTTAACGCTGCACGGTAGTGTGAATCCGGAAGGTGAAGAAGTCAAGGAATGTTACTTTGAATACGGCACGAAGACAGGCGAATACACGGGTAAGGCTCCCTGCCAGGGGAATCCTAGTGGGGCGACCGAACCTGTTCGGGTGAGCGCAAAGCTTACGGGTTTGCAGCCAGCGGAAGTGCGCAGTTTCCGGCTAGTAGCGATTAGCGGGGCGGGAGTCCCCGGGAACAGTAAAGGTTTGACTATTGCGCGTCCGGTGAGCACGGGTGAAGGGGTGTCGGAAGTGGGCTCGGCGACAACTCGCGTAAGCGCGCAGCTCAACGCCGGTGGCCTAGCGAGCTGCTATTGGATCGAATACGGCACGAGCACCCTGTATGGCGAACGAATGCCGGAGGAAAAGTGCATTCCAGTTGGTGTAGGGGAAAAGATCGGAGTGAGCGCGGAAGTGGGTAGTCTTCTGCCGAACACGAGGTACTACTTCCGGGTCGGCGCGAGCAACGTGCTCGGTCCAAAGTTCGGCGAGGGCGGTACGTTTGTGACGTTTGGTCCAAGTGCTGCCAAACTTCCCGATGGTCGCGTCACCGAAGCGGTGAGCGTAGTCGGGGAAGGCGATGAGACCGAAGTCTACGTTCCCCACGGGATGGAGGGAACGCTCGACGATCTGGCACGGCACGGTATTTTCACCAACCTGCCGTTCGAGGCAAGCGCGGACGGCAATACGGTGACGTATGTCGGCGATCCGCCGGCGAGTGGCGGCAACGGCAATGAGGGGGTTGGAGGCGGCAACCAGTATGTGGCGACCCGTGAACCTCGGGGCGGGTGGACGCCGGGGGTCAGTATCAGCGCACCAGGCTACGCAAATGACTACGATGGGTTCTCGAGTGACCTCTCGGTGGGGGTACTTGGGTCTCCCGAACACTTGGCCAGAGAAGCGCCGGAAGGCTACTCAAACCTCTATCGGCGCTCGATCGGTTGGCGTCCGACTACGGGGGGGTCGCTCGAACCGCTTCCTGGCTCGTTTGAACCGCTGTTTACGACGCCTCCCTGCCTGCCGGTCAATGAATTCGGGTCTCTCGAGGACAATGCGCTTTTCCATGAAGTGATCTTCGGCGGCGGGAATGAGGGAACGGGCGCGGCGGCGCCGTTCACCCATCTGCTGTTTGAAGCCGACGCAGAACTTCCGTCGTCGCCTCCGACCGAAGGATGTCGGGCCGGGAACGATCTCTACGACTGGTTCGGGGGATGGCGGTACCTGGTCAACGTGCTGCCGGGCGGCGGGGTTGAACCGAACGCGACGCTCGGGCGTCAGGGGCCATCTACTAACGGCTTCGTCTCTCCCGAGACGAGCAATGCGATCTCTGCGGACGGGTCGCGGATCTACTGGTCGGCTGTGCATGCGGTGCTGGTGGGCGGCGAATACGAAGAGCAGCCGAATGCGCTGTATGTGCGCAAGAACGACACGCAGGTGGAAAGCGAAATGGAAGGCAACCAGTGCGTCGAACCTGCCAAGGCGTGCACGGTACAGGTGGATCTGGCCGAGGGGGGGAAGGGGCCGAGCGGCGGCGGGCGGTTCTGGACGGCGAGCGGCGACGGCTCGGAGGTCTTCTTCACCGACGAAAACCAGTTGACCGCTGAATCGACCGCTGAAGCCGGCAAGCCGGATCTTTACGAGTACGAGCTGGAAGCTCCCGAAGGGGAACGTCTCAGCGACCTTTCCATTTCAGCCAAGCCCGAACCTGGGGCTCATGCGGATGTGCAGGGTGTGGTGGGAACGAGTAATGATGGCTCATATGTCTACTTCGTGGCCAACGGCGTGCTTGCCGAAGGGGCCGCACCGGGGAACTGCAATGAGGAATATAGAGCCGGCCAGACCTGCAACCTCTATGTTCGCCATGGCGGTGCGACGAAGTTCATCGCGACTCTTTCAGGCGAAGACGGCGACTTTACCCACGGTGAAGGGGGTAGCGACGGCGACTGGCAGGCCGATCCTGGCCACCGCACGGCGGAGGTCACGCCGGACGGCCACAGTGTGGTGTTCATGTCCAGGCGGCCATTGACCGGTTATCACAACATGCTGGAAGAAATACCGCTGACGGAGGTTTTCGTCTACGACGCTGAAACCGGCCAGGTCACATGCGCGTCGTGCAATCCTAGCGGCGAGTCGCCTGTCGCCCCCAGCCTACCCGAATACGCGAAAGACATAACTAGGATATGGGGGTCGTTCCTGCCGGTCAGCGACAGCCTGAACGGCTACCAGCCGCGGGTGATCTCCGAAGACGGTGATCGTGTCTTCTTCGATTCGATCGAGCCGCTCACGCCCGAGGACGAAAATGGCCTGTTGGACGTATATGAGTGGGAGGCGCAGGGCGAAGGCAGCTGCCGGGAAGCGCGGGGTTGCGTCTACCTGCTCTCGGGGGGCCAGAGCACCGACAACTCATACCTGATCGACGCGAGTGCAAACGGCAACGATGTTTTCTTCGTCTCCCGTGCACAGCTGGTCAAGGCCGATCATGGCGACAACGACGTACTGTATGACGCTCGCGTAGGCGGGGTGCCACCGACGGCGGAAGTGGAATGTTCGGGTGCCGGCTGCCAGGGGGCGCCGCCCGCGCAGCCGATCTTTGCGACCCCCGCGAGCGCCACGTTCGACGGTACGGGCAACTTCCCGCCGACGACGCAGCACTCCAAAACTCCCCCACCGCCGAAATGCCCCAAGAACAAGAAGCTCAGCCGCGGCAAGTGCGTGAAGAAGGTCAAGTCCAAGTCCAAGGGCAAGCGTGCGAAGAAAAGGTCAGGTAGAGCAAGCAGTCCACGGAAGAAGCACCGGGCTGCCAGAACAAGGATCGGAGCGGAGAAATGAGCTCCTCCCGGTCAAATACCCTTAGGCTGCTAACCGTCGCTCTGGTTATCTGTGTGGCGCCTTTGGCATGGTGCACTCCTGTCGCCAGCGCGGCGGAGGGGACCGGCTGGGAGGCGTTTGTGCAGGCCTACCCGACGTATCTGCATCCGGGAGGGGACGGGACGATCCAGGTCGATCTGATGAACACCGGTGCGCAGCGGAGCAGCGGTTCGATCACAGTGACAGACATCCTGCCTGAAGGAGTGATCCCGACCGAAGCGGGCGGGATGCTCGAAGACGAGCTCGAGTCGCCGGCAGAAGAAGTGAAAAAGTTTGGTGGCGTGAGGTGGGATTGCGAAGCGTTTGAAATCGAAGTGGTCCCAGAAGTGGAAGTGGCGGGGGTCACGTGTACGAGCAACCCTCAATACGTTAATGAACTTCCGATTGGTGAAGGCGAAAAGTTTTTGGGCATTGAACGGGTCGGGGTCGCGGTGCATGTTGAAGAAGGAGCCGAACCCGAAATAGGGTCGAACGAAGTCAGCATTGCGGGCGGCGGCGCGACGGAAGTGACGGAAGTGTCATCGCCGGTGACGGTGAGTGCGTCGGAACCGGGCTACGGGTTCTCGGGGTTCGACGCGTGGTTCACGAACGCGGATGGCTCGATCGATGCACAGGCGGGTTCGCACCCGTACGAGTCGACGTTCGCCGTCGGCTTCAACGAACTGGCTGACGGTCAGCTGGCGGGCGGTGAACAGCGGACTGTGGAAGCTGAATTGCCGCCGGGCTTCTTCGGGGAACCGAACTCGGCGCCCGGCTGCACACGCCAGCAGCTCAGCGCTGAAGAATGCCCGCCCGAAACCCAGATTGGCGAAGACATGCCGTTGCTCGGCCACGAAGGTGGGGGTGGGGCACAGGGGGGCGGGGCGCTCGCCGTATACAACATGGTGCCGCCACCGGGCGTCGTCGACCAGTTCGCGACGATCATCTTTGGCAAGACTGTGTTTTTCGACGCGGGCCCACGCGGCTACGGCGACTACAACATCGTCACGCATATCGACAACATCGCCGCGGGCGACCATATAGTCGGCGACATCCTCAAACTGTGGGGCGTGGCGCCGGAAGCTAGCCACAACAATGCACGCGACACCGACGGCATCTCGCCGGAAGATCAGGTCTGCCGCGTGCACGGGTGCCCATCCTCGGCGCCAGCGCGACCGTTCCTGACGCTGCCCACGTCGTGCGAAGGGCCCCAGAAGTTCACCGTCCGGGGCGCGGGCACATGGGAAAATGCAGGCGCGCGTGCGCAGGCAAGCGTTCTGTCACACGACGCGCAGGACGTGGAAAGCGGGTTCACGGGCTGTTCGAAGCTCTCCTTCAGCCCATCCGTCACGGCGGCCCCCGAAACGAGCGAGGCCGACACGCCAGCGGGACTGGGCATGAGCGTGACACTCCCTCAAGAAGCGCTTCGGTCTCCAGGAAGGTTGGTCGAAGCGACGGTCAAGAACGCGACAGTCGCGCTGCCCGAAGGCCTGGTGATCAATCCCGGCCAGGCCGCGGGCCTTCAGGTATGCAGACCGGAAGATGCCAAGCTGCATGAGGAAGGCCCGCCGTCGTGTCCCAAGGCGTCAAAAGTCGGGACCGTCACTGTCCGGACGCCGTTGCTCGAAGGCGCGTTTGAAACCGAACTGCATGGCAGCGCGTACGTGCTCCCTCAGTCAAGCGGCGGGCCAGAAGAACTGCCGAATCTGCAATCCCACCCACCGGCGCTGCAACTGCTGATCGCGTTCTCGGGCGACGGCATCTACCTGAAGGTGGTTGCGAACGTGAAGCTGAACGAAGCGACCGGCCAACTGATGGCCACGCTCACCGAAACGCCGGGGTTGCCGTTCACGAGCTTCCAGCTCTCGTTCAGCGGCGGCCCACAGGCGGCATTGGCGACACCGGTTGCCTGCGGGGCCTACACGACCACGTCGGACTTCACGCCGTGGAGTAGCCCGTTCGGCGGGGACCTCTTCCCCTCGAGCACCTTCCTGATCACCGGTGGCGTGGGCGGCGGCGCGTGCCCGCCCTCGCCGCTGCCGTTCGCCCCGTCGTTGATCGCGGGCTCGACGACCGACGAGGCTGGCGCGTACACCGACTTCTCACTGCTGATGCAGCGGGGAGATGGCCAGCAGCGGATCGAAAAGCTCCAGTTCAAGATGCCCCCGGGCCTCGTCGGGATGATCTCTCACGTTCAGCAGTGCCCTGAACCGCAGGCGTCTCATGGCGAATGCGGCGAAGAATCGAAGCTAGGCAGTGCGACTGTGGCCTCCGGTCCGGGCCAGTACCCGCTGGTGATCCCCCAGCCGGGGAACCCAGCATCGTCGATCTACCTCACCGGCCCATACCAGGGCGCGCCGTTCGGGCTGTCGATCGTGACACCCCTGATCGCCGGGCCTTTCAACCTCGGCACGGAAATCACGCGGGCCAAGATCGAAATCGACCCGCTCACGGCGCAGATCACGATCACGACGCAGCCGCTGCCGCAGATCCTCGACGGCGTCCCGACCGACCTGCGGCTGATCGACTCCGTGGTCAGCCGTGAACACTTCATGCTGAACCCGACTAACTGCAACCCCTCGTCGTTCTCAGGGACGGCGTTCGGCGCGCCTCCACCGGGTGTGGGCGGCCCGCACGCGGAAGCACCGATCGAAAGCCGCTTCCAGGTCGGTTCCTGCCAGAGCCTGAAATTCCAGCCGACGTTCAAGGCTTCGACCTCCGCAAAGAGCTCGCGCGTGGACGGCACCAGCTTGCACGTGAGCATGTCGCTGCCCGAAGAGGCGGGTATGGGCGTCGAGGCCAACGTCCAGAAGGTCAAGGTGTCGCTGCCCAAACAGCTGCCCACGCCGCTGAAAACGCTGCAGAAAGCGTGCACGGAAAAGACCTTCGCCGAAAACCCTGCCAACTGTCCCATCGCCTCGCAGGTCGCCACGGCGAAGGTCAGCACCCCAGTGCTGCCGGGGGGGTTGAGCGGCACGGCCTACTTCGTCTCCCATGGCGCCGCGAAATACCCGGAACTGATCATCGTGCTCACCGGCGAGAACGGCGTGACCGCCCAGGTCCACGGGGAAACGTTCATCAGCAAAGCGGGGATCACGACCGGGACCTTCTCGACAGTGCCCGATGTGCCATTCACGAGCTTCGAACTGACCTTCCCACAGCGCCAGTATCCGGCATTCACGGCTAACGGGAACCTCTGCAAGGGGACGCTCGAAATGCCGACGGAAATGGTCGGCCAGAACGGCTTCGCGATCAAGCAGACCACGAAGATCGCGGTCACAGGCTGCCCGAAGAAGGCGACGCACAAGAAGGCCAAGAAGCGCCAGAAGAAGCACAGACGCTCCGCCGTCAGACGGTAAGTCGGCGACGGCCCGTCCTCACAACGAGCTTACTCTGGCAAACCGGCCCCCGGATCGCTCTAGGGCAAGTCCCTAAGGCCGCGGCCGACTGGTGTCGCGGCGATACGGCTCGAGGCTCCAGGGGCCAAACCAATCCTCTGTGTGCCAGGGATGGGAGCAGAGCTGAACCCCACGCCCTTAGACGCCGCGACTCGAGTTCAAATGGCTTCTCAAGGCCAGACACGATAAAAGGAGCAGACCAATGAAGATAAATCGATTATCCCGAGCGTTGCATGTGCTCGCCTCCCTGCTTGCGGTTTCTGCATGCAGCCTGACTGCCGCAACGGTGGCGCAGGCGTCGGAAGAAGCGCCGTTTTGGTCGGTGGAAGGAAAAAGATTGCATTTGGACGAAACGCGTGAAATTACGGTTAAAGCGTATGATGGGACTAAAGAACCTGTGACGGTGGAAGCTGAATTGCTTGGGATAAAAGCCAAAGTTGAATGTGAGTCAGCGGATGTCGCGAAAGGCTCGTTTCTCGCTGGGTCAGACGCGGGTGAACCAGGTTCGATTGAAGAGACCGAGGAACTCTCGGACTGTCAAACTATCAACAACGGGGCAGGGTGCAAAGTAAAAGAACCAATCAAAACAGAAAGGATCAGGGGAACGCTCGCGGAAAACACGGAATCCCCGAGGGTTTCGTTAATGGAGTTCGAGGCGGCGGCTGGCACCGAAGCAAAGATAGTGACCCTTCTTTTCGAAGGGGCTAAATGCGTTGTGAAAGAAACTGAAGTGGGTAAAGGGTTAGTAGTCGGATCTGTGTATACCGATCCTGAAGTCACGGGGGAGGAATCCGAAGCTGTCGCCGTGACAACCACCGACCTGTTACCTTCGTACCTGACTAAATTCCCTGACGCAGCGAAAGAAATCGCCGTATGGAAAGGCGGTAAATCCGAAACGCTGAAAGTGACGCCTTTCAAAGCGTTTGGTAATGAAGCAAAAATGCGTGGTGCACTATTAGTCTTACTGGCCAGCGGCCAGAAATACGCTGCGGAGACGGCAGAACCAACATCCGAAGCGCCGTTCTGGTCGGTGGAAGGAAAAAGACTGTATCTGAATGAAACGAGAGAAATGACCGTTAAAGCTTATGATGGGACTAAAGAACCTGTGACGGTGGAAGCTGAATTGCTTGGGATAAAAGCCAAAGTTGAATGTGAGTCAGCGGATGTCGCGAAAGGCTCGTTTCTTGCTGGGGCGAGCGCGGGTGAACCGGGTTCGATTGAAGAGACCGAGGAATTCTCTGACTGCAAAGTAGTAAATAACGGTGAAGGGTGCAAAGTCAAAGAACCAATCAAAACGGCAAAGATCAAGGGGACGCTCGCGGAAAACACAGAATTCCCAAAGGTCTTTTTAGTGGAGTTCGAGGCGGCGGCTGGCACCGAGGCAGAAATAGCGACCCTTAGTTTCGAAGGGGCTAAATGTATAGTAAAAAGCACCGAAGTGGGCAAAGGGTTAGTAGTCGGATCTGTGTATACCGATCCTGAAGTCACGGGGGAGGAATCCGAAGCTGTCGCCGTGACAACCACCGACCTGTTACCTTCGTACCTGACTAAATTCCCTGACGCAGCGAAAGAAATCGCGGTATGGAAAGGCGGTAAATCCGAAACGCTGAAAGTGACGCCTTTCAAAGCGTTTGGTAATGAAGCAAAAATGCGTGGTGCACTATTAGTCTTACTGGCCAGCGGCCAGAAATACGCTGCGGAGACGGCAGAACCAACATCCGAAGCGCCGTTCTGGTCGGTGGAAGGAAAAAGACTGTATCTGAATGAAACGAGAGAAATGACCGTTAAAGCTTATGATGGGACTAAAGAACCTGTGACGGTGGAAGCTGAATTGCTTGGGATAAAAGCCAAAGTTGAATGTGAGTCAGCGGATGTCGCGAAAGGCTCGTTTCTTGCTGGGGCGAGCGCGGGTGAACCGGGTTCGATTGAAGAGACCGAGGAATTCTCTGACTGCAAAGTAGTAAATAACGGTGAAGGGTGCAAAGTCAAAGAACCAATCAAAACGGCAAAGATCAAGGGGACGCTCGCGGAAAACACAGAATTCCCAAAGGTCTTTTTAGTGGAGTTCGAGGCGGCGGCTGGCACCGAGGCAGAAATAGCGACCCTTAGTTTCGAAGGGGCTAAATGTATAGTAAAAAGCACCGAAGTGGGCAAAGGGTTAGTAGTCGGATCTGTGTATACCGATCCTGAAGTCACGGGGGAGGAATCCGAAGCTGTCGCCGTGACAACCACCGACCTGTTACCTTCGTACCTGACTAAATTCCCTGACGCAGCGAAAGAAATCGCGGTATGGAAAGGCGGTAAATCCGAAACGCTGAAAGTGACGCCTTTCAAAGCGTTTGGTAATGAAGCAAAAATGCGTGGTGCACTATTAGTCTTACTAGCCAGCGGCCAGAAATACGCTGCGGAGACGTAGCGAGATCGTCCCGTTGCATTCTCGTGTACTCAGTATGTGGGCCCGGCTCGAGCCGGGCCCACACAGCTGTGTCCTCGCTGATCCTCAGGCAAGGGCCAGTACGGCGTCAAGGCCGAGCGCCATAGAGCATCGGACGAGATGGGGCGTATCGGTAGGCACTGCGTGGCAGCATGGACCACGACTCCCGCCCTGACTATGTGAGCTCGCACGGCGCGATTGCAGCCTTGGAGATGCCCCCTGGACCCGGTGGACGAGGCGCAGTACGAGAAGCTCAGGGGAGTGGCGCCTGGGCCAGGCGCAGGGCAAGCCGGCGTACATGCAGCCCAGCGGCGGCGCCGGCGATCGGGAGCCCCGCCGTATTCTAGGTCGATTTTAGCCGCACTTTGCGACCTTTTTGAGTTTGATTCTTTGACATCATCCCGTTTATAGACTATTCTTGAAGTATGACCAAAGGTTGTCAACCGCTCTTCCTGCCTTCCTGGTGGGACGTACCTACGATGGCGCCCGACACGCCCTTCACGAGCTTCGAACTGACATTCCAGCGGCTTCAGTGCCCCGCCTTTGCGCCAAATGGGAAGCGCGGGAAGAAGCGCAGACACACCGCCGCCAGACGATAAGTCGGCGACGGCCCGTCCTCACAGCGAGCTTACTCTGGCAGACCGGCCCGGATCGCTCTAGGGCAGGCCCCCAAGGCCACGACTCTGTCGACGCCGCGGCAATGCGGCGCCAGGCCGGGTGGCCAAAGCAACCCTCTGCGTGCCAGAGTCGGGCGCAGAGTTAAACCACGGCCTTGGGAGGCGGCGACTTGAACTCAAACGACGTCTCAAGGCCATACACACGACAAAGGAGCAGATCCAAAATGAAATCAACTCGATTAGTCCGACTGGGCCGCGTAATGGCGGCTCTCTCGGCGCTGCTCGTGCTCGGAGCAGTCGCTGTCGCCTCGGCGCAGGCCTCTCCCACTGAAGGGCCATTCTGGAAGGTTGACGGGTCGCGACTCAAAGCAAACGAAACGAGAGAAATCACGGTAAAAGCATTCGAAGGAACAAAAGATCCACTAACGCTTGAAGCAGAACTCCTAGGTATAAAAGCCAAAATTGAATGCAAGTTAGCCAGTGTCGCAAAAGGCTCGTACCTTGCGGGTGGTGCCCCCGCTACCAGTAGAGAGATCTCCGAATTCTCGGACTGCCAAATAACCAACGTCGGATCAGGCTGCAAAGTAGTAGAACCGATCAAAACAGAACCGATCAGAAGTGAGTTGGTTTACAACGACGAAACTGCAACTAAAACAGTCGGGGAAAAGATTTTAGTGGAGGCCGACCCCGAAGCCGGGACCGAAGCAAAGTTTGTAACCCTTCATTTGGAAGGAGCCAAATGTGTACTAAAAGAAACCGAAATAGGCAAAGGATTAGCGCTCGGCGAGGCGTTTACGGACCCAACGACAGACGGAGGCAAAGAAGAACAAGTCACCCCCAGCACAGCAGAACAAACGTCCGCTTTGATCAAGGCGCCGGACGCAGAAAAATCGGTCTTTTTATTAAAAGGCACAACCCTCGAATTAGTCAATATTACGCCGTTCAAAGCCTTTGGCAACGAAGCCAAAATAACGGGGACTGTATTAGTCTCACTCACGAACGGCGAGAAATTCGGTGTCGAATCTTAGCGCTATGCATTCGCGCTTAGGTCAAATGATCGAAGTGGTATGTAGTTGACATTGTGTGGGGTCTGGCATAACAAGCCAGGCCCCACGTCTATCGTCGCACGCTAGGAGGCAGCGCGGCAAATCGGCGCCGGGCGAGCGTACCGGCCGGGGCGAGAGCTACGGTTTGGCCATGAGTGAGATCTTGGACGCGATCGGAGTGGCACACCGGGCGCTGGAGCAGCGTCCCGGCGACCCCTTGGCCTGCGCCCGCGCGCGCGGGGTGTTGAGCCAGGCGCGGGAGCTGTGGGGCACGCTGGACGCCGACCAGCGCACGGAGCTGGGTGGGGCCGCAAGCCAACTCAGGGAACTGGTGGACGCCCAAGCGCAGGACGCCGCCCCGCCGCCGGCCCCGGAGGAGCTGTTGAGGCGCTTTGGCATGGAGAGCTTCCGCGCGGGCCAGCGTGAGGCGGTGGCGGCGGCGCTCGCGGGAAGGGACACCCTGGTCGTGATGCCGACGGGGGCGGGGAAGTCGCTCTGCTACCAGCTGCCCGCGCTGGCCGGGAGAGGCCTCGTGGTGGTGGTCAGCCCACTGATCGCGTTGATGAACGACCAGTGGAAGCGGCTGGAGGATACGGGCGTGAAGGCGGTGATGCTGGCGTCGGGGATGGAGGAGGGCCACAACGCGCGCGCGCTGCTGGACATCGAGTCGGGCTGGGCGCAGCTGGTGCTGGCTGCCCCCGAGCGCTTCGCCTCGCGCGCCTTCAGGGAGGCGCTGGGCACCCGCAAGGTGGGGCTGTTCGTGGTGGACGAGGCGCACTGCGTGGCGGAGTGGGGCCACGACTTCCGCCCCGACTACCTGCGCCTGCACGGCGCGATCGCGGCCTTGGGGCGCCCCCCGGTGATGGCGGCCACCGCCACCGCGACCCCGCGGGTGGCGGCGGAGATCGCGGCGAAGCTGGGGCTGCGAGAGTGGGTGTCGATCAGCTCGGGCTTTGACCGGCCGAATCTCGCGTTCGACGTGGTGACGGTCGAAGGCAAGGGCGCGGTGGGGCGCAAGCGTGCGGCGCTGCTGCACGCGCTGGAGCCTGCCGAGGCGCGGCCGGCGATCGTGTACTGCGGGACGCGCAAGGACACCGAGGAGGTGGCGGAGCTGATCGCGGGCAGGGGGATCGCCACGGTCGCCTACCACGCCGGTCTCTCCCCCGCCCAGCGCCGCCGCGCGCAGGAAGCGTTCATGGGCGGCGGGGCCGAGGTAGTGGTCGCGACCAACGCGTTCGGGATGGGCGTGGACAAGGCGGACGTGCGCACGGTCGCGCACTGGGCGATACCCACCAGCCTGGAGGCCTACTACCAGGAGGCGGGTCGGGGAGGGCGCGACGGGAAGCCGGCGCGGGCGCTGCTGCTGGCCTCGCGGATGGACCTCGGCCGGCTGATCCGCTTCAACACCGAGCGCCAGAGCAGCGTGGAGGACGTGCGCGCGTACGTCAACCGCCTCGGTCGGCGCGCACAAAAGGGGATCGTGGAGATCGCGCCGGGTGAGCTGGACGACACCGAGCGGGTGCTGCTCTCGATCGCCGAGCGCGCAGGCGCGGCGGAGCTGCAGCCGGGCGCGCGTGGGGTGCTGCAGGTGCGCCTCACCGGCCAGCTGGACGGCCGCGCCGCATACGGGGCGATCAAGGCCGCCAAGGACCGCGGCTGGGAGTCCTACCGCGCGATCGAGCGATTCATCGCCAACGCCGAGGAGTGCCGCCGCAAGCAGATCCTCGAGCACTTCGGCGACTCTCAGGAAGGCGCGCGGACGGGCCGCTGCTGCAGCGTGTGCGACCCCGACCCGGAGCTCGAGCGGGCGCTGGTCGCGGGTGCGCACGGCACGAAGCGCGCACGGGCGGCGAGTTCGACGCTCAACGGCTCCCCGGAGCCTTCTGCCCCGCCCTCGCAGTCGTTCGACCCCGTGGACGAGACGCAGTACGAGAAGCTCAGGGAGTGGCGCCTGGGCCAGGCGGAGGGCAAGCCGGCGTTCACGGTTGCCGCGAACGCAGTGCTGGAGGAGATCTTGCGTCGACGCCCGCGAAGCGCCGCGGAGCTGGTCGAGATCCGGGGCATCGGCCCCGGGTTCTGCGCCAAGCACGGCGACTCGCTGCTGCAGGCCTTGGCGGGCCTGTAGAGCCGCTTCGCGGGCGAGATACGGCCCCGGCGATCAGGACCACACGTAGGCCATACGTCCGTTTTTTCCCGCAATTTGCGAGCTTTTTGCGTAGGGGTCATTGACATAGTCCCACCAAATAAACTATCATTGACACATGGAGAGGAGTGGCCAGTCGCTCGTCCAGGCTCGCTCATGGGATGTGCTCTGCCGTGACCGCGAGCAAGAGGCCGGGCGCCGGGAGTACCCAGGCGTCAGTGCCCACGGGCTGCCATACGGACCGTCAGAAACATATCCGGCTACCGCTCTCTTCCTGTCTTTGGCCTCTTCAGCGCCTTTAAAATCCCTGCAAACCAGGGATTTTCGCCCAGACGGGAATGCGTGCGGCACTCCGCCGCTCGCGAGGAAGTCCCCAGCCCCCTCCCAGGAGGGTGCTAAACATCCGTACGAGGCGGACGCGCCGATAAAGAGTTCGATCGCCTTCGCGACGGAGTCGTTCGATCCGCGCGACAAGAACAGGGTCGGCGCCGCAGGCGACCACGAGGAGGATGGGAACCCCACATCAAGACAAGCTTTCTCTGGCAGGCCGGCCCGGATCGTGATCGGGCAGGTCCCCGAGACCTCGAAGGGATCGGCGTCGCCGCGGCTCGGCGAAGCTGGTTCTCAGAGGCCAAACCAATCCTCTGCGTGCCAGAGCAGGGAGCAGAGACATACAGGCCCCAGGACGCCTCTACATGTGAACGAAGGGCGCCCCAGGGCCAGATACGACAAAAAGGAGTATAACAAATGCAGTCAAGTCGAGTACGACTCATGCTAGTCACGCTGTTCGGCGTGCTCGCGTTGGGCGCTCTTACAGCAGCGGCGGCGCAAGCCGTCGAAGCGCCGAGATGGAGCATCGGCGGCACGGATCTCGCAGAAGGCAAAACCCATTTCATTAGTGCAAAAATATATAGTAAAGTTTTTGCGCTTAGAGCGGGGAATGTCACTATCGAATGCGAAGTGGTGAAACTCAAGGAAGGCTCGTTGTTAGGCTCGAGTCCTGGTAACCCGGGTACAAACAACGAGGTCATCGAATTTACTAAATGCAAAGTATCGGGCAAATCAAGCGGCAAAGTTATAGAAAAATGTAAAGTCGTCGAACCGGTAATTACCGTGCCTGTCAGATCGGAGTTGGTGGAGACCGAAAAAGCGGTGCCAGGAACATCGGGTTCGCTCTTGGTGTTATTTGCACCGGCAGAAGGCACCAGCTTCACGACGCTCAAATTCACAACGGAAACGGGAGGCAACTGCCCACCGGAAACCAAAGTTACGGGTCAGGTGATTGGCCAGGTGCTGACTGATCCGAACAAACCGCCAGAATTGGGAAAATTAGTCGAATTACCAGCCGTTAACTCGGCGGAAGCCAAGTCGTGGCTGATCAATTTCCCATCTACCCCTATCACTAAAGTTACCTTAATAAAAAATGGAGAAAAAACGGAAGTAACGGACAAAGGGCTGGAATTCTTCTCGGAACCCGCTGTTCTGGAAGGGACGGCGTTAATATTATTGGCTAAACGGGAAGCTAACGGTGAATTAGTAAGCGAAGAAACGAATTGGAGTCCTTTACCGTAGTTTGATGTTGATCTGAAAACGGAGTTGCGTGGGTCCCGGGCTGGTGTGGCTTGGGGCCTGCGTTTTCTATGTCGATTTGGGAGAGGTGTGGGGTGCGGTTGAGCGTCGAGGGTTGTTGGAGGGTTCTGTCGAGGTGTTTGGGTTGTTCGTGGGCCGATGTTGGGGTGCGTGGGGTGGTGGTGGTTGTGTTGGTGGGGTGTGGGGGTTGGTTGGCGGCTGGCCCGGTGTGGGCGCAGGGTGGGTGCGTTAATGAACAGTTGCGGGGTGAACAGCCGTTTGCGTCTGGGCTTGGGGATTGTCGTGCGTATGAGATGGTTTCGCCGTTGGCGAAGGATGACAGTGGGGTGAATGCTCTTGGTGGTCGGGCTGCTGTGGGTGGTGAAGCGATCATGTATTCCGCTTTTGGGTCGTTTGCGGAACCCGGGTCTGCGGCGTTGCAGGGGGCTTATCTTGCTCGCCGCGCGGTGGGGGGGTGGGTGACGCAGAATATTTCTCCGCCGTATATTGACTATCAGGGGCATCCTCTTCCTCATCCGTTTGAAGAATTGCTGTTCACGGCGGATCTCTCTCGCGGGGTGGTGGAAAGTTTCGAGACGCCGTTGGTGGCCGGTGAGCCCGCGGGGTATGTGAATCTGTATGTGGCCGACTTTGAAACGGGGACATACGAACCGGTGACGACGGTTACGCCGCCCGAAGCAGAACACGAGCCGTTTTCTGGGGGGATTAAGGGCGGGGCTACAGCACCGGAGGCCGAGGGTGCGTCGAGCGATCTCAGCCATGTCGTTTTCCAGTTCCACGGGAGTCTGTGCTGTGGAGCATCGCCGCACCATACGCACATTTACGAGTGGGCGGGCGGGGTGCTGCGCCAGGTCGATGTTCCGCCTGAAGGTGGCGAGCTCGGAGGCGAAGACGACGTGGGAGCCGCCGCGGCGTTTGGGTACCCGGAAAGTTCCGGAAATCCGTGGCGTGCGGTGTCTGCGGATGGGTCGCGGGTGGTGTTCACGGGCGGGGAAAACAACTCGGTGTTTCCCGGTAGTCCGATTGCGGGGCAGGTGTATGTGCGGGAGAATCCGATGAGTGGGGTGGAAGGTTGTTCGGTGGTGGGGGGAGCGTGTACGGTGGAGGTCTCGGCTTCGCAGCGGACGGTTCCAGATCCGCACGCGGGGAAGGGGGTCGGGGCGGGGTCGGCGTGGTATCGCGATGCGAGCGTGGATGGGTCGCGGGTGTTCTTTACGAGCAGGGTGGAGCTGACGAACGACGCAAACACAGGCCCGGAAGACAACGCCGCAAACCTGTACGAGTGCGAACTAGTCGAAGAAGACAAAGAACAAAGATGTAAGTTGAGCGACCTCAGTCCCGAAAATGCTGAAGGTGCCGGGGTGCTGGGTGTCGTTACGGCGAGCGAAGACGGGTCTTACGTGTATTTTGTCGCGGAAGGCACGTTGACGAGCGAAAAGAATAGCGAAGGCGTAGGGCCGGTCGCGGGGCAACCCAACCTGTATCTCTCTCATGGGGGCAGCGTGAAGTTCATCGCGACGCTCGCCGCCAACCCAAACGGCGAATTTAATGCTATGGGCTCCGGTCATGGTAATGGCGATGAAGAAGATTGGGTAGGCCAAGAAAACGATGGTACTAACCATGATTTTGGTCCGGGGCAGCATTCGGCGCGGGTGTCGGGGGATGGGACGTTGTTGGCGTTTGAGTCGGAACTTGGTTTGGTGGGGTATGATAATCGGGCGGCTGCACGGGGGGAGTGTGAAAACGAACGGTGTCGTGAGGTGTATTTGTATGATGCGGTGTCTGGGGGGCTTGTGTGTTTGTCGTGTGATGTTGGGTCGCGGCCTGTGGGGCCGGCTGCGCTTGGCGGCCACGAAAGCGTGGGGGAAGGTATTTCTGGGGAATCGTCGCCTTTTTATCTTCCGCGTAATATTTCCGAGGGTGGTGGGCGGGTGTTTTTTCAGAGTTCGGATGTGCTTGTGCCGCATGACAGTAATGGGCGTTTGAATGTATATGAGTGGGAGCGGCCGGGGGTGGGGTCGTGTAGTGAATCCTCACCGGGTTTCAGTATGGCGAGTGGTGGGTGTGTGTTCGCGGTGTCGAATGTTGCGGGTGGTTCTGCGTCGTTTTTCATGGATGCGAGCGCGAGTGGGGATGATGTGTTCATCGCGACGGCTGACCAGTTGGTGCCGTCGGATACAGATTCCCGGGAAGACGTGTATGACGTTCGGGTCGATGGGGGCTTCCCAGTAACGGTTGCGCCTTTGGTGTGTACGAATGCGGATTCGTGCAAACCGCCTGTGTCGCTTCAGTCGGGGGTGTTTGGTGTCCCCGCGAGCGCGACGTTCAGCGGTCCTGGCAACCCCGCTCCTGCGCCGCCGCCACCTGTGGCTAAACCAAAAACAAAGACAAAAACGAAGACGGTCAGATGCGCTAAGGGTAAGAGGCTCGATCATGGTAGGTGTGTGCTGAGGAGGAAGGTGCGTGGGAAGAAGGCGAAAGGGACGGGGAAGGGGAAGGCTGTGGCGGGTCGAGTTGCTGGGAGGGTGGGGCGTGTTGGTAGTGGTTGGGGGGTGGGGTTGTGAGGCGGTTGGTGTTTGGTGTGGTTCTGGGGGTGGTGTTGGTGTGTGTGCCGGCTGCAGGGGCCGCGGCATCTGGTTTTGGTGTGCAGAGTTTTGAATTCGTGGTGACGAATGAACAGACGCCGGAAGAGCGTGCGAGGCATGAATTGGGTTCGCCGGATTTGCGGGCGGGGTCGCATCCGTATGCGGTGACGGCGAGCTTTGTGATGGGTGAAAGGGAAGACCGTAAAGGTGTGTTTGTTGCTGTGGAAGGGTTGAAGGATGTTCGGGTGGCGTTGCCGCCGGGGTTTGTGGGCGATCCGAACGCGGTGCCGACGTGTTCGTATCATGATTTCCTTGAAAATGGGTGTCCGGATGATACGGCGGTGGGTGTGGTGTCGGTTGGGGTTGCCGAAAATGGGTCTTATGTGAGTAAAAGGTCGCATCGGCTTGTCGAAGAGGTGCAGACGGTTAGTAACCCTTTGTATAATGTGGAACCGCCGGGTGGGGTGCCGGTGGAGCTGGGAGTGATGGTTTTGAAAGCGCATCCGGTTCTGTTGGATGCGTCGGTGCGGACGGGCGGGGATTACGGGGTCACGGTTGCCTCGACGGATATCCCGGAGTCCATCGTGACGAGTAGTGCGAGGGTAACGGTGTGGGGTGTGCCGGCGGATCCGAGCCATGACCGGATCCGCGGGAAATGTCTTTCTCAGGCTAACAGTGAGCGTAACGAAGAAGAAGAAGGTGTGCCGCACGATGAAGAAGAATCGCAGAGGGAAAACGAAGAAAAGGCGGGGGTGGAACATCCGTTGGCGCCTGTTTCGTGCCCGGCGGATATTTCGGTGCGTCCGTTCTTGACGAACTCGACGTCGTGCGGGGGCCCCCGGGAAGTGACGCTCGGCGTGGATGGCTGGAACCAGCCGGGGAACTTCGCGACGGGCGAACACGTGATCACGAAAACCGCGGTGCTTCCTCCGCTGGTGGGCTGCGAGCATTTGGATTTCAGCCCGACGATCGCTGTGCAGCCGGACGGGTCGGAAGGGAGCACCCCGACGGGGTTGAACGTCGATCTGCGTGTGCCCCAGGAATCCACGTTGAACCCGGCTGGGTTGGGTGAGGCCGACATGCGGAACACGAGCGTGACGTTGCCCGTGGGGGTACAGGTCAGCCCGAGCGCGGCGGATGGTCTGCAGGCGTGCTCGCTGTCGCAGATCGGCCTGCATAACGCTGAAAAACCGTCGTGTCCAGACGCTTCGAAGATCGCGAAGGTGCGCGTTGCGACCCCGTTGTTGGAACACGAACTGGAAGGCGCGGTATATCTCGCCGCCCAGCAGACGTTCGGCGGGACGCTCGAGAACCCTTTTGAATCGTTGCTCGCAATGTATCTGGTCGTTGAAGAACCGGTGACGGGGGTTCTGGTCAAGCTCGCGGGGAAAGCTGAACCGAACCCGGTGACGGGCCAGTTGACGGCCACTTTTGAAGACATCCCGCAGTTCCCCGTCAGCGAAGTGAAACTTGAATTCTTCGGGACCGCTCGGGCGCCGTTGGCGACCCCTGGGTTGTGCGGGTCGTACACGACGACAACGACGCTGCTGCCGTGGTCAGCCAAAGAACCGTCTGAAGCCGCGAGCCCATCCTCTAGTTTTAAGATCAACTCGGGGCCGGGTGGGAGCGCGTGTAGCGACCCTTTGCCGTTCGCGCCGTCGCTGACAGGGGGGTCGGCGAACATCCAGGCCGGCGCGTTTAGCTCGTTTTCGATGACGATGAGCCGCGAAGACGGCGATCAGCAGCTGCAGGGGCTCCAGTTGCATCTGCCGCCGGGGTTGCTGGCGACCCTCTCGAGCGTCACGCCGTGCGAAGAACCCCAAGCGGACGAAGGGACCTGTGGGGCCGCGAGCTTGATCGGGGAAACGACGGTCAGTGTCGGCTTGGGCGGGGACCCGTTCACGGTCACTGGCGGCAAGGTGTACATCACGGGCCCCTACCATGGCGCCCCGTACGGGCTGTCGATCGTGAACCCCGCGAAGGCCGGCCCGTTTGACCTCGAGAACACCAATGCGAACCACCCTGCTTGTGATTGTCTGGTCGTGCGCGCGAGGCTTGAGATTAACCCGGTTACCGCGGCCGTGAGCGCGATCGCGAACACGAGCGCGGAAGGGTTCGCGATCCCGGCGATCCTGGAAGGCATCCCGCTGCAGATCAAGCACGTCAACGTGACGGTCAACCGGCCCGGGTTCACGTTCAACCCGACCGACTGCGACCCATTGAAGCTCGAAGGCGCTCTCTCCAGCGTGGAAGGTGCCACCGCGTCGCTGACGGTCCCTTTCCAGGTGACCAACTGCGCGGCGCTCGCGTTCAAACCCTCCTTCACGGCCTCAACTGCGGCGCACAACTCGCGGGTGGACGGCGCGAGCCTCATCACGAAGATCGCCTACCCGGCCACCACGCCGGGTACCGAGGCGAACATCGCGAGGGCCAAGGTGAGCCTGCCCGCGAAGCTACCGGCGCGCTTGAGCACCTTGCAGAAAGCGTGCACGGAAAATACGTTCGCGGAAGACCCCGCGAACTGCCCGGCCGCTTCCAGGGTCGGCCAGGCAACGACGAAGACACCGGTGCTGCCCGACCCGTTGAGTGGCCCGGCGTACTTCGTCTCGCACGGTAGCGCGCGCTACCCCGAACTGATCATCGTCCTACAGGGCGACAACGTCACGATCGACCTGCACGGCGAAACTGCGATCTCCAAGAAGGGAGTCCTCACCTCTACGTTCAACACGGTCCCCGACGCGCCGTTCTCCACCTTCGAACTCGACTTGCCGGAGGGGCCCTACTCCGCGCTGACCGCTAACGGCGCGAACCTCTGCAAGACGGGCCCGCTGACGATACCGACAGAACTCCTCGCCCAGAACGGCGCGGTGATCAAACAGAACACGAAGATCACGGTCACCGGCTGCCCAAAGCACAAAACCAAGCTTAAGCAGACAAAGCTTAAGGCAGCAAAGAGCAGGAAGAAGAAGTAGTTATCTCAAAGGAATGGCAGCACCCCGCCAGTCCATGGACAGGCGGGCATACCAGATGAACCCAAAGGAAGGAATGCAACAATGCAAAGTCGCATTTGTCGTATCCTATTGGTAACAGCATCGATGGTAGCGTCGTTCGCGATCCTGGGTGTCTCCTCGGCGTTGGCGACACCAAAAGGGGAATACTCTGTGTTTGAACAGTGCCCCACCAGCATCGAAACGCTCAGCGGTTGCGTCGTGTCGCGCACCGAAAGCGGAGAGGTCACGATCGGTAATACCGAAGTCCCGATCGTGAAAACCCAGACATTGCAGGGCGGCACAGAAAACATCGAGCCCGGCGTCAAACACCTCGTCGCCGCGCTGAACGGGGAAACATTGACAAAAACCCCACAGAAAGTCCCCGGAGGGCTGGCTGGTCTCGTTAAGTGCAACGAAATCAAAGGCGAAGGGTTCTGGGAAAAACTCGAGCGGGCTGGCTGTGAAGCCATCTTCGAAAACAAATACACGGGTGTGAACGCCACGACAGAACTCGCGGCGCCCGCCAGCTCCGTGATCCTGAGCCTAGCGGCAGCCGAAGAACCCGCATTCGGCCCCGCGCTGATTCTGCCGGTCAAGATCAAGCTGGAAAACCCGCTGCTCGGCAACGAATGCTACATCGGCTCCAACGCACACCCAATCGTACTCGAACTCACAACCGGGAAATCAGGCTCCGAGACCGGCTCACTCGGCGAAATCACATCAAGGGCAGAAGGCGGCATCCTCGTCGTCAAGAACAGCAAGCTCGTCAACGGCACATTCGCCGCACCAGGAGTAACCGGCTGCGGAGAATTCTTCTCATTCCTGCTCGACCCAATCATCAACTCAAAACTCGCACTACCCGCAACAAAAGGCAACACCGCAGTCTTCAACACCACCCTCGAACTAGCCGGCATCAGCGCCGTACGCGAAAGCGAAAAATAACCAACACCAAACAGCACAACACCACATAGCACAACACACGCAGCACAAAGCACAACACTAGACCCACAAGAGAGGGGCCCGCCCACCGCGGGCCCCTCTCCACATACCCACACACCCACCCGCGCTATCCGGACCCTGGTCCCAAGCGGACAGAATCTACGGGTCTGGCCAGTGCCCTTAACCACAGGGCATAAAGCCGGAGCCACCGGGATGCCTGAGTGTTTACGCGTCACCGGGGCGCCCACAGACAGTCAGAAACAAATCTGGCTACCCTTCTTTCCGACTCTTTGGTCCCTTCCGGGCTTCGAACACCCCGTAAACAAGGAGATCTCGCTCGGCTGGAAGCACGCGAGTGACTCCATCGCTCGCAAAGACATCTTTTCTGCCCCCGGGATCGTGCCAGTCATCCGTATAATATAAAGGCCTTGCAAAGAGCCTGGCGATTAGAACGGAGACAAACAGCCCCCGAACGCCTCTTAAGGGAAAAGCGAGGGCGCCCCAGGGCCAGATACGACAAAAAAGGAGCATATCAAATGCAGTCAAATCGGGTACGACTCATGCTGGTCGCGCTGTTCTGCGTGCTCGCGTTGGGTGCTCTTACAGCTGCGGCGGCGCAGGCCGTCGAAGCACCGAGATGGAGCATCGGCGGAACGGACCTCGCAGAAGGCAAAACGCACTTCATCAGTGCAAAACTATATAGTAAAGTTTTCAAGCTCACGACGGGGAACATCGCTATCGAATGCGAAGTGGTGAAACTCAAGGAAGGCTCGTTGTTAGGCTCGAGTCCTGGTAATCCGGGTACAAACAACGAGGTCATCGAATTCTCTAAATGCAAAATATCGGGCAAAGCGGGCGGCAAAGAGATCACAAAATGTAAAGTCGTGGAACCGCTAGTGACTGTGCCTGTCAGATCGGAGTTGGTGGAGACCGAAAAAGCGGTACCGGGAACATCGGGTTCGCTCTTGGTGTTATTTGCACCGGCAGAAGGCACCAGCTTTACGACGTTCAAATTCACAACGGAAACGGGAGGCAACTGCCCACCGAAAACCAAAATTACGGGTCAGGTGATCGGCCAAGTGCTGACCGATCCGAACAACTCACCAGAACTGGGAAAATTAGTCGAATTACCAGCCGTCAACTCGGCGGAAGCCAAGTCGTGGCTGATCAATTTCCCAGCAACCCCAATTCTTAAAGTTACCTTAATAAAAGGTGGAGAAAAAACGGAAGTGACCGACAAAGGGCTGGAATTCTTCTCGGAACCCGCTGTTCTGGAAGGGACGGTGTTAATATTATTGGCTAAACGGGAAGCTAACGGTGAATTAGTAAGTGAAGAAACGAATTGGAGTCCTTTACCATAGGTCGATTGTGACCCAAAAATCTGGTTGCGCGGGTCCCGGGCCGGCTTGGTCTGGGGCCTGCGCTGCCTATCAGCGAAAGCAGGTTGCTGATCGGGTCCGGGAAGCTCGGCAGGCAAAGCAATGCCGCGCCGAGCCAGATAATAATAAGGAGAGCGTTAAAATGCAGTCAAATCGGGTACGACCCATGCTAGTCGCGCTGTTCGGCGTGCTCGCGTTGGGCGCTCTTACAGCCGCGGCGGCGCAGGCCGTCGAAGCGCCGAGATGGAGCATCGGCGGCACGGATCTCGCAGAAGGCAAAACCCACTTTATCACCGGTAAAACTCTATAATCAAACTCGTATAAGTGCTGGCAATATAACCTTATCATGCACAGCGGCAAAACTCGTAGAAGGCTCGCTGCTAGGCTCAAGCCCCGGTAACGCCGGTAAAGGCGATGGGGTCATCGAATTGAGTAAATGCACGGTATCAGGCAAAACAGGCGGCAAAACTATTGAAAAATGTAAAGTCAACGAACCGATCAGATCGAATCCCATCTCAGCGGAGTTGGTGGAGACCGAAAAAGCGGTGCCAGGAACATCGGGTTCGCTCTTGGTGTTATTTGCACCTGCAGAAGGTTCTACATTCGAGACGATCCGCTTTACAACGGAAACGGGAGGCAACTGCCCACCGGAAACCAAAATTACGGGCCAGGTGGTCGGCCAGGTGCTGACCGATCCAAACAACCCACCGGAATTGGGGAAATTAGTCGAATTACCAGCCGTCAACTCGGCGGAAGCCAAGTCGTGGCTGATCAATTTCCCAGCTACCCCAATTCTTAAAGTTACCTTAATAAAAACTGGAGAAAAAACGGAAGTAACGGACAAACAGCTGGAAGGCTTCTCGGAACCTGTTGTTCTGGAAGGGACGGCGTTAGTTTCACTGGCTAAACGGGAAGCTGACGGTGAATTAGTAAGCGAAGAAACGCTTTGGAGCCCCTCGCCATAGGCCGGCAGGCGAAAAAGTTCGTAAATGAGGGTCTGCCGTGACCTGTGTGCCGAAGCAGGATCCTATGTCGTCACCTTGGACTTCACCCGCGAAAGTGGGTTGTGAGGAATTTTGCATTACACGATTTTCTATTGCTCGTGAACTCGGATGGCGAGTAGGCCAGTCCGGGTTGGGGTGAAAGCATGGGGCCCATCGGTGATCCGGTAGGCCCCATGCTGTTTATCGCAGTTACTCGCGCAAGGTTTGTGCTGCAGCTATTTCGCGGTCACCGCCCAGGTGCCGACAACGGATCCGAAGCCACTTTCTGCCGCTCCATGTGGTACAAAAAAGTGGATAACCGCACCGGTGGCGCCGGCACCCGTTGGGGAGGATTCGAGCGCTGGGTCGGAGATACGTATATTTTCTTCCACATGTTCTTTTGTTTCCAGAAGACCGTGTGTGCCTTCCCAGGAAGTGGTGTAGACGCAGAGGTCACCCGGTTCGGCCTCCGGTTTCGCGGCCGAGCCTTTACCGCAACCTTCCGGGGTCGGTTCCGGAACCTCTTGTCCCCCTACAAGTTCGACTCCTATGAAATGAACTGATGTTTCTTCAATGATAGGTGTTTTGGTTACCGATTCTTCGGCTTGGAGCGGGATTGGAAAAGAGAGCGAAACGTACTCATGATTTCTTTCGTCCACTTCTTTTGTCACGAGACTCCACGCGCCGGTCTCCGTTTCTCCGGACGGCAACGTCTTGGTAAAACCGGTTGTTCCGGAAGGTCCCTGGGGGCCGGTTTTGCCTTCCGGGCCCTGCGGGCCGGTAGGGCCCGCAGGGCCGGTTTCGCCTTTTCCGCCAGCGGGCCCGGCCGGGCCCGCTGGTCCTGTCGGCCCCGCCGAGCCGGCGGGCCCGACCGTGCCTCGTGGGCCGGCAGGCCCACGAGGACCAACCTTGACCTTGCTCTTTGATTTGCTCGTGTTCCCTTCAGTTTCTTCAGCGACCCTAGCCGAGCGCCTGTGCGAGGGGGCCCTGGAACTCGTTCTGGGGCCGGAGCCACCCTGGCTCCCGAGCGCAAAAGCTCCGCCTGCCATTGAAAGAACCAGCGCGGCGAATGCGATCGCGGTGCTGGCGTGTATGTGTCGGACAATCCGTGAAATCATCGTTTCCCTTTCGTCGCGAACTGGGGCGCGCCGGAACTCTGCCGGCGATGGCGCCCATCGGCTCAGGTACGCGACCGAGCCGCGTAGAACGACTGCCTCCTCTATGTCATCGCTACCCCTCCCGCTCCCTCTCTCTCGACCGTCGACCCCGATCCAGCGGCACAGAAGCCTGCTGGAAAGACCTACGCGCTGGAATGACTCATCGCAGCGCTGCTGACCACCACGTCCAGCACCGACCAGCCCGCCCGAGTCGCCGGGCGACCGGGGCATGTACGGACGCATATCATTGACATCTAGATTACTCCTAATCGCCCCGCGTGTCGCCGATCAACGGATCTGTCCCAAGACGTGGCCCTTGCCGATGGGACCGTGCGGGCCCGTGGCGCTGGCCGCAGAGGAGCGATCCGGCGGCTCGCCCGCCGCGCTAGCATCCCCCTCCCACGCCGACGTAGCTCAGCTGGTAGAGCACTTCACTCGTAATGAAGGGGTCCGGGGTTCGAGTCCCCGCGTCGGCTCTTTTGTCTTCGCCGGGGTTTGGCTTGGTTGCTAGGGATTGGTGGGATCATGGCGCGCTGGGCGAGTGGCCATGAGGGGTCGGGGAAGGCCGGAACGGGACACGAGTCTGCTGTGGGGGTGCTGTGGAGCGCAGGAAGGACGTGGAAACCCAGTGCTACCATCGAGCAACCCGAGGAAAGGAGGCTCGTTTTGGAGCACATTCTGCGGGAGCCGGAAAACCCATCAGCGGGATAACCGCGCCCATCCGGCCGCCTCACGATGGTCGCAGGAGCCGAGGCAAATGGGGAAACGACGTGGCCTTTGCAGCACGCTATAGCTGAAGTACCTGACGACGCATCTTGTTCTTGAGGGCGCTGCCGGGGCCTGCACCCTCGGCGGCGCTATCTACTAGATGCCTATGCGATCAGCGGTCGTAGGCTCGGCCGCGGGGCTTGACGGCCGTCACGACGATCAGGCAGGCGTCCTGGTCGAGGCGGATGAGCGCTCGCCAGTCCCCAACGCGTAGGCGCCACTCGTCTCGTCGGCCTTGGAGGCGTCGCACGTCTCCGGCGGGCAGGCGCCGAATCGCTGCTTGGATACGCTCCTGTTCGTTGCGAGGGAGCTTGCGCAGGGTCTTCGTCGCGGCGGGCGCGATCACCGCGTCCCACGTGGGCAGCTCAGGCGTCAGGTTCCGGCTCCGCGCGCAGCTCCCCTACCTTGATCGCTTCGCCCCGCTGGTAGGCCGCCCAGCCTTCATCGGATGCGGCGCGGTCGTCTTCGGTGTAGGGCTCGTCGTCAAAGGGGGCGGCCTCCAGGGCTGCCACCATCGGGTCCCGGGCGCGCGTAAGAAGGACGCCGGCAGCGTCCACGCTCTCGTCGGGGAGGTCATCCACAAGGCGGTGTAGCTCTGCTCGTGTCATCGGGATAAACGTAGCATCGGGAGCGGGGTTGTTCATCCCCAGGATGCACCGCGCAGCTCGGTGGCGAGTCCGATGAGGTGTCGCTTGGCGGCGGGGCTCAGGTGCGGCTCCGCGGATCGCCCCCCGCGAGCGCGTTGTCAACTCCGGAGGGCCACAACATCGAGTACGACGAGGCGGGTCGTGTCATCGGTATGACCCTCACCAATGTGCGCTGGCTGCTTGATCGCGATGGGCAGGTCACCATCACCTTGCCCGCGGGCCGCGCCAGTCAAGACGATCTGGCGCAGGCGTTGCAGCCGGCTGCATAGTGAGCGTTCGCCTGCCCGTGATCGGGGCGTCCTATGAGCCCGATCCCGCCAGGTTTGATCCGTGTCTCGCGATATGCCCCGAGATGGGCGCTAGCTTCGTGGGGCATGGCCGCGCTGCCAACTACTCTTGGCCAACCGCCACACCACCAGGCGCGGCAGGGCGCGCATGCCGGGGAAGCGCGTACGGTGGCGCAGGCGGCGGAGGAGTACCTGCGCTACATCGAGCACGACCGTGCCCGCAAGCCCTCGACGGTACAGGGCTATCGCTGGGTCATCAATGCGTGGATCGCCCCGGCCCTGGGGGAGCTGCGTGTGGAGGACGTGACGAGCGCGCACGTCGAAGCGTGGATCGCCGCGCTCGAGCGCAAGCCGAGCACGCGCCGGAAGGCGCTGGTGTTGCTGCACGGCATCTTCCAGCGGGCCATGAGGGTGTACGGCCTGCCGATGAACCCCGTGTCGGACGTGGAGAAGCCGCCGCAGACGCGCAGCGGCGACATCGAGGTGTTCAGCCCGGAGGAGGTGTGGGCGCTGGCGCGTGCCGCGGCCAGCGAGCAGGATCGGGCGATCTTCCTGACGGCGGCCCTCACGGGCCTGAGGATGGGCGAGTTGCTCGCGCTGCACTGGCGCGACGTGGACTTTGCGGGCTCGCTGCTTCGCGTGCGCGCGAGCTACGCCGGCGGGGCGCTGACGACACCGAAGTCAGGCAAGGTGCGCTCAGTGCCGCTCGCCCCGGATGTGGCGCAGGCGCTCGCGGGACTGGCCGCCCGCGAGCTGTTCACGGCCGAGGACGACCTTGTGTTCCCAGGCGAGACGGGCGAGTTCCTCGACGGCTCGGCGCTGCGCCGCCGCTACAAGGCGGCGCTCAAGCGGGCGGGCCTGCGGCAGTTGCGGTTCCACGACTTGCGCCACACCTTCGGCACGCGAATGATCGCCAAGGCTGACATCCGCCGCGTACAGGAGTGGATGGGCCACGCCGACATCCAGACGACGATGCGCTACCTGCACTACGCGCCCCGCGAGGAGGACGCGCGGCTCGTGGCGGAAGCGTTCCAGGTCGAGACCCCTTGGTAGGAGCCCAGATCCTTGGCCCGAAGTGTCGTCAGCGGCAATCTCTACCATGCCTAGGCGATCTCGGCGCCGTTGTTCCAGAGCCCACGTCTCCGGACGCACCGCTGGTAAGCTCGCTCGTTCAGTCGGGAGTCCTCGGGAAGGCGCATGTGCCGAGAGACTGCCGCTAGCCACCACGCGAAGGCGATGGAAGGGCGTTTGAAGAATGCAAGGCTCTGAGCCTGACAGCCATCCATTCGGCCGCGGTGTCCTGTTGGGTCCAGGAGGCGCCAGGCGGGCGCTCGGCGTCGCTTTGCTCGCGATGGGCGTCGTCGGCTTCGCGTGTATGACCGACTCCGCGGCGAGCGGCTCCTCCCCGCGCGTAGGCGCGGGGTCGGCCGCGGTCATCGGTGCCGCGCGGACGCCCCCCGTGGCGAGTGCGGCGCACGTGCTGAACGTGAAGGACGAAGGGCATCTGCACTCGGTGAGCAGCTCCGGCTCGGAACTGCTCGAGGAAGGGCCGGTCGCGGGGACGATCCCAGGGAAGCTGAAGGTGAGCTTCAACATCGGGGCGACCGTCTCCGCCAAGTTCACGATCTACGCCAACGGCGGCGGCTCGATCAGCGGCCACGGCGGAGGTGCTCTGCGCTCCACCGGCGTGTACGCGAGCTTCGGCGGCTCGCTCGCGGTCACCGGCGGCTCGGGACGCTACGCGCACGCTCATGGCAGCGGCAACCTGTCGGGTGCGATCGACCGTAAGACGTATGCGCTGACCGTTAAGGCCGTCGGCAAGCTGTCCTACTGATCCGCGCGGCCTCAGTCGTGTTCCCTCGGTCGTGCGAGCCGGCCAAGCCAAGGCGGCCGTCCCCGCTTCCATCTAAGCGGGCGCCGCCTCCGCGGGGTCGGTCTGGGGAGCGTCTGCTGCTTCCCGTTGCACCCCCGCACGCAGGCCGGCCAGCGCAACGATCGCCGCCACAGCCATGATCGCCGCCATCACATACAGCACGGAGCGAGTGGCGTAGGCGAAGTCGAGACGCACGAAGTGGGGGATCGACGCGATGCTCCCACCGCCACCGCGGGATTGGGCGAGGCTGGACGCCTCGGCGTGCGCCCGCGCGCTGGAGAGGCCCTGCGCGATCAGCGACGTGGCGACCCGGGAGCGCAGCTGCGCGACCAGGATCGTGCCGAGGATCGCGAGCCCGAGGCTGGCGGCGTAGTTGCGGACCGTCTGGGTGATGCCGGTCGCCTCGCCGTAGGAGAGCCGGGAGGCTCGACTGACGGCGTCGGTGCTGGCCGGGCCGAGCATGAAGCCCATGCCGGCTCCCGTGAGGGCTATGTACCACTGCTGAGCGGCGAAATCGAGCCCCGTGACCTTCCCCGCCCACAGCCAGAACCCCACCGCGCCCAGCGCGCAGCCGAGCACCACCGGGCGCTTGGCCCCGACGCGGTCGAGCAGCCGTCCGCCGATCTGCGCGGCGAGGACGAACCCGAGGAAGAAGTACAGCAGGATGATGCCCGCCTGCGAGGGCGACTTCCCCAGCGCGATCTGGGCGTACTCGCTGGCGAAGAAGAACACCGGGATGAACACCAAATTGGAGGTGAGCAGCACAATGTTCTCGACCAGGAAGGCGCGGATGCGAAAGATGCGCACGGCGATCAGCGGCGAGGGGGTGCGCAGCTCGACGAAATAGAACACCACCAGCAGCGCCGCGCCCGCGAGGATGCACGCCCAGGTGCCGGGGTTGCTCCACCCCCAGAGCGATGACTGCTGGAAGCCGAACACGCTCAGGCCGACGCCCGAGGCGATCAACACCAGGCCGCGGTAGTCCATGCGCGCTGCCCGGTGCACCGTGGTGGGCCTGGAGATGGCGATCAGGATCAGCGCGATGATCGCGACGGGGATGTTGACCCAGAAGATCGCCCGCCACGTCCACTGCGTCAGATAGCCGCCAAGGATCGGGCCGATCGCGGTGAGGGCACCGGCGATGCCGAAGAAGAGCGCCAGGGCCCTGCCGCGTTCGCGCAGGGCGAAGGTCTGCACCACGATCGCCAGCGCGGCGGGGAACATGATCGCCCCGCCCGCCCCCTGGAGCACCCGGAAGGTGACGATCCAGGCCTCGGCGAGGCTCCCTTTGGGTGTGAGCCCGCACAGCGCCGAAGCGCTCGCGAACAGGATCACGCCGAGCGTCACCATCCTGCGGTGGCCGACCGTGTCCGCCAGCCGGCCGCCGAACGCGAAGAGCGCCGCCAGCGACAGCAGGTAGGCGTTGATCGCCCACTGCACGCCGGTGTTGCTGAGGCCGAGCTCCCGCTGGATTTCCGGCGCCGCGATCGACACGATCGTCTGGTCGATGAACGTCATCGCGACGGCGAAGATCATCGCCGCGAGGATCAGGCTCCGCGATTGTCCGCTGGGGGCGACAGCGACTGTCATTCGACACTCTCCTCGATCCAGGGGTACGGGCTACCTCGAATGGCCTCTGAGGCAGCCAGGGTAGGCCGCCTGCCAAAGAACTCTAGAATGCGCAGACGTGCCCGCGCCAGGCGAGATCACGGCAGACGAGATCGACAGGCGCGCCCGCCGAGCGCCCACCCCGGCAACCGCACCACGAAGGACCGTGCAGACCGCGCTCTCTTGGAGCGGGGGCAAGGACTCGGCGCTGACGCTCTGGACCCTGCGCCGCCAGGGAGTGGAACCCGCGGCTCTGATCACGACCGTGACCGATGCCTACGACCGCATCAGCATGCACGGCGTTCGCCGCGAGCTGCTCACCAGGCAGGCCGACGCGACGGGTATCCCGCTTGTCGAGGTGCGCATCCCGCCCGCTTGCGTCAACGAGGTCTACGAGACACGCATGGTCCAAGCGTTTGCCTCGCCGCCCCTGTCCGACGTGCAGGCCGTCGCCTTCGGCGACCTCTTTCTCGAGGAGGTCCGCGCCTACCGCGAGGAGCGACTTGCCGCAAACGGCATACGCGGCAACTTCCCGCTGTGGGGGCGCGACACCGATACCCTCGCGCGAGAGTTCATCGCCGCCGGCTTCCAGGCTTTCCTTGTTTGCGTGGACCCGCGAGCGCTCGATGCCTCCTTCGCGGGGCGGGCATATGACGAGCAGCTGCTCGCGGACCTGCCCGCGAACATTGACCCTTGTGGCGAGAACGGCGAGTTCCACACCTTTGTCCATGCCGGACCGATCTTCACCGAGCCGGTCGCGTGCGAGTCCGGCGAGGTCGTCGAGCGCGAGGGCTTCGTCTTTTGCGATCTGCTGCCCGCGTGAGCATCGCCCGAGACGATCCCGGGACTCTGCCCGTCAGTTGCGTCCGCCGCCGAACAGCCGCAGGAAGAACAGGAAGATGTTGAGGACATCCAGGAAGATCCCCGCCGCGAGGGGCACCGTTTCCTGCATGCCCGCACGGCGCATGCGGTTGAAGTCAAGGACCGTGTAGCCGCCGAAGATGCCCAAGCCGAGTAGCGAGTAGATCACGTTGCCGCCCGGGATCGACACGAAGATCGTCACGAGCCCGAGCACGATCAGCGCCAGCAGCAGGAAGAACAGCAGTCGGTAGCCCCCGGAGAGGTCCCTGCGGATCGCATAGCCGGTGCTGCCCAGCGCGCCGACGAAGAGCGCGGTCGCGCCCGCCGCCTGCCACACCGCGTCGGGCTCCGCTTCGGCGTAGCGATCCAGCACGCCGCCCATCCCGAGGCCGAGCAGTACGCCGGCGGCGAACAACAGCGTGATCGACAGGCTCTCCGAGCGGCGGGCGAAGTTCAGCCCGACGATGCACACGAAGCCGCCGATGAAGCAGATAATCGAGGCGCCCTCCGCGATTTCGCGCCCCAGGTAGGACCCGAGCGTGAAGAAGCCCACGGTGACCGCCACAAGGCCCATCACCTGGCCGAAGACACCGGCCGAGCCCACGGTGTCGATCGAGCCGAACATCCCTTCGTCTCTGTACCCGGTGACCTCGGACACTGTTGACTCCTTCTTCGGTTGCGTTTGCCGGATCCGATGGGTTTGCTTGGGCAGGCAGCTTACATCGGGATCGATGAGGGCCATCCCCGCCAAGCCGGAACGGGGCGGCTTCGGCGTTGGGACCTTCGGGTTATGAGACGCTGAACCCATCGTAGTTAGGGTTGCCTAAGTTATGGTAATGTCCGCGCCGTCATACCCGAGTTCTGCAGTCGGATTTCTCTTTATCAGGAGGCCCAAACTTGTGCACCACAGCGCAATGCCGACGGTCGGTCGCTGTCGCGATGGCGGCGATGCTCGTGCTCATATCCGGCCTGCTGGCCGGCTGCGGCGGCTCCGGGTCGGGGCAGTCGATCACCCTCTACAACGGCCAGCACGAGCAGACCACCGACTCGCTGGTTGCCGGCTTTGAAAAGGCGACCGGGATCACCGTGAACGTGCGCAGCGACGACGAGGATACGCTCGTGGATGAGATCGTCACTGAGGGTTCCAACTCGCCCGCGGACGTCGTCTACACCGAGAACTCGCCCGCCCTTGAATATCTGCAGGGCAAGGGCATGCTCGCCCCGGTCGACCCAGCGACTCTCGCTCACACCCCGGGCAGGTACAACTCTTCGCGGGGCCAGTGGGTCGGGGTGTCGGCTCGTGTCAGCGTGCTGATCTACAACCCCAGCCTGATCGCCGCGAGCCAGCTTCCGCGTACGGTCATGGAACTGGCCGATCCGAAGTACGGCGGCAAGCTCGCCTTCGCGGCGGGAGAGACCGACTTCCAGCCGATCGTCACCTCTGTCGAGCACACCTACGGCGAAGCGGCGACGCTGAAGTGGCTGGAAGGAATCAAGGCCAATGCCGGCAGCCACATCTACCCCGACAACGAGACGATCGCCGACGAGGTCAACCGGGGCGCCGTCGCCTTCGGGGTGGTCAACCAGTACTACTGGTACCGCATGCGGGCCGAGCTCGGTGCGGAAAACGTGCACTCCAAGATCACCTATTTCGCCGCGCGCGACCCCGGCTACGTCGTCAACGTCTCGAGCGCCGGCATCCTCGAGTCCTCCACGCACAAGGCAGCGGCGCAGAAGTTCCTCGCCTTCCTCGTCAGCCGTCAGGGCCAGGAGATCATCGCCCACTCGATCAGCTTCGAGTACCCGATCGCCTCCGGTGTGAGCACAACCACCCCGGAGACTCCCTTCGATCAGCTGCAGCCCAACCCGATCACGCTTCCCGAGCTCGGCGACGGGTCCACGGCGATCGCGCTGCTGCGCAAGGCTGGGCTGTTGTGAGGCGCGAGGTTGAAGTGAGGCGCAAGGCTGCTGTGAGGCGCGAGGCCGAAGCGAACCGCTTGCGATGAGCGCGACGGCCGTCACCGAAGCGCCGTCGGCGAGGTCAGACGGCGCGCTCGTGCCGGCCCGTCGCCTCCGCCGCCCGTGGGTGTTGCTGGCGCTCAGCTTGGCGGTCGCGGTCGTGCTGGTATTGCCGCTCTGCTTTCTGCTGATCGAGGCGCACGGTGCGGGAGTCTCGACGATCCTGAGTCTGATCTTCCGCTCGCTGACGGCCAGCTTGCTGTGGAACACCGTCCGCTTGACCGTGGTCGTCACGGTGTTGTGCACCATCATCGGAGTCGCCGCGGCTTGGTTTATCGAGCGGACCGACCTGCCCGCGCGGCGGGTGTGGGCTGTGCTCGTGGTGGTGCCGCTTGCGATCCCGGACTTCGTGGTGAGCTTTGGCTGGGCGTCGCTCAGCACGTGGGTTGAGGGGTTCCGCGGTGCCGTGCTCGTGATGACCCTGGCGGTGTACCCGCTGGTGTATCTGCCGGTCGCGGCCAGCTTCCGTAACGCCGACCCCGGCCAGGAGGAGGTGGCGCGCAGCCTCGGCGCCGGACGTCTGGCCACATTCTGGCGGATCACACTAGGCCAAGCCCGGGGTGCGATCCTCGGCGGCTGCCTGCTCGTCGCGCTCGTGCTGCTCGCCGAGTACGGTGCGTTTGAGATCCTTGGCTATCAAACCTTCACGACCGAGATCTTCACCGAGTTCAACGTCTCCTTCAACGTGCCCGCGGCCTCGGCGCTCTCACTCGTGCTCGTGGCCCTCAGCCTCTTGATCCTCCTCGGCGAGGGGCTAGCGCGGGGCCGAGGCCGAGTCAGTCGCTCCGGTCCCCTGGCCCAGCGGGTCGCCCGTCGGCGGCGGCTGGGACGCGCGAAGATCCCGGTTCTCGCCGGCTTCACCGTGCTCGTCGCCCTGGCGCTGGGCGTCCCGGTCGGCGCCAGCGTGTACTGGATCCTCGAGGCGGGGCACGCCTATCTCACCGGGGTCTCGCTGTTGGACGCGGCCTGGCACACGGCTCTCTACAGTGGAGTCGCCGCCGCGCTGGCCACAGTCATGGCGCTGCCGGTGGCGCTGCTCGCCGTCCGTCACCGGGGACGCCCATATCAGCTGCTGGAGCGAAGCACCTATCTGGTGCTCGCGATGCCGGGCCTTGTGATCGCGCTCGCGTTCTCCTACTTCACCGAGCGCTACGCCGACGGGTTCCTGTATCAGAGCGCCCCGCTGCTGATACTCGCCTACGCGATCCTGTTCTTCCCGCTCGCCCTAGTCGCCGTGCGTGCCTCGGTTGCGCAGGCGCCGCCCGGCCTGGAGGAGATCGCCCGCTCACTCGGCCAGCGAAGACTCGCGGTGCTGTGGCGAGTGACGCTGCCGCTGATCGGCCCCGGATTGGCCGCGGCATTCTGCCTTGTGTTCCTCTCGGCGGTGACCGAGTTGACCGCCACGCTGATCCTGATCCCGACCGGCGTGCAGACGCTCGCGACCCAGTTCTGGGTCTACCAGCAGAACCTCGCCTATGGCCAGGCTGCCCCATTTGCGCTCGCGATCATCGCGATCGCCGCCCTGCCCAGCTACGTGCTCGGTCGCTTCTTCGACAGGCTCCCCTCCAGGGCACCCATCGGCACATGAATGGTCTGCAGATCAGCGAGCTGCACAAGCGCTTCGGGACCCACTCCGTCCTCGCCGACCTGGAGCTCGAGGTGCCGGCCGGCTCCTTGACAGCCATTCTCGGACCGTCCGGCAGTGGCAAGACCACGCTGCTGCGGCTGCTGGCCGGCTTCGATACGCCCGACCGCGGCACCATCAGGATCGGCGAGCAGGTCGTCGACGCCAAGGGCACACACGTTCACCCCGAGCATCGCAAGATCGGCTACGTGCCACAGGAGGGCGGCCTCTTTCCCCATCTCAGCGTCGAGGCGAACGTCGCCTTCGGACTCTCCCGCGCGGCGCGGCGGGGAGGAGTAGCCGATCTGCTGGACATGGTGGGGCTGGGCGAGCTGGCGCGCCGCTACCCCCACCAGCTCTCCGGCGGCCAGCAGCAGCGCGTCGCGCTGGCCCGGGCGCTCGCCGTCAAACCGGAGATCGTGCTGCTGGACGAGCCGTTCGCGTCGCTGGACGCCCACCAGCGCGCGAGCGTTCGCGAGGATGTCGGGAGAATCCTGCGCGAATCGTCGGCCACAACGCTGCTGGTCACCCACGATCAGGACGAGGCGCTCTCGCTCGCCGACCTCGTCGCTGTCCTGCGAAACGGCAAGATCGCCCAGTGCGCCACGCCGCAGGAGCTCTACACGTGGCCGGTCGATGACGAGTTGGCACGCTTCATCGGGGAGGCCAACGTGATCGCCGGCGTCCTCGACGGCACGCTCGTCGACACGCCACTCGGCAAGCTCGCGGCCCAGTGGCGCGGCGAGCCGTTGCCGAGCGGCTCCCCGGTAAGGGCCCTGATCCGCCCTGAGCAGATCGACCTGACCGCCGCCGACGGCGAGGAGGGTCTGGCCGGGCAGATCGTGCGCTGCGGCTACCACGGTCACGACGCCGTGCTCCACGTGCAGATCGACGAGGAGCACGGCGAGCGGCAGCTGACCGTGCGCACCGTGGGCGAGGCGCCGCCGGCGCCCGGCTCGCAGGTCAGGCTCAGCGCGCGCGGTCCCGTGCTCGTGTGGGCCGCCCCGTCCACCAACGGGCATCCGCAGCTACGCGAACAGTAGTCGCTGGACGTTCAGCGCGCCCGCTCGACTCAGGTGCGAACGACGACGCCGCGGGTGACCGTCACCGCCGCGCCGTGCAGTGGTGTGAGCGTGATCTTCACCATCAGCGCCAGGCGCCGGTGGCGGCGTAGCGCAGCCTTGCCTTTGGTGCTCAGCGGCACGGAGAAGGACACGCTTCCCGCCTTCAGCGACGAGCGCACCAGTCGCCCCACGCGCGCCTGCTTGGAGTGCCCCACCTTGGCCAGCGAGGCGTCGGCGACGAACAGGCCGATTTCCAGCCGGCCGCCGGACCCGGCCTGGGACACCTTGATCGACCCGTGTACCGTCGATCCGCGCTGGCTGCTGGCGAGTCTGAGCGCCCTTGATCCTCCTGCCAAAGGCGAGCCGGAGCTGGGTTTGCTCGGCGTCGTGGTTGTTGTCGTCGTAGTGGGGGCCATGCCGGTGGCGGCGCCTTCCACGACGATTTCGTATTTGGTGTAGTTCAAGGAGCCCCCCTCGTTGAAGAGGGTCGAGCTTTCGAACTTGTAGGTCCCTGGTTGTTCGAACTTGCAGGTGCCTTCCCATTTGGTCATGGCGCTCGTGGGCACACCGGTGCAGGCCGGGGCAGAGCTCGTCCATACCACGGCAGCCGCGGTGTTTGCGTTGTCGGCGAACTTGACCTCGCCGCCGGCGGCGATCGTGACCTTGCTCGCGGGTGCAGGGTTCGCCCCCGAGCCGGGGACTGCCCAGCACGGCCAATCGCTCTCGACACAGTTTTCGTTGACTTCGAGCTTCACTTCGGAAGCGGCACCGTAGGGCTGGGTGGAGGTCGTGGCCGTCGGCGTCGTCGGCGCAGTCGTTGTAGGGGTGGTCGTGGTGGTGGTGGTGGTGGGCGTCGTCGTTGTGGTCGTGGGTGTCGTGGTTGTGGTTGTCGTGGTGGAGGTTGTGCCGGTGTCGCCGGCTTCGACCACCTTGACTGTGGCCTCGGGGTAGAACATGCGTGAGTCTTCGAGCACGTAGGTCCCCGGCTGTTCGAACTTACACGTGCCTTCCCAGTCGGTGGCGGCTGCGGCGGGGCTCACCGGTACCGCGCCAGAGCACATGGGCGCGGTGGCGCCCGTCCACGTGATGTTCGCCGCGAAGCTGGTCTTGTCGGCGAATGTGACGACTTCGCCGACGGTGATCGTGATGGACGCGGGTCTGGGGTCGGGTCCGGGGATCGTCCAACACTGCCAGTTGGTCTCGACGCAGTTTTCGTTGACTTCGAGCTTCGCTTCGGAGGACCCGGCGGCGAGCGCGGGCACGATCGCGATGGCAGCTCCGAGCACCGCCGCTACGGGTAGGTAACGCAAACGCAGCTTCACAATCTCAGCCCACCTCTCCAATCGAGTACCCAGACGGTTCCGCGTGCCCGCGCAAATGAAGCCGATGCACGCTCTCAGAACCCAGGACTCCGGCCCGGCGCGATCCTTCCCGGCGGCTCCTCCGTACCTCCGTGGCCCACCCGTCCAGCCCCTCCCGCGCCTCCATGGCCCACCCGTCCAGCTCCACATCGAGCACGTCGATGGGCGCAGAGATGGCTGCGCGACGGCCATCGCCGGCATCGGGGAAGGTTCGCGGCGTGGCGGTGTCTATATGTTGATGACAGTCACCCGCCCGAGCACCCGACATTCGGAGGAACCATGAAGCGAATCCACGTTTTCTTGGCCGTCGCCTTGGCAGGCGCAGCGAGCGCCGCGACAATCGCCAGCGCACAGAGCAACCGTCCGGCCGCACACTCGAGCCGCGCTGCCACGGTGCAGCTGCGCCACACGAATCTCGGCAGCATCCTCGTCAGCAGCTCGGGCCGCACGCTGTACGAGTTCACGAGGGACCACGCCAAGAAGAACAGCTGCGCGGCGATCAAGGGATGCTCAGAAGTATGGCCGTCGCTGAAGGCAAGCGGTCGCCCGACCGCCGGCTCGGGCGTCAAGGCTTCGCTGCTGTCCACGACCAGCGGCAATCAGGTCACCTATGCCGGTCACCCGCTCTACACCTACAGCGGCGATAGCGGCCCAGGACAGACCTCCTACGTTGGCGCCAAAACGTTCGGCGGCACGTGGTACGCGATCAACGCCTCCGGAGGCACGGTCAAGTAGACCTGGGGCTGAGGGCCCGGCGCCAGTGGCTGTTCAGGCGCCGGGCCAGACCCACCGTCGGTATTGGTTCGTCCTTAATGGGCGTTGCCTGCGAATGGGCGTTGCCTGCGCTGACGCCCGGCAACGCCCAGAGCTTTCGGTGAGCCGCATGCCCTCAGTGCAACAGATTCAGCGTGTTTTCGCCGTCGTCGACGAAGTAGATGCCTTTGTCTTCTGGGGCTACGGCCAGGCCGAACAGAGACCCCGCGCCAGTCTTCTTGTCGGCGGTCCGCACGGCCACCTGCTGGCCGGCGGGTGTAGTTTCGACCATGTTGCCGTCGCCACCGTTGCTCGTGATGATGTTGCCGTTCGGGGCGAGCACCATGCCGAGCGGTTCCTCGAGATGGCCGCCTTCGGTGAGGACGGTGCCGCCTTTCGCGGCGGGCGCGGTACGCGTCGTCGCTGCGGAGATCGCGAGGATCTTGTTGTTCTCGGTCGAGGCCACATACAGCGTCCCGTTGGAGGCGAGTGCGAGTCCGGTCGGGCCGAGCACGAGGGCTTCGGCTGAATCGACCCAGGGAATGCCGTTGGCGATCACCGTTTCGCTCAGTACCTTCGGTGTCTGGTGTTCGCCGGATTCCAATTCGATCCGCAGCACGGTCGAGTTGTCGACCGTGTGGACGCCCTTCGCGGCACCGCCGTTGAGCGCGTTGCTGACGAACAGCGTGGTCTTTGAGCCTTCGCTCTTGGCGGTCGAGTCCCACGGACCCTGGATGTTCCTGCTGGCGATCGTCTCGACCGTCTTACCTTCGCTGTCGAGCACGATCAGGCAGCCGTACTTGGCGGTCGCCGACTTGCCGTTGGTCGTTGGCAGGCTGCCCACGACGACGTAGCCGCCCGGCAGGATGTTCAGCGCCGTCGTCAGCCCGACGCCGCCTGGGCATGGGCCGGGGAGCGTGTTGGCATCGATCGTCGCAAACGGCGAGACCTTCCCGGTGCTCGAGACCTGCACGATCGTCGTGCCGGTGCCCTGACCGTTCTCCTGCGCGCTTTCCTTGGCGTTGAAGTTGCTTACCAGCAGCTCGCCGGCGTGCAGCTTGCCGATGCTGGTCGGCACAAGAACGAGGCCGTAGGGGTTGATGTCGCCGTTGGACGGGACCGTGGAGCCGAGCGTGCTCGGGGTGGCGAAGCTCGTCAGGTACGCGGCTGGTGTCGATGCCGCGCTTGCGTTGGTGCTGGTGCTGGCCACGGGTGTCGAGGTGCCGGCGCTTTTGGAGCTGCCACAGCCAGCGATGACGAGCGCTGCGCCGACGAGGGCAAGGATTGAGAATCTGGGCACTGGTGAGCACTCCTGTCGTTCGAGATCGGGGGAAGACGGCTGCAGGGCGGCGGCCAGCGCATAGCCGCATCGCGCGCTGTCCCGATTGACTCCGGCATCACGGGATTCCTTCCCGGCGAGCTTTCAATCTGTCCGCCCTTAGGCTCTGCTGATGGTGCAGCCCGCCAACAGCGAGCAGATTGCCGTGCAGCGACGGACGACGCTCGCGTCGATCGCCGCGGCCAGCTTGTTGGTGATCCTCAAGCTCGGAGTGGGCTCGATAGCGGGCAGTCTGGCGTTGATCTCGGCAGGGATCGAGTCAAGCGGGGATGTCCTCGCGGCGATCCTGACGTTCTTCGCCGTGCGGTTGGGCCGCCAGCCCGCGGACCCCGAGCACCCCTACGGGCACGGCCGCGCCGAGAACCTTGGGGCGCTCGGCGAGGCTGGCATCCTGCTGGCGGGCGGGCTGGTCGTGGCGGTGGAGGCGATCAGACACCTCATCAGTCCCAGCGGCACGCCTGACACCAATTGGTATGTGTTCGTGGTCATCGCGATTGCGCTGGCGGTGGACCTCACCCGCACTGTCATCTCCTTGCGCACCGCACGGCGCTACGGGAGCCCCGCCCTGCGCGCGAACGGGTTTCACTTCGCCGGGGACATGGCTGGCTCGGTGGCTGTCCTCGTCGGGCTGCTGCTCGTGCGTGCCGGGTTCGCCGGAGGCGACGCGAGCGCCGCACTCGTCATCGCCGCGATCATCCTCGCCGCCGCGGCACGACTGATCGCGGAGAACGCAAACGTGCTGATGGACCGCACGCCGGCGGAGGCCAGGGAGGCAGCCGAGCGCGCGCTCGCGCGCTTGGAACCCGACATCGAACTGGTGCGCCTGCGCCTGCGCGAGTCCGCTGGACGTTACTTCGCGGATGTCATCGTCGCCGTCGCACCCGGCGCAGCGGTGGTCGAGGGCCACCAGGCCGCGAACCGCATCGAGGCGGCGATCGAGACCGCGCTGCCCGGCAGCGATGTCGTGGTCCACGTCGAGCCTCGTCGCCGCGGCCTGGACCTCCGTGACCGGGTACTCGCAATCGCGCTGGCCGAGCCGCGGGTCAAGGAAGCACACGACATTACGATCTACGAGAACGACGGGTCAGCCAGCGTCTCCTTGCATCTGAAGTTTCCCGCCGATCTCGTTCTACAAGAAGCGCTCGCGGTCACTGAGCGCATCGAGCGGGCGATCCGCGCCCGCCCCGGCGTCGGTGAGGTGCAGACACACCTCGAGCCCATGGAGCGCCCGCTGAGCGCCCGTCCAGCCACCACGAGCACCGACCTCGACGCGATACGGGAGATCAAGCGCATCGTCTGTGAGCGGACGGGCAAGGAGCCGTGCGGGACAAAGCTGCTTCGCACGGAGGCCGGTCGTGTCATCTTCCTCACGCTCGGCGTCGGCGCTGAGACCTCCCTGGTCGATGCTCACCAGCTGGGCAGCGAGCTCGAGGAGGAGTTGCGCCTACATGTCCCCGACATCGCTGATGTCGTCGTCCACACCGAAACCTAAGACCACGAGCGGGCGTGTAGCGAATCGGCTTTGCGGTCGCCGCCAGCTAGAGTCCCGGCCCAGAAGCGGTAGGTGCGCCGCTGGGTACCGAGGCTGAGTGTGGAGGAGACAAGATGCGAAGTAGCCTGATCAGAGCATCGTTGCTGGCGATGATCGCGGCGGCGGCGTTGATGCCGGCGGTCGCGTCAGCTGGGCAGATCGTGTTCGAGTCCGATGCCGCCGTGGCACCGACATCATGAGCGTCCTACTCGTCGCAGAGATGCACGGACGGGCCGCGCTCGAGCCCGAGCTACGTGCGCTGCTACGCGAACTCGCCCACGCGAGCCGCGCCGAGCCTCAATGCACCGACTTCCGCTTGCTGGCCGTCGAGGAGCCTGGTGAGTTCGTGCTGCTGGGCTCGTGGAGCACCGAGACGGCCCTGCGCGAGCACTACGACACGAGTCACTACCGTCGCTATCGTGACCAGGTCCAACCACTGCTGGCCCGTCCAAGCGATGTGGTGGTCCATCACATCAGCACCACCGTGCACGCTGCCGACCCGAATCCGCCGGACCCCGCGCTGCTCGGGTAAGCCGAACCAGCTCCAGCAGTTTCCGACCTTACAGCGCCCTGTCTCGACGATTCTCCACGCGCTCGAAGCACACGCACTGCCGCGACCTCGTGGGCGCTACGCGCACCGGAGCGGGACCAGCCGCAATGAAGCGGCTTCGCAACCGGCGCACGTGATTGCTCCTTCCACTGCACTTGGCGCTAAGGTCGGCGCATGGTCCTCCAGCCGAGTCTCATCGTCCAGGTCCCACGCGGCGGCGCCGTCAACAGGCAGCTCGAAGCGCGCGCGCTCCCGAGCATGGAAAGTGGCAAGGTCGTAGTCGAGGCCGGCCCGACTGACGCCGAGGGAAACCTCGAGGCGTCCGTCGCGGGCCAGGTCGTGCTGTCGCTGCCATCACCGGAGGCGCTGGAGCGGGAGGCTGGCCAGGTTCGCCGCGTGATCGCCCACGCCGGCACAGGGATCGAGCCGCTCATCGTCGAGGTAGAGGCCGCCGAGGAGCTGCGCGAGAACGAGCTGGACGCCCTGCTCGATGCGATACGCCACGCCTCACGTACGGTGATACTGCGCATCGTCCGCGATGCGTAATCGGCACTTCACCGCCTCCGCAGGGTCAATGACGTCGTCGTTCGTCATCTGGCCGCAGCCGTCCATGTGTTCGACTCCAACCCTCCCGACCCGGCGGAGCTAGGATGAGGATGCGGATTGCAAGCATCTGAGCGGATCGGGTGTGTGCTTTCGGGCGGTGGTGCTCGTGGGGCTTATGAGGCTGGGGTGATCTCAATCCTCGCCACGGCGCTCGAGGCGCGCGGGGAGCGACCAACGCTGTTTCTCGGCACCAGTGTCGGCGCCATCAACGCCGCGTATATGGGCGCAAGCCAGCATCTGAGCGCCGATCAGCAGGCCGCCGGGTTGCTCGAACGTTGGCGACAGGTCACGAAGGAGGGCGTGATTCGTCCGATCTTGCGCCGCCAGCTGCCGCTGACGGCGCTGCGCTATCTCGGGGGACTGCTGTCGGTCCCCGGGGCACGTGTGCCGAGCTTGCTCGATCCCACCCCGCTGGCGCGCAGCCTCGAGCGCTGGATGAGCTGGGACGACCTTCACCGCAACGTGACCGCAGGGATCGTCCAAAGTGTTGCGGTGGTTGCGACCGCCGCACGTACCGGCGGGACGGTCGTGTTCGTCGAGGCCGGCACCGAGCTTGCTTTGCACAAATCGCACGTCGTCGAGTATGTGCCCACCGAGCTCGCCGAGGAACATGTCCGCGCATCGGCTGCGATCCCGGTCCTGTTCCCGCCGGTACGGGTGCAGACACCGACGGCGGCTCGCGGCTGGTACGTGGACGGCGGGACGCGGCTGAACACCCCGATCAAGCCCGCCCTGGACCTCGGCGCTGAGCGACTCGTGGTGATCGGGACCGAAGGGATCACCGAGGAGGCACCCCGGCCAGGGAGTCACGACTGTGAGCCTCCCGACTTCGCGGACGGTGCGCTGCACGCGCTGCAGGGGACGCTGGTGGACCCGCTGGGCGAGGACATGCGGATGCTTGGGAACGTCAACGCGTTCTTCGCCGATGACAAGGACGCGTCCGCCGGCACTCGTTACCGCCAGGCGCGCGGCAAGTCGCCCTATCGCCGCGTGCCCTACATCTTCATCGCGCCCAGCCGCCGGGGCATTATCGGCGAGATCGCCTCGGAGGTCTTCCGCACCCGCTATGGCGGCCTGAAAGGCCTTCGCTCGCCGGACTTTCCGCTGCTGAACCGTCTCCTAGGCGGTGACAGCCCAGCACACGGCGACCTGCTCAGCTATCTCCTGTTCGACAGGGACTTCATCGACGCGCTCATAGACCTCGGACGAGACGACGCCACACGCTGGCTGAACACCCCGCCGGGACCCGAGCGGCCATGGCGGACCGAGCCGCTCGAAGCATTCATCGAACCCAGCCCATCCGAAGACCCGGATACCGAACTCGTGGCAGCGGCGAAGCTAGCCTAATTCTGTAGGGCCGAGTGATGGCAGCCGCCGCAGTCGGCGAGCCTGATTTGGCGGGCGAGGATACGTGTGCACGCGAGCTCTCCGCCCAATGGTCAGCACATCCAGATGGCACGACGTTCCCTGACTACTTTCAATACGACAACGTCACCAAACAACCCAAGGGCATCATCGCCATTTACCTGGCAGGACTCCCGTGATCACCAACCAGCGCGAATACCGCATCACCAAAAAACGCTGCGCCGACAGATCGACCATTACGAGTGCCGACATCTTGCACGGGCGCAGTAGCGACCCATCCGGTCGGGCAACGGGGTCCCATCGTGGCCTGACCACTACTTCTGTATGCTCGTTTCGTGCGCGGCATGGCTGCGATATCGGGGCGACGTCGCACGCGACCGGCGCTGCGATATCGCCGTCTTCCTTACGGACAGCCTGTGTCGATTGCGATTGCGGAGTGTGGTCCTAAGCCCCATCGGCTGAGCAGGGTTCTCGGTCTAGGGGGTGCCGCGTGACCGAGGGTGAGACCGGTGTCGGCGGGGGCTCGGGAAGCACGACGAAACCCACCCAGACTGGCGGCGAGACCGACGTCGCGGACAAGCTCGCCAAGGGCGCTAAAGAAGCCGGGGAAGCGCTCGCCAAGGAACTCGTCGCCGGGGTGAGCGCACCCGAGCCCGCCGGCGATGCCGAAGTAATGGTCGCCTTCGTGCTCGGTTGGCAGATGTCCGAGCTCTACAACCCAGGCTCCTGGCCTGGCAAGGACGCTCAGCCCGACGCCGATCTTCCCGGCCTCAGCGAGTTCGGAGGCTCACAGCGGGCAGAGCTCGGTCTCAAACAGGTGGAGGTCGGCCTGAAGTCGCTCGAAGACAAGGTCAAAGCCGCCGGTCTCGACGTCCCGAGTGCCGCGGAAGCAAAAGAAAAGCTCCCCGCCGCCAAACTCGAAGGGCCGTATCGCGCCGCGATCTTCGAGCTACACGTTGAACTCCTGACGACACTCACCGCCACGCACTTCAAGCTAGGCAAGAGTTACGGGCTCGGCCGAGCGCTCGCCGATACCACACGACTCCCCGAAGACCTCAAGAGCCTCCACGAAAAGCTACAGCCACACCGCATCGCGACGCTTCGAGCTTGGATCTCCGACCTGACCAGTCTGTTCCCCCCTCACACCGGGCACAGCATCAACGACTCGCTCAACGAATGGGTGGTCTGGGCTGAAACACAACCGAAAACCGGCCCTTTGGACACGAACAACAAGCGACTTTTGCGACGCCAGGGCGAGCGCTGGCGCGCTCTCTTGTCCGGAGAGAAGCGCGGCACCGATGATCTGAAGTTCGGCGAGTACGTTGACGCTGGCGTACAGGCGTTCTCCCAGACGGGAACACTTGCGTGGCAGTTCGCAAAACGCTTCGTGCTTGAGATCGGCGCGGTGCTCATCCTCCTTGCTGGAAGTCTCGCGCTCGTATTGACCAATCCCGATGCTGGAGAAGCCGCCGCTGGTGCGCTCGGGCTGCTCGCAAGCATCGGCATCACCTGGAAGGGCGCAGGCGCAACCCTGGGCAAAGCCACCGCACAGGCTGAGCGTCCAATCTGGGAGGCCGCGCTCGACATCGAGATCGCCAAAGCGATGTCGCTGCTACCGACCAACCCTCGCGTCCAGACCTACACGCCGCCCAAGCTGCCTACCGAAGCCGCGGAAGAGGCGTCAGGCCCGGGCTCCTAGCCCTGCTGGAGGAGGTCGGTGAGGGCGCCCAGCGTCTCGTCGATGTCAGTCTCGGGATCGGGGCGGTGCATCTGGTAGAGGTCGATCCACACGATGCCCAAGCGACGGAGCGAGTTCTCGACCTCGGCGATTATTAAGCGACGCGAGACGCCCCGACGGTTTTACTCCTCGCCCATCGGGCCCCAGAACTTGGTGGCGAGCACGACGTCGTCGCGGCGGCCCTTGAGGGCCTTGCCGACGATCTCCTCTGACTCGCCGGCCGAATAGACTCTATCCGGCGCGTTCCGCGACCGCCTGCAGTTCGCCTGCGCTGATTGTGGGCTCGCTGACGTTGTTGGACATGGCGGGCAAGACGTAGGCGACGCTCGACGGGATCGTGTCCGTGTCGAAGTCGAAAACGGGTTCGGTGCCGCGGTACGCTGGTACGGGCCACAAGAATTCTCCGACTTCGGCCTGGGCAGTCACCCATGCCTCGGCGACAGCCGGTGGGATGATCGCGTACGAGCCCGCCGAGCGGCCGGTGCCCTTTTCGCGACGGATCAAGATGAACGTTCCGGCCGGGGTGTGAACGGGGTAGAAATCTCCCGTGCCGGCGTCGAACCGTCGGCTGCCTCCAACGATCCCGAAGCGCTTGATCAGTGCCATCACCGGCTCGACTGCCGGCGCCAGGAAGATCGCTGAGCCATAACGGGAGCCGACGGCGATACTGAGTGTCGCGCCGCTCACGGGACTCGTCCCCTCGGTCCAGACGAATAGACCGTGGCTCGTGCGAACGCGATGGATCGGTCCGGTGCAGCCTGCGGTTTCAGTGCCGGGCGGCTGACCTGTGCCGAGAAGTTCGGGGCCCAGGTAGAGCCGCGAGATCACGTTCGCCCATGGTTCGGGGGCGCCGCTCCCCGGCTTGGTAGAGCATTGAAGGTCTGGGGCCGGCGCGGCTGGCGCCACCGATGGTGAGACGTCGGACGTGGACGGTTTGGTGGCTTCTGGCTCGGTCTGAGTGGTCGGCGGCGCGGCGGCAGCGTCAGTCGAGGTCGTCGATGTAGAGGCGCCCCCGATGGTACGTTCGACGGCGTGGACGACGATGTGGACCCCTTTCTCGCCGACGGCCAGGCCGACCATGAAGAGCAGCAGCAGCGATATGGCGGCGACGGCGGTAGCGACGAAGCGCCTCGCCTCACGAATGGGGCTGATCGGGCGCGCGCCGATCCAGGTCGCCACGGTATACGCAAAGCGTTTGATGATGTTGGGCGAGGAAGCCAGCTCGTCTGCCACGTGACGATCGAGCCATCCGTCGATCCGATTCGACACGTTCTTGCCGAAGAACGGCGAGGCCTCCGTGTGACCGTGCTCGCGCAGACGGTCACAGATAGCGCTCTGGATGCCGGCACGGCCCAGGGCGATCAGGACGAACAGAGCGACCGTGAGATCGCCTTGCCAGGAGTCCGGATGAACGGTGAAGCCAACGACCGCGAGCGCGGCCATACAAAGGAAGCACAGGAGATAGCCGGCCAGCAGCGGCACCACGTCGCCGTGGCGCGCGTACTCCCAGCGCCTCCAGTTTAGCCCGTCGTAAACGTCGAACAACGTCGTCAAGGAGGCCACAATCGCTGCGAGTGTGGCTGCGTCGGGCTTGTGCAGGAGAGCCGCAAGCACAGCATATGTGGCCGCGAGCCGGCCGATCGGGCTCATCATTTTGACGGCGAGATCCACCAGGAACTGGCCGCTCTCCTGCTCTCGAGGCGGGGGCGAAGGACCTTGCGAGCGCTGGGCCTTCTCGTCGGCCTGGCGCTCGGCAGGCGACTGCCGCGCGTTCGTGCGCTTGCCCACTTTGCCAGCCGGCGCCTTGCCGCGCTTGTTCTTCTTCTTGGCCATCAGTGGTATCCGAACGAGCGATGAGCCGCACAGAGCCGGCGGCGGGGGCGCCGCAAGCATCGTGGGACGCCTCCCAGGATGGGGTTTGGGTCCTTCAAGCTCGGTGACAAGCCGAATACCGAACGCACGGGCGTGCGAACCGTGGTCATGTGCCCCCCTTGCTGAGCCCTAGGCTCGCTCTTCAGGTTGCGATGGCCACACATTCGCCCTGCGTCGAGGCTCTTGATGTGAACATATCGTGAAGGTGGCGTGTGGTGTGCGCGGCGAGCGCGAGATAACAGAAACTTCACACTTTCTCACGCCCTGCGGATGGCATTCCGGATATGAGTGCGTTAGGTGGCGGTGCGTTGATGTGTGGTAATCAGATCGTTCTTGTGCGTAAATCGGTTAAGGCGGCGTCAACGCTGCCGATCAAAGGTCGCCGGGTGGTCGAGGCGCCCTGGCGGCGCCGCCGCGCTGGAGAAGATCAGTCGTTCCCTTCGCGCTCAATCACTACGCCTTGAGGAGCACGACGACCCCACACACCCTGTCGTCGCCCTCGCCACCGAGCGCATCGTGAGTTGAGCACGCGGAGGCTGCCGCCGCCGACGCGCTGGACGCTCCGAGGACCAAGCGGGCACCACCCCGACGATATTGTGGCGATGCTCGACGCCGTGCCCGACGTGCGTCATGCCCTCAAGACCGCCGACGATGCGGAGCTTGCCGAGATTGTCCGCGCCTTCGACGTGACGATCACCTACGACAAGGCCGGACAGCGACTCGACCCTGCAGCCACGATCACGCCGAACTGCTTCCCGACCTCCCTAACAACTGCGAGCGCCCGAGGGACCGTCACAGACGACTGTCATAGCGGGGGAACGATCCGCTCCCATTAGCGACCTCTCGGTGCCCATCGGACGAACCGTTCCCGGCTGGCCTGGGTCATATGGCAACTGCATCCGTGCCGTCGAATCGGACAACCTCCACCTCACCCTCGAGGACGACGAACAGGTCGTAGGAAGCCTCTCCGGCTTGGAACAGCAACTGCCCGGCGGCCACCGGCCGCTCGGTGCCAAACGCGGCGATCTCCGAAAGCTCGGAGGCACGCAGTACCGGAAAGGCGCCGACGTCTCGACCGCCCAGTGCGCTCATCCGCGCCAGCGCGTTCGCAATGAGAAGCTGGGCGCAAGCATCGCCGGCGGCTAGACGAACCGTTTGACGAACTCCAGCGAGGTGTCGGCGACCAGGCGCCAACCGCTGTCGATCGTCAGCGCGTGCCCGCGGTCGGGGAGCTTGACGATCTCGGTCACGCCCTTGTTGCGGTTCTGTTTCTTGAACGAGGCGTTCGCGATCGCCCATGGCACCGTGTGGTCCTTTTCGCCGTCGATGATCAGCAGCGGGCCGCGGTCGGGGTTCTTGGTGTCGACCTTGGCCTCCGTCCACGGGTTCAGGTTGGCGGTCGCCGCCTGAAACAGCGGCGCGCCGGGGGCGGGCACGGCGAACGTGTGGTACAGCTCCTTGGCCTCGTCCTCGCTGACGGCGTTGGCGAAGGCGTAGCGGAACTGCTCGTAGGTGAGCGGGACCGCGCGGTTGCGGTTGGCCGGGTTGCCCAGCACCGGCCGGGAGGACTTCAGCGCGGAGACCGGCAGCGGCAGCACGCCGCGAAACGGCGCCGGATCGATCGCCACCGACGCGGCCGCGAGACCCCGCCCGGCGAGGATCTGCGCGAGCAGCCCGCCGAAGGAGTGCCCGATGACCGCCGGCTTCTTCTTCAGCTTGCCGATCACCTCGTCGAAGTGGTCGGCCACCTGCCCCACGGTCTTGTGGGCGAAGACCTCGGGGTTCGCGTTGGCCTCCTCGACGGTCTGCGGATCGTCCGGCCACCCCGGCGTCAGCGCGGTGTAGCCGGCCTGCTCGAACACCGTCGCCCAGCGATCCCAGCTGCTCGGCAGCAGCCACAGCCCGTGGATGAACACGACCGGCGTCAATTTCGTCGCGTTCGCCTTCTCGATCTGCTTCGCCTCATACTCGTTGATGCTCGCCATCTCCTCGCCTCCTGGGTATCGGCGCGGCGATCGTCAGGTAGTGGCCGTGCCCCGTCGAGAGCGCCGCCGCGAGCTGCTTAAGACCAGGGCGTCAGATTCATGCGTTGACATCATCCTACCCCTGTTGCGATTGCCCGCAATCGCGCATCGGCGGGTTCGCCACCGGCCGGTTCACGACACCAGAGGGGTTGGCGACGCTGATCGCGATATTGGTCTCGAGCGGACCGGCAACGTCACTGGCGTGAACTACATCATCGACGGTGGGCTCATCAAGACGACCTGAGGGAGAGCGCCGTGTCGCCCCGTGGCGGCGATGTGATGCGTGCCGGCCCGACGATGACCTTCTGCAGTCGGCGGACCGCATCCAGGTGATCGCCCGTCCAGATCATTCGGACGGCGGTTGCGCTCGCGCTGCCGTCCTCGCCACGCAAGTCGCGACGGACCGCCTCGACGAGTCGCCCGTCGGCAACCTTGTCGTGTGCGAGGGGCTTGCGTAGCTCTCGCCCATTGACGAGGCTGCGTGCGAGGTCGTCGTACCAGACTTTCAAGAGCTCGCTCATCTCGAGAAGCTCCTGCCGGGCCGCAGCGCGGTCGCCGGTGGCCGAGCCGTCCTCGCGCAGCCATAGATCCAGGACGGCGTCGGCCGCGAGGCGAACGCCGGCGACCCCGGTGACAAGACTGGTCACCTCCGCGAGCGGGACCGGCTTGGCGCCGCGCTCGGCCAGGTAGCCGCGAAACGTGTCGTCCAATCGTCGCGCCGCCGCGGTTGCGCGAGCAGCATCGGTGGCCGGGACGGCGGGAGACGCATCGCTGATCTCGCAGCAGAGCATCCCGAAATCGACAGCGCTGGCTAGGTAGTCCGCGCTGTCGGTGTATGCGTCGGCCAGCGCCCGGCGCAGCGCGGCTCGCGCGCCACGCGGCCAGAAGAGCAGTCCGACGGCCAGGCTCACTGCGCACCCGATGGCAATGTCCTCCAGCCGCAACAGGCCCACCTGCCATCCGGCAGGCTGAATGATGTTGAAAAGGAACACCAGCGTAAGCGTAAATGCGGCCTGCCCAGCCGCGAACGAGATCGCGGCTGGTGCGACTCCAGCGAGCAGGATCGCAGGCGGCAACAGAAACCACAACAGCGTTGTATTGGTACCGATCACCGCCAGCATCGCCGCGCCGATGATGAATCCGACCACGGTGCCCAGCAGAGCACGAATCACACTCTGCCCTGTGTTCAGAGCGTTCGATCGCAGCACCGAGAGCGTGCCGAGAACCACCCAGAACGAGTGCTGCACTCCAGTCCGGTTGGCGACGAATACCGCCAGCCCCAGCCCGACGGCACCGCGCACGCTGTTGTGCAGCCACACGGAGTGTCGATCGACGTGCGCTGCCGCGCGCTCATGCGCCGCAGATAGCGCCCCAGCCAGACCCTCGGGCTGGCGGCCGAGCAGTCGCTCCAGCCAGCTGCGTCGCTCGGCCGCCGCTGTGAGGTCGATGTTGGCTCCGATCAACGAGACCGCAAAGCCGAGCTCCTGCGCGCGGAAGCTCGGATCGAGCGACGTGATGAACTCGCTCACCTGCTCATCGACCGCGTCCGGGCTCGACGCAGCCGGCGTCCGCCTGACCGGCAGATCGGCTGTGGCGCTCTCCTCCATGCCGCTCATCGCGTCGGTCAGCTCGATCAGGGCGCCGTACAGAGCGTCGCAGTTCCCGCCCGTCACCTCGAGCAGATCTGCTCCCCGTTCGAGCACGGCAGCCGCAGTCGCCTTGACCGCGCAAGCTGCCTGGTTGACCGGGGGGGCGCCCTCCAGAGGCGGCGCGGACTGAACGACGATGGTGTTCAGCCAGTTCAGCTCGTCCACCAAGCGCACGATTGTCCTTGCCGCAGTGTTCAAGCTGGTCGGCCGGTATGGCGTGGCGAGAAACCCACGGTGGAGCGCAGCGACCGCGCCGCTCGCCTGCGCGACCGCATCATTGCGATCGCGCGCAAATGACTCGCTCCTGTCGCTCAGCATGTACGCGACCTCCGTGCGCATCCGTGCTGCCAGTGCCCTACAGGCGGTGGTGGCCGCCGAACGCAGCGGACCGCGCGTGGGTGCTGGCCAAAGCAGTCCGACAGCGATCAGCGAGGCGGCAGCAGCCAGAGCCCAGCCTGCCACGCGATCCGGCACTGATGACACTCCTCCGGCGATTGTCGCCGGCAAGATGAAGGCCAGTAGCAGCGACGTGGTGGCTCCCACCAGCACCGAGCTGACGACCCCGGCGAAGATCACCACGAAGCCAACGACCGCCATCGTCGCGGCCGCGAGCCAGACGCTCTGCGAGACCAAAGTGCCAAGGCAGACAAGCGCACATCCCGCGACCGCGAGTGCAGCCTGGGCCCGCAGGCGGTCCAGCACCGAGCCGTCGAAGTCGACCAGCAGCAGCATCGCGAACGAGCCAAACGCCGCGAACGTCGCCAACGCGGGATCGGCGATCACCTCGTCCCCCAATGCGAACATCGCCGGCATCACGATCGCCGCTCGCCCGGCCCGGCGCAGCGCGAGGTGGTCGGGATCACGCCGGCCAAGCCACTGCAGTGGATGCAAAAACTGTCGTTCCACCCGCCTGTCCGATGGGTATGGGCTCCGGGAGCGTCATCCTAATCCACTGCGGCGCTGTCTTCCCCATAAAAAGGTCATTCACGCCACCGTTGGCTCGGTCGCGATCTCGGGTGTCTCGTCGTGGCGCAGGTCGCTGTCGCGGACCAGCAGCAGCGCGAGCACGGCACCCACGAGCGCGAGGGCGCTGCCAGCCAGGAGGATGGTCGAGAAGCCGTGGGCGAAGCCTTCGCGCCAGGAGTCGTTCGCCTGAGCGCTGCTCATCAGGATCAGACCGACGCCGGTGATCGCGAGGCCGCCCGCAAGCAGTACGCGTGGAGAGACCTTCCCCTCCAGCGAGGCGGTTACGCCCGCAACCAAGAACGTGCCCACCGTGAAAGGCAGGTAGCGCAGACCGGCCTGTAGCGGCGAGAGGTGCTCGATCTCCTGCATGTAGAGCGTGATGTAGAGGAACAGCGCGAACATCGAGCCGCTGAGCGCAAACGCGGTGACCTGCGCGCCGGTGAAGGCGCGACTGCGGAAGAGGTTGAGCGGGAGCATCGGCTGCGCGACGCGCAACTCGATCGCGACGAACGCCGCGAACAGCACGATCGCCGCGGCGAGCAGACCAAGGATCACACCGGACGTCCAGCCCTCGGCGTTCCCGCGCAGTAGCGCCAGCACCAGCAGCGCGTTGGCCGCCGAGAAGGTGACGGTGCCGCCCCAGTCCACGCCGCGGGCCATCTCATCGCGCGATTCGGCGATCTTCAGCACCGTCACGGCGATCGCGGCGATGCCGACCGGGATGTTCAGGAAGAAGATCGACTGCCAGCCGATCGCCTGGGTGAGCGCGCCGCCGACGAGCGGACCGCGATCCCGATGTGAGCACGAACGCGGCGAGCGTCAGCGCGTAGGCGTCGACGACCCACTGGAGGTCGGTGAACGACGAATGGAGGTCCCTGCGGATGCTCGGCAGGGCGGTGTTGACCACCGTGATGTCGAGGAGCAGCATGAACGTCGCCACACACACCGCGATCAATGTCCACCACTTACGTTCCATCTCGAAGCCCTTCCCTTGACGCTAGTAAATAGTAACGGACCGTTGTAATCAGGCTGGCGTAGAGCGAGTCAGGGCTGCGCGAGACGCTGCAGGAGATCCACGCGCTCCAGGCTCGGCGCTAGGCCGAGCCGATCGGCGCTCCGAATGCCGTGAGCATCGCCTCGACGATCTGAGGTCCCCGGTCCTCCTGCAGGAAGTGCGCCGCACCCTCGATGCGCACCTGCTCGCCGGCAGTGGGGATCAGGCTCGTGAACTGCTCGCCCGCGGTCGGGTAGGGGAAGACCGGGTCGCTGTCGGAGAAGGCGATCAGCGCAGGCTTCTCCCAGTGGCCGAGTCGATCGCGAACGGCGAGCATCTCCGCCACCCCGTCCTCCTGCTCGGTGAGTGGCACGAGCAGCGGGAAGCGCTGCGCGGCGGCCTTGCTCTCGGCGGTGGGGAACGGCGCCTCATACGCCGCGATCACCTCCGGTGCGAGCTCGGTGGTGGTGGCGCCCTGCATGATCATCCCGATCGGGAGATCCGGGGTCCTTTCGGCGAACTCCCGCCACGCCATGAAGCCCTTGCTGACGCGGCCAGTGAAGAGCCCGGTGTTCATGATCACCAGGCGCCCCACCTGGTCTGAATGCTCGACAGCCCAGCGCAGCCCGATCGGCCCGCCCCAGTCCTGCACCACCACCGTCACATCCGAGAGCTCCACCTGCTCCAGGTGGCGCGTTACGTACTCAACGTGGCGCTCGTAGGTGTACCAGTCCTGGTCGGTCGGCTTGTCCGAGCGGCCGAAGCCGACGAGATCGGGGCACACCACGCGGTGACCCGTCGCCACGAGGCCCTCAAGCATGTGCCGGTATAGGTAGCTCCAATCGGGCTCGCCGTGGAAGCACAACACCGTCGGGCCGGAGCCCTCATCGATGTGATGCAGACGCAGACCCCCCACCTCGACATACCACGGCCCATAGGGATAGCCGGGGAGACCCTCAAAACGCTCGTCGGGAGTGCGGAAAACATTCATGCTCGTCGAGCCTTTCGTCCGTGGGCCGCGCAACTCGGAGATCACCGTCGGGCGCTCCGACTCGCTTGAAGCAGGCGATGCTACTCGTCCGGCGACCGTCGCTCACGTGGGAGCTAGGCCTTGAGCGCCAGGAACTCGCGGATGTAGCGATTGACGAGCTCGGGGTGTTGCTCGGCGATCCAATGTGTCCCGTCCTTCACTGGGCGGAACGTCAGGTTGCGAACGAAATGCTCGAGGCCGGCATGAGAGGCGGGCCTGACGTATGGGTCTGCCTCCGGGTAGATGACCATCGTCGGGACATCGACGTACAGCGGCGCGACGTCCGGGGAGTAGTTGCCGCGGCCGGGGGTGCCGTGCCGATCCGGCGGGGCGATCCCCTCGACCTCATACCAGTGCAGCGCCGACTCGATCGCCCGCGGAACACGCCATGACCGCCGGTACGCCTCGCGATCCTCCTCACGAGAAGAAGGGGTGATCGAGCGCCTGCTCGAGCGCGGCGAAGTCGTTGGCAGCGATCGCCTTGATTGCATCCGGACGGCGAAGACCGAGGAGATACTGGCTGGCCTGGATCTGCTCGTCGTCCTCGCGTTGCGCGCGATCCAGGACACCAGGGTGGGCACCACCGAGGCTGATCAGCGCCCGAAGCATCTCCGGATAGTGGAGCGCAAATGCCCACGCCACGAGGCTGCCCCAGTCGTGGCCGACGAGCACGAAGCGGTCGTACCCAAGGTGCTCGACGAGGGCGCGTAGATCCTCTACCGCGGGCCAGATCCCATAGCTGTGGACGCCCTCCGGCTTGGATGAGAGGTTGTAGCCCCGCTGGTCGGGAGCAACGGCCAGGTGGTCGGCGCTGAACTCCCGCAGCTGGCTGCGGAAGGCATAGTGGAACTGGGGGAAGCCGTGCAGGAAGACGACCAGTGGCCCCGTGCCTGCGTGGGCGTAATGCAACTCGATCCCGTTCACAGCTGCGGTCCTGTAGTGAATGTCAGCGTCGTCGCAATGCACGAGCGCCTCGACGCCTCAGACCCTTGACGCGTCGGCTCGGGCAGGGCCGACGGCGGCGTTGGGGGGTTGCCTGCACCCGGAGTCGTGCTCATCTCTGGTCATGGGCGGATCATCCCGCTAGACCGTTGGCGCGCCGTTGGCGTCTCGTCAGCGCATGACGATCTCGGAGTGCAACGCCAGCAGCTGCGGTCCCGGCGCTACTCCGAGGGCCTCGCGTAGACGCAGGCGAAGCTCGTCGTAGACGACGAGCGCGGCCGGCCGCTCACCACGCGCGTCAAGCGCTCGCATCAGCAGCGCGGTCGCGCCCTCGCTCAGCGGCTCGGCGGCGACCAACTCGCGCGCCGCCCTCTCGGCGGTCAGCAGCTCGGTTTCGCCGAGCTGCAGCGCAGCCGCGGCGAGCGTCGCCAGGGCGCGAATGTATACGGCGCCGAGCTCCCTGCGGCGCTCCTCGACCCATGCGCCGTCGTGCCCGGTCAGGAAGCTACGGCGCGTGACGTTCATAGCAATTTGGGACGCGATCCAGGCACGCTCCCATTCCTGGCGTGCGATCCCCGACTCAGCGTCGTGGATCGTTCGTGCGGCGACCTCCACGTCGACGTTCGCGTCGTCATCGAGCGTGAGACGCAACGGCCGATCTGCCGGGAGCGAGTCACGTCCGATCACGGAGCGGAGCTTCGAGAGCAGAGCGCGCATTGCCTGGGCCCGACGCCGCCGGGCGCTCTTCTCCCCAGATCGCCGTCGCGAGCTCCTCCCGCGGTGCGCCGCGGTCGCCGGTTATAGACGAGCCACGCGAATGCGATCCGGCCCTGCGCTCCAGGCAGCTGACCTGCCAACTCAGCTCCTGCGGATCTCACGACGAGGCGCCCACACAGCTGCACGACCACATCAGCGACAATATCGACATGGCAAAGCGAATCGCTTGTGAGTGCGGCTACATCATACGGGGCGAGGACGACGAACAGGTCGTGGAGCTCGGACGCGAGCACATGCAGGCCAACCATCCCGCGATCGCGGCGAGTGATCACCGCCGAGGAGTTGCTGGAGATGGCCGAGGAGGAATGAGACCAGGAGGCGCAGTCTCAACGCCCACGGTGCGGTCCCCGTCATACCCCGACCTGTGGGTCGCCCTTCCGCTTCTAAAGACGAGGACCGGGCCTAGCGAGCGACGGGGTGAGCGTTTAGGAGATCGCTGCCGGCTGGCGATGGGCCCCGGCGCGTAGCAAGGACTCTTCGGGGCGTCCACGCGGCGCACAGCCCGGCCACGAGGGCAAGGGCCGGCCGCTGTTGCCGGCGTGGGCGGTTGACGAGGTGATCGAGCACTGGCCCGAGCGCTGCTCATGCGGGGACGTGTTCGCCGCCGCAGAGCACGTGGCGGTCGGTGGGCCGGTGCGCCACCAGGTCGAGGAGCTCCCGGTCATCTCGGTCAAGGTCACAGAGCACCGCGCCCAGCGGGTTCGGTGTCCGGGTTGCGGTGAGCCGACACGCGGACAGTTCCCCGCGGCGCTCGTCTCCAGCGCGTTCGGCCCGCGCTTTCAGGCGGCCGTCGCGACGCTCTCGGTGCGCAACCGCATCTCCCGCCGGGATGTGGTCGAGCTATGCGAGCAGCTGTTCTCCTCCAGGATCTCGACCGGCACGGTCGACGCGATCCTCACGCGCACCAGCGGGGCTCTCTCAGATCCGCACGCCGATCTGCTGGAGCGCCTACGCTGCGCTCGTGCGGTGAACATGGATGAGACCGGCTGGCGGACCGCCGGTCAACGCCGCGCGCTGTGGGGTGTCTTCGATCAACGCCACGCCTACTTTCATGTCGCCGCTGACCGTCACGAGGACCACGCCAAACAGCTCCTGGCCGACACGAAGGCGATCGTTACCTCCGACCGCTGGTGGGCCTACACGCACCTACCCCTCAACAACGCATCCCAGGCTGGCCTGGACGGTAGGTAGGCATGGCACGGTCTGGAGCGTTCTCCGGCGCTGGAAAGATGACCATGCCGCCGATCCAAAGGACGGGACGCCGCAGGCGAGGGTTTCAATCTGTATATAAGAATGTACTATATAGCTTTACAGTACGTGATAATATACATTTATGAAGCAGACTCGAGCTTACTCACCATACGCACGCGAAGCGGCGCAACTGCTCGGCGCACAGATCCTTCAGGCTCGACGCGAGCGACGCTGGTCCGCTCAGCAGCTGGCGGACCGGGCAGGCATCACGCGGGTGACTCTCCACAAGATCGAGCAAGGCGATCTCACCGTCGGCCTCGGGCTCGCATTCGAGGTGGCAGCGCTAGTTGGCGTTCCCCTATTCCAAGAAGATCGCACTCGCCTGAGTGCGGATGTAGATCGCGTCCGAGACCGCCTCGCGCTACTACCCCAGCGAGTCCGGATGCCAAAGGAGCCCGTGACGGATGACTTCTGAGCAGCCGAAGGAGGCATACGTTTGGATCTGGCTACCCGAAGCATCCGAACCGGTGATCGCGGGCCGGCTGGAGGCAACCGGCAAGCCGGTCGATTTCAACTACGGCCAGAGCTACCTGCGCCGCGAGAACGCGATCCCGCTGTATCTACCAGAGCTGCCCCTCGCGCCCGGCCGAATCCCTCCGCTATCCGGGTTGTCCATCGCCGGGTGCATCGCCGATGCCGGACCAGACGCCTGGGGGCAGCGAGTGATCATGAACCGAATGCTGGGGGCCGGGGCCCACGACGAGGATCCGGCAACGCTCAGCCCATTGACCTACCTGCTTCAGTCAGGCTCAGACCGCATCGGGGCACTCGACTTCCAGGCTTCTTCCAGTAACTACTTGGGCCGCCAGGCCGGAACAGCGTCGCTCGAAGAGATGATGCAGTCCGCACAGCGCGTCGAGGAAGGCATTCCACTCTCGCCCATCCTCGACGCAGCACTACTGCATGGCAGCTCGGTGGGCGGCGCTCGCCCTAAGGCCTTGCTCACCGACGGAGGGCGCAATCTGATCGCGAAGTTCTCATCGCTCACTGACCGATATTCCGTTGTCAAGGGTGAGTACGCCGCGATGGAGCTTGCCCATCGGGTCGGCCTTGACGCAGCTCGAGTCCAGATGACAGAGGCGCTCGGCAAGGACGTGCTACTGCTCGAACGCTTCGATCGTCCCGCCGCCGGTCAGCGGCGCGCGGTCGTGTCGGCGTTGACGATCCTCGAACTTGACGAGATGCTCGCCCGCTACGCGAGCTACGCCGACCTCGCGCACGTCATCCGTGGGCGATTCACCGATGCTCGCTCAACTCTGCGCGAGTTGTTCGGACGGATCACCTTCAACATTCTCGTCGGCAACAGCGACGATCATGCACGCAATCACGCGGCATTTTGGAACGGCACAGCACTGACGCTCACTCCGGCCTACGACATCTGCCCGCAGCCTCGTAACACCGGAGAGACCGCGCAGGCCATGATCATCGGCCCCGATGGCTTCCGCATGAGCCAGGTCAGTGGCTGCCTGCAAGCGGCGTCGAGCTACCTACTCTCCGCGTCGGATGCCCGTGAGATTGTCGACCACCAGATCGAAGTCATCGAGTCCGAGTGGAGCGAGGTGTGCGATCGCGCGCGGATGAACGAGATCGAGCGCAAGTACTTTTGGAAGCGGCAGTTCCTCAACCCGTATGCCATCGAGGGATACTGACGCTGGCCGTCGCCATCTCTTTGAGGGCTCTGGCTCGGTCGAGACAAAACCGCAGCAAGCACCGGATACGACTGAAGGCGCTCGTACCGAGCGCCTTCAGCACAGACCTCAGACCTTGACGACCTTGCGGGCATGTCGCTAATGGGGTCATAGCGGGGGCGGGATTCGAACCCGCGACCTTCGGGTTATGAGTTCGCCCAAGGGGGGTCGGGTACGGTCGGGTTGCCCGTGTTTGCTGGGGTTAGATCGGGTTCGCTGGGGTCCGATTCGCTCAAAACGGAACCTTGAATGGAACCTTGGGGGAGGCTGCCGTGGCCACGGCGAGGAGCGTGGACAATGCTCCAGCACGGTACTGGAGCATTTCGCCGATGCTCGATCGAAGCTTGGTCTCGCACACGGTGTGCGAGACCTCAGCGGCGGCGCGTCAGGCCCTACGTCCCGTCGAGTTCCAGCTCGCGTCGTAGCGTCTCGACCGTCCAGGTCGGGCAGCCGCATCCGAGGAAGTCGTTGTCGCCGGTGAGAATGGCGGCGTCGAGGACGATCGCGAGCGCGACCGTTGGCCAGTCGCGCGGGTCGCGCGGCACTCGGCGCAGTGCTGTGGCCTCCAGAGCAGCGTACGTATCTCTCGGTGCAACCTCGATAGCTCGCACATCGATCAGGCCGCGTACGGACTGCTCCAGAGCCTCGCGCTGTGAGGCCGTGAAGATCCCTCTTGATTCGAGGATCTCCAGCCGCCCAGATAGCTCGTGCTCGGTCTCCTCCCACTGATGCTCCGCAACGAGCACGCGAAGCTTGGGATGCAGGAGAAGCTCTCGTCCTCGCTGGCGCAGAAGCTCACCGACGAGGACACTGGCGTCTGCGACGACGATCATTCGGGAAGCGGCCGCCGCAGATCGAAGAGCCGCGATAGCGCCTCCTCGTTCATCCCCGTCTCTTGGAGCACCTGCTCGACCGCCTCGCCCAACTTGACGACAGCCCGCTGCACCTCGTCCTCGTTGCGCTCAAGCGGGATGTAGAAGCCGATGACCTGGCCGTGCTTGCTCACGGCCACCGCATCGGCCCCCGAGAGATAAGTCGTTGCGTGATCCCGAAACTCCCTAACTCCGACGCTCTTCATGCTCGTCCTTTAGCTTGTGGGCACTTTGTGGTCACCATGTGGTCATATCCTAGCTCGTCTCAGAGCAGCGATCAAGCGACTCCCCCGAGCCCTGTCGAGCAACAGCGTGACCTGAGCCCACGGCAATGCTGCAAGATCGGACCGCAGCAATTCTCACACGGTGTGAGAGACCTTCCGCCGAGCCCCCACAGACCGATCTAGGAAGCATCATCGCTGTCCGCTCCCTCCCCGAACGCCCGTTCAACGAACGCCGCCCCGTTGGATGGATCGGGCGCGTAATGCCGGTAGATCTCGGTGGTCTTGGCGTCGGCGTGGCCCATCCACTCCTGGATCGCGCGCAGCGGCGCGCCGGCTGCGGCCATCTGCGTGCCGAAGGTGTGGCGCAGCTCGTGGAACGTGATCGCACGCACCTCCGCGCGGGCGAGAGCATCCTTGAAGCGGTTGCGCATCTTGGATGGGTCGAGCACGTGCCCCGTGTAGGGATGGCAAAAGACGAGATCGCTGTCGGCGCGAAAGCGCGAGCGCAGGCGTAGGGCTTCGAGCTCGTTGGCGAGCCGTGCGGCCATCGGCACCGAGCGGCCTTCGTGGGACTTCGGGGTATCCATCCGGCCGCGCGTGAAGTTGTCGGCCACTCTTACGCGACCGACCGACCAGTCGATATCCAGCCACCTGAGCGCGAGCAGCTCACCCTGGCGCAGGCCCGTAAGGGCCGCCGCGAGATACAGCGCCCGCTCAACCGCGCCAAGGGTGTCCTCGGGCGCGGCGTCAATCAGCCTGTCCAGCTCGTTCGGCTGCAAGAACCGCACGCGCTGGTGGGGTGAGCGGTTCTTCTTCGGGCGGTCCACGTAGGCCACGGCGTTGCTGTGCGCCCAGCCGCGCTTGATCGCGAACGAGAAGATGCCGTGCAGGAAGTTCAGGTGGTTCTGGACCGTCTTTGAGGACAGACCGTCGCTGCGCTTGCGCTTGAGGTACTGCGCGATCTGCGCGGGATCGATCCTGTCGATGGGCCGGTCGCCGAAGAACGGCACGAGGTGACGGCGCAGGTGTCCGCGGTAGTCCTGGATCGTGGAGCGCTTGCGCTCCATCACGTGCTCCAGGTGATCTACATAGGCGCTGCCGGCCTCCTCCAAGGTGCGCCAGTCGCGCGAGCAGACACGACGGATCGCCGCGATCACCCGCGAGGCGGAGCAGCTCAAGCGCGAACTGCGAGACCTCGTACGTGCCCAGCGCCCCGAGCTGCTCGCCGAGACCGGCTGCGGCCCGCTCTGCGCCGCGATCCTGATCGGACAGACCGCCGGCGCACAGCGCTTCCCCAGCGACGCACACTTCGCAAGGACTGCGGGTGTCGCACCGATCCCCGTCTCCTCGGGCCGTCACGAGCGTCACCGCCTTGACCGCGGCGGCAACCGCCAGCTCAACCGGGCGCTGCACGTCATCGCGATCACCCGTGGCCGGATCGACCCCGAGACCCGCGCCTACCTGCAGCGCAAGGAAGCCGAGGGCAAGAGCCGCATGGAGGCGATGCGCTGCCTCAAGCGCCACCTCGCCCGCTACTACCACCGGCTCCTGCTCCGTCCCCCGACACCAACTGCAGCTGGGAACACGATCCCCGCAATGATCGCCACCAGCGCGTAGCCGCCGAGGGCGACCGAAGTGCGAACCAATGCAGACGTCACCTCGTAGGCCCGGACGCGGTCACAAACCGTAGCGCTCGCGCGGAAGAGAGCTACGGATTGACGCGGACCTTGACGACGTTGCTCGTGCCGGACGTGTACGGGTAGTCGTTCGATCCGGTAGCAGGCATTGTCAGGCGGAAAGGGTAGGTCGTCGGCGGGTACGTTCTAAGGAAGTGGTACTTGTAGACGAGGCTGGTGCCTTCGTGATGGACAACGACCTGATCGAAGATCTTCCAAGTTCCTTCGACATGGACTTGGGTGTCGAGCGTGATCCCCTGGGAGGGGAAGGGACCGCCGAGCACCGTGACCGTCCAGAAGATCGAGTGGTGGGTGCGAACCTTGCGCGGCTCGATCTGTAGCTTGATCGAGGGTCGCACTCGCAGCGTAGCCGTGGTGCTCACCGACGGCCCCGGATCGTCGCTGTAGGACGTGTAGCTGAAGCTGAGCACGCGGTTCGGCCCTGGCGGAACCGCGTACATGAACGAGCCGTCGAGCCCGGTCGTGACCGACGGTGCGATAGCCGGAGCGCCAGGCACTTCGCCGACTTCGGCAACGGCAATCGAAGCGTTGCGGATCGGAACCGTCCCGCAATGAAGCACCCCGCGGATGGTGACCGGGCCGTAGGAGAGGATCGGCGACCCTTCTTGACCGTCGATTTTCAGCGTCAGTTCTTGACCCGCGCATGGGTCGCCGTTCGGAAAGTCCGCGTCCTCTCGATGCGGGCGGGCAGCAACCGAGCTGGGGATGCCGAAAGCTAGCCAGATCGCCAGAAGCCCCCGGCCAATAATGCCCCGGGTGTGAATCACCTCTCGTCTCCCTTCCGAGCCATACGTAGACCCACATCGTGTCGCGCTGGTCTGCCCTGACGCTCACGGCCTGGTCGCCAGCCACCGCATCTTACTTCAGCGCCACACGGATCCAGTTGACTCCGCAAGTACGGCCGATCGCTGACCCGTCCGAGCAATTTCGTCAGGGGGAAAGGCCTGTCCGCCACGACAGACTAGTAGAGGCCGGATGGACACCTTGATCGCCCAACCGGCAAAAACCGACGGAATGAGGCAGGCAGCCATGTTCGGCGTCCCAATAGAGCCAGCAGAGCAACGTCCGAGCCAGCCTACGGTTGGGGGACTGGAAGTGCAGCTATGTGGCCACATCTGACAGCCTGGTCGATCATCCTGCCAGCAATCGGGCTCGGGCTACGCACCATATGGTTTGTGCCGGACTGGCTGCTGAAGCTCCTAGCCGTCGCCGAAGCCCTCCGCCGCTATCGACGCCAGCGGGATGACGATCCTCATTGAGCCATTTAGCGACGGTGGAAGCCTTCAGGCCAGCGGAGCCTGTCAAGTCGATTGAGACGCTTGGTCGTCGAATTTAGTGAGCGGCCTCCTGTGTGGTTGGTTTGTTGATCCAGGCGGCGGTCGGCAGCGCTGGTGGCCGTGGTGGCCGGCGGACGAACCGCTCGGGTGTCGCGGCGTAGGCGGCGGTGAGGACTCGCTGGCGTTCGGCGTGGAGTTCTTGGGCGCGGTCGTGGTGGACGGCGGCGGGGGTCATCAGGCCGATCCCGGAGTGGCGGTGCTGGTGGTTGTACCAGTCGAAGAACGTGCGGCAGAACGCGCGGGCTCCCTCGATGTTCTCGAAGCATCGGGGGAACTCGGGCCGGTACTTCAGTGTCTTGAAGTGCGCCTCGGAGTAGGGGTTGTCGGTCGAGGTGTAAGGCCGGTTGTGCGAGCGCAGGATGCCGAGGTCGGCGAGGAGGAACGCGACAGGCTTGCTGGTCATCGAGCTGCCGCGGTCGGCGTGCACGGTCAGCTGCCCTTGCGGGATCTTCTGCTGCGCGGCGGCCTGGGCGATCAGCGCCTTGGCGAGCTGTGCGCCCTCGCGGTGCTGGACGGTCCAGCCGACGGCGTAGCGGCTGAACACGTCGAGGATCACGTAGAGGTAGAAGTACGTCCACTTCGCGGGGCCCTTCAGCTTCGTGGTGTCCCAAGACCAGACCTCGTTCGGGTGCTCGGCGAGCAGCTCCGGCTTGGCGTAGCCGGGGTGCATGCGCTGGTCGCGTCGCTCCCGCACCCCCGCCATGTTGAGCCGCGAGCAGCCGGTACATCGTGCGCTCCGAGGCCAGGTAGCGGCCCTCGTCCAGCAGGGTCGCCCAGACTTGCGCAGGGGAGCAGTCGACGAACCGCTCGCAGTGAAGCTCGGCGAGAACGGCCTGGCGCTCGGCCTCTGATAGCGCCCTGGCCGGGACGGCCCGCGGGCGCGCCGGCCTGGGCTGTGGCAGCCGCCGCCGGCGATAGATCGTCGCCGGTGCCGCGCCGAGCGCGCGGCACGCCGGGCGGGTCCCGACGATCGGGGTGAGTTCCTGCACGGTCTGCTCGATCATCGCTCGGTGCTCCCGTGCTCGGTCGCGCCCCTGGGCTCGAGCAACTCCCCCAAGAGCGCGGAGACGTTTCCCTGCACCTCGATCACCTTGCGCGCCTTCTGAAGCTCCGCCTCCGCGCGCTGCGCACGCCGCTGGAGCGCCGCGATCTGCGCGTCACGCGGATCACCGGGCTTGCGCCCCCGCGGCCGAGAGAGCACCTTGATCGACCCGGCGTCGCGCTGTTTGCGCCACGTCGCCAGATGCGAGGAATACAAGCCCTCGCGGCGCAACAACGCCCCGAGCTGACCCGGCTGCATGCACCCGTCGGCCTCGCGCAGGATCGCCAGCTTGTACTCAGCCGTGAACCGCCGCCGCCGAGCCCGCTCGACCAGCTCGGGGTCGGGGACCCCCGCCGACGCGGCGCGCCCGGTGGCCCCTCCGTTCCGCTCGCCTACGGCTCCCTCCACTCCGGGGCCACCGGCTCCGTCGTGCTCCATCTCCAACATCGTGTCGTGCTCCGTTCTCGCCCTCAAGAGTCAGTAATTCCTTGACCATGAGCGTCTCACACGACATTGGCAGAGAGGGGACCTCCGGGGTACGCGCTGCGCGCCATGATTGGCATGGCGCTGGCGAAGTCGATGTATGCCCTGCCGACGTGGACGCGCACGGTCGCGCTCGTCAGGGAGCACCCAGCGCTTGCGGCGATGATCGCCCCGGACGGCAACGTGCCGTCTCATTGGGCGTGCTACCGCTTCACGGCGAAGCTCCGGGAGCACACGACCGCGCTGGAGGAGTGCATCGCCTCCGTCATCCGCGCCTTGAAGAAGGCCAACCCACTCCTCGGTTGGGACGTGGCGATCGACGCCTCCGACATGCCCGCCTACGCAAACGGGCAGCGCTACAAGTACAAGGGCGGACCTGAACGGGAGAGCTACTCCGACCCGGACGCCTCCTGGGGGCACCGCTCCGCCATCTCCACGCGGAAGGGCGGAGGCTTCTACGGCTACAAGCTGCACCTGGCGGTATGCGCACGGACCGATCTGCCGTTGGCGTGGAAGGTCGAAGCGGCCCGGGTGAGCGAATCCACGACGGTCGAGCCGCTTCTCGACAAGCTCCAGGGCCTCGGGATCAACCCCGAGACGTGCGCGATGGACAAGGGCTACGACCTCGGCCCGATCTACGACGTGTGCGAGGACCGGGGCGTGCGGCCCGTGATCTGCCTGCGGGAAACCAAGGGAGTCAAGAAAGGCTGGGACAAGCCGCCCTGCTGCGAGCACGGCGAGTGGCGGTTCGCCGGGGCGGACTACGACCGCAAGGCGACCAAGTGGCGCTGCCCGACGGGCGAGTGCAAGGTCGCCTCCCGGTGGATCAAGGCCGACCGGCTGCACCCCCTGATCCCGCGCGAGACGCTGCGCTGGAAGGCCCTCTACCGGGGCCGTGCGTCCGTCGAGCGCGCGTTCGGCCGCTCCAAGCACGAATGGGGCCTCGCGCCACTGCGGGTCCGCAGGATCGAGCGTGTGCGGCTTCACGCCGACCTCACGATCCTCTCGCAGCTTTCGAGTGCGTTGAATCGGGATCGAGCTTTGACGGAGGTGGCGGCGTAGACTCCCGCGCTTGCCCTCCGTCGAAAGGCCCACTGATCCGAAACTCCCCCGCGATCATCCGCTCGCCGGGTGCCAAGCAAAGCTCTGGCGGGCGCATGAGAACTTCGAACTCCTCCAAGACCAAATCAGGACATGGGGGAAGGAAGTCGAGGGAGCAACTTTTCGCACTGAGCCCAAGCCGCACACCAAGAGTACGTTCTGGACGCGCGTGGATACCGTTATCGAGCCGCCTCTCTACATCTCTACGACGATCGGCGACGTTGTCCACAACCTGCGATCTACTCTGGATCACCTCGTCTTTGAGCTGGCGTTCCTCGGGCTGCGGGGCCAACGCATCCCCGAGCGGACCGCATTCCCCTGTAGCGAGACCAAAGTCAACTGGCGCTCCGCATACGTCCAAGACCGGCTCTTGGAAGGCGTCATGAAGAAGCATCGAGCAATGCTCTACCGGGCGCAGCCGTGTTACGGCCGGAAGGACACGACGAACCCGAACACGCTCCGCCGCCAGCGGCGACGCCCGGCTGCTGACCTCAACAATCTTTGGAAGGAGGACAAGCACCGCGTGATCCAAGCCGTCGCGGTGTCCCCGTATGAGATCAAGCCCAAGGTCAGCGGCTTCCGCCACTGCCGACCCAAAGGACAGCCCAACATTTGCCTGGGTTTCCTGGGACGGCCGCTGAAAGTGGATGCAAAAGTGCTGGAAGTTCCCGTCGAGATCACCGGGCCTGAACCGAAGGTGAACGTGCAGATCGAGATCGCCTGCGAGATAGGCTTTCGGAATGGACTGCCAGCGCGCAAGGCACTGGCTGACATAGGCGATTGGGTCTCGTCGATAATCGGCTACTTCACGCCTGAGTTCGAGACGCCGCGCGCTCGGCGACTTTGGGGCCTCCCACGGGGGAGCTGGGTAGATGCGGAACCGCTTCGCCGAGGACGCACCTACGTCGGCGAATGGCAGCTCACGAACCTCCCCGCAGCGTAGCCGCCTCATCGGCCCTCACCGGGCCGCGCCCTGCCTTCTGGTTCTTCGGGGTCTGCGTCTTCGGCCGGGGCAGCCTTGGGGTAAGATCGCCCGGAAGATGGGGTATCCGCCCGCGACCCTCCGACCAATCCCGCATGGGCGCTAGCCTCCGGGGTTTCGCCAACCCCTCCTATTGGAACCTTGGCCCATCCGCTCAACGGTCCTTCCCACGAAAAAACCCCGCCTGAGCGGGGCTTTTTCCTATAGCGGGGGCGGGATTCGAGCCCGCGACCTTCGGGTTATGAGCCTTTTTTGGGGTGTCGTGGGGTGTCGTCGGGTCTGGCGATTGGCCCTATTGCTGAGGATTCGGCTTCCGGCCGATTTGTCGATGTCGTGGAATGGCGTGGGGCATGTTTGCACTTTGTTTGCACCCGGCGGAGTATCCACGGCCCTCGCCGGCCAAGATCAGTCGGGGAGCGCCAGCAGCCGCTCCTCTTGCCGACGCTCGCGCCCTTTCCACCAGCGCTCTACGAGATATGGCGGGAGGAACGTCAGAGCACCGACGATCGCGACTCGCGTCGGCTTGTCCAGGCCATCACCGCTCTGGAGCAAGAGTCCCGTGAGCGACCCCACTGCGCCAGCAGGCGCCGCATAGCGCTTGGGAGCGCCTCCCTTGCCGGATCGCAGCAGGGAGCGCCACCACGGCACAGGCGTCTCCCCAAACGGATCGCGTGCAACCCCGTTCATGGCGCGAAGTCTAGGAGGGCTTGGCGAAACGGTTGGCGAAAGGGGTTGACGGGGCCACGAGGGAAACCTAGCGTCGGGGCATCTACCAATTGACCCCCGCGCCGGTTGGAGCCGACCGGGGGTCGTGACACAGGAGTGTGACCTCCCATGCACGACCAGAATACCCCTGTCCCTACGGCCGCTGAGCGCGGCGACGCGCTGGAACGCGACACCCTCTATCTGATGACCGACCCCGACGGCCCGCCGATCTGGAGCGTCGAGGACATCGGCCGCGAGGCCGAAACGGACGATCCGATGGTCCCGGTCCACGGCCTGCTCCGCGCCGGGCTGATCCGCCAAACCTCGGACGGGTTCGTGTTCGCTACCCGCGCGGCCTGGCGCATGGTCGAGATCGTCGGCCAGGTGGCTTGAATGGCCCATGACGCAGACACCCACGCGATCGTTCTCGCGTTCTCCTGGCGGCTGCGCGATACCCGCACGGCGTCCCGGCTCACGCAGGACAAGCTCGCGCGCCGCTCCGGGGTCCACATCACAGAGATAAGCAAGCTGGAGCGCGCACTGACCGACCCGCGCCTCTCGACCGTTGTGCGGCTCGCACGCGGCCTCGACGTACCGACCTCCACACTGGTCGAGAACCGCTACCAGGACCCGCAGTTGACGCTTGAGGACTGAGGCGAAGGTTTGGCGGCCGGGGTGAGCGCCCCGGCCGCCGCCGCTAGCGGTTGGAGTACGCACAGGGCGTCCGACCATCGTTCCATGCACTGCGGACACGTCCGATGCACTTGGCACCATCCGTGCGATCTGTCGGGTTATCAATGACCTGTGAGCGCAGGCGACCCGACGGAAGATAGGAGTACGACCAAGATGGCCCGAGTCGCCCCGTACCACACTGCCCGTCCCGAGACCGGGGGTGAGCACAACGTCCATCACAACGACGACCAATGTCCGCGTGGCAAGGAAATCAGCGCGGCAGACCTGCGTAAAGGCACGGACGGTCGCCCGTTGTGCAAGGTCTGCAAATAGGAGGCAGGCGAGCGGAACGTCAGCTCCCAATGGGGACCTTCGGGCTCCCCGGCACGGCTGACCTGCCAGTACCGGCGAAGTTCCGCAACTGGTAGTTCTCGCTGCACGGCCACGGCGAGGGCACGGAAGCCCTCGCTGTTGTCCCCGTAGAAGCGCACGGTTGGCTCCAAGAAGCCGTGTCCCTCGCTGCCCTCGCAGGACTCGAAAGTCTCGATCCCGGCAGCGTCGAGCACGTCCACATACGACGCGATGCCGGGGTCCAGTGAGGCCAGCCAATCGTCCCGGTTGGTCGCGTTTTTCCGTCCGACGCGACCTGTAGTTTTCCTTGTAAGGAAGCCAAAAACGACCCCCGCGACGCGCCAACGTCCGGGGGTCCGGATCAAGGAGATAGCGCTCCATGACCACGCCAAAAGTACCACGGCGCTCCGTCGCCGCTGACCTGTCGAACATCCTCGCCTCACCGGAGGTCTCCAGCCTCATCGATGAGCTTCAAGCCACCCGCCTGACGGGCCGTCCCGGCTACCCGCTCCGGGCGATGGTCGGGATGGCGCTGGTGAAGTCCCTCTACGCGCTGCCGACGTGGACGCGCACCGTGGCGCTCGTGCGCGAGCACGCCGCACTGGCGGCGGTGGTCGCCCCGGACGGCGACGTGCCCTCTCTGTGGTCCTGCTACCGCTTCACGGCGAAGCTGCGGGAGCACATGACCATGCTGGAGGACTGCATCGCGGCCGTCATCCGCGCGTTGAAGAAATCCAACCCGCTGCTCGGGTGGGACGTGGCGATCGACGCCTCCGACATGCCTGCGTACGCGAACGGGCAGCGCTACAAGTACAAGGGCGGACCGGAACGTGAGAAGTACAGCGATCCGGACGCATCGTGGGGCCATCGCTCCGCAGTGTCCACCCGGAAGGGCGGCGGGTTCTACGGGTACCGCATCCACATGGCCGTGTGCGCCAAGACCGACTTGCCGTTGGCGTGGAAGGTCGAGACGGCCAAGATGAACGAATCCCCCACGGTCGCGCCGCTGCTCGACAAGCTCCACGGGCTCGGGATCAACCCGGAGACCTGCGCGCTGGACAAGGGATACGATGGCGAAGCGGTCTACCAGGCGTGCTCGACGCGAGGGATCGACCCTGTGATCTGCCTCAAGAAGACCCCGGCCGTCAAGCGCGGCGACCACAAGCCCCCGACGTGCGAGCACGGCGAGTGGCAGTTCGCCGGGGCCGACCGCAAGCGCGGCGCGTGCAAGTGGCGCTGCCCGACTGGCGAGTGCAAGCCCGCTTCGCTCTGGCGTACAGCGAGCCGGCTGCACCCGTTGATTCCGCGCGAGACGCTGCGCTGGAAGGGTCTTTACCGAGGCCGTGCGTCCGTGGAGCGCGCGTTCGGGCGCCTCAAGCACGAATGGGGCCTCGCGCCGCTGCGAGTACGCAGGATCGAGCGTGTGGGGCTTCATGCCGACCTCACAATCCTCGCCCAGCTTTCGAGCGCGTTGAACCGGGAGCGGGCGGTGGCGCTGGCGGCGTAGGAGTAGCGTCAGGGCTTACGATCACGTCGTGAAGGTTGACCCTCGTGCCCTTGCGGGGATAGAGCGAAAGATCACGCGAGCGGACGAGCACTTCGCTGTGCTCGACCACGAGATGCGAGCCTGGCTTGAGGACGGGCCAGATCGCGCCTGGGGGGTTGACCCAGAGGTACACGACCAAGGCCGCAAGCACTTCTATCGACTCCGCTTCGCGCGGCCGATTCCCGTTGACTGGGCGGTCCTGCTCGGCGAGGCCATCCACGATCTTCGATCCGCGCTTGACCAAGCCGTCTATTGGCTCACCGTCGATTGGGAGCGCAAGGAACTGAAGGGGTCGTCGTTCCCGATCAACAGACGCAAAGCCGACTTCGAGCGACGGCGAAAAAATGGGGCCTGGACGAACGACTCGGGGATGCACAAGATCAGGGGCGTTGGCCCCGGCCCACAAGCATTCATCGAGGCGTTGCAGCCCTACCCACAGCGGTACCGGCGTGCCGAGTGCATCGCTCTGAGAACCGTTCACGACCTGTGGAACCAAGACAAGCATCGACTCGTCCACCTTTGGGGACTGCGGTTCACAGACGAGCAACTGGAAGTACCCGAAGATGTCGCCAGGGACTGCGCCCTGGGGATCGACCGGCGAGTGCTGCACGATCGCGCAATAGTCCTGCGCATCGTTTGCGACCATCCGCACCCGAAAGTGCAGGTGCGTGGCCAAATCAGTCCCTCCTTGACGATCTACGCGGGCAAGGGCCGCGCGCGCAACCTGAAGCTCAGGGCTGTCGCGGCGGCGACCGGCGACGTGATTCTCAAGCTGACCAACGCTATCGGCCAGCAGGACCGGCCAATCAACCTGGCGGTCTGGACGGCGACGCCCCGCCTGTCGGCGCCGGCTCATCGGCCCTCACCAGGCCGCAGGGTAAGGTCAGCCGAGAACTGGGGTACCTGACCAGCCGCCGACCCGTCAACCCCGCATGGATACTGAACTAGCGGGTTTCGCCAACCCCTCCTAGGCGAGTACGCGGAGACGACGGTCGGCTGCCGTACTCTCTGGGTCGGTCCTACTTGGCATGCCCGGCGAGGTCGATTGAGTCGGGCGCCCGGACCAACCCGACATGCTAGCGGTGCCAGGTTGATCAGGACAGGTGCAGCAGCTATCGTCTAGCACGTAAACCACTGTCGGCCTGATGCCGACAAGACTAATAATGGCTTCGACACTCGACACCCACACGACGAGCCGGCGGCATGATCTGCCCGATGAGATCGTCGCGGTGATAGACACGGCGGAGTTCGAGGCAGCTCGACAGGACCCGCGCGTCCGGTCGTTCCTCACAGAGGCCGATGCCTACCTCGCCGAGCTTGAGCAGCAGGGCCGTAACCGCTAATCCGCTGGTTCTAGCGGCAGCCAGAGCCGCTTGAGCTTCCTGGTTTCGACCGACGCACGAAAGCCGTAGCGCTTGCGCCACATTACCGCCGTCTCCTCGTCGAAGGGGTCAACGACGAGCACTGAGGTGGCTTGAAGCTCGGCCGCGCGGCGTGCAGTAGCGGCGGCGTGCAGCAGGAGCAGCTTGCCGTCGATCTCGGCTCGCTTGTCCTTGGCGATCCAGGTGATGAGAGCTGCGGGCACTCGTACAGGGACGACGCCGACGCGGCGACGATCACGCTGACTGAGTTCGACCTGAGCCGACGCGAGCGAGTAGAAGCCCGCCACGCGACAGTCGGCGATACACAGGCGGGTGCGCGAGGTCTGATGGGCAGCAACCGCGTCGGTCTGTAGCCACGCACCTGCAGCTTTGGCCGCCGCGCGTTCCCCGGCGTCGAAGTCGTCGAGTGCGAGCCGCAAGTCGGTTGGCAGCTCCTCATTTCTCGAAGGGAGCGTGATCCACGTAGGCTGGGGGTCCGCTAGCGTCGCGTCGATCGATGCGGCGATGGCGGCCTCGCCGAGGTCCCGGCCCGTCATGCGGCCGCAGCCTTTGCGGCCGCATTGGCCTCTTCGACCGCCTGCATGATCTGTGCCTCACTCGGCACCGGCATTCCCGACGGAACATGGAAGTAGTTCGTCGTCGGCTGACCTGGCACGTAGCGGAGCGGTGCGTACCGACCATGCGCAACACGCTGGATCGCGCCTTCGTCGGCGAGCTTCCAGAGTGCCCAGGACACCGTCTTGCGGCTGAATTCGGGCATGTGTTCTGCCACCTCGGCGATGTTCGTCGGCCCGTTGATGATGACGACAACCTTCAAGGCCTGGTCCCTCGAACCTTCCTCGGAGGCGTCAGGCGGAGATGGCGCCTTACTCCCGCTGAGCTGTTCGAGGGTCAGCAAGACAGCCCTCAAGCGCTGTATCTCGAGTTCCGCGTCGCTCGCCCGTTCGCTTGCCTGCGTTGCCTGTTCGACAGCCGTCGCGACTCGCTGCTCGGCTTGACGTATAAGCGTCTCGGCGTGCGGGATCGCGTCGGCAATACTCTCAGGATCATTGAAGTCTACAACTAGCTCAGACATCTCCTTGAGATTAGCAGGTAATCCTTGAGGACCTTTAGGGGATACCTGACGTACTCTTGACGATAAAGTCGAGGTGAGTTGTGCGTCCGAAGACCGTGGGTTCCGCTATCTCCGGCCGAGTGGAGCTGCCGCTTGAAGCGGCTCACCGAGATCGTTGTCGAGCAGGTGGACGTAGGTGTCGAGCGTGAAGCTGGCTGAGTGGTGGCCGAGCCAGCGCTGCACCTGCACGACGTTGCGCCCCTCCGCGAACAGCCACGACGCGACGGTATGGCGAAATGTGTGGAAGCCCGCCCACTCGACGCCTGCCGCGCAAGCTGAACGCAAGGTCGCTGGTGCTCGCCGATGGCGGGCGCATCAGCGTGTATGGCGGGTCGGTCGAGCTCGCGCAGGCGGACCTCGGACGGGCCAGTACGCTGGAGGGAGCCGAGCGGGAGGAGATGCCGGTACTTTTGGACCTGTCCGGGGCGCAGGTAGCCGGGCTCTCGATTTCCCAGATGGATCTAAAACAGTGCCGATTCCGCGGGCGCACACGGTCTAGTGTCGTGAGTCGTTAGTTCGTCCGTAGTGGGTTTTAGACTTGGTGGATGCCGAGTCCGATAGCGGTTGAGGTCGTTCTGAGCGATGAAGAGCGCGAGCAACTGGAGTCGTGGGCGCGACGTCCGAAGAGTGCTCAGGCGTTGGCGCAGCGCTCGCGGGTCGTGCTGGCGGCGGCTGAGGGATTGAAGAACACGGAGATCTCTCAGCGGCTTTCCCTCGATCAGAAGACGGTACGGAAGTGGCGATCTCGGTTTGCTAGAGATCGTCTTGATGGGCTGATTGATGAGCCACGCCCGGGGAAACCGCGGACGATCAGTGACGCTCAGGTTGAGGAGGTGATCGTAAAGACGCTGGAGTCCACGCCGAAGGACGCAACGCATTGGTCGACCCGGTCGATGGCGAACGAGGCCGGGCTCTCCCAGACGGCTGTTTCACGGATCTGGCGGGCGTTTGGGCTGCAGCCACACCGACAGGAGACGTGGAAGCTCTCCAAGGACCCGCAGTTCGTGGCGAAGGTCCGCGATGTCGTCGGGTTGTACCTCGACCCATCCGAACGCGCGGTTGTTTTATGCGTCGATGAGAAGTCCCAGATCCAAGCGCTTGATCGCACCGCGCCGATCCTGCCGATGCTCCCAAGCACCCCCGAGCGCGCAACCCATGATTACAAGCGCTCGGGCACCTCCAGCCTCTACGCGGCTCTGGACATCAGCACAGGCAAAGTGATCGGGTCGCTACACGCTCGCCACCGCGCGATCGAGTTCAAGAAGTTCCTCCAGACCCTCGATCGCGAAGTCCCCACCGAGCTCGAGGTGCACGTGATCCTCGATAACTCATCCACCCACAAGACACCCGCGATCCATCGCTGGCTGCTCGCGCACCCCCGCTTCGTTCTGCACTTCACCCCGACCTCAAGCTCATGGCTGAATCTCGTCGAGCGCTGGTTCGCAGAGCTCACGACCAAAAAGCTACGCCGCGCCACCCACCGCTCCGTGCAAGCACTCAACAACGACATCCGCGCCTGGATCGACACCTGGAACGACGAACCCAAACCCTTCGTCTGGACCAAGACCGCCGACCAAATCCTCGACTCCATCACCCGCTACTGCGGACGCATTACCGACTCACGACACTAGAAGACTCCTGAAATAGTTGGGGCTCTGTCCGGTGGGTTTAAGACCATTCGGGCATGTTTTCTACTCAGTCTGCTCAGGTGGGGATGTTCGACGCGGTGGTGCTGTCGAGGCCGTTGCCGGTGGGGTCGTTTTTCGTGTTGTTGGCCGAGCACGGTGATCGGATTGTGTGTGATGAGGATTTCGCGGAGTGCTATTCGTCGGGGATGGGCCGCCCGTCGATCCCGCCGGCGTTGTTGGCGAAGGTGATGTTGTTGCAGCACCGGTCGGGTGCCTCGGATGAGCAGGCGATGGAGGCGGTGGCGTGGGATCTGCGGTGGAAGGTTGCGCTTGGGTTGCCGGTCGATCATCAGGGGTGGCATCCAACGTCGTTGACGAAGTTCCGTGCCCGGCTCTTGTTACACAAGAAGGAGGGGCTGGCGCTCCAGAACACGTTGCGGCTCGCTGAGGAGCTGGGGATGCTGGACGGCACGGCTGAGCAGATCATCGATTCCACGCCGATGCTGGGCGCGGCGGCGACCCAGGACACCGTCAGGCTGGTCCGTCACGGGGTCAAGAAGCTGATAGACGCGGTCACGGCAAGCGGCCGGCGGGACGGCGAGCAACTGGATGCGGGGCTCGAGTTTGACTACGGGCGGCCGGGTGAGAAGCCGGACTGTCGCTGGCGGGAGAAGGCCGAGCGCGAACGGATGCTCATCCGGGTCGCGCAGGACGCCGAGCGGGCTCTGCAGGCCGTCGAGCAGATGGCCGGGCCGCTTGACCATGAGCAGGTCAAGGCCGCGCACGATCTGTTGCGTGAGCTGATCGGACAGGATTTCGACATCGACCAGGACGGTGTTCCTAGGCTTCATCGCGGGACTCGTTCAGGCCGGATCATCTCCACAGTCGATACCGAGATGCGTCATGGCCGCAAGAGCAGCCAAACCCGCTTTGATGGCTACAAGCTCTCTGCCTCAGCGACGAACAGCAGCGAGCCGCTGATCACCGCTGTGCACGTCAGTCCCGGAGGTGAGACCGACGGGCCGCAGGCCAAGCACCTGATCGATGCCCAGCCGCGGGAGCGTCGGCCACGCCGGGTGCTCGGCGATACTGCCTATGGCAACGGGCCGGTCCGCGCCGAGCTCGCCGAGCGTGATGTGCAGGTGCTGGCCCCAGTGCCTGAGGGCAAGCTCGTCGAAGGGCGCTTCGGCAAGCACGATTTCGGGATCGATCTCGAGGCTGGAACGGTCACCTGTCCGGCCGGGAACACCGTCCAGATCAGCGTCTCCGGGACGGGGTTCCGTCAAGCGAGCTTCTCGGCCGCAGCGTGTGGTGCCTGTCCGCTGAAGGCTCGGTGCTGCCCTGGTCGCGCTCGCCGACAGATCAAGTTCGGCGATCACGACGAGCTGCTGCTCGCTGCCCGCAAGGCCCTTGCCGACCCGGCAACAGCCAAGCATCTCCGGCGGACACGCCCAAGGATCGAGCGACTCCTCGGACTGCTCGCCCACCGCTACGGCGCCCGCAAAAGCCGCTACAACGGCAGCGCCAAGGCACGATTACAAGCAGCGTGGGCCGCGGCACTGGTCAACCTCAACCCCATCGGACACCGACTCGCTCTCAACGGGGTCTAAAAGAGCGACCAGCCCCAGCCAGCCAACACCATCACTCAGCGACCCCCGCCATCACGACCCCCAGCGCCACCCCGGCGCCACGCCATCCCTCACGCGAAACCAACTATTTCAGGAGTCTTCTAGGTGTAGTTCCTGAGAGCGTTGTTCGTCCGGGTCTCCTTGGAGGCTGAGTGGTGTCGAAGCCCCTCAGTCCCAAGGAGGACACCGGATGAAGCTGCACGGTAACGCTGCGCTCGGCCCGAAGGGCCGGCTGACGATGGTTCGTCGTGTTGTGGAGGAGAACTGGTCGCTCGCGGTGGCTGCCGAGGCCGCTGGCGTGAGCGAGCGAACCTGCTGGAAGTGGGTCAGCCGGTTTCGCGCTGATGGCGAGGCTGGGCTGGTTGATCGTTCCTCGGTGCCGCGATCGATCCCGCATCGCACGGAGGATGAGCGCATCAGCGCGATCGTCGCGTTGCGCAAGCTGCGCCTAACTGGGCAGGACATCGCGCTTGCGCTGGGTATGCCCGCATCGACGGTGTCGGGGATCTTGACGAGGGTCGGGCTGGGCAAGCTCTCGCGGCTTGAGCCCCCGGAGCCAGTGCGTCGTTACGAACGCGAGCGGCCCGGGGAGCTGGTCCACATCGACGTCAAGAAGCTCGGGCGCATCAACCAGGTCGGGCATCGCGTGACTGGTGATCGCCGCAAGGCCAACCGGACACGCGGCGCCGGCTGGGAGTTTGTGCACGTCTGCATCGATGACGCCACGCGCTTGGTCTACGTTGAGGTCCTCGGCGACGAGAAGGCGAGCACCGCTGTCGCTTTCCTAAGGAGAGCTACAGCGTTCTACCAATTGGCCTGACCCCCTGAGTTCGGTCCGGCCCTTGTGAGAGTTTCTTGCGCCCCGCGATGATGGGCGAGAAAGGAACTCTGATGAAGCGACGCAGGCACACGCCGGAGCAGATCATCCGCAAGCTGCGGGAGGCCGAGCGGATGCTCGGCGAGGGCAAGACGATCCCGGAGGCGGCGAAGGAGCTTCAGGTCAGCGAGCAGACCTATCACCGCTGGCGCAACCAGTATGGCGGGATGAAGGCTGATGACGTCAAGCGTCTGAAGGAGCTGGAGCGTGAGAACGCGACGCTGAAGCGGATCGTGGCGGACAAGGAGCTGGAGGTCGTGGCGCTGAAGGAGATCGCTCGGGGAAATTGGTAGGCCCAGCCCGCAGGCGCCGGGCGGTCGCGATGCTGCGCGACCGTCTCGGTGTCAGCGAGCGCTGGGCGTGCCGGGTAGTCGGCCAGCACCGCTCCACAGAGCGCTACGAGCCTGCGCGCGCCGAGGACGATGCCGCGTTGCGCGCCGAACTGCGCAAGTTCTCGGCGGAGCGCCCGCGATGGGGATACCGCCGCGCGCACCATCGACTGCGCCAGCAGGGCTGGGAGATCAACCGCAAGCGGGTGCAGCGCCTGTGGCGGGAGGAGGGGCTGCGCGTGCCCCAGCGGACTCGCAAGCGCCGCCGCCTCGGGGAGTCGACGGTCCCCGCCCAGCGACTGCGGGCGCAACGCCCCAATCAGGTGTGGGCGTTCGATTTTCAGTTCGACCAGACCGCCGACGGCAGGACGCTGAAGCTGCTGAACGTGGTCGACGAGTTCACCCGCGAGGCGCTCGAGATGCTGGTCGAGCGCAACATCGACGCTGACCGGACCGTCGGCGTGCTGGAGCGACTCACTGGTGAGCGCGGGGCACCCGAGTATCTGCGATGCGACAACGGGCCGGAGATGACCGCGCACACCCTCAAAGACTGGTGTGAGCGCTCCAATACGAGGACCGCGTTCATCGAGCCGGGCTCACCGTGGCAGAACCCCTACGTCGAGAGCTTCCACTCCCGTGTCCGCGACGAGCTACTTGATATCGAGGAGCTCTCCTGCCTGGCCGAGGCCAAGGTCGTGATCAACGACTGGCACGAGGACTACAACCAGCGCCGGCCACACTCCGCGCTCGGTATGCAGACCCCGGCCACGTTCGCCGAAGCGCACCCACCAGCTCCTGCCCGTGGACATGACGCGCTGTGGACAGCAAGCTGACCACAGCGCTTGGACAACCCCTGCGGGGTTGCCCACATGCCCACCGGCACGACCACAACCACCCCACCGACCGCCACGCCCGCTACCCTCCCAGCGTCACCATCCACCCACTCTCACACACGGTGGACCGACAAACGGGGTCCGGCCACAATCCCATGGCATCCGGGTGCAGCGCCTGATGACCGACAACGGCGCCGCATACATCTCGACCGTCCACGCGATCGCGTGCCGCGCGCTCGGGATCCGCCACATCCGCACCCGCCCATATAGGCCCCAGACCAACGGCAAGGCCGAGCGCTTCATCCGCACCCTCCTCGGCAGCTGGGCCTACGGCGCGATCTACCGCAACAGCCGCGAGCGCAACGCCGCCCTCCCCGGCTGGATCGACTTCTACAATCACCGCCGACCACACAGCTCACTCAACCACCAACCCCCAGCAGCCCGCCTCAACGAGCTGAACAACCTACTCGGGTCCTACACCTAGAGCGGCTGAACATCGACGCGAGCTGCAGGTGGGAATGGCGGTCTGAACTGGCCCCGCTGCGGCGGTCTGAACTGGCTCCGCCTCCGTCCGACTTGCTGCCGACTGTTCGGTGCTCTTGGGGCTTGAGCGGGAGGCGGCGAAAGGGATGGGATCACGAGTGGAGACGTTCGAGCAGATCAGGCGCGACAGGGATCGGGATGGTTTGTCGATTAGGGCGTTGGCGGAGCGTCACGGTGTGCATCGCCGTGCGGTGCGTCAGGCGTTGGTCTCGCCGGTGCCGCCCGTCAAGCGGACGCCGGCTAGACGGCTGGCGCCGAAGCTGGGGGCTTATCGGGAGCTGATCGACTCCTGGCTTGAGGGCGACCGCGACGCGCCGCGTAAGCAGCGTCATACCGCGAAGCGGATCTGGGAACGGCTGCGTGATGAGTACGCGGCTGATGTCGCTGAGCGCACGGTCCGTGAATACGTTCATCGGCGGCGCCGGGAGCGCGGGGAGGGAGTGCAGGCGTTCGTGCCGCAGGTCCATGAGGCGGGCGTGGAGGGCGAGGTCGACTGGGGCGAGGCGCAGGTCTGGATGGCCGCGTGCGCGAGGAAGGTCTACCTGTTCCATATGCGTGCTTGCCACTCAGGCGCGGCGTTCGCGATGGTGTTCCCACACTGCTCCCAGCAGGCGTTCTTGGAGGCTCACGTGCAGGCGTTTGACTGGTTCGGCGGGGTGTTCGGCCTGGTGCGCTACGACAACCTCACGAGCGCGGTCAAGCAGGTGCTCAGAGGCCGCCAGCGCGTGCAGAGCGATCGGTTCATCGCGTTGCGCTCGCACTACCTGTATGAGTCGCAGTTCACGATCCCGGGGGTGGAGGGCGCCCATGAAAAGGGCGGGGTGGAGGGCGAGGTGAGGCGTTTCCGTCGTCGTCATCTCGTGCCCGTCCCGGAGGTCTTGACGCTCGCGGAACTCAACGCTCGGCTGCTCGCCGGCTGCGAGACGGACCTTCACCGCCGGATCGCGGGGCGCCATGAGACCGTCGGTGAGGCTTTCGCGAGGGAGCGCCCGTTGCTGCGTGGGCTGCCGGCTGAGAGGGCCTCCACGGCGGAGCAGGCAACCCCGCGGGTGAACGCGAAGGCGCTGGTCACGATCAAGCAGAACAGCTACTCGGTTCCGGTGCGCCTGGCCGGGCTGCGTGTCCATTCTCGGGTGGGCGCTCGCGAGATCGAGTTGCATCACGGCGGGGGGCTGGTCGCTGTCCATGAGCGTCTGCAGGGCCGCTACGGCGTGTCGGCCTCTCTGGACCACTACCTGGAGTTGTTGGCGCGTAAGCCGGGTGCGCTGGCCGGGTCGGTCGCTCTCTCCCAGGAGCGTGAGCGCGGCACCTGGCCGTCTGTCTTCGATGAGCTGTGGGAGAAGATCACCGAGCGCTACGGGCCCTCGGAGGCCGCCCGGCAGATGGTCGATGTGCTGATGCTCGCCCGCGAGCACAGCGCCGGCGAGGTCGAGTTGGCCGTCCGTGGCGCGCTGGCAGCGGGCGCCCACGACGGACGCGCAGTCGCGGTCCTCGCCGGTCGTGCTGCTCCCCGCAACCCCGCGGCGATCGATGATCTACCCTCGCGTCTGGCCGGGCTCGGAGCGCCACCGCCGACACTCGCCCACTACGACCAGCTGCTCGAGACGGTGGCGGCACGATGAGTGTCCCGGCGAAGGTCCAAGCGATGGAAGCACTGATCGACGCGCACGCCCGCGAGCTTCACCTCCCCACAGTCCGGGCACGCTTCCGTGGGCTCGCCGAGGAGGCCACACGCGACCAGCAGACACCGACCGCGTATCTCGCTGCGCTCCTAGAGGCAAAGGTCACAGAGCGCGCTGAGCGCCGCGAACGCCGACGGCTGATCGACGCACGGTTCCCGCTCACCAAGCGCCTGGAGGACTTCCAGTTCGATGAGAACCCGAAGATCCCCCAAGCCACGATCGCCGCCTTGGCGCAGGGCACCTGGATCGATGACCGCGAGTCAGTCATCCTCCTCGGCGACAGCGGTACCGGCAAGACACACCTCGCGATATCCCTCGCGGTGCTCGCCTGCCAGCAAGGACGCCGCGTGCGGTTCACCACACTCGCCGCGCTCGCGAACGAACTCCAAGCAGCCGAGAGCCGCCGCGAGCTCGCCAGGGTCATCGCGCGCTACGCCCGCACCGAGCTCGTCGTCCTCGACGAGCTCGGGTACCTCGCGCTACCCCACGGTGCAGCAGAGCTCGTCTTCCAGGTGATCTCCGAGCGCAACGAGCGCGCGTCGCTGATCGTCACGACCAACCTCCCGTTCGGCGAGTGGACCAAGGTCTTCCCCGACGCCCGACTCGCCAAGGCCGTCGTCGACCGCCTCACCCACAAGGCGCACATCATCGACACCGGCAACGAATCCTGGCGCTTCAACCACGGCCTCAACCGCACCAAGAAAGGAGCCGCCTGACCCCCCACCCACGGCCGCGCCGGCGATATCTCGCTCCGCTACGCCTACGGGCTCCGCTCCACGAGACACCGCCGAAAGTCACAAACAGAGAAGATCAACACACACAACAACCGACGCGAAGTGGGGCCACTTCAAACTGAGCTTCGCGTGCTGTTCGAAGGCCAGCCGTTGCGCTGGCTGTGCAAGGAGTCGATCTACCAGGCGATCTACGACGCTGCGGTGGCTATCACCCGGCCGGCGCGTCGGCGGCGCCGCAGGCGACGTCTACAAGGGCTGCAGCGGCGCGGCAGGCTGACCGCGATGCGGATGATCGACGAGCGGCCAGCCGTGGCGGAGGACCGTGTCCAACCTGGGCATTGGGAGGGCGATCTGATCATGGGCGCCGGGAACCGCTCGGCGATCGGAACGCTCGTGGAGCGCACCACGCGGTTTCTGATCCTGCTGCCATTCCCGGATGGGATCGCGACGACCGACGGGGTCCGTGATGCGATCACGCAGGCGTTGGAGAGCCTGCCTGCCGGGCTGAGACGGACGTTGACCTGGGATCAAGGCAAGGAGCTGGCGATGCACCAGCAGATCACCTCCGCGATCGGCACCGGCGTGTTCTTCTGCGACGCACACTCACCGTGGCAGCGCGGCAGCAACGAGAACATGAACGGGTTGCTGCGCGACTACTTCCCCAAGGGCACCGATCTCGCCATGCACGGCGTCGAGGAGCTCGCACGGATCGCCACCGAGGTCAACCAGCGGCCGCGCAGGACCCTCGGCTGGCGCCGGCCCGCTGACCTGTTCACCACCGAGCTCGCAGTCGGCTGACAAGGCCACGCCCGGCAAAGGAGCGAGCCGAGAAGATCGACGGACTCGTCGCCCCGAGTGCTACGCGGAGGCGGCACCGGCCTTGGCCGGGGGTGCGGTCGAAGCGGTTAAAGCGTCCATCGCCACTCAGGCCTCGTCCTACGGACTCGGCCTTCGCGACGACGGACGCTTTGCACAGTCCACTGACCAGCGTCGGTCTCTCCGCCAGCGTCGCGGCCCCTCCGATGGTCTGGCCCCTAGCATCCCGTCTTCCATCCGTTGCGACGTTGGCTGGAATTCCCACCGCCGCACCGGGGCCACCGCAAACCGCCGCACCCAGCAGGTGGCTGACCGCTCCTGAGAGCAGCTGGTGCATCGAAAGACAGATGATCGCCGAGGAGGACGACTTGCGTAGGCTCCTGGCGAGAGATCGCGGGAGGCGCCGACCGTGGCGCATGGGCGTGCGTTGGCACGCACGCGTGCAGGAGAAGCCCGACGAGGGGAATGTGCTGAACCCCGAGCAGCTCGCGGGTCTCTACCGCGCGCTTCGCAAGGCACGCGAAGACAGTAACGACCAGGCGGGGGCGGGTGACCTTACTACGGCGAGATGGAGATGAGGCTGCGTGTCTCGACCCCGACGGGACGGGGAAGGCTGCCGGCGTGGGCCGAGAGACTCGTGATCGGCGGCTACTGGCTGGTCGCCGGGTACGGCATGAAGGCGAGTAGGTCACTGTTGGTTCTCGTTGTGACGATTGGGCTCGCTGCGGAGCTGCTGGCGAGGAACGGCTTTCAGGCTGCGACCAGCTACGGATGCTCGCTGCTGTTTGCTGCGCAGTCGAGCCTCGAGCCGATACATCCACCCGAAGCGTCGCTGTCAACGTTCGGTGAGGTCGTGCAGCTCGCTTTGCGGCTGACAGGCCCAATACTGGTGGGGTTGACGATCCTCGCACTGCGCAGCCGGATCAAGCGGTAGGCATTTGGCCAGGAGCTGCTTGCGCGACATGCATTCCGCTGGGTGCACGAGATCGGTCGCGCCTAACGTCGTGCGCGCTGAAGTCAGCGACCGGCGAGAATCCGCAGAACCCATCGCCACCTCCGCAGAGCAGTGGCGAGGTGACCAATCGACATAACCGTCGAGAGCCGCTGCAATGAACGCGTCGCGTCCGCGACGGTCGCGTCCCGTGAGCCGCTGGCAGCCGAAATTCTCAACTGGCGCGTCAAGCTCCCCTAGGCGCCGCCTCCAACGAAGCTAGCCGAGCGGCACACCCACTACCGCACAGGTCGCCGTCGTGTGTTTGCACTTCTGTTCACACCCCGCCCGATTTGCGACTACGGCAAGAGGCCCGAAACGCACGAAACCCGCTCAACTGAGCGGGTTTCGTCGCATAGGACAGTTTGGGATTAGGATTCGGCCCGTGGAGGCGGTCGCTCTGCGGGCACGATGGAGCCGTTTGTACGCTCGCCACGGCTTTAGCGTACGCGCGGTGCTGGGGGCGGTCGGCTGGTCCGCTAGACCACCACGGGCTTGTTGCTGTCTAGCCCAAGGATCACGGCATCCTCGGTGGACAGCGGCTGTTCGAGGACCGAGCGGAGCATCACGGCCAACTCAGTCGCCTCGTCGTAGCTGAGCGAGACCGTGTGCGCCTCGTCGTCCTGAACCAAACCAATACCCCAAATGTCGATGGCGACGCCACCGTCGGGAACGCGCTCAACCTCGATTAGCGCGTGCTGGTCGCTCGGTTCTAGCTTGTAGCTCGGCCTGATAGCCATTGAAGTCCTCCTTTCGTGGGATGCGACCATGTTAGCCCCGGTCGCGCGAACGTTGGCTGGGGCTGCCCGCAAATTGCGGCTGCTGGCGAACGGTCCCCTACGGCGGGCGCTAGGCGATCTCGGTGCTCACACAGACGATCTCGTACTTGTCGCTGATCGGTCGTTCCTTGCCGTTCGCGTCCTTGAACGGGAGGGTCGGGATGGTCTTCTTCAGCCAGTAGGCGTCGTGGCCGAGGTCGGGGAGCCCGGAGCCACTGTCGGGCGTGTGGTCGGTGCGTAGCTCAATCGTGATCGTGCCTTCCATCAGCTTCCTTTCGTGTCGTCGGCGTCGCCGCTTGCGGTGCTGAGCGGATCATCGCCGTTGGGGCCTGCGGTGGCCGGCTCGGCTGTCGCAGGGCAAGGCGTGGGTGGTCCCGTTTGCGGTCCCTGAGTCTTGAGGTGTTCTCCGGCCTTGCGCAGCACCGCGCTCCAGCCTTCGTATTTTCCGAGGTACTTGCGTCTGGGAGCGCCGGGGGTTTGCTCCACCCATGCGTCGTATCCCCTCCCCGTGGCCTTCGTGCCGGCGGGGAGGCTAGCGAGGTAAGAGGCGACCCACTCCACGCGCAGGCTCTCGCCTTCCCACTTGCCGCGGTACGGGTACTCGCCGGGCTTCGCGGCACCGACGTTGGCGCTGAAGTCGGGGGCCTTCAGCAGTCGGCCACGGGCGTCGCGGCGTCCGCTGTAGTCAACGACGTGGGGCTCGGGTTCCCCACGGTCGCGTCTGCGCTGGCGCCATTCCGCGACTGTCTCCGGCCATTTCCGCCCGCCTTCGCCGCTCATGGGGATTTTGTTGCCGCGGGCGAAGTCGTGGAGCGCGCTTTTCGAGGGTTGCTCTCCGTAGTGGTCGTAGAAGCGGTCCATGACCTCAACGCGGGAGACGATGACTTGGTGGATCGTGCGCTTCCGCGCCGTGGTCTTGCCTAAGCCTGCGATGCGCAGCGCCGCGTCCCAGCCGTGCGCCGCGGCCCCTATTGCCATCGCGCTCGGGATGCGCAGTCGGCGACCGTGCAGCCAGTCCCGTGCATCCTCCCTGAGTAGCGCGGCGCGCTCCTCGTCGTACGCGATCATGGTGAGAGAGTCCACCTTGAGGCGCCCCGCGACGAGTCGCAGCGCGTACCGTATGCGCTCGTTCGTGAGCCATCCATCCGGCGCGTTCTTCCGCGTCTTCACGTCCAGTCGTTTGCTTCGCCTGCTCTCGGGGGCGTGCGCGACGGCCAAGACTTCCGGCCACTTGAGCTTGAGTTCCCGCGCGATCTGCCGCGCCGCGGGTAGGTCCGCGTGCGCGGCGCTGCTCGCGCGAGCGCGGTCAAAGGCGCGCTGGGAGACGGCCTGGGGCTCTGTGGGGTTTGCTCGGGCGGCGACCTCGCCCACTTCTTGGAGGAGCCTGAGCGGTTCCAGCGACATGCTCCCGCGTTCGGCCCGCCCGGCGTGATCCCTGCCAAGTCATCATGCGTTCGTTTCGGCGGCGGCGCGTCGCATGGCTTCCCAACCGCCGTGTTGGGCGAAGCGGGAGGGGCTGGGGGCGTCGGGGTGTTCGCTGGCCCAGCGCCGGTAATCGCCTTGCGTGGACCGGGCTCGTGCGGGGAGGTCGGCGAGGTAGCGCGCGACCCAGGCGACGCACTCCGCTTCATCGCGCCACTTCCCCCGGTGGGGTTTGTCGCCTTGTCGGGCGGCGCCCACGTCGGCGGAGTAGTCGGGGGCCTTGACGCCGCGTCCGCCCTTGCGCTGCGTGACGGGTGGCTCAGAGAGGCCGCGTTCGTGTCTGCGCTGCCGCCAAGACGCGATCGTCTCCGACCACGGGTGCCTGTTTTCGTCGCTCATGGGGATGCGGTTGCCGCGTGTGAACGCTTCCAGAGCGCGTTTTGTGGGCTGCTCCCTGTAGTGGTCGTAGAAGCGATCCATCACGTCCAAGCGCGAGAGGATTACTTGCTTGACCTCCTGCGGGGGCCGCGCGCCAGCCGCGAGGCCGGCGAGGCGCAGGGCCGCGTCCCAGTCGCCCGCCGTGAGTCGGATCGCGTTCGCGTTCGGGAGGCGTAGTCGGCAACCGTGCAACCAATCACGCGAGTCCGCAGCGAGTAGCGCGTCACGCTCCGCGTCGTATGCGCCCATCGTGAGCGTCATCGCCTCGCGCCTGCCCGCGACTAGCCGTAGGGCGAACGTCAGGCGCTCCGTCGTGACCCATCCCTCCGGCGACCACTGCCTGCCCCGCAAGCCGAGGGCGTGAGCCTGCCGCGCGTCGGGTTCGTGGGCGAGGGCGAGCACGTCCCGCCACGGGAGCCGGAGTTCCGCTGCGATCTGGCGGGCCACCGGCAGGCGTCCACGGTTGACGCTACCGGGCGCCTTGGCGGCATCAAACGCGCGCTGTGTTGTCGCGGTCGGCTCGGTTGGGTTGGCGAGCGCGGCGACGCAGCGCACCCCGTTGAGGAGGAGGAGTGGTTCCACGCGAGTCGGTGTGGCTACGCCGTGGGGTTGTAGGGCGTGAACGTGGGTACTGTGCCGTTTGGGAGGATTTCGAACGAGGCGATGTATTCGCCGAGGATGACGCTCGCCGGGACTTGGGCGAGGAGGCTAGCGAGACTGTCAACTGGCGTAGGCAGTCGCCACGTCACGGTGGCCCTGCCGATGCTCGCCACGTTGGCGTCCGGTGTCGTCGCTGCGCACATGCTGCTCGCCGTCGTGGTGTCGTGCTGGTACGTGATCGTGGTTTGCGGACCCATTGTGACCGTGTTCAGTCGTTCCCACGCGGCTGGATTCTTCGTCCATAGCTCAAACGAGTTCCGCGCTACGACTGGGGGCTTCGTGACTCCCTCGTCGGGACCCTCCGAGGACAACGTGAGACCGGAGACCCTGATCTGACTGCCGGAACAAACCGCGTTCGCGTCGTTGACGCTCGTTTCGCCTTCCGCGTCTACTTCGTACACGTACCCGCCGGGCGGCGCCGTCGTAGCTGGCCGATGCGAGTGGCGCCCGCGATCGTGCGCAACCACGGGACGCTGTGCGTGCGCGCTGTGCTCGTTTGTGGCGTGAGCGGCAGGACACGCTCCGGTTGCTCCGAGTGCAGCGACGCTTGCGCCCACCATGATGGCCCTGCATCGTTTCGCTTTGCCCATTGTTGCCTCCTTGCTTTTCGCTTGGCTGGTTGGGAGTCGGCTCGTTCTATCCCATGATCGGACGATTGGTCTCTAACATAGTCGAACGTCGTAGGGGAGGCTCCTCGGCGTGCCGCCCTCACGCCAGTCCACGCCCCGCTCCCCCGAGCACGCCGCGTTGGGCGAGGCGATCCGCTTGACGAGAGTGGAGCGTGGCATGTCGCAGGAGCAGTTGGCGGACGCGACGCCCATTCACATCACCTACCTCGGGGGCGTGGAGCGGGGCACGCGCAAGCCGAGCTACGAGACTGTGGTACGGCTCGCGCAAGCCCTCGGATTGACTCCGGGGGAGCTGGTGACGCGCGCCGATCGCCTCCCCGCGTCGGACCCTCGCTAGCCCTCGCCGTGTGGTCGGGAAGCCCTCCGGGGCCTGCGCTCCCTCGGTACGGGCAACCCGGCGAGCAGGGCGCACAGCGGGACCCCCAGGGCGTCCGCGAGGATCATCAGGGTTGATAGGTACGGCTCCTGCTCGCCGCGCTCCAGGTAGCCGATCTCGTTGCGGTGGAGGCCAGCGGAGTGCGCGAGCGCTTCCTGCGAGACGTTCCGGCGCTCGCGCTCGGCGCGGAGCTTCCGGCCAAGCGCGCGCAGGAACCGGGACCGCTCAACCTCATAGGCCGTGGCGATCATGGGGCCTCAGATCGCTAGCCATCGGCTTGGCGCCCCACGCCCCGCGCGCTCGTGGGGCGCGCCCCGGTCAGGGGCCGGGACATTGGCGCGGGACGTGGGGCCACTTGTCTTCACTGCCACGCCAACCTAACCCGCCCAGGCAGCGGAGTAAAGTCTCGATTTCGAAATCTTTTCGATTGACTGAGTAGCGCTGCGTAGGTTCGACCGCGTGCCTTCACAAGAGCGCAACACGGGGCAGCAGGCGTACGCGGCGGAGCGCGACCGCATCCTGCGCCGCTTCGGCGTGAACGTTCGCGCCGAACGTATCGGGTGGGGACTCTCCCAGGAGTCCCTTGCGCGTATCGCGCGCCTGCACCGCACGGAGATCAGTCTCGTTGAGCGCGCCCGGCGCGGCCCCAGCTTGCTGACGCTCCTAATCCTCGCCAACGCACTGCGCGTGGAGCCCGCCGCGCTCCTACGGGGGCTGCCCGTCCCACTGGAGCGCAGGCCGTCCCCGTACGCGGCGCGACGCCCGATGGTGCCTGACCGCGCCCCGTTGCGGCTCGGCGGGACCATCCTCTACGTGCCCGAGGAGCACGCCGACGCGAGCGCCGGAGTGCTCGGCCGTGAAGGGGGAGCGTGAGCGTCGAGCCGACTTGGATGGAGGAGCGCGCCATCATCCTCCAACTCCTCCGCGACGACCACGACGAGCGTTGGACGCTCGCAGAACTCGTGAGCGAGATTCCCGACCTCGGACGGAGGGCCGTCCGTGACGGCCTCGCCCGACTGGTAGCGGAGGGCGTGGCGGTGACGCTGGACGGGTACGTGCTGGCGTCGCGTTGCGCGCGGCGCTTTGACGACCTTGACCTGATCGGGCTCTGAGCGTTGCAAGCGACCCCCGACGACGACTTGATCCTCGCCGCGCTGGAGCGCGCCGAACTCCACACTCCAAGGGCGGAGCCGGGCGTCATGTACTCCGCGATCGTTGACCACTTGGGCCTGCGCATGGGTTCGGCGACGGGTCGCGTGCTGGTCCCACGCCTCGCCGCGCTGGAGGAGGCCGACCTTGTGACGGGCCGCAAGCAGCACAGCGTCGTCAAATGGGCGCTCACGTGCAAGGGCCGTGAGAAGCTGGAGGCCGCGCGCGCGGATGCACGCCTCGGCGAGTTGCCGGAGTCCCCGCAACACCGCCACTGGCGCGAGGCCCACGCCGCAGCGACCCAGCGCATCGGCGGGTACCGTGCCTCGCTCCGTCGCTCGCTCATTGAAGCCATCGCGCTGCTCGCGCGAAACGAGGCGGACTCCGCGGCATGGTCCCAAGTCGGCGAGCGGTTGGAGCGGGAATGCAGGCGCCTCAGTTCCGCCACTTATTGCCTGCGTGAGTGGGCGGAGCCAAGCGACGCCGCCGCGGACACGGACGACCGCAACAAATGGCGGCGCAGCACGAGAAAATGGGACTCGGAATGAAGCTCGGCCCCGCGTTCGGCCGGCGACTGCGTGAAAGGGGCAGAGTGACGGAGGAGTCGGTGGGGGTTGCCCCCGGCCGCTGTTGACAAGTCCCTCGCGGCGGCGATCCGTCGTCAGCGCGTAGCACGGGGGTACACGCAGGAACAAGTCGCGCACGCCGCTGGGGTCACGATTGGGACCTACGGCCAGATTGAGCGCGGCCGGGTCAATCCCACGTGGACAACGGCCAAGGACATAGCCCGCGGCTTGGGGGTCACGCCCGCGGAGTTGGCGGCACTCGCGGAACGGGGCGAGGTTTAGGGTCACACTAGAACACTCGACGAATGTTCGAGGGGCGGGCTCGGATCGAGCTTTCATGTTAGCGAAGGTAACGACGATCCCGACAACGCAGTGGCTCCGGCGGGGCTGTAACCCACGCCGGAGCCTACACAGGAGGCTATATCTCCCATGCAAGACCAGCGTACTTACTTTATGCCGTATGAGCGGAGGCGGCCTGTGGAGGCCGCGATCCTCGCGCTCACGCTCGCCGAGGACTGGCCCTGGCACGTTGGCGAACTCGCCCAACGGCTTCGCATCCCCGAGGACGTGATCGGGCTCAGCACGGCCACGCTCCGCGCGGACGGACTCCTCATCCCGAACGGTGAGAGCCTGCGCGCGTCGTGGGTCGCGGTGCGTGGTAACGAACTCGCTAACTGGCAGGACTCGACCAAACGTCGAGCCCACCTGCCGGAGTCTAGGGATGCGATACCTATTGATTAATCAGACGAACGACCGGCAGTAACTCCTCCAAAGCCCGGCAAACGAGGGCCACGGGGGAGCGGTCGTCCGTTCGGTCAACCCTGTCCAGAAGCCATGCCAAGAACTCGTTACCAACCACCTGAACGTATCCTCGGCGCCGCGGACTACTCCAAGCACGATGAGTTGCGTGGTTCGTTGAACACGGTCAAGCTCGCGAAGGAGGAAGCGGCGTGGGCGTCGGATGGGCTCCGGGATGTGTGCAACTTGGAAGTCAATCATGGCCGTAAACGTGAGTCTGGCCGGTGGGAGCTTGCGATGGTCGCGTTCGTCGCGAGCCGTCACGTAGACTTGCAGCCGTGGTGGGATGAGTCCACGGACGAGCTTTGGCGGAAGTGCGGGTTTGAGGAGGGGAAGCCACCGTACAACCGCGTGTGGGAGCGCTTGCGCGAGCTAGGCGAGGAGTGCAGCGAGGCGTTTCTTGACGCCACATCACTCGTGATCCAACACTGCATCGCTCATGACCCGCGCATCATGGCCCACGTCCACGTTGACTCAACCGAGGACGAGACTCACGCGGCACTCGTCCACGATTGCCAGCCGGGCGAGTCGTGCAAGCGTGAGGAGGCGCAAACGGGGGAGGGCTCAGCGCTGCGTCCGCAGCGCGCGACGACGAACGTGGCGCGCGAGCAGCGCGAGGAGTGGAACGAAGAAGACCCGCTGGACAGTGAGGAGCACGCGCGAGACGCCGCGCCCGAAAAGACGATCACAGTCAAACACGGGGATCGCTCCGTGAAGCGCGTCCGCGTCGGCGGGTGCTGGTACTTGACCAGGGACGAGGAAGCGGGCGTGCGCGCGTACATAAGCAACGGCAAGCTCAAACGCTTCTGGCACGGCTATTACTCGGGCAAGGCAGTATGCGGCCTAACCGGGGGCGTGATCCCGCTCGTGGACTCTGCGAGCAGGCAAGAGTACGACTTGTTCCCGGAACTTATGGACCGCGTTTGCGCGATGACGGGCAAGACACCGCAGACCGTGATCGGCGACAGGGGTTTCTCCGTGGAGAAGTGTTTTGAGTACGCGACGCGGAGGGGCATCGCGCCCGTGTTCCCGTGGCGCGCAAGCCGAGCGGGAGCGGAGCCCCACGATAAGGAGTCGCACGACCGTGATGGCGTGATGCGCTGTCGTCACTGCGGCGGCGATATGAAGCAAACACGCTTCGCCCTTGAAAAAGGCAAGAAAACAGACACCCCCTACCTCTGGTTCAAGTGTGTGGCGCCAGCGACACCCGACTGCTCGGGCGAGCAACGCATCCGCTGTGAGACGGACTGGCGCTCCCTCATCCCGTTGTCACGCTTGGAGCCCCTGTACCACGAGTTGATGGCGAGCCATCGGCAGTACGAGGGCGTCCATGATTACTGGCGGGATCGCTACCGCGTCGCCTCGGACACGTTGGCGAACCGCCCCAAGATCGTGAGCTTGAACTGGCACCGCCTCCGTGCCAACGTTGCTTGCTTCATTGACTGGCTGCGCATCGCCGCAAAGAATGGCTGGCTCGGCTCCGCTCGCCCAGCGAAGCGGCTCAGGAAAGGAGCGAGGACGAAGATGGACGCAGGCATACTCGCTGCCAAGAAACTCCTTGACCGCCGCTCCGAGAACGGCCTTGACTTGCCCTACGGCCCCAAGGCGGCAGCGCTCGAACTCGGCAAGGAACGCCCGCCCTCGGAGCGCTCCGGCGCCCCACCGGGACCGTAGACGCAACCCCTCATCACGCAGACCAGCCGCCCTCGGGGATCGCCCCTGGGCGGCTTCGCGCTTTCCGGGCTCGGCCCCCGCTCACGCGCCCCTGCGGGCAGCCAAACGCTTGAATGTTCGGCCCAGAAGCGGAAACGGCGGCCCCGGAGGACCGCCGCAGCGCTTTTCCAAAACTCTAGGAAAAACTGTCCGCATAGCGGGGGCGGGATTCGAACCCGCGACCTTCGGGTTATGAGTTAGCCAAAGCCAGCGCTAGTAGGACGCATATACCGTGTATTCAAGCAGTTTTGGTGCAGTAGATCGAGTTAGGCAAGGCTGTTTGGGGAGGAACTTCGGGAGGAAATTCCGTCCGCCGGGTGCGCTACGGTTCTTAGGTCCGTCCCCCTCTCGGACAGTCCCCGCAGACCCACGGAAGGACCCCTTCATGGCAACCCGAACACTCGACCCCCACGCCTCGATCAGCGGCCACGTCTGGCTGTACAAAGGCAAGCGCGGCAACACCTGGTGCGCCAAGTGGCGCGACCAGCAGGGCCAGCACGAGAAGCGTCTCGGTCCCGACTGGACGGGCAAGGGCTCGCCCCCGCAGGGCTTCCTTCGCGAACGAGAGGCCGAAGAACGCCTCGACGAGATCCTCGTCGACGCTCGACGCGGGCAGCTGCGCCAGGAGCGCACCGGCTATACGTTCGCGGACATCGCCTGGGACTGGTTTGACCGGGGACCGTTCGAGCGTGACTGGTCGGCCAGCACGCAGGTCGATTACCGATCGGTCCTCGTCGCGCACCTGCTCCCCGAGTTCGGCCCCAAGCGCATAGAGACGATCACTGCCAAGCAGATCGAACAATGGCGCAACCGACTCGCCGAGGACGGCACGCGCAAGCGAAAGACGGTCAACAAGATCGTCGGACAGGCGCACGCCGTCTTCCAGCATGCCGTCGAGCACTTCGGCTTGGTTCTCAACGTCGTTACGAAGATCAAGCGGCTGCGCGAGACCAACGAAGTAGCACGCTTCGACTTCTACTCGCCCGAGGAGATCGACCTGCTCGTAGCCACCGCGGTCAAGGGCTCCCATCGCGACCCCAGCCGCCCAGCCGTAAGCGAGACCGAGCACACCCTGCGCACCGAAGAGGACCAGCAGGACGCCGCGATCTACCTGACGGCGGCTCTCGAGGGACTACGCCGCAGCGAACTGTTGGCGCTGCTTTGGGAGGACGTCGACTTCGAGCAGTCCTCGATCCGCGTCTACGAAGGCTACAGCGCCAAACAGACAGGCAAGCCGAAGTCCCGCAAGTCGCGCACCGTGCCGATGGTCGACAAGGTCGCTCATGCACTGAAGGAGATGAAGAAGCGCGGACACCACACCGCCAGAGGCGACCACGTCTTCGTAAGTCGCGAGGGCACCCTTCTCGACGGCTCGGCGCTGCGCCGGCGCTACCTTTCCACTCTTGACGCCGCCGGCCTGCGCCGTCTGCGCTTTCACGACCTGCGCCACACCTTCGGCTCACTGGCGATCAACGTCGCCAGCATCGTCCAGGTCCAAGCATGGATGGGCCATGCCGACATCCAGACCACGATGCGCTACCTGCACCACAAGAGCCGCGCTGACGACGCCAAACTGCTCTCCGCGGCCTTCCACCCCAAAAAGCGCAAGCCGGCCGCCAGGCGCTCAACAGCCACCAAGAAGCGCAGTCCTCGTGGGTGCGCCACCACTGGGACAGCGCTATCCTTGAGAGCCTGATCGTGCGCGGCAGCGACGGCCGCAGTCACGGCCGCTCACCAAGCAGCGCCCCTGGGAAGCGTTCAACGCCAAGGACGAGAAACGAACGCTCAACATCACCGACGCGCGGGACCGATTGGACGGCGCCGGGCTCATCGAACGGCGCGGGGGACGTTCGATCGTCTCCGGGGTCGTTCAGTACCTCGATCGTATAATGAAGCTCTGACGCGTGCCCGGCCCAGGTTGAGGTATGCGTCCTTTTACGCTCGGGGAGCGACATCGGTTGTACCCTGCACGCTTGGTGGTCAAGCGTCAGTACCTCAAGTCATCCGATCTGGTTATTTGCCTTCCAAGTATTGTTCTGCCGCCCAGTTACCCATCTGTTGGAGTTCCGACTGATCGTACGCGCTGTGGACCGAAGGGTTTGCGCCAAGGCCTGGAGCACAGACGGGATCGTCGTTGTTACACCAGCTGTAGGTCTTTTCTTCAAGCGCTGCGGGGAGCCGAGCAGACGGGGAGTCACCTTCGAGAGAAGCGAGCCAGTTGTTATACACCTTCGTGTAGATCCCGTCGGCCGTCGGGGTCGCGGACCCCCATTTTTCTACGTCCGGTTCCTGGCTTCCACCCAATTTCGACGGATCGGCAAGCAAGAGCACCGCGGCAATCTTCGACTGGCTTTTACTGTTAGTCGCATTCGACATAGCCTGGTGGACCGCAAACGCGCCAGACGAGTAGCCGGCTAGGACAAACTTTGCTTTTGGACAGCGTGCCGATTCGACGGCAAATACTTCTTCCGTGGCCTGAGCCCCTTCCCACAGGTTGTCGTAGTATTCGTCATCGACGATGCTCGCCGCAACTAGCACATCGTGAGTCTTGTTGCTGCTAAAAAATCCCAGGGCCGGATATTCAACGGCCACGGGTTCTACCTTTTCATGAGGAAGTGCGTTCACAACAGCTTCCTCGGCCCAGTCGAGCTTGCCACCCAAAAGCTTCTGCTGTTCCGTATACGGCTCCCGCTCGTTGGTGTATTCACCCGAGCCCCTCGCCCCCACGAAGAAGACAGCTGGACACGATGGACTCGGCTGGGGCTGCACGGGTGCGGGTTTCGGCTTCGGCGGCGCGGTAAAACCAACCCACCCGGCCGGGACGGCGTCTGGATCTTCGATCACCGTGCCTGTTCCAATCGGGGCGGGGCCTGATGCGCTACCCCAGTTCACGTCCACGGCTTCCACGTAGCCAGATCCTCCCACGCCCACGTCAGAGTCCAGCACAGCTCCTTTTTGCATCAACGCGTCGGCTTCTTCCGCAACAGAAAGCGCCGTCGCCGCGTAGTCCAGCGTCGTATCTTCGAGGTCAGCCGACCCGCCGTTCTCGACGTCGATACCGGCCCATTCGCCGACGTCCGGGGACCCGCTGCCCGTCGCCCCGCCGACCGTGTTGTCGTTGATCGAGGTGAAGGTGATCGGTTCGGCCGCAGTACCGACTGCATCGAGCACCCCCTCAACCGAGATCGAGCATTCATCGGAGAAGCATGGGCCACCGGAGCTGCCAGTTATTTCGCGACCGCCAGACTTGATGACCGTGCCCGATGCGACCGTCAAGGTCACTCCTGCGGGCACATCAACGGTGGCGTAGCCGTAGATCTCCCAAGCAAACGGGGTGGCGGGCATGTCCTCAGACACGTTGACCTCGCCATCGACAGCAACAGCATCGGACCCCGAGGGGGCCGTGATCGTGTTACTCGCCAGCGCGCTAAAGTCGAGATTTGCAGCCGCCACGCTGATCGCAGGTGAACCGCCGTCGCCAGCGGGGATCGTCACTTGGTTGGTGGCGATATCAACCACGCTGCCGACAGCACTCCCGACCGCGTTGCAATAATTGTCGATGCCCGGTCCACCGGTGATGGTGTTGCCGGTGACGGTCAAGGAGCCCGCACAGTTGACGTCGATACCGCCGTCGATCGAGTTGTTCGTCAGCGTGAGCGGCGAGCCAGCACCAGCGTTGGGCGAGCCTAGGCCAAGCTGGTCTGTGTTCAGCTGATCATCGTTGAGCGTGACCGCACCCGAATAGATCGTCTGCACCGCCTCCTGGGCATAAGCGATAGTCGCATGCTCAATATCGAGCGTCGCACCCGACCCCTCAGCCGCGATCCCGTACCAATCACTCGCCGCCGGCGAGCCAGTCCTGGTATCCCCCCCGACCGAGTTGTCGTTGATCGACGTGAACGTGATCGGTTCGGAAGCCGTGCCGACCGCGTCCAGCGTCCCCTCAACCGAGATCGAACACTCATACAAACACGTCGTAGAACACCCTTCGACGTTACACTCCGAACCCCCGCTAGCCTTAATGATCGTTCCAGGATTGACCGTCAGCGTCACCCCCGACGGCACATCCACCGTCGCGTACCCAGAGATCTCCCAAGCGAACGGGGTGGCAGGCATGTCCTCAGACACGTTGACCTCGCCATCGACGGCAACAGCATCGGACCCCGAGGGGGCTGTGATCGTGTTACTCGCAAGCGCCGTGAAGTTGAGGTTCGCCGCTGCCACACTGATCGCAGGCGAAGTTCCGCCGGTGTCGGCGGGGATCGTCACATGATTGTCGGCGATATCAACAACGCTGCCAACAGCGCTCCCGACCGCGTCGCAATAATTCTCGATCCCCGATCCGGTGATGGTGTTGTCGGTGACAGTCAAGGAGCTCGAACATTCGACGTCGACACCGCCGTCAATCGAGTTGTTCGTCAGCGTGATCGGCGAGCCAGCACCAGAGTTGGGCGACGACACCCCAGCCTGGGCTGCGTTGATCTGGTCATCGTTCAGCGTGACCGCACCCGAGTGGTAGAGCGTTTGGACCGCTGCGACCGCATAGGCGATGGTTGCGTGCTCAATGTCGAGTGTCGCGCCCGAGCCTACGGCCGCGATCCCTTGCCATTCCCCTTGAGCCGGTGTGCCGCTGCCCGTGGCGCCACCGACCGAGTTGTCGTTGATCGACGTGAACGTGATCGGTTCGGAAGCCGTGCCGACCGCATCCAGATTCCCCTCAACCGAGATCGAGCACTCATAGCTCCCACACCCATTGTCGCCGTTTCCGCCGCTTCCTTCGCTGGCCTTGATCACCGCACCCGGCGCAACCGTCAATGTCACCCCCGCCGGCACAACCGCGATGCAGTTGTCGAGGGTGTAGACACTGGCGTAGTTGGGTCCGATGGTGGTGTTGCTCGAGATCGTGCCGCAGAGGTCGTGCTGCGGTTCGACCGAGCTCCACGACGCCGACGGCGGCGTCGCGGTTTCCTTGACCCCGGCCTGATTGGTCGCCTGCACCTTGAACGTGTGCGGACCAGCCGCCGGGTCCTTGATCACATCGGGTGAGCCGCAAGGGCTGTAGGCAGCGCCGTCGAGACTGCACTGGAACGTGCTGCCGGCCTCGTTTGACGTGAACGAGATCGAGACTTCCCCGATAGGGACACGCCCGCTCGGAGCGCTCGTGATCGTCGTCTGCGGCGGCGTCGCTTCAACCGTAAACGAGGCACTTGCTGGCGTCGGGTCCACTTCGCCAGCGGCATTGATCGCACGCACCTGGAAGGTATGGGCGCCCTCCGCCAGCGAGCTGTACTGCTGCGGGCTCGTGCATGATGCCCACGGCGCTCCATCAAGACTGCACTGAAACGTGTCGTTCGTGTCGCTGCCGTGGAACGTGAACGTCACCGAGGACACGCCGATCACGCCCACCGGACCACTGTCGATCACAGTGCTCGGTGGGCTCGACGCTGGAGGCGTAGGCGTAGGCGATGCAGGGGCCGGAGACGAGCCACCCGGAGACGAACCCGAGGGCAAGGAGGGTTCGGAGCTTGTCGGCCCCGACGCCTTCACCCCAGAACCCGAGACCGTGATGACCCCAGCGTCACGGCAATCGTTCTTCTTGCTGTGAACCTGGCCGAGGACATCCGCACAAACGCTGACCTCATAGCTGCCTGAAGCCCCCTTGGGAAGATCAAACTGAAACTTCGCCTTGTGCCGCTGACCATGCTTCAACGCCGGCACCGCAAACTTCCCCAACTGGACCAAGCCACCACTATCGCTCGAACCACTATCGCTCGACTTCCACGCCACATCCGCCATAGACGACCTCGCCCGCACCGAGCCCACATTCCCGACCGTCGCCGAGCCCGCCAACACATTCCCCGCCAACAACTTCACCGCCGCAGCCGACACATCCAACTCCGCGAGCCGCTGCCGACGACTCGCCGCCACAGCACCGCCGCCACGACCAACTGCCCTGCTCGCACGACCGACCCCCGGCGACGCAAGAACAGACACCACCGGCCCGCAAAGCATTAGGCCGAGCAGCAGCCCCAGGGCGCCGCGCCATCTCCCGGTCAACGCCAACCGCTCCGTCATCGCGGACAGTCGGGCGCCCGCGCGGGGGCACGCATCAGGTTTGTCTGAGTCCCCCGCAGAGATCATTAGGTCGCCTTCGCGGACACAACGCTACAGAAGGCTCGCTGCTTCTGTTGGCTACGTCTCCCTGACATATGCTGCAAAAGACTACCGGGAACATGATCCCTAGCAAGGCGGGGTCCGCCCACCGAGGGTTCAGGGGTGCGCATCAGCCAAACCCCACAGCTCGCTCTCGGCCGAGCAGTCCGCCTGCGCCGCGAGGAGATCGGACTCACCCAAGAGGCCCTCGCAGACGCCGCCGACCTCGACGCGACCTCGATCCGTGGCCTTGAGCGCGGAACATCCAACCCAACTTGGGATGTCGCCGACAGGGTCTCGCGGGCGCTGGGTCTGGCCCTACATGAACTCGCCCAGCGCGCCGACGAGCTGGAGACCAAGGATCGGCGACCAACCAACCAGCCTATGCGCCAGCGAGGCTGAGATGGATAAGCCGCCTCCCGTGATGGGCGTGGCCAGGTCGACCTGAGAAATGGCATGGCGGCCAGTCTTGCCCAGGCGACCGCAACAAGCAAGAGTCGGGATGTGATGAGACCACCATGCGTCTGTGCGGAGCCGTAAGCGCTCGGCTACTCTGCGCGCGTGTCGGGAGTTACAGCAGGCCTGGCTGACGAGACTGTTCCGCAGACCAGCGGCAACGCGGTCGATATCGCTGCCGCGGCCACCGAGGCGCTTGCCGTGGCTGCCCTGCGTGTCGGCTTTGGCCTGATGACGATCGCAGCTGCGAGCGACACCATGTTCGCGCTGATAGACGGAGGTGGGCTGCTCGCAGGCATCGAGGGTGTCCTCCTCACAGCTATCGCGGTGAGCGGCCTGCTGCGCCCGGAGACAGCGGCACGACTGTTGCGCCCACCTGGCCGGGTGGTGATCGCGGCAGCGCTGTTCGCCCTTGCCGGGGCGTTCGATTGGGGCATCCAGAGCCACTTCTCCGAGGTAGCCCCGGCAATCGTGTGGATCGCTGTGATCGTCTCCTCGCCACCGTGGATCGTGGCCTGCGTTCTGGTCTCCGCAGCCGGCTATCTCCTCGACCTTCTGCTGAAGGGCCATTCCCTCGCGTGGGCGCTGACCCCGACCGGACGGGAACTCGTGGTCAACCAGTGGGTCGACCTCGCCGCGAACGCCGGCGCCGTGCTCGTGCTGGTCGTGCTCTTGCGCCGGTTCACCGTCGGTGTGCCCTCAAGCCTTGCCGCCGCGCGAGCCGGCGGCACAGCGATCACCCCGGCGCTGGCCGCAGCGGTACGCGACGAACCCGTTGCCCTGCTACCTCGTGCGGACGCCGCCTCGCTGATCGCGCTTCTTACGGACGCCGAGCACAAGGTCCTCGTGCTGCTCAGGGATGGCCTTGTGCCCAAGCAGGCCGCGCTGGAACTGTCCGTGACCGTGGCGACGGTCCGCTCCCACATAGCCGCTGCCAAGCGCAAGACCGGAGCACGCACGATCGAGCAACTCGTCGGCATCTACGCCCAAGCGACCGATGCCGGCTGACCTGCAACCCACCCCGTCGCAAACGCCGAGCAGCGACACGGTCAGCACCGCGCTGATCCGCCGCGGGGCTGACCTTGTCTACCTCGCCGAGGAGCTCTACCTGCGCCTGTTCATCCTCACCCTGCTGCTCACGGTGACCGGCTGCGCCTTGTCTGTGTGGTTCGCCGTGATCGGCTCGCACACCTCGCTGCTGTTAACGAGCGTGATCGCGGCGGTCGCGCTCGTGTTCGCTGCCCTTGCGCTGGCAAGGCCACGGCCCTGCTACCTGTGGCTACGCCGCAGCCGGCTACGACAACTCAGCCCCGCAGTATTCGCGATCGTCGCCGTGCTGTGCAACGGCCCGGACAGCCCCTCTTGGTGGGTCGCTCTGCCGTTGCTGTGGGTGATCGCCACCGTCAGCTCCACCACCCTCTCCGTCGCCGCGGCGACAGTGACAGCAGGTGCGTACCTCGCGGGCACCGCGCTGGGTGGCGAGTCACTGGTGCACAACGGCGATGCTGAAATCCTCGGCGCCGCCATCGCGCTACCGGCCAACATCCTTATCGGACGGCTCGTCGCGGAGGTATTCGCGCGATTCGTCCTGCGGCTGCACCAGCTCGAACGCCGAGCCGAAGCACCGGCACCACCGAAGCCGGTTCGCGTGGTCGCAGGCCCCGGCATCGCTGATAGCCCCGCCATGCCTCGACCCGCCCCGACCAGTACACAGAAACGCCGCCGGTCTCACCTCACCTCCCGCGAGCTCGAGGTGATCCTCCTAGTACGCGACGGGCTGCTGCAAACCGAGATCGCGCTCGCCCTCGGCGTCTCCACCCGCCAAATCGAGCGCCTACTCGCCTCGGCACGCTCCCGCACCGGCACGGCCACGACCAGTCAACTCGTGGCCATGCTTGTCACCGAGCAGCTATCGCCTTGAATGCCCTTCTCAGCCACCCTCTATAACCCGTGCGGTCAGCTCGTCGCGGCTCGCGCCGTGGAGGTGCAGTGCGAGGTAGGCGATCAGCTCGCGCGTCGCCGCTCGCTCGAGCGGCTGCTCGGTGCCGGCGATCCTCAGCGGCCCGAGCTGAGCAGTTGAGATTGAGCGTGGATCGTGCCGGTCGGAGCTCCGTGCCGGCGGCCGGGAGGACCGGCGCTGACGAGTCCTCTGCCGTGCGACCCTCGGTGAGAGAGGAGTTGGTCTTCCGCGTGGGACTGATGACGCTTATGTCTCGCACGTCGAGAGCGGCCGGCTCGATGTTCACTGGCGCACTTTCCTGCTGGTCTTTACGCGCCCTGAACGCAAGCCTCGCGGACCTTGCCGGCGAACTCTAGGCGCAGTTCTAGCGTCGGCTAGGCTCAAACCTAGCCGACGCTACCCCAGGCCTCTCAGCACCGCCAAAAGCCAAACAGACTACGGGTATGAAATACCGGGTGGGCTGTTGTCCGGTCGTGTTCGTAGGGTCGTTTGACCGGGACAGGGGCTTCGTGGGAAGGACGCTTGTGGGCAGGCCGCCGTGCATCTGGGCTGAGAGCCCGTCAATGACTAGATGGCCGCCCCTGCGACTCACCCGGTTGGGCTGAGAGCCCGAATCCGTAGTTGTCGCTGCCCGCGGTGCCTTCCATTCATATGTCCAGTTCGTGAAAGGAGGCGGTTTCTCGTGCGGTTCTTTGGTTTGGATGTTCACCTCGATTTCTGCGAGGTCGCGGTCGTCGACGGCGGCCGGGTCTCGCGGGTCGGTCGGATAGTGAGTACCCCGGAGGCGATCCGGGAGTTCGCGGCTGGTCTTCAGAGTGATGACCAGGTGGTGTTGGAGGCCAGCTGCGGCGCGATGATGATCGCCCGGCTACTGGAAGAGGGCGATGTCGGCCGGGTCGTGGTGTGCAATGCGGCGGAGACGCGAGCGATCTCTCATGCGCGCGTGAAGTCCGATCGCTTTGACGCGGCGATGCTGGCCAAGCTGCTGTCGGCCGGGATGCTCAAAGCGGTGTGGGTGCCCGACGAGGCCACGAGTTCCTTGCGTCGGCGTGTCGCTCGCCGGGCGGGGCTCGTGCGGGCACGCACACGAGTGAAGAACGAGGTGCATGCGGTCCTCGCAAGGTGTCTGATCGGTCGTCCCCCGGTGAGCGACCTCTTCGGGAAGAAGGGACGTGTGTGGCTGCTCGAGCAGCAGCTACCCGAGGAGGAGGCCGAGACGGTGAGGAGCTGTCTGCGCCACATCGATTTCCTGGGCGGCGAGATCACCGGACTTGACCAGCGGATCGCCCAACAGGCCCTCGTCTTCCCTGGGTTTCAGCGGCTGCTTACGATCCCCGGGGTCGACGTCGGGACCGCGGCGGCAGTGATCGCGGCGATCGGGGATATCACGCGCTTCCAGAGCCCGGGGCAGCTCGTCGCCTATCTCGGCCTGGACCCGAAGGTTCGCCAGTCTGGGTCAGAGCCGGCGCGCTATGGGCATATCTCAAAGCGCGGTGACCCGCAGGCCCGCTCGATGCTGGTCGAGGCCGCCTGGATCTCGATCCGAAGCCCCGGCCCACTGAAGGCATTCGGTGAGCGCGTCCGCGCTCGCCGTGGCGCGCAGATCGCGGCGGTCGCTGTCGCGCGCAAGCTCGTCGTTCTCTGCTGGCATCTGCTCACAAAGGACCAGGACTACGCGTTCGCGCGGCCGTCGCTGACCCGGCAGAAGACGCGTCGCCTGGAACTCTTGGCCGGCGCTCCGCCGCTACCGCGCCGCCACGGCGGGCCGCCCGTGAGCCCGACCAGCAGCCAGCGTGCGGCCGAGCGCGAGCTGCAAGCTCAGGCAGAGCTCGCCTACCGGCGCCTCATCGACGACTGGCGCACAACGGCACCGAAGGGTGGTGCGGGTGCGACACCGGGGCGCGCATCTAACAGGCCCTCGAAGGGCAAAGCCGCGCGGCAGGCCACAAGCCCCTGATGCCTGCGCTTCGCTACGTCAGTCACCCGCACCACCCACAAATCATCGCACCCCACAGCCCCCGACGCGACGGCCCCGCCGTCGGGCGTCTCCCTGCGCCACGAGCAGGCCCCGACGCAACAGAACGTCGGTATAGACCAGATGCACAACCCTCCGGGCGCTGTGCGATCACTGTGCCGCCCACGACCCGACCAGCGCCCAAGACGAGGGGGCGGTAACGCTCCCGCGCATACAAAGGGCGCCAACGATCAAAGCGCCGCACCCAAGGCCGCCCGATGGGCGGCCAATCCCCATTATCTGCCCCAAAGAGTCAAGCGCCGCCGGCGTCAAGGCCAAGCCCTACGGGCGGCCTCCGGCCGGCCTTGACCCCGGCTCCCACCATCACCTTCAGCGCAGCCACACCACCCCCAACGAAAAAAGTCCCCCCCAGCCCTTGACTTTTCATCCGCAGATGCACAACCCTCCGGGCGCTGTGCGATCACTGTGCCGCCCACGACCCGACCAGCGCCCAAGACGAGGGGGCGGTAACGCTCCCGCGCATACAAAGGGCGCCAACGATCAAAGCGCCGCACCCAAGGCCGCCCGATGGGCGGCCAATCCCCATTATCTGCCCCAAAGAGTCAAGCGCCGCCGGCGTCAAGGCCAAGCCCTACGGGCGGCCTCCGGCCGGCCTTGACCCCGGCTCCCACCATCACCTTCAGCGCAGCCACACCACCCCCAACGAAAAAAGTCCCCCCCAGCCCTTGACTTTTCATCCGCAGATGCACGGGGGTGCGATCGCTGTGCGATTGCTGTGCAACTCGTTGGCCGGTTCGGCGCCCTGAGGGTCATCACCCATGTGATGACCGCATCGAGCATCCCTGCGTCCGGAGGCGGCGGATACGCCCGCTACCTGGAGAGCAAGACCGTCACGCCCGAGCGCGGGGATTACTACCTGACCCCGGACGGCGAGATGGCGCAGGCTCCCGGCCGCTGGCTCGCCGAGGAGGAGACGCTGGTGGCGCTGGGGGTGCAGGCGGGCGAGCCGATCCATGGCGCGGACTTCATCGCGCTGATGGACGGCCGGCACCCGGACACCGGGCGCTGGCTGCGACCCGAGGGTGCGGGCGGCGGTAGGGGCGGTGGGATCGACGTGACCTTGAGCGCTCCGAAGTCCGTCTCGGCGGTGTGGGCGCTGGGGGATCCGTGGCAGCGTGAGCAGATCGAGGCCGCGCACGCCCGCGCGGTCGAGCAGACGATCCTCTACCTACGTGAGCAGGTCCCCGTCGTGCGGCGGCGATACGACGGACAGGTGGTCGAGGAGCACGCCAAGGACGTGATCGCCGCGGAGTACCGGCACACCACGGCCCGAGGCGTCGCCGGGGCGCAGGCACCGGACCCACAGCTACACAGCCACGTCGTCATCACCGGCGCTGTCCGTGAGGACGAGCGCATCGTCGCGGTCGCTTCCCGGCGGATCTTTCGTAGCGCACGGGAGCTGGGTGCCTTCTACCGCTCCCAGCTCGCGCACGAGCTCGCAAGCGACGGCTACCAGATCAGCTACGGGACGGGGAAGGATGGCCGCTACTTCGAGCTGGCCGGGGTACCGCAGGCGCTGCTGGAGGAGTTCTCCGCGCGCAGCCGCGAGGTCGCCCGAGCCGCCGAGCGCTTCCGTGCGCGCTACGGCCGCGCGCCGGAGCGTGGTGAGCTGCGCGGCCTGGCGCTCGAGAACCGACGCGCCAAGCAGCCCAGGACCCGTGCAGACCTCCGGCAGACATGGGCCGAGGCCGGGCGCCGCCACGGGTTCGGTCCCGACGAGACGCTGCGGCTGCTGGAGGGATCCGAGCGCGTCGGTCGCAGCGGGTCGGTGGAGAACCGCATCGAGGCGCACCTGACCCAGCATCACGCGATCTTCGACGCGCGTGAGCTGCGAGCGGCCGCGCTTGAGCAGACCGCCGGGGAGATGCCGCCGGACGTGGCGCTCGGGATCGCCCGGGAGATGGTCCGCGACCGGCGCATCCTCACCCTGGAGGGCGGACGGATGACGACGCTCGCTATTCGCGCGCAGGAGCAGGCGATCGAACGGCGCGTAGCCAAGCTCGCCCAGCCCGCAGACAGGGACGCCGACAAGGGCGTGCGTCAGGGCGCGGTGCGGGAGGTCGCCGAGCGTATCGCCGCACCCCTCAGCCCCGAGCAGCACCATGCGCTGGAGGCGGTCACCGGCCCCGAGCGGCTTGCCGTGCTCATCGGCCCCGCCGGCACCGGGAAGGGAGTCGTGATCGACGCCGCCGCGCGGGCGGAGCAACATGCCGGCAGGACGGTCCTCGGGATCGCGGTATCCGGCAGCACCGCGGAGCGTCTCGGTGCCGACAGCCCGGCGCTCGCCAGGCGAACACTCACCCTCGACTCGCTCGTGGCGCGCTCTCGCACCGGGAGCATCCACGTCGACCGTGCCACGACGATCTTCCTCGACGAGGCGGGAATGACCGACCACCACCGCCTCGACGCGCTCACCGAGCTCGTGGAGCACTCCGGGGCGAAGCTCATCGCTGTCGGCGACGGCAAGCAGCTCCCCTCGATCGGCCCCGGCGGCATGTTCGACCGGCTCAGCGGACACGCCCCCACCGCCGAGCTGCAAGACGTCTACAGAACTCGGGACCCGACGGAGCAGCGCGCCTGGCAAGCGCTGCGCGCCGGCGAACCCGAGCGAGCGATGGCGCACTACGTCCTACGCAACCAGCTGCACTTTCAGGACACCCGCGACGAGGCCGGCGAGGCCACCGTGCAACGCTGGCACACCCTCACCCAGCAGCACGGCGTCCGCAAGGTCGCGTTGATTGCGGACGCGTCAAACCAGGAGATCGACCGGCTCAACGCCCGCGCGCAACACCTCCGCGCCCAACACGGCGAACTCGGACACCAGCAGATCCAACACCCCGACGTCCACTACCCGATCCGCGAAGGCGACCTGATCGCGTTCACCAGCCAGCACCGGCTACCGGGCCAGCCCAGGGTCGAGAACGGCACCCGCGGCGAAATCACCGCCATCCACCCCCGCGGCGTCCGGATCGCACTCGACGGCTCGGACCGCCACGTCAACCTCCACGCAGAGGATCTCGGCTCGATCCGGCTCGGCTACGCCCAACACGTCTATCGCCAGCAGGGCGCGACCGTGCAGCGCTCGGTCGTGCTCACCGGCGGCTGGCAAACCAGCAAGGAGAGCGCCTACGTGCAGGCCACCCGCGCACGCCACGGCACCGACTGGTTCCTCGCACGTGACCAGCTCGGCCTCGAAGGACAAGATCCCGACCGCGTCCGGCGTCTCGCCGAACACCTCCGCCACAGCCGCTCACAGATCCCGTCGCTGGCGCACCCAGTGCGCCCCGAGCCTGACTGGAGCCCCAGCCGCGACCCGCTACGCATTAACCGCATCCTCTCGCCGACCCGCTGGCTCACGCGAGCGCTCCGGCGCGACACCCCCGAGCGCAGCACCAGCCGCGGCCGCTGAGATCCACCAGGCCAGACGCGGCTTTGTCCGTGATCCCCTGCGGAAATCGCTATCCCTCGCGCTCAATCGCAGTGCCATTCGGCCTCTCCGCCAAGCTCGCCAACAGCGCCGCCTGGGTGCTGCGCCTGAACGGACTCGCGTTCGCACGGGGCGTGGCGGCCGCTGCCGCGTACGCACGCCCAGCCGCAGGCGGGCGCGCCAGCTGCACGACCAGCCAGTCTTCGAGCATCACCCGCGTGAAGCGCAGATGACGCCCCACGCGCACGCACGGCAAATGCCCGAGCCGTGCCGCGTCACGCACCCAAGAGACCCGCACGTTCAACAGCGCCGCCGCGGCTGCGCAGTCGAGCAGCGGCTCGTCCAACGACACCACCTCACCGCCGCCAGCCTGGGCCGGTCTAGAAGTCTTGTTGAGCCTCGCCATCGCCTTCCCTCCTGTTCACTCGCCGGAAAGCGGGACACCGCGCCCCATGCGAACTGGCGCAGTCGTGTCCCATCTACGTGTACTGACCACAACCGCCCTCAACCGGCCAACGAACTTCGGTCCAGTCCCCAGGCGACGCGAGCACTCCAGCCCCCAAAGCCACCAACGACGAGCACCGAGGGGCGAAGGATCGTCAAGCGGCATACCCCAACTCGCGGCAGCCCGAGCTGTGACCGCGACCCTCACACAACGCTACGGGTTGCGGCGCGGTGGCCGCCGCTACCTGCACCGGAGGCGTCGGGCTGCGCCCTCCTTGCTACGGCTACCAGCAGGCGTGCGAGGACGAGGCCGAACGCTGCGGCCCGCCGAGACTCCTCCTACACGTGCGCCAGGTCGCGCTTCTCGCGCGGGACTACCCCGACGCGGGCACCCAGTGGCGCCAGCAGTGCCGCAAGCGTACTGGCGGTCGGGTTCGTCTGGCCGCGCTCGATCCGCGAAATCTCGGCCTGGTTGATGCCCGAGGCGACGGCGAGCTGCTTCTGCGTGAGATGGCGCTCCTTGCGCAGCTCGCGCACCTCACGGGCCATCGCGTAGTGAGCGTTGAAGGCATCCCAGCGGGCGATGGCCTCCGGTCCGCCAGCCTTCGCCCTCTCCTCAACCTCACTGATGTAGTCGTCGAACTTCGTAGCCATCACAGAACTCCGGTAGTTGGGTCGTCCAAGAGCATTTATGCAGCATACCGCATATTTGTCAAGGCCTCCGCTTGCCGCGAGACTGGCCCCGGCCGGACGGACGGCCCGCCGTCCGCTTGGCGCTGGCCTGCTGCTGAGCGTTCCAGCGCGTCAGACGCTGCTTGGCCCGCTTGATCTCCGCGTTCTGCCGCTTGGCACTCGGCTCCTTGCCCTTGTCATAGCCAGCCAGCAACAGGACCACCTTCTTGCCGTGGGCATGGCAGAACACGCGCAGCAGGACGCCGGCGCTGCCCTCCCTCAGATGCTCGGGGACCGGCAAGCCGCGCTCGCGCAGGATCGTCGCCGCGTCATGGCGCACCCGAAACTCGAAGATGCCGGGAGCACCAGGTACCCACTTGCCCCACGAGGAGCCGCACACCCCAATGCCCTCATAGGCAAGAACGTTGCGCAGCGCAGCGGCCAACGCCTGCTCCTTCAGCTCATCAAGACCGCGCAGGAAGTCAAGCACCGGCTCCCGGCCGTCCTCCTCGTAGAACTCAAGCGTCCACGCCGCGCCGCTCATGAGGACCCGGGGACGTTCACTGACACAGCCATCTCCGAGTCAGCCTCATTCGCCATCGCGCGGACATCGCCGCATGATGCCAGCAGGCCCCGATACCCCGATAGGCGCGATCCATCCCGGGAGGAAATCTCGGGAGGAAGCTCCACCAGCGTCCGACCCCTAGAACCACGAAAGCCGTAGGCGTTCAGTTGGTTGGGGGACATAACTCTGCGTCGTCGAATCTGTAGGCGTGGAGCGCGCTGAGGCTGAGGCGATCTATGACGCGGGGCGTGAGGCTGTGGTCGAAGTGCTGTTGGCGATGGATCGCCGCATTCAGCAGCTTGAGGCGCGGGTCGAGAAGCTAGAGCGCCAGCTGGCCAAGAACTCGGAGAACTCCTCGCGGCCGCCGAGCTCAGATCCGCCGCAGCGCGCCGCCAGGCGCGGCAAGGACCGTTCAGGTCGCAAACCTGGCGGGCAGCCCGGGCATGAGGGTCACGGGCGTCCGCTTCTGCCGGCGTGGGCGGTTGATGAGCTCATCGACCACTGGCCGGCGAGCTGCGATTGCGGCTATGTCTTCAGCGAAACCGACTGGGCATCGCGGGGTGAGCCTGCACGCCACCAAGTCGAAGAGCTGCCCGCGATCGCGGTCCAGGTCACCGAGCATCGCTGCCAGCGTGTGCGTTGCCCTGGGTGCGGAGCCAGGCGCACAGGCCGACTTCCAAGCCAGGTCGCCGTCAGCCATTTTGGGCCCCGGCTGCAAGCAGCGATCACGACGCTCTCGGTTCGCAACCGTGTCTCGCGTCGTGACGCGGTCGAGCTCGTGGAAGAGCTCTTCCAGGCCCGTCTGTCAACTGGCACCGTCGACGGGGTGCTCACCCGGGTCGCCGGTGCGCTCGCCGAACCCCACGAGGATCTACTGCACGCGGTGCGCTCGAGCAGGCATCTGAACATGGATGAGACCGGCTGGCGTCTGCAGGGATCCCAACGCGCACTCTGGGGTGCTTTCACTGGCCAGCACGCCTACTTCCAGATCGCCCCGGATCGCCATGAGGATCACGCCAAAGCGCTGCTCGCGGACACCACGGCGATCGTTACCTCAGATCGCTGGTGGGCCTATAGCCATCTGCCGTTGACGCGCCGGCAGATCTGCTGGGCGCACCTGCGTCGAGATTTCACGGCCCACGCTGAAGGCCTCGCCGTCGAGAAACAGTTCGGCGAGCTTGGGCTCCACGTCTGCGAGCGGCTGTTCTGGGCATGGGAGGTCTTCCAGCACACCCACAATCGGCGAGAGCTCGCCCGTCAAGTCCGGCTGCTTCGCCGTGAGCTAAAGCCCGCCCTGCGGCGCTTCTCGGGCAAATCACCGCGCAACAAGTACTGCCGCGGCATGGCCCGCAACCTGCTGAAGCTCTGGCCCGCACTATGGACGTTCGCAAATGTCCCCGGCGTCCATCCGACAAACAACCACGCCGAGCGATCCCTCCGCGGTGCCGTCATCTACCGCAAGCTCAGCCTCGGCAGCCAATCCGAGCAAGGCGAGCAACGCGTCGCACGCCTGCTCTCCGCCTCCATCACCTGCCGCCTGCAGCACCGCAGCCTGCACGCCTACCTCACCGAGCTGCTCAACGCCAGCGCCCGCGGCGACCCAACCCCACTACTCAGCTAAATCCCACCAAGGACTGAACGCTTACCGAAAGCCCTGGATTTCCAGGGCTTTCGCTCAATAGCGGGGGAACGATCCGATCCCATTAGCGACCTTGCAGTGCCTGTTGGGCTTGCCGTTCCAGGCTGGCCCGGATTGTAGCGTCCGGCGCAGCAGCCCTGGTTCTGAACCTGACGGGGCGACCAGTTCGCAGCTCAAAGAACCTTGGTCGCGTTCTTCGATTCGATCGGCTTCTCGCGTCCGCCGATCCAAGCCCTCGCGCGAATGGTCCCATCCACGCCCTCGAAGGTCTTTGCGGATGCCCGAGCCGCAGATATCGCGGATTGCGCGTCGGCGACGAGCCAGGTCTGCTCGCTCTCACCCTCAAGTCGGAAGCTCAGCGGCGGGTCCCAGGTCGGGTCGGTCCAAGCCACGCCCTTCCCAAAGTGGAGATCGAGCTTGACGATCGATGTGGGACCCCGACCGGCGTTGCGCACCTCGATGGCGAGAGCCGACTCGCGGAAGCCTTGCGCGCGCAACTGTTCGAGCATGGCATCCGTAGGCGCCCCAGGAACAGTCATGGCGCCCGTCGGGCTCCGTAGGCCGCTGCGTACGACTACGCTCACCCGACTGCCCGCTCGCTTAAAGCTCCATGCCTGCCACGCGATCGACAGCAGCGCAAGCACTACACCAAGCCCGGCCAAGATCGTCGTCGCCAAGTCGGTGGTGCGGACGGTCGTATGAAGCGTCGTGTGCACCACGATTGGCACTGCCGCGATCACACCCAGAAATTAGGCCGCGTGCCGGACGCTGGTCTTCGGAAGCAGCCCCGGCGCTACGATTCGAGCAAGGCGTCGTGCGGATACTGAGCAACGGGTTCGCTTTCGGCATCCCGACCGACTGCGATCATCGGCGTTATGTCGATCCAGGACATGGCGGCGGCCTCGCTTTTCAGTGTGGGCGCTCGCACATCGCAGGAGCCAAAGGGACACAGCGAGTCCGACTATGCGTTCCTCGACAGATCGGCTCGCATCCCTTCTGAGCGCGTCCGCGAGGTGCTGGACGAGTGGTATGCCCAGCTTCCGATCGAGGCCCGCGCGAGCATCCGCGTCCGCTTCGCCGACGCCGATCCGGGGCACCACCTCGGCGCCCTATGGGAGCTCTACCTGCACGAGACCTTCCGCCGGCTCGGATGTGAGGTCGATCTCGACATCGGCCGCGAGAACCCTGACCAACCCCGACCCGACTTCCTGCTCGCACACGACGGCGTCCGCTTCTTCCTAGAGGCGACCGCCGCACTCGGCGCGAGCGTGCTCGGAGACCAATCGAGCCAAGCGCGCGCAGCCGCACTCAAGGATGCGATCGAACGGGTGAAAGCGCCCAACTTCTTCGTCGGCGTGGATATCAATGCGTGTGGCGAACACACACCTGGACGCCGAGAGCTCACAGCTCCGATCCAGCAGTGGCTCGACGGCCTGGACCCCGACGCGGTGATCGCCGAATCCACGACAACCGGGGACTTTCCTCGAAAGGTTCTGAGCTTCGACGGATGGGAAGTCGAGCTCAAGGCGTTCCCCGTCAGCCCCGAGCACCGCGACAGCCCCGACCATAAAGTGATCGGCAGTTACTTCGAGGGCTTCGCCGCCCTGGATGATGCGACTCCGCTACGCCGAAAGCTCAAGCGCAAGGCCGGGCGCTACGGTGCGCTCGAACTGCCCTACGTCGTCGCGCTGCTTTGTGCCGGAGACTTTGCCGACGACAAGGACATAGCGGATGCCCTCCTCGGCACCACCGCGATCCAGTTCAACCCGAGCACCCTGGCGACTCGAACCGTCCGTCAACCCGATGGCTTCTGGCACGGACCCAACGGCCCGCAGAACACAAGCGTCTCCGCCGCCGTCACCGTCCCGCAGCTCTCATCGTGGTCGATCACCGCCGTCGAGCCGACCGTTTGGCTGAATCCCTGGGCCGCCCGCCCGTTCACGGCCGCGCTCCCCTGGCGCACGCACGACATCGCGACGGACGGGCACATCAGCACCAGTGAGGCCACTTGCACTTCGGCTGATCTGTTCGAGCTGCCCCAGCTTTGGCCAGCGCACCATTAGTTCGCCAGAGAGGGTCGCGAACGAAACGGACTTACCATACGAGGAGCCGGCCAGACTCTCCCCCACCGGCGCCTACTTGTCCGGGACTCGCTGAAGACTTGGCTGTCATGCAGCTCTCGCTCAAGATCGCGCACCACGATCACGCCTACATTGAGCGACGTGGCGGGCATGTTCTTTACAGCTACATGCGCCAGGCGCCTGCGCGAAGTGCTTATAGACGGGCAGCCGTAGCACGCGCATTCGCCCAATGGCAGGAGGCAAATATCGGCGATCAGCGGCTCCCATCGCTCAGCGGTCTCGGGCTTATCGTGATGCAGCGTGCGTTCTTCGCAGCTGAGGATTTGGGGCGACTTCTCGCCGCGCTCGATGACAAGCCGAGCTGGAAGCGGCTCACAGATGTCACTCTCCCGGAGCTTGACGCCATCTTTGCGCGGGTTATGACTGACCCGGACAGGTCTCTTCAGCCGTTCGTCCTCCCGACCGTCGAGCAATTGCTGGACGAGAACCTCGACAGCACGACGCGAGACGGCGTGCTTCGACTAGCGCAGCTCGCAGCAGAACGATGGATACGCCAGCTACAAACGGTCACTCGCTTCTGGGGTACGGCCCGCTCGTTCGCAAAGGCGACGATGCACGGATTCCCCCTCATCGCTGGCTCGCTCGTGACTGGACCGCCTCCAGCAGGAGCGCTCACCAGCAATCTTCGAGTCCCGGCCTGCCCGTCGTGGGCGTTGGCCCTAATCTCTGACATGGACCACCAAAAGCATCAAGTTGAGACGACCTCGATTCCGATTCCGCTTGACGAGAACGCACTTTCAACTGCGGTGAGAGCCGGGAAAGCAGCGACTCGTTTGGCGCAGTCCCTCGCTGAGGCTCAAGCTACGAGCATTGAAGGTGGATACGCAATAACGGTGCCTCTGGATCTGCTTCATCGCTTGTCAGATGAGCAGCGGATGGCGGTCGAAAATGCGTCGCGCGCGCAAGCAACGCATATGAATTCCGATGGCTGACGATCTCGATCTTGACGCGGCGAGCCTTCCCGATCATTGGACGGTTCTTCTGCCATCACGCGCATACTTGCTTTCCGTCCGGGATCAAACTCTCCCATCTCGACGCTTCGCACTCGAAGACGCAATCGCGCACTATAAAGCCGCAGCAGCCGGAGACGATCCTGGGACACGCGATATGGCCCTGTTGGGGATTATCGGTGAGGCACTGCAGGTCATCGAGGACATCGGATATTTCGCGACCGCCTACACCACACCGATTCCCGGCCTCGCACACTATGTCTCAGCAACTATTTTTAATGATCGCACTCCGAATAACTTCTATTCCTCGCTAAAGAACCGCACGGCCGAGCAGCTAAAGGTGTTGGCGGGCCTATGGGTACTAGACCAATCGACCGGCATATGCTGCCAATACATGAGGGTATTGGCGTACAGGAGCAAATTGATGACGAGGACCGCGCGGCCCTCCTGGAGGCGGAGAACGCCACGATCAAGCTCCTGCGTCCATACCTTCTCGCGCTGGCAGGCGCCTGGGAGCAGTATCGGCGCTATTTCCACGCCTTCAAGCATGGCGGTCTCGTGATCAGTCGAGATGACTTCCAGCTAGTTGACGACGAGGGTAGCGAGGTGGAGTCGTCGCTACAAGTCTGGCTCCGACGAGGCGGAGACGGAACAGCGTGGGGAGACACCCAGCTCGAACCGGACCAAGTCGCTGAGCAAGTACATAGGACCGGCGTCCTGGCTCTCGATGTCTTCGACTACCTAGTCGATACGCGCTTGGCGAGTGTGGATCTCATCGAGTTCAACGACGACGGAAGTATCGGCGCGCTGCGTCGACCTCCCTCGCTTTGGACCTTCTGGTTCCACGAGCCCCAAGTGTCCGAGCGTACAAAGCAGCGACTCCGGGAACGGTTTGGGATCGACGTCAAGGCCTACCACCCCGGAACCCTCACCGGCTCATCTCCCGGGGGCTAAGTCGCTCAGTCTCGTTCGCACGCCTCATCTTCGGCGTTGGAAACCAGCGCGTTCCACGAACTGATCGCACCGGATATGCCGTCCTCGAAATAGTTCACGTCACGGTCAAGAGCCTCGATTACGCGCCCGCATCCAGGCCACAACAGTCGCCCGGTGCGCTCCCCGGAGTCTGAGCCGCGCTCCACGCACCGATCACCACTAGCCTCGCATCGTGGCATTTCGCGATCCGCACCTGAACGACTACCTCGACGCCAATGCGACGTGGCGACGGACTCTGAGGCTGCAGGTAAGACACCGAGCTGCTCGGGGTCGGGGCGAACCGTGTTCAGCGTCGACGCCAGGACGAGCTGCTCGACGAAGCGCACGGCCAACTCCGGGCGGCCATGCAGAAACAGCGACGGCGGGCGTTTCGTGGCGAGGTCAGTGTGGAGATGCACATACACATCGCAGGTGGCGGCGAGCCGCCGAGCGCACCTAAGAGCGTCAAGCGTTACCTAGACGCGCTCACAGGGATCGCGTACGCCGACGATCGACAGCTGGGACATCTCCTCGTGCGGCGCTTTGCTCCCGACCGCCACCGCGCGTCCCACAAGCCTGATCGGTCAGCGTCGGTGCAGATAGTCATCACGCTGCGGCTCTATGTAGCCGACTATGACCGTGTGTTTGCCCGGCGCGATGATCTGACGCGGGACGGGGATGTCGACCATGAGGCGGTCGCGTTCTTTGAGGACGACGACCCTCACAACTTCGAGCACGGCGACCTAGACGACTTGCTAGAGGAGCGCCGAGAAGATACCGCCACGAGGGGGTTTACAGCCTCGACCACCCTGAGCTAGCGAACACCATGCGCACCCTCCGCGAGCGACGGATCAGCGCGCTCGAGAGCAAACGCATTCTTCGTGCGCGCCCCAACCGCGACAACAGACCCGGGCCGGATCTCGCTGCTCGCGACAACGAGCTATTTGAGGCGGCTGGGATGCCCGCGCTTGAGCCTTGGACGCGATATGAGCTTCCGGGCACGATGTGGCTACCGCCACTGCTGCTTCACAGCAGGCAGCCTGGCGAGCTGAGCTGGCGCGAGCGCGCACGCGAGCAGCTGGAGGCTCATCGCGCGAGATGGCGGATCCTGCCCGACGCGTTCGACCAGCCGCTTGCGCTCGACATTGCGATCCACGGCGCGCAGGCGACGACGCACGACATCGACAACGTCGCCCACACGGTCCTTCAAGCATTTCGGGAGCTTTACTGCGCTGATCGACGGGGCACCGTTGTGGCATACCGCGTTTACCGACAAGCGAGCGCTGAGGTAGGGGTCCGAGTCCACCTAATGACCGACCGAAGGCTGTGGCAGTTGGATGCGGCCATTGACGAGGCGCGACACGCAGCCCTCCGCGAGGGCCCTCGCGACTAGGTCACCCGCTGAGATGCGACGCGAACGTCACCGCTGCGGCACCCGCTGAATATCGGCAAGCACGAGCTGGCGGCAGCGCTCGGTATTGAGAGCAGTCCGCCTGCTCGCGTTGGAGGTGTCTTTACGCTGGACAGCAACGCTACGTTCATCAACTTCCCCACCC
>CAVVTQ010000025.1:0-176394 GCA_963751195.1 uncultured Solirubrobacterales bacterium
GATCGCGCGGATCGACGCCGTCACGATGGACGATCTGCGCGAGCTCGCCGCCGAGCTGTTCCGCGGCCCGGAGCTGTCGGTTGCCGCGATCGGCCCCGACGAGCAGGCACTGCGTGCGGCCTTGGCGCCGCTAGAAGCGGTCGCGGCGTGATCCGCGTGGCGGTTGCCGGTGCGGCCGGTCGTATGGGCCTTGCCGTCTGCGCGGCGGTGGAGGGCTCGGATGACATGCAGCTGAGTGGTCGTGCCGATCCGCTGCTCGGCACGACTCTCGCCGAGGTGCTGCCGAGCGCCGATGTGGTCGTCGACTTCACACAGCCGCAGACCGCGGTGGAGAACGCTCATGAATGCATGCAGGCGGGCGTACACGTCGTGATCGGCACGACCGGTTTCGACATGGGCGAGATGGAGGGCGTTGCGGAGCAGTCCGCTGGTGCCAACGTGCTGGTTGCCCCCAACTTCGCGATCGGCGCGGTGCTGATGATGCGCTTCGCCGCCGAGGCGGCGCGCCACATGGCGAAGGCGGAGATCGTCGAGCTCCACCACGATCGCAAGCTCGACGCGCCCAGCGGCACGGCGGCGCTCACGGCGCGGCTGATGGCTGACGCGAGCGGCAGGCCCGCGCCACCGATTCATTCCGTGCGACTGCCCGGGCTGGTCGCCCACCAAGAGGTGATCCTCGGCGATCTCGGCCAGACGTTGACGATCCGCCACGACTCGCTCGACCGGGAGTCGTTCATGCCAGGGGTGCTGCTCGCGGTCCGCCGGATCGCGGCGCTCGTGCAGCCGCTCACCGTGGGGCTGGAGAGCCTGTTGTTCGGTGACGCGAGGGACGTGGGATAATGACCACGATGGCGAACCTGGGAACGATCCTGACCGCGATCGTGACGCCGTTCGATGCGGGGCTGCGCGTCGACGAGGAGGCATTCGTGGCGCTCATGCGCCACCTCGCCGCCCACGGCTCGGATGGTTTCGTGGTGGCCGCGACGACCGGCGAGGCCGCCACGCTCACCGACGAGGAGCAGCTTGCGCTGATCGAGCTGGCGATCGCCGAGCGCCCGGCGGGCAAGACGATCGTCGCCGGAGCGGGCACCAACGACACGCGCCATGCTGTACTCCTAACCGAACGGGCAAGCGCGCTGGGCCCCGACGCGATCATCTCGGTGACGCCCTACTACAACCGCCCCAGCCCGCTCGGCCTCAAGCGCCACTACGAGGCCGTCGCCGCGGCGACCGACCTGCCGATCATGCTCTACAACGTTCCCACCCGTACCGGCACCAACATCGGGCCTGAGCTGCTCGCCGCGCTCGCGCAGATCGACGGCATCGAGGCTGTCAAGCAGGCGAACGCGCAGGAGCTGGCGCAGGTCGAGGGCTTGCAGCTGTACGCCGGCGACGACAGCTCGTTCGCGCGCACGCTCGACATCGGCGGGGCGGGCGGCGTCTGCGTCGCCAGCCACATCGTCGGCGACGAGATGCGGCGGATGGTCGACGAGCCCGAGCAGCGCGCCGCGATCGACGCCTCCCTGCAGGATGTCTACCGCACGCTGTTCCTCACCTCCAGCCCCACCTGCACGAAGGCCGCGCTGAACCTGCTCGGCCGCGAGGTCGGTGGGGTGCGTCTGCCGATGGTGGAGGCCACCCCCGAGGAGCTGGCGCAGGTGCGGGAGATGCTGGTGCGCCACGGGTTGCTCGATCCCGCTGGGGCCATTCCGGCCCCGACAGGCGAGGCTGCGCGCACGCAGCAACACGCGTGAGCGCTGCGCTGCGCGTCCTGCCGCTTGGCGGCCTGGGCGAGATCGGCAAGAACATGACCGTCGTCGAGTACGACGGGCGGATCGTCGTGATCGACGTCGGCCTGCGCTTCCCGACCCCCGAGATGGTTGGGATCGACCTGGTGCTGCCAGACTTCTCCTACCTGCGCGAGCGTGCCGGCGAGATCGAGGCGATCGTCGTGACGCACGGCCACGAGGACCACCTCGGCGCGCTGCCGTGGGTGCTGCGCGAGCTCGGCCACCAGAACGGCGGCGATCTGCCTCCTGTGTACGGGGGACCGTTGACGATGGCGATGGCGCGCTCAAAGCTCGAAGAGCACAAGCTGCGCGATGTCGAGTTGGGCGACGTGGCGCCAGGCGAAGTGCTCGAGCTGGGGCCGTTCTCGATGGAGATGGTGCACATGACCCACTCGATCCCCGACTCCAGCGCCGTGGCACTCGGCACGGAGCTGGGGACGGTGTTGATCACCGGCGACTACAAGTTCGACCAGACCCCCGTCGACGGCCCGCCAGCGGACGTCTCGCGCCTGGCGGAGCTGGGGCGCGAGGGGGTGCTGCTGCTGTGCGGGGACTCCACGAACGTGGACCGCGAAGGCTTCTCGCCCTCGGAGTCCGGCGTGGGGCCCCATCTCGAGGAGGCGTTCGCGCGCTGCGAGGGACGAATCGTGGTGACGAGCTTCGCCTCGAACATCCACCGCGTACAGCAGGTGGTGGATGCCGCCGAGGCGCTGGGGCGCAAGGTCGCGCTGGTGGGACGCTCGATGCGTAAGAACGTCGGCATCGGGCGTACGCTCGGGCACATCGAGGTGCCCGAGGGGATGCTGGTGGGGGTGCGCGAGATCGAAGACTTCCCCGACGAGCGGATCGTGATCATCTCGACCGGCTCTCAGGGCGAGCCCCTCTCCGCGCTGCGGCGGATGGCCTACCGCGACCACCCACAGGTGCAGTTGCGCGGCGGCGACACGGTCATCTTCTCGGCCACCCCGGTGCCCGGCAACGAGCGCGCCGTGAACGAGACGATCGACCGCCTCTACCACATCGGCTGCCATGTGGTGACCCCGGCCGACGCGCCGGTGCACGCCTCCGGTCACGGCTATGCCGAGGAGGTGAAGCTGATGCTCAACCTCGTGCAGCCGCGCTACGTGATGCCTTTCCACGGCGACTTCAAGCGGCTGCGCCTGCACGCCCAGCTGGCCGAGGCGGTGGGGGTTGCGCCGGAGGGTATTTTCCAGGGCGAGAACGGGCGGCCGCTGGACATCGACGAGCGCGGTGCGCGCTTCGGCGAGCCCGAGCAGTCGGGGATGATCTTCGTCGACGGCGTGGAGATCGGCGACATGGCCGACGTGGCGCTGCGCGATCGGCGGATGCTCTCCGCCGACGGAATCTTCATCGTGGTCGCAACGATCGCCGAGCAGGACGGCCACTCGGTCGCCGACCCAGAGGTGATCTTCCGCGGCGTCCCCTTCCTCGACGAGGCCGGCCGCTTGGTGGAGGAGATCCGCCTCACGGTCGAGGAGTCATTGCACCGGGCCGCCGAGGAGGAGATCCGCGAGGTGGACCTGATCCAGCAGACGCTGCATGACGACTTGGCCCAGCTGGTCTACGACCGTCTCAAGCGGCGTCCAATGGTTCTGCCAGTCGTGGTCGAGGTCTGATAGAAGAGGGGCTCGGCTCGCCCGCCTTCGGCGGGCTGCGCCACCCTCTAGGGCGCAGCTAATCTACGACCGCCTGAAGCGGCGCCCGATGGTCCTTCCCGTCGTCGTCGAGGTCTGAGGCCAGCGGCAGCCGCACGACGAAGCGCGCACCTTGGGGCGTGACGTTCTCGAGCGTCACCGAGCCGCCGTGCGACTGGGCGACGGCGCGTACGATTGCCAGGCCGAGCCCGAACGAGCCGCCGACCGCGCCGTCCCGGCTCGGTGCCCCGCCGGCGCCGCGCACGAAGCGTTCGAACAGAGTGGGCGCCAGCTCGGGAGGCACGCCAGGGCCGTTGTCCTGCACGGTGAGCACGGCGTCCGTGCCCGCGAGCTCGGTCGAGGCGCGGATCGCGGTGCCGGGCGGAGTGTGGCGTACGGCGTTCTCGATCAGGTTGAGCGTCAGCCGGAAGAGCTCGTCGTGATCGCCCTCGACGATCGCGGGGTGGGCGTCGACCGAGAGCTCGTGCTCGCCGCTCAGGGGTCCGAGCTCGGCGGCTGCGTCGAGCACCACCTGCCCGAGGTCAACCGGCTGGCGCGGAGCGGCGCGGCCGACGTCGCTGCGCGCCAGCAGCAGCAGGTCGGCGACCAGCCGGCGCATGCGCCGCGAGGAGCGCAGGGCGGAGCGCGCCGCGTCGCCCTCGTCGCCGTGCAGCGATTCCGCCAGCAGCTCGAGGTTGGCGAGCACCGATGTCAGCGGCGTGCGCAGCTCGTGCGAGGCATCGGCGACGAAGCGGCGCTGGCGCTCGAGCATCGCCTCGGTCTCGGCGTGAGCGTCGTCGAGCGAGTGCAGCATCCCCTGCAGCGTGCGGGCGAGCTCCGCGACCTCGTCTTCGGCCTCGGGCTGTGGGATCGCGGCGCTCGCGTCCTGCGTGCGAGCGATCTCCGCCGCAGTCGCGGTCAGCGTCGCGATCGGCTGCATCGCGCGGCGGGCGATCGTCGCCCCGGCGAGCAGCGCCAGGCCGCTGCCGGCGAGCGTGCCGAGCACCAGCAGCAGCTCGACGCGCGCGATCGTCGGCTGCACGTCGGAGAGCGGGCGGGCGTACTGGATCACGACGTAGCCGCCGACCGACAGTGGTCCCTCGGCGCGCGATTCGACGCGATAGCCCGCGACGTTCACGCCCCCTTCGAGACCGGCGATCCGGCCGTCGGGGCGATCGAGTTCGGGGGCGTGAGGGGTGTGTTCGATCACGCTTCCGGAAGAGGAAAGGATCACACGGATGGCGGCATGCTCGGGCGCCGCGTATTCGTCGATGTTCGGAGTGACCACGAGGCGGTTGCGCGTCACGGAGATCCGCAGCAGACCGGCCAGCTCGTCGGCGGAGGCGGTGACTTCGCTGTTGAAGTCCGAGCGGATGCGGTGCACCGTCAACGAGCCGACCACCAGCGCAAAGCCGCAGAGGATCACGAACGTCAGCAGCGCCGAGGCGAGCGCCAGGCGCGTGCGGATCGGCAGGCGGTCGAACGCCGCCGAGACCCGTGAAACCAATACGCCTCCTGAGCGCCTCATGACCAAGCTGGGCGACGCAGGCCGGCGAAGGGCGTACCAGGTGGTACGTCCGAGCCGGAATGTGGCGGCCAGCGCCGCGTCAGGAGGTGCTCAGGCACGAAGGACGTAGCCGGCTCCCCGAATGGTGTGCAGTAGGCGGGGCTCCCCCTCGGCCTCGAGCTTGCGGCGCAGGTTGGAGACGAACACCTCGATTGTGTTGGTCTGGGAGAAGGGGTCATAACCCCATACCTCGTCGAGCAATCGCTGGCGGGAGATCACGATTCGCTCGTTGCGCATCAGGTACTCGAGCAGTTCGAACTCCCGCTGGGTCAGCTCGATCCCGCGCTCGCCGCGCGCTACCTCGTGGGTGTCGGCGTTGAGCGAGAGGTCGCCGACGCGCAATGGCGCCGAGCCGCGCGGGGGCCGGCGGCGCAGCAGCGCGCGTATCCGCGCGAGCAGCTCCTGGCGCTCGAACGGCTTGACGAGGTAGTCGTCGGCGCCGGCGTCGAGCCCCTCCACGCGCGACTCCAGCGCGTCGCGCGCGGTGAGGATCAGGATCGGCACATCGTCCTGCTCGCGCAGCCCGCGAGCGACGTCGATGCCGTCGACCTTCGGCAGGCCAAGGTCGAGGATTACGAGGTCGGGCACGAACATGTGGGACTGTTCGAGGCCGGAGGCGCCGTCGAGCGCGATGCGGACCTCGTAGCCCTCCATCCGCAGGGAGCGCTGCAATGCCTGGGCTATGTCCTCGTCGTCCTCGACCACGAGGACTCTAGGTACGCGGGAGAAATCGTTCATGTGAGTATCTGTGTATCGATCTGTACTAAAGCGATGGTAAGGCTTTTTGGTCGCCGCACCTCGACGGCGGGCGATCACCGGCCGCGACGAGGCAGGGTCTGAAGCCCCGGCGTCGAAGTTGCGAGATGGATGGCAGGCACACGTAAGCGCAGCACACGCCGAGCGCCGGCCGCTCGCGGGTCCACCAATCGGAGATCGGCCGCCAAAGCTCGCGGCCGCCGGCGGCAGCGCGGCTCGAGCTGGCCGCCGCCATGGTGGCCGCCACGGCTGCCGCTGGCCGATCTCCGATCGGTCGATCAGCGCCAGCGCGACGTGCTGGCGCTCGCGCTGATCGCGGCCGGTGTGTTCATGGGCGTGGTGCTGTACGGCAACGGCGACGGCGGGCGCCTGGGGCACGCGCTCGCGGTCGCGCTCGGCTGGGGCGTTGGGCGCGCGAAGGTGCTGGCACCACTCGCCCTCCTCGGCGCCGGGGCGGCGATGCTGATGCGCCCGGTGCTGCCGGCGATGCGCCCGCTGCGCACCGGCAGCCTCTGCCTTTTCGGCGCGATTGTGCTGGCGCTGGCGGCCGGGACGCTGGGCGTGAGCTCGGGACAGGGCACGCCGACTTCGCACTGGTCCTCCGACTATCTGCAGGCGCACGGCGGCGCGGCCGGACAGGTGCTCTACGAAGTGGCGCACAGGCTGGTGCAGCAGATCGGCGTGGACATCCTCGTCGTGTTCCTGCTGGTGGTGGGCGTGATCCTGCTGACGGGCGCCTCGCTGGCGGCGGTACTGCGCGCGACTGGCAGCGGCATGGTCGACAGCACGCGGATGTTGAAAGCGCGGGTAGCGGCCGATCGCGGCCGAGGAGGCGGCGATTCGTCGGACGCTCTGGCGAGCGGTTCATCGCGCGCACGCGCGGCAGGCCCGATCGAGGAGGGCACCCTGTTGGAGACCCTGCTGCCTCCCGAACCCGACCGAAGCCGGGAGACACTCGCCTTCGGCGAGCATCCCCGTTTCGGCCAGCCCAAGCTGGTGGTGCGCGCCACCCACGTGGAGGCGCCCTCGCTGGATGGCGAGCGGCCGCTGGAGCCGGTCGACCCGTGGGCCGACGACGAGGTCGAGGAGGAGCCGCAGGAGCCGTCGGAGCTCGACCCCGACCCGGAGGAGCTGCCGCCGGCCGCCGAGGCCGACGAAGAGCCACGCGAGGCGGTCGCCGGTGGGGGGGCCTTGAGCCCGGAGGATCTCACCCCGCAAGGCCGCCTGCGCGAGCACATCACCGACGACCCCGACTTCGAATGGCGGCTGCCGCAGGCGACCAAGGTGCTGTCGCGCTCCAGCGCCGAGCAGGCGCGTCCCGACACCGCCGGGCAGGAGCGCACCGCCGCCAGCCTGGTCGAGGCGCTCGGCCACTTCGGCGTGCAAGCGAAGGTGATCGGCACCGTCGCCGGCCCGCACATCACCCGCTACGAGCTGCGCCTCGCGCCGGGGACGAAGGTCGCGAAGGTGACGCAGCTGAAGGACGACCTCGCCTACGCGCTGGCCGCGACCGACATTCGCATCCTCGCGCCGATCCCGGGCAAGCAGGCCGTGGGGGTCGAGGTCCCGAACGCCCGCCGCAAGATCGTGCGCCTCGGCGACGTCTATCAGGAGCCTCCCAAGGATTGGTCGCCGCTCACCGTGTGGCTCGGCAAGGATGTGGCGGGCAAGGCGATCGGCGCCGACCTCGCGAAGATGCCCCACCTGCTGGTTGCGGGCACAACTGGCGCGGGCAAGTCGGGCGCGATCAACGCGATGCTCGCGAGCGTGCTGCTGCGCGCCAGCCCGCACGAGCTGCGACTGGTGCTGGTCGATCCCAAGCAGGTGGAGCTCAACCACTACGAGTCGATCCCGCATCTCCTGACCCCGGTGATCACGAGCCCGCGGATGGCCGCCAATGCGCTGCAGAACCTGGTCCGGGAGATGGAGCAGCGCTACGGGACGATGTCGCTGGCGCGCACGCGCAGCCTGCCGGAGCTCAACAAGGCGCGCGCGGCGCGAGACGAACCGCCGCTGCCGTACATCCTCTGCGTGATCGACGAGCTCGCGGACCTGATGATGGTGGCCCCCGCCGACGTCGAGGACTCGATCATCCGGCTCGCACAGAAGGCGCGCGCCGTCGGCATCCACCTCGTGCTGGCGACGCAGAGCCCCCGCGTTGACGTGATCACGGGCATGATCAAGGCCAACGTCCCCTCGCGGATCGCCTTCGCGGTCTCCTCGCAGACCGATTCGCGCGTGATTCTCGACCAGAACGGGGCCGAGTCGCTGCTGGGGCAGGGCGACATGCTTTTCAGTCCGGTCGGCTCATCGCGCCTGCAGCGCATCCAGGGCGCGTACATCGACGAGCCGCAGATCGCGAAGCTGACGGACTTCTGGCGCAGGCAGGGCGAGCCGGAGCTGCGCGAGGAGCTGCTGGAGGAAGTCGAGCCGACCGAGAAGGAGGGGGAGGGCTCGGGCCAGGATGACCTCGACCCCGACGAGGATCCGCTGCTGAAGGACGCGATCGCGCTGGTCGCGGAAATGCAGACCGCGTCGACCTCGATGCTGCAGCGGCGCCTGCGCCTCGGCTACACGCGCGCGGGCCGGATGATCGACATGCTGGAGCGTCGGGGCGTGATCTCCGGCTACGAGGGCTCCAAGCCCCGCCAGGTGCTGATCGCCGAGGCCGACGTGCCGCGCGTACTGGCTGCCCTGGAGGAGCGGGCAGTCAACTAGCCTTCACGCCTAGATGCCCGAGATCGGAGCAACGCTTAGCGGGGGGAGAGCAGGCCCGAGGAGGGTGGGCCTCCATAACCCCCCTCCCGGTGCAGCCCATGCCTGAGATCGGAGCAACGCTGCGCGAGGCGCGGATGCGCGAGCGGATCGACGTGTCGGAGATCGAGGCGCAGACGAAGATCCGTGCCAAGTACCTGCGGGCGCTCGAGAACGAGGAGTGGGACCTGCTGCCGGGGCCGACGTTCGTCAAGAGCTTCCTGCGCACCTACGGCAACGCGCTCGGCCTCGACGGCCGCGCTCTGGTCGAGGAGTACAAGCTCCACTACGAGCACCCCGGCGACGGGATCGAGCCGATCCAGCAGGCGACAGTGGGGGCTCCCCGCCGCGCCCGCGCGCGCCCCGGCGGGGCGATGCGCCGCGGCCCGGGCGCGCCGCCCCCGCCCCGGACAGGCCCCTCGCGCACCTACATGACTGCGCTCGGCGCTGTGGGCATCGTGATCGTGCTGCTGGTGTACGCACTGCTGTCCGGCGGCGGCTCGCCATCGACCAAAGCGCCGCCGAGCGTCCCTGCGACCAGCGTACGCGGTATCCATCTCAAACGGGCCCACAAGGCGCACGGGAACGGGGCGGCAAGCGCGACGGCGACGCTGGCGTCGCTGAAGCTCGAACCGAGCGCGGAAGTGTATGTCTGCCTGATCGGCGACGGCGGACGCAAGCGGATTCCGGGCGTGACCCTAACCCCGGAAAGCCCCGAGCCGATCTACCACGCGCGCCGCTTCGAACTGACGCTCGGCAACAATGCCGTGACGCTGATCGTCAACGGCAGGCCCGTGACCGTGCCGGCCTCCTCTGGCGCGATCGGCTACGCGATCACCCGCACGGGGATGCGCTCGCTGGTGGAAAGCGAAGCGCCTACGTGCAAGTGAGCGGGTGAGCCGGTGAGCGCGCGTGCGGGGATCGTCGTCACCGGCACCGAGGTGCTGACCGGCCGCGTGGCGGACCGCAACGGCCCATGGCTAGCCGATCGTCTGGAGGAGTTGGGCGTCGACCTCGCGCAGATCGCGATCGTCGGCGACCGCCGCGAGGACCTGGTGGCGGCACTGCGCTTCATGGCGGCGCAGCGCTTCGACGTGGTGCTCACCAGCGGCGGCCTCGGTCCAACGGCCGACGACCTCACAGCCGAGGTCGTGGCGGAGTTCCAGGGCCGCGAGTTGGTGTGGGACAGCTCACTGCATGAGCGGATCGAGGCGATCGTCGCGCGCTTGGGAGCCCGCTGGCGCAACGTGAGCGCGGACGCGATGCGCGAGGGCGCGCGCAAGCAGGCCACGATCCCGCAGGGCGCGACGGTGCTCGAGCCCGTCGGCACTGCCCCGGGCCTGGTGGTCACCCCCGCCGAGAGGATTGGATGCCCGCCTGCCCCCACGGTCGTGGTGCTCCCCGGCCCGCCGCGTGAGCTGCAGCCGATGTGGGAAGCGGCAGTGCGCGAGGACTTCCGCGCGGCGGGCCCACTGCGCGAGGCGCTGGCGGGCGCGACGGTGTACCGCCGTCGCACGCTGCGCCTGTTCGGGATCCCCGAGTCGGAGATTGCCGAGACACTCAGGATGGCCGAGCGCGAGGGGGTGGCGCTCGACCGCCTGGAGGTGACCACCTGCCTGAAACGGGGCGAGGTGGAGGTCGTCACACGCTACGAGCCCGACGCGCAGGACGCCTACGACGCGCTGGTGGCCGCCGTGCGAGCGCGTCACGCCGAGCAGCTCTTCTCCGAGGACGGCAGCACGATCGACGAGCAGGTGGTAGCCCTGCTGGTCGGAACGGGGATGCGAGCTGAAGGCGAGTGTCTCCCGGCTCCGGTCGGAACGGGGATGCGAGCTGAAGGCGAGTGTCTCCCGGCTCCGGTCGGAACGGGGATGCGCGCCGTAGGCGCGTGTCCCCCGGCTCCGGTCGGCGAGCAGGGCGCTCCCGCACGCACGATCGCAACCGCGGAGTCGTGCACGGGAGGCCTGCTCGCGGCCCGCCTGACGGACCCCCCGGGCGCCTCGCGGTACGTGCGCGGGGGCATTGTGGCATACGCGAATGAGGCCAAGGTATCGCAGGCGGGAGTCCCCGCCGAGTTGATCGAGCGCCACGGGGCCGTCTCTCCCGAGGTCGCCCACGCTCTCGCCGACGGAGCGCGCAAACACTTCGCGGCGCACGTGGGCGTGGGCGTCACCGGCATCGCCGGCCCCGGCGGCGGCACTCCCGACAAGCCGGTGGGCACGGTCTACCTGTGCGTCGTGAGCCCTGACGGCGAGCTCGCCCGCGCGATCACCCTCCCGGGCGGCCGGTCTGACGTGCGCGAGCGCACGACCACCGTGGCCCTGCACCTTGTGCGTCGACTGCTCACCTCGAGCTCCACTGGCTGAGCCGTTCCCGGCGCTCGTGCCGCCGCTCCGCTCCACACTTTCGGAGTGGTCGCCCGGGAGCATCGCCGCGGATCCCTTGTGGCCTCGTGCCCTCGTGGTGCCTGACTGATGAGATCCACGACTCAGAAACACCCCTTGTATCGTCTTGGCTCGCGTGGTAGAGCTATGCGTACGTTTTTGAAGTGATTCAAAAAAGGACGTCGAAGAGGGAGAGGACGAGGCAACACAGGTGGCGGTCGGCCACCGTACGCTTACAAGCCTGCGGGCGCCCCTACCGACTTTCCAGGCACCCGTAGAGGCTCCGGATCGTGACCTCCTCTCCACGGATTCGGATCTCGCCGAGCGGGGGCGCCGGTTTGACGTAGCCGGCGCCCCCGCCGGCTCCTTCGAGAACGGAGCGCCGATGCGTTGTCCGCGGTGGCAATGCGTCGCTGCTTGGCCTGCACCGTTGCGATCATCACGCTCATGACTCGCGGCGCCGAAGCCAGGCTGTTCGTCGCGCTCGACCTGCCCGCCGAGCTGCGCGGGCGGCTGCTCGGATGGGCCCGCACCGCCGCCGCGAGTGTTCGCGCCGGGGCAACCTCCGCGGCGGGCAATCCGGCGATGACTTTCCGCGGCGGGCATTCGCCCAACCTGCGCCGGAAAGCGCGACCGCTGCCGACCCACCAGTTGCGGCTGCTCGATCCCGACTCCCTGCACGTCACGCTCTGCTTCCTCGGCAACCGGCCCGTGGGAGAGATCGAGGCGCTCGGCGAGGTCCTCGCCGCGACTTGCGCGGAGGCGCCGGCGGTTGGCGAGCTCTCCTTCGGAGCGCCGCTATGGCTGCCTCCGCGCCACCCGCGCGCGCTCGCGGTCGAGCTGCACGACACCACCGATCGCACTCTGGAGGCGCTGCAAGGGGCGCTCGCCACGGTCTGCGACCCGAAGTCAGCCAGCGCGCCCCCCGGCCGGGCTATGGAAGCCCGACGCCGGCGCTTTCGCCCCCATGTGACCGTCGCGCGCATGCCCCCCTCTGAGGCACCGCGCGAGCGCGGCCTGCCGCCCACGCCCGCGCTCTCGTTCACCCCGCGCTCGGTCACGCTGCAACGCTCCTGGCTCACGCCCTCGGAGGCCGTATACGAAGGCCTCTTCACGTACGCCCTCGCGGCCCCCTGCATCGAGGAGTAGCGTCTGTTGGCGCAGTGGTCCGCCCGCGGTGCGAGGCACTACCCACAGAGGCCGTGCCGCCGCCGTTCGCCGTCCCGCGCGGCGGCCCCCGCCGGCGCAGCGGCTTTAGCCGCGGAGCCCATCCAATTCGACTTCCGCAATCGAACAAGTGTTCCGTCCGGAGCGCTCTCTACCGTTTGCGCTCGATCCGTTTTCCCGATTCCCGGAGGAGCTTCCGATGCCAACCGACAACGAGAAGGCCGCCAAGGCCCGCGACGCTGCGCTGAAGGGCGCGCTCACGCAGATCGAGCGCGAGTTCGGCAAAGGCACCGTCATGCGTATGGGCGACGAGGGCGCGCAGGTGCGCATCGCCGCGATTCCCACGGGCGCGCTGTCGCTCGATCTCGCGCTCGGGATCGGCGGCGTTCCGCGCGGGCGCATCGTCGAGGTCTTCGGCCCCGAGTCCTCCGGCAAGACCACGCTGATCTACCACGTCCTCGCCGAAGCCCAGCGGCTCGGGGGGGTCTGCGCCTTCATCGACGCCGAGCACGCGATGGACCCGCTCTACGCCAAGGAGATCGGCGTCGACATCGACGAGCTGCTCGTCTCCCAGCCCGACTACGGCGAGCAGGCGCTGGAGATCGCCGACATGCTGGTGCGCTCCGGGGCGATCGACGTGGTCGCGATCGACTCCGTCGCCGCGCTCACCCCGCGCGTGGAGCTCGAGGGGCAGATGGGCGACCAGACGGTCGGCGCGCAGGCGCGGATGATGTCCCAGGCGATGCGCAAGATCGCCGGCAACCTCAACCGCACCTCCACGCTCTGCATCCTCACCAACCAGATCCGCGAAAAGGTCGGCGTCATGTTCGGCTCGCCCGAGACCCAGCCCGGTGGGCGGGCGCTGAAGTTCTACGCCTCCCAGCGCCTGGACATCCGCCGCATCGAGACGCTCAAGGACGGCACCGAGGCGGTCGGCAACCGCGTGCGCGTGAAGGTCGTCAAGAACAAGCTCGCCGCCCCCTTCCGCCAGGCGGAGTTCGACATCGAGTTCGGCAAAGGCATCTCCTCCACCGGCTGCCTGATCGACCTCGGCATCGAGGACTCCGTCGTCACCAAGTCCGGCTCCTTCTTCTCCTACGGAAACGAGCGCCTCGGCCAGGGCCGCGGCGCCGCGAAGGCCTATCTCGACGCGCATCCGACGATGGCTGCGGAGATCCGCGCGAAGATATTCGCCGCGCGCGACATCTCGCCCGAGGGCCCCGCCATCCCGCTGGAGCCCGTCGTCGACACCCCCGTCAAGGGGGTTGGCCCTGAGGCGCCGCCCGAGGTTGCGCCGACACCGGTCCCAACACCGCGGCGCCAGCCCGTCGCGGCGTAAGCCCGCTCATCCTTGGCGGCCGGCGTGCTCCGTGGGGCAGCGGGCCGCCGAGGACACCAAACGTGGTGTCGGGGATCAGGGCGGCCGCTGAGCAAGCGAGGCACGGACGCAGGGAGCGTGGCGTGCTCAGCACGCGAGCGACCGAGGACACAGCCTCGCGTAGATCAGCGGCCGCCCTGCGGGTACCCTGTCTCTATGCCGCTCTACCACGTAACCACGTTCGGCTGTCAAATGAACGAGCATGACTCCGAGCGGATGAAGGGGATGCTCGAGTCGCTCGGCTACCGCGAGGCCGCCGCGCGTGCCGAGGCCGACCTGATCCTCTTCAACACCTGCTCGATCCGCGAGTCCGCCGACTCCCGCTTCATCGCCCACCTCGGCGAGGCCAAGCGGCTGAAGCACGAACGGCCCGAGCGGATCGTCGGCGTGGGGGGATGCTGGGCGCAGTCGGTCAAGGAGGAGGTGTTCGAGCGCTTCCCGTTCGTCGACGTCGCCTTCGGGCCCGGCCAGGTCCACCGCCTCGCGGAGTTCCTCACCTCGGAGTCGCTGACGGCGCAGGGCTTTTTCGAGTTCGAGGGTTTCACCGGGCGCCTGCCCGCCCACCGCGAGCGGCCCTTCCAGGGGTGGGTGCAGATCAGCGTCGGCTGCAACTGCCGCTGTTCCTACTGCATCGTCCCCTCCACACGCGGACGCGAGGTCAGCCGGCCCTTCGACGAGCTCGTCGCCGAGGTTCGAGCGATGGCCGCCGAAGGGGTGCGCGAGGTCACGCTGCTCGGCCAGAACGTTAACTCCTACGGGCGCGACCTGCGCGAGCCGGCCGCACCATTGCGCTTGGCGGCGCCGCGACCGCGTCGGGACAGGCGCACGAGAGGGCTGGGGCACCCGGACAGGCGCGCGGGGGAGGGTCGGCAGGGGTCGCGCTCACGCACCTTCGCCGAACTGCTGCACGCGCTCGACGCCGTGGAGGGCATCGAGCGCATCCGCTACACCTCTCCCCATCCGAAGGATATGCGCGACGATGTGATCCGATCGCATGCCGACCTGCGAACAGTATGTGAGCACATTCATCTGCCTCTGCAATCCGGCTCCACCCGCATCCTCAAAGCGATGCGCCGCACCTACGATCGCGAGCGCTACCTCGACCGTGTAGCCCTGATCCGCGAGCACGTCCCCGACGTGTCGCTCACCACCGACATTATCGTCGGCTTCCCCGGCGAGACCGAGGAGGACTTCGAGCAGACGCTCTCGCTCGTCGAGCAGGTCCGCTACGACAGCGCGTTCACCTTCCTCTTCTCGCCGCGGCGCGGCACCGAGGCCGCCGCCATCACCGAGGGGCTGGTACCCCACCCGGTCAAGGTGCAGCGTATGGAGCGGCTCGTCGAGGCCGTCCAGCGCCACGCGCGCGAGCGCGCCCAGCGCTTCGTCGGGCGCGACCTGGAGGTGCTCGTCGAAGGGCCCTCGCGCACCGATCCCTCGCGGCTGCGGGGGCGCACCCGTCACAACAAGGTCGTCAACTTCGCCGGCCTCTCCTCGCCCGGCGAGCTGACGCAGGTGCGGATCGACTCCGCGACCTCGCAGACGCTCGCCGGGGAGGAGTTGCTGGTCGCTACGCGGCGGTAGCGACAGGCCCCGGGGGAGGGCCGGTGTAGCTCGAACCCGATTCGCTGCCCGAGCCGGATTTCGAGCTCGATCCCCCGCTCGACCCTTTGCCCATGTTCGGGCAGGGGTGGCCCGAGGGGCTCGTCGAGTTCGGCGCCGGGGCTGTTTTGGACGGCGTCGAGGGGGTGGTTGTCGTGGACGGAGCGGTCGTAGTGCTCGGCGTTGACTGGGTCGGTGTCGTACCCGTCGTGCCGGTGGTGCCACTCGGAGCCGCGGCCGCGCCGGCGATGCCGGCAACCGCGCCTCCCGTTGCCAGCGCGCCCACCACGATGACCGCCCTGATCGTATTCGCCCTGCTCATGGGGACCTCCTGTGTGGTCGGTTGGGGAGCTTGCCTACGCCACCCATCCTGCGCCCGGTCCCTAAGCGGCCCGCAACGCGTGTCTAAGGCCTACCGAAGGAGTTCGTAGGCCATCCTTTTCGGGCGCTGCGGGAGGCGCATCGCCCAGCGCCGGGCGGCCTTACTCCAAGATGCGGTGACCCGCCGCCAACTCCTCGGCGAGCTTGTCGTTACCCGTCTTGCGGGTGACGGTCGCGGCGAGGCCGGGGGCGAGACCCGCGAAGGCCGAGCCGACGCGCAGCGTCAGCGGCGCGACGTCCACCTCGGCACGGTTGCGCGCGATCGCCTCCGCCACCGCGCGCCCCACGTCCTGGGGACTGCGCGTGCCGACGCCGGGCGGGAGCTTCGCGCCCGAGGCCGCGAACATCCCCGCTTCGCGGATGAAGCCCGGGTTGACGACGGAGACGCCGACGCCCCGCTCGCGCAGCTCCGGGCGCAGCCCCAACGCGAAGCCGCGCAGTCCGAACTTCGTCGCGTTGTACAGCGATGTCATCGCGCTCGGCGCCTTGCCCGACAGCGAGGAGACGAACAGCAGGTGGCCGCCGCCGCGCGCCGCCATCGCCGGGGCGAGCGCGTGCGCCATCGCGATCGGCGCGCGCAGGTTCACCTCCAGCGTGCGGTCGACCTCATCGATCTCGAATTCCTCCAGGCGCCCCGCGCCGTGCAGCGCCGCGTTCGCGACGAGGATGTCGACCTCGCCCGCCTCGCCCAGCAGGCGATCGACTGCCGCGCGGTCCGCGAGGTCCGCGGCCAGCGCGCGCACACCGAGCTCGCCCGCCAACCCCTCCAGCACATCCGTGCGCCTGCCGGTCAAGATCAGCTTCGCACCGCGCCCGCACAGCTCGCGGGCGATCGCTTCGCCGAGGCCACCCGTGGCGCCGGTGAGCAGGACGGTGGAGTTGTGGATCTGCATTGGGCTCGCTCCAAGGGGATGGGTGTGGGGGGCAGGTTCGAGCGGCGTGTGGTGGGCGGGGTCCAGCGGTAGTGGTGATCGAGCAGGGCCGACCGTCGAGTGGGCCGGTGGTGCAAGGCTACGTCAATGCAGGTGATCGCGCTGTTCGGCCCCACGGGCGTGGGCAAGACCGCTGTCGCGGTTGCGCTGGCCGCGCGGCTGCGGGCCGCCGGCGAGGATCCGGTGGCCGTCTCCGCCGACGCGCTGCAGGTGTACATCGGCCTGGAGACGCTCACCGGCGTCGCCTCGGCGGCCGAGCGGGCGGCCCTGGAGCACCGGCTCGTCTCCTTCCTGCCGCCCGACGCCTCCTTCAGCGCCGGTCAGTACGCCGAGCTCGCGCACGCCGAGATCGACGCGCTGCTCGCCCGGGAGAGGCGGCCGATCGTCGTCGGCGGCACCGGCCTCTACCTGCGCGCGGCGCTGACCGAGCTGCGCCTGCGCCCGCCCCCACCCGAGGGGCTGCGCGAGCGGCTCACCGCGGAGCTCGAACGGGAGGGCTCGGCCGCGCTGCACGCTCGCCTCGCGCGCGGCGCGCCGTGGGCGGCGCAGCGCATCGACCCTGCCGACCGCCAGCGGATCGTGCGTGCGCTGGAGCTGCTCGCGACGGGCGAGCTCGAGCCGCCCGAGGGGCCCTCGCAGCTGTGGACCGACGAGGTGCGCCGTCCCACGCTGCTCGTCGGGCTGACGCTTGAGCGCGAGCGGCTGTACGCGCAGATCGACGCCCGCGTCGAGCGCATGCTGGCCGCCGGAGTGCGCGAGGAGGTGCTGCGCGCCCACGCCGCCGGCGCCTCGGTCACCGCGCGCAAGGCGCTCGGCTTCGAGGAGCTGCTCGCCGATGACGTCGCGGCGATGCAGCGGCACACCCGCAACTACGCGCGCCGCCAACTCTCCTGGATGCGCAAGCTCGCCGGCGTCCACCTGATCGACGTGACCGGCCGCGCGCCGGATGATGTGGCAGCGGAGATCGCCGGCTCCGTTGCTGCGGGGGACGCCGCTGCCGCACCCCCCGCCGGCGAAGGTTGAGGTCGGCTCCTCGGACAGCCTCCTCCACGTGGGGCGCTGCCCGCCGGGATGCCGCCTGATGGCACCGTTCCAGCCGCGTGAGCGCATAAACTCGGGCGGCATATGACCGCCTCCACCGAGATACACCCGATGCGGTTCGAGAAGTGGCAGGCGCTCGGTAACGACTACCTGATCATGGAGCGCGCGCAACTGCCGTTCGAGCTCACCCCGCCGCGCATCCGCAAGCTCTGCGCACCTCACTTCGGGGTCGGCGCCGACGGGGTGCTGCTGCTCGCCCCCAGCGACGACCCCCAGTTCGTCGCGCGGCTGTCGATCTACAACCCCGACGGGTCGGAGGCGGAGCTGTCGGGCAACGGCGCGCGTGAGGCGGTGCTCTACCTGCGTCGCCACGGCTGGACCGAGGAGGACGTGTTTTCGATCCACACCGCCGCGGGGGCGATCACGCCGACGATCCTCAGCCCCCACAGCTGCCGCATCGACATGGGCGCCGCGTCGCTGTTTTCGCAGAGCTTCCCGAGTGGACCGCCCGACGGCCACGGCGAACTGAGCGCCGGCGGGCGACGCTGGCGCTTCCAGCACGTCTCGATCGGCAACCCCCAATGCGCGATCCACGTCGAGGACCTGGACGCGCTGCTGGCGCTCGACCTGACCGCGATCGGTCCCGCGATCGAAGACCACGAGCTCTTCCCGCACCGCACCAACGTCTCGTGGTACACCGAGACCGAACCGTTTCGGATCCGCGCGCGAATCTTCGAGCGCGGGGTGGGGGAGACGCTCTCATCCGGCACCGGCGCCACCGGCGCGGCGGTCGCCCACGTCCTGGCTCACAGGCGCTCCCCGCCGGCGCACGACGGCGATGCGCCGCGCCTGCCGGGCGCCGCCGCCGGGCATGCCGGGCACAAATCGGGTGGCGGGGCGCACGAATCGAGTAGCGTCACCGTCGCTCTCGACGGCGGCGAGCTGCAGGTCGAGGTGGGAGAGGAGTTGCGCGTGCATCTGACGGGCTGGGCACGGCCCGTGCACGAGGGTTGCCTGAGCGACGACTTCCTCAAGGAGCTGCATGAGACCGAGTGACATCGAACCCGACCGGCACCCGAAGGAGCCGCATGAGACCCAGTGAGCGCCTGAGCCGCATCCCGCCGTACCTGTTCGCCGAACTGGAGCGCAAGATCGCCGCCAAGCAGGCCGCGGGGGTGGACGTGATCAGCCTCGGCATCGGCGACCCCGACCGCCCGACGCCGGCGCTGATCGTCGAGGCGATGCAGGAGGCCGTCACCGAGCCCGAGACCCACCGCTACCCCTCCAACCGCGGCCGCGGGGACTTCCGCGAAGCGGTGAGCGACTTCTACGCGCGGCGCTTCGACGTGGAGCTCGACCCGGCGAGCGAGATCATTCCCGCGATCGGCGCCAAGGAGGCGATCTTCAACCTCAACCTCGCCTTCCTCGACCCCGGCGATGCGGCGCTCGCTTCCGACCCCGGCTATCCCGGTGTACAGCGCCGGCCCGCTGCTCGCCGGCGCCGACCCCGTGCCGCTGGCGCTCGTGCCCGAGCTCGGCTTCGTCCCCGACTTCGAGGCGATCGCCCCCGCGGACCTCGCGCGCGCGAAGCTGATGTACCTCAACTATCCCAACAACCCCACCGGTGCGCTCGCGCCCGAGGGCTTCTTCGAGCGCGTCGTGGCGTTCGCCCGCGAGCACGGCATCCTCGTCGTGCACGACCACTCCTACTCGGAGATCGCCTACGACGGCCACCGCCCGGGCTCGTTCCTCGCGACCCCCGGCGCGAAGGAGGTCGGGATCGAGGTGTTCTCGCTCTCCAAGGGCTACAACATGACCGGTTGGCGCTGCGCCGTGGTGGTCGGAAACAGCGAGGCGGTCGAGACCTACTGGCGGTTGAAGACCAACATCGACTCCGGCCTGTTCGAGGCGGTGCAGCTGGCGGGAATCGCCGCACTCTCGCCGCAGGCCGACGCCGAGGTCGCCTCGATGAACGAGCTCTACCGCATCCGCCGCGACCTCGTCTGCGACGCGCTCGCCAAGGCCGGCGTCCACGTCACGCCGCCAAAGGGCACGATCTACGTGTGGGCCCCCATTCCCGCGGGCTTCGAGAGCTCGGTCGCCTACTGCGAGCACGTGCTCGAGCGCACCGCCGTGGTGATCTCGCCCGGCAGCGCCTACGGCCCGAGCGGCGAGGGCTGGTTTCGGATCTCGCTGACTACGCCCGACGAGCGCCTCGCCGAGGCCGTCGAGCGTTTGGCCTCGCTCGCCTGAGTCGCCGGCGGCTGGTTTCGAACCTCCCCGGCCGGCTCTAGACTGCAGGTGAATGGATCGCAGCCGCAACGGCCGTAGCGCCGTCACCCCCAGTTCGAGCCCGCCCGAGCATCTGAACGGGTCGGAGCCCACCGCAGTCCTTGTGAACAGGTCCGGGCCGGTTGCGGTCCGCTCACCCCGTGCGCGCCAGCGCGCCCTCTGCATCGCCGCGCTGCCCGATGCCGACGACAGCAGCGTGCGCGAGCTGGGCGAGCTGCTGGGCGCCGCCGGGGTGGCGGTCGTGGGGGAGTTGGTGCAGCGCCGCGAGCAGCCGCACCCGAACACCTACCTGGGGCCGGGCAAGGTGGCCGAGGCCAAGCAGGCCGCGCGGGAGTGCGACGCGAACGTGATCGCCTGCGACGACGAGCTCACGCCGCGCCAGGAGCGCAACCTCGAGGCCGAGCTGGGACTGCCGGTGGTCGATCGCACCACGGTGATCCTCGACATCTTCGCCGCCCACGCCGCCTCCGCCGAGGGCAAGCTGCAGGTCGAGCTGGCCCAGCTGGAGTACAACCTCGCGCGGATGCGCGGCCTGTGGAGCCATCTCGAGCGCCTCGGCGGCGGGATCGGCACGAGGGGCCCGGGCGAGAGCCAGATCGAGACCGACCGCCGCCTGGCGCGCGACCGCATCGCGGCGCTGCGCCGGCGCCTCGAGCACGTGCGCGGCACCCGCGCGGTGATGCGCGCCGAGCGCGAGCGCGCCGCGCTGCCGACGGTCGCGCTCGCGGGCTACACCAACGCCGGCAAGTCCACGCTGCTGAACGCGCTCACCTGCGCCTACGGCCGCGGCGCGCCACCGGAGCAGGCCGAGCTCGACCGCCGCGTGCGCGACCGTCTCTTCCACACGCTCGACCCGACCACGCGCACCGTGCACATCGGCGGGCGCCCCCATCTGGTGACCGACACGGTCGGGTTCATCCGCAAGCTGCCCCACCAGCTGGTGGACGCCTTCGGCGCAACGCTCGAGGAGACGATCCGCGCCGACCTGCTGCTGCACGTGCTCGACGCCTCAGCCGCGGAGGGCGAGATGGAGGCGATGCGCCGCGCGGTTGAGGAGGTGCTGGAGGAGATCGGCGCCGACGCCTCCCCGCGCGTGCTCGTCCTCAACAAGGCCGACCTGCTCGACGAGGCCGCGCGGCAGGAGCTGCGCCTACGCCACCCCGAGGCGGTGCTGCTCAGCGCCGCCGGCGGCGAGGGTCTCGACGAGCTCGCCGCTCGCATCGAGTCCGAGCTGCGCCACACGCTTTGCCCGCTAGACCTGCTCGTTCCCTACGCCAGCGGCTCCAGCCTCGCGGAGCTGCACGAGGTCGCAGGCGAGCTAGCGCGTCGCGATACGCCCGAGGGAGTCCGCGTCCGCGCGCTCGTCCCGGCGCGGCTCGCCTCGCGCTTCGCTCGCTTCGCCGTGGCTTAAAGACCTCGACCCGCCGAAGGCGGGTCGGGTGCGGGTGTAGGAGGAGCTACCTCCGACCAGTTGCCACCTGTGAGTCAAAGATAGCAAGCCGGGTCGATGCACACGGTGGACGCCACCCACGAACGCATGTCATGTCACGCTCTGCTCGACCCGGCTCAGTTTCGGCGGCGGGCGGAGGACTCGAACCCCATCCGGGAGCGACCCCGAATTCCCAGGTGACAACTGGTTGCGTCGACCTCGACACTACACCCGCCGTCGCAGACAACTGTAACAATGCGTGGGGACGGTACTCTTGCTCAAACCCCGGCCACGCGGTGAGCCGCGGTGTGCGCTTCCTCCTCCAGCGCGTCGTCGAGCGACGTGAAATCTGAGAGGTCAATCCCGAGCGCGGTGGCGATCAGCCAGTCGGCGAACCACGAGTTCTTCGGCAGCAACGGACCGTGAAGGTAGGTGCCGATCACGTTGCCGCTGCGCGCACCCTCGAAACCGCTGCGGCCGTCGTTGCCATACCCCTTCAGCACGCGACCGAGCGGAGCCTGGCCAGCGCCTAGGCGGGTGCGCCCGCCGTGGTTCTCGAAGCCGGCCAGGACGCACTCGTCCAGCTCATCCAGCGAGGCCTCGATCGCGACGTTGCCGATCAGGCGGGGGCCGTCCTCGCGCACGGTGCGCACGTCGAGCAGCTCAACCCCCGGCAGCTCCTCACCGGGCCCCAGCTCATAAGAGCGCCCCAGCAACTGGTAGCCGCCGCAGACCCCGAGCACGACCGCACCGCGCTCGACCGCTGCGTGCAGCGCGTCGCGCTTGGTCTCGATCAGGTCCTCGGCGCAGAGGCGCTGGTCGCGATCCTGCCCGCCACCGAGGTAGAAGAGATCGTGGGCTTCGCCGTCCAGCTGCTCGCCCAGCCCGCACGGCGTCAACTGAAAGCCGATCCCGCGCCACACGCAACGCCGTTCGAGCACGAGCAGGTTGCCGCGGTCGGCGTAGATGTTCATCAGGTCGGGGTAGAGCGCGCAGACGCGCAGGGTGCTCATGTGAGGGCGCTCCGGGTCTGGCCGCCGGAGCTCAGCAGCTCGCGCAACGAGAGCATCGCGGTGTAGGTGGGCAGCGCGTATAGAGGCCCCCCATCGGGTGGCACGTCGGCTTGAGCGGCCGCCAAGGCGGCGGTGAGATCGGGCTGAACGCAGATGCGCCCGGGCTCGATGCCCGCGTACTTCAAGCGCACCGCCAGCTCGGCGGCCCGGCTGCCGCTGCACGTGACGCGCCGCACGCGCCCTGCGAGCAGCTCGAAGTCGGCGTCCCAGATCCAGGAGACGTCGCGGCCATCGGCGATGTTGTCGTTGAGCACCCCGAGCAGGTCGTGCTCGCCCGGCTCCAGCGCAAGCGTACGCAGCACCTCGTTGGCGCCGGCAGGGTTCTTGACGAGCAGGATGCGCAGTTCGCGTGGATGATCGGGCGCGCCAATCGTGACGCTCTCCGCGCGGCCGAATGCGGCCCGGGTGCTTTCGAGGCCGGCGACGATCCCCTCCAGCGGCACCGCCAGCGCATGCGCGAGCGCGGCGGCGGCGAGCGCGTTGTAGACGTTGTAAAGGCCGGGCAGCGGCAGCGCGACCTCGGCCTCGCCCACGGGTGTGTGCAGCGTGAAGCGTGCGGCCCGCACGCCTTCGAGTCGCACGTCGGTGGCGAGCACCGCCGGCACCGGCCGCGTCTGGCCACAGGATTGGCAGCGGTAGTGGCCGAGGTGGCCGAGGTAGACAGCCTCGAAGAGGTAAGGGGCGCCGCAGTTGCGGCAGTGCTTGGCGTCGGCGGCGTGGGCCATGTGGGGGAGCGCCAGTGCGTCGTCGTCTACACCGAAGTACACGGGACCCGGCCCATCAGTCGCCTCCCCAACGCTCGCGACACCGTCAGCCGCGGCATCGGCGCGCTCGCGGCCGAGGTCGGCGACCACTGGGTCGTCGGCGTTGAGCACGAGTCGCGCATCGCTGTCAAGCACATCGCGCACGGTGTGGGCCCAGCTGTCGGCGATCGTCTCGAGCTCGCCGTAGCGGTCGAGCTGGTCGCGGAAGAGGTTGCCGAGCAGGAGCGCGCGGGGGCGCAGCTGCGCGGCGAGCTGCGCTAGCCACAGCTCATCGACCTCGAATAGGCCGAGCTCGCCGTCGATCCCACCATGGCCGTGCGCGGCGGCGAGCAGCGTCGAGGCGACTCCCCCGGCCATGTTGGCGCCGGCGCGGTTGTGCACGAGCCGCACGCCTTCGCGCTCGAGGATCGCGGCGGCCATCGCGGCCGTCGTCGTCTTGCCGTTGGTGGCGGAGACCAGCACGCTGCCCCGCGCCAAGCGGGAGCCGAGCACACCGATCGCGTCCGGCTGCAGGCGCATCAGCACCTTCCCGGGCACGCTCGTGGCCCCGCCGCCGCGCAGCCGCGAAAGCGCACCTGCCCCACGGGCGAGTGCGAGCTTGGGGCCGAGCAGCACGCTCACGGTCCGTTGCTGGACGGGCTGCCGCTGGACGGGCTGCCGGCCGTGCCCGTTCTGACATCCTCAGGACCGGTGCCGCCGGTGCGATTCGGCCGGTCCAGCAGGCTGTCGGCGGGGACGAGCACGCGCAACGCGGCGGGCAACACACTCACGCTCAGCGGCAGCTCGCCGATCGGGTCGCCGTCGGCATACAGCGTGAAAGGGCGGTCGGCCGCGAGCTGAAGCTCACGTCCGCGGAGCACGTGCACGGAGGGCTCACGCACGTGCGTGCCCTTGAAGACCTTCGGCAGGATCCGCGTGAGGAAGCGCAGCTTGGGGATCTGCTCGCAGTAGGGGACGTCGAGCAGGCCGTCGTCGAGCAGCGCGTCGGGCGCCGCGTACATGCCGCCGCCGTAGGCCTTCGAGTTGGCGGCGCCGACGCTGTAGCCGGTGAACGTGTGGCGCTGGCCGTCCAGCACGAGCTCGAAGCGCGCCGGGCGCCACGCAGCCAGCGCGCGCAGTGCGCCGTACGCATACACGAGGTTGCCCAGCCACGAGGGCGCTTCGTTGGCGATCCGGTTGGCGTCGGAGTCAAAGCCGCAGCTGGCGATCCCCACGAAGGTGTGCTCGCCGACGAGACCGAGGTCGAGCTCGCGCGCGACGCCACCGGCGATCACCGCGCACGCCGCAACCGGGTCCCGTCCAATGCCAAGCACTCGTGCCAGGTCATTGCCGCGTCCGCCCGGTAGCACCCCGAGGAGCGAGCCGGGCACCGTGCGCAGTGCGTCGGCCGCGGCCCCAGCGAGCCCGTCGCCGCCGAGCGTGACCGCCAGCTCCCCGCCACGCGCGGCACCCAGCGCGAGCTCGCGGGCGTGGTCGAGGTCGCGGGTGTCCTCGCGACGCACGGTGAGGCCGTGGCCGCGCAGGGCATCCACCACGCCCGCCGCGGCGCGGCCGGCGCGACCGCCGCCGGCGGCGGGGTTGACGATCAAGCAGACGGAGCGCGGGGCTGCCTGTGCGTTGGCCAAGGGCGGGGCGGTCGGCGGGGCCATCGCTTGCAGATCGGAAGTGGACATTGCGCAAGCGTATTGACAGGACAAAGATTAAGATTGCGCGAAGAGTGCGCGCCGGCGGCTGTGCACGCATCTAAGCTAGCGTCGTGTGGGGACCCGGGACGGCTTGAAGATCATGCGCGTGGTGAGGCGCCTGCCCGCGGCCGCGGTGGCGCTCGCGACCGCGGTGGGAGTTGGGGCGTGCGGCACGAGCACGACCCGCACTGCGACGTCGTCGAATGCGAGTGCGAGCGTCGACGACGCGCCGTCTGCGACGGGAGGCACGAAGGGGAGCTGCCAACGTGCCAAAGAGCCAGCGCCGAGAAGCCCGCAGCACGTGCCGCAGCCGACGGGCAGACTGAATCCGGCGAAGCGCTATGTGGTGACGCTGACGACCAACTGCGGGGCGATCGCGATCCAGCTCGACGTGAAGCGCGCGCCGAAGACGACGGCATCGTTCGCGTATCTCGTCAGGCGCGGCTTCTACAACGACCTGACCTTCCACCGGGTGGCGGCGAACTTCGTGATCCAGGGGGGCGACCCCAACGGCGACGGCTCGGGCGGGCCCGGCTACACGATCGTGGAGCGCCCGCCCGCCAACCTGCAGTACACACGGGGGACGGTGGCGATGGCGAAGACCGAGACCGACCCGGCGGGCGCGTCGGGCAGCCAGTTCTTCATCGTGACGGCGAGCGACACCGAACTGCCGCCGCAATACGCGCTGGTGGGGAAAGTGTTCGGAAGCATGGTCGGGGTGAACGCCATCTCCAAACTCGCCACGATCCCACCACAGGACGGCCAGCCGATCCACCCCGTGGTGATCAGCCAGGCGACGCTGTCAGAGAGCTGACGGCGCTCGACCACCAGCCGGACCACGTCGCGGTGGGGTGGCGCGACTGTCGACTCTTGGCGGCGAGACCAAGGGCTGTGGCCCGCGGCTCAGCTCTTGGGGGCGCGGGCGTTCGCGAGCGCTCGCGCGCGCCGCCGCCGGCCGAACAGCGCGGCGATCGCAACCCCGGCGGCGGCCACGAACAGCCCGAGCAGGACGCCGGGCGCGAGGCCGAGCCCGCCGAAGGGCAGCGCCACGAGCTCGACGATGCCGAGCCCCACGGCAAGCAGCACGATCACCAGCAGCAGGATCAGGAGGATGCCGCGCACGCGCGCGAGGATCCCGGCGGAGGCGGGGGGGAGCAAAAGGCCCATCGCGCGCAGCGCGAACATCTGCCGGCCGCTCGGGGGCTCCTGCCCGAGGCGCTGCACGGCGTCGCGCAGATCGCTGGGGCGACGCTCGGCAAGCGCCAGCGAGGCGTCGGCCATGCGCCGCAGCTGCATCCGCTCCTGGGGCCGAGCGGAGGCGATCGCGCGCTGGAAGTAGGAGCGGGCCTGGTCGGCGTTGAAGCGCTCGGCGGCACGCGCTCCGAGAATCGCCATCGCGGCCGACTTGAACTTCGTCTCGGCCTCGAGCTCCTCGTCGGTGCGCTGCTCGAGTGCCTGGATCGCATCGGCAGCGCCGCGCTGCTCGATCCGGATCTGTCGCTGTTTGGGGGCCATCGGCTGGGCATTGTACGGGCTCGACGCGGGCGCTATCCTCGGCGGGGCTCAGGCGGTGATTCAGCATCCACGCGATGTATAGCGATCGTAAGACAGTGCCCGAAACTTACGTACACAAATCAGCCCCTTTCTCATCGTGTTTTCCCGTTACGGCAAGGCGGCTGGCGGCGACGGCGCTCATGCTGTCCCTGCTCGCGCTGATCGCCACGCCCGCGGCGGGCGCCAGCGCGGCGCAGAGCGCGTTCGGCAGCACGACGACAACGGCCACCGGGGCCGCGAAACCGGCGACCGGCGTGAAGGTCACTCCGACGGCGGCGAACGTGAAAACCGCGCCGGCCGTGAAAGTGAAAACCACCGCGGCGCCGGCGGCGGCCACGCCGACCACGACCCCGACCACCGCGACGACCGCCACCACGGAAACCAGCTCGACGACAAGCACCCCGATGATCATGGCGGTGGTCGCACTGTTCGTGGTGCTGGGCGGGATCGCGTTCTACATCGTGCGCGACGCGCGCTCGGTGGCGCCGGTGGTGGAGGGCGCCGCGACCGGCGGCACGCGCAACCCCGAGGGGCGGCTGCGCAGACGCAGAGCACAGGCGAAGGCCGCCAAGCAGCAACGCAAGCGTCACCGCAAGCGGTAAAGGGAAACAGATTTTTTGATGAGACGGCCCGGAGGGCCGTCTGGGTTGGCGACGGGGCTATTGGCGGGCTCTGACGCGCGTGGCGCCACGCCTCGCGGTTCGTACCCGCGCCGGGGACGGCGGCGCGCTGCCACCGTGCGGCCCGCGCCGGGGACCGCGGCCGTGCACCGGCCCGCGGGGGCGCCAATGGCGGCGAAAGTTACCGGGGAGCGCCTTGCTACCGCCCTCGTCTTCCCCGGAGGAGTCTGGCTCGCTCGCGGCGCGCGACTCCAGCGCGGCGTCGGAGCGGAAGGGGATCCACAGCATCAGCGCGGCGATCGGGAGCTTGATCAGGACCACCGCCAGGAACACGAACCAGATCCAGGTGTGCACATGATCGATGCTACTACCCGGGCGGGCGCGGCGACCGGCTACTCTCCCAGGCAACTTTCAAACGAGACTCGGGGAGCGGCCAGCGATGAGCAATAGGACGTTCGTGATCGGCGTGGGGATGACGAAGTTCGACAAGCCGGGCACCAAGGAGGGCGACTACCCCGATTGGGCGCTGGAGGCCGGCTCGAAGGCGTTGGCCGACGCGGGGATTGCCTACGACCTCGTGGAGCAGGCCTTCGCCGGCTACTGCTACGGCGACTCCACCTACGGGCAGCGTGCCGTATACGGGCTGGGGCTGACCGGGATCCCGGTCGTCAACGTCAACAACAACTGCTCGACCGGCTCGAGCGCGCTGTGGCTGGCGCGTCAGGCGGTCAAGGGCGGGCTGATCGACTGCTGTCTTGCGATCGGCTTCGAGAAGATGGAGAAGGGCTCGCTCGGAATGAAGTACACCGACCGCACGCCGGCGCTCGACAAGCACATGGGCCGCATGATCGAGTTGCGTCCGCTCGAGGAATCCCCGTTCGCGCCACAGATGTTCGGCAACGCTGGGCGCGACCACATGCAGAAATACGGCTCCGAGCCCGACCATTACGCGTGGATCGGCTGGAAGAACCACAAACACTCGGTCAACAACCCTTACGCGCAGTTCCAGGACGAGTACACGCTGCAGGAGATCAAGGACGCGCGCATGATCCACGAGCCGCTGACCAAGCTGCAGTGCTCGCCGACATCCGACGGCGCCGCGGCGGCGCTGGTCGCCAGCGAGCGCTTCGTCGATGAGCACGGCCTGTGGGAGCAGGCGATCGAGATCGCCGGGCAGTCGATGGTCACCGACCTCTCATCCACCTTCGACGACACCACCGACTGCATCAAGATCGTCGGCGCCGACATGACGCGCAAGGCCGCCCAGCAGGCCTATGAGGAGGCGCAGCTCGGACCCGAGGACATCCAGGTGATCGAGCTGCACGACTGCTTCTCCGCGAACGAGCTGATCACCTACGAGGCGCTCGGGATGTGCGGCGAGGGTGAAGGCCACAAGCTGGTCGAGGACGAGGCCACCACCTACGGCGGGCGCTGGGTGGTGAACCCCTCCGGTGGGCTGATCTCCAAGGGTCACCCGCTCGGGGCGACCGGCCTTGCGCAGTGCTCGGAGCTGACCTGGCAGCTGCGCGGCCTCTCCGAGGGCCGTCAGGTCGATGGCGCGAAAGCGGCGCTGCAGCACAACATCGGCCTGGGCGGCGCCGCGGTCGTGACGGTGTATCGCCCGCCAAACTGATCCTTACGTGATCGTAAGGTTGCTAGGTTGGAGTGGTGGCCGTCGCCTCCGCTCCGCGCCCATCCTCCGATACGCACGATCGCTATAAGTGGATCGCCCTCTCGAACGTGACCCTCGGGGTGCTGCTGGCGACGCTCGACGGGTCGATCACGCTGATCGCGATGCCCGCGATCTTCCGCGGCATCCACCTCGATCCACTGGTGCCCGCCAACAGCTTCTACCTGCTGTGGATGATCCTCGGGTTCCTGGTCGTGACGAGCGTGCTGATCGTGAGCCTCGGGCGGCTGGGGGACATGTACGGACGGGTGCGGATGTACAACCTCGGCTTCGTCATCTACACGGCCGCGTCGCTGGTGCTGACCGTCGACTGGCTGACCGGCCGCGCCGGGGCCACCTACCTGATCGTGTTCCGCATCGTGCAGGGCGTCGGCGCCGCGTTCCTGCTGGCCAACTCCGCCGCGATCATCACCGACGCGTTCCCCGCCAACCAGCGCGGGATGGCGCTGGGCATCAACAACATCGTCGGCGTCTCCGGAATGTTCGTGGGGCTCGTGCTCGGTGGCCTGCTGGCGCCGATCGACTGGCGCTTGGTGTTCCTGATCTCGGTGCCCGTCGGGCTGTTCGGCACGGTGTGGGCCTACCTGAAGCTGCAGGAGCGCTCCACGCCCAAACGCGCGCGCGTGGACTGGGGGGGCAACATAACGTTCGCCCTCGGGCTGATCCTGATCATGGTCGCCGTCACCTACGGCATCCGCCCCTACGGAGGCCACGCCACCGGCTGGACCAGCCCGAAGGTGCTCGCGCTGATGGGCGCCGGCCTCGCCAGCCTGGCAGCGTTCGCGGCGATCGAGCAGCGGGTCGCCGAGCCGATGTTCCGCCTGCCGCTGTTTCGCATCCGCGCGTTCACGTTCGGGACGCTCTCCACGTTCCTCTCGGCGGTTGCACGCGGCGGGCTGATGTTCATGCTGATCATCTGGCTGCAGGGCATCTGGCTGCCTCTGCACGGCGTCGACTACGCCGACACGCCGCTGCGCGCCGGCATCTACATGCTGCCCTTGACCATCGGCATGCTGATCGCGGGTCCCACATCGGGGTACCTCTCCGACCGTTGGGGGGCGCGGCTGTTCGCGACCGGAGGCATGCTCGGCTCCGCGCTCGCCTTCGTGCTGCTGAGCCTGCTTCCGATCGACTTTGCCTTCTCGGAACTCGCGGCCGTGCTGCTGCTGATGGGCATCTCGATGGGGCTGTTCGCCTCGCCCAACCGCGCGGCCGTGATGAACAGCCTGCCGCCCCAGCACCGGGGGGCGGGCGGCGGCATGAACCAGACCTTCCAGAACTCCGCCCAAGTGCTGTCGGTCGGGATCTTCTTCACGCTGATGATCCTCGGCCTGGCCTCCAGCCTGCCCCACACGCTGAGCGCTGGCCTGAAGGCCCACGGCATCTCGGCCGCGACGGCCGCTGGCGTTGCGCACGTGCCGCCCGTGTCCGTCCTGTTCGCCGCGTTCCTCGGCTACAACCCGGTCGAAAACCTCGTCGGCGCGCACGCGTTGGCGGCGCTCTCGCCTGCCAACCACGCCGCGCTGACCGGCCGCACATTCTTTCCGCAGCTGATCTCCGCGCCGTTCAGCACCGGGTTGCACGAGGCGTTCGCGTTCGCGATCGTGGCCTGTCTGATCGCCGCCGCCGCGTCGCTGATGCGGGGCGGCAAGTACCACTATGCGCCGTCCACCGTGCCTGCCACATCCGGCAGCGCCGATGGCGCCGCGGACGATGGGCTGGGCGGTGCTCACACCAATGGGGCGGCGCCGAGTCTGCAGGACATCACGATCACCCACACACCGACCAAGGAGGAGCAGCATGCAGGTTGAGTGGTATGGCCAGTCGGCGTTTCGTCTCAGCTCGGCGGACACGACCGTGGCGATCGACCCGTTCGGCGACATGTCGGCACTCGCGAGCTCGCGCGGGATGCAGTTCGACTACCCGCTGATCGAGGGCGTGGAAGCGCAGCTGCTGCTGGTCACGCACGAGCACATAGACCACAACGGCGTAGAGGCGATCGACGGCGATCCCGTGACCCTGCGCTCGACCGCGGGCAAGTTGGAGTCCCCGATCGGCGAGGTGATGGCGATCGCGTCCGAGCACGACGAAGCGGCGGGCACCGAACGGGGGCCCAACACGATCTTCGTGTTCGAGCTCGACGGCGTGCGGGTCTGCCACTTCGGCGACTTCGGCCAGAGCGAGCTGCGCCCCGAGCAGGCCGCGGCGATCGGCGATGGTGTGGACCTGCTGATCCTGCCGGTCGGCGGCGGCCCCACGATCGGCGCCGAGGGCGCCGCGGCGATCGTCAAGCGCTTGGCGCCACGGTGGGTCGTGCCGATGCACTACCGCACGCCGCGGATCGGCTTCCTCGAAACCGCCGATCCCTTCCTCGAGCGCCACCCCGACGTGCACCGCCTGGACGACGCCACCTTCGATACAGAAGAGCTGCCCGACGCGGAGGGGCCGCTCGTGGTCGTGCCCGCGGCCCCGTGAGCTTCGCGCTGGTGCCGCGGTCGGCGCGCGTGATGCCCACGGCGTCCCGGAGGACTCCAGGCAACCGATCGCTGTGGCACGGTAGCGGCGCGCCACGTCCACGGGCCCCGCTACGCTGTAGGCGGCAGGGCACCTCGGCAAGGAGACCCGTATGAGACTCCCGATCGTAGTGGCAGGCATGGCCGCAACCGGTCTGTTGGCCGGCGGCGTGCTGGTGCTCGCGGCGGAGGCCGAAACGACCTCGAGCTCGACGCCCGCGACGAGCGCGCCGCTGCGCACCGTGAGCGTCGAAGGCGTCGCTCACGCTCCTGTCGACTCGGTGGCAAGCAGCGAAGCGGCGATCGCGGGCTACCGTCAGGCGATGGCCGCCGCGATCACCGACGGCCAGGCCAAGGCGCAGTTTCTCGCCGAAAAGACCGGCGCCACGCTCGGGCAGGTGCAGAGCATCGCCGAAGGCGGAGGCTTCATCGAATGTCCGACGGGAGTTGAATACGAAGGCGCCCAGCCCGATTTCGGCTCGGCGAGAGGCGGGGTGTTCGCGGCGGCGGCGGCGCCCGCGGCGAGGGGCACCGCAACTCCCACGATTCACAAAGCGACCGCCAAAGGCAAGCACCACAAGCGGCGCTCCGCGCGGAAGTCAGCGGCGGAAGCGTGCACCCTCTCCACCCAGGTCACACTGGTCTACCAGCTGGGCTGAGAGCCGTATGTCGGCTCATCCCAGTGGCTTCGACGGGACTCCGCGTCGCTGGTGCCCGGCCAGTCGGCGGCTGCGATTGCCTACCCCGCGCGCTCGGCCGCCCGCAGCCCGCGTAGCGTCCACAGCGTGAAGACACAGATAAGCGCCACGGCGCACACATACGCCAGCGCGGTGTGGTTGTGCACGCCGGAGATCAGGCCGCGACCGGCATCTAGGAAGGCGGTCGCGGGGTTGACCGAGGCGACGGCGTGGATCCAACCGCGCAGCAGCGGCAGCGGCACGAACACCGGCGCGAGGAACAGGATCAGGAACACCGGGGTCTGCATCAGCGGGCCGGCCTGGATCGTGCGGAAGCGAAACGCCACGCCGGCGGCCCACCCGAAGCCGACGAGCACCAGCAGCGCTGCCAGGCCGTAGAGACCGAAGAGGTCGACGCCATCGCCGGTGATCTGCATGCCGGCGAGCAGCGCCACGCCGGTCACGACGGTGAGCGTGATCGTCGCGCGCGTGAGCGCCACGAGCGCATAGCCGAGCGCGACCCCGCGGCGGTTGCCGGCCGCGAGCATCAGCCGTCGCGCGAAGCCGCTCTCGAAGTCGAACGCGATCGTGAAGCCGGTGAACAGCCCGCTGAACATCGAGGCCTGCAGCAGCACGAACACGAACTGAAAGGCGGTGTACCCGGCCGGGAAGTCAAAGCCCGGCACCGACCCCAGCGCGGAGAGGCCGCCTGCGAAGCTGGCGAGGAAGATCAGGGGAAACACGATCGAGGGGATCGCGAGCTCAGGCCGGCGCACGTAGGTGTGGATGCCGCGCCACGCGATCGCGAAAGCAACACCCCATACGGTGCTGCGCGGCGGCTGCTCGTGGTGGACCGTCGGGGAGGGGAGGGGAGGCCAGCCCGCTCCGGTGGTGGTGTGTGCCCTGGCGTTCATGTGCGCTGAAGCCTTGTGTTCATCGCCCACTGAACCGCGAGCAGGCCGAGGACGAGCAGCCCGATCGCGACGCCGAAGCCGCGCAGCAGTGCGGTCTCATCCCAGCCGAAGATGTACAGGCTGCGGAAGCCCTCGATCAGGTAGGAGATCGGGTTCCAGGTGGCAACCGTGTGAAACCACGGGGTCTTCAACAGCGAGCGGGGCAGGTTGGAGGAGGAGAGGAAGATGAAGACGAAGAACAGCGGGAACAGGCCCTGCACCGCTTCGCTGGAGCCGGTGCGCAGCGCTGCGACGCAACCGAACGTTGAGAAGGCGAGCGCGGTTAGCGAACCGAGCACGATCACCACCAGCGCGCCGGCGAAGCCGGCGTCGAGGTGGGCGCCGACGACGATGCCGAGCAGGATGTACACGACCGACTGCATAGCGCCCAGCGCGGCGACGCCGACGAGCAGCCCGGCGATCAGCGAGACGCGTCGCAGGGGAGTGAGCGCAAGGCGATTGAAGAAGCCGGTCTCGATGTCCTCGGCGAGGTTGGTGCCGGTGTTGATCAGCGAGAACATCGCCCCCTGGATGAACGCCACGGCGATCGCGAAGGAGACGTAGGAGTTCGTCGGGAAGCCCGGCAGTAGCGTCGCGGCGTGCAGCCCGCTGGCGTTGATGATCAGCAGGATCGCGGGGAAAAAGATGATCGGGAACATCTGGAAGGGCTGGCGCAGTGTCTTCAGCACCGAGCGCTGGGCGAGCGCGCCCACCTGGGTGATGAGCGCAGGGCTCATGAGCTGGCCCCCGTCATCCGGAGATCGATTGGGCCGCCGGCCGCTTGTCCTTGGCTTCTCCGCCGCCCGATCCGCTGGTGCCCTTCCCACTCGCGCCTTCGTCGTCGTCCTCTGCGGCGCCCTCCAGCGAACGGCCGGTCTTGGCGAGGAAGACGTCGTCGAGCGTGGGGGAGTGCAGACGCAGATCGGCCACCTGAAGATTCTCGGCGTCGATCGCGCGGACGATCTCCGCGAGGTCGCCGGCGCCCCTGGGTAGCCGCACGGCGACGCCGTTGCTCGCCGCCGCGGCGGCCTCGCCAAAGCGCGCCAACACCGCCGCCAGCCGCTCGCGCTCTCCCGGGTCGTGGGGGACAGCTTCGACGGAGGGGCGCCCGATGGCGGCCTTCAGCTCAGCTGGCGTGCCCTCGGCGACGATCCGCCCGTGGTCGATGATCCCCACACGGTTGGCCAGCGCGTCGGCCTCCTCGAGGTACTGGGTGGTGAGGAACACGGTCACGCCATTGACCGCCAGCCGCCGCACCTCATCCCACAGCGCGGCGCGGCTCTGCGGATCCAAGCCGGTGGTCGGCTCGTCGAGGAACAGCAGCCGCGGCCGGTGCACCAACGCCAGCGCGAGGTCCAGCCGGCGCTTCATGCCACCCGAGTAGCCGCCCACCTTGCGCTCGGCCGCCTCGGTGAGCCCCACCTGCGCAAGCAACTCGCGCCCGCGCTCCTCGCGCTGGGGCTTGGGCAGACCATGCAGGGAGCTCTGCAGGCGCATATGCTCGCTGCCCGTCAGGAACGGATCGAGCGCCGAGTCCTGCAGTGAGGCGCCGATCAGGTGTCGCACCTCGGGGCCGTGGTGCACGACATCGAGCCCCGCCACTCGGGCGGAGCCGGCCGTGGGCGGCAGCAGCGTGGTCAAGATCAGCGAAGTGGTGGACTTACCCGCGCCGTTGGGGCCGAGGAACCCGTAGATCTCACCGGGCGCCACGCGCAGATCGATCCCGTCGACGGCCCGCACGCCGCCCTTGAAGTCGCGTACGAGGCCTTCGACCTCGATGCCGTTGTCGCCGTGGGTCATGCTCCTGACCTTATCGATGGTCCCCGACGGGGACGGGGCCGCGATGCGACCGGGGATCGGGCGGGGTCAGAGCCGCTCTCGGTAGGCGCGGAGACTCACGGCGCTTTCGTATCGAGGTGTGCCTTGACCAATGCCCGCGGCGCCCGAGCAAGCCACGCCTCGGTGACGATTTCGTACAGCTCATCGATCTCGACGCGATCCAGACGGACGAGGATCGCGGGGTATCCGTTGAAGTGGGACGTGGTGAAGTAGAGGTCGGGGTCATCCGCGAGCAGCGCCTCCTTTGCGCCGACGTGCTCTACTCGCGCGGCGAGGATCGGTCCGTCCGGGGCTTCCTCGCCAAGCTCTTCGACTTCTTTGGCGCGCAGTGGCCGCTCCCACACGAATAGCTTGTCCTTCACCCGCCACTGGCAAACACCGCGTGACTCTCGCTCGTCAGTCTCCGGCAGTACCAGCGCGATCTTTCGCACATTCTCCCAGGTGGCCACTCGGTCCTACGATATCTCGCCCGAGGAGCTCCTCCTGAAGCTCGATCGAGGGTGTGCCGGCTGCAGGGGGACTTGTCCTCGTGCCGATCCCATAAGACGGCTGTGGGCTCCACGATCCATCTCTAAGTTTACATAACATCCATTGAGTTGCGGCGTGATAGCTTAATGGGCTCCCGGGGGCCCATGGCCGTTGATCTGCCGAGATTCTGCCGTGGGTCCTCGGGTCTTCCGCCGGTCGGGGTTTTACGGTTCCGGTGATGATCTCGGCAGATCGTTTTGCAGTTGCTCGTACGGCGGCTCGGAGGGGGGCGCGTCGAGCGACGCGTCCCTACTCCGCATCGGCCTCTCGGTCTGCCAATGACCCCGGGAGGCCACAATGCTTCGAATACCTGTCGATCTCCAGTGCGAGTTCCGCGGTAGGGAACAGCCCCGCCAGTTCAACGACAAAGACACGGGAGACCTAGTCGAGGTACCCGCCCGGCTGAAGTTCGAGGTCGAGACGCCAGACGGCGATGTCCAGCTGCTCGTGCTCTCGCACAGCCAGCTCGTCAAGGTAGTGCCGATCGACGTTCTCTCCGGTCTCGAGCGCGGCGATCGGTTCCGCGTCCTTGGGCTCTGTGTTCTCCAAGACCGCGGATCCGAGAAGGATTCCTACTTCCAGGTCACAGCGGCGTTCCCCGCCCATGTGGACGGAAAACCTGTTCGGACTTCTCCCCCTGCAACGCCGACGGCGAAGGCGTAGGAGTGATCAAGAGCTGCATACGCGGCTTCCTGGCCGCCGTCGTCGCCGCCCTGCTCTTGGCGACGACGGCCGCCAGATCTAGCGCAGCGACTCTTGAAGTCGGCAAAGACAGCTCGCCGACCACGCGGACGAGCGGCGTGGAATACGAACCGTCCGCGACGAATGCAGTCGAGGTTTACTTAATCTGCGAGCTGCCTAAAGGCGCCGCCGCACAGCTTGGCTTCGAAGTGGAGGTCGAAACCAGCCGCGTTGCCAACGTCTCCGGGATACGCAGCGAAACGCAGTACCAGCTTCTCGACGTCAGTTTTCTGGTTCCCGCCGGCAAGAAGTGGCACTTCGCAAAGAATGGCGAAGTCACGCCGTGCGAAAGCTCATACGCTGAACTTACGCTCCCGATCGGTGTAGAAGGCAAAGAAGGCAAAGAAGGCAAAACCGGCGCGACAGGGCCAGCAGGACCAGAAGGCAAAGAAGGCAAAGAAGGTAAAGAAGGCAAAGAAGGCAAAGAATCTACGTCGCTGATGAGCTTCAGTACACCAGCGAAAGAAAACCTCAGCGAAATCAAAGAAACCATTGAAGTCGCCGGGTGGTGCATCATCGGGACTATGCTCGGTGGAGTCGTTGTCCTGATGTTCGCCAAAATCCTCGGGGGGCATAAGCCGTGAGTAAGCTGACGAGCGCGGAGGCGGTGAATCCCGTAGATCCCCAATGTGAGGACTGCGGAGCTGCACACGAGCAAGTGTGCGGTTTGGCGCGCGGTGGCAGCGGGTCAACGGGGCCGACTCTTGTGGTCGTCGGGAGCCAGGCGGTCCAGCGAGGTGACATCATGCTTGGCTTCGTCGGCTACCTTTGTCACCGTGATTGGTGGCGTCGAAACTTGAGAAGGCAAAGAGATCGATGATCGTTCTCGTTGCCCTCTCGCCGTTCGGAGTGAACTCAGAAGCCATTTGGACGTTCGGCGCCGGAGTAATGTCGGTGCTCTTCGTCCTCATGGTGATCGCGGCGGCGATCGAGTTCATAAAATCACTCATTGATGGAGGGGGGTGAAAACTATGTTTACGAACCTCGTAAGGTTGCCGGGGCGCGCTTTGGCCTCAACCAAAGCCCGCGTGCTGGCAGCCTCCACGTTCGTTTTCGCGTCTCTGGTCGCACTGCCAGCAATGGCAAGCGCCACCGAAACCGAAACCGAGAAAAAGGTTGGCGAAGTGGCCAGCAAAGTGGGCGAAGAAGGTGTCGTCATCATCCTTGCGGTGCTGACGGCCCTTATCGCACTGATCGTCGCAGTGACGATCATTCCCAAGGCTGTCCACTTCATCAAACGCTTTATCTAGGAGCGTGAGCGTGAGCCCTGCTGCGCTGGAATCATGGAGGACCGCGGCAGGGCTCACGTTTCGTTCTCGATCGGAGGATCCATATCGTGTGGGGAGGCAAGAAAAAACTCGCGTTCGGTCTCATTGCCGGGGTCCTCTTCGGCTTTCTTATCGCTGGCCACGGCCCCAGTACGCCGACCCGGCCCGAACGGCACCCGCCGGTCGCCTCGCGTGCCAGGCGCACGACGGCGGTCCGCATCCCTAAACGCACTGTACGTAAGTACAAGGTGTCGCACGTCCCTGTGCGACCGCTCTGCACCCAAAAGTCAACGCTGACTGACATCGTGAGTCACAAGTGCGTGCCCGGGTAGTTCTCGCCGCAGTCCTGATCGTGGCATCGGTGCTCGTGTTTGCTAGTTCAGCTAGCGCGCTATTCGACTATGAATGGCAGCATGTTGAAGGCAAACATGACCTGTACCTCCATAACACCGAAACAGGCGAAAAAACGTTGGAACAGAGCTACGATGGCGGCGAATGGGACGCAGAAAAACACCGGCTGGAAGGCATCCGAGAATGCCTCAGCAGGCCAGGCGAAGCCTGCGGGAAAGAAATTCATGAAGGTGACACAGGTGTCACAGATGAGAACTATACCGTCGATGACTCGGCGCAGTCCGTCGTCGAAGCCGGCCAGGCCGAAGGTGCATCGATGCCCCAGGACGTCACCGGTCCACTCGACGAGTTAGCAGAGAACGCCGGCGAGCTGGATCTCGCCAGCGCCGGCGAGGCAGTAGCAGGCGGCTCCAGCGTTCTTCTCGGATCCACAGCATTTACTATCGGTGTCGCCCTGGTGCCTGGCGTCGCCCTCGGAGTCGGTCTCGACCAGCTCTTCGGATACGAAGACTTCAACGAAGAAACCGAAGCTGAATTCGTGCACCTCAGTACCGAACACAAATGTTATCTCGACGACAAAAAAGAAACCTCGGTGTTCTGGGAAGAGCTGACAGAAGGCGTTCACTACAAAGAAATCACACTGCCCAAAGGGTATTACCAAAACTGCGTCTCGTCTCAGGCGACAGAACGCAAAACTAACTTCCAGGGCACGTATGAATGCAAAGACGACAAAATCGACGAAGGCGAGGCGCCCGTTGTCGGCCCTCGCTGGCATACCAAAGAAGCCTACGAAGTGGACGAAGAAAGCGAATACTCAGGGAGCTGCAAAGAGCAGATACTCCGCATCGTCCGCTACAAGTGGGCGTGGATCGAGCCAGAATGCAACAACGTAGAAACACTCACGGACTTCTTTGACGGTGAACTCCCAAGCAAACCCGGATGCGCACCCGTCGGCCTCCCCAAGAAGGGGCTAGTGACCAAAGTACAGGAAGAAACGAACGAAGACCATTACAGGACCGGCGAACCGCCGATCGCACTGCTCCCCCACATACAGCCGACAGTACCAGCGGTGAAGCCGCTAGAACACACGCACCCGTACAAAATCAGCGAAGAGGAAGTTGAGAAAACCGTTGAGCTTCCCGCAGTACGGAAATACGTCGAAGAAAAGGGAAAAAGGACGCCCAAAGAATTACATGAAAGCGAAGAGGAACAGGAACTCGAAATCCCTCCACCTCTCCCGTTGGAGACCGGCACGGAATACAAGACTGAACTCGAAGGTGACGGATTTACAGACGTGTCCGTTAACACACTGCCCGAATCGGCGGAGGATCCCCGCACTGGGCCCGAAGGGGCCGCGTACACGTACCCCGCGTCGGGAACGTACGTCGTGCCCGACACGCACATCACCGTCGAGCAGAACCCGGACACTGCGCCTCTTCCGGCCGAACCTACCAATGGGATCGAGGGACCTACGGAGCCCGGCATCAAACTCCCGTCCTTCCCTATTCTTTGCCGGGGTTTCCCCTTCGGTGTCCCGTGCTGGCTCATCGAAACGATCGAAGGCTGGAGCGGAACCGCTGTTGCCCCTGAATGGGGTGTGGAAAACCTCGAAATTGACGGGCACCACATCACAAGTAAGTTTAAGCTCAGAGAATTGGAACCGATCATGGAAAAAGTTAGACCGGCGATGGTTATTTTCGCCACCATCGGACTTGTTCTGTTGTTCTTCGCGTTCGCCAAAGGCGGTGGCCCACCGAGCGGCAGCAGTGGCGATACGGCAGGTGACGGCGACGCGTATAGCAACGCGCTCGTGGCGGAACACAACGCGGACTACGACAGCTGATGCTTTTACTACTTCAGAACATCATCGAAGAGGTGCTGTATATTCCCGCGTACATCCTGGAGGCAGCCGAGACTTTTATCAACCTCTTTTTTGCCGGCATCGAATCGGTCTGGCTCGCCGCGACGTCGCTGATCCCTCTGCCAGAAGTGCCAGCGCCGCCGGAATTCGTCAGCGCGATCAACTGGTTTTTTCCGATCGGGGCTGTTATTTCTGTTGCGACGCCGATCGTCGCCGGTTACGTCGTTTTCATTTCTGTTCGGTGGATCTATAAGTGGGTGGGTGCACTGTGATTGGTGATTTTCTTTCCTATGCACTGCACTACGTGATCTTGCGTACGATCTACGACGGGGCGCGAGCTGCCGGTGTGCCAGCGCTCGGACTTGTGGGCGGCGCCGTCGCGCTCTTGTTCGTCCTCTACCTCGTACGCCGTCGTGGGGGGGTGTGAGCGTGAGCATCACACTTCTCACAGGAGCACCCGGCCACGGCAAGAGCTATCGGCTTGTGCGCGAAATCGAGCGAGCAGTTGTGCGTGGTGAACCTGTCGGTACGAACGTTCCGCTCCGCGACGACTGGGCTACCGTCATGGCGAAGCGACACACTGCGTTCGGAGGTAGCCGGCCCACTGCAGTCGCCGCCAAGGCCGCAGAGTTCGCCCGGCACGTCCTTGTCTCCAACGACTTCGACGAGTTGCTGCGCGTGCGCCTGGAGGGAGAGGGCGAGGACCGCGGGCTCCTGGTCCTCGACGAGTCCCAGCGCTGGATGAACGCCCGCGGCTGGGACAACGCACTCGGAGACGACGGCAAGCCGATCGGCCGCGTCGAGGCCCTCCAGAAACGCCTGAGAGTGATCAACCACCTCTCAGGCCACCGCCACTACGGGTGGCGCGTTCTACTCGCCACACAGAGCGAGGCGTCGATCGACAACCAGGCACGCAGCCTCTACGAGTTCCATAGCGAAACTCGCAACCTGGCGAAGCTCCCGCTTCTCAGCCTGCTGCTGCGCGCGATCGGGCTGGCGCCCCTGTTCCTTGTTGTGACCAGGTGGAACGACAAGGCGAAAACGAAGGCCGGCGTTGAAACGTATACGCTGAGCAAGAGCCTGGCTAGGCTCTACCACACCCACGCGTTGCAGGCCGCGGACTGGCCGGACGACCCGATCATGCTGCCTCGCGCGCGAGCTCAGGGTGAGTCGATGCCCGCGATCGCGCGCAGCGGCACGACGGCGGCGAACGGTCCACGGCGGCGCAGCCGCCGCGGTCGCCGCCCGCCTTCGAACGCGGCGCCGGATCCGGGCATCTCGGAGTCCTCGTCGTGAGCGTTCCTAGCTCCGCCCAAGCCGTCGACGCCTTGCGATCGCAGCTCGGTGTTGACGTCCTCGATTTGGGCGGCTCCTCTAACAGCCGTTTTGCGGCCAAATTTGGCCGTAGCTCGTTGTCTACTCCCGGCAGGCTCTGGGACTTGCAGCTTGCGCGACCGTGCGATGTCCTTGGGCTTGACCGCGGTTCTGGTCGTCTGTGGTTGCGCTACGCGCTCTCTGCGCCGTTTAGGGCGGTTGAGGTATCGCTTGAGCCGTCGGCGCTCGTCTCCGGTCGCTGGGAGGCCTTGTGAGCGCGTTGGCCGGCATTGACTCGTGGTCGCCGGCCTGGTACGTCGATCGTGACTCCATGGCAGCTCAGATGCTCGATGACTTGGCGGTCGTGCGCGCATCGCGGGGCTCACTGCTCCCGCGGCCGATCGCCGGGCATCGCGTCGGCTGGATCCGCACCCACGGACTCCTCTATGCTGAGGGCCACCCCTCGCCGGACGGGCTTTGTCCGCCCGGGGTCCTCCCTGAAGCTTTCGATCGGCTGCAGAACGCGCTGTTGGAGGAGGGCGTGCCGCTCCCGCCTGGTCTTTCGCGCGATGAATGCTGGCCCACGCCGTATCAGAGGGAAGGCGGCTTCGCTGGGGTTCGCCGCGTCGACGCGACGGTTGATCTCCAGATGCCCTCGAGGGCGGATGGTCTCGCAGTTCTCGCCGGCGTTGCTGCGATGGCCACGGCTATGCCTCGATCGCAGGCCGAGGTCAGGTATGCCAAGGATGGGTCCGGCACTGTTGAGACCGTCTATCTCAGGGGGCTTTCGGGGGTTAAGGTTCTCGGCCGCTGGTACGATAAGGGTCTTGAGTCGGCCTCGGCCGCGCGAGGGCTTCTCGTTCGGGCTGAGGATCAGCGTCGCTATTCTCGTGCGGGTCGTCGCACGGTCGGGGAGTTGACCGCAGAGTACGTGAAAACTAAGTTTCACGAGCGGTTCTATCCGCTCTGGAGAGCATCGAAAGGAGTCATCGTGGCGGGCCCTCTCGTTTTGACCGACAGGATGGTCGACCTCGTCGAAGCGGGGGAGATGACCGTAGCGAAGGCGCACCGCCTCGCGGGCTTCGTGGTTCTCGCTAAGCACGGCGTGCGCCAGCCTGCCCGTACGGCTCGTCGTTACCGTTCGGAGCTCCGTGAGCTCGGCCTTGTTGTTGCTGACGGTGCTATGGAGGAGGTCGAGGTCGATCTGCACGAGGTGCTTGAGCGTGCGCTCGATGGGCCCACCTGGGGTGTTGAGGGGTGAGCCGGAAGGGTTCTGATCGTGGGGAGGAGTTCGTCGACGTCGTTGTTCGTATGCCTCTCTTTTATGCGATCGCGATCGACCGGTTTTTGAAGCTGGGCATGTTGCCTGACGCGGTGTTGAGACAGGGTCGTCAGGTGCCGGTGTGGAGGTTGCCTCAGGCTGAGGTGTCAGCCTACGAGTTCACGTATGAGGATGTGATCTTCGATGCGTTGATGTGGTGGATGGTGAGGAAGGCACGGTCGCTTGAACGTCGGCGTGTGGGTCGTGCGCGTGAGTTTGCTCGTCGAGCGGAGTGGTGGAATCCTGTCGACGATCACTTGCGCGCGTGTGGTATGTGATCGAGTCCGGGGGAGGGCATGCGACCTTTGTTCATCTGCTTTCTGAGCGCCCACACGTCGGGCGCTTCACTCCACACCAGCAGCTTCAGCTGCGATTGCCACACCAGCCCGATGTCCTATTGCCTTTGAGGTTCACCCGACAACGCACCCCTGAGCGCTGCCTTTGTAGTGGTGGGCGCCCGCCGGCTCGCACCCGGCGAGCGCCCTCGGCAGCTGCTATGCAGCTGTTCGCCTCGGCTTCCTCAGGAAGCCTACGTGGGTTGCCGATATGCTCAGTGCGCTTCGGCGATGACCGTCGCCGTTCGTCCATGATCTGTAGGTCAGCCGTCCACAGACGGCCAGCTCGTCGCCCTTGTGCAAGTGTTCAAGGCACGTTTGTGCGTTGCGCTCCCACAGGGCTACGTCTACGTAGCCGGTGTCGCTCGGCTGGTCGAAGGCCAGTCGCATCGACACACCCAATATCTCTGCAGGGATTCGCTGGGGATCCTCAGTCAGTCGTCCGATGATGTTGATCGAGTTCATTTCTTTCCCTTTCGTGGCCGCCCGTTGGGGTGGCTGGCTTGTTTGAGATGGCCCTTCGCCCGAGATGGGGGCCAGTGAGGCCAGTCGTCGAAGACGGCCGCTCAAGCTGGGAAAGAAATGTTGATTTTCCTCGGGCTATTGTCTGTATTATCAGCGATCGCTTCAGGATTCTGCCTGGTGGGTCGATGCGTCTTTGTGCCTACGTACGAGGACGAACCGTGGGAGCGCGATCGGCGCGCCGCAGATCTGCATCGGGCGTTAGCTCGCCGTCGTCGGCGAGCTCGTCGGAGAACGGTGTTCGGTGATCGCCTTCTTGCGCTGATCCTTATCGGTGCTGCGCTTGCTGTCCTACTGCTTGAGCTTGTACTTTCCGTTCGCGCAGTCTGAGGTCGGCACTCGCCTGCGATCGTAGTTGTCCGCTCGGCGTGCTAGCAGCGTAGAAAGTGTCTATTTGCAGGCATTTTTGCAGCTTTACATAACATCCATTATCGAGCGTTGGGTGGTAGTGGGTCAGTTTGAAAATGCGTGTTGCGGCGTCTCATCCATTTGAGACCAGAAATCTCATGTGAAGACGGGTGCGTCTCGCTCTACTGAGTCTCAGATGAATGGGACTCGGCTGTCTCAGATCGACGGGACGCCGCATGAGTTGCGCTTTCCGGGCGGACGAATGGACGGACGCGGACGCTCCGTATGCGCGTCGGTGGCTCGCCAGTCGCCGCAAAGAAGTGGACCATCAGCTCAGCGCACGCGCCATCGATGACGCTCGACTGCAGGCTCTGGCTGCCGCAGACCCTCTCAACGGCAAGACCGCCGCGATGGTGCTCGAGGCCGCCGCACGGGCGTCGGGTGAACTCATCAATCACCTCGGCCGCCACCCTCAGCGCAGACCGCAGCCGCAAGGACCGGCGGGTGCAGGCCAAACTTGCCGGGTACCGCGGCGCGTTCTTGTCGATGATATGGGTTGCTGGGCGCGTCTTCGCGCATCGCTTGGCGCATGCCGCGGCCTCCGTCGTCTCCGCCCCATCCGCTCACCCCTACCGGCAGATCCTCGTCGGCATCCTCATCGCCCTGTTGGCGTTCACGGTCGCCGAGGCGACCAGCCGCGGTGGGCCATAGCGATCGAGTTCGCCGGAGCGGCCGCGGCGGGCATCATCGCCGCCACTGTCTCATAGCCCTCTCATGATCTCTGAACCGCGGACCTCCCCCCTACACTTCAGGGATCGTGTCGACACATCCTGCAAGCCAGAGCGAACCCGAGCACTTGGAGCTTCCAGTCGAGGAGCTGTTGCGCCGGGTGCGTCCGTTGCCTGACCACGATGAGATGATGATCGAGGATCTCAGCGAAGAGGAGGGCGAGGCCTTCCTCGCAGCCGTCCAGTCGTGACCGCGCCAGGATCGCGCGGCGCGATCGTGATCGATACTGATGTCTTCAGCGCTGACCTCGTCCCGACGTCACGGCTGGCTGAACGCTACGCGCCGATCATCACCGGCCGGCCAGCGTTCATCTCCTTCCAGACGGCCATGGAGCTGCGCTACGGGGCGATCCGCCGCGGCTGGGGCGAGGCGCGGATACTGAAGCTCAACAGCAAGATCCAGCGCGCGGATGTCATCCACACCGGCCCCGAACTCGTGGCGATATACGCCCAGCTGCGCGCCGACTGCGCCGCGATCGGCCATGCTCTCGCGCAGCGCGAGCACAACGCCGACCGCTGGATCGCCGCGACCGCGCTCCGACTCGGGATCCCGCTCGTCTCCAACGACACCATCTTCAAAGCTGTACCCGGCCTCACGCTCGAATCGCTCGCGTGACGGGCGGGATGGCAGACGAGCATCCGGGCTCCTGGGAGCGTCAGTGTTGTCCGACGTCTCGCTAGGCCCCTCGCACGATCTCGTAGGTGAGGAAGGCGAGGCCGTCACCGATGGTCCTGGCGTCGAGGAGGCGCATGGGCTTGATGTCGCTGGTCTCCCCGAACAAGCGCTCGCCGGCACCGAGCACGACCGGGAAGACGACCAGCCGCAGCTCGTCGACCAGGCCGTGCTCGAGTAGCGTGCGCCCGAGCTGATAGCTACCAGGAACGACGATCTCTCCGTCCACCTGCTGCTTGAGCTGCGAGACCTCGGTCACCACGTCGCCCTTGAGGACTGTCGAGTTGTTCCACTCGGGATCTTCGAGGGTCGAGGACACGACGTACTTGGGCATGCTGTTGATCCTGTCCGCAAGCTCGCCATCCCGGGGTCGCCAGCGCGTCCCGAAAAACTCGTAGCTCTTCCGACCCAGCAGCCATGCCTCGGCGCCCAGCGCCTCTTCGAGCGCGACCTTGTTCCACTCTTCGAGGTCCTTGCCCCCAAACTGCACGAACCAGCCGCCCAGCCTGAAGCCCTCCTGACCGTCCGGGTCCTGGACCACGCCGTCGAGCGAGACGTTCTGCGGGCCACTCATCACGATCTTTCCCATCTCGGGTTCTCCCTTCGTCGGACTGTTAGTTGCTGCGTTCGTTGAGGCGTCGGCCGCGACGAAAATTGCGCGGCGAATTTCGAGCCGCCCCGACGTCATTACTCGTGATGCCTGTCAATGGACGAGTTGGTGCGAGGATGCGAGCGTGACCGACGAGCAGACCCTCGCCCGTGCACGCTCTGGCGACGAGGACGCGTTCCGCGAGCTGACCGAGCCATACCGGCGTGAGCTCCAAGTGCACATCTACCGGATCGTCGGCTCGGCTCAGGACGCCGAGGACCTCCTCCAAGAGACCTTCCTCGCCGCTTGGCGGGGTCTTGGGCAGTTCGAGGAACGCGCCTCGGTGCGTGCCTGGCTTTACCGGATCGCCACCAACCGCTCGCTGGATGCTCTGCGTTCTAGCCGGCGCCGTCCGGAAGAGGAGCGGATGCCCCAGATGCCCGAGCCCACACGCTGGAATGAGCCGACATGGCTCGAGCCCTACGCCGACGTTCTCCTCGATGGGGTCGCGGACGAAGCTCCGGGACCGGAGGCGCGCTATGAGACCAAGGAGGCGATCGCGCTGGCGTTCGTCGTCGGTCTTCAGCACCTCCCGCCCCAACAGCGCGCGGTACTCGTGCTACGCGACGTGCTGGGCTACCGCGCCGGCGAGGTCGCCGAGATGCTCGAGACCAGCGAGGCCTCGGTCAATAGCCTGCTGCGCCGCGCGCGGGCCGCGTTCGAGACCCGACTACCGGCGACCGGCCGCGAACGAGCGCCGCTGCCGAACTCCAAGCTCGAGCGCGACATCGTCGGCCGCTTCGCCGAAACGGTCGAGAATGGCGACATCGATGGCATGGTCGCGCTCCTCGCCGAGGACGCGTGGGTCACGATGCCACCCCTCCCCCACGCCTACCAGGGACACGACGCGATCGGCGCGTTCCTACGCGGCTCTGCGGAGCGGCGCGGCGCGGCGATGCGGCTGGTGGCGACGCGCGCCAACACACAGCCGGCATTCGGCTGCTACCTCCCGGTGCCCGACACCGACGTCGCGCGCGCGTACGCGCTGTTCGTACTGACCCTTGAAGGCGACCACATCTCGGCCATCACCTGGTTCGCCGATAGCAGCGTCTTTCCACAGTTCGGCCTACCACGGATGCTGCCCGGCAGAGCGCGATGACACACGCGGATCAGTCGGCTCATCGGCCTGGGGATGACCGTCCTGATCCTGTGCATCACCCACGAGAGCTGGCGCACGATACTCGGATACCCGCACCATCACTAGCACGCGAGAAACACGTCGGCGCTCAGGGCATGGGTCTAATCCATGTGAGACCGAAGGCTACTCGGCTTCGCCGAGGACCTTGATCAGGACCTGCAGGAGGCGCTGGGTGGTGCCTTCATCCTGGGATCCGTGGTGCGGGTTGAACTCGGCTACCGTGAGCGCACACACACGTTCATCGCGGAACAGCGTGCTCAGTATCTCGCCGCAGGCCTTCAGCGATGGAGCGGTGCCGCGATCGGTGTTCTCCGCCAGCGGCGCGTCGAGGAAGTCGACGAGGTCAACGTCGAAGTGGACGGCCAAAATGTCACATGCGGCGAGCGGAGACAGGGCGGTTCGGGTGCTGCGTAGCGGATCAGAGGCGGTGTTTCGCACGTCGACCACGGACAGCCCGCGGTCGGCGATCACCTCAGCCTCGAAGTCCGTGTGCGGGCCGAGCCCGAGGAAGCTGATCTGCTCGGTGCCCAGCATCGGACGCTGACCGCCGAGCGCGGCGAGTCCGTCAACGGCGCCGTCGATGTCGAGCATGTGCGCTACCCCCATCCAGTCCAGGGCGCCGTCGACCGTGCTATCGGGCACGTTGAGATCAGCGTGCCGATCGACGTAGATGAGCCCCGGTCGCGCGCTGCGGTCCAGTAGTCCGGCCACGGTACCGACACCAACCGTGCAATCGCCCCCAAGAACCAGAATTGTGTCCTCGGCTGGAGCTGATCGGACCAGCGATGCGACTTGGCTGGCGCGGTCGATGACCGTGTTGGCGTTCGCTGCCCTGGGGTTGTCGGGGTCTGGCCGCCACCGAAATGGGCTCGTCTCCCCGCCAAGGTGCACCGTGACGCCCACCGCTTCCAGCCCCTCACGCAAGCCCGCGTCGAGCAGCGCGCGTGGGCCGTCCTCCTGACCGGGCGCATACGCGCCGGCGCTCGTGGGGGCCTCTATGAGCGTGACCGTCCGCATCAGGACATCATCTCCCAGTCTCACATGAATGGGACGGCCAGGTCTCAGATAAACGGGACTGGGCCGTCTCAGATCGGCGGGACGCCGCACACGAGGTTCGAACTCAGGGCAACAGCACGGTGCGCTGGCCTTGCCGATCCGGTTGGAGCCAGAGTCGTTCCACCTCCTCGAGAGGTGCCGGGCTTGGCGTGACGAGGATCGTGCCGGCGTCGATCTCGCTCACGAGCGAGGGCAGCTCGGCGAGGTAGGCGCTGGTCGAGACCGTGCCCTGGCCGTTGCCTTGGAGCCGGAGATTGGCTGAGCGGAGGGCCACGGAGGACAGCTCGATCGTGGGGCCAGCGACGGCGCCGATCTGGATCCAGTCGAGCGCGCGGCTGCGATCCGACCGAGCGGTGACGGACGTGCTCCTCGATCGTGCCCGCGGGCTCGGGGTGCACTAAGGGCGTATCTCGGTAGGAGTCGTGTAGCCCGCGTCGAATCTCTTGATCGGCCGGCCGCTTATCCAAGCGACCAGGAGGTTCCTGATGGGTTTGATCGACTTCGATGATGGTTGGCGTATGCCTGATTGGTTGTGGGAGCGGGTCGAGGCATTGCTGCCGGAGCGTCCGGCGCACCCGTTGGGGTGTCACAATCCGCGGGTAGCGGATCGCGACGCGATGGACGCGATTTTGCTGGTCCTCAGGACGGGGATGCAGTGGAACGCGCTGAACGCGACCGGGGTCTGTCACTCCAGTTCGGCGCACCGGCGTTTTCAGGAGTGGGAGCGGGCTGGGGTATTCCACGAGATATGGCGTCAGGGACTGCTGGAGTACGACGAGGTTGTAGGGATCGACTGGGCGTGGCTGGCAGCCGATGGCGCGATGACCAAGGCCCCTCTCGGTGGCGCAAAGACCGGCCCGAATCCCACTGACCGGGCCAAGGGGGGGCGAAGCGTTCAGTTCTCAGCGAGGGAGCGGGGGTCCCGATCGGGTTGGCGCACGACGGTGCCAACCGCAACGACCAGCCGCTGCTAGAGCCGACTCTCGCCAGCATCCCGATCGAGCGTCCCGAGCCGACGCCAGAGTTTCCACAGGGGCTGTGCCTCGATCGTGGGTATGACTCCCCACCGATGCACGATCTGGCTGTCAAACACGGCTACACGCCGCATATCCGTGCGCGGGGAGAGGAGATCAAGCTCAAGGCGCGCACACCCGGCTGGCGTGCAAGGCGCTGGGTCGTCGAGGCCACGCACTCCTGGCTGAACCGCAACCGCGGCATCCTCATCCGCTGGTCCAAGAAGGAGGAGAACCACCTCGCGCTCCTCCAGCTCGCCAGCGGCCTGATCGCTTTCAAGAAGGCCCACCGCGCGACCCTCGAAGCCACCTACTGAGATACGCCCTAAGACGGTCGAATTCAGTCAGCCCCAGAGCTGACGGCCGCCCCGCGTCGCTCCAGGGCGAAGAATCGGTCTCTAGCTCAGCCATGCGGACAACTCCTCATGCGCGTCGGGGATCACGTAGTAGTAGGACCACAGGCCGCGGCGCTCAGAAACGCCACTGGTCTCTAGGCAGATGCCGCACGAAAAGGTGGGCGCGCCGCACGCGGCTCAGTCTGCGGGCGAGCGCCAGTTGAGCTCGGGGAAGCGCGCGAAGTCGCGGTCGAAACTGACCCATTCGCAGCCAGACTCGATCGCGAGCGCTGCCAGGTAGGCGTCGGCCGCCAGATTGCCGACGGCGTCGACTCGCCGGCAGAGGTCGGCGAACAGTATCCAATGGCGGCGACCGGGAGTGACGATACGTGCGTTGGGCCGGGTGCGAAGCCCGTCGCAGAAATCGAGAGCATCACCGAGAGCGGTTGGCGGGTTAAGTGCGCGGCGATGCGTGACGATGCGCACGAATGAGCTGAGGATGAGCTCGGAGAGAGCGAAGGGACGCACATCCCCGGCGGTGCGTTCGAGCAGATCGCGTGCGACATCGTGGTGGGGCTGCTCCACGCGGTGGGCATTGAGCAGCACATTGACGTCGAAGAGGATCACCCGGTGCGATCGAGGATGTCGGCCAGCGCCGCGTTGCTGTTCAGGTCGACACCGGGCACTGGCGCCGCACCGTGAAAGGTCGGGACCCGGTAGGGCCCGGATTGTGCCGCCTCGACACGTGTGGCCAGTTCGGAGCGCAGTGCCTCCTCGATCTCGTGGGCCAGCGTCGTGCCGTGCTCCGCAGCGCGCTGCTTGAAAGCACGGAACACCTCGTCATCGAGCTGAATCGTCGTGCGCACGCATATTAGTGTAGCGCCCCATCATAAATATGCGCCCCAATCTTTCGGGTGGCGGTCGTCGTCGCTAGCATCAGCCATCGCCGGGCTGTCTCACACGGATGGACACCGTTCGTCTCAGGTAGATGAGATCGAGCCATCTCATATCGATGAGACGTCGCAACGACGGTGTGGTGGCACTCCTGGAAAGATAACGACGTGGAACGTGTGCTTGGAATCGGTGGACACTTCATGCGGGCCGCCGACCCGGTGGCGCTGGGCGCGTGGTATCGCGATTGCCTGGGCTTGGACGCCGATGAGAACGGCCTGTGGCATCAGGAAGCCGGGCCGACGGTGTTCGCGACGTTCGAGTCCGAGACCGACTACTTCGGGTCCCGTGCGCAGCAGACCATGATCAACTTCCGGGTCCGCAACCTGGATGCGATGCTCACACAACTGCGCGCGAAGGGAGCGGACGTGGCTGAAGAGACGCAGGACATGGAGGGTGTCGGTCGATTCGGCTGGGTCACCGATCCCGAGGGCAATCAGATCGAGCTATGGCAGCCCGCCTGACCATGTCTTCACGCAGGCGGTGACGTGCTGGTGGCCCGCTCCGCCAGCTTCGCCAACCCCGTGATCGGCGTCAGGCGCATGTCCTTCAACACTTTCGCCGGCATCGCGCCCGCGTCCGTACCCGGCTACATCGTGGCGCAGCTCGTCGGCTGCGTTGCGCGATCCTTCTCGTGAGGGCGCTCTACCCCGGCGTGACGCCAGCCGAGGCATCCGAGATCCTGATGCCTCACGACGACGGGCGACCAAGCGCCGACGGCTCGATCAGCCAGCCGATCTGGCGCTAGCGCCACCGTACTGCGCTACCGTGGAGGCCGTAGTTCTACCATCGCGCACATGACAATCCAGCGGATGGATCATGTGGGCATAATCGTCGACGACCTCGCCGACGCGGTGGCGTTCTTCGTCGAGCTCGGACTCGAGCTGCGAGGCGAGGCGCCGGTTGAGGGCGATTGGGTGGACCGCGTCGTTGGGCTCGACGGCGTCCGAGCCCAGATCGCCATGCTGCAGACTCCAGACGGGCACGGACGAGTCGAGCTGGCGAAGTTTCACGCGCCGTCGACCGACGGCGGCTCCCAGCGCGCGCCAGCGAACGCTTTGGGCATCCGCCACGTCGCGTTCGTCGTCGATGACATCGACGACGTCGTCGCTCGCCTCCGAGCTCGCGGCGCACAGCTCGTCGGCGAGCTGCAGCGCTACAAGGACAGCTACAGACTCTGCTATGTCCGCGGGCCCGAGGAGATCATCGTTGAGTTGGCAGAACCGATCCACGAACAACGCCAATGAGTCCGGCTGAGGGGCGTGACTACTCTCGTGGACGTTGGTGGTAACGGTCGAAGTCGGCCGGCCAGGGCAGCGGGAAAAGATGCCGGTAGGAACGCGCGTCCGCGATCACCTTGGCGAAGGACGGCCGGTGCGCCAGCGCCCGGTAGTAGCGCGTCAGCCGCGGGTGGGTGTCCTCACTCCATGGGTGAATCGCCAAGGCGTAGAACAGGCTCGGCGCGGCAGCACAGTCGGCGATCGTGAACGTGTCGCCGGCCAGGAACTCGTGCTGGGCGAGCTGCGTCTCGAGCATGCCGTAGATCATGTCGAGCCGGCCACGCGCACGTGCGACGGCGCGCTCGTCGAAGCGCTCCTCGATCGTGTCCAAGACGATCGCCTGAACGGCCTCGGAGATGTACTGGTCGCAGAGACGGTCCCACTTGCGCGCTTCCAGCGACGGCACCAGCCGCGCGCCGGCGACGTGCTCGATGATGATCGAGGTCTCGCCGATGATCTGCTCGCCGTCGCGTAGCACCGGGATCGACGCTGGCGGCCACAGCTCGGCCAGCTCCGCACGGTCGAAGTCACGCTGTTCCTCGAGGACGTCGTAGGCCACGCCCATCTCGCCCAGCGCGACCAGGACCTTCTGGCAGTAAAGCGCGAAGGGGTGCTCGTAGAGCGTTAGCATCGGTCAATCCTCCCCCCCACCGCTGTGCATCAGCGCCCGGATCTCCATGCCCCAGTGCTGGGCGTCGGGCCAGCGCGCGGCGATCTCCTCAGCGCGTCCCGGGGTGGCGACGTCGACGATGCAGTAGCCGGCGAGCGCCTCCTTGGCCTCCAGAAACGGTCCGTCTGTCACTGTGACGACGCCGTCGCGCACCCGCGTCGACCGCGCCTGCGAGGCGTCGGCCAGGCCCTCGCCGCCGACCCACTCGCCGGTAGCGGACAGCTCCTCGACGATATCGCCGGCGGCGTGCATGAGGACGTCCTTGTCCTCCTGGGAGAGCCCGTTCCAGGCTTTGGTGTTCTGATAGATCAGCAGGATGTAGCGCATCGAGATGCTCCTCTTGGGTTGGGGGTGTTCACCCTACGGTCGGAGCCGTCGGCGGGTTCTCGACATCGACGCGCAGCCGTTCGGCCTGGGCACGCAGGTAGCGTTGCTCGGGGATGCTTGTTGTGCGGCGGGCGGCACTCTCGTACCCGGCCACCGCTGCCTGCGTGTCGCCAGCCATTTCGTGCAGATGGGCGCGGACCGACGCGAGCCGGTGCTGTGACGCGAGGCGGCGGTCGCCGGACAGCGCATCGAGGCCGGCCAGCCCGGCGCGCGGGCCGTCGACCATCGCGACCGCGACCGCCCGGTTGAGCGTGACGACCGGGCTCGGCGCCAGCGCGTGCAGCAGGTCGTAGAGCTTGAGCACCTGCAGCCAGTCGGTATCGACAGCGGTCGGTGCCTCGGCATGAACGGCAGCAATCGCCGCCTGCAACTGGTAGGGACCAAGCGGCGCGCGCGACAGGGTCTCCTGGATCAGCTGCACGCCCTCATCCAGCAGCGCACCGTCCCAGCTGAGGCGATCCTGCTCCGCCAACGGGATGAGCGTGCCGTCAGAGCTCTCGCGCGCACCGCTGCGCGCCTCGGTCAGCAGCATCAGGGCCAGCAGCCCTGCGACCTCGCCGTCTCCGGGCAGCAGCGCATGCGTCATCCGCGTCAGGCGGATCGCCTCGCGCGCGAGCTCACGGCGTTGCAGCCGCCCGCCGGACGTCGCGGTGTAGCCCTCGTTGAACATCAGGTAGAGCACATGCAGCACGACGCCCAGGCGCGCGGCGCGCTGGTCATCAGGCGGCAGCGCGAAGCGGCCGCCGGTGTCGGCGATCGTCGCCTTCGCGCGGCTGATGCGCTGGGCCATGGTGGCCTCCGGCACGAGGAACGCGGCGGCGATCTCGGCGCTCGTCAGACCGCCGACCGCCCGCAGCGTCAGCGCCAGCTGCGAGGGCGGCGAGAGCGCCGGATGGCAGCACAGGAACAGCACCGTCAGCGTGTCGTCCTCGTCGGGGACGTCGACGCCGGGCGGTGGCTCCTGGGCCAACGCGACCTCCTCGCGCTGGGTCCGCGACGCCTCGGCGCGTAGCGCATCGATCAGCCGCCGGGTGGCGACCGCGATCAGCCAGCCGCGCGGATTCACAGGTACGCCCTCAACCGGCCACTGCTGCGCGGCCGTAATCAGCGCCTCCTGGGTGGCGTCCTCAGCGAGGTCGAAGCGGCGGTGGCGCCGGGCGAGGGCGGCTAGGACCTGAGGTGCGAGCTCCCGCAGGAGTCGCTCGTTCACAGCGCCCTTCGCGTCAGGACCTGATAGACGGCCGTTTCACCCGTCTCGAAGCCGCGGCGGGCGGCACGGAGATACAGACGCCAGATGCGAGTTCGCTGCTCGCCAGCCAGCGTCTTGGCCGCGTCCAAGTGCTCGTCAAGCCGCTGGCTCCAGTGACGCAGGGTGACCGCGTAGTCCTCCCTGAACTCCTCTACATGCTCGCTCTCGAAGCCGGCGCGCTCGAGCGCGAGCTGAATGCGTGACAGTGGCAGGGGCTCGCCGTCGGGGAACACGTAGCGAGTGGAGAAGATGTCATCGAGCGGTTTGTGGTCGGGATCAAGGGCCGCGATTGCATGGTTGAGGAGCAGCCCGCCGGGACGCAACAGCGCGTATAGAGACCGTGCGTAGAGGTCGATCTGGCGCTCGCCGACGTGCTCGGCCATGCCGACGCTCGCGATCGCGTCGAAGGACGTGTGCGGAAGCTGGCGGTAGTCCGCTACGCGGATGTCCACCCGATCCTCGACCCCAGCCTCGGCCACCCGCTTGCGTGCGAGCTCAGCCTGCGGCTGCGAGAGTGTGACGCCGGTGACTTTCACACCATAGTTCTGGGCCGCGTGGATCGCGAAGCTGCCCCAGCCGCAGCCGACGTCGAGCACGCGCATCCCGGGTGCCAGCCCGAGCTTGTCGGTCACCAGCTCGAGTTTCGTGTGCTGGGCGTCCTCGAGCGTCTGCGCGCCGCGCGAGAAGATCGCGCAGCTGTAGGTCATCGACTCGTCCAGAAACAGGGCGAAGAAGTCGTTGCCAACGTCGTAGTGGTAGCGGACCGCCGCCGCGTCGCGCTCGATGCTGTGAAGGCGCCCACGGAGGATCAGCTCAAGAGAGGGACGGTGCGGGAACCCACCGGGCGCTGCCGCGGCGATGATGGCCAGGCCCAGACGTACACGCTCAGCGCTGCTCGGCACCGGTGGCTCCCACTCGTCGACCACGATGAGCGCCGCGTCGAGATCGTCCACAGCCAGCGAACCATCGGTGTAGGCGCGACCGAGACCAAGCGATCCGGGAGCTCGAAGGAAGTGCGCGAGGGCCGAGGGTCCTCGCACGAGGAACGTCGGGGCGTTGGGCGCGGTCGCCTCGACGACCCCTCCGTCCCAGAAGCGCACATGGAAGGGCCGCGAGGGGAACAGACGTCGAAGCTCTCCACAGAGAGGGCCGCTTGCTTGAATCAGTGCCATAGGGACCTGCATAGCAAAGTACGATGCCCGGCACATCGTCTGTTATTAGTGTCCTTCTTCCCTCTCGTCTTTGCCACTGGAGCCACCACCGGCTTCACCGCCGTGATATGAGCAGGCGCCAGGGATGCCCTCAGCGTGGCTGTAGGTGCCATCCGCGACAACAGCGCGGTGTAGTGCTTTTGACTTGCTCGGACGTGTGGCGACCGGCCGCGTCGTCGGGCTCGAGGGCGTCCAGGCGCAGATCGCCATGCTGCATACCAGACGGCGGTTGAGTCCGGGAGCGCTCCGTCGGACGCGTCCCCTACCTTATGAGCGTGCCTGACGGAACACTGCAGCGCAGCTACGGCAAAGTCTTCAATCAGGTGGCGGCCGCCTACGACCAGCATCGTCCAACTTACCCCGAGCAGCTGATCGATCTCGCCTGTAAGGCCGCCAGCCTCGAACGAGGCGACCAGGTGCTTGAGATCGGTTGTGGGACCGGACAGTTGACTCGCAGCCTCCTGGCTCGGGGCTTGCGCGTGACCGCGATCGAGCCGGGCACTCAGCTGGCGGAGCTCGCCCAGCAGCGCCTCCAGGGCACGGGCGAGCTGGAGCTTGTGAATGCCAGATTCGAGGATGCACGACTCCCTCACGAGCACTTCCGGGCCGTCTTCTCGGCCTCTGCGATCCACTGGGTCGATCCCGATGTCGGCTGGCAGCGCGCGGCGGACGCGCTCGTGCCCGACGGGACGCTTGCGCTCATCCAGTACTTCGGACTGCACGAGCCGCGCAGCGCCGAGGACCAGCAGGAGCTTTTGAGGGCAATGACGACGATCGCGCCCGAGATAGCCGCAAGCTGGCCGCGCTACCGGGATCTCGAGACCACTCTCGCGGGCGTTCTTGAGCGTCGCGAGAACATCTCAGAGGTTTGGGCTTGGCTTGGCGGCTACGAGCTGGCACGCGAGTACGCGGCCCGTCTGTTCGACGACGCGCAGATCGCCACGGGGCCGACGCTGATGGAACACACCGCCGACGAGCTCAACGCCCTGCTTGGCACGATGTCGTTCTGGCCACGACTCTCGCCTGAGCAACGCGAGGCCATGGAGAGCGCGAATCGGACTCTGCACGAGCAGCTTGGGCGGCCGATTCGCTCGAGCATCGTCGCTTGTCTAGTCACGGCTCGGCGCGGGGATTCCAGATGACCTTCTCGCAGGTATCCGTCGGGATCGCGAAGTAGCGGCTGGGGCGTAGCGTGTAGTAGGCACTATCAGACGTCTTCGATCAATATCCGAAACGGTCCGGATGACTCGACCGTCGCGCCTATGGCACGTACCCGTTCTGCGAGCCGGAGGTCAGAGGTGACGACACGGATGGCGGCCGGCTCAGTAGATGCCGCGACACGCCGTGCGATCTCCTGGTCGGCTGAATCGGGACGTGGTCGTGGAGCGTAGGCGACCTCGATCACCGTAGAGCCGATCGGTGGAGATGGAGGCTGCTCGAAGACGACGGTGACCTGCTCGCCGCTGCTCGCGACCCACCGCTCAAGCATGTTCACGAGCTTGACCATCGATCCGTGGCGATCCTTCCACCATCCATCTGGACGCGTGCCGATCACATTCATGCCATCTATAAACCAGCGCATCGGCGGCAAGCCTATGGTGGATCGACGTATCGGAGATCGCGCTGCCGTCATCACTTCCAGCCGGGCGTGATGGCGGCAGCGACGCGCGGCGAACGCTTGACCGCCTTGGAGTGTGTTGAGCGAACGGTTCGGGTGGGCATCTGCGCTCAGCCCTCTGCGCCGTCCGCGGCCTCGACCGAGAGTTGGGCGCGGTCGGAGTAGAACGCGACGTGGTCCTTGATCTCGACGACCGCTGGGCGGGGATCATCGTAGAACCAGACCGCGTCGGTACCACGCTCCGCGTCAGCAGCGATCGAGTAGTAGGACGCCTCGCCCTTGTACGGGCAGTAGGTTGTCAACTCGCTGGCAGCGAGTTGTGATCGGTCGACGTCGGCGATCGGGATGTAGCGGACCGGCGGGTAGTCGGCCTCGCGCAGGACGAGCGTCGAGTGGCTGTCGGCGATCGTCGCCTCACCGCTGCGAACGACGATATGGTCGCTGCTCGAGGTGATTGTGATCGGGTGGTCGGGACCGGGGATCTTGATGTCACGTGACATGCTGGGCTCCTTCCCTGATTTGGCGAGGTTGAGGGACAAGCAGCGCCTGCACCTAGCGCAGCCGGAACACTGGGTGCTTGGGCGCGGCACCGCGCAACTCCTCAGCCGAGGAGTCTGGCCCAACGCCGTCGAAGAACACGCCGACCTCGAACTTCCAGCGCTTCAGGTAGGCGCGCAGGACGGGTGGCTTATCGTCGTCCGCAAGCTCGACGGCGGCGAAATGCTCACTGCGCGAACCAACCAGCAGCCGACCCTCCCCGCTGGCTCGTAGGTTGCGCACCCACTGCGTTTCGCCGCGCGGCGCGACGAGATAGCGCTCACCTTCGAAGGTGAGGAGATTCACCGGAGTGCGACGCGGCTCACCGGAGGTGCGCCCTGGCACCTCCAGCACGCGCGAGCCGAACAGGCTGATGCCGAGGCGGGTCAGGCCGGCCACGGCCGGATTGAATACTCGCCTGGTGAACCAGCCAGGACGCTTATGCTCGAAGTGAGCCATGGCCGAGCTGTCTGTCTGCACACGGCAAAGGCTACCCCTTGTGGAAATAATGCCCCTGGTCGAGGTCGGTGATCAGCCCGGGATGAGTCGACTCCCACCCCAGCAGATCCCGCGTCCACGCGCTGGAAGCAGGAGCATCGAGCCCAAGGAATCCCCCCAGCCAAGTGAAGTGCTCCGCCGCGTCCCGCGCGGCGACGGATACGACCGGGATGTCCAAATGCCGTCCGATGACCTCGGCGATCTCCCTGACCGGCACGCCTTCCTCGGCGATTGCGTGCAGCGTCGTCCCCGCCGGTGCCTGTTCCAGCGCGAGGCGGAACAGGCGCGCTGAGTCGAGCCGGTGCACGGCGGGCCAGCGGTTGGCCCCATCGCCGATGTATCCCGAGACGCCCTGCTCGCGGGCGATGCCGACGAGGGCCGCGATGAAGCCGTTATCTCCGTCGCCGTGATTCGTCGGAGGCAGTCGCACAATCGACGAGCGGACGCCGCGGGAGGCGAGAGACAGTGTGAACTCGGCCGTTTCCCATCGGGCCCGCGCACCGCCGCCGAAAGCAGCGATGGCGGCGTGGGAGCCATGTCCGTCCTGCTCGCTTACCACACGCCCCGGTGCTACCCCGAGGATCCCAGAGGCGATCAGGAGCGGCCGGTCGGAGCCCGCGAGCGCCTCGCCGAACGTCTCGACGGCGCGGCGATCCGCCTCGGCGGCGGCCTGAAAGTCACCCGAGAACGCGAGCTCGTGCTTGAACGCAAGGTGGATCACGCCATCCGACGCCGCGGCGGCGTCGCGCAAGGCGCCGAGATCATCGAGATCGCCGCCGTGCACATCCGCGCCGGCGGCGGTGAGGATGTCGGCCGAGGCATCCGAGCGAGCCAGCCCGATGACCTGATGGCCCGCGCCGAGGAGCTCGGGGACGACGGCGGAGCCGATCCAGCCGGACGCGCCGGTAATGAATACGCGCATGAGAAACCTCCATGGTACGGTCTATGACAGTCACTGCCATCAGCATAGCACCGATGTCAGCCGCTGCCGTCGAATAGAATTGTGGCATGAGTCGATGGGAGCCAAACGCGCGCGGCAGGCTGATGCAGGCTGCTTTCGCGCTCTATGGCGAGCGCGGGTTCGAGCAGACGACGGTGGTAGAGATCGCCGAGCGGGCGGGACTGACGGAGCGGACGTTCTTCCGGCACTTCGCCGACAAGCGCGAGGTCCTGTTCGCGGGCGCGCAGGCGCTGCAGGAGCGGTTGGTCAGCACGGTCGCCAACGCGCCCGGGTCGCTGGCGCCGATCGACGCGGCAGCCGCGGGTCTTGAGGCCGCCGGTGCTCTCATTCAGGAGGGTGGCGAGCTCGCGCGGGAGCGCCAGGCGATCATCGCTTCGAGCGCGGAGCTTCAAGAGCGTGAGCTGATCAAGCTCGCGTCACTCGCCGCCGCGCTCGCCGATGCGTTGCGCCGGCGCGGCGTCGAGGGCCCAATCGCGAGCCTCACCGCCGAGGCGGCGATCGCCGTCTTCAAGGTCGCATTCGAACGCTATGTCGAGGAGACCAATCGGCAGGAGTTGCCGCGACTCATTCGAGAGTCGCTCGACGAGTTGAGGGCCGTTACCGCAGGTCGATAGTCGGGATTCCCCCGCAGGGGATCGCCGGCCGCAGTGACCGCTGCAAGGCCAGTACGCATCTACGCCTCGCCTATGTTTTCGACGCTGTCGCTCACACGGGAGCAGTGCCGGCTGTTAGGCCTGCTCGCGACTGATGCAGCGGAAGCCGATGTGACTGGTGCTGGTGTCGATCGCCTCGGGCTGGCGGGCGGCGGGACGGTAGCGCAGACAGTAGCTTGGGGCGCAGAGGTGCGAGCCGCCCTTGATGACACGGCGCGGGATGCTTGCTCCGGGACGCCCCACGTCATAGCTCCCATCTGGGGCCTCCGCGAGCGGATTCAGAGGCGGTTTGCAACAGGGGCTGGGGGGCGCCTCGGCGTCATGGCTGCGGGCGACGTAGTAGTCGGTCGTCCACTCCCACACGTTGCCCGTGGCGTCGTGGAGTCCGAAGCCGTTCGGGGGAAAGAGCCCGACGGGCGATGTGCCGCGCCATCCCTTCGCGCCGGTGTTGTTCCAAGGAAACTCGCCCTGCCAGCAGTTCGCCATCAGCTCGCCGCCCGGTCGCTCCTGCTCACCCCAGGCGAAGATTGCACCTTCGAGCCCGCCCCGCGCCGCGTACTCCCACTCGGCCTCGCTCGGCAGCTGCTTACCAGCCCATTTCGCATACGCCTCGGCGTCTTGGAAGGCGACGTGGGTGACCGGATGATCGTCTCGCCCGGAGTTGTCGCTGTCCGGCCCCCAGGGCGCTCGCCAGCTCGCGCCGGGCACGTAGGCCCACCAGCGGGTCGGGTCGCCCAGCGGCACGGGTCCGGGCGTGGGATGAAAGACGGCCGATCCCTCGCGCAGCAGCGCGGGCTCGGCGTCTGGATACTGGGCGGGATCGGGGGGACGCTCGGGGAGTGTGAGGTACCCCGTCTCCTCGACAAAGCGGGCGAACCGCGCGACCGTGACCGGTCCGCGGTCGATCGCGAAGCCGTCGAGCACCATCTCGCGGATCGGCGCCTCTTCGGGGTAGAAGTCGGCCGAGCCCATCCGGAAGCGGCCCGCCGGGATCTCGAGCATGTCCTCGCGGCTCATCCCAACCCGATGGTAGACACCCGGCGCCCGCGGCAGTGTCACGGCGCCCGCGGCAGTGTCACGGCGCCCGTAGCGGTGTTCACCCGGCGCCCGCAGCAGTGCTCTCACCCCGGCCGGGTGAGGGCTGCTCACCCCGGATCGGTGCAGGCTTGCTCTGCCGGAGTCGTGCCGCTCATGAGCGCTCGAGAGGCGGGACTCCGATGGTGCCGCCAACGTTTCGTTGCCGGTCCACCCCACTTTTTCCGGGATGGGCCGTTCAGCCCGAGAGCCCGAAGGAGAGTGAGTCCATGGCCAGGCCATTCAGTGGCGTCGTCAACGTCGACATACGCGACTCCGAAGCTGATTGGGCTCCGTTCGAGCCCCCTAAAGCGCCTGACGGTGCACCGAACGTGGTCTATATCGTGCTCGATGACGTCGGGTTCTCGGCGATGAGCTGTTACGGCGGGCCGATCGAGACGCCGAACATCGACAGGATCGCCTCGCGGGGTGTGCGCTACACGCAGTGGCATACGACGGCGCTGTGCTCGCCGACGCGCTCGTGCCTGCTGACGGGGCGCAATCACACGCGCAACAGCATGGCGTGCATCACCGAGGCGGCGATCGGTTTTCCCAATGCGAGCGGCACGGTGCCACCGGAGAACGGAATGCTTCCGGAGATCCTCGGCGAGCGGGGGTGGAACACGTTCATGGTGGGCAAGTGGCATCTGTGCCCGACCGACGAGATGAACCTTGCTTCGACGCGCCGCAACTGGCCGAGTGGCCGCGGCTTTGAGCGCTGGTACGGGTTCCTCGGCGCCGAGACCAACCAGTGGTATCCGGATCTTGTTCACGACAATCATCCAGTCGATCAGCCGAGCACCCCCGAGGAGGGCTATCACCTCACCGAGGACCTCACCGACAAGGCGCTGGAGTTCATCAAGGACGCCAAGGCCGTAGCGCCCGAGAAGCCGTTCTTCCTGTATTACGCGCCGGGCGCCTGCCACGCTCCGCACCACGCGCCGAAGGAGTGGATCGAGAAGTACAAGGGGCGCTTCGACGCGGGCTATGAGGCGATGCGCGAGCAGACGCTCGCCCGGCAGAAGAAGCTCGGCATCGTGCCGCCCGACACGGAGCTGCCGCCGATCAATCCGATCGGCACACCCGAGACGCGCTCCAGCGCCGATGGTAAGCCGTTCCCTGAAATCGACACGACGCGGCCCTGGGACTCGCTGAACGACGAGGAGCAGCGGCTGTTCGCGCGGATGGCCGAGGTATACGGGGGCTTTCTCGGCCACGCCGACCACGAGATCGGGCGCGTGCTCGACTACCTCGAGCAGAGCGAGCTGCTCGAGAACACCCTTGTGGTGGTCGTGTCGGACAACGGCGCCAGCGGCGAGGGCGGCCCGAACGGCTCGGTCAACGAGATGAAGTTCGCCAACGGAGTCCCCGACGACCTGGCGGCGAATCTCGCACAGATCGACGACCTCGGCGGCACGAAGACCTACAACCACTACCCGACCGGCTGGGCGATGGCGTTCAACACGCCGTTCAAGATGTGGAAGCGCTACGAGTTCAACGGTGGGACGTCCGACCCGTGCATCATCTCCTGGCCGGCCGGGACGAAGGCGCGCGGCGAGCTGCGTGAGCAGTACTACCACGCGATCGATCTCGTCCCGACGATCCTCGATGCGCTCGGCGTCAGCGCTCCCGAGTCAGTCAAGGGTCACGTGCAGACGCCGTTCGACGGGGTCAGCATGCTCGACAGCGTCGATGACGCCTCCGCCAAGTCCAAGCGCAAGACGCAGTTCTACTCGATGCTCGGCTCCCGCTCCATCTGGCACGAGGGCTGGAAGGCGGTGACGACGCATCCGACGATGGCCGGCTGGAGCGACTTCAACGCGGACGACTGGGAGCTGTACAACACGGACGTCGATCGCTCGGAGCTGAACGACCTCGCCGCCGCCCAGCCGGACAAGCTCAGGGAGCTCGTCAACATCTGGTTCGCGGAGGCAGGCGCAAACGGGGCGTTCCCGCTCGACGATCGCTCACCCGTCGAAATCCTGATGACGCCCCGACCGCAGCTTGCGGCGCCGCGCGAACGGTATGTGTACTACCCGGACGCTGCGGCCGTCAGCGAGTGGCAGGCGGTCAATACGCGCAACCGCTCGTTCGTGATCGGAGCGCTTCTCGACATACCCGCACCAGGCGCGCAGGGCGTGCTGTTTGCGATCGGCTCGCGCTTCGGCGGCCACGCGCTGTATGTCAAGGACAACAGGCTGCACTACGTCAACAGCTTCGTCGGCATCACCGAGCAGCTGATCGTCGGCTCGAAGGACCTGCCCACAGGCGAGAACCTGATCCTGTCCGCGTCGTTTGAGAAGGAAGCCCAGGAGCCCGGTTGCGCCGCTGGCACGCTTACGCTCTATCACGCAGACAAGCAGGTGGGCGAGGGGCCACTCAAAACCCAGCTGGGGGCGTTCGCGGTAGCGGGCGCGGGCCTGTACGTCGGGCGCCACGCGGGCGATCCACTCACAGAAGACTACCCGGGCGCGCCCCCATACCGATTCACCGGGGGGACGATCAATCGAGTCGCGATCGACGTCAGCGGCGAGCCCTACGTCGATCTCGAGCGCGAAGCAGAGACGCTGCTCAGGAACCAATAACCCGCGGCGCACGGCTCGATTTCGAGACCCGTAATCGGAGGGGCGCTGATCGCCGGATGTCTACCGACCGTTCAGGAGGCCGTGGCCGCGGCCCAGACCAGGACACGATCGATCAGGAATCGAGAAACGCCGGTCATCGAGGTCACCTAGAGTGACCGCCAAGGACATCATCACCACTACTTCAGGAGTGACCATGACCGGCTCTTCCACCGAGGGAATCAAGATCGTGCTGCATCCCGTGTCCGACTTGGCGGCAGCCAAGGCCGTGTACACCGCCCTGCTCGGCATTCCGCCGCAGGCCGACTCCTCCTACTACGTCGGCTTCGACACCGGGGGCCAGCACATCGGGCTGGTGCCGGGCGGTGGACCGCAGGGCACGGCCTCGCCGGTGGCCTACTGGCAAGTGCCGGACATTCAGGCGAAGCTGGCCGAGGTGACCGCCGCGGGCGCCACCGTGAAGGAGCCCGCGCACGAGGTCGGCCCCGGCCGCACCGTAGCCACCTTCACCGACCTCGACGGCAACGTGCTCGGGTTGGTTCAAGACCGGTAAGCGGGCTCGCCGGAGTGATGGAGCCACGATGAGCGCCGCCACGAGGACAAGGAGGAATACGCGGTCGCCGGCGCCGCCCGGTGCCGACAGCCACGATCTGATCCGCGTGCACGGCGCGCGCGTGAACAACCTCAAGGACATCAGCGTCGAGATCCCGAAGCGCCGGCTGACGGCGTTCACCGGCGTCTCCGGCTCGGGTAAGAGCTCGCTGGTGTTCGGCACGATCGCCGCGGAGTCCCAGCGGCTGATCAACGAGACCTACAGCGCCTTCGTGCAGGGCTTCATGCCGACGCTGGCGCGGCCCGAGGTCGATGTGCTCGAAGGGCTGACGACCGCGATCATCGTCGACCAGGAGCGGATGGGCGCCGACGCTCGCTCCACGGTCGGCACCGCCACAGACGCGGGCGCGATGCTGCGCATCCTTTTCAGCCGGCTCGGCAAGCCCCACATCGGCTCCCCCCAGGCGTTCTCTTTCAATGTCGCCTCGATCTCAGGCGCCGGGGCAGTCACGTTCGAGCGTGCCGGGCGCACGACGAAAGAGAAGCGAAGTTTCAGCATCCTCGGTGGCATGTGCCCGCGCTGCGAGGGCCGCGGCACCGTGTCCGACATCGACCTCACTCAGCTCTACGACGACAGCAAGTCTCTACGCGAGGGCGCGCTCACAATCCCTGGCTACAGCATGGATGGCTGGTACGGCCGGATCTTCCTGGGCTGCGGCTTTTTCGACCCGGACAAGCCGATCGAGAAATTCACCAAGAAGGAACTCGGTGAGCTCCTCCACAAGGAGCCGACCAGGATCAAGGTTGACGGCGTCAACCTGACCTACGAGGGCCTGATCCCGCGGATCCAGAAGTCGATGCTCGCCAAGGACGTCGACTCACTCCAGCCCCACATCCGTGCCTTCGTTGAGCGGGCGGTCACCTTCGCCACCTGTCCCGAGTGCGATGGGACCCGGCTCAGCGTGCAGGCCCGATCCTCGAAGATCGAGGGAATCAACATCGCCTACGCCTGCTCGATGCAGATCAGCGACCTCGCCGCGTGGGTGAGCAAACTCGAGCACAAGTCGGTCGCGCCGTTGCTCGATGCGCTGCGGGCGACACTCCACTCATTCGTGGACATCGGGCTGGGCTACCTCTCGCTCGAGCGGGCCTCGGGCACGCTCTCGGGCGGAGAGGCCCAGCGCGTCAAGATGGTCCGCCAGCTCGGCTCCTCACTCACCGACGTCACCTACGTCTTCGACGAGCCCACGATCGGACTGCACCCGCACGACATCGAGCGGATGAACGAGCTGCTGCTACAGCTGCGCGACAAGGGCAACACCGTGCTCGTCGTGGAGCACAAGCCCGAGACGATCGCGATCGCCGATCATGTCGTCGACCTCGGCCCGAAGGCCGGGACCGAGGGCGGCGAGGTGATGTTCGAGGGGACCGTCGCGGGGCTGAGGGCGAGCGACACGATCACCGGCCGCCACCTCGACGACCGGGCAACGCTCAAGGAGACGGTGCGATCGCCGCGCGGCGCCCTCGAGATCCGCGGCGCCAGCACCCACAACCTGCGGGATGTCGACGTCGACATTCCGCTCGGCGTGCTGGTCGTCGTCACAGGTGTGGCGGGCTCGGGCAAGAGCTCGCTGATCGGCGGCTCGATCGTCAATTCCGGGCGGGATCGGGATGGTGTCGTATCGATCGACCAGGCGGCGATCAAAGGCTCGCGGCGCAGCAACCCGGCGACCTACACGGGTCTACTCGACCCGATCCGCAAGGCGTTTGCGCAGGAGAACGGCGTGAAGCCCGCCCTCTTCAGCGCCAACTCCGAGGGCGCCTGCCCCAACTGCAACGGCGCCGGCGTGATCTATACCGACCTGGCGATGATGGCTGGCGTCGCCGTCCCCTGCGAGGTGTGCGAGGGCAAGCGCTTCCAAGCCGAGGTGCTCGAGTACAAGTTCGGTGGCAAGGACATCAGCGAGGTGCTCGCGATGCCGGTTGCCGAGGCCGCGAGTTTCTTCGGCGCCGGCGAGGCGAAGACGCCGGCGGCGCACAGGATCCTCGAGCAGCTCGCCGATGTCGGGCTCGGCTACCTCATGCTCGGCCAGCCGCTCCCCACGCTCTCAGGCGGCGAGCGACAGCGACTCAAGCTGGCCACGCGACTGGCTGAAAAACAGTCCCCCCGGGTGGACGGGACCGATGGGGTGGGTGGGAATCCCATCCTCATCCTCGACGAGCCCACCGCCGGTCTGCACCTGGCGGACGTCGAGCAGCTGCTCGGCCTGCTCGACCGACTGGTCGACTCCGGCAAGTCGGTCATCGTCATCGAGCATCACCAGGCGGTGATGGCGCACGCCGATTGGATCATCGACCTCGGCCCAGGCGCCGGCCACGACGGCGGCCGGGTCGTCTTCGAGGGCACACCCGCCGACCTCGTCGCCGCGCGCTCCACCCTCACCGGCGAGCACCTCGCGGCCTACGTCAACGGTTGACCGCGGGGTCTCCGGACGAGACTTCGCGACTAAGTCGGCGGTTGACCGCGGTGCCATCCGGACGTCGCCCTTCGAGGGCACCGCCGTGAACCCGCGTGCTCGGGCCGAGTTGGAGCGACTTGGGTGACGACCCATGCCGCGAGGCCTACGGCAGGTGGCGCACGAAATCGGCGGCGGGCGCTCGCTCGGGCACGTGCTGCTCCTGGCGGGGGCGGCCGAGATGGAGCAGCCCGATCGGGATCTCGAGCGGGTCGAGTTCGAGCACCTCACGGCCTGCAGGCGAGTCGAGCAGCGGCAGGGTCCGCCAGTAGCCGGCGAGCCCCGCCCCATGAGCGGCGAGCAGCACGAGATAGGCGGCGACCGCGCTCGCGAGCAGATCCTCCCTCTGCTGGGCGCTGTCGCCCTGCGTGTAAACCGATGCAACCACAAGCGTGGGGGCGCGCTCGAGCTTGCTGGCCGAGCCGGGGGCAACGCTTTCGGCGACCTGCTTGAGCCGCTCAACCGTGCTGGGGCCGAGCACCCGAAAGCGCCATGGATTGGTGAGGTGGTGGTTCGGCGCCCAGCGGGCCAGCTCGAACAGCTGTTGCAGCAGCTCCGGCGCCACCGGCTCTGAGGCGAACACCTTGTGGGTGCGCCTGGTGCGGATTGCGTGCTCGAGCTCCATGCCCCAAATGCCTTGATGCGCTGGCGAAAGCTCTCAGTGGGGAGAGCTGGCGGCAGCTGTCAGGTGCTCGTGCACGAGGCGCACGACCGTCGCGCCCTCCGCGACCGCGGTTGCGCAACGCTTGATCGATCCCGCCCGCACGTCGCCAGCCGCGTAGATGCCGGGCACGTTGGTCTCGTGCAGGAAGCCCGCACCTGCGTCCGGGCCGGTGAGGATGAATCCATGGGAGTCTCGCGCGAGGACGTCGCCGAGCCAGTCGGTGCATGGCTCGGCGCCCAGGAAGAGGAACAGAAAGGAGAGCGGCAGTTTTGCGCCGTCGGTGAGCGTGACGGCCTCCAGCTGCCCCTCCTCCCCATGCAGCTCGGCGATTTCGGCGCGGTCGCGGATCGCGACCCCGTAGCGATCGAGATCGTTGATCAGATACTGCGACATCGTCTCGCTCAAAGCTTTGCGGCGGTGCATGAGCGTGACGAGTGCACCGCCGCGCGCCAACCAGATGGCGGCCTGGCCCGCGGAGTTGCCGCCGCCGACCACCGCGAGGCGCCGTCCCGCGCAGATCTGCCCCTCGAGCGGGCCGGCGGCATAGAAGACGCTGAGTCCCTCGTAGCGGTCCAGATCCTCCACGGGCAGGCGCCGGTATTGAGCGCCGGTGGCGAGCAGCACCGTTCGGGCCGCGATCTGGTTGCCCTCCTCGAGCTTCACCACGTGCCGCTCGGCGCCTGGTTCGAGCAGCTGGGCGCGGTAGGGCGTGGCGGCGCGGGCGCCGAACTTCCGCGCCTGCGTGATCGCGCGACTGGTCAGTTCGGTGCCGCTGATCCCCGCAGGGAAGCCGAGATAGTTCTCGATCCTGCGCGAAGTGCCCGCCTGGCCGCCGAGCACGGTGCTCTCGATCACGAGCGTGTCGAGACCCTCCGAGGCGCCGTAGACGGCGGCGCCGAGGCCGGCCGGGCCACCTCCGACGATCAGCAGGTCCACCTCCTCATGCGGTGCGAGCTCGCGTCCGATGCCTAGCGCGCGGGAGAGCTCACCATTGCTGGGGCTCCGCAGCTCCGCGCCTCCCGGCAGACGGACGATGGGCATATCGGCGGCGGCGAACGTGGCGCCCAGGGCGTCTGGCTGTGCGCTCTGCGCAGGGTCGATCCACGTGTGGGGAAGCCGCTGGATCCGAGCGAAGTCGAGCAGCTGCCGTGTCTGCGGCGAATCGCGTGGGCCGATGATCTCGAATCCGACCCCCTGCTGGCGCTGGAGCATCTCGCGACGTTCGACGAAGGCGTTGAGGAGCAGGTCCGAGAGCGAGCCGTCCTCGAACAGCAGCTGTCGGAGCACTTCGCGGTCGACCGCGATGTAGCGCATCGGCTCGGTGACGACGGCGTTGAGGAACACGGTCTGCCCGGAGAGGAGGTTCATCTCCCCCAGGAAGCCCGAGGCGCCGTGGCGGACGAGCTCCTGCCCCGCGGCGTCGGTCACCGTCACTTCCCCCTCGATGATCGCGACAAAGGGATAGCTCTCGTCGCCAACCTCGAACAGCGTCTCCCCCACCTCGGCGATGCGCTGCTCGCCGTGGTCGGCGAGCAGCGCAAGCTGCGAGCTCGACAACACTCGACTGGCCGGTCGGTCCATCCTCAGCCCAGCGGCGATGGCGGAATGCGCGTTTCCCCCCGGATGCCGGGGATCGCCAGCGCGACCTGGTCTACGAAGCACCACGACCAAGTCTCGCCGGGCTCGAGCGAGCGGATCAGCGGATGCCCGCTGCTGTGCGCGTGCGCGCGAGCGTGGCGATTGGGGGAGTCATCGCAGCAGCCGACCTTGCCGCACTCCAGGCAGATGCGCAGATGCAGCCACTGCCCGCCGCTGGCCAGGCAGTCCTCGCAGCCCGCGACCGACTCGGGCAGCTGGGTGATCAGAACACGATCGAGATGGTTGCACGATGGCATCGGGGAAACCAAGCCTAGAGACTCTCGACTGCGAACGAGTCCTCGAGCGCGATCAGATTCCGGCTCCGTGGACCCGGCAGTCCCAGACCCGGACCTTGGCCGGGAGGGAGCATCTCGTCATCAAGCCGTGCGGACGTGCCCATGCATAATAGGGCGCCACACGAACGAACCAGGAGCGCCTGCCATGACCCAAGAGCTGTGGACCGGAATGGATCGCTACATCTGCGATCGCCTGCTCCCCAAGGACGCGGCGCTCGATGCCGCCCTCGCCGCCTGCGAGGCCGCTGGCCTTCCCCCGATCGCGGTCACCCCGGCTCAGGGCAAGCTGCTCGAACTGCTGGTGCGCATTCACGGAGCCCGCCGCATTCTCGAGCTGGGCACCCTCGGCGGCTACAGCACGATCTGGCTGGCGCGCGGGCTGCCGCCGGATGGGAGCATCGTGACGCTGGAGCTCGACCCCCACCACGCCGAGGTCGCAGAGGCGAACCTGGAGCGGGCCGGCGTGAGGGAGATGGTCGACCTGCGCATGGGCGCTGCGCTGCAGACGCTGCCCGAACTGCACGCCGAGGGCGCCGGCCCGTTCGACCTGATCTTCATCGACGCGGACAAGCGCAACTACCCGGGGTACCTGGAGTGGTCGCTGAAGCTCTCCCGTCCCGGCAGCGTGATCATCGGCGACAACGTCGTTCGCGCAGGCGTGATCCTCGACCCCGACGGCTACGACCCGCGGCTGGGCGAGGGCGGTGTGCAGGAGGTGCGCCGCTTCTACGACCTGCTCGCCGCCGAGCCCTTGGTGAGCGCAACCGCGGTCCAGACGGTTGGCGAAAAGGGCCACGACGGCTTTGTCATCGCGCTGGTAGGCGACGGCGGCGACACCAACGCACCTTGATCGACGGGAAACGACAATGCGGATCCCGTTGCGGCTGGCCGACACCCAACGGGGACCGTTGCGGCTGCTGCTCGCCCCCGCGGGGCCGCTTGTGGCGTGGCTGGAACGCCTCGCGGCGATTCAGGCGGTCGATCGCGGCGTCGCGCTCGGGGCGCTTGCGTTCAGCTCCCTGTTCCCGCTGCTGATCGTCTACAGCGCGGTCGTGCCGCTGGCCAATGCGCATGACTTCGCCAACGGGATCGTCAAGCGGCTGGCGCTCTCCGGCGCGGCCGCGGAGAGCGTGCGCGAAGTGTTCGCCCCCTCCGCGGCCGTCGCCCACAGCGTGACAGTGATCGGTTTCGTGCTCGTGCTGTTCTCGGCGCTGTCGCTTGCGCGCGCCCTGCAGCGGCTGTACGAGCTGGCCTACGAGCTGCCCGCCGTCGGCATCCGCGGTACCCCATGGCATCTGCTGTGGATCGCGCTGATCCCCGTCTACATCAGCGTGCGACCGCTGGTGGCGGGGATTGCCGGCGGCTGGTGGCACGTCGTCGGATCGCTGCTGCTGGGGGTCGTGGCGTGGCTGGCGACGCCGTATGTGCTGCTGGGGCGGCGTCTGCCATGGCGGGAGCTGTTCCCGGGCGCGGCTCTGGCGGCGCTCGGGATGACGGCGCTGATGGGCTTCTCGTTGGTGTATCTCCCCCACTCGCTCGGCGCCTCGGCAAAACAGTTCGGCACGATCGGCATCGCCTTCGCGCTGTTGAGCTGGCTGGTGCTGGCGGGCTTCGTGCTCGTCGGCAGCGCCGCCGGCGGAGCGGTTGCGCGGCGGCTACTCGAAGAGCACGGCGAGGGCACAGTCGCGCCGCGATGACCTGGATGTCCGCGGGCAGCTGTTCCTAACGCTCGTCGTCGCGGCGGTAGCCGACGCGCGCGGAGATGCGATCCGCGGTGGAGATCAGATGCGGTCCCAGATGCTCGACCAACTGCTCCACGGAAATCGTCGAGCTGTGCGCCTGCATGCCCACGGCGGCGATTACCTCGCGCGTCTCGGCGCGCACCGGCGCCGCGATCTCGTACAGCCCAGGCGCCAGCTCTTCCTCGCTGAGGACCAGCGCCTCGCCGCGATTGCGCGCGAGCTCGGCGCGCAGCGCCTTCCTGTTCGCGATCGTGTGGGGCCCGAGCCGCTCCAACGCCAGCGCCGCGATCAGCCGACGCTCCTCCGCCTCGGGGAGGCTGGCCAGCAGCAGTCTGCCCATCGCACTGCAGTGTGGCGGCAGTCGCGAGTCAGTGCTCAGGTCGAGCTCGATCTGGCGCTGTCGACGACGTGTCGCGCGGATGTGGTCCAGATACACGAGCTCCGGACCATCCAGCATGCCGATCGCGAGCGTGTAGGGAGCGCGCCTGCTCAGCTCCCGCAACGGAGCGCACGCGTGCTCGCGCAGGCCGGTCGAGCTCAGCGCCGACATTCCCAGCTCTGTCACCGCCAACCCGAGCCGGTACTTGCGACCCGAGCCCTGCACCAGATGACCGAGCGCGGTCAGCGTGAGCACGTAACGGTGGGTGGTGCTGCGGCTCATCCCGAGCGCGTCGGCGAGGCCGGCAATCCCCCATACAGGACGCTCCGGGGTGAAGCATTCGAGGATCGCCAGGCCGCGCTCCAGCGACTGCGAGTAACGCGGCTCTCGCAGGCGGGGAACCGGCTCGCGCCAGCCATCTTCTGAGCCCACAATGGGCCCCGCCGGGGGCCGGTTCACCCGCGGCATCGCCGTTTCCGGAGGGGCCCGATGGAGGGAGACCGCGGGTGACCGTCATGAGACGCCCGCCCGTCGCCACCGGCAGGGACTGGTCGGTGACTACCGGTGCGGCTCATTGGCGGATGGTGGCTCCAGCGACGCGGAGCGACGGTAGCGACGGGTGCGGGGGTCCCGTTCGAGCAGTCCGACCGCATGCAGCGTGTGCGCATAGCGGTGAGCGGTCGACATCGGCAGCTCGAGCTCCTGGGCGACCTCCTTGATCCACCGGTCGGACCCGTTGGCGGGAAACGAGATCAGGACGACCAGCCCGAACAACAGTGATCGCGACATGGTGCGATCGTCCAGCAACGCCGATGTGGTCAGCTGCCCCGGCAGCGCCAACCCAGGCAGCAGGTTGGCGCTGCCGCTGCCGGCAGCTGTCGCCGCGGCAACCACACTCGCCACCTGCTCGGCGGTCAGCCCGAGCGAGACGCCCCGCTCGCTCAAGCCGACCGCTCCCGGATAGCCGACCCCCGTGGCCTCATACCGCGATCTTGACTCAAACGGCGCGCGCAGATGACTCAACTTGTTTTCATAAAACAAGAATTGCTCAGACAAAACGCGACAAGACCCTCCGCCTTCCCCTCCGCGCGCCCGCCGGCCTCCCTCCCCCGCGGTCCTCATCCACCCCCACCCCGCTCTACCGCGTCACGTCCCGGACAGCCGGGCGCCGCTACCCGTTCCGCTGGGAGTAGAGCACCCGCCATAGGCGCAGCACCGGCAGCAACAGCCTCGACAGCGAGCCTCCCGCGGCAGCGAGGTTGCGGGTGCTCGCCCGCAACTGCGGCGTGCGCGAGCTGTCCTTCGAGAGGTACATCGCGACCATGCACGCCACGATCACTGTGTGCCTGGCACCGTCGGGCAGCGCGCGAGCCCGGCGGGCAGCCTCACGCACGAGCTCACCGACACGCTCCACCGCCACCTCGGTGCAGGGATAGTGGGCGATGTAGCTGTGTTGCGCGCCAACGGCGTCCTCAGCCTGGTCGGCATAGCTGTCGAGCATCGTTGCCACCAGCGAAATCCAGGGCAGGTAGGCGGCGCAGGTGGCGCGTACGCGACCCTCCTCCGGCTCCCCTCCCCCGGCGGCGAGCGCCAGCAGCGCAAGCACCGTCAACCAGCCGCTGGCGGCCGCGGTGGACTCGAACCACGCCAGCTCGCCCCAGTGGTGCGCCTCGCGCCGGGCCCACTCCCGCAGCGCCGTGTCGCGCAGCTCGGGATCGGGCTCGTGATTGAGGCCCAGCATGCGGGCGAGGGTGGCCGCGTGGATCGCCCGCGAACGCACATTCCCATAGTGGGGCAGTCGCGCGCAGCGCTCGCGGCAGGCACCCACGAGCGCTCGCAGGTAGCCGCCGTCCTCACACCAGGGGTGGTGGAGGTAGTAGGCCGATAATGGCGCACCTGGATCGAGCGCCTCGCTGAGCGCGACGTGCAGCTGGAGGCCGTTGGCCGTGCCTGCGCGTACGCCCCGCTCGCTCACGTTGTCCAGAAAGTCGGCCATCACCTCGAAGGCGACCAGCAGGCGCAGCAGGTTGGCGCTGCGCCCGTCCGGAAGCGTCCAGAAGAGAGCCGCGCCGTCGGTGCTGGCGCGCTTGCTTTTCAGCGAGTGCAGCGCGTCTGCGCGCAGGGTCTCGTCGGGGATGCTCAAGGCCCGCATGTGCCAGCAGCGCACCTCGCGCGAGACCGCGCGCAGTCCCCACAGCAACTCGCGGACGGTGGCGCCCGCCAGCGTGCGGAGCGGCCCCGGCGAGAGGGCGGTCGTGTGGGGATGCGAGCTGGTCGTTGGATCGGATCCCTCAGCGGTGCGGGGGTCGGCGCCGCATCGGACGGCGGCCGCTAAATCGTGCTGACAGTTGTCGGACGAACACGTACCGCAAGATAACCCGGCAGCGCGAGGATCGCCACCGCCGCCGCGCTGACGAGCGCAAAGCTCGTGACCGCCGCGATGCCGCCGACCGAGAAGACGATCGGGAAGCCGGTGACGGTAGCCAGTGCGTGGCTGAGCAGCAGCTGGCCGTAGATCCCGAAGAGCGCCCCCAGCGAGCAGCCGGCGCTCAACAGCAGCGCGCTCTCGCACAGCAGTGCCCGCCACAGCACGCCCCGCTTGTAGCCCTGGCGCTTGATGTAGGCCAGCTGCGGCCGACGCTGCCAGATCATCGAGCCCATCGCACCGGCCATCGCAAGCACCGCGGCGATCAGCACCAGCGTGCCGATCTGCGCCAGGCGAGCAAGCGACTGGCGCGTGGTGGCGTAGTTGGCCCCCATCCGCTGAGCGGCCGTTTCCGAGACCAGCGCGGTGTGAGCCCCCAGCAGATGCTGAATCTCCGCGCTCACCGCCGCCGGCGAGACGCCTGGCTGGATCTGGACCTGATAGGCGCTCGCGTCGGGGCTGCCCCACGCGCGTGCGTAGTCCTGCGCATTGAGGACGACTGCCCCGGAAGGCCAGGCGAGGTTGGTGCTGAGAGCCGCCACGCGGAGTACCGCTGGGTGTGGCGAGGGCAGCGTGAAGCGCTCGCCGATCCGCAGATTGTGCGCGGCGGCGAGCGCCTGCGAGATCACCGCCCAGCCACCCCGCCGGATCGCCGCGGTGGCGGGTCCCAGCTCTCCCTGTACGAGCTGGCCGACCGGGATCGGGTGCGCCGCGGTGCGCGGCTGCGCCAGCACCCACACCCGGCGATCCCCCCAGTCGAGGAAACCGCCACGGTAGACCCCGATTGCGCTCACGCCCGGAAGGTGGGAGAGCCTCCGAGCCGCTGTGCCTGCGAAGGGAATGGTGGTGAACGTGTTGGCTGCGCCCTGGGGGCTCACCCAGACGGCGGCGTTGGAATCGATCGCTCGCGCGGAGGCGTCCAGGCCGCGCAGGAGGTTGCTCCTCGCCCCCTCGATCGCGACACTGCCGAACACCGCGACGGCGCCGGTCGCGGCGATCGCCAGCGAGCGCATGCGGTTGTGAGGTGCTCGCAATTCGACGAGCGCGATCCGGGTCGAGGCCGCATAGAGCGGACGTTGAAGTACCGCGAAGCCGGCGAGCAGCGCGTCGAAGGCGACCGGCAATAGCAACAGCAGCGCCGCCACGAGCGCGACGCTGCCGAGGATCGCGGACTGGGGATGCGCGAGCAGGATCGCCGTGGTGATCGCCAGGAAGCCTGTGCCCAACACTGCGCGCGGCACCCAGGGGCGCCGACTGCGGCGGCGCCGCCGGCGGGGAGCAGTCGGGTCGCGGCGGGGTGTGGAGCGCAGACGCCGCGCGAGGACGCCGCGCAGGGGGCTCAGCACACCGATACAGGCAGCCAGCAACCCGGTGGTGGCCGCCACCGCGACACTCTGCCAGGAGACGACCCGCTGTTCGCCAACGGCGAACGCGAACGCGAGGTAGCCGGGGTCGGCGCGGAACACGAGCATCGAGAGCGCCTCTCCGAGCGCCAGCCCGAGCAACGTGCCGAGCACGCCGAGGACGAGCGCGTCGAACAGCAGCACCTGCACGGTCATCGTGCGCGTCGCCCCACGGCGACGCAGGGTTTCGACCAGTCCGCGGCGCAGGTGCGCGGTGACCAACATCGCGTTGAACGCAAACATGAAGCCCACGAGCGCGCTGATCGCCGAGAACAGCTCCTCACTCTGGTTGACGGGCGCGGCGGCGGCCGCGAACAGCCGCGCGTCGATGTCGGCTGGCTCGACGTTGAGCGGCTGTCCCGCCGCAAGCGCGCGGAGCTCGGTGCGTACCTCGCGTTCGCGCCCGGGCAGGGCATGCACGAGGATGCGCGTGATTCTGCCCGGCAGGCCTGTCGCTTCCTGCGCGTACGCCAGCGGCGCGATTGCGACCGGGCTGCGCACGAGCGCGCCGATGTCGCCGGCGTCGAGCTTTGCCCCCATCAGCGCCGTGAGCCGGCGCGCCCCGAGTTCCAGGCCGACCGTCTGCAGCGAGTCGACCCCGATCGCCTGAGCCACCGGCGCGGGCAGTGCGAGCACGCGCAACCTCCCCAGCTGCACGGCGGTGAAGTTCTGCAGCAGCGCGCCGCCGAGGTGTGCGTAGCGCGGGTCGCTGGCGATCAGTTCGACGGTACGCCGTCCGTCCGGACCGACCACGGTGGCACGCGCTTCGAGCACCGGCTCGGCGCCGCCGACACCCGGGAGGCCGAGCACCCGGCCGAGCAGCCGCTGATCGAAGCCGTGGGGAGCGCGCGCGAGCAGCTGCAGGCTGGCGCGACCGACGATCCCGCTGGAGAGCTGACGGATCGAGCCGTCGAGGCTGGTGGAGGCCACCTGCGAGGCGAACAGCAGCGCCACGCCGACGGCGATCCCGAGGATCGCCAGCAGCTCCTGCACGAGCACCAGCCGCGCGCGCAGGCGGGCTCGGTAGATGTACAGGATCTCCCACGTCGCCACTAGTGGTGGCCCATCCTGCAAATCCCTTGTCGCTTGGTCGGCTGCAAACCTTCACCTGCTTTTGTCCTCGGTCGGGTCCGTGGTGCTACCACTGTCCCCTCCCTGCGTCCGCGGCAGGCTCGGCTTTCGCTCGCCCAAGCACCAATGGATTCACAGGAGGAACCACCGCTCAGAGCTCCGTGGAGCGCGACACGAGTGGGCTGGGTGGGTGGTGTGGTGCAAGCGGAGAGTTCCCCGCACGGTCGGGCTCAGGTCGGTGATCGCGGGCGGGTAGCGACTCGGGTCGATACTCCCGCAGGCGACCGTCTCGCAGTTCGTGCACGCGGTCGGCGAACGCCGCGGCTTGGGGGTCGTGGGTGGCGAGCAACACCGCGGCACCGCGTTCGCGGCAGAGCTCGGAGAGCAGTTCGAGCACCTCGCGGCCGCGCCGCGTATCGAGGTTTCCGGTGGGCTCGTCGGCGAGCACCAACTTCGGCTCGGTCGAGAGCGCCTGCGCGATCAGCACCCGTTGGCGCTCGCCCATCGAGAGCTGCTCGGTGCGGTGGCGCATGCGCGCTCCCAGCCCGAGGCGTTCCAGCAGCGGTTCGACCCGTTGCTCGGCGTCGCGGGCGTGCGTCAGCCACAGCTTCAGGGCGGCGTTCTCGATCGCGCGCGCCCCCGCGAGCAGATCTGAGGGCGCGCCGACGATCCCCACCTCGCGCAGCCGGTAGCGGGCACCGTCGTTCTCGCTGAGTGCCGAGACCTCGCGCCCGTCGAGCAACACCGCGCCGCTGTCGGGGCGCATCAGCGCCGCAACCAGCATCAGCAGCGTGGTCTTGCCCGAGCCGCTCGGCCCGTACAGCGCCACCAGCTCGCCTGCGGCGATCGTGCTGGAGACGCCGTCCACGGCACGCACCGGCTCACCGTCGCCGACCTGATGGTGCTTGACGAGCTCGCGCAGCTCCAGGACGCCGCTCATCGCTGGCGCGCGTCGCGCAGGCTCGGCTCGGGGTTGCGCGGAAAGTCGATCACGTTCTCGTAGCTTGGCGCGATGGCGTCCTCCGATATCGGCAGCGGCGACGACATCGACGCCAGACGCCCGTCCGCGAGTGAGAACACGCGGTGCGAGCTGAGCGCCGCCTCGGGGTCGGACACCGCCATCAGCACGCCGATCTCGTGGTCTTCGGCGAGTGCCCGCACGAGCCGCGCCAGCTCGTCGGTCTCGCGCATCCCGAGCCCGTCGATCACGTCGTCGATCAACAGCAGTCGCGGGGTGCCCGCGATCCCCTGGGCGATCTCCACCAGCGCGCGCTCCCAGTCGGAGAGCTCCTCCCAGTGGCGCTCGGCGCAGTGCTCTGCCCGGACTCGCTCGAGCGCCTCGAGTGCGCGGGAGCGCACCTCCCGCCGACGGTTGCGCCCACCGATTGCCAGGCGCATCGCCACATAGTCGAGCATCCGCAGGCCAAGCCCCGGGCCGAGCCTGCCGGCAAGCCCGATCTGCTCGCGCAGCAGCCGCGCGTGAGCACGATCGGAGAGACCGTCGAGGTCGCGCCCCACGAGCAGCACCCGACCCTCCTCCGGCGCCACCATGCCGGCGGCGATCCGCAGCAGCGTGGTCTTGCCCTGGCCGCGCATCGCCACCACCGCGACGACCTCGCCGGCCGCGATCTGAAGCGTCGCACGGCGCAGCAGCCAATGCGAGCGCTCGCCACGGCGGTAGCGCTTGCCGACGCCCTCCAACGAGAGCAGGGCGCTCATGCCCGGGCGGCTCGCGCCGGAGCTTGGATCTCGGCCCGGGCAGGCTCAACCACCTCGTCGCGCATCTCCTCCAGGCGCGCACGCAGCCGCTCGAGGCGCTTGAAGCGCATCCCCCACATCGCCGCTTCGTCGCGCAGTACCGCCCGGTGGGCCAGCTGCGAGAACCGCTCGGCGTCGGTGGGGCGCCGCGGCGCGACGAGCTCGGCGGCGCTGAGGCGGCCCTGCGCCGCGGCGAACATGCTCGCGCAAGCGCGTTCCTCCGCGCAGATCGCGTCGATCAGCCGCGGTAGGTCCTCGGGCGCGCAGAAGACGATCTTCGCCTGCAGCTCCTCGCGCAGCGCCGGAGCCGCGGTCGAGCTGGATCGCAGCCACGCGCGGAAGTGCTCGACTCCCTTCGGCGTCGCCTCGTAGCGCTCCTCCCCGCTGGCGCAGCTCTCGTCGGAGACCACGCGCACGAACCCCTGACGGGCGAGCCTGGTAAGCGCGTTGTGACCGGTGGAGCGAGTGAACTGCGCAGAGCGGAAGCGCTCGACCAGCCGCCGGCCAAGCTGCGAGGCGCTGTCGGGCTGCTCGATCACGAGCCCCATCATGGCCTCGCCAGCCGATAGTCCAACTGTTCGCTTACGCGACATGTAGCGCGGAAGGTACAGGAAACTTCGGGGCAACGCCGCCTTTATGGAATCATTTGCATAGGCTGGACATCTGCGAGACAACAGGAGCAGCAACCCTCAACCAATGGCCGGGGACTCACGAAGACAACTGTATTCGCCATCGGGGCCGGCCACCCGGTCTGGCAATCTTCCGTGCCGATGCGCAACCGCGAGCCACAACAGGTGTTAGGGGTGGACGTGCACTTGGATCGTCGCTGTGGGCCCGACCCCAGAGAGCCGCTGGTCGCCGTCCGCGCCGCGATCGCGGTTGCGGCGGCGCTGTGCGCCGTGCTGCTGGCCTGTCTGGCATCCGTGGCCTCGGGGGCGGTGCCGGCATTGAGCTGGAGCTCCGCCGGGCTCCCCGGCTCCCCCTCGCTGACCGGCGTGTCGTGTGCGACCAACAAGCTCTGCGTGGCAGTCGACAAAGGCGGCGACGTGTACATAAGCGACGATCCCACCGCTGGAGCAGGCTCCACGTGGAACCGGGTGGCGATCTCCGGCGCAGGCGCGCTCGCGGGGGTCTCATGTGCATCAGAGAGCCTCTGTGTCGCCGTCAACGGGGAAGGCCGAGCATTCATCAGCGTGAACCCCACCGCCGAGGCGGGCTCTACCTGGCGACCGAGGGAAATCGACGAAGGGCACGCGCTGAACGCAGTGTCGTGCGCCTCCGGCGCCCTCTGCGTCGCCGTCGACGGTGAAGGTCGGGCGCTCGTCAGCGTTGATCCCACCGAAGGGGCCAGCTCGACCTGGAATCGGCAGGAAATCGACGAAGGGCACGCGCTCAGCTCGGTCTCGTGCACCACTTCGCTATGCGTTGCGGTCGACGGCAGGGGACAAGCACTGGCGAGCGGCAATCCGGCAGCCGGCACCTGGCAGACACGCCCGATCGACTCCAATCCCGCCCACCTGGATCTCACCTCTGTCTCCTGCTCTCCCTCTCCGGCTGCCGTCTGTGTGGCAGCCGATGGCGCAGGTGAAGCATTTGCGAGCGGGAACCCCACCGCGCCCACGGGTACCTGGAACGCGACTCCAGTGGACACACGCGGCACTCCCACCGGCGTGGCCTGCACCGCACCCGGTCTTTGCACGATCGCCGACGACAGCGGGCATATCTACACAGGCGACGATCCCACCGTGGCGGAACCCTCGTGGAACGTCGAAACCGTCGACTCTCCCACCGAACTGACGGGGATCTCGTGCGAGTCCGAAGGGTTGTGCGCAGCCGCTGACAAGGCGGGTCATATCCTGATCGCGCAGGTCCCCCCACCGGTGGTCGTCACCAGCACTCCGACCGCGTTGGCCGAAACCACGGCGACGGTCACTGGCACGGTGGACACCGACGACGCCGCACTCACCAGTTGCCGCTTCGAATACGGCACCAGCGAAGCGTACGGGCAGAGCACACCATGCCCCGCGCTCGCGGCGGGCAGCGCCAACCAACCGGTGAGCGCAACGTTGAGCGGGTTGACGCCGAACGCCACCTACGACTACCGGCTGGTGGCGGTGAGCGCGAGCGGCGAAGGGAGGACCGCGAACGCCACGTTCAAGACGACGGCTCCGCCGCTGGTGCAGCCGCACCCTTCGATCAGCGGGATCCCTGCGCCCGGGCAGCGCCTGACCTGCAAATCGGGCGTCAGCGGCAGCGGCGCCAGCAGCGCGACGCTGAGCTATGCGTGGCTGCGCAACGCCAAGGGGATCTCCGGCGCAAGTGGCTCGACCTACGTGGTGGGGAGCGCCGACGTCTCACACCACCTGCAGTGCCGCGTGACCGCCACCAACGCGGGCGGCAGCACGAGCGCCACGAGCGCGTTCGTGACCGTGCCGGCGGGCGGGCTGGGCGCGATCTCAGAGACCCAGGTGGGGACTCCGCGCGTCGCCGGGCGCACGGTGAGCGTCACCGTAACGTGCTCGGCCCAGGCGGCGGGGAGTTGCACGATCACGCTGCGCCTGACGGTCGTCGAGACCCTACGCAGGGGGCGCGTGATCGCGGTGGCGGCCACCCAACGCACATCGCACAAGACGGTGACGGTGGGTGCGGTCACCGCGCACGTGCCGCCGGGCCAACGGGGCACGGTGACCGTTGCCCTGAACGCAACGGGCAGGCGCCTGCTCAAGAGCCTGCACAAGCTCAGCGCGAAGCTGTCGGTGAGCGGCACCGTGGTGGGTGCGCTCAGCGCGCAGCTGCGCAGCGCGACGGTCACGCTCGGCGGCGGCGCGGGCAAGGCGTCCTCGCACAAGGCATCGGCCCATCACTCGCACGCTCGCCGAGGCCAGTGAGCACGGCGCTGGACAGGCTGCGCGGCGTGAGCGCTCGCTGGCTGATGGGAGCGATAGTGGCGGTGGTACTGCTGGCGGCCACCGCGGCACAGGCGCACGCCTCCATCCGTAGTACCCACTCGACACAGGTCAACCGCGCCCGTCCACGGGTCGCGCGCCACACCGGCGCCAGAAAGGCCAGCGGCGCGGCGACGCCTGTGGGCGTGTTGGCGCCGACGCCGTACATGGGGTGGGATACGTACTTCGCGTTCGGCTCGCACTACAACGAGGCGACGATCCTCGAGCAGGCGAGCCAGATGCGTACGAGAGGGCTGATCAAGGACGGGTATGACTATCTGTGGCTGGACGTGGGCTGGTGGGAAGGGACCCGTAACGCCACGGGCGAAATCACCGTCAACCCCAAGCAGTGGCCTCGCGGGATGGCGTGGCTGACACGTACGCTGCACGAAGCGGGGCTGAGGGTGGGCCTGTACACCGACGCGGGCACCAACGGCTGCGGCGGCAAGGGGCAGGGCAGCTTCGGCCACTACCAGCAGGACGTGAACACGTTTGCGAAGTGGGGCTTCGACGCGGTGAAGGTGGACTACTGCGGCGGCATCCAGCAGGGCCTCAACCCGGCGAGCGCATACGCGGAATTCCACGAAGCGATCGTGCACAACTCCAGCAACCGCCCGATGCTGCTGTCGGTATGCAACTACCTGCAGCCCGGCCAGTACGAAAGCGAAATCCCGACGCTGGAAAACTCAGCCTTCTCCTCCTACACGTTCGGGCCGAGTGTGGGCAACAGCTGGCGCACGGACACCGACGTGGGCGTGCCGGGCAACGTGGAATTCAGCTCGGTGCTGCGCAACCTCGACGCCGACGCCGCCCAGCCGGAAGCGGCCGGTCCGGGCCACTGGAACGACCCCGACTACCTCGGTCCCGACCAGGGGATGTCGGCGACGCAGTTTCGCACGCAGTTCAGCATGTGGGCGATGCTGGCGGCGCCGCTGATGATCAGCGAGGATTTGATCTCGATGTCGAGCGCCACCCAAACCACGGTCACCAACAGGGAAGCGATCGCGATCGACCAGGACCCAGCCGGCCAGCAGGCGCGCCTGCTTTCCTCCAACGGATCGGGCGAGGTGTGGGTGAAGCCACTGGCCAACGGAACGCGCGCGGTGGCACTGCTGAACCGCTCCTCGAAGACGCTCGCGATCACGACCACCGCCGCCGAAGTGGGAATGCCGGGTGCAACCGCGTATCAGCTGCGCAATGTGTGGAGCGGTGCGGTCACCAGCACGACCGGCGGGATCGGCGCGAGCGTCCCGGGCGAATCGACGGTGCTGTTACGCGTCTCGACCGCTGCCCAGGCGATCGAAGCGGTCCCCAAGCGATAGGGGTAGCGTCAGATCGCGCCGACCGCAGCCATCATCTCGTCGTCGCGGCGGTAACCGAGGCGCGCGGAGATGCGATCGGCGGTGGCGACGAGATGCGGGCCGAGGTGATCGATCAGGTCCTGCAGTGAGATCATCGAGCTGTGCGCGGCCATGTTGACGGCAGCGACGACCTCACGCGAGTCGGAGCGGATCGGGGCCGCGATCGAGTGCAGCCCAGCGGTGAGCTCCTGGTCGTTGACGGCGATGCCTTCCTCGCGGATGCGCTCGAACTCGATCGCCAGGAGTCGCCTGCTGGTGATCGTCGAAGGAGTGCGGCGCTCCAATTTGATTTCGCCGAGCAGCTCGCGCCGCTCGCTGTCGGGGAGATGGGCGAGCAGCAGCTTGCCCATTGCGGTGCAGTAGGCGGGCAGGCGCGAGCCGAGCGCGAGGCCCAAGTCGATCCGCTGCTGGCCGCGGCGGTGGGAGCGGGCGCGGGCGACGTAGACGATCTCGGGGCCGTCGAGCACGGCGACGTTGATCGTGTAGCCGGTTCGCCGGCGCAGTTCGTCGAGATAGGGCTGGGCGTGCTCGCGCAGCGAGGTCGAGTTGAGCGCCGACATCCCGAGGTCGGTCACGTGCAGGCCGAGGCGGTACTTGCGCGAAGCGCCCTGCTCGAGGTAGCCGAGCGCGACGAGCGTGATCACGTAACGATGCGTGGTGGAGCGGCTCATGCCAAGCGAGTCGGCGATGTCGGCGATCCCGAGCACGGGACGGTCGGGCGTGAAGCAAGCGAGGATCGCAAGACCGCGCTCCAACGACTGCGAGTAGCGCGGTTCGCGCAAACTGGGGACCGTCCACTCATTTTGAGGTATTGCTGTACGCGGCATACTGAAGCCCTCCCGCTTTGATCTTGTTAACCCAAACATTACCCCAGACCGGGCGTTTGGAAACATGGGGTGTAAATGATGCGTATTTTGAACGGTTTTTCGCCTGCGCCGAACCAGTGATCCGTTCATCCGGCTCGTTCCGGGCGGTGCGAAGGCCCAATCAGGGCGGTCTCGGTGCAGACCGAGACTCAGTCGGGTGCCGTCTCGGTGCGGACGGAGGCTCAACCGGGGCGGTCTCGGTGCGGGCCAAGGCTCAACCGGGGCGGTCTCGGTGCGGACGGAGGCTCAACTGGGGCGGTCTCGGTGCGGGCCAAGGCTCAACCGGGGCGGTCTCGGTGCGGACGGAGGCTCAACTGGGGCGGTCTCGGTGCGGGCCAAGGCTCAACCGGGGCGGTCTCGGTGCGGACGGAGGCTCAATCGGGAGTCGGCGAGGCTTCGGAGGCGTTGCGCAGGTGGGCGGCGTAGGCCCTGTAGCTCTCGAATTCCTCGACCGACTGGTAGTTGGCAAAGCCGCGGCGTTGAGCGGCGCGCAGCGAGGCGGGCAGCGGGGCGCGCAGCTCCTCGGGGAGCGCCTGTTCTTCGAGCGCTACCCACAGTTCCTCTTCGAGAGCGCCGGCGGCGCCGGCGCTGTTGAGCAGCTCCAAACGGCCACCGTACGACGAGTAGTCGTAGAGCTCGAATTCCTGCCCGGCCGCTTCAACCGTGAACGTGCCTTCGCTCCAGTTGGAGTAGAGCGCGAGCTTGCCGCGCGGGGTGCGCAGCGCGACCACGTGGCGGGGTGCGGAGGCGGCGTACGGTTCGGTGGCGAACTCGGTGACGTCCTCGTCCGTGGCGTGCAGGATCCACGGACGCCCGGGAGCGGAGGGATGGGCGCAGATCGCGGCGAGGTTGTGCCGCGCGGCGAGATGACGGTAGCGCTCCTGACGGCGCCAGGCGGAGGAGCCGGTGGCGAGCGTGAGCAACAGCGGCACGACATCCACCGAGGAGGTGAGCTGCGTGCGTGGGACGGCAGGCGCGGCGCAGGCGAGCCCGCGGAAGTCGCGCACGTACAGCGGCACGCGGATCGCCTCCTCGTAGGCGGAGGCGCCCTTGCCGCGCATCCCGTGCGAGCCGCCGTACTCGCCGTGGTCGGAGGTGAAGAGGACGACGGTGTTGGCCAGCACGGAGGGCTGGGCGGCGAGCGCGGAGAGCACGGAGCCGATCGAGGCGTCCAGGTAGCTCTGCAACAGCAGATAGGTGTTCATCAGCCCCGCCCAAGCGCCCGGCGCTTCGGGGCCGGCGAAGGGGACGGCGCCAAACGAGCGCGCGGCGGTGTCCTGTAGCGAGCGCTGCAGCAGGGGCTTGCGCTGCGCTTCGAGCGCTTCGGGCGTCTCGAAGTTGGGGGGCAGCTCTTCAGCGAGCGCCGGCGGGGTGCTCTCCGCGGGGATCGCTTCGGTGAAGCGGTACCACCAGGCGATGTCGTGGGGGTTGACGAACGAGACCGTCGCGCACCACGGTGGGCCGCCCCCTTCAAGACGCAGCCATTCGGCGAACTGGGCGGCAATCACCGGATCGACGGCGGTGCCCTGCCCCGGGGAGCCGTTGGGCGAGGGGTAGGTGCCGCCGGAGAAGCCGTAAGGCTCGAGCGAGGCGTTGGGGTTGGGGTTGAGATGCCACTTGCCCCACCACCAGGTCGAGTAGCCGAGCTCGCGCAGCAGCGTCCCCCAGGTGGGAAAGCCGGGGTCGAGATGGCTGTTGCCGGTGATCAGGCAGCCCGTTTGGTGGGAGTAGAGCCCCGTCACGAGCGCCCCACGCGAGGGCGAGCAGTCGTTGGAGGCGGTGTAGTGGCGTTCGAAGCTGACGGCACCGGCGCGCAGCGAGGCCAGGTTGGGCATCAGCGCGGAGGGCAGCGCGGCGGCGGGCATCCACACCGGCGTGCGCAGCTGGTCGACAACGATCACGAGGATGTTCGGTGCAGACCTCCGGTGAGAACGGCCACGGCGACCCGAGCCGAGCGCGAGCCCGCCGGCGGCGAGCAGCCCCTGCTTGAGGAAGGTGCGCCGATCGCTGGCGCCTGAGAGCTGGGTCGTGTCAGGGTGCACCTTTGAACTTCCGAACAACGCGCACGGACCAACGGTGCGCTGTGGTACAGGATTTTTAGAGAGATTTGGGTGGGGAAGCCGCCAAGCTAGCGCAAGCGGCGGCGCAGCAGGCTTGGGGGGCGCTGAGCGGGGATCTGGCGGGAAACCGTGCGCGGCGAGAGCCCGCGCGCGGTGGGATCAGCGGTGGCCGCCCCGGCGCCGACGAATTCGCCCCACAGCGAACGAGGCCGCGCAGGCGAGCAGCCCGGCGAGCGCAAGCAGCGCGACGATCGCGAGCCCCGGCGCGAGCACGATCGCGACCAGCGCCAGCACGAGGCCCAGCCCCAGGTCGATCAGCCGCGGGCGCCGCCGGCGGGCGTGTGCCGGAGCGCGGCGACGACGGTGGACCAGTTCAGGCGCCCCGAGGGAAGCGCGGGCGTGGTGGCGCGGAGAGTGGTTGTACGCGACCGAGCTCCAGCCCTCAGACCCGCCGGCCGGCGGGTGACCGTCGACAGCCGCCCATTCGCCCGTCGCCGTCGAGCGCCGCTGCCGGTGGCTCACAGCGGGAGCCTCCGGAACAGCGGGCGGGGCAGCAGCCGCAGGAGCGCCATGACCCAGCGCAGCGCGGAGGGCGCCCACACCGTGTGCGCGCCGCGGCGCAGGCCGCGCACGGTGGCACGGGCGACGCCGTCGGGATCGGTGGAGAGCGGCGGGGCCGGCAGGCCGCGGGTCATGCGGGTGGTGACGAACCCAGGCCGCACTACCAGCACCCGCACTCCGGTCGGAGCAAGCGCGTCCGCGAGACCCTGAGCGAGCGCGTCGAGCCCGGCCTTGGACGCGCAGTAGACGGCGTTGGTGGCGCGTGGGCGCTCGGCGGCGATCGAGGAGAGCACGACGATCGTCCCGCGCCCCTGCGTGCGCAGCGCGCGGGCGCTCTCCAACAACAGTGAGCCGCAACCGACCACGTTGACCTCGAGCACCTCGACCGCGCCGCCCAAATCGTCAGGCAGGCCGCCGCGCTCGCCGAGCAGGCCGACCGCGAGCAGCACGAGGTCGCACCCTCCGCCCAGCAGCTCGATCCCGCGTGCGATCGTCGCGCGGTGGCTGTCCGGGGCGGTCGCCCCCAGCGCGAGCGTCTGCACCCGGACGCAGCCGGCGCCACGCAGCTGCTGAGCGACCTCACCCAAGCGCTGCGCGTCGCGACCCGCGAGCGCCACCTCGCAGGGCTCGCTCACCGCCAGCTCACGCACGATCGCAACGGCGATCTCGGAGGTGCCGCCCAGCACGAGCACGCGCCGGAACCCCGTTGTGCCGGGCCCGTGGGCATCTTGCGCACCCGTACCCGCCCGCGGCTCCTCAGCGACGCGCGGCTCCGCTGCGGTTGCGTCGCTCATCCGCACAGCCCCAACCGCCGCCCCATATCCGAGCGCAGCACCCCGTCGGGATCGACGCGTCCGCGCAGCTCCCGGAAGCGCTCCAGATGCGGGTACATCGCGGCCAGCGTCGCGGGGCGCAGGCGGGAGTCCTTGGCGAGGTAGACCCGCCCCCCCGCACCGGCCACCAGCTCGTCTGCCGCATCGAGCGCGGGATAGAGCCCCAAGACGCCGGCGGGGAGGTCGATCGCGAGCGTGAGGCCCTCGATCGGGAACGAGAGCGGGCCGCCTTTTTCGGATGCCCGGCCGCCCGGGCCGAAGCGCTTGAGCACTGCCAGGTACATCGGCAGGCGGCGCGCGCGCAGCAGGTGAACCACCCGCAGCAGCGTCTCCTCCTCACCACGGGGGAGGGCGAACTGATACTGAACCATCCCCGCGGGTCCATACAGCCGGCTCCACTCGCCGAGCACGTCGAGCGGGAACAGCTGCGAGCTCATGCTGAGCGTCCGCCCGCGCGCGTGGCGGGGCGTGGTGTGCCAGTGCAGCGCGTTGAAGGCCCGTACAACGGCAGGGCGCAGCACCCCGCCCGGGAAGCCACGTGGGACGGAGAGGCGGGGATGCAACGAGATCGGGCTCCCGCCCGCCCCGCCAACCCTCCCGCGCGCGGCGATGCCAAGCGATCCCCGCCGCCCCCCACTCCCTCCATCGGCATCGATCGTGGGCCCTGCGTCGGAGCACGTGAGCACCGCGCGACCGAACGCGGCGCCCTCGCCGAGCAGATCGACCCACGCGATCGTGTAGCGGTGGGACTGCTCGCCCGCAACCAGGGCGAGCGTCTGGTCGAGCGTGTCGAGACGGTCGATGTCGGCCACCGCGCGCGGGTTGCACAGCGGCGCGAGGCGCAGCGTTGCCTCAACGACGACGCCGGTGAGTCCCATGCCGCCGAGCGTCGTGTGAAAGAACTCGGGGTGGCGCTCGGCGGAGACGCACAGCGGGCCGTCGGCGGGGGTGCAGAGCGTGAACGACTGCACGTGCCGCGCGAAACTGCCGTCGCGCGGGTGGTTCTTGCCGTGGACGTCGCTGGCGATCGCCCCGCCGACCGTCAGGTGGCGCGTGCCGGGCACGACCGGCAGCGTGAGGTCCCGGGCCGCCAGCCACACGAGCAGCTGCGCGAAGGTCACCCCGGCCCCGACCCGCACAGACGAGTCGTCCGGGTCCACCGCGATCGGCCCCTGCAGGGCCATGGCATCGATCACCGCCCCACCCCCATTCTGAGCGGCATCGCCGTAGCTGCGCGCGGCCCCGCGCGCGATCGCCCCGCCGATCGTTGCCGGGGATCCGGCGAGCGCGTGCGCGACCTGCTCGGCAGTACGCGGCCGCAGGATTCGCGCGCGGGCGGGCGCGGTACGCCCCCACCCGCACAGCAGCCGCTCGCCGCACTCCTCCACCCGCGGGGAGCCGGTGGCACGGAGCGGCGCGGGGGCGAGCTCAGCCGGCGACATAGACACCGGTGACGAACACCGCCAACCAGGCAGCGCTCACGCTCAGCAGGAAGCGGTCACGGAGCACGAGCTCCTCGGGCGCACGGCCCTCGCCGCCGTCGAGCAGCAGCGCGTAGCGCAGCAGCCACAGCACGAACGGGATCACCGTCAGCTCATACCAGGAGAGCTTCGCGCTGTGGGCACGCTGAAAGGCCCACAGGCAGTACCCGGTGGTGGTGACGGTGGCGGCGAGCCCAAGCACGAAGCGCAGATAGCGCTCCGAGTAGGCGCTCAGCGACGCGCGCATTACGTTGGCACGCTTGCCACCGGTCAACTCGGCGTAGCGCTTGCCCGTGACCACGAACAGCGCGCCGAAAGAGGTAACGAGCATGAACCACCGCGACAGCGGCACCGAGGTGGCGGCGCCGCCGGCGAGCGCGCGCAGCACGAACCCGCCCGCGACGGCCGCGATGTCGGCCACCGCGACACTGCGCAGCCATAGCGTGTAGCTGGCCGTGAGTGCGAGGTAGCCGGCGCCGACGGCCGCCAGCGCGGGGTGCACAGCGGCGGCGAGCGCGAGGCCCCCCACCGCCAGCGCCAGCGCTGCCGCGACGGCGACGCGCACGGAGAGCTCACCGGCGGCGATCGGCCGGTTGCGACGGGTCGGATCGCGGCGATCCTCCTCGCGGTCGTGCACGTCGTTGAGCATGTAGGTGGAACTGGAGAGCATGCAGAAGCAGGCGAACGCGGCCACCACCTTGCCGGCGACGTCGGGGTGGGTGAGGATTCCGGCGGCCGCCGGGGCGGCGAGGACCAGCACGTTCTTGAGCCACTGCCGCGGCCGGCAGGCGCGCACGAGCATGCCGAGCGTCGCCCGTACGTGCTCCGCCCACGAGCGTGCTCCGCCGGGCTCCGGCGCACGTCGCCCCACACCGCCGGGCCCAGGCCGTGCTGGGCGGGCGATCCGCCGAGTCGGTGCGTGGACGGGGCCGACCTCCGCGTGGGTGAAATCATGGATGGGGCCCACCTCGGTCTCCGTGGCGAGCGCATCATTGCCGGCTGGTGATGTAGGGCCGATGGGTCCTATGGCAGTACATCTAACTTCGGCGCAGCTCAGCGGTGGGTGAAAATGCTCTTAGGTTGCAGCGCTTTTTAGGAGCGCAAAAGGCGCGGAGGCCTACGATCCGCAGCGATGGAGTCGCACATCTCAGCTCCCAACCGATCGAAGGTCGGCCAACCCACGGCGCTCCCCTCCGGCCCGGCGCTGCCCTCCTCCCCGTCGCGGCGGCCCACGGACGACACTGCCGAGCGCGCGCGGCGGGTGCTGCTCGCCGCCTGCCTGGTGGCGCTCGTGCCGGTGCTCGCCTCCTACGTGACCACGATGTTCGAACCCTCCAACTCGAGCCTCGGGATCCGCTCGGTCGAGTGGCTGCGCGACCACGGGGCCGCCGGGCTGGTGACGAAAGTCGAGTCGGTGTACTACTCACTCGAGGCCCCCGAAAAGGGCGGGCCGGCGCTGCACGTGCTGCCGAAGGTCGGCATCGAGGCGGCGGGCGCCGGCAGTGACAGTGTCAAGGTCATCGACCGCCCGCCGCGTGTGCGCCCGCTGGCTTACCCGCGGCTGCCCGGCGAGGGTGTGTGGCGCCCCACGCAGGTGAGTGAGAGCCGCAGCGACCCGCCGCTGCTTGTAACGACCTTCCGCAGCGACCCTTCCGAATACCCTCGCCTGGTGGCGGGCGTCGCGTGGATCAACACCTCGCGCACCACGATCTCGCTGTATGCGGGGCGGTTGGAGCCCTCGGTCGAACTCCCCTCGCGCGGCCCGATGGAGGTGCCTCCCAACGCCCGCGGCCGCCTGCTCGCAACCTTCAACAGCGGCTTCAAGCTGGTGGACGCAAACGGCGGGTGGGCGCTCCATGGGCACGCGTACGCCCCGATGCGCGACGGCCAGGCGACGTTCGTGCGCTACGCCAACGGGCACTACGACGTGATCTCGTGGCACAGCGGCGCGAGCGTACCCGGCGACGTGGTGTTCGCGCGCCAGAACCTGCCGCTGATCGTCTCTGGCGGGCGGCCCAGCCCCATCCTCAATGACAGCGCGGAATGGGGCGCCACGCTCGGCAACGCCGTGCAGGTGTGGCGCTCGGGGATCGGCGTCGACCGCCACGGCAATCTGATCTACGCCGCCGCCAACTACCAGACGGTCGGCAGCCTCGCCGACATCCTGATCCATGCGGGTGCGGTGCGGGCGATGGAGCTTGACATCAACTCCTACTGGACCAGCTTCAACTTCTACGCTCGCCCAGGCGCCCAGCAACCCACGAAGCTATTGGAAGAAATGGAACGCCCGGTCGAACGCTACCTGACGCCGGACGACCGCGACTTCTTCACCGTCTATCTACGTTGAGCCTACCGCCCTCCCGTCCTCCTCCCACCGGCCGCGTGGTGGGTGCGGGCTACGGCGGTTCGTACGGGTACCCGGGGGAACGCGGACGTGACCTGCCTACTGCCCCGATGCGGCGCTCGGTACCGGTGCGCGGCCGCTCGCCGCGCGGTGCGGGGCCGGCGTGAAACGCGGCAGCTCCAGCGCGATGCGCGCCCCACCGGCGACGCTGGCGGAGGCACCGACCCGCCCACCATGGGCCTCGGCGATCGCGCGTACGATCGCCAGCCCGAGACCGGTGCCGCCGGAGGCGCGGTCGCGGGCCGCGTCGGTGCGGTGGAAGCGGTCGAACACTCGCTCGCGCTGCTCGGGTGGGATTCCCGGTCCGTCGTCCTCGACTACGAAGCGCAGCCGCCCAGCCGCCAGCCGCTCGGCGTGCAGGCGCACGAGCCCATCCTCGGCGTCCGTGTGCTCGATCGCGTTGCCGATCAGGTTGCGCAGCGCCTGCGCGAGGCGATCGGGATCGGCGAGCAGCGTGCCGGCGGGCACCTCGCCCAGCTCAAAGCGCCGCGCCGCAGCCGAAGCCGGGAGACACTCGCCTTCGGCGCTGGCCGATTTGGGGATGCTGGCCGAAACGGGGATGCCCGCCAAAGGTGGGCGTCCCCCGGCTTCGGCAGAGCGAGCGTCTCCCCAATCGGTCCCCGTTTCGGCCAGCATCCCCGTTGCGGCCAGCGTGGAGCCGTCCCACAGCTCGCCGACGAAGGTCTCGAGGTCGATCGGCTCTACGCGCAGGAACTGAGCCTGCTCGGCCTTGGCGAGCACCAGCAGGTCGTCAACGAGGCGGGTGATGCGCGCGATCTCCGCCTGCGCGAGGCGCTCGACCCGGCGCACCTCCTCGCCGGAGGGGTTGCGCTGGGCGGCCAGCACCTCCAGCTGCCCGCGGATCACCGTCAGCGGGGTGCGCAGCTCGTGTGAGGCGTCGGCGACGAACTCACGCTGGCCGGCAAACGCGTCGGTGAGGCGGTCGAGCATGTGGTTGAAGGCGTCCGCCAGCACCTGTACCTCGCGGCCGTCGCGCTCGACGTCGTGGATGCGGGGGTGCAGGTCGCCGGCGTCCACCTGCGTGGCGACCGCCGCCATCCGCCGCAGCGGGCGCGAGAAGCGGCTGCCGATCAACAGCGAGGCGAGCAGTGCACCGGCGAGCGCGAGGAAGCCGGCGAGGATGAAGGCCCGCGCAACCCCGTGCTGGGCGCGCGCCACGCTCGCCAGCGGCTCCCCCACGCCGACGGTCACAGTATGGGCGGCGTGCGCGCGTGTGCCGGGGATCCGCACCTGGCGCTCCAGCAGGCGCAGGTTGCCGACGTCGGGAAGGACAAGTGTCGAGAACCCGTTGCGCGCGGCGAGCAGCTGGCCCGCAGCGCGGTTCTCCTGTTCCTGCACGGCGGCGCTCTCGCCGTCGTCGGGCGCGTGGCTGCCAAATAGCTCGGGCGTGTTGGTGGCGGTGCCACCGCCGGGAACGCGCGTGAACAGCACCGTGGAGCTGGCGTTGAAGGGCTGGCCGGCGACGTATGCGCGCGCGGCGGCCAGCACGGCGCCTGGTGTGTGCGCGCCGGAGGAACTCAGCGCATGCGCAAACTCGCCGGCGTCGCCGGCGATCTCGCTGTCGATCTGGCGACGCAGCTGGGTGCCGGTGCCGCGGTACACCGCGAAGAAGGTGATCCCAGAGGAGACCACCACCACCAGCGCCACCCACACCGCCAACCGCCAACGCAGGCTTGTAGGTATCCAGCCCAGCCGCCGTCCCACCGTGGCCGGTGCGTTGCCACCCTGTGCCGAGCGCTGGCTACGAGACGCGCGGTCGCCCGCCTCGCCCTCCGTCGCCCGGGATTCGGGGGAACCGTCCTGAGCGTCTCCTCCACCATCCATCCCATCAGGGCGGGCGGCCACTGGCGTCGAGCTCCCCTCCCGGCCGCGGTCAGCCGGCATGGCCGAGGCGGTAGCCGACCGCGCGCACGGTGTGGATCGGAGCAGGGGATTGGTCCCCGCCCACCCCGCGCAGCTTGCGGCGCAGGTAGCCGATGTACACGTCCACGATGTTGGTGGCGGGGTCGTGCTGGTAGCCCCACACCGCGCTCAGGATCTGCTCGCGCGTGAGCACCCTGCCGCGGTGGCGCAGCAGGTACGCGAGCAGCTCGAACTCGGTCGTGGAGAGCAGCACCGGCTGCCCCGCGCGCCGCACCTTGCGGCTGAGCATGTCCACCTCGATGTCTGCCACCCGCAGAGTCGTGGTCGAGCCCTGCGCCGCGCTGCGCAGCTGGGCCCGCACCCGCGCGAGCAGCTCCGCCAGCGAGAACGGCTTGACGAGGTAGTCCACCGCGCCAGCGTCCAGCCCGGCGACGCGGTCCTCGATCTCACCTCTGGCGGTGAGCACGATCACCGGCAACGCGGGCTTGGCGGCACGCAGCGCGGCCAGCACCTCCATGCCGCCCTTGCCCGGGAGCATCAGGTCGAGCACGACCGCGTCGAATACCTCACGCAGCGCGCGTGCCTCGCCCGCCAGCCCGTCGTGCTCGGCCTGCACGATGAAACCCTCGGCTTCCATGCCGCGGCGCACGAAGTCGACGATCCCCGGCTCATCCTCGATCAGCAGGATCGACGGCGTTGTGGCGCTCGCCTGCTCGGACGGTTGCGCGGACTGCACCATCACCGCCAGGATAGGCGCCCGTCGGGGCGACGGCGGGCGCATGGTTGCCTCCGCGGCGATCATATGAGCTCTCTCATCGAGCGATTACGCCGTTCTTAGTGGCTGCGCCGACACTCACCTCGATGCAGACTGGATACCTGACGGCTGGGGGGAGCGACGGCAACGAGCGGCTCACGGTGCTGGCGGGGATCGTGCTGTTCGTGCTGCTGGCGTCCCTCGGCGTCACGATCCTGCGCATCGGCTCGCTGATCTGGGAGCACCTCTTCATCGGACTGCTGCTGCTCGGGCCGGTGGCGTTGAAGCTGGGCAGCACCGGCTACCGGTTCGTGCGCTACTACACCCACGACTCCGTCTATCGCCGCAAGGGTCCGCCGTCCCCCTACCTGCGCCTGCTCGCCCCGCTCGTGGTACTCAGCACGGTCGTGGTGTTCGCCAGCGGTGTGGCGCTGTTGCTGCTTGGCCCCAGCTCGCGCTCAATGCTGTCGCTGGTTCACAAGGCGAGCTTCTTCGTGTGGCTGGCGGCCACGGCCGTGCATGTGCTCGGCCACCTGCCCGAGGTCGCGCAGACGCTGAACGGCGGGCGCGAGCTACGTGTGGCCGTGCTGTCGGAGGTTGCGGACGGCATCGCGCAGCGGCCGAACCGGGATCACACCGAGCTGGGGCGGTCAGCCGCCGGGCAGCCAGGCAGGTCGGGGCCAAGCACACAAGCGCATGACCTGCGCGCCGGCCGCACGGGCCGTGCACTCGCGCTCACCGGCGCACTTGTCGCGGGGCTCGTGCTGGCGCTGCTGCTGATCCCCGAATTCGGCCCGTGGCTGCACTACCACCGCGTTGTCCTCGGCCATTGAGGTCCCGACTCCGGCCTGCAGGCCGGCTGCGCCACCTTGCAGGCGGTCTACCACCGGGAGCAAAGTCTTATGGAACCTCTCACACCCCCTTTAGCCGCCGCTTGCGTTACCCCAACACACTGATGCTCAGCTTCCACCCGTGCACCGGGACCTCGTACCGCAATCGATGTCCGGCAACCCCCACACCTCCCGCTCCCGCGACGCCGCCCTGCGCCGGCTGAGCCGGGCCAACCGCTGGCTGATCGCCGGCAGCGCCACGCTCACCGGCGTGCTCACTGCGGTCGCGGCCAGCGCCTTCCCGGGCAAAACGCTCAAGGAGACGCGCGCGACGGCCTCCGGCGGCGCCCACCGCGCCACTCGCTCGTCCGGCACACGCTCGGGCAGCGGGACCTCGACTGGTACCTCGACGCTCAAGGCGCCCGCGCAGGCGCCGCAGTCGAGCGAAGGGTCCTCATCGGCCACCGAAAGCTCCTCCGGGCAGGCATCTTCGCCCTCGACGCGCGAACGGGGATCGAGCGGCTCCGAAGCTGGATCAAGCACCGCGGGAGAATCGGCCTCCTCCCCCACGGGAGCTGGCTCCTCCGGCAACGAAGTCGGCTCCTCCACCCCGGAATCGAGCTCAAGCGTGCCGCCGGCATCCAACTCGGCTCCAGCGGAAACGACCGAAGCTCCAGTCACCTCCGGCGGATCGTGAGACGCGCGCGCTCGACATGCACGCCCCCCCGGCCCGCCCTGACGGCGACGGCGCGCTGGGAGGCGCTCGGCACCTCCGTCGTCCTGCGCGTCACCGAGCCGCTGTGGCTGCCCCGTGCCAGCGCGATCCTCGCGCGCGAGCTCGACGCGATCGACCGCACCTGCAGCCGTTTCCGCGCCGACTCCGACCTGACCCGCGTCAACGCGCACGCAGGGCGGCGGCCGGTGCCGGTGGCGCCGTTGTTGATCGAGGCGCTGCGGGTTGCGCTGCGCGCTGCCGAGCTCACCGACGGCGATGTCGATCCCACGGTTGGCGCCGCATTGGTCCTCGCTGGTTACGACCGCGACTTCTCGCTGCTGGATCAACGGCAGGATCCCAACGATGTGTGGGCGGCCGAGGACGTGTGCGAGCGCGCCGAGAGGTTGGTCGCCGAGGCAACGCCCGCTGATGGTGTGGACCTGCGCAACCCGTTCCCTCCCACCCTGATCGCGCGGCGGCTCAGCGGCCACCGCACCGTCCTGCTCGACACACCGTTCTCCACCGTGCGGATTCCCAGCGGGATCATGCTCGACCTCGGCGCGACCGCCAAAGCGTGGGCCGCCGACCGCGGTGCCCGGGCCGTCTGGGACGCCGCGCGCTGCGGGGTGCTTGTCGGCCTCGGCGGCGACATCGCCACTGCCGGACCCGCCCCCGCCGGCGGCTGGCGAATCCACGTCACCGACGACCACCGCTCCGGCCCCGACGCGCCCGGGCAGACGGTCGCGATCGCCGACGGCGGCCTTGCGACGTCGAGTGTCGCGGTGCGCCGCTGGAGGCGGGACGGGCAGACGATGCACCACATCATCGACCCCTCCTCGGGCGCTCCCGCGCGCGGTCCATGGCGCACGGTCAGCGTCGCCGCGGCCGACTGCACCGACGCCAACATCGCCGCCACCGCCGCGCTCGTGCGTGGTGAGCGCGCGCCGGCTTGGCTCGACGCGCTCGGACTGCCCGCGCGCCTGGTCGCGCACGACAATGCGGTGCTGAGACTCGGCGACTGGCCGCTCGAGGGGTCGGCACCTCCGCGGCATGGTCGCGCATTCGCCTCCGTGGTGGGACATGGAGGTCCCACCCCTGGGCGCGAGGTTGCCTCGCTGCGCCGCGCGGACGATCTCCAATGATCACCCCGCTGCCCCCACTGGCCACGTCCGAGCCCAGCCTCGACTGGTACCTCACCCGCTCCACCGGCGCCGTCGCCCTGCTGCTGCTGAGCGTCGCCGTTGCGTTGGGGGTTGCGGACGTGCGGCGCTTCAGCACGCCCTCCTGGCCGCGCTTCGTCGTCGATGCGCTGCACCGCAACGTCTCGCTGCTGGCGCTCGTGTTCCTCGCGCTGCACATCCTCACCGCTGTGCTCGACTCGTTCGCGTCCATCTCCCTTCTCGACGCGTTCGTCCCGTTCGTCGGCTCCTACCGGCCCTTCTGGCTGGGGCTCGGCGCGGTCGCCTTCGACCTGCTGCTCGCGGTGATCCTCACCAGCCTGCTGCGCGGGCGCGTCGGCCAGCGGGCATGGCGCACGACGCACTGGCTCGTCTACGCCTGTTGGCCCGTCGCGCTGCTGCACACGCTCGGCACCGGCTCCGATGTCAAAACCACGTGGCTGCTCGCGCTCTCGGGCTTCTGCCTCGCGCTCGTGCTCGGGGCCGTGCTCGCTCGGGGGCTCACCGGCCGGTCTCGCGAGAGTGCGCGCGGGCGCGGCGTTGCCGCCGGCGGCGCCTTCGCGTTCGTGCTCGGCCTCGTGCTGTGGCTGCCCTCCGGGCCACTCGGCTCCGAATGGGCGCGGCGCTCCGGCACCCCCTCCGCCCTGCTCGGCCACCCCGCTGCGTCCCGCTCGAAGATCGTGGTCGGCCGGTGAGCACCTACCAGGGGTCCGAGGCGCCCCGCCTGCCGCGGCTGCTCGCCGGCATCCCCTCCCGAGGGGCCCTGGGGCTGAGCGAGCATCGTGGGCTCCACGGCGAGCTTCCCGCCATCGAAGGTCGCGGGCGCTCCCGCCGCGGCGCCACGCTCGGCCTGATCGACGACCTCGAGCGCGCCGGCCTGCGGGGTCGCGGCGGGGCGGGATTTCCGACCGGCGCCAAGCTGCGCGCCGTCGCCGAGGCCCCGCGCCCGGCGCTCGGCGGGGGGCGACCGATCGTGGTCGTCAACGGGGCCGAGGGCGAGCCCGCCTCCGCCAAGGATCGCACCCTGCTGCGCTCCCTCCCGCACCTCGTGATCGACGGCGCCGTGCTGGCCGCCACCGCGGCCGGCGCGCAGGAGGCCCTGCTGGGTGTGTGCGAGTCATCGCCCTCCGCGCTCGCGGCGGTTGCACGTGCGCTCGGGGAACGAGGCTCTGGTCGCGGCGAGCGGGTGGACGGGGTCCACATCCAGCTTCGTCCCGTCCCCAACCGCTATGTCGCCGGCCAAGAGTCAGCGCTCGTCAACCACCTCTCCGGCGGCCCCGCGCTACCGACCTTCACTCCCCCGCGAACCTTCGAACGGGGCGTGCGCGGGCGTCCCACGCTCGTCTGTAACGTCGAGACTCTCGCCCACCTCGCGCTGATCGCACGCTACGGCTCCGCGTGGTTCCGCGAGCTCGGCACCCCCGAGCAGTCCGGCTCGGCGCTGGTCACGCTCGCCGGATCCGTGGCCGCACCGGGGGTCTATGAGATCGAGCACGGCTCCCCTCTCACGGCGCTGCTCGACGCCGCCGATGGCCTCACCGCGCAGCCGCGCGCGGTGCTTCTGGGTGGCTACTCCGGGACATGGATCGACTGCTCCCATCTGAGAGAGGTGGCGCTCTCCGATCGCCACCTCTCCCCCTTCGGCGCCTCGCTCGGAGCGGGTGTGGTGGTGATGCTCTCCGATCAGGCCTGCCCCGTCGCGGAGCTCGCTCGACTCACCCGCTGGCTTGCTTCGCAGAGCGCCCGCCAGTGCGGGCCGTGCGTGTTCGGCCTCGACGCGATCGCCTCGCTCTTCGAGCAGCTCGCGGGCAGCGTCGCCGAGGATCGACCGGGCAGGGGCGAGGAGCGCGCCAAGGCTCATCGCGGCGTTCTCGCGCGCGGTCGCGGTGAGCGGGACGCCGTCGACCGGCGCCTGCGCTCGCTCGCCGGACTGGTCGGTGGCCGCGGGGCTTGCTCGCACCCCGACGGCGTCGCCCGCCTCGTTGCAAGCGCGCTCGAGGTGTTCGCGCAGGAGCTTTCCGACCACGCACACCACGGCCCTTGCGCCGCCTGCGCCCTGCCATCAGAGCTGCCGCGGCAGCGTGCCTCCCGCTCAACGACTCCCATCTCAGCATGAGCCCCACCTCGCACCACCGTCTGCGCGTCAACCCGATCGCCTGCGCGGCCCACGGCATGTGCCACGAGCTGCTGCCCGAGCGCATCTCCCTGGACGAGTGGGGCTACCCGATCCTCGACGGCGCTCCGCTCGACCCCAGGTTGCTCGCCCACGCGCGCCGCGCAGCCGCCGCCTGCCCGACGCTCGCACTGTTGGTGGAGCGGCGGAACGATTGAATCTTTTGAGCCCCACCAACTGAGAACGAGCCTCAGTCTTATGGTGGTGGCAGATCTTGACTCCGCTTTTAGAGGGCCTACTGACTCCGCTTTTGGGGGCCCCACCAATCAAAGCGGGCTTGCGAGGCAGTAGGACAGCGGTCCCGGGGGATACCTCGATCGGGGAGATACCTCGATCGCCTGGTGAGCGGCCACCATCCATGACGGTCGCTCACCAGGGGTACTGCGCCCTGACAGGGGCACCTACGACTCCTGTGACTCCGAAGCGCGCCCAATCCTTCCCGATTTGCTCGCGAGCTCCGCGTTGGGTCCCGCGCTCCGCTCAGGAGCCGGTGATCTCGCTGCCGCTCGGCGACAGCACCCACCAGGCGGCCCCGAAGCTCTGGACGCCCTGTCCGGTGGTTTCGCCCGCCTGCGAATCGCTCACATACCAGTACAGCGGGTGCCCCTTGTAGGTGACCTGTTTGGCCCCTTCCGAGCGGGTCGTCGTGCCGAGGTCCGTCGCCACCGCTTCGCCTTCGGCCTTCGGGGCGCTCGTCGTCGTCACCGGCGGCCACACCTGCGCGCACGCGCCCGAGCAGGTCGACGTCGAGCCGGTGTCGGCCGCGAACAGGTACACCGTCAGATGCTTCGGGCCGGCCGTGAGGATCGTGCCAAGCTGCGTGTGCTTTGTCGCAATCGCGGTCCCCGTGCCCGTCGCCCCGGAGGCCGCCGCGCTCTTGGACGTCGTCGATGCGCTCGTCGCGGGATAGCCGCTGGATTCGGTTTTACCGGAGCTGGAGCTGCCGCTGGATCCGCAGCCGGCGACCGCCAGCCCGGCGACCGCGAGGGTGGTCGCGGCAAAAATTGAAGGGTGTCGCACGCTTGTCTCCTGAAGTTGATTGTCGGGCTCGTCAACGGGCCCGTTCGGTCTTATTTGTCCGGGCTCGTAAGCGGGCCCGTTCGGCCCGCTTGTTCGGCCTTCTCTTCGGCCTTCTCTTCGGCCTTCTCTATTGCACGAGACTCCGGCGGCAACGATAACCTTTCATGGTGCCCTCGCAGTCTGGAGCCACGGCCGCTAGCCCGTGACTCGGGGGAGCATCCAGCCGATGCTTGGGGGCATGCGGAGGCTGGTGGAAGATTTTCATCATCGGACACGTCGCGCGCTACAGTCGAGCGCGATGCCCGCGCTCGATCCCGAGTCGCTGCCGCGCCATCTCAACCGGCTCTACCGCGCCGCGTGGGCTCTGTGCGGTTCGCCCCACGAGGCGGAAGACCTCGTCCAGGAGACGTTCGCGCGTGTGCTCGCCCGTCCGCGACTGCTGCGCGGCCAGGACGAGCTCGCCTACCTGATGACGGTGCTGCGCAACACCTTCCTCACCGACCGTCGCACCGCCACGCGACGTCCGCTTGTCAGCTCGACCACGATCGACGAGATCGAGCCCGTCGATCCCCGCAGCGGCGAGCGGCCCGAGGAGGCGCTGCAGGCGCAGGAGGTCTTCACGGCGATCGCCGGCCTCCCCGAGCGCTACCGCCTCGCACTCGTCGCGTGCGACATCGCCGGGCTCTCCCACCGCGAGGCGGCGCGTATCCTCGACACCAAGGAGGCGACCGTCGCGACGCGGCTGTTCCGCGCACGCGCGTTCGTCGTGCACGCGCTCGAATCGTCCTCCCCGTCGAAGGACGGCCAGGTGCGCGAGGAAGAGCATGTGCCCGCACGTGGGCAGAGCGAGGCTCTGCCCACGGACAAAGACAAGTCGGTGGGCAAGGGCAAGCAGGACGTGGCCGTGGGCGAGGACCTTCCCGCTCCGCAGGAAGATGAGCCCCCCGCGCGGCGTCTTACCAGGGAGAGCACCACATGAGTCGCGAGCCCGAGAACATCCACGCAATGCTGGCCGCGCTTGCCGACGGCACGCTGCCAGAGGAGCGGCGCGAGTCGCTGCTGGCGCGCGTGACCGAGTCCCCCGAGCTCGCACGCGAACTGGAGGATCAGCGCCGCGCCGTGACGCTCGTGCGCTCGCTCGATCGCATCGAGGCACCCACCCTGCTGCGCCGCTCAATCGAGCTGGCCTCCACCGGGGACCTCGCAACCACGGGTGAGGGCCGGGTCGGGGGAGCCGGCCCGGGCGCTGCCACGCCCTCCAGGCGAGCCCGTGGCCGCGAGACACAACGCTCCCTCTCCCTTCGGCGGCCGCCGAGGCTGGCGGCAGCTCTCGCGTTCGCCGCCGCTGCGGCGGTGGTGCTGGTGCTGGTGCTCACGGGCGCCACCACCACCGCTCCCACCGTGCTGCAGGCATCTAGCTCGGGCCTGCGCACCGCCACCCACGCCGCGCCCGCCGAGAACCCCCACAACCCCCACCTGCTGGCGGCCTCCGCCGCGGGGATCTACTACCCCTACTGGGACGGCAAGCTCGGCTGGCGGGCGGTGGGAACACGCACCGACACGGTTGGGGGGCGCACCGTCACCACCGTCTTCTACACCGACTCCCGCGCGCGGCGGATCGGCTACTCGATCGTCTCCGGCGCCGCGCTGGCGATCCCCTCCAGTAGCGCCTCGGCGCAGCGCCACGGCGTGAGCTTCCACGTCCTCAGCCACGCCAACCCGACGATCGTCACCTGGCGCGAAGCCGGCCACACCTGCATCCTCACCGCCCGCGGGGTCAGCGCCGCCACGCTGATGCGCCTCGCCACGTGGCAGCGGGCGTAGAGCGCCACCGCCCCGGCCCGCTCGTAGACAACAGTCAGAAACAGGTGCGGGTCGCCGACCGTGCGCGCTGTATCGTTCGTTCGGCGTGCAGGGAACGATCTTCGGGATCCGAATGCCGGCCGTAGCCCGAGCGGCGCTCGCCCTGCTGGTGTTCGCGTGTGCGTGGCGCGCAACCACTGCCCGGGCGACCACCGCCGTGGCCGAGCCGACCGCAAAGCTGAACGCGGGATTCTCCCCCGAGCGCCTCGGGCAGGGCACGACGATCGTCTTCGGCTTCACGGTCGCCACCACCACGGGGCAGGTCCCCTCCCCCCTGACCGGCCTGGACCTCTACTACCCCGCCAACCTCGGGATCGGGACCAGCGGCCTCGGCCTCGAAACGTGCAGCGCCGCCACGCTGGAAGCCCACGGCCCCGAAGCCTGCCCCTCCCAGTCCCAGATGGGCTACGGCAAAGGGCTCGTCGAGATCCCCTTCGGTCCCGAAATACTCACCGAGACCGCCCAGACCACGATCTTCATGGCCAATCTCCGCGCCGGGCACCTCGGGCTGCTCTTCTACGCCAACGGCCACTCCCCGGTCGCTGCCCAGATCGTCTTCCACGGCGTCGTGCTCCCCGCGAACAGCCCCTTCGGGGGGGACCTCGCCACCACGATCCCGCTCGTCCCCACGCTCCCGGAAGCCCCCAACGCCGCCCTCGTGCAGCTGCATTCCACGATCGGCCCCCTGAACCTCACCTACTACGAACACACCCGCGGCAGGTTTCGCTCCTACCATCCCCGCGGCATCATCCTGCCCCGCACCTGCCCCCGTGGAGGCTTCCACTTCGCCGCTTCGTTCTCCTTCGAAGACGGTACCCGCACCAGCGCTCACACGGTTGTTCCCTGTCCGCGATAGAGCAACCGCTGGGCCGAGATGCCGACGGATCTGGGGCAGCCAGGCACCGCGTCCTCCTCGAATGCGCAAAGCGTGTTGAATGTGGCCCTCAGTCGGCGAGCGTGGGAGATGGGCGTGATGAAGGCAGTCCAGATCGTAGACCTCACAGGCCCCACCGGCGCTCTGCGCCTGGTGGATCTGCCCGCGCCCGGCCGAAGCCGGGAGACGCTCGCCTCCGGCGAGCATCCCCGTTTCGGCCAGCCCCCATCGCACGTACTCACGCCGGGGGAGGGCGTGGCGATCGACGTGCACGCCGCCGGCGTCTCCTTCCCCGAGGTATTGCAGACGCGCGGGGAGTACCAGTACAAACCGCCGCTGCCATTCATCCCGGGCGGCGAGGTCGCCGGTGTGGTGAGCGCCGCCTCGGAGGGGGCCGGCGTGAGCGCCGGCCAGCGCGTGGCCGCGTTCTGCATGACCGGGGGCTTCGCCGAGGCGACAGTGGCGCCCCCGTTCCTCACCTTCCCGCTGCCCGACGCACTGGACTTCGCGCAGGGCGCCGGCCTGGTCCTCAACTACCACACCGCCTACTTCGCACTGGTGCTGCGCGGGCGGCTGAAGCAGGGCGAGACCGTGCTCGTGCACGGAGCCGCCGGTGGCGTTGGCACAGCGGTGCTGCAGGTCGCCGCCGGGCTCGGGGCGCGCACGATCGCGGTCGTCTCCAGTGACGAGAAGGCGGCGGTGGCGCGCGCGGCGGGGGCCGATGAGGTGCTGCGCGCCGACGGCCCGTGGCGAGATCAGGCCAAGGAGCTCTCCGGCGGCGGTGTGGACGTCGTGCTCGACCCGGTCGGTGGCGAGCGCTTCACCGACAGCCTGCGCTCGCTGCGCGCCGACGGCCGGCTGGTCGTCGTCGGCTTCACCGGCGGGTCGATCCCCGAGGTGCGGGTCAACCGACTGCTGCTCGGCAACGTCGAGGTGGTCGGCGCCGGCTGGGGTGCCTACGCGCTCACCCGCCCCGAGCTCTGTCGAGAGATCGGCGCGCGCCTCGAGCCGATGATCGAAAGTGGCGTCGTGCGCCCGCTCGTCGGAGCCCGCTTCCCACTGGAACGGGCCGCCGATGCGCTCCAGGAGATCGACGAGCGGCGCGCCACCGGCAAGGTCGTGCTCGAGGTGCAGGATGGCAACTGAGATGGCCCTGCCGGCGGCGGCGAGCAGAGCCGGCCTGCCCCCGACGCTGGCAGCCACCCGCGTGGCGGGTGGGAGTTAGCAGGCGATGAACTTCGAGCACTCGCCCCGCGCGCTCGAGCTGCTGGAGCGCTTGAACGCGTTCGTCGAACGCGAGGTGGCTCCTCGCGAGGAGCCCTACCACCGTGAGCTACTGGCGAGCTCCAACCCGTGGGTCGTGCACCCGGCGATCGAGAGCTTGAAGGCCAAAGCCCGCGAGGAGGGGCTGTGGAACCTGTTCTTGCCTGGCAGCCCCGAGGTCGGCGGCCACCCGCAGGGCGCGGGTCTCTCGAACGTCGAGTACGCGCCGCTGGCCGAGCGCATGGGCCGCTCGCTGATCGCCAGCGAGGTGTGCAACTGCAACGCGCCCGACACCGGCAACATGGAGGTGCTGCTGCACTTCGGCTCCCCCGAGCAACACGAGCGCTGGCTGGTGCCGCTGCTCGCCGGGGAGATCCGTTCGGCCTTCTGCATGACCGAGCCCGACGTCGCCTCCGCCGACGCGACCAACATGCAGGCCACGGCGACGCTTGACGGCGAGGAGGTGGTCGTGAACGGGCGCAAGTGGTGGAGCACCGGCGTCGGGCACCCCAACTGCGGGGTGGCGATCTTCATGGGGCTCACCGACCCTGCCGCCGACCGCTACCACCAGCACTCGATGGTGCTCGTCCCGCTCGAGCACCCCGGGGTGAAGGTCGAGCGGATGCTCTCCACGATGGGCTTCGACGACGCCCCCGGCGGCCACGGCGAGGTCTCCTTCACCGATGTGCGCCTGCCCGCCAGCGCGATCGTCGGCGGGCCCGGCCAGGCGTTCGGGATCGCCCAGGCACGCCTCGGTCCCGGTCGCGTGCACCACTGCATGCGGTTGATCGGCCTCGCCGAGCTGGCGCTCGAGCTCGCCTGCCGGCGCGCCACCGAGCGGGTTGCGTTCGGCAGGCCGCTCGCCAACCTCGGCGGCAACCGCGAGCGGATCGCCGACGCCCGGATCGCGATCGACCAGGCTCGCCTGCACGTGCTGCACGCCGCCTGGCTGATCGACACCTCCTCACCTCAGATGCTGGGCGCGGTCTCGCAGATCAAGGTCGCGGTGCCCAACATGGCCCAGCGCGTGGTCGACATGGCGATGCAGCTGCACGGCGGCGCCGGCCTCAGCGACGACTTCCCGCTCGGCGCCGCGTGGACGATTGCCCGCGCGCTGCGCCTCGCCGACGGTCCCGACGAGGTCCACCGCGGCGTGATCGCGCGCCTCGAGCTCGCCCGCTACGGGCAGGGCAAGTGGGGCTCGACGTAGGGCGCCGAGTCCAGTACGCCTCCCAGCGCCCGCGGGGTGTGCCGAGAGCCGTGGGTGCCTTCGACGGCCCAATGCAATCGAGACACCCGCCCGGCGCCCGCAGCGTCCGGCGCTCCGCCGACGCCCGCGCAATCCTTTCCCGAGTGTCGCTGGAACCTCCCGCGTCGTCTGAGCGCGCCAGATCTTCGCAACACCGCTATGGCGTGGTGCTCGCACTCACGATTCTGGCGGTGCTGTTCTCGATCGTCGCGCCCGAGACCCCCGCCGGTCGCGCCATCGCGGTGATCCTCCAAGGGGCGATGCTGTTCGCGATCATCGTCACCTCACGCGAACCTCTGGCCAGGCGTGGTGTCGCGGCGACGCTGACCGTGCTCGCGTTGATCGCCCTGGCGGTGCTGGTTGGGCTCTCCGTCGTACCGCGCTGGGTGGGCGCCGCGGGCGCCGCCCTCGCGGTGCTGGCGGTACTGATCATGCTCACCCGCGGCGTGGTGCGGTTGGTACGCGATCGCGGCGTCACACTGCAGGCGGTTGCCGGAGCGCTCACCAGCTACCTGCTGATCGGGCTGCTCTTCGCGCTGGTCGTCCGCGTGATCGTCGGCCTCAGCTCCCACCCCTACTTCGAGCAGGTCTCCAACGCCGCGATCACCCAGAGCCAGCAGATCTACTTCAGCTTCACGACGCTCACCACCACCGGCTACGGCGACCTCACCCCGACCCTCAACCTGGGACGCGCGCTCTCAGTGCTCGAGATGCTCTTCGGCCAAATCTACCTCGTGACCGTGATCGGGCTGCTGATCGGCAACCTCCGCCGCAGCTCCGAGCGCGCGCCGGAGACGTGAGAGTCGGCCGCGCTGCGCCCACGTTGCGCAGGCAGACCGTCCACGGTCGCACTCCGTCCAGATCCCTCCATCCCCCAAGCTCGACCGGGCGCTACTCCTCAGGGTCCTCCACGTCATCCTCGCCCTCCCCACCCGGGTTTTTGCGCAGCCAGTCGGCGAGTTGCTGGCCGACGGAGTTGATCGACTCGCCGGCGTCGCGGAAGGCGTCGCGGAAGCGCTCGGAGTAGTGGGACACCGCCTCGCTGCCCTCGGCGCGGGCATCGACCGGTTCGTCGCGAGTCGGGTACTCGCCGCCGACGATCCGGTCGAACTCGCCCGAGCGCACCCACGCCATCAGCTCGTGCGTGCGCTTCACCGGCATCGGATGGCTGACGCCAAGGTCGATCAGCAGGCGCGTCAGGCGCTCCAAGCCTCCGCCCTTCTCGGTGTAGTCGAGACCCTGGCGCATGAACACGTCGAGGTCGAGCTCATCCACCATCGCCCCGGCGGATAGGCACATCAGAGTGCGGCAGACGGTCAGGGGGTCGCGTGTCACGAGCGCCGCGGCGCGGTCGGCGCTCAGCTCCGTGGCACGCTCCCACTCCATCAACGCCGTGCGGATGGGCGCCAGCGGCAGCAGCAGCCGCGATGTCCGTCCCAACAGCATCAGGATGTACAGCGCGGTGCGGTAGAGCTGGTGGTCGGCGAGGATGTGCGCGGCCTCGTGCGCGAACACCGCGCGGCGCTGCCCGGCGTCCAGCAGCCCCACGAGCTCGGACTGCACCACCACGATCGGTCGCTTCGCGCCGATCGCCATCGCGTTCGGTGACGGGTACTGCGTGAGGTAGAGGTCGGGCACCTCGACCATGTCAAGCGTGGTGTAGGCGATCGCGTGCTCGCGCCACACGTCACCGAGCTGCTCTTCGGAGAGCCTCACCGCCGAGCCCAGGTAGCTCTGGCGCAGCGCCCGCTCGTAGCCCAGCTCGATCAGCTTGCGCACCACCGTGTCCAGATACGGGATCGCTTTCAGCGCGGCCGTCGCGGCGCGGTCCGCGGGGTGTTGGAAGGCGCGCGGGGAGATACCCCGCAGGTGGTGGCCTTCGACCGGCAGCAAGTGACCCGAGGACTCCATAGCAACAGGCTACCTGGCGCCGGCGAGTGGAGTAGCCGGCTCGGGTCGATGCGGAGACGAAGCCATTGGCGCCGCGACGTTGCTGTAAGGTCGCGCCCGTGAGCGCACCACTCGTGGCCGTCATCACCGGCGCCTCCAGCGGGATCGGCGAGGCGACCGCGCGGCGCCTCGCCCGTGAGCCTGACGCACAGCTTGTGCTGGTGGCGCGTCGCGAGGAGCTGCTGCGCGGACTCGCCGAGACGCTGCCAGCCGCATGCAGCTGGCTGGCGCTCGACCTCACCGACGAGGACGCACCCACGCGTGTGCTGGAGCACGTGCGTGAGCAGTACAGGGGGCGCCTGACGCTGCTGGTCAATAACGCCGGCGCAGCCTGGCGTGCGCCCTTTGCCGAGGGCGGGTACGCCAACGTGCGGCGCACGATGACGCTCAACTTCGACGCGCCCGTGCGGCTCACCGAGGCGCTGCTGCCGCTGCTGCGGGAGTCCGCGCCGAGCGCGATCGTCAACGTCTCCAGCACTGCCGCGCGCGTCACGCGCCCCGGCACCGGAGCCTACTCGGCGAGCAAGTTCGCGCTCACCGGTTGGAGCGACGCGCTGTACGCCGAGGAGCACGCCCACGGCGTCCACGTCGGCACCGTGTTCCCCGGGTTCATCGCGACCGAGGGCTTCCCCGCCCGCGAGCTGCTCGCCCGGCCGCAGACGGCGTGGATCGTCTCCACGCCCGATCGCGTGGCGGAGGCGATCGTGGAGGTGGGCCTTGGGCGTCGAGCCGAGCGCTACGTGCCGCGCCCCTACTTCCTGGCCGCCGCCGCCCGCCTGCTGCTCCCCGGTCTCGTACGCCGCACGCTCACTCGTAGCAACGCCGCGGTTCTCACGACCACCACCGGGGCCGAACAGACCGCGCACAGTACCGATCGGGTGTCGGTGGGCGGTCAGTAGCGCCCCGGGCATGGGCCCTCGAGGCGTACGCCCGGCCAGTGGAGACGCCGGCGGCTCGCGCAAATGGGCTGGATGTCCGATGAGCCGAACATCGCGGCGCAGGTTTCTCGGCCCGGCGCGCGAATAAAAAGCGCATCGAGACCAGATAACCACCGCATAACGATTTGCCCGAGTGGGTAGAGCAGGTTCTCGGGTAGAGCAACTTATGGGCCTCCGATGGGCTCCAACAGGGGTGCGCCACCGTGTACGGAGTGGACCAACGCGCCCGCCGACCCACTACGCCAGGAATAATTGACAACGCAACTATTGTGCCCTATAATTCCGACTCCAAGCATCGGATAAGAGGGTGGCACAGCCGACCAAGGCCGGCAAGCCGGGCCCCTCGCTTCCAACATAAAGGCCGGCAAGCCCAGGCCGTCTCTTCAGCCACGAGCCCACCCCAGCCAGGCCCCTCCTTTTCAATTCGAAGGACCGACTTATGACAGACGATAGCCGCCAGATCACCACACTAGACACTTTGGAGGCCGCGGACGCCCCGGGCGGCGCCGCGCAGGCGCCGGTTGCCCTCGATTCGCCCTTCGGGGACAGCCGTCCCGAGCCCACCGCGAGCGCCCGTCGCCGGCGCCCCGTGGCGGCCCCCGAACCGGAAAGCTTCATCCCCGAGTCCGTCGACCAGCTGCTCGCGCACTCGCGGCGCTACCCCCTGCTCACGCCCGACCAGGAGATCGAACTGGCGCAGCGGATCGAGCGCGGGGACCTGCGCGCGAAGGAATTGATGATCAACTCCAACCTGCGCCTGGTCGCCTCCAACGCGCGTCGCTACCAGAACCAGGGCCTGCCGCTCGCCGACCTCGTGCAGGAGGGGATGCTCGGCCTGATCCGCGCCAGCGAGAAGTTCGATTGGCGCAAGGGCTTTCGCTTCTCCACCTACGCCACGCTGTGGATCCGCCAGGCGATCCAGCGCGGCCTCGAGAACTCCGGGCGCACGATCCGCCTGCCGGTGCACGTAGCCCAGCGCACCCGCAAGGTGGGGCGCGTCGAGCGCGAGCTCTCCGTGCGTCTCGGGCGCGAGCCGACCTCCGAGGAGATCGCGCTCGAGACCGGCCTCGAGCTCGATCAGGTCGAAGAAGTGCGCCACCAGCGTGCGGCGCTCGTCAGCCTCGACCAGCAGGTGGGCGAAGACGGCGACACGGCGCTCGGCGACCTGCTGCCCTCCGACCAGGAGCCGCCCGAGGAGACCGCCTACGAAAACGAGCGTGAGCGCCTCGTGCAGCTCGCGATCTCGCAGCTGCCCGAAACCGAGCGCACCGTGCTGACGCTGCGCTTCGGCACCGGCCACGAGGCGCCGCAGACGCTCACCGCGATCGGCAAGCGCCTCGGCTTCTCGGCAGAGCGGGCCTCGCAGCTAGAGCAGCGCGCGTTGAAGAAGCTCGCGGAGTCGCCCGAGCTGGCGGCCCTCCGCGAGGCTGCCTGACGCCCAATAACCGGCGCTGGCCGAAACGGGGATTCGCGCCGAAGGCGCGTGTCACCCGGCTTCGGTCTGTGTCCTCGGTCGCTCGTGTGCAGAGCACACTTCGCTGGGTGGGTGGGTTCTCATTCCCTTGAATCGCTTGGTTCTTGGGCGTCAGGGGGCGTGCCTTGAAAATTCATCTAGACGTACCGTCGCAACGAGTATTACTCTGGATGCCTTCACTCGGAGGCGATCGGAGGAGGCATCGCGAATGACAGATGGTTCACAGAAGACGCTGTGGGAGCGCACGGTGGAGCTGACGATCGCGGGCGGGGAACGGATTCTCGCCCCGGTCGAGCGCTTCATCGGGCGCCGCTCGTTGGTGGGCGACGCGACATTCTTCCCGCTGGAGCGCTTCCCGTGGGTGGAGCACATCGAGCGTAACTGGGAGGTGATCCGCGATGAGGCCGCCGCGCTGCTCGACGACCATGCCGCGCTGGCCAACTTCCAGGACATCTCCAAGGACCAGATCGAGATCACCGACGACGATCGCTGGAAGACGTTCTTCCTGTACGGGTACGGCTTCGAGGCGAAGCTGGGGGTGGAGATGTGCCCACGCACGGCTGCCCTGATGCGCCAGATACCTGGGATGAAGACGGCGATGATCTCGATCCTCTCCCCGCGCAAGCACATCCTCGACCACCGCGGGCCTTACAAGGGCGTGCTGCGCTACCACCTCGGGCTGATCGTGCCACAGGACGCCGAGTCCTGCAGGATCCGCGTCGGGGAGGACATTCGCCACTGGGAGGAGGGCAGGAGCATGGTGTTCGACGACACCTTCAACCACGAGGTGTGGAACGACACCGACGAGACGCGCGTGGTGCTGTTCGTGGACGTGATGCGCCCCCTCCCCTTCGCCGAGTCGGCGATCAACGAGGGGATCGTCAAAGCGATCGGCTACTCCCCGTTCGTGCTGGACGCCAAGCGCAACCAGGAAGCGTGGGAACAGCGCTACCGGGCCCGCAAGGCCGCCGCGAGTACGCAGACGCACACCGCCGCCGCAACGCACGGTCCGACCTGAGCCGCGCCGGGTGCTTCAAATGTTGGTGACGTCGAGCCCGGTGCCCTGAAGCCAGCTGTTGGCTTGCGAGTTGAGCACCGTGAACTCGCCCGTGACGATCAACAGGCCCAGCGCGATCATCACCAGCCCGCCGACGCCCACGATCACCGAGAAGTGGCGCTTCACGATCGCCAGCGCGTCGGTGGCGCGCTCGAACGCGAGCGCGATCGCCAGGAACGGGATCGCCAAGCCCGCGGAGTAGAAGGCGAGCAGCAGCGCCCCGTGGGCGGCGGAGCTGGACACCGCCGCCTGGGTGAGGATCGCCCCGAGCGTGATACTCGTGCAGGGCGTCCACGCGATCGCGAACGCCGCCCCCGCCACCAGGGGCCCGCCGCGGCCGGCGAGTCGCTGCAAGGATTCCGAGTGCCACTGGAAGTTGAGCGCGTCCACGAACGGTGTGGCGAGGAACAGCACCCCCATCGCGATGATCAGCACGCCGCCGACCGTGCGCAGCGTGACGATGTGGTCGGTGAGCAGCGAGCCCACCTGGGTGGCTGTCAGGCCCAGCAGGATGAAGATCAGCGAGAAGCTCGCGATGAACAGCAGGCTCGGGCCGAGCACCCGACGCGCCCCGGCGTGCTGGATGTCCGCCGGCGCCACCCCGATCACCGTCGAGAGGTACCCCGGCACCAGCGGCAGCACGCAGGGCGAGAGGAACGACACCAGCCCGGCCGCAAGCGCCAGGGGGATGCCCACCCCGGTGGCGGTGTCCCCGGTCGAGCTGGTCGTCGCGGCGAGGATCGCGGTGGCGTGGCTGACGTGGCTCACGTCCATTCGCGCGTCTCCCCCGCCTCCTTGTCGTCTGGCATTGCCGAAAGCTCCACATCGGCTCGCTCGGCCCCGTTGTGGGGGGACGTGTAGGGGGGCTCCTCCCCGGGTCCGGCGTGGGAGGGCTCCTCTTCAGGCCCGGGCTGAGAGAAGTCCTCCTCCAGCCTGGGGTGAGCAGCCTGCTCGTCTCCGGGGCTATCCCCCAACGCTGCGCGCAGCTGCGCCACTTCACGCTCCAACCGCGCCACCCGCTCCTCCAGACCGTCGACCGCACGAGGGACCGGCGTTGGCATCGACACGGGCGATGGCGCCACGTCGGGTGCCTCGGCCTCCTCACCCAGCAGCTGGACGTAGCGCTCCTCCTTCTGGCCGGGCCGGCGCTCGAGGATGGCGACCAACCCGCGGCCAATCAGCCGCTCGAGCGTCTCGTGTACTCCGCCGAGATCGGCGAAGGCGTGCATCCGCTCGGTGCGCTGCTTGAGCTCCCCCGGGGTCTGGGGGCCGCGCAGCATCAATACGCACATCACCGCCTGCTCGTCCTCGCCCATCGGCAGCGCTTCCGCCAGCAGATGTCGGAACTTCGGCGCGCGGGCGCCGCTGGCTAGGCGCGTGTAGCCGCGGCGCTGAAGGCGATTCAGGGCGTCGCGCAGCACCTCCTCGTCGTACTGCACCACCGGGTCGCGGTTGGTGGACTGGTTGCACGCCAGCCGCAGCGAGTTGAGGCTCAGCGGGTACACGTCCGGGGTGGTGCGCTGCTTTTCCAGCAGGCAGCCCAGCACGCGGATCTCCGACGGGGTGAGGTTCATGGCCTCAATCGTATGACGCGGCGCTCGCGGCCGCGTGGCGGGCATCTTTCCTTGGTGGCGCCGAAGCTCAACCCGGATCGGGAGGCGCGAGAGTGGCGTCGGAGTCCTCCCTGATGAGCCTGAGCGAGACGTCGAGCTCGACTCGTCCCCAGGCGATATCGGTGGTCATCGCCACACCCTCGAGGCGGCGGGCAAGAGCGAGGCAGGCGCGGTCGCCGAGGGATAGTCCAGCAGCACGGGTGAGCGGGCGCAGGCGAGCTGCCTCGATCGCATCCGCCACGGTGAACGGCTCCGTGGCGATCACACCGTCCAACAGCCCCCGGTCGGTCAGCTTACCGGCGAGCTGGGCGGGGTTCACGCCGTTCTCGGTGGAGCGGCTGAGCGCCCCGGCGAGGTTGACGGTGGAGATCGTGGCGCCACCGGCAATAGCCTCGGAGACAACCTCGGCGCCCGGCTCACCGCGCAGGTACGCGAGCAGCGCCGAGGCGTCCAGCACCGGCACGGCCATGTCAGCCTTCGCGCGCGGCTTCCCCTCGCCGCTGAGCAATCAGATCCTCTGTCCAGGAGACATCGGGGTCCCCAAGGTCGGCGAGCAGCCCCCGCCCCCGCTCGGCAGCCGCACGCCCATCGATTTAGGCGCCACGCCCTACCCTCCGTTTGCCGCGGGCACCAGCAGACTGACGACCCCGGCCATACGCGGAGGCGCTCGGCACGCTATTCGCTGGCAATCACGTTCTTCGCTTCGGCGAGATACGCGGTACTGTCGAGCACCAGCGTGTTGCGCCCGGCTGGGGAGGGCAGTTTCAGCTTGGAGTCGATGATCCCGTCGATCGCTGGCGCCAGCGAGCCGCCACAGCCGCTCGCTGCGGGCACCACGAATGAGTTATCGACCAGCGAGTTGCCGGGGGCTACGAACATCGTTGCTGTTGCTTCTTCTGCGCGAAAGAAAGGACCGAATGCGCCTTCGATCGGCAGGTTGGGCGGGGGAGGATCAGTCTTTTCCTCCGTGAATTGAACGCGGATCGGATCGGAGTCGGTTCCGATGTAGCAGTGCTCGCCAAGCACCGGGCTTGCCAGTTTGATCTTGAGCGGCTCTTCGAGCACCACACCGCTCTGATAGAGGGCATTCTGCAGGGAGAACGTGACGGCACTGGCCGGCCCGGCGACTTCGACGGTGGCCGTCAACTCCCCCAAGCCCACGCTTTCGAGCTCGCCGGAGACGCCACCAAGCGGGTGGGGCAGCGCACTCGCTTCAAGCACCCTGCCGAGCCCTCCGGGGATCGGCATCGGCATCGGCTGCATGATCACACCGTTCACCGGCGCCGCAAAGATCGTCGGTTCTCCAGTGGGACCTTCCAGCACTCCCCCATCCAAGCCGACCATCGCCCTACTAAACGGCACCGTCATCGACCCGATCCGCATTTCGCCGTGCCTGGTGTAAACGTAGATGCAGTCGTATATCGTCGGTTCGTCGAGCGGGCACTGGGAGAACACAGCAAACGGCCCCCGCGGGTGATGAATCGTTTGCGCTTGCGCCCGCTGCGCTGTGATCGGCGGGGTAAGCATCGCCAGCGCCACGGCGAGTACCAGAATGTTCAGGCGCTTCGCGTTACGCGCATGGTGTTTAAGTGGTTGAGTCATCTTGTCTTCCTGCGCCTCTCGTGGCTCGCGCTCTTCGGGCACCCGGTGACCGTGATCGGCGTGTCCTGGTGGATTTCGGCGCCGTTCTGGGCGACGAATTCGGTCGGCATCGCAAGCGTCGAGAGCTCGGCCTGCTTGACCCTGCGGGTGATCGTCTTTTTGCGGCCGTGAACTCTGACCATGACCTTCTTCTTGACCGTGACGGTCTTCGTCAGCGAGCAGAGGTTCCCGGCCGTCGTCAACGCCGAGTAGGGACCCTCGGGTAGGGTCAGTTCGAAGCTCGAGAACGGCTGGTCGGGAACCGTCTTAAACGTTGTCGAGGTCACCCCGCTCTTGATGTCGGTCGTGCCGACGAGGTCGATCGTGATGCCGTAGCCCTGCAGCACCAGCGTCAGCGACGGGAACGCTTCGCCACCGTGGGAGACGAAGATCGCTGGGCCGGTCAACGGGACCGGTATCAGCGGGGTGTGTACGGTCGCGTAGCCGATCTTCGACGCCGCGGGGCAGCCGGCAGGGTTCGCTTCGAACTGCGCTGCGGTGCACGCCTTCTGCAGCGTCGTCAGGCGACTCGGGAGCCGTCCGGGGAGTTCGACTTTGACCTTCGCGATGTCGGCCTCGGTGCCTTGGGGCACGTTCGGGTAGGTCAGCTTCGCGCTCAGGCTCGCCCCCCCCCCCCCCGGTCCGGCTCGTCTTCCCGGACGTCGAGACCGAGAACTTGGGTTCGAACTTCAGCGCGGCGCAGTTGGTGACCTGAAACGGCGTGGAGATCGTACTGGAGCCGCCTTCGTTGAGCTGCACTGTGCCGGTGAGCGCCATCTTCGAGCAGTTCGTCGGGTTGAACTGGAAGTCCCCCCGTGTGGTCGTGGCGTTCACGTGCTGGATTTCCAGGGGGATACCTTCGATGCTCGTCGGGATCGAGTCCGGTGACCCGGGCGGGTTCGAGGTGATCGTGATCGCGGACGTCACCGGGTTCAATTCGATCTTGCCCCTGACCACAACGCAGTCGCACGGGGGATGATTGTTCTTCGTGTTCGCGAGATCGAACGGGCCAGCCTTCGCGGGCACCTCGAACGTCAGACCGAACGGCGCGCACCCCGCTTCACCGACCGTGCAACTGCCATGGCCGTTATAGGGTCCGGTGAGATAGAACTTCCCGCCCGTGACCGTGAACGGGTCATTGCCAACACCGACACCGATCGTCGCTTCGCCGACCTTGCTGTCTTCCCCGCAGCGCCCTTCATTGGCCTGCGGTTCTGGGCACATTTCCACACCCGTCAGCACACCGGAGAGGCCCGGCGGTAGTTTCGCTTCCAGGGACTTCAGGTTCTGTTCGCCGTCCTTGCGGTTCACCGTCACCGTCAACGGCGAGAACGCACCCGCCTGGATGTTCGTCGCACCCGCATTCACACTCGGGTCGAACGGCAGACTCGCACCCGGGCACGGACCGCCACCCGGACCGTGTTCGATCTCGAACGAGGATTCCGCGGTCACCGGGCCGTTCCCGTCCCACGGCGTGAACACCGCGGTCGTCGTGTATGTCCCGCAACGCGACGGGGTCGCCAGCGGGGCGCGTTCCCCACCGAAGAAGTGCAGTTCGAGATTTTCAAACGGCAGGTCCGGGGTGTTCTTGAACGTCGTGACGATCTGCCCCGTATCCGGGTTCAACGACACTTCGCCCGCGAGCTTGACCAAGCTCCCCGAATAGGGGTCTTCCACGACGATATACATCGCTATTAGACTTTCGAACGGGTTTGAGTCCTGCTCCGCCAGGTACACCGCGCCTTCCAGTTCGTGTTCCAACAGCGGCGTCTTGATCTTCACCGTCCCGACCTTCGACCCGTTCGGGCAGAAGTTTGCCCCCGGCGCAAGCGGGCTCGCCAGTTCCGGCGTGAACGTGTTCCACTTCACACCCGGTTCGTATTCGGCGTTCAATTCTTCCTGGCCCTTATAGCCAATCTGATCACCGGGGCTCCCGAGCGCGCCCGCCGCGAGCGCTGCCGGTTCGGAGGTGCACGCTTCAAGGCCGTCGCCACCCGACGGGTTGATCGCGACGCCTTCCGGCAGTGTGACGGTCGTGTCCCTGAGTGAGGACTCCGCCAAACCGTCGGGGTTGAACACGGAGGTCTGCGGGACGTGGACGTTTACCGTCAGCCCCGAGGACGTGCTGGCATCGCTGCTGTCGGGTGTAACGCTGATTTCCGGCGGGAACTTCAGCTTCGAGCAGCCCGTCAACGACACGGGCGTGCCCGCGTCGTTGTGCGTGACCGAGCTCGTCTTCGCCCACTGGCCCGGTTCTTCCCACGAATCGGCCGCCATCGTCGAGCGCAGCGGGCCGTGGCAGCCCGTCGGCATCGTCAGGAACGGTTTGCGCCCGCCCCCTTGCTTTTCGTATTCGCCGTGTTCCTGGGGATTCAACTCGGTGCATGTGCTGTTCACGTATTTCCCGCTCGACTCCGGGATAGCGTGCACACATCCGCCCACGACGCCGGAGATTTCTACCCTGCCTCCAATGGCAGGCGCCGTCGTCGGCGCAGCCGTCACCGTCGCCTGCACGGGGTAATCTCCGCCCGCGAGCACCCCGTTGTTGATATACAACAGTGGTTCGACGAAACTGGCGCCGAGCTGCAAAGCCACGCCGCGTGGGGGCACCATGTTGTAGAGCAGGTTTTGATAGCCTTCCAGTAGAAGGGGCTGTGCTTGTGACCAGTACAGGTGGTATTCGCCCACGCGTGATCGCTGCGGACAGGCTTCCCGCGAGTTTTCACCCTGACCTACTCCTGTACTCAGTTCCTCTGCGGTGCACTTCTGGGGGGTCGCATTGGGGTCGCCGACGAAGCCAGGGGGCAGATCGACCGTGACATCCCGCAAGACGCCGTCGGGCAGGCGAATGTACGGTGAGTCAGCGTTCGATTCGATGCGCTTGAAGTGCGAGTTCATCGTGAAGACGTCGACGAACAGGTACGGGTGCGAGCCCGCCTGCGTGTCGGGTGTGCCGTCTTCGTTCAGGAAGCTGACTTCAAAGTTCTTGATGCCGAAGCCGACGCCCTGCGTCGCGAGCAGACCGCCGGCCTCCCCCGCGCCATCGGCGTTGGTCGCGACGAGGTGGAAGTGGTAAAGTTCGCCGGCTTCGAGGCCTTCGAGCTGCGCGGAGACCGCCACCGGACTGCTTCCTGCTCCAATCTCGGCCGGTGTCTGCTTGCAGGGCACGCTGTGGTTGTAGGGGCCGTTGCCGAATTCGTCGGTGACGCCGTATTCGAACTTGCATTCGCTGACGGCGGCGCCGCGCGGATCGACCATGCCGCTCAGGCTCGCGTCTTGCATGGTTACGCCGCTCGCCGCGCTCGCGGTGACCGCGGGGGCATCGCTCGCGAAGACGTAGACCTTGCCGTCGGCCGGGTTGGAGACGTAGATCTCCCCGCTCGCGCCGTCGACGGCGATTCCGCCCTCGCCCGCGGAGCTCGAGAGCTGCAGCGAGCCGAAGCGCGCGACGAGCGTGCCAGCGGCAGATGGCCCGTTGTTGGTCCTAGCGCTGTTGGCGTTCATCGCGCCCGTGTCCCACTCGGCCACGGAGGACTGATCGTCCGCGTAGAGGTGGCCGGTCGCGGGGTCGACGGCCACCGCGACATCGCCCGCTTCGCCGCTGTCCACGCGGCCGAGCGCGGAGAGGTGCTGCCCGAACTTGACCGTACACGAGCACGACGGTTCATAGATCGGATAGCCATCGCCCGTGGCAGAGACGGCGAAGCCGTGGGCCTGGTTTTCGAGGTGTTCGGGGATGCCCACCTCACCACCGTTGAGGTCTTTTCTATGCCATTCCTGGCGAGCGATGAGATGATTCACGGCCGCGCCGTCGAATTCCTCGATCAGCAGTTCGCCGGACGTTTGTGTGTTCAGCTCGACGTGTACGGTGCCGCTCCCGTCGACGCCCAGCCCCAGCAGTTCGACTTCGGTGGAGCCGGTGGAGTGCGGGAAGCCGCCGATCTGGCTCAGGTACCTGCCTTCGGGGCTGAACTTGTCGATCACGCCGTGGCCGGCATCCATCACGTACAAATCACCAGCCGAGGGGTCGAATTCTTCACAGGACCTGCCGGTGAGCGCCGGGGTGTGCTGCACACAGGCGTTATCGACCGCGATCGCCGCGGGGCTACCGTACACCGAGGGGAACGAGAACGATTCGCCCAGGGTGGGGCCGGTGAGCGCGTGCGAGTGCAGCGCCGCGAATTCTTCCGGTTCGCCGTTGGCGTTGAACTTGTAGACGGAGTCCGTGCCGATGTCGGCGACGTAGACGTCCGCGGTCGATTCGTCGATCGCGATCCCGTTCGGGTTCGAGAAGGCTTCCGTCGCGCTGCGGCCGAATTCACGCATGACCGGGTGCGCTTCGCCGGCGAGCGCCGGGGACGCGCCCGCTCCCAGCGCCACGATCACAGCGACCGCGAGCGAGAGTGCTGTGGGGATTCTCCTGGAGCGCGTCAGGTGAGTAGCCCGAGGGGATTTCACCCTCGGGCTCTCGCAGAACCGTGCGTGACAGTCTCCCATCACACGGCTCCCATCATCCAGTTGTTGGCTTGCGCAGTCGGTTGCCAGTGAGCGAAGAGGTTTGGCTCGCGTGTTTTCACGCCTTCCAAGAACTTCCTCGTCTTTCTGTGGCGTTTGCGCAGTCGCTTGTACTTCTGCATGGCCCAGCGCACCAGATACTCGTCGATGCGCTTGAGAAACCTGACCAAGACGGACGGGTAGAAGCGCCCGTAGTAGTTGATCCAGCCTTGCACGCGCTTGTTTGTTGCCCGTGCGAGGGCCGTTAGGGTCTTCCCGCTCCATAAGTGCAGCCTCCATCGCTTGATCGTTTTACTCATCGCCCTCCTGGCGTCGTCGCTGACAGCCGGGAGAAAATTGACGGACAACTTGCCGTTCTTCCTCCGCGAACGTCGAGGACGAAATGTGTACCCAAGGAAGTCGAACCGCTCGTGCTCATAAGAGCCTTTGCGATCGTCGTCTTTGCAATACACGATGCGGGTCTTACGTGGGTTGATCTCCACGCCGCAATCCGCCATCCGCTCGGCGACTCTGCTACGCACGAATCGCGCTTGGCGCTCACTCTTACAGTGCAGGACCACATCATCTGCATACCGCTCAAACGGGATGGTCGGGAACTCCCGCGTCATCCACATATCGAGCGAGTAATGGAGATAGATGTTTGCTAGTACAGGCGAGATCGCCGACCCCTGCGGGGTGCCGCGATCCCGTGCTACCAAGGTGCCGTCTCCGTGATCGAGCGGCGCAGTCAGCCACCGCTCGACATAGAGAAGAACCCACCGGTGATCGGTATGGGCAGCCACCGACTTCAGAACGAGCGAGTGATCAACGGAGTCGAAAAACGATTGGAGATCAAGGTCAATCAGCCAGTCGTATTTCCAACACCGTTCCCGGCATACCCCCAGCGCGTCATGGGCCGAGCGACCCGGTCGATAGCCATAGGAGTCGGGGTGAAGATAGGGCTCTACCCCTGGCTCCAAATATAGCCTTACGGCCGTTTGCGCGATCCGGTCAGCGACAGTGGGAATGCCCAGCGTTCTGACTCCCTGCCCGTCCTTCTTCGGGATCTGTACCGCCCTTACCGGAGGCGGCATATAACTCCCCGAGGACAGCCTATTCCACAGAACGTACAGGTTATTCTTCAAGTCCTGTTCGAACTCCGCAATCGACTCCCCGTCAACACCAGCAGCACCGTCGTTAGCCCTGACACGCTCCCAGGCATCCCAGACGACCTGCTTCGAAATACAGAATGACTTTACCTCCGACTTTGACTTACCCATTGGTTCCTCCCACGACAACTGCATCGCGGTTGCCCAACAGCCAAGCCTGGATAACCCGTCCGCTTCGCTCCAGCCCCATTACAGGACCTTCAACACTACTACCGGACGGTCCGCCCCTGCGCCCCGCATCGGTACTCTTATCCTCACGGGTGCAACCGCTTGGAATTCTCCCGTATCCAGCCAGCCGCAGGCGACAAGCCACTGACTGACCACCTCGCGAGACAACAGGTTCCCGCCTTCCGCGTAGAAGCCCAACCCAAGCTCGCGCCACCTTCATGCCGGACACCACCTGACCAATAAGCAGGCTCCCGTCAGGCTCATCACGGGCCAAGTAAACAGCCTCGCTTTCGATGTCATCTAAAGGGTTTCGACAAGTCATCAGTGGTTTACTCACGTTCGCCTTCTTGGGTCACACCTGACGCACTCAAAGCACGCCTTCTCCCGCAACGCTCACCACCACGACTCTTGATCGCAGCAGCTTGCGGGTGGTTTGTGATCTCCCCCTGCAGAGCGACCACGGAGGTACAAAACCCTCCATCATCTACGCAGCACCGCCTCATCGCAGCACCGATCTTCTACATCCCGCGCTTTGACTTAGCGTTAAACGGCACACTCACTTACCCCTCCGGTTGTGGCTGGCTCTTTTTGCCTGCTTCTTACTCTTTTTTCGTACGCATTGACCCTTTTTGTTCTTTACAAAGCCCTGCTTGCACTTCACGGCCTTCTTTGTAACCTTCTTGACGACCGTCGGCGGAGGCGGCGCGAGGTTGCCAGCGCCGGAGAATGTCTGGCTCGCCGGCGCCCCGTAAATCGAGGGCTGTGGCGAGACCGGCGTGCGACAGGCGTCGGCGGTCGTACACGCCGGCGGGGAGGACGGTTCGGCGAAGCCTCCGTCCACGCGCGCATCGTAGATGACGATCTGTCCTTCCTGGTTGTCCTGCGGCACGAGCTGCTGGTTGGACCTGAAGAACACGTCATCGCCGCTCTCGCCCGCGCCCAACAGGTTCGATTCGAAGGAGCTCGTGCCGCTCGAGACCAGATACACGTGGCCGCCCTCGTACTCGTAGACATCGAGCTGGCCGTTCGTATCGGCGGGCACGAGCGCTTCGAACGTTTGGAAGAACACCTGGCCGGCGTCGGTGAGCAGGTGCCGACTCCGGAAGATTCCTTGTAGTTCATCGTAGCTGCCTGACGACCCTTCCGCGTAGCCCCCTCCCTCCGGCACCACACCGCCTCCTGGTTCGCCCGTGGGGTTGCACGAGGCGCAGACGAGCTGCCCTGTGGCGGCGCTGTACAGGAAGAGCTCGGCGGATAGGTTGTCATAACCGGTCAGGCTCTTTTGTGATTCGAACGCGAGCCACTTGCCGTCGGGCGAGATTCGCCCGCCGACCCTCCCGCCGACGAACCCATGGGTTGCGAACCCATGGTTTAGTTCTTCGGAGACGCCGCCGGTGGCTATGAACGTCGTCTTGCTGCCGTTCCACAGATACAGGTTTTCCTTCCCCGCTTCCGCGCCTTCGACGACGGTCTTGCCTTCGCCATTCGTGAATTCCCTCGTGTTGGACGCCAGCACGCCCTCGGCGACGAAGTAGACGTCGGAGTTGTCATGGCCGCCGAGCGGCGTGACGCGGAGCACGTCGGCGTGTCTGCCGGCCGCAGCGACCGTGAGGTCGGTCAATTCGCACTTGCTTGCGCCTTCAGGCAGCGCGCACTCGTACAGGTCAGGTTCGCCCACTTCCGCGGTCGAGTCGGCCGTGAGCTTGCTTTCGTCGAGGAAGAAGACCTTCGAACCGTCAGAGGTGACAGCCCTGAAGGAGCCGCCACCGCTGGGGCCCGACCCACCCTGTTGTTCGTCGATCTGGACGGTGCGCTGCCCGTCGATGCGGTCATACAGGGCGCCACCGTAAGTGAAGAGGACGTGCGAACCGTTGCTGGAGACCACACCTTCGTAGGGCACGGAGTACGTTGCAACAAACTCTTCTGCCGGAAGCGATCCGAGGACCGCCGTGCCGTCCGGCAGCACGCTCACCAGCCGCACCGCGCCTTCATCCCATTCATACAGGTTGTCCACGCCGTACCGCGCGCCTTCAGCCAGGGGCGAGGTCTCCGTGAAGATCACGTGGCTGAGGTCGGCGGAGGCGGCCTGGAAGTGCGCGTCGGCCGGCGTCACGCCCGGCGGCGTGACATTGACAAGCTGGTAAGCGCCGGTCGCGTTCTCGCGCACCAGCAGGTTTTCATAGCCCACCGGTTCGCCGCTCACGACCTGACGGCCTTCGGGGTTGCACGACTCCGGGTCTCCTTCGCCGCCGCCGGCGGTCGTGGAAGCGCGTGACCCTGCGCCAGCCTGCATCACGTCCTTGGTGACCTGTTCCGAGTACGCGTAGACGTGTTGCAGGAACGGACAGAGCACCCCGTCATAGGATTCGAGCGGCATGATGTCTTCCGCGATCCAGCCGCCTGCGCCACGCGTCGCCACGTAGTCGACGCCGCCGGTGGGCGCGCCGGGGCGCGGTTCCTGGGCGTAGAGCGTGACCGCTTCGCCATCCGCAGCAACCGTGCTCGAGTACGCTTCTTCTGGCCGACCGTTGAACTGAGACGAGCTCTTGACCGGCGGCGTCACGAGCTCGTAGGCGCGGCAGTCGGGCAACCTGGCGGAAAAGCCACCACGCACCTGTTCGTTGGGACACGCCGCCTCCTCGGCGGTCAGCGTGGTGAAGGTTTGGTCGGGGCCATAGACCGTTCCCAGTTCGTTGGCCGCCACGACACGGTAGTGGTAGGTGCTCCCGGGCACGAGGCCGCTTGCGGACGCCCACACCGCGTGCGATTGCACTCCTTCACCGACACTTCCTTCCGGGAAGGGCGTCGAGCTGCCGTAGGCACTGGTAGGGCCGTATTCGAAGCGGTAGCTCGTCTGGCTGCCGCCAGGGTTCACGAGCGCTCCGAGCTTTACTTCGGTCGTCCCCACTTCCGCGACGGACTCCTGGCCGACCACAGGCGCGGTGGGGGGCCCGAACACCCAGACCTTTTCTTGGTCGCCGTCGTTCACGTACACACGCCGGCTCGCTTGATTCACCGCTACCGTGGTGAAGAAGCCTTCCCCTCCGCCACCAAGTTCGCCGAACTGGCCGGCCCCCACATCGGCGAGCGGCCTGCCTTCCGAGCTGTACTCGACGAGATGGAGGCAGGGCGACCGCTTTTCGCCGCACGGGTCCGCGTTGTTGTCGACAACCGCTAACACGTCCCCATGTCCGTCGAGCGCCACGGACCACACTCCTTCGCTCTTGATTTCCACGGGCTTGCCGTTCACTTCCACAGGCGCACCGCTGGAATCGAACTCCACGATCCCGTTGTTGCCGGAGTCGGCCACCCAGAGGTTCCCGGAGGAATCGACCGCGACCCCGGTCGGTTCCTTGAGCGCACCAGCGCCCGAGCCTGTGAAGGTCTTCAGCAGCGTGCCGCTCGGGCTGTACTCGAGCACCTCGTTTTCCGGCACCACCGGCACGTACACGTTGCCGGCCGAGTCGACCGCAATCTGTACGTCCGTCCAGATGCCTTCCCAATTGCGTGACGCCGGCACTTCAAACGACGACAGCAACGCACCCGTGTCGGGGTCGTAGACAAAGATCATCGCGGGCGTGGCCGGCGTGAGGAAGCCTCCTTCTTCGCCGAGCACGTACACGTCGCCGCTCGTCGGGTTCACCGCAACACCCGAGTTGTGCGCAGACCCAAACGGGGAAGGCGGCGAGAGCAACTTGCCCGAAGGATCGAACTTGACCACCGGCGCGGGTCCGAATTCCCTCGCCGCCAAGAGACCCGACACGAACAGGTCTCCAGAGCCTTCCACAGCGACACCAGTCGCGAGATACTCGTGCGTGCTGAACGATCCGTAGAGGATGAGCTTGGGAGGTTCGGCTTGGGCGACGGCGGCAGAGAGCGTGAGCAGAGCGAAGAGAGTTATCAGGGGGGTGGCGATCAGACTGCGCAGAGACGCACTACTCCCTGGGGCGTGGAGAAGCGCACGGAGCGTCGCGAAGCGCCCGAGCTTCGGCGTGACGGCGGACTTCGCGCTGCGCTCTGTCGGTTGCCGGGTAGCCGGAGGCATTGCAGCCTCCGGCCCCCACAGATCCGCACGTGAACCTCTCGACTCATACGGCTCGTGCTGTCCAGTTCTCAGCATGGGGCGCAGTACCTCCAGTGCGCGAACAGCTCGGGTTCCCTTGAATGGACTCCTTGCAACCATGTTCGCGCCTTTCTGTTGCTGTGCCTTAGTCGTTTGTACTTCCGCATCGCCCATCGCACCAGATGGCGGTCGATGCGACGGCAGAGTGGTTTCGCCGCGGTCGGATAGAACGCGGCGAAATACGCAAACCAGCCCCTCGTGACAGGGTTGATCCCCGCTGCGAGGTCGTTAAGGGTCCAGTTCATACGCCGATGAAGCCGCCAGGCTGCTGCCCGCCGGCTCATCTCGCTCAGCTTCCTCGGAGAAACGCCCGGGAGGAAGCTCGTGAAAGCCACCCCCCGTTTCATGTTCACCGCTTTCCGGGGCCGGAAGGTGTAGCCGCAGAACACAAACGAGACATGCTCGTGATCCCTGCGGCGACTGCTGTCCTTGCAATACACCACCCTGGTCTTCTCGGGATGAAGCTCCAACCCGACATCTACCAGCCGAGACGCGAGCGCCTCCCGCAACTTCCGGGCCTGGCGCTCGCTGACGCAATGGATCACCGCATCGTCCGCGAACCGCTCGAACGGGACGGCCGGGAACTCCCGCACCATCCACATATCCAAGCCGTAATGCAGAAACAAGTTGGCGAGGACCGGCGAAATCGGACCGCCTTGCGGCGTGCCCTTCACCCTCGGCACAAGACTCCCGTCAGTCATCAACATCGAGGCTTCCAACCAGCGCTCCACATACAGCAGGACCCACTTCTGGTCCGTGTGGCGCGCCAAAGCCTTTAGCGTCAGATCCCACGGGACGGAGTCAAAGAAGGATCGGATATCAACATCGAGAGTCCAATCCATCTTCCAACACCGCTTCCGGCAAACCGCAACCGCTTGCAGGGGCGAACGACCAGGACGATATCCATAGGAGTCATCGTGAAAGACCTGCTCCACGCTTCCCTCCAATGCCATCGCCGCCGCCGTTTGCGCGATCCTGTCCACGACATTTGGAATGCCGAGCCGTCTCGATCCCTCCTGCTTAGGTATAACCACCGCCCGAACCGGACCAGGGAAATACGACCCCGACGACATGCGACTCCACAGCACAAAGAGGCGATCTTTCAACCCCTCCTCGAACTGCTTGATGCCCACGCCATCGACCCCAGCCGATCCTCCATTCTCCTTCACCTTCAACCACGCATCCCACACCAATCGCTTAGGGATGTCATACGACCTGCCTTCCAACCCTGACTCACGCATGCGCTTCCTCCCTTACGGTTGAACGCACCCACGAGCCCGGACAGCCCCGCCCCTTCGCTCCACCCACGCTGCGATACGCGCCGGCTTCACAGCTACTACGAGCGAGTCCGCCAGCACACCCAGCGACGGTACTCTGCCCCTCGCGGATTCTGCCGCTCGGAGTCCTCCCTCTCGCCACCAACCTTCCGGTAGCAGTTTCCGGGTATGCCTTCACACGTTCCATAGAAGAGCCTTGGTCGGGTTCATGCTGCCTATATGCCGGACGCCGCCCGATCGGTAAAGGGTAACCACCAGACTCATCCCAGGACAAAGTGACGGCCCTGGTTTTGACGCCATCTTTGGAGATTTCGACACGTCAACGACAGAGGACTCACGCCCATCGCCCATCTCCCCGACCCATACCTGCCGCGATCTAGCCACGACTTTTCCCACAACGCTCACCACAACGGTCTTCAGCCAATGCAGCTGCGGGCGGTTTAGCGCCTGCCCCCGCAGGCCGGCGCTGAAGGGCCAAACAACCTTCATCTCTTCTACAGCACCACAGTCGGTGGAACCACCATCAAACACTCGATCCACCTTCTGCGTTCGTGTTCACAATCACCTTGTTCTCCTTCGTCGAGGTTGTGAAGCAGTCAGTCGATCGGGGGTGGTGCGTCATGCGGCCTCCGCCCGATCGAGGGTGAGCACCCTGAGTCGCTGGGCGATCTGGCCGCCGAGCGGTGTGAGTGTCCACGCGTTCGGCTCGCCGGAGAGATGACCCCCGCCGGTGTTCACCGTGAGGCCAAGGCGCTCCAGACGCCGCAGCAACTTCGAGATCTGCCCCGCGTCTGTGATCCCGGCGCGCTCGGCGACCGCACGGTTGCTGGCGCCTGGCCGCTCGGCGATACATCCGAGCACCCGCGCGGTGCGGTAGGTGAGACGCATCTCCACCTCATCCAGCGGGTCGTTCTTCTCACCCACCGAAATCCGCTCACTTTGGTGCGCCCGGTGTGGCGCTGGGGCAGGACGCCGCTGTTCGCGACGGGCCGCGCGCGGCCCCAGGTACTGCAACGCGATCATCCCCATCAACTCGTCCAAGAGGTCCGTCAACGGCCGTTGGTCGCCGCTGCGCAGCCGCGCATACACCACGCCGAGCGTACCGCCCACGAGGCCTTCCGCCGTCACCAACGTGCACTCCGCCCCACGCGGACCCTCGCGGCGGCCCTCATCGAGGATCGCCGCCAGCCGCGCGAGGACCCGCTCGCGACGCTCCAAGGTCTGTGGCCCGCCGTGCAGCGCATGGACGACCCAGATCCGCGCCAGCAGCGGCTCGCGCTCCAAGAACGAGAGGATCGCCCACAGCCCGCCGCGCACCCGCTCACGCCACTCCAGACCCTCCAGGCCCGCCGCCCCCAGATCCCGCTCTACCCGCTCCACGACCGCGTCGATCAACGCAACCAGGCACGTTTCGCGGTTCTCGAACAACTCGTAGAACGTCCGCCGCGACACCTTCGCCCGCGCCGCGATCCGCGTCACCGTGCTCTGCTCGAAACCAAACTCGTCGATCGTCGCCGCGACCGCGACCAGCAGACGCGAATGCTGAATCTCCTCGACCTGCACCCGCGGCGCACCACGCGAGAGCACCCGCTGCTCGCGCCGCCGCGCCAAACGCCCCTCCGCCGGCAACCTGCGCTTGGCCGCACTCCGTCGCGTCGCCGTCGCCGCACCGCTGCTGGCCGATCTCCGATCGGTCCGCGCGGCCATCAGCAGCCACCCCCCACAAGCCGGTGTGACTCGGTGGCCCCGCACAGAGCCACCGGACGCCCAACCCCCGCGGGGACGAAGCAAAGACGGCGCGAATGCGCCCGACGAGAAGGCCTCTCGGCTAGACCACTAGCCGAAGAGAGAGAGAGAGAGAGAGAGATGCGACAGCGCCAAGCTGGCGCATCTAGCATCAGCCCCACGGGCCGACGCGCACATCCCCATCATGAATCTCCCTCTAGAAACCACGCTCAAACAACTCCCTCATCGCTCTGATCCAGACCCTCTCCCATAACTGCAAAAACCCTGCGAGCGCTTCTTGACGTCAACCACAAGGCGGTATGACCCCAACCAGACCCTATGTTTGCCAGCCCCTCAAACAGGAGGGAAACCAGCCCTGCGGCACACCGTAGCCGAGCTACGTATAAATGTCAAGCCCCAAACCTCTGCGTGCACGTGCCGCTCAGGCAGCCCGTACCTGTACGTCGATGTCGGCGCCGGCTAGGACCCCCGCGGCCTCGAGGCGATCGGCCAGAGCGTGCACCCATTGCTCTATCTGCCGATCGGTGAGGTCTGATCTGCGAGCCTCGATCTTCAGGTGCGTGTTCTCAGCGATCCGGACGCGACTCGACACATCGAAGTAGGCGGCCCGCTCCGCGGCCATCTCGCGAGCCCACTCGCGATCGACCTCGGGGGCGAGCACCATCGAGACAAGGACCACGCGCGGCGCTCCCTGCTCAGAAGCGGTGAGATTGGCGACATCACGGAGGTCATCGATGCGACCGGCGGCGAGCTTCATGCGAATCAGGTCATCCCTGCCGGCAAAATGAACACGCTGACCATTGATCGTGGTCTGCAGGCTGCGCCGCTTGACCTTCGGATAGCTGTCGCTGCCGTCGGGCCGGTACAGAATGTCGAGCTTGCCGTAGCGCGTTCGGAACATCACGGTCGGGTACTCCTCGCCAGCGGCGGGATCCACCCCACCCTGCGCGGACGACAGCAGCACCGCGCTCAACTGCGCCAGCGCATCCCGCAGAGCGCGCTCGTTGGCCTCGTCTCCGATCGGGACCATTACATCGACATTGCCGGTCGCGCGCACCTCCGCATGCACACCCACAGCCAACGCGCCGATCACCACGAAGTCGACCCCGCACGCGGACAGCGCGCCCAGCAGCCCGGCGGGGTTCAGCGCCCCGCCCTCAGCCACTCAACCCGCTCGCATCTCCGCCATCGCGTTGTGCAGCGCCGCCGCGCTCTGCATCCGCTCCTGCGGGCTCATCACCAACTGATCGACCAGCGCCCCGCGATCGCTGCGCCGGGGCAACGGCTTCGCCTGCACACGCAATTCGTAGCCGAGACAGTTCACCAGGTGCTCCGCCTGCCCCAACGTCGGTAGGACCTCCCCCGCCTCCACCCGCGAGACATACGACTGGCTGGTCGCAGCCCGCAGCGCCAACGCCCCCTGACTCAACCTGCCCTCCCGCAGCCGCCGCAACAGCCCACCAAACGACCCCATACCAGAAGTAGTATCCATACTAGAAATGGTATCACGACGTAGCCGGTAATCCAAGGCTTTGCTGACGACGTCGATGTGTGGGGTGCACCTCGGTGGCGCAGATCGTCGCCGAGATCCCGTCGTCATAGTCCTGGTCCAGACGACGCCCATGCTCGATCAGCGCATCGATCTCGGCCGGAGCAGGGTCCATCACCAGCGTGAGCATCCGCCAGCGTGCCAACCCCGCAGCAAGCGCCACGCGTGCAGGCATGGCGCCAGGCCGGAATAGGTCCCTATTCGTGAGCGATCACTTCCGTCGCTGTGGTGAGATAGGCGGTGCTATTGAGCACCAGCGTGTTGCGCCCGGCCGGCGAGGGCAGTTTCAGCTTGGAGTCGATGATCCCGTCGATCGCCGGCGCCAGCGAGCCACCACAGCCGCTCGCCGCAGGCACCACAAATGAGTTATCGACAAGCGAGTTGCCGTGGACTACTACGACCAGATCTTCTATTTCTACGATAGAACCGAATACGCCTTCGATCGGCACGTTCGGCAGGGGAGGATCTGTCAGTTCCTCCGTTAGTTGAACGCGGATTGGATCAGAGTCGGTCCCGATGTAGCAGTGTTCGCCAAGCACCGGGCTTGCCAGTTTGATCTTGAGCGGCTCTTCGAGCACCACGCCCTCCCCTTCGAAGGCATGACGCAGGGAGAGCGTAACGGCACTTGCCGGCCCGGCGCCTTCGACGGAGGCCGTCAACTCCCCCAGGCCCACGCTTTCCAGCTTGCCGGAGACGCCACCGAGCGGGTATGGCAGCGCACTCGCTTCGAGCACTCTGCTGAGTCCTCCGGGGACCGGCATCGACGTCGGCTGCATGATCACACCGTTCACCGGCCCGGCAAAGATCGTCGGTTCTCCAGTGGGACCTTCCAGCAATCCCCCGTCCAAGCCGATCGTGTCCCTGCTGAACGGCGTCGTCAGCGAGCCGATCCGCATTTCACCGGCCTTGGTGTCAATCAAGACACAGTCGTATATCGTGGGTTCATTGAGCGGGCATTGGGAGAACACGGCAAACGCTCCCTGTGGGTGATGAATCGTCTGCGCTTGCGCCGGCGGTGCGCTGATCGGCAGGGCAAGCGCCGCCAGCGCCACGGCGAGTACCAGAACGTGCAGGCGCTTGGCGCTACACACATCATGGTTAAGTGGTTGAGTCATCTCGTCTTCCTACGCCTCTTACGGCTCGCCTTCTTCGCCGCCCTCGCGGTGAGTGGCCCGGGGCGTTGCAGCCCCGGGCTCTCGCAGAACCGTACGTGACAGTCTCCCGTCATACGGCTCCCACCATCCAGCTTTGGGCGCGCACTAGCCGCCAGTGAGCAAAGAGTCTCGGCTCGCGCTTTGCCACGCGGTCCAGGAATCTCCATGCTCGCATGTAGTGGCCTCGCAGTCGCTTGTATTTACGCATCGCCCAGCGCACCAGATACATCTCGATGCTTCTGAGCGATTTGGCCAACACTGCCGGGTAGAACTTCCCGTAGTAGTTGATCCAACCGTGCACGATCGGGTTGATCTCTCGTGCTATCCGCGTGAGGGTTGTTCCACTCCACAGATGAATCCTCAATCGCCTGATCCGTCGACGGATCTTCTTCGCGGCTTCGTCACTGACCGCCGGACTGAAGTTGACAAACATCGCACCCTTCCCATCACGGGACGAGCGAGGACGAAACGTGTACCCCAGGAAATCAAACCGCTCGTGCTCGTGAGAGCCGAAACGATGAGAGTCCTTGCAATACACTATCTTTGTCTTGTCGAGATTCAGCTCAACGTTCAGCGAGCGCATCCGCTTCTTGATCCTGTCGAGCACGAACTGCGCTTGAGACTCACTCTTGCAGTGCGCGACGACATCATCCGCATACCGCTCGAACGGGATAGCCGGGAACTCCCGAGCCATCCACATATCGAACGCGTAATGAAGAAAGATGTTCGCCAGCACAGGAGAGATCACCGAACCCTGCGGGGTCCCGCGATCACGCGCCACCACAGTGCCATCCTCTCGCTGGACCGAGGCTTTTAGCCACCGCTCCACATAGAGGAGAATCCACCGCTCGTCGGTATGGGCAGCAACCGCCTTCAACACAAGCTCGTGGTCAAGAGAGTCGAAAAACGATTGGAAATCAATATCGATCACCCAAAAGTATTTCCAACACCGCTCCCGGCAAACCCGCAGCGCATCATGCGCCGAACGTCCCGGCCGATACCCATATGAGTCCGGATGAAACACAGGCTCCACCCCAGGCTCCAGGTACTTCTTTACGACCGTTTGCGCGACCCTATCAGCGACAGTGGGAACACCAAGAGTCCTAACCCCAAGCCCATGCGGCTTCGGTATCTGCACCGCCCGCACCACCGGCGGCATATACGACCCCGAGGACAACCGATTCCAGACCTTATAGAGATTCCCCTCAAGGTCTCCCTCAAAGTCCTCGACCGATTCCCCGTCAACACCAGGGGCACCCCGGTTGGACTTTACATCCTCCCAGGCCTCCAGAACAACCTTCTTGCCGATAACAAACGACTTCGCCTTCAACTTTGACTCAGTCACCGGCTCCTCCCACAACAATCGTGGTTGACCGTCAACCTCGCCTGAATGGCCCGTCCGCTTCGCTCCAGCCCCATTACGGGACCTTCACCACTACTACCGGACGATCCGCCCCTGTGCCCCACAACAGGAACTCGCCCCTCACGGCTTCGTCCGCTTGGAGCCTTCCCTGAGACCACCGACCGCAGGCCATAAGCCACTGGCCGACCATCTCGTGAGACGACAGGTTCCCATGTTCCATGCAGGAGCCTGACCCGCGCTCGCGCCGCATCCATGCCGGGCACCGTCTGGCCAATAAACAGGCACCCGCCAGACTCATCCCGAGACAAAGACAATGCCCCGGTTTTGATGCCATCTAATGCCTTTCGACAACTCACCTGCGGTTCACTCTCGTTCGCCTTCATCGGGTCTCACCTGACGCACTCACAACGGCACGCCTTTTCCCGCGACGCTTCCCACCACGGCTCTTGACCGCAGCAGCTCGCAGGTGGTTTGCGATCACTCCCTGCAGAGCGACCACGGAGGGCCTACCTCCATCTCCTACACGACAACGCAACAAGAAACCCACCATCACTTCCTACGCTTCTTTCGGTGGTTCTTCTTACGCTCATGGCGCACGCTCTTCGGGCAGCCAGTGACGGTGATTGGTGTGCTCTGTTTGATTTCCGCGCCGTTCTGGGCGATGAATTCGGTCGGCATCTGCAGCGTCGCTGGCTCGGTCTTTTTGACCTTGCGGGTGATCGTCTTCCTGCGGCCGTGGACCTTGACGGTGACCTTCTTCTTGACCGTGACTGTGTTCGTGGCTGAGCAGAGGTTGCCTTCGGTTGTCAGTGCGCTGTAGGGGCCCTCGGGGAGCGTTAGTTCGAAGCTAGTGACCGGCTGGTCGGGAACCGTCTTGAACGTGCTGCTCGTGACCCCGGCTTTGCTGATGAACGTCGTCGCCGTGAGGTCGATCGTGAACCCGTAGCCCTGGAGGACGACCTCGAGGTCGGGGAACGCTTCGCCGCCGTGGCTGACGAAGTACGCGGGTCCTTCGAGGGGGACGGGGAGGATCGGGGTGATCGCCTTGGCGTGCCCGATGATCGACGCCGGCGGGCACCCTGCCGGGTTGGCTTCGAACTGTGCGGCGGTGCACGCTTTCTGCAGCGTGGTGAGCCGGGAGGGTAGTTGTTTGGGGAGTTCGACTTTGACCTTGCTGATGTTCGCCTGGGAGCCGAGCGAACCCGGGACGGTCAGTTTCGCGGTGAGGCTCGCGCCGTCCGCCCTGCTGGTTTTCGCGCTGGTGGAGACGGTGAGGTCGGGTTTGAAGGAGAGGCTTGAGCAGTCCGCGCCCTGGAACGGTGTGCTGACCGTGACCGGGACCTGGTCGGCGGGGTTCGTGGGGTTCGCGCCGGCGCCATCGATCGTGTTCGTGATCGACAGGGGGTTGCAGTTGGTGGGGTTGATCGTGAACTTGGCGCGGTCCATGTACACACGGATTTCGCGGACGTGCACGACGATGCCCCGCAGGATGCGCGGGATCGCTTCGGACTGCGCGCCCGAGACTTCGACCTGAGCGGTCGTCGGGTTGATATCCAATGCGAAGCGGATGACGACGGTGCCGAGGTCGAACGGGCCGACCTTCGCCGAGGTGATCGAGACGATCGACAGGGGCGCGCCGTTGTACGGGCCGGCGAGGTAGATCTTGCCGGGGTTCTGCGCGAGCACGCTGCCGACGCCCGCCCCGACGAGCGAATGCCCGATTTCCGAGGCCTGCGGGCAGGAGGGGTGTTCCTCCTGTTCCAAGCCCGTCATGCCACGGGCGGCTTCGATGTCGGCGTCGGGGCAGAACGGGATCCCCGACAGGTTCCCCGTCAACCCGGGGGGCAGGGTGGTGGAGAAGCGTGTGATTTCCTGTTCGCCGTCTTCGCGCAGGATTCGCAGGTAGAACGGGCTGTAGGTGCTGCCGGCGTTGTTTTCGGTCCCGGAGATCACCTGTGGTTTGAACGACGGGACACCACCCGTGGGACAGGGTCCTTCGTGGGTGCCGCTCGTGATTTCGAAGGATTTGGAGGAGCTCGTCAACAACCGTGGTTCCAGTGGCGCCGACCACGGCGTCAGTGCCGCCTGGGCGCTGTAGGCGCCGCACGCGGGGGGACTGACGAGTGGCGCTGTCGCGCCGGGGCGGAACTTCAGCGTGAACTTGGTGAACGGCTGCTGGGGAGTGTTTTCGAACGTCGTTACGAGCTGTCCGGTGACGGGGTTCGGGGTGATCTTCCCCGCGACTTTGATCAAGATCCCCCGTTCGGGGTCCTTCGCCACGACATACAGCGCGAGCAGCGAACCATTCGGGTGTTCGGCGTCACCGAATTCGGGGACGTTGTCATACGGTGTCGCGATATAGATCGCGCCGGGGATCGTTTCGTTCAGCAGCGGCGTTTCGATCAGAATCGACCCGATCTTCGATTCCGGTGGGCAACCTTCGCCCGCCAGCGAACCGCTGGTTTCTGCGGCGTACTGTTCGGGGGTGCAGGCGCCGAGGCCCTCCGCCAACCCGGGGTTGGCGGTCATCCCTTCCGGCAGCGTGACCGTCGTGTCCTTCAGGTTCGAGGTCGACAGCGTCGATGGCTGTTCCCAGGTTTGCGGCACCCCGAGCGACACTTCGAGCCCGCTCGGCGATTCCGCGGAGCGGGTGCTCGGCTGCACTTCGATCGACGGTTCGAACGGCACACGTTCGCATTCCGAGATCGGGCCGACTTCATTATCGACGGCTTTCGTCGGCATCCCCCCGGGCAGCCCGCTCCCCGGTTCCTCCCACGATTCCGCTTCCATCGTCGCGGTGAACAACCCGCAGCTCGTAGGGTTCGACAGGAACGGCTTGATCGGGACATTCGCCGACACGGGGCCACCCAATTCGCTCCTACATTCTCTTTCCTGGCCAAACACTTCATGACAGACCTGCTGGCGTTCGAGGTCGTGTTCGTGGGAGGCAGGAACGCCCCAGGTCGTGACGACGATGTCGTGGACATCACCGACAAGCGGCGTATCGGAAGACGCGATCGTCAAACCAGTGTCAGCGGGGCGCACCTTGACGGTCAGGATGTCCGGATAGGTAAAGATCAGGAACCCCAGCTCCGCGGTCACGCCAAAGCTCGTGACCTGCATGTTATAGACCGGGACCGTGACCCGTTCGCCGCCGAAATCCAGGCTGATCGTGCCGACGGCGCTCGCCGGCGGGCACGCGGTGAGGTGCACGCTTCCGTCCTCTCCTGCGAGCAGCTGAGCGTCCGTGCACGTCGGAACCGCGGTGTTCGACGCGTCGAAGCCGGCGGGCAGGTCGACGACGGTGGTACGCAGATCGCCATACGTTTCAGCCTTGGCGTTGTGAGCGAGTTCGAATTCCGTGACCCAGTCGGAGTGAGCGCCGGCGCGACCACTCGCCGTGGTGAAGTGAAAAGAGCCCGGGAGGACTTCGAAGGGACGCAGCCCAGGGTTAGCGGAGACGGGCCCGGCCGCCGCCAACGAGCACAGGACGGCAACGCCGCTCGCGACCACCGCGAGCCACACGCTTCGGCTGTCGTTGCGGCGCTTCACTTGGCACCTCCGTGCTCGTGGCCGACTCTCTTTGCCTTATTCGCTTTTTTCTTAGGCTTCGTCTTTTGCTTGACGCACTTGGCATGACTCAACTTCTTGCCCTTCACGCATTTCACGGGCTTTTTCTTGACCGTGGTCGGGGATTTGGACGCTTCGAGGGGCGGGGCGCCGGCGGGGCCGTGGAAAGCAAAGCTCGACGGCGTCTGGTCGTTCGGCGGGCCGGCGGGCGTCGAGCAGGCATCGCCTTCGCATTCCACCGGCCGGGCCGGCAACGACGGTTCGCCACCATCAATACGAGCGTCGTAGACGTCGATCGCGCCGTCGTTGTCGTTGGGCCCGAGCTGCGAACGCGTCGTGAAGAACACATCGCGACCGTCATCAGCGCTACCCAACAGCAACACCAGGCCACCGGTGCCGCCGGAGGAGATCAGCCCGATACAGCCCTGCAGGTGCGCGCACCCATCGACGCCGTCACGGCGCCACTCATACACATCGCTCGAGGTCGTTGTGAATAGGTCACCGGAGTTTTCCGCGCCATCCGCCCTCGGCGGTGCAAGGAGTTCTTCGTTGATGTCCTGGGGCAGCAGCGCGGAGGTGGTGGAGAAGAACGCATAGTCGCCATTCGCGGAGAGAAGGCTTTCAGCCGGCGATTCGTTGCGGTCCCTGATGCGAGCCGTGAAGTCGCCCGCCGTCGCCGAGGGTCCCTTCGGTTCGGGATCGTAGGAGGATGCGCAGGAGACGCACTCGACGACGTTTTCGGCACTGTCGTAGAGAAAGACCTGTCCGTCGTAAGGGGGGGCGCCGTTGGTGGAGGCGCTGCCCGGTAGACTTCCGACCCCGTATGCTTCGAAGTAAATGTAGCGCCCGTCGGGGCTGACGTTCTGAAGGCGGCGAAACCCGGACACCGGAGCGATGAAGCTGGGACCCGCCCCCGAGGCAAGATCCTCGCGATACAGGCCCCCACCGGGCGTCGCGTCGCGTTCGAGCTGCCCACCCGAGAAGAAATACATCGTGCTGAAATCCTGGGAGACGAACTCCCCGCCGACCTCATCGGCCGCGGGCAGCACGGGCTTCGTGCTGGCCGTCGCGGTGTCATAGAGCAGGATTTCGCCGCTTTCGCTCTTGAGCAGGACCTCGCTGCCCCCAGCGTTGGCCGCGAGGAACACGTAGGGGCCGAGGTCGAGCGTTTCCGCGCCGTCGACGCGCACGAACAGATGCTTGGGCTTTGAGCATTCCGAACCGGGGACCGCTTCGAAGAAAACACGCGAACCATCGACGGAGACGGCATGGCGACTGCTCGTCCTGCCATCCTGGTCTGCTGATTCGGCCGCGCCCTCCACGATCTTGGCGCCGCACGTGCCGATCGTCGCACCGGGCGCCGAGCCCGTCACGTTCGCCTGGCGCAACTGGCCGCTCGAGCTCGAGTATTCGTAGAGGTCAAGACCATCAACGGTTTTGGTCGAGCGGCCCGCGAGGGTGCGATCCTCGCTGGCAAGGATCAGCTTGGAGAAGTCATCGGAAGCCGCGACCCAACCGAAGCCTTCTTCCGGGCCGAGCTGCTTGCGCGGCACCGAGACCGCGGAGGTGTAGGGGCCGCCCGGGCTGCCGAGCTTGAATTCCACCCCCGGGGACTCGACCACCGCCCCGGACTCATTTGCGCCGGTATCCCACGCCGCGGAGAAAGCGAAGCTCGTCAGGTCCGGGCTGAACAGTTCGGGCGCATACAGGTTGGGGCCGGCTTCCGGCTGCGTCGTGGCCGCCGTCATCGCCCAACCGCCGCCCTGGGCGCGACTGAAGAGATACGGGCCCGTGCTCCCAGACTTGGCGCGCCCCCAAAACGTGAACAGAGAATAGAGCAGGAGATGTTCGCCGTCTTCGCCGATCCCGGCGCCCTGACCCGCGATTTCAAGGCCGTAGGTAAAGGGTTCGACGGCGCCTTCCTTATCGTGAGGCGTCACCTGTTCATACGCCCGACAGTCCGGAAGATTGGCCGACGGACCGGAGCGAAACGACTCGTTGGGACACTGCCCCTGCGGGCCCGCCGCCGGCGCAGACGGCACGGTCAGGGTGTGCGCTTCACCATCGCGGACAGGGTTGCCCGGGGTCGCGTTGGTCACCGCGAGACGGTAACGATACGTTTCGCCGGCCCGCAAACCGGGCACGTCGCCACCGACAGACCCGGGGCTGATACCGCCGAATTCGGTTTCGGGGCTGCTCTGCGCCGCGGCCCATTCGTGTTCTTCGAAACTCTTCTGAGTGACATATTCGAAGTGGTAATGGGTGGCATAGCCAAAGCCATCGCGGACGGCCGCGACGGAAACGCTGCCGGAAGGAGTGAGACCGGACGCGTTGGCTTCAAGCAACGGCTGCTTGGAACTGCCGAGACCGTGGATAAATTCGACCGTGTAGGGGCCACCGCTAGGGCCCGGAACCACTTCGCCGTTACCCGCCAAGCCCGGGATCAGGTGCAGAGCGCCCTGGACTTCTTGGTCTGTGGCGTCGAACGGGATCTCGGGGAGACCGGCGGTGAGATCGACATGACTGGCCGTGACGGTAGCGGGCTGAGAAAGAGTCAATATATCTTCAAGACCACTAGCGCTTTTATGGCGGGTGAATTCTCCTTCATCCACCTGGCTTATCGTGGTGCCGGCGGGAATGCCAGGGCCGGAGATCGGCTCGCCTACATGAAATTGTTCGGTATTGTGGCTTTTGGTGGCTGTTTCGACCCCCCAGACTTCTGTTTCACCGGCGGTGAGGTTGCCTGTGGCGGTCCCGGTGACGGTCTGACCGCCCGAGGTCAGCGTGAAGCTTCCGCCCGTCGGTGCGCCGCTGATCGTCACGCTCTGAATCTCGTTCAAACCAGAGTTATGCGGTTCCAGATAGCCGAGCAGACGGATCGCTTCGCCGTGGATCGCGTGCGTCGCGAGCGTCTGCGCACTGGGCGCGCCGGAGGTCCGAAAGACGCTCGCTTTCGAAGTCGAGACCGCGGGAGAACCGGGCTTCGGTTCGTTTTCAGCCCGCAGACGTATGTAATATTCCGTCGATGGGCTCAAACCCGTGACTTCGGCCGCGACCTGCAGCCCCTCTTGGGTGTAGGCGGACTGACTCTGGGGGATAGTGCCTCCAGGGCCAACGGTCCAGGGACCCGCTTCGGAGGTCGCGTATTCGAAGCGCCAATGGGTTTCAAAGCCGTTGGGACTGACGCCGCCTCGCACGTACGCTGAGTCGCCGGCGGGATTGACCGTCGAACAGCACGACGCGATAGCGTTAGCTGAACCGGTGGTGAACGAGAACGGAACCGTGTGCGTTTCACCCGCTTCGTTGACGGCAACGGCACGCACATAATAGGTCGTTTCGGGGCTGAGGTTTTCAATGTCGGCTTCGACGACCTTGCTTTCTTCCGCCGCGGGCAGGAGCCCCACCGACGCCGGGAGCACAGTACCCGCCCCGCTTTCCAGCGCACTCTTGGAGGGCGAGTATTCGACGGCATACGCGGTATCGGCGCCGTTCGCATACACTTCGGTCACAAGACCGACGGGACCGGAGGTCGGCGGGATGCCAAGGGCTACATTGGATCTGCAAAAAGCTTCGCCTTGCTGCGAGGCGGAGCCTGGGCCATCCGAGGTACACAACGGCCTGTTTCCTTCACCAATTTCAAACTGTGTGGGATTATGCACCGAAAAGATCGCGGGCTGGGCGATCGCGGACGTCGTGAATTCGATATTCACTTCGTAGTTTACCAGCTGATTTTTGTCCTGATAGCCCGAAGCCAGCAAGCGCGCGTAGTAATGGGTCTTGGGATTCAGGTGTCGAATTTCTGTCTCGAACCGATCTTCTCTGAGGTTACCAGTAGACGCGACCGTCCAGGGGCCCGTCGGGGAGGAGCTGGAGTACTCGAGCTTCCATTCTCCCTCCACCACCCCGTTCACCACTCCAAGGGCGACCGAGAAGCTCGCACGAGTAGCGTCAACTTCGTTCAATTCGAGTTCAGCGCCACCCGTCGCGCTTGCCGATGCGGTAGATGCCGCGATGGCAAACACGCCGGTAACGATCAGGGCGACGATCGCAACCATACGCACAGCACGACCCCGGACACCCGTCGCGCGGTCACGAAGCAACGCGGCTTGACGCGATGAGCGCGCACCGCTCCCTGGAGCACGGAGGAAGACACGCAGACGCGCAAACAGACCGGTCGCGGCGGACGGCGGCTTCGCGTTGTGCTCAGAGTGAGTCATCTTCGTGCCTTTCGTGGAGGAGCGTGTATTTCGGTCAAATCTTGTATGACGGTTGGAGCCTGTGTTCGATTCGTGAGTGAGACCGTGGCGGGCGGCGCCTGCGGCTCCCCGGGACGAGCTGGATCGCCCCGGAGAACCAAGCGCTTTACGCAGGTGAGGGCTATTCGGCCGTCACCGCCCAGGTGCCCTCGACATGGACTTCGCGTCCACCGCTTTCGATGTTTTCGCTGATCACATATACCTCGGCGCCGAAGGGCGTCGCCGTAGCAGGCGAGCCCGTCACACCGTTATCGACGCTGACCCCCCACTTCCAGCCGGCATGCAAGACTTCGTTATCGTTGGTGACGGTGGAGACATTAGTTTCACGGCCGGAAGTCGCATAGACGCAGAGAGTCCCTTCCGGCGCCGTCGGGTTCACCGCGCTACCCGTACAAACAGCGGGGGTCTGTGCTCCGGTGCCCGTGAGTTCCTGGCCGTTTTCATTGACGTAGTCGACCGCCGGCGCCGATTCGAGCGGAATCACGAAGCTGATCGCGCCGGTAGCAACTCCACTCTGTCCAGACACCGCCCACACACCCTGCTCAGTCTTGCCTTTGGGGAGGGTTTCGGTGAAGCCCGATTTGCCTTCGGGGCCGGTCGCGCCAGGCGTTCCCGGAGATCCCTGCGGACCCTGCGCGCCGGTTTCGCCCTTCGCTCCCGCCGCGCCACCCGGACCAGTCGCTCCGGCAGGACCAGCCGGACCTGTGGCGCCGGTGGCGCCGTTCTTGCCGGCGGGGCCGGCGGGTCCGCGAGGGCCTGCCTTAGTTTTGGACTTGGCCTTGCTCTTGGCGGCCGTGGCGACCGGGTTCCCACGCGTGAGCGAAGCGGTCGCCTGCCGGCCGATCCCGGACGATCGCTCCGTACCACCACCATTACCGCTCGCGGCGAACGCGCCACCGGTAACCGCAAAAACCAAAGCTACGAACGCCAGGACCGTCGCAGGGGTTATATGCTTACGTAATGCCTTGAACATCGTTCATCTCCTCCTAAAAGGAAGTCGGAGGGGACAGACGAAGCCCCTCGATTGTCATAAGCGCCGAGCAGGCGCGGCAGCGTGAAAATCGGGCCGTGCCACCGCAACACCGGCGTGTCACGCGGCCTGTTCATACGTGAAGGCATCACGCAGCCTCACTCCGATCGAGAGTGAGCACGCTGAGACGCTGCGCGACCTGACCACCCAGCGGCGTGAGCTTCCACTCGTTCGGCTCGCCCTGGGCGTGCCCCAAACCATGATTCTCGAGCAGACCGAGACCCTCCAGACGCCGCAGCAGCTTCGAGACCTGACCGGGGTCGCCAATCCCGGCGCTGTCTGCTATCTCGCGGTTACTCCCCCCGGGGTACTTCCCCACACCCTGCAGCACCCGCGCGGTGCGATAGGTCAGGCGCATGTTCACCTCATCCAGCGGGTCACGCTCCTCGCCCAAGGAAGGTCGGGAGCTGTGCGCTACCGGGGGCGGCATCGGTGCGGGACGCCGCTGTTCGCGACGCGCCACCCTGGCCCCCAGGTACTGCAGCGCGATCATCCCCATCAACTCATCCAAGAGGCCCGTCAACGGCCGTCGGTCGCCGCTGCGCAAGCGTGCATACACCACGCCGAGCGCGCCGCCCACCAGGCCTTCCGCCGTCACCAGCGTGCACTCCGCTCCGCGCGGACCCTCCCCGCGCCCCTCGTCCAGGATCCCCGCCAGCCGCGCGAGCACCCGCTCACGACGCTCCAACGTCTGCGGCCCACCGTGCAACGCATGGACGACCCAGATCCGCGCCAGCAGCGGCTCGCGCTCCAAAAACGAGAGGATCACCCACAGCCCGCCGCGCACCCGCTCACGCCACTCCAGACCCTCAAGGCCCGCCGCCTCCAGATCCCGCTCCACCCGCTCCACGACCGCGTCGATCAACGCGACCAGACACGTTTCGCGGTTCTCGAAGAGCTCGTAGAATGTCCGCCGCGAGACCTTCGCCCGTGCGGCGATCCGCGTCACCGTGCTCTGCTCGAAACCCAGTTCGTCGATCGTCGCGGCGACCGCGACCAGCAAGCGCGAGTGCTGGATCTCCTCGACCTGGACCCGCGGCGCGCCTCGCGACAAGACCCGCTGCTCGCGCCGCCGCGCCAGGTGCCCCTTGGCCGGCAGCGCGCGCTTGACCGCGCCCCGTCGCCCGGCAGTCGCCGCACTGCTGCTGGCCGATCTCCGATCGGTCGGCGCGGCCATCAGTGGCCACCCCCCACGCGCGGGTGTGACTCGGTGGCTCCGTGCCGGGCCGACCGGGGCCCAGCCCCCGCGGGGAGGAAGCAAAGGCGGCGCGAATGCGCCCGACGAGAAGACCTCTCGGCTAGATCGTTAGCCGAAGAGAGAGAGAGAGAGAGAGAGATGCGACAGCGCCAAGCTGGCGCATCTAGCATCAGCCCGCCGGGCCGACGCGCACATCCCCATCATGAATCTCCCTCTAGAAACCACGCTCAAACAACTCCCTCATCGCTCTGATCCAGACCCTCTCCCATAACTGCAAACCCTGTGAGCGCTTGACGTCAACCACAAAGCGAGATGACCCCAACCAGACCCTATGTACACCGGCCCCCCCAAACAGCGGGAAAACCAGCCTTGCGGCACACCGTAGCCGAGCTACGTATAAATGTCAAGCCCCAAGTGGCATACGTAAGGACGCGGCCCACGCCGCTCAACGCTCGTGCACTTCCGGCCGCGCGGCTGGCATCTTTGCACGTGCCGCTCACGCAGCCCCTATCTGCACGTCGATGCCGGCCCCCGCTAGGACCCCGGCCGCCTCGAGGCGATCGGCCAGAGGGTGCGCCCATTGCTCTATCTGCCGATCGGTGAGGTCTGATCTGCAGGCCTCGATCTTCATCTCGGCCATCGCGTTGTGCGGCGCCGCTGCGCTCTGCATCCGCTCCTGCGGGCTCATCGCCAGCTGATCGACCAGCGCCCCGCGATCGCTGCGCCGGGGCAACGGCCGGCCTGCACCCGCAGTTCGTAGCCGGGACAGTCCACCAGGTGCTCCGCCAGGGTGCCGACTCCCCGCAGCAAGCTCCACGCATGCAGGTGTGGCGCCTGGCCGGGAGAGGGTCTTATTCGTGAGCGATCGCTTCCGTCGCCGTTGTGAGATACACGGTGCTGTCGAGCACCAACGTGTTGCGCCCGGCCGGCGAGGGAAGTTTCAGCTTGGAGTCGATGATCCCGTCGATCGCCGGCGCCAGCGAGCCGCCACAGCCGCTGGCCGCAGGCACCACCAATGAGTTATCGACAAGCGAGTTGCCATAGTCGACAAGCATCGTTCCTGCTTCTAAGGACAAGAAAGAACCGAATGCGCCTTCGATCGGCATGTTCGGCAGGGGGGGATCTGTCGGTTCCTCCGTGAGTTGAATGTGGATTGGATCGGAGTCAGTCCCGATGTAGCAGTGTTCGCCAAGCACCGGGCTTACCAGTTTGATCTTGAGCGGCTCTTCGAGCACCACGCCATTCCCATCGAAGGCACGCTGCAGAGAGAACGTAACGGCACTGGCCGGCCCGGCGACTTCGACGATGGCCGTCAACTCCCCCAGGCCCACGCTTTCGAGCTTCTCGGAGACGCCACCAAGCGAGTTGGGTAACGCACTCGGTTCGAACACTCTGCTGAGCCCTCCGGGAACCGGCATCGGCGTCGGCCGCATGATCACACCGTTCACCGGCCCGGCAAAGATAGTCGGTCCTCCAGTGGGACCTTCCAGCAATCCCCCGTCCAAGCCGATCGTGTCCCTGCTGAACGGCGTCGTCAGCGAGCCGATCCGCATTTCGCCGCCCTTGGTGTCAACCAAGACACAGTCATATATCGTGGGTTCATTGAGCGGGCATTGAGAGAACACAGCAAACGCTCCCTGTGGGTGATGAATCGTTTGCGCTTGCGCCGGCGGCGCGCCGATCGGCAGAGCAAGCGCCGCCAGCGCCGCAGCGAGTAGAACGTGCAGGCGCTTGGCGCTACACACATCATGGTTAAGTGGTTGAGTCATCTCGTCTTCCTACGCCTCTTATGGCTCGCCTTCTTCGCCGCCTTCGCGCTCTTCGGGCAACCGGTGACCGTGATCGGTGTGTCCTGGCGAATTTCGGCGCCGTTCTGGGCGACGAATTCGGTCGGCATCTGAAGCGTCGCGGGCTCGGTCTGCTTGACCTTGCGGGTGATCGTCTTCCTGCGGCCGTGAACCTTGACGGTGACCTTCCTCTTGACCGTGACGGTGTTCGTGGCCGAGCAGAGGTCGCCTTCGGTCGTCAGCGCGCTGTAGGGGCCCTCGGGGAGCGTCAGTTCGAAGCTCGTGACGGGCTGGTCGGGGACGGTCTTGAAGGTGCTTGACGTGACGCCGGCTTTGCTGATGAACGTTGTCGCGGTGAGGTCGATCGTGAAGCCGTAGCCCTGCAGGACGATCTCGAGGTCGGGGAACGCTTCGCCGCCGTGGCTGACGAAGTACGCGGGGCCTTCCAGGGGGACGGGGAGGATCGGGGTGATCGCCTTGGCGTGCCCGATGATCGACGCGGGCGGGCACCCTGCCGGGTTGGCGTCGAACTGTTCGGCGGTGCACGCTTTCTGCAGCGTCGTGAGGCGGGAGGGGAGTTGTTTGGGGAGTTCGACTTTGACCTTGCTGATGTTCGCCTGGGTGCCGAGCGCGCCGGCGACGGTCAGTTTCGCGGTGAGGCTCGCGCCGTCCGCCCTGCTGGTCTTGGCGCTGGTGGAGACGGTGAGCTCGGGTTTGAAGGCGAGGCTCGAGCAGTCGGCGGCCTCGAACGGCGTGCTGACGCTCACGGGGACCTGATCCGCCGCGTTCGTGAAGTCCGCGCCGGCCCCGTCGATCGTGTTCGCGATCGACAGCGGGGAGCAGTTGGTGGGGTTGATGATGAACTTTTCGCGGTCCATGTAGACGCGGATGTCGCGGACGTGCACGACGATGCCCTGGATGATGTGCGGGATCGCTTCGGATTGCGTGCCGCTTACTTCGACCTGCGCGGTCGTGGGGTTGATGTCCAAGGCAAAGCGGATCACGACGGTGCCAAGGTCGAACGGGCCGACCTTCGCGCTCGTGATCGAGACGATCGAGAGCGGCGCGCCGTGGTAGGGGCCCGCCAGATACACCTTGCCGGGTGTCTGGGCGAGCACTGTGCCGACGCCCGCTTCGACGATCGTGTGCCCGACCGCGCTGGCGGCGGGACAGGAAGGTTCGCTTTCCTCCTGCGCCCCGGTCTTTTCCCTCGCGAGCTGGATGTCGGCGTCTGGGCAGAACGGGATCCCGGTCAGGTTCCCCGTCAAGCCCGGCGGCAACGTGGTGGAGAAGCGCGTGATCTCCTGTTCGCCGTCTTCGCGGAGGATCCGCAGATAGAACGGGCTGTAGGAGCCGCCGGCGTTGTTATCGGTGCCGGAGATGACCCTCGGCTTGAACGGCGGGACACCGCCTGCGGGGCACGCGCCTTCGTGGACGCCCTGGGTGACCTGGAACGGTGTGCTGCTCACGAGCACGGGTTCGCTCGGTGCTGACCACGGCGTCAACGCGCCCCGTGCGGCATAGGACCCACACGCAGGAGGACTCACCAACGGCGCTGTTGCACCGGGGCGGAACTTCAGCGTGAACTTACTGAACGGCTGCTGCGGCGTGTTTTCGAACGTGGTAGTGAGCTGGCCGGTGACGGAGTTCAGTTCGACCTTCCCCGCGACTTTGACGACGATTCCTCGCGCGGGGGCCTTGGCGACGATGTAGAGGCTCAACAGCGAGCCAAAGGGGTTATCGAATGGCGTCGCGACATACACCGCCCCCAGGATTTTTTCCGCGAGGACCGGCGTTTCGATTTCGATCGACCCGATCTTCGATTCCGGGGGACATCCTTCACCGGGCAGCGAGGAAGACGTTTCCGCTTCGTATTGCGCCGGCGTGCAGGCCCCCAGTCCGGAGCCCGCGGACGGGTTGATCGTCATCCCTTCAGGGAGCGCGACAGTCGTGTCCTTCAGGTTCGCCGTGGCGATCGAGAACGGTGTTTCCCAGCTCTGCGGGACCACCAGCGATACGGCGAGCCCCGTCGGCGATTCCGCGGCACGAGTACTCGGCTGCACTTCGATCGACGGATCGAACGGCACACGATCGCATTCCCCGATCGGGGGGACTTCAACCGACGCCCGCGACCAGTTCGGGTCGCTCAGATCCGGGAATCCATCGGGCAATATGGCCCCGGGATGCTCCCACGAGTCCGCGTCCATCGTCGCGATATGCGGTTCGCAACCCGTCGGGTTGGACAGAAACGGCTCCGGTGTGATCCCCGCCGCCTCGGGGCCACCGAGCTGGTTGCGGCATACTGATTCTACTGAGCCGAATTCAGGGAAGCACACCTGTTGGCGTTCGAGGTCGTGTTCGTGGGAGGCGGGGACGCCCCAGATCGTGACCGAGATGTCATGCGGTTCACCCAGGTTTTCGATCTCCGGGTCGGTGACGGTGAGCCCGGAGTCTCCCGGGCGAACGCTGACCGTGAGGATCTGTGTGGTCGTGTAAATAGCGAAACCGAGCTGCGCGGTGACACCGAAGCTCGTGACTTCCATGTTATAGACCGGGACGGTGATCCTTTCCTTACCGAAATCCAAGCTGATCGTACCGACCGTACTCGCGGCCGGACACGGCGGAACCACAAGATTGATACTCGCGTCGCCTTTGAGCTCGGCGCCGCTGCAGGTCGGGACCGCGGTGTTGTTCGCGTTGAAGCCAGCCGGAAGGTTCACGACGGTACTACGGACATCGTCGTAGGTTTGGCCGCTGCCGTTGTGCGTGAAATCGAATTCGGTGGTAAGATTCTCATGCGCCGCGGCCTCGCCCGTCGACGAGATCATATGGAAAGAGCCGGGGGCGATTTCGAAGGGGCGTTCGCTGCTCGGCTTCGCCGCGGCCGACCCGACGAACGCGAAAGCCACAACACCCACGACCGCGAAAGAGAGACAGAGCTTCTGTGAAATACGCATGATTACCTCCCCCTCCGATGGCCACTCTTATGACTGCTCTTGGCCTTCTTGGCGCTCTTCTTCGACTTGCTCTTTTTATTCTTCTTGACGGTCTTCTTCTTCGGTTTGGGCTTGGGTTTGGGTTTTGCTCCCGGTGTTGCGCCAAGGACGTTACCGGCGCCCTGGAAAGTGGAGCTCGACGGCGTGAGATCGTTGGGAGCGGCAAACGGTGTCGAGCAGGCGTCGCCTTCACATTCCGTCGGACGCGGCGGCGGCGGCGCGAAACCACCATCGATACGCGCATCATATACATCGAGGGCGTTATCGTCGTCCTGCGATCCGAGCTGAGCGGCGGTCGTGAAGAACACATCACGGCCATCGGCCGCGGAACCAAGAAGCATCACTAGCCTACCATTGCCACCAGAGGAGATCAGACTGACACAACCCTGAAGCTGAGCGCAACCATCGACACCAGACTTACGCCACTCATAAACATCACTGGAGGGAGAGAAAGCTGAGCTATTGTATTCATGTTCAGAAGGGCGTTTGTCGGGTTCGACTTCACCGTTGACGTCCTGGGGCACGAGCGCCGATACCGTGTCGAAGAAGACATAATCCCCGTTGGCGGAGGCAACCGTTTCGCCCGGCATAGCGTTCCTCGTCGACGAGTTCTCCCCTTGTTCTTCGTTTGTGAAGAGAGCCGGCTGCTTTGGGTCGGGATTGAAAGCAGAGGCGCATGAAATGCACTGGATCAGATTTTCGGCACTGTCGTAGCGAAAGGCCTGCTCGTTCCTCGGCAGTGCGCCAGCCGGGATACCGGGGACGATACCTGTGAAATAGACATAGCGGCCGTCGGGGCTAATATGCGGACTTAGTCCACCGGCTTCGTCAAACGCTCGCCCCTCGAAAGCAAAGCTGAGGGCTTTGGCTGAAATGGAATAACGGTAGAAATATTGGACCCCTTCGACGTTTGAAAGTGGCGGAGCTTCGGAAGTAAGACGCTGGCTCGAGGAGATATAGATCGTGCTGAAGTCTTCAGAGACCAGCAGTTTGGAGTCTTGTTCATAGCCTTGGGAGAAGAGATGCGTGCTCGCGTGCGACTGGGGTTCGTAGAGGAAGACTTCCTGGGTGTTGCCGTTGCGGGCTTCCAGGAGCGCCTTGGTGCCTTCGCCATTGGCGCCCATCAGCGTGTCGGTGCCGAGATCGATCGTTTCGGCGCCGCCGACACGGAGATAGAGATGACGCGGTTCCGAGCAACTGCTACCAGACGGGACCGCATAGAAGAAGACGCGGGAACCATCGGCGGAGACGGCGTGGCGGCTACTTGTGCCTTCTGACCCTCCGATTTCGGCGGTGCCTTTGGGGACGCTGGCGCCGCAGGTCCCGATCGTGTGGCCCGCGGAGTCCACGTTGGCTTGGCGGAACACGCCCTGCGAGTATTCGTAGAGGTCCAGGCCGCTGGCGGTCCCGGTGGAATGCTTGGGAACGAACGTGCGGTCTTCGGTCGCGAAGATCAGCTTGGAGAAATCTTCGGAGGCGGCGACCCACCCGCCCGTTCCTTCCAGCCCGATCTGCTTACGCGACACCGACGCGGCGCTCACATAGGGCCCACCCGGGGAACCGAACTTGAATTCGAGGCTGGGCGATTCGACTCCGCCTTCGGTTTGCCACCCGGCGCTGAAAGCGAACTGGGTGAGGTCGGGGTTATAGAGCTCGGGGGCGTAGTGAATGTCGATTCCCGCTTCGGGCTGCGGGGTACCTGACGTCATCTGCCAACCCTTTTCGGTGCGGGAGAAGAAATACGGGCTCCCGCCGGCCGACCCCCAATGGACGGACTGCCCGTCAAACTCGAAGTGCTCGCCATCTTCGCCGATCAAAGCACCAGCGTTACCAGTGTCGTAACGGTTGTAGTGGAAGGGTTCTTCGGCGCCTGCCTTATCGACCGGCGTCACCTGCTCATACGCGCGACAGTCGGGCAGACCAGCCGATGGGCCGCTACGGAGCGCCTCGTTGGGACACGACGCTTCGGTGTCGGCCGGTGGCGCGGCAGGGACCGTGAGGGCCTGTTCGCCGCTATGCACGACCGGGTCACCAGGAGTGGTGTTTGTCGCCGTGAGACGGTAACGGTAGGCTTCCCCGGGCTGCAGCCCGGGGACGTCCTCGCCGATGAACTGGTCTTCGACTCCCGCAAACGCGACTTCGGGTGCGCTCTGCGCGTCCGTGAACCCCGCTTCTTCGAAATGGCGCTGTGTGACATATTCGAAGTGATAGTGGGTGCTGTAATTAGCGCCGGTTTGAACGGACGCCTCGGCGTTATTGGGTTCGACATATCCGAGCAGGCGCAGCGCTTCGTTGTGAATCGCGTGAAGGGCGAACGTCGTGACCGCGGGCGGGCCGGAGGTTTTAAAGCCGACGGCTTCAGAAGTCGCTTCCGCCGGGTGGCCCGCCTCCGGTTCGTTTTCGCCATGCAGGCGCACGAAATAGGGAGTCCCGGGGCTCAGGTCGGTGAGTTCGCCTTCCACGTGCTGACCTTCTTCGGTGTAGCCCGCCTGGGCCTGCGCGATCGTGCCTTCCGGACCATCGCTCCACGGACCCGACCTAGACGTCGAATATTCAAAACGCCAATGTGTTTCAAACCCGTTGGGGTTCACAGAGCCAATCAGGTGGGCGGAGGTAGCAGCCCGATCGACCTCGATGAAGCCGCCGACTTCAACTCGAGCGGAGTGAGTGGTGAAGGTGAGGAGTGGTGTGGGGGTGGGCGGAGCGACTTCGTTTTCAGCGACGCCACGCAGATAGTAGGTCGTTCCGGGACTGAGACCTTCGAGCTTGACTTCGGCCAGCTTGAGTTCTTCAGCCGCCGTGACAGAGCCCCCGGCACCGGGGACAACGATGCCCCCACCGCTTTCGACCACGCTCTTGCTCGTCGAATATTCAAAATGATATTTGGTGTCCGCGCCATCAGCATAGACCTCCGTCGTAAGCCCACCCGGGCCAGACGTCGGAGTAGGTGTGCTGTGCCAGCAGAAGCTCTCTCCCAAGGAGGAGAAGTCGTACCCTTCGCCGACGCATGTGGGTTTGGAGCCGATGACACCGTCAGCACCCGCTGTCTGGAAGTTAGAAGAATCGTGTGGTTCGAAAAATAGAGGGGGAGCATTCGGAGTTGTGGTGAATTCCGCTGTCTTTTCGGCTTTGCCGAGGCTGCTGGTGGCGACCGCGCGAATATAGTAGTGCGTCTTGGGCGTCAAGTGGAGGATTTCGGCGGATTCCTCCCGCCGGTTACTGGCGCTGGTGTTGGCCGTTTCTAGCGCGCCACTTTGCGCGAGCGTCCATGGGCCTTCCAGCGACGTGGCATATTCGAGCTGCCAGGTCGCCGGCTCAGTTCCGCTCACCAGTTCCATTTTTATGGCTGCCCTCGTCGAGCTGACTTCTGACAATTGGAAATTCTGAAAATCAACGGGTTCCTGTCTCAGTTCCGCTGCGAAGGCCGGCAGCACAACGAGAAAGAGGCCGAGAGCGCCGGGCAGGAGGCCGAGGGCGAGGAGACGACGCCCGCGCGACGAGGACGCACCTCTTCCTAGGCCACCGAGAAACACACGGAGGCGCGCAAAAAGGCCTGTCGCGGCGGGCAATGTCTTTGCGTTGTGCTCGATATGAGTCACGTTCGTGCCTTTCTCCTGAGAATCGTGCATTTCGATCAGTTCGGTATTTGCCTGTATACGACTGGCTGCTGGAGCGATGCTTGCGGTGATAATGATGAGCGGCCCACCCGGCCTCCCCGCGACGGCTGTGGCGGCCGCGGGGAGGTGAGGGACTTAATGCCGTTGGGCTATTCGGCGGTCACCGCCCACGTGCCGGCGGCGGATCCCCCCTGTTCGGCGTACACCGCGAGACCGAAACCAGTTGGGTCCGCCGTGTCAGGGGTACTGGCGCGGGAACACAGGCTCACGATTGGCGCCTCGCTGTCGGAGGTGGAGCACACCTTCGGATTGGGGGATCCCAGTTCTGCTTCTGGGACGAGCTGGGATTCTTCGCTCGCGAAGACACAGAGATAGCCCGCTTCAGCACCCGGTTCTCCAACGTTGCCGGTGCAATGCTCGGGAGTCGCGGCATTCGCTTTGACATAGACGGGAATCGGCGCATTTTGCAAAGGAATGTTGAAGCTGGCGCTCGTAAGCAGGAGACCCGCTGACGCGCTCTCCACGCCAACCGTCCAATCGCCCTTCTCGGTCTTACCGGAGGGAAGCGTTTCGGTGAAGCCGGACTTACCTTCTGGCCCTTGCGGACCGATCGAACCAGGCGCTCCGGCAGGACCCGCGGGACCAGTAGCACCGGCGCCAGCAGGGCCCGTCGCGCCGGCTGGGCCGGTGGCACCCGTTGGGCCAGTGGCGCCCGTCGCACCGTTTTTGCCGGCGGGTCCGGCGGGGCCGCGGGGGCCGGCCTTTACCTTGGGCTTGGCCTTGCTCTTGGCGGCCGCGGCGACCGGGTACCCACGCGTGACCGAAGCAGTCGCCTGCTGGCCGACCCCGGACGATCGGTCCGTACCACCACCACTACCGCTCGCGGCAAACGCACCGCCCGTGATCGCGAAGATTAGGGCCACGAAGGCGATGAACGCGCTTGGGGTCAGATGTTTACGTAGTACTTGGAACATCGCTATCTCCTCCTAAGGAGTAAGGAGGGACAGACGCCCCTCGGTTAATGTGCCGGTCACCAGTGAGAACGCTCAACCGCTGCGCGACCTGCCCACCCAGCGATGTCAGCTTCCACTCGTTCGGCTCGCCCTGGGCGTGCCCCAAACCGTGGTTCTCGAGCAGACCAAGACGCTCAAGGCGCCGCAACAGCTTTGAGACCTGGCCGGGGTCATTGATCCCAGCGCTGTCGGCGATCTCGCGGTTGCTCGCCCCGGGGTGCTCCTGCACGCCTTGCAGAACTCGCGCGGTGCGGTAGGTGAGGCGCATGTTCACCTCATCCAGCGGGTCGTGCTCCGCGTGCGCGCTCACCTCCCACTCGGCTTTCGGAGCTTGGCGCGGCACCGGTGCCGGCGCCGGACGCCGCTGTTCGCGACGCGCCGCCCTGGCCCCCAGGTACTGCAGCGCGATCATCCCCATCAACTCATCCAAAAGGCCCGTCAACGGCCTGCGGTCGCCGCCGCGCAACCGCGCGTACACCACGCCGAGCGCGCCGCCCACGAGGCCTTCCGCCGTCACCAACGTGCACTCCGCCCCTCGCGGACCCTCCCGGCGTCCCTCGTCGAGGATCGCCGCCAACCGCGCGAGCACCCGCTCGCGACGCTCCAGCGTCTGCGGCCCGCCGCGCGACGCATGTACGACCCAGAGCCGCGCCAGCAGCGGCTCGCGCTCCAGGAACGACAGGATCACCCACAGCCCGCCGCGCACCCGCTCACGCCACTCCAGACCCTCAAGGCCCGCCGCCTCCAGATCCCGCTCGACCCGCTCCACGACCGCGTCGATCAACGCGACCAGACACGTTTCGCGATTCTCGAAGAGCTCGTAGAAGGTCCGCCGCGATACCTTCGCCCGCGCGGCAATTCGCGTCACCGTGCTCTGCTCGAAACCAAACTCGTCGATCGTCGCCGCCACCGCAACCAGCAAGCGCGAGTGCTGAATCTCCTCGACCTGCACCCGCGGCGCACCCCGCGAGAGAACCCGCTGCTCGCGCCGCCGTGCCAGGCGCCCCTCGGCCGGCAGCGTGCGCTTGACCGCACCACGCCGCGCCGCCGTCGCCCCACCGCTGCTGGCCGATCTCCGATCGGTCGGCGCGGCCATCAGCGGCCACCCCCCACGCGCGGGTGTGACTCCGTGGCCCCGCGCAGAGCCGCCGGACGCCCACCCCCCGCGGGGACGAAGCAGAGGCGGCGCGAATGCGCCCGACGAGGAGCCTCTTCGACTAGGTCGCTAGACGAAGAGAGAGAGAGAGAGAGAGAGATGCGACAGCGCCAAGCTGGCGCATCTAGCATCAGCCCCACGGGCCGACGCGCACATACCCCTCATGAATCTCCCTCTAGAAACCACGCTGAAACAACTCCCTCATCGCTCTGATCCAGACCCTCTCCCATAACTGCAAAAACCCTGTGAGCGCTTGGACGTCAACCACAAGGCGGTATGACCCCAACCAGACCCTATGTACACCGGCCCCCCCAAACAGCGGGAGAACCAGCCCTGCGGCACACCGTAGCCGAGCTACGTATAAATGTCAAGCCCAACCCGCCGTAACGAGGAGAGCCTTGTCAGCCTGGGGTGTCCAGCTCGGCGGGGGGCGCCACGGCTACGATGTCGAGCAGGTCCTCGAGTCCGACGAAGTCGTCGGGGTTACGGGTGTAGAGCGGCAGCTTGTGCGCAAGTGAGGTGGCGGCGATCAGCATGTCCAGCGTGCGCCGACCGCGGGCGTTGCGTCCAGCAGATGTCACAGCCGCATATATGCGCCCGTACGCACGGGCCGCGGCAAGATCGAACGGTATCTGCTCGAAGGTCGACTCCGCGCCCTGCAGACGCTCCATACGAAGCGCCCGCTTCTGCGGATCGGTGGTGGCGTGCGGCCCAGCGGCAAGCTCGGCCATCGTGATCGCCGAAACGCAGAGCTCGCCGGGCAGATCGCTGCTGCCGAGCCGCTCGAGATCGATCACCACGGAGGTGTCCAGCAAGCCCCGAGGCGATCTCTCGGGACCCACCGGCCCCTCAGACACGCGGCGTGGGGTCCTGATCCGCGAAACGATCGATGTCCGCTCGAAACTCGTCGTAGTCGATGTGACCCATACCCGCAAACGCCGCGACGGCGACCTCGGCCGGCACGAACTGGCGGCGACGGATCGGCCGCAGCTCGCCCACCGGAGTACCGTTGCGAGTCACGATGAAAGATTCGCCCCGGTCGAGCTCCCGCATGATCTCTCCGCTCTCATTGCGCAGCTGCCGCTGGGTGATTTCACGCGCCATGGGCCCAACTGTAGCACAGGTGCGACGGGGCGTCCCGCCTGCGCCTACTTCTTCTTCCTTCGCCCTGTGTGCTTCGTCTTGTGGCTTGTCTTCTTTGGTGCCACCTTCTTGGGGCAGCCGGTGACGGTGATTGGTGTGCTCTGTTTGATTTCGGCACCATTCTGGGCGACGAATTCGGTCGGCATCTGAAGCGTCGCTGGCTCGGTCTGCTTGATCCCGCGGGTGATCGTCCTTTTGCGGCCTTGAATCTTGACCGTGACCTTCTTCTTGACGGTGATGGTCTTCGTGGCCGAGCAGAGGTTCCCGGCCGTCGTCAGCGCGGAGTAGGGGCCCTCGGGAAGCGTCAGTTCGAAGCTCGAGAACGGCTGGTCGGGAACCGTCTTGAACGTCGTCGAGGTCACCCCGTTCTTGATGTCGGTCGTACCGACGAGATCGATCGTGATCCCGTACCCCTGCAGCACGAGCGTCAGCGATGGGAATGCTTCGCCGCCGTGGGAGACGAAGATCGCCGGGCCCTGCAACGGGACCGGGATCAATGGGGTGTGCACGACCGCGTACCCGATCTTCGACGCCGCGGGGCACGCGGCCGGGTTCGCTTCGAACTGCGTCGCCGGGCATGCCTTCTGCAGCGTCGTCAGGCGGCTGGGGAGTTGCTTGGGGAGTTCGACTTTGACCTTCGCGATGTCCGCGTCGGTTCCCTGCGGCACGCTGGGGTAGGCCAGCTTCGCGCTCAGGCTCGCCCCGTCCGTCCGGCTCGTCTTGGCGGACGTCGACACGCTGAATTTCGGTTCGAACTTCAGCGCGGCGCAGTTGGTGACCTGGAACGGCGTGGAGATCGTGCTAGAGCCGCCTTCGCTGAGCAGCACCGTACCCGTCAGCGACATCTTCGCGCAGCTCGTCGGGTTGAACTGGAAGTCCCCCCGCGTCGTCGTCGCGTTGACATGCTGGATTTCGAGGGGGATCCCTTCGATCGATGTCGGGATCGAGTCCGGTGAGCCGGGCGGGTCCGTGGTGATCGTGATCGCCGCCGTCAACGGGTTCAATTCGATCTTACCCCGCACGACCACACAATCACACGCCGGATGATTGCTCTTCGTATCCGCGAGATCAAACGGTCCGGCCTTCGCGGGCACCTCGAACGTGATCCCGAACGGTGCGCAACCCGCTTCACCGACCGTGCAACTACCACTGCCGTTATAGGGGCCGGTGAGATAGAACTTCCCGCCAGTGACCGTGAACGGGTCATTGCCGACACCAACACCGATCGTCGCTTCGCCGATCTTGCTGTTTTCCCCACACAACCCTTCATTGGCGCGCGGTTCGGGACACAGTTCGACACCCGTCAGCACCCCGGACAGGCCCGGCGGTAGCTTCGCTTCGACCGACTTCAGGTTCTGTTCGCCGTCTTTACGGTTCAACGTCACCGTCAACGGCGAGAAGGCGCCGGCCTGAATATTCGTCGCGCCCGCAGACACAGTCGGGTTGAACGGCAGACTCGCACCCGGACACGGGCCACCACCGGGGCCGTGTTCGATATTGAATGACGATTCCGCGGTCACGGGGCCGTTGCCGTCCCATGGCGTGAAGACCGCGGTCGTTGTGTAGGTCCCGCACCGCGTCGGTGTCGCCAGCGGCGCGCGTTCCCCACCGAAGAAGTGCAGTTCGAGATTTTCAAACGGCACGTCTGGGGTATTCTTGAACGTCGTCACGATCTGCCCCGTCTGGGGGTTCAACGACACTTCACCCGCGAGCTTGATCAAGCTCCCCGAAAAGGGGTCTTCCGCGACGATATACATCGCCACGAGGCTCCCGAACGGGTTCGCGTCCTGGCTGGCCAGGTACACCGCGCCTTCCAGTTCGTGTTCGAGCAGCGGCGTCTTGATCTTCACAGTACCGACCTTCGAACCATCAGGACAGAAATTACTCCCCGGTGCAAGCGGACTCGCGACTTCCGGCGTGAACGTGTTCCACTTCGTACCTGGTTCGTATTCGGCGTTCAGTTCTTCCTGGCCCTTGTAGCCAATCTGATCACCGGGGCTCCCAAGTGCGCCCGCCGCGAGCGCTGCCGGTTCGGAGGTACACGCTTCGAGGCCGTCGCCACCCGACGGGTTGATCGCAACGCCCTGGGGCAGCGTCACCGTCGTGTCGCGCAGCGCCGACTCCGCCAGGCCGTTGGGGTTGAGTGCGGCGGTCTGCGAGACGTGGACGTTCACCGTCAGCCCCGAGGACGTGCTCGCGTTGCTGCTGTCCGGCTCGACGCTGATTTCCGCCGGGAACCTGAGCTTTGAGCAGCCCGTCAACGACACGGGCGTACCCGCAGAGTTGTGCGTGACCGCGCTCTTCGTCGCCCAGTTACCCGGTTCTTCCCACGACTCCGCTTCCATCGTCGAACCCAGGGGCCCGTGACAGCCGGTCGGCATCGTCAGGAAGGCTTTGGGGACAAGGACACCGTAGAGTTCCGCCGTGCTGCTGATGACGGGCGCCGTCGTTGGCGCTTCCGTCACCGTCGTCTGCACGGGATAGTCACCACCGGCGAGCAGCCCGTTGTTGATATACAGGGTGGGCAAGAAGAAATTGGTGCCGAGCTGCAAAGCCACGCCGCGTGGGGGCACCACATTGTAGAGGGAGTTTTCGAGGCGCGGTTGACGAACCTGTGCTTTCGACCAGCTCAGGTGCAGCACGCCCACGGCCGCTTCGGCTGGACAGGCGTTGGATGCGCCATGACCGGACAGTTGCTCTCCGATGCACTTCTGGGTGCTCGCATTGGGGTCGCCGACGAAGCCGGGGGGCAGATCGATCTTGAGATTCCGCAAGACGCCGTCGGGCAGGCGAATGTAGGGTGAGTCAGCGTTCGATTCTGGGCGCTTGAAGTGCGAGTTCAGCGTGAAGGCGTCGACGAACTTGTACGGGTGCGAGCCCGCCTGCGTGTCGGGCGTGCCATCTTCGTTCAGGAAGCTGATTTCATAGCTCTTGATGCCGAAGCCGACGCCCTGCGTAGCGAGCATACCGCTGTTCTCCCCGGCGCCGTTGGCGTTGGTCGTGGCGAGGCGGAAGTGGTAGAGTTCGCCGGGCGCGAGACCTTCGAGCTGCGCGGAGACCGCCACCGGGCTGCTTCCCGCTCCGATCGCGGCCGGCGTCTGCTGGCAGGGCACACTGTGGTTGTAGGGGCCGTTGCCGAATTCGTCGGTGAGCCCGTATTCGAATTTACATTCGCTGACGGGGACGCCGCGCGGATCGACCGTGCCGCTCAGGCTCGCGGCTTGCCGGGTCACGTCCGTCGGTTCGCCGACCGTCACCTCCGGAATGCCGCTGCCGAAGACGTAGACCTTGCCGTTTGCGGGGTTGGAGACGTATACGTCCCCTGTCGCGCCGTCGACGGCGATCCCACCCTGACCAGAGGAGCCCGAGAGCTGCAGCGAGCCGAAGGGCGCGACGAGCGTGCCGACGCTGCGATGTCCTTCAACGCTGTTGCGGTTCATCGCGCCCGTGTCCCATTCGGCCACGGAGGACTGATCGTCTGCGTAGAGGTGGCCGGTCGCGGGGTCGACGGCCACCGCGACATCGCCCGCTTCTTCGCTGTCCACGCGGCCGAGCGGAGAGAGCTTCTGCCCGAACTTGACCGTACACGAGCACGACGGTTCGTACATCTGGTAGTCATCGCCCGTGGCGGAGACGGCGAAGCCGTGGGCCTTGGGTTCGCCGGGGATGCCCGAAGGGTTAGCAACTTCGTCCTCCGGTGCCAGTTCCTGGCGAGCGATGGGATGATTCACGGCCGCGTCGTCGAATTCGTCGATCTGCAGCAGTTTGAGTTTGGCGGACGCCAAGTCGACGTGCACGGTGCCGCTCCCGTCGACGCCCAGCCCCAGCAGTTCGCCTTCGGTGGAGCCGGTGGATGGGGGGAAGCCGCCGATCTGGCTCAGGTACCTGCCTTCGGGGCCGAACTTGTCGATCACGCCGTGGCCGGCGTCCATCACGTACAAGTCGCCGGCAGAGGGGTCGAATTCTTCACAGGCCTTGCCGATGAGCGCCGGCGTGTGCTGCACGCAAGCGTCATCGACCGCGATCGCCGCGGGGCTACCGTACAGCGAGGGGAACGAGAACGATTCGCCGGGCGTGGCGGCGCCGGTGAGCACGTGCGAGTGCAGCGCCGCGAATTCTTCCGGTTCGCCGTTGGCGTTGAACTTGTAGATGGAGTCCGTGCCGATGTCGGCGACGTAGACGTCACCGGTCGATTCGTCGATCGCGATCCCGTTCGGGTTCGAGAAGGCTTCCGTCGTGCTACGGCCAAATTCATGCAGGAACGGGTGCGCTTCGCCGGCGAGCGCCGGGGACGCGCCCGCTCCCAGCGCCACGATCACAGCGACCGCGAGCGAGAGTGCTGTTGGGATCCTCCTGGAGCGCGTCATCATTTACCCCTCCTGTCGGCGCGGACGGACTTCTTGGCCTTCTTCGCCGTCTTTTTCACACACTTGCCTTTCTTCTCGACAAAGCCTTTCTTGCACTTCACGGGCTTTGCCTTGGGCTTCGCCTGCGGCTTGGCCGCGGACGGGGCGAGATTGCCGGTGCCGGAGAAGGTCTGACTCGACGGCGCCCCGTAGATCGAGGGCTGTGGCGCGACCGGCGTGCGGCAGGCGTCGGCGGTCGTGCACGCCGGCGGGGAGGACGGTTCGGCGAAGCCTCCGTCGACGCGCGCGTCGTAGATCACGACCTGTCCTTCTTGGTTGTCCTGCGGCACGAGCTGCTGGTATGAGCGGAAGAACACGTCATCGCCGCTTTCGCTCACGTCCTCCAGATTCGATTCGAAGGAGCTCGTGCCGCTCGAGATCAGATACACGTCCCCGCCCTCGTACTCGTAGACATCGTTCTGGCCGTTCGTATCGGCGGGCACGAGCGCTTCCAGCATTTCGAAGAACACCTGGCCGGCGTCCGTAAGCACGTGCCGGCTCCGGAAGACTCCAACTTTTTCTTCGGCCTGCCCCCCGGGGAACTGCGCCACACCGCCTGATCCGACCGGAGGTTCGCCCGTGGGGTTACACGAGGCGCAGGCGAGCTGCCCTGTGGCGGCGCTGTACAGGAAGAGCTCCACGGCGAATTCGCCGTTCGGCTCGACGGTGTCATAACCGGTCAGGCTCTCGTACGATTCGAACGCGAGCCACTTGCCGTCGGGCGAGGTCTGCTCGATGCCGGTCCGCCCATTGTTGAGGACGCCGGTGGCGATGAACGTCGTCTTGTTGCCGTTCCACATGTACAGGTTTTCCTTTCCGGCTTCCGCGCCTTCGACGACGGTCTTGCCTTCGCCGTTCGTGAATTCCCTCGTATTGGACGCCAGCACGCCCTCGGCGACGAAGTAGACATCGGAGCTGTCATGGGCGCCGAGCGGCGTGACGCGCAGCACGTCGGCGTGCTCGCCGGCCGCAGCGACCGTGAGGTCGCTCAATTCGCATCTGCTCGCGCCTTCGGGCAGCGCGCACTCATACAGGTCAGGTTCGCCCGCGGCCGCGGTCGAGCCGGCCGTGAGCTTGCTTTCGTCCAAGAAGAAGACCTTCGAACCGTCGGAGGTGGCGGCCTTGAAGGAGCCGCCACCGCTGGGGCCCGAACCACCCTGCTTTTCGTCGACCTGGACGGTGCGCTGCCCATCGATGCGGTCATACAGGGCGCCAGCGTAGGTGAAGAGGACGTGCGAGCCGTCGCTCGAGATAACACCTTTGTGCTCGGGCGTACCCGCTTCTGCCGCAAGCGATCCGGGGACCGCCGTGCCGTCCGGCAGCACGCTCGCCAGCCGCAGCGCGCCTTCGTCCCATTCGTACAGGTTTTCCACGCCGTAGCGCGCGCCTTCGGCTAGGGGCGAGGTCTCCGTGAAGATCACATGGCTGAGGTCGGCGGAGGCTGCCTGGAAGTGCGCGTCGGCCGGCGTGGCGCCCGGCGGCGTGACGTTGACGAGCTGGTAAGCGCCGGTCGCGTTGTCGCGAACCAGCAGGTTTTCGTAGCCCACCGGTTCACCGCTCACGACCTGACGGCCTTCGGGGTTGCACGATTCCGGGTCTTCCGTGACGTTTCCTGACGCGGAAGCGCGTGATCCTCCGTCTACCTGCATCACATCCTTGGTGAGCTGATCCGAGTAGGCGTACACCCTTTGGTATTCCGCGCAGCCCACCCCGTCATAGGATTCGAGCGGCATGATGTCTTCCGCAATCCAGCCGTCCGCGCCACGCGTCGCCACGTACCTTTCGCCGGCGGTGGGCGCGCCCGGCCGGGGTTCCCGGGCGCGGAGCGTGACCGCTTCGCCATCCGCCGCTGCCGTGCTCGAGTACGCAATTTCTGACCCAGCGTCGAACTGGGAGGTGCTCTTGACCGGGGGCGCCACGAGCTCGTAGGCGCGGCAGTCGGGCAACCTCGCGGAGAAGCCGCCGCGCATCTGTTCGTTGGGACATGCCTCCTGTTCGAAGGTCAGCGTGGTGAAGGTCTGGTCGGGGCCGTAGGCGGTTCCCAGTTCGTTGGTCGCGACCACGCGGTAGTGGTAGGTCGTGCCCGCCGCAAGGCCGCTTGCGCCCGCCCACACCGCGTGCGCCTGCACGCCTTCACCGACGCTACCTTCCGGGAAGGGCGTCGTGTTTCCGTATGCAGTCGTCGTGCCGTATTCGAAGCGATAACTCGCGGCGATGCCGCCGGGATCCACGAGCGCGCCGAGCTTCGCTTCGGAGGCGCCGACTTCGGCGGTTAGCTCCCGGTCGACCACAGGTGCAATCGGAGGCCCGAACACCCAGACGGTGTCTTTGAGGCCGTCGGTCACGTATACACGCCCGTTCGCTCGATTCACCGCGACCATGCTGTCGAAGCGCGCGTTCTGGTTGTATGGCGCGCCGAAAGTGCCGGCTCCAACATCGGCGAGCTGCCTGCCTTGCGAGCTGTACTCGACGAGATGGGGGCAGGGCGAGAGCAATGCGTCGCACGGGTCCGCGGTGTTTTCGACGAGCGCGAACACGTCCCCGTGCGCGTCGAGTGCCACGGACCCCACGCCTTCGCTTTCGATTTCCACGGGCTTGCCGTTAGCTTCCACAGGCGCACCGCTGGAATCGAGCTCTACGATCCTGCCGTTGCCGGAGTCGGCCACCCAGAGGTCGCCGGAGGAGTCGATCGCGACCCCGGTCGGTTCCTTCAGCGCGCCGGCGCCCGTGAAGGTCTTCAGCAGCGTGCCGCCCGGGCTATACTCCAGCACCTCGTTTTCCGGGGGATTCGGCACGTACACGTTGCCGGCCGAGTCGGCGGCAATCTGCACGTCTGTGATGACGCCGTAGTAATTGCGTGACGCCGGCACTTCAAACGACGACAGCAACGCGCCCGTGTCGGGGTCATAGACGAAGATCATCGCGGGCGTGGCCGGCGTGATGACGCCTCCTTCTTCGCCGAGCACGTTCACGTCGCCGTTGGTCGGGTTCACAGCAACACCCGAGTAGTGCGCAGACCCAAACGGGGACGGCGGCGAGAGCAAGCTGCCCGAAGGATCGAGCTTGACCACCGGCGCGGGGTCAAACTCACCTTCTATGAAACCCGATACGAACAGGTCTCCAGAGCCTTCCACTGCGACGCCAACTGCTCGCCCGTCGTGCGCGCTGAACGATCCGTAGGAGACGAGCTTGGGAGGTTCGGCCTGGGCAGCGGCGGCGGTGGAGAGCGCGAAGAGGCCGGCTAGCGCACAGAGGACCACGAGGGAACGAGCCTGACCTGCTTGGCCGGAACTGATTTTTGACAGACCACTCCCTTTGCCCGCGAGCAAGCCACAGAGCAGCGCGAAGATGCCGGTCTTCGGCGTGGAAGCGGGCTTCGCGGTGTGCGCTGTGGGTTGCCGGGTAGCCGGAGGCATTGCAGCCTCCGGCCCCCACAGATCCGCACGTGAACCTCTCGACTCATACGGCTCGTGCTGTCCAGTTCTCAGCATGGGGCGCAGTACCTCCAGTGCGCGAACAGCTCGGGTTCCCTTGAATGGACTCCTTGCAACCATGTTCGCGCCTTTCTGTTGCTGTGCCTTAGTCGTTTGTACTTCCGCATCGCCCATCGCACCAGATGGCGATCGATGCGACGGCAGAGTGGTTTCGCCGCGGTCGGATAGAACGCGGCGAAATACGCAAACCAGCCCCTCGTGACAGGGTTGATCCCCGCTGCGAGGTCGTTAAGGGTCCAGTTCACACGCCGATGAAGCCGCCAGGCTGCTGCCCGCCGGCTCATCTCGCTCAGCTTCCTCGGAGAAACGCCCGGGAGGAAGCTCGTGAAAGCCACCCCCCGTTTCATGTTCACCGCTTTCCGGGGCCGGAAGGTGTAGCCGCAGAACACAAACGAGACATGCTCGTGATCCCTGCGGCGACTGCTGTCCTTGCAATACACCACCCTGGTCTTCTCGGGATGAAGCTCCAACCCGACATCTACCAGCCGAGACGCGAGCGCCTCCCGCAACTTCCGGGCCTGACGCTCGCTGACGCAATGGATCACCGCATCGTCCGCGAACCGCTCGAACGGGACGGCCGGGAACTCCCGCACCATCCACATATCCAAGCCGTAATGCAGAAACAAGTTGGCGAGGACCGGCGAAATCGGACCGCCTTGCGGCGTGCCCTTCACCCTCGGCACAAGACTCCCGTCAGTCATCAACATCGAGGCTTCCAACCAGCGCTCCACATACAGCAGGACCCACTTCTGGTCCGTGTGGCGCGCCAAAGCCTTTAGCGTCAGATCCCACGGGACGGAGTCAAAGAAGGATCGGATATCAACATCGAGAGTCCAATCCATCTTCCAACACCGCTTCCGGCAAACCGCAACCGCTTGCAGGGGCGAACGACCAGGACGATATCCATAGGAGTCATCGTGAAAGACCTGCTCCACGCTTCCCTCCAATGCCATCGCCGCCGCCGTTTGCGCGATCCTGTCCACGACATTTGGAATGCCGAGCCGTCTCGATCCCTCCTGCTTAGGTATAACCACCGCCCGAACCGGACCAGGGAAATACGACCCCGACGACATGCGACTCCACAGCACAAAGAGGCGATCTTTCAACCCCTCCTCGAACTGCTTGATGCCCACGCCATCGACCCCAGCCGATCCTCCATTCTCCTTCACCTTCAACCACGCATCCCACACCAATCGCTTAGGGATGTCATACGACCTGCCTTCCAACCCTGACTCACGCATGCGCTTCCTCCCTTACGGTTGAACGCACCCACGAGCCCGGACAGCCCCGCCCCTTCGCTCCACCCACGCTGCGATACGCGCCGGCTTCACAGCTACTACGAGCGAGTCCGCCAGCACACCCAGCGACGGTACTCTGCCCCTCGCGGATTCTGCCGCTCGGAGTCCTCCCTCGCGCCACCAACCTTCCGGTAGCAGTTTCCGGGTATGCCTTCACACGTTCCATAGAAGAGCCTTGGTCGGGTTCATGCTGCCTATATGCCGGACGCCGCCCGATCGGTAAACGGGTAACCACCAGACTCATCCCAGGACAAAGTGACGGCCCTGGTTTTGACGCCATCTTTGGAGATTTCGACACGTCAACGACAGAGGACTCACGCCCATCGCCCATCTCCCCGACCCATACCTGCCGCGATCTAGCCACGACTTTTCCCACAACGCTCACCACAACGGTCTTCAGCCAATGCAGCTGCGGGCGGTTTAGCGCCTGCCCCCGCAGGCCGGCGCTGAAGGGCCAAACAACCTTCATCTCTTCTACAGCACCACAGTCGGTGGAACCACCATCAAACACTCGATCCACCTTCTGCGTTCGTGTTCACAATCACCTTGTTCTCCTTCGTCGAGGTTGTGAAGTGATAAATCGATCGGAGGTGGCGCATCAGGCGGCCTCGGTCCGATCGCGGGTGAGGACGCTCAACCGCTGCGCGACCTGACCACCCAGGGGTGTGAGCTTCCACGCGTTCGGCTCGCCGGAGAGATGACCTCCACCGGTGTTCACCGTGAGGCCTAGGCGCTCCAGGCGCCGCAGCAGCTTCGAGATCTGACCAGGGTCTGTGATCCCCGCGCGCTCCGCGACCGCCCGGTTGCTGGCACCCGGCCGCTCAGCGATACAACCGAGCACCCGCGCGGTGCGATAGGTGAGACGCATCTCCACCTCATCCAACGGATCGCGCTCCGCACCCACCGAGGCCCGGCCGCCCTCTGGCACCGGACGCCACGGCTCGGGCGCCGCACGCCGCTGTTCGCGACGCGCCGCGCGCGGCCCCAAATACTGCAGCGCGATCATCCCCATCAGCTCATCCAGAAGGTTCGTCAGCGGGCGGGGGTCGCCGCTGCGCAGCCGCGCGTACACCACGCCGAGCGCGCCGCCCACGAGGCCTTCCGCCGTCACCAATGTGCACTGCGCCCCACGCGGACCCTCCAGACGCCCCTCGTCGAGGATCGCCGCCAGCCGCGCGAGGACCTGCTCGCGACACTCCAAAGTCTGCGGCCCACCGTGCAGCGCGTGGACTACCCAGATTCGCGCCAGCAGCGGCTCGCGCTGCAGGAACGACAGGATCGCCCACAGCCCACCACGCACCCGCTCACGCCACTCCAGACCCTCCAGGCCCGCCGCCGCGAGATCCCGCTCCACGCACTCCACGACCGCGTCGATCAACGCGACCAGGCACGTTTCACGGTTCTCGAACAACTCGTAGAACGTCCGCCGCGACACCTTCGCCCGCGCGGCGATCCGCGTCACCGTGCTCTGCTCGAAACCAAACTCGTCGATCGTCGCCGCGACCGCGACCAGCAACCGCGAGTGCTGAATCTCCTCGACCTGCACCCGCGGCGCACCGCGCGAGAGCACCCGCTGCTCGCGCCGGCGCGCCAAACGCCCCTCGCCCGGCAACGCACGCTTGGCCACACCCCGCCTCGCGGCAGTCGCCCCACCGCTGCTGGCCGATCTCCGATCGGTCGGCGCGGCCATCAGCAGCCACCCCCCACAAGCGGGAATGACTCCGCGCCCCCGTGCCGAGCCGCCGCAGGCCCAACCCCCGCGGGGACGAAGCAAAGACGGCGCAAATGCGCCCGACGAGGAGGCCCGGCGGCTAGACCGCTAGCCGAAGAGAGAGAGAGAGAGAGAGAGATGCGACAGCGCCAAGCTGGCGCATCTAGCATCAGCCCCACGGGCCGACGCGCACATACCCCTCATGAATCTCCCTCTAGAAACCACGCTGAAACAACTCCCTCATCGCTCTGATCCGGACCCTCTCCCATAACTGCAAAAACCCTGTGAGCGCTTGGACGTCAACCACAAGGCGGTATGACCCCAACCAGACCCTATGTACACCGGCCCCCCCAAACAGCGGGAGAACCAGCCCTGCGGCACACCGTAGCCGAGCTACGTATAAATGTCAAGCCCCAAGCCGCCTGGCGGAGGTTCTTTAGAGCCGGAGCCCCCTCCCAATCTTCCCCGTCGGGCGGCTGGATACAGTCATCTGGATGAACGCGCGGCGATTTGAGACGGTGCGATGAGCAGCTTCCACGGCGAGGGCCGCGGCGGAGGCGGCGAAGGGCGTGGTGGCGGACGCCGCAAAGAGCTCCGTCCCGAGGACATCCCCGACAAACCGGTCTCGCTGCGGCGGATCGGGCGGCTGTTCGTCCCCTACCGGCTGCGTCTGGGGCTGCTGCTCGGGTTGATCGTGCTCGGCTCGGTGCTGAGCGTCGCGACACCGTTCCTGCTGCGCGAAGCCGTCGAAATCATCGTCCACAAGGGCTCGCTCACGACGCTCTCCTGGCTGGTCGGGGGGATGATCGCGCTGGCGGTCATCAACGGTGTGATCAGCGTCGCGCAGACCTGGATCTCAAACCAGGTCGGTCAGCACGTGATGCACGACCTGCGCGCGGCCGTGTTCGCGCACCTGCAGCGGATGTCGCTGGCGTTCTTCACACGCACCCGCTCCGGTGAGGTGCAGGCGCGGATCGCCTACGACATCGGCGGGATCGACGACGTCGTCACCAGCACCGCCACCTCGACCGTCTCGACGGTCGCGACGGTCACGACGACGATCGTCGCGATGTTCGCGCTCAGCTGGCAGCTGACGGTCTTCTCGCTGATCCTGCTGCCGTTCTTCGTGTGGCTCACGCGCCGTGTGGGCAACGAGCGCCGGCGCATTCAGTCGGTTCGCCAGGGTCGGCTCGCGGACATGTCAACGCTCGTCGAGGAGTCGCTGTCGGTGTCCGGGATCCTGCTCGGCAAGACGATGGGCCGCTCGCAGGAGCTCGTCGAGCGCTTCTCCTCGGAGTCGAATGAACTTGCCGACCTCGAGGTCCGTGCCCGCATGGCCGGCCGCTGGCGCATGGCCTCGGTGCAGATGAGCTTTGCGATCATGCCCGCGGCCGTCTACTGGTACGGCGGCTACAACATCATCGACGGCCACGTGGCGATCTCGATCGGAACGATCGTGGCCTTCACCTCGCTGCAGACGCGACTGCTGTTCCCGATGCAGCAGCTGCTGTCGGTCGGCCTGGAAGTGCAGACCTCGCTGGCGCTGTTCGGGCGGATCTTCGAGTACCTCGACCTGCCGATCGACATCGTCGAGCACCCGGGCGCCGTGCCGCTCGGCGCGGGCGCGGCGAGCCGCGATGGCGCAGTGGGCCGGGGGGACGGGACGGGCCTGCGCGATGGCATCGCCTGCGAGGTGTGCCTGGAGGATGTGTGGTTTCGCTACCGACCAGACGGCCCGTGGACGTTGCAGGAGATCGCCGCCGAGATACCCGCGGGGACGCGCACCGCGCTGGTGGGCGAGACCGGCTCGGGCAAGACCACGCTCGCCTATCTGGTCGCGCGCCTATACGAGCCCGAGCGCGGGCGCATCACGATCGACGGCACCGACATCCGCGACGTGACGCTGGAGTCGCTCGCCGCCACCGTCGGGCTGGTGTCGCAGGAGACCTATCTGTTCCACGCCTCGATCGGCGACAACCTCCGCTTCGCCTGTCCCGACGCCAGCACAGAGCAGATCGAAGACGCCGCCCGCGCCGCGCAGATCCACGAGCTGATCGTCTCGCTGCCCGACGGCTACGACACGCCCGTGGGCGAGCGCGGGTATCGCTTCTCCGGCGGCGAGAAGCAACGCATCGCGATCGCGCGTACCGTCCTGCGCAACCCGCCAGTGCTGATCCTCGACGAGGCCACCTCCGCGCTGGACACCGAGACCGAGCGCGCGGTGCAGCTCGCGCTCGACGAGCTCTCCCGCGGGCGCACCACGATCGCGATCGCCCACCGCCTCTCCACGGTGCGCGACGCCGACCAGATCCTCGTGCTCGACGGCGGGCGGATCGTGGAGCGGGGCACGCACGAGGAGCTGCTGGAGCTGGGTGGGCGCTACGCGGCGCTCACCGCCGACCATGGATCGGCCGGTGCGGCGACCGATTCCGCGGCGCTGGCGTGAGGGCGCTGCATTTGGGGATCGTCCACGCGGGCATCGCCTTCGACACGCGCGCGGGCGCTGGGCCTCCATGCCCAGCGACCAGCCGCACCGCTTCGGCCAGCGGCTACGCCACAGCGTCGATGTTGAGACGGATGTAGTCGACCACCACCGGCTCGCCCAGCTCGGCGAGCACGGTGTCGATGAACTGCTCGCGCAGCTCCGCCGGCAGCTGCTGGTAGTGGGGGCCGAGCACGATCGAGGAGAGGAACTCGCGCGGGTGCTCGGGCTGTTGTGGGGCCGGCTGCAACCAGCACTCGGCGCTTGCGAAGCCCACGCCCAGCAGGTGTCCCTTGGTCTCCTCGGGACCGGCGTAGTTCCACGGCGCCCGCCAGTCGCGGAAGTGTGCGGCGTACGGCTCGTGCGCCAGAACTTCGTTGGCGACGCCGCGCAAGACATCGATGTTGCCCTTCCCCCCACACTGCGCGACCAGCCGCCCGCCGGGGCGCAGCACCGTGTGCAGACGGGCGAACAGCCGCTCGTGGTCGAGAATCCAGTGGAAGGTGGCGGTCGAGAGGATCGCGTCCACCGGCTCCTCCACCTCCAGCTCGAGCAGGTCTCCCTCGCGCACCTCCACGCGCTCCGGGCCGATCCCCGAGCGCTCCAGCCGCTCGCGCGCGGCGGCCACCATCGAGGGCGAGGCGTCCGCGGCGATCACCCGGCCCCGCGGCAACCGCTCGATCAGCGCTTCCGTCACGCGGCCCGACCCGCACCCGGCGTCGATCACGGTCTCATCTCCATCGAGCGCCAACCGGTCGAGCACGGCCCGGCCCAGCGCCTCCATCGGCGCGGAGATGCGATCGTAGACGCCGCCGTCCCACTCGCGTACGGTCATGCTTCATGTATAACGCACGCGCCCGCTCGGACGCACGCCGCCGCTCGGGCAGGGTCGCGGCATCCCGCGGTGGCCCCCCGGACGTGGATCACTCCACTTCGGCCCGTGCGAGCAGCTCCAACAATGCCTTCGAGAGCTGCCCCCCCTGCCACGCGATCGGGGAAGGGATGGGACGCCCGCCCACCCCCCCCTCCTCGACGGTGAGCGTGGCCCCGGGGATCGCCCGCGCGTAGCGCTCTGCCAGCGCGAGCGGGTGTCCCGGATCGACCTCGTCGCGGGAGGCGACGACCACGGTGGGCACGGCGATCGCGGCCAGCTCGGCGAAGTCCTCGAACGGCCGCGAGCGGGAAACGACTTCCATCGCGTCGGCGACGGCGGCGGGGTGCTCGTGCAGCGACAGACGCTGCGAGACGACCCGCTTCACCGTCTCACGCCACGCGGGGGGCACGGTGGAGAAGTCGTAAGCCCGCACGAACGCCTCCACCCCACCCTCGCGCAGCGCCCGGGCGAGCTCGTCACGATCGCCTTCGGGGGTGAGCACTGTCCCACTGGGCCTGGCTCCCACCCAGCCGAGTGTGGCGCTCGTGGCGCTGGGGGCGCCAACGTCCGCCGCGGGGTCGAAGGCCGGCGTCACGAGCCCCAGCGCCGCCACGCGCTCGGGGTGCTCGAGCGCGAAGCGAAGGATGGTGTGGGCCCCCATCGAGGCGCCGGCGAGCGCGGCGCGAGGGAGCTCCAGCGCGTCGAGCACCTCCTCCAGGTCGCGCGCCAGCCGCGCATAGCCGTACTCGGCCTCGCCCGCCGTCCCCCCGCCCGCCACGACAGCCGGGGTCGAACGCCCGTGCCCCCGCGCGTCGTAGGCGATCACCCGATGACCGGAGCGCTCCAGCAGCCGCGAGCCCATCACGACATACCGCCGGGTGGCGGTGAGGCCGTGCAACAGCACGATCGGCAAGCGGGCGGGATCCGGTCCTCCAGCGGGATCCGCCGCTTCCCCCGAGAGCGCGACCCCGTCCTCGGCGCGGACGCTCAGCTCGCGCGCGGCCATCGCGCGTCGTCGTCGCTACACATTGACCAGCGCGTGCTCGCACACGAGCTCGGCGGAGCGCTGCGGAAGCTCCCAGAAGAAGAGGTGGCCGATGTCGTCGAGCAGCTCCAGGCGAGCGTCGGGCATGTGCCCCGCGATCACGTGGGCGTTCTGAACGGGGATCAATTCATCCGCGGTGCCGTGCACGATCAGCGTCGGCGCCCGCACCTCCGAGAGGCGGGCCGAGGTGTCGTGGGCGGCGATCGCCTGCATCTGGGCCATGATCACGGCCCGCGCGACGGGCCGCTGCAGCGCGCGAGCGACGTAGGCGTCGTAGGCCTCGGCGTCATCGCGAAAGCGAGGGGAGACGCAGATCTCCCAGGCGGTGCGGATCGCGCGGGCGCGGTCGCCGGAGCGCAGCGACTCGACCAGCCGCTGGGCGACGGCCGGCGAGGCGAGCGAGGAGCCCGGCCCGCCGCAGTAGGTACAGCCGAGCGCGAGGGTACGCACTCGATCGGGGACCGCCAGGGTGAGCTCCTGGGCGACCATGCCGCCCATCGAGATGCCAAGCACGTGCGCGGACTCGACCTCCAGCGCGTCGAGCAGCCCGGCGGCGTCCGCGGCGAGCTCGACGATCGTGAACGGGGCCTCCATGCGGCTGCTCTCGCCGACGCCGCGGTGGTCGTAGGCGATCACCTCGAAGCGCTCGCGCAGGGGCCCCATGAACGGCTCGCCCCAGGTCAGCAGGGTGCCGCTCATGCCCATGATCGCGAGCAGCGGTGGTCCCGAGCCGCGGCGCTCGTAAGAGACCTCTACCTCGCCGACGCGCACGATAGGCATCGACGCATCCTATCCGTCTGTCCTGCCCGTATAATTTTCCGATGGCTCGATTGTCACGAGTGATGCTCCTCGCGCTCGCTCTGATTTGCGGGCTCGCACTATCGCCCGCCGCCGGAGCCGCGTCGAGCGAAGCCCCGAAGCCGCCGGCGAACGACGAAGTCGCAAATGCGCAGGCGATTCATTCGCTGCCGGCGAGCATCGAAGGCACGACCGTGGGAGCGACGACCGCGTCGGGGGAAATGCAGTCGGGCTGCGTCCCCAGCACGATCAGCTCGGTGTGGTACAGCCTGCACACCACGGTCGGTCAGCGAGTCGCGGTCGAACTGGCCGCGGGAGGCAAGCTGGACGGCACGATCGACGTATACAAGGCAGTGCGCTCGCAGCTGGTGCCGGTCGCCTGCCAGCAGACCGAAGAAGAAGGCAAGGCGTCGCTGTCGTTCAAGGCGAAGAAGAACACCGAATACGAGATCCGCGTGGCGGCGCTTCCCAACTCCCAGCTCGCCGCTTTCACGCTCAACGTCTTCCAGCCCACTCCGGCGATCGCGCCGCCCGGGGCACGGCTGCCCAGCGCTGGCGCAAGCGGCCAGGTCGATCGCATCCAGAACATCAACGCCGCCTATTCGATCGCCATGCACGCCGGGGTCAGCTACCTGATCAACCTCGTCAACGAGACCAAAGGAGGGTGCGTGAGCGGCGCGCTGTTCGGACCGGGGACGCACTCCTTCGAAGGGGCCTCCGCGCGCTTTCGCGTGAACTGCGGTGGCTATCGGCTGTTCACGCCCGGGCAGGGCAAGGGCGGGATCTACAGCTTCGAGGTGACCCCGGACCCCGAACGCAAGGGCGAGCAGCGCTTCCACCTGCAGGTGACGGTGGCCAACGGCATGCAAATCACCCCGGGGGAAGAACTCGGCAACTACGGGAGCTCCAGCGGGCGCCTGGAGGGCAGCGGCGTCCAGGTGCTGCGCCTCTACCGGATGGACGTCACCAGCCACTCCAACCTGACGCTGCGGCTGAGCGCGCCGGCGAGCGCCGAATTCAATCTCCAGCTGCGCGACCAGAACGGCAACCTGATCGCCTGCTCGTGCAGCGGCAGCGGCTCGCAGAAGCTCCAGCAGCAGCTGCGTAAGGGCCACTACTACGCGGTTGTCTCGGAGCGCAATCACACCTCTGGCAACTTCACGCTCACGCGCGAGTCGCGCACGATCACTCACACCTTGATCTCCTTCGGCGCCGAGCATGGCACCGCCGGCCAAGCGGTGGAAATCAAGGTCCGCGTCGCGCCAGCGGCGATTGGCCCGGTGAAGGTGGAAGTGCAGCGCTTCGACCCCGTCTTCGGCTGGCAGTTCTACCGCACGCTCGAAGTGACAATCAACGAAGGGACGGCGTCGATCCCGTTCACGCCGCCCTCGCCGGGCAACTGGCGGGCGAACGCCACCTACGCCGGCTCGCGGGTCTTCAGCCCCAGCGCGATGGGGTTCACCTACTTGTTTGTGAACTGAGTCTAGGCAGCCGCTTGGCGGCGCGATGCTGCGTCCTCGATCGCTCGTGTGCTGAAGCACACTTCGCTCACTGCGTCCTTGCCTCGCTTGCCCATCGACTGCCTAGACTGGCGGCTCATTCACCTTACACCGGCAGCGCGAGCTGGTCTGCGGCTGGGGCCTGCGGGTCGCCCTGCTCCCCCACGTCGGCGGGCGGTCCCTGCTTTCCAAGGCCGGCGACGCGCACGCCCAGCAGCCTGACCGGGCGCGGCGGGGAGTACTCACGCAGCAGCCGTTGCGCGACCGAGTTGACCACCCGCGGGTCACAGGTCGCCTCGGCGAGCGTATGGGCACGGGTGACGGTGGTGAAGTCGTCGAGACGCACCTTGATCCCGATCGTGCGCCCGCTGCGCCCGTGCGTGGCGAGGCTGGCGCACAACTCGACAGACATCCGCTCCAGCAGGGCGCTCAGCTGCGCGTGGTCGTGGAGGTCGTGGTCGAAGGTGCGCTCACGCGACTCCGAGACGACCTTGCGCGCGGCGCCGACCTCGCCGTCGTCTTCGAAGCGCGCGCGGCGGCGCAGCTCGCGGCCGAGGTTGGGGCCGAAGCGCTCCACCAGCGCGGCCTCGGGCGCGGCGGCGAGGGCGGCGAGCGTGGTGAGGCCGAGCTGCGCCAGTCGCGCCGCGGTCTTGGGGCCGATCCCGGGCACGAGGCCGGGGGGCGAGCCGCCGAAACGCGTGCACGCCTGCTCGCGGCTCAACACCACGAAGCCGGCCGGCTTCTCCGCGTCGGAGGCGACCTTCGCGACGAGCTTGTTGGGGCCGATCCCCACCGAGCACACGATCCCCGTCGCCTTGCGGACCTCCTGCACCAGCCGGCGCATCGCCGCGCGCGGGGAGTAGAGGCCGCTGACGTCGAGGTAGGCCTCGTCGAGCCCCACCACCTCGACCCGCTCGACCTGGGCGCGCACGATCCCCATCAAACGCCCCGACACCTCGCGGTAGGTGGGGAAGTCGGGCGGCAGGAACACCGCCTGCGGGCACAGCCGCCGGGCGCGCGCGGCGGGGATCGCCGAGCCGACGCCGAAGCGCCGCGCCTCATAGCTCGCGGTCGTGACCACCGCGCGCGGGCCCATGCCGGCGACCACCACCGGCAGCCCGCGCAGCTCGGGCCGGCGCCGCAGCTCGATTGAGACGTAGAAGGCGTCGCAGTCGATGTGGGCTGTGCTCAGCGCGGAGGGCTCGGGGTAATCGGCAGACACTCTCGGGCGAATCTAGCGCCCCATCCGGCGGGCCCGAGACGGTCCGCTGTGTCCCCCAGTGCCCCTACCCGCTGGACGTCGATCTGCCTGACCCGCTCGAGACGGCTTCCCACGTTGGGTGCTCTACCGGCGCTGCTCGACCAGCGCCCCAGGCCCGACCTCGTCGATCGTGGCGTAGCCACTGAGCGCCATCGCGAGGTCGAGGTCGGCGAGGAACGAGCGCAGCACCTCGACCACGCCCGTGGCACCGCCCAGCGCGAGGCCCCAGATGTAGGGGCGGCCGAGCAGCACCGCGCTGGCGCCGAGCGCGAGCGCCTTCAGCGCGTCCGCGCCGCTGCGGATGCCACTGTCGAACAGCACCTCGCAGCGGCCTTCGACCGCCGCGACCACCCCGGGCAGGGCGTCGAGTGCGCCGACGGCGCCATCGACCTGGCGCCCGCCGTGGTTTGAGACCAGCACGCCCTGCACCCCGTGCTCGACCGCGAGGTGGGCGTCATCGGGGTGCAGGATGCCCTTCAGCACGATCGGCAGCTCGGTGCACTCGCGCAGGAACGCAAGGTCCTTCCAGGTGATCGCCGGGTTGGCGAACTGCCACGCCCAGTGGCCGATCGCGGCCTGCATGTTCTCCTCGGGCGGGGCCGGCAGCGCGGCGCGGAAGACGGGGTCTTCCAGGTAGTTGCGATTGCCCTCGCCCCACAGGAACGGCAGGAAGCCGTTGGTGAGGTCGGCCGGGCGCCAGCCCAGCATCCAGGTGTCGAGCGTCAGCACGATCGCGCTGTAACCGGCGCGCTCGGCGCGCTGCACGAAGCTGCGGGCGAGCTCGCGGTCGCGCGGCCAGTAGAGCTGATACCAGCGTGGCAGATCCCCGGCGGCCTGGGCGATCTGCTCGATCGTGTGCGAAGCAGCGGTGCTCGCCACGAACGGCACCCCCACCTCCGCCGCGGCGCGCGCCATTGCCAGCTCACCGTCGGCGTGGGCGAGCGTCTGCACGCCGATCGGCGCGAGCAGCACCGGCGCGGGCAGCTCGGTCCCCAGCAGCGTGCGCGCGAGCGTGCGCTCGGAGACGTCGCGCAGCATCCGCGGCGCGATCCGCCAGTGGTCGAACGCATCGCGGTTGGCGCGGATCGTCTTGCCGCGCCCCGCGCCCCCGGCGATGTAGCCGCGCGGGCCGTCGGCGAGCAGCCGGTAGGCGTCGCGCTCGAGGCGCCGCCAGTCCAGCGGCCGCGCGGGGCGTTGCCCACCCAGCCCGCGCAGGTAGATCTCGTACTGGTAGTTGGCGTAGGGAACTTGCTCGCTCATGTTCGTGGACCTCCGTCGGTAACCGGCGATCGAGAATACCGGCCGGGCTGACGAGTACCCTTGCCGCGATTCGATCCACGGTGCCCCAGAGCGAGGCAGAAAGAGACAGGGGGATGGGCAGATGCCAAGGCGGGGATTGGGTGTCGTGGCGCTGCTTGCGCTGGCGGTGGGAGTGGCGGCTGCCCTGTGGGTGAGCCTCGCCGGTGCCGAAGGGCCCACTCCCATCAAGTGCTCCTCGGAAGCGAAGAAGACGACCGAAGCGATCGAAAAGGCGGTCGAAAAGGGCGGCACCTACGTCCTCGAATGCTTCGAAAACCCCGATATAGAGGTTCCGAAGCCCAAGGAAGCCTCGTCCAGCAAGCTGGCCGAAGGATTCAAGGTCGCCGTCCGGAACGAGCGTCACCTTCATCGCCGAGCCCGGCACGCTGCCGACGTTTGAGAACGAAGACAACGGCCACTCGCGGCTGTTCACCGTCGCCAAAGGCGGCTCGTTGACGCTTCAAGGCGTCGTCCTGAGCGCGACGACCACCGGCCCCAGCGGCGTCTCCGCCGGCAAGGCCAAGCTCACGGGCGAAAAAAGCGAAGCGGGCGAAGAAGGCGAAGAAGAAGAAGAAAAGGAATCCTCCTTCGAAAAGCTGGGCACGGAAGGCAAACGCGGACGGAACACCGAAGAAGAAACCAGCGCCGACGGCGGCGCCGGCACCGCGGGTGGCAGCGGCGGATTCATCGCCAGCGCCGCGGCCAATGCGCCGGCGGTCCAGGGCGGGGCGATCAGCAACGCGGGCACGGTCACGCTCGACGGCGACTATTTCCAGGGAGACCTCCTGACCGGCGGGGCCGGCGGCAATGGTGGGACCGGCGGTGGCGGCGGCGCGGGCGGCAAAGGCGGGACAGGCGGCAAAGGCGTAACAGCCAAGTGCGAAAATCAAGAAGATACCGACGCCAAATACCTGAAGAATCCGGGCAACGGCGGCGAAGGAGGGCGCGGCGGCGACGGCGGCGCCGGCACGCCCGGCCGGCAACGGCGGCGAAGCTCAGGGTGGCGGGATCTACAACACCGGGACGCTGACCGTTCAGCGCACCAGCTTTGAATACGACCAGGCCGAGGGGGGCTACGGCGGCAACGGTGGCGCTGGCGGCTCAGGAGGCAACGGCGGGGACGGCGGCTTCGGCAAGGAAGGCGGCGGCGGGCAACGCGGGAGGCATCGGTCGAGCCTGGCGCGGCCGCCGGCAGCGGCGCGAACGGTCTCGGTGGCGCGATCTACAACGCCGGCGGCACGCTGAGCATCGAAGGATCGGGCTTCGAAGGCGACACCGCCCAGGGCGGCGAATCCGGACAGGGCGGTGAAGGCGGAAAAGGGGGCAAAGGCGGCGGCGGTGGACTCAGCTTCGGATTCACGGTCTGCGAAAACGAAGCGGCCTCGGGAAGGAAAACCCCACCAACGCCGACGGCGGCGAAGGAGGCTAGGGAGCGGCCGGCGGCAACGGCGGTAACGGCGGCAGCGGTGAGGGCGGCGCCGATCTACAGCACCGACACCGTCACGCTGATCGGCCTCAACACGGTCTACCAGAACGCGGTCGACGCATCTTGGAGCACGAGCTCCTGCGAAGAAGCTGGTCCCTGTGCGGGCAAGGGCGGCGAAGCCGGCGAAGGCGGCAGCGCGGGTGTCGGCGGCAAGGCCGGGCGAGGCAGGCCAACCGGCCCGCTCCGGCGCAAACGGTGGGGCGGGCACAAACGGCATGGCGCTCAACAAGGATCTGTTCGGCGACGGCGAGCGGCGGAGAATTCATAGAAGAAGAAAGAAAGCTCGAACCCGAAGGCGCGGGCTTCGTACCTCCTGTAAATCCGCCTCCGACCTCGACATCCGAGCTCCTCGAGTTCGAGCTCGAGCAAATCCTCCAGCTCGGGCAAAGGCGGGGGCGACGACGAAGACAAAGAAGACGACGACAAGCCATCCGACAAAGCCGAAGGCAAACCGACCACCAAGCAGTCCGGCTCAACAGTCAAGGTCGAAACCGGCGAAACAGTCAACTGCCCAGCCGGCGGCTCAGGACTGCACCGCCGAAGTGACGGTCACGATCAGCGAGGAGATGCCCGCCGGGCGAGGCGAGCAGCAAGCACAAGGCTCCCAAGCCGAAGATCGTCATGATCGGTCACGGCGAGGATTGTCGTGGCGCCCGGGCACAGCGCAAAAGTCGTGGTGACGCTGAGCAGCAAGGGCGCGGCGCTGCTGCGCAAGCAGCATCATCTGAGCGCGCACGTGACGAGATCATTAGCGAGCCGGGACTGGCCCCGGTCAAGCACACCGCCACGATCATGATCTCCGCACCCAAGGCAACCCACAAGCGCAAGTGAGCGGGAGCCCCGGCGCCAGGCAGCGCCACCTTCCAGCCACCCGGAAACCAGCCTGGATGCGGTCGCGCTCCACTCAGCCGCACAGCCTCCCGATGGGAGCCGACCTTGGGTCGCGGGACTCCCTCAGCTGGTAGCCCACACCTCCCCCACACCGTCGAAACCGAGCGCCCGCTTGGTGGCTTCGGTGAGGTCGAATTCGCGGCCGGCCACATACGGGCCGCGGTCGATCACCGGTACGCGCACCGTGCGCCCGTCGTAGCGCAGCGTGACGAGCGTGCCGCACGGCAGCGTCTTGTTCGCGACGCCCAGCGTGGCGCTCGTCAGCCAGCCCCCGCAGGCGAGACTGCCTTCGCCCCCATACCACGACGCCTCGGCCAGGCGGTAGACGTTGAGCCGGCCCACGGCTCGCTCGGAGCCATCCTCGCCGGGGGCGCCCGCGAAGCGCACCCGCAGCGCGCGCTGCCGATGCGACGGTCCATAGCGCAGCCGGAACCGGCCCACGGCGCCGGTGCGCGCCCGGCGATCGTGCGCCAGCCGCGGCGCCCGCGCGCCTGCAGGACGACCATCCGCCCCGCCACCCGCGCCTGGTGTGCCACGCGCCGTCGGCGGGTGGCGTGCGCATGCCCGCGCGCCGCCGCTTGCGCGTCTGACGGCTGCGTCGTCGTGCCCGTCGGCCCACTCGCGCCCACCGTTCGCCTCGCGCCTCGCCGGGCCGCGATGCGCAGCGAGCCCGCGATCGACGCCGCGCGGCCGTCGAGAACGTTCAGGGCTGAGCTCCGGATGCGCAGGCGCGTCAGCTGGGCGCGACGGTCGCGGGCGGCGGGGCGGCTCACCCGCGGTGATCGCAATGGGCGGCAGTGCCGTCACCGTCAGCGCAGGCGTGGCGGGTACGTACATCATGGTAAACCTCCTTGATTTCCGCCTACGGGGTTAGCTGTCGGGCTCACGCGCCGCCCACGCACGATCGCGTGCGTCGGCAAGGCGTTACGGCCACATCAGCGGCCGATTCGCCCCATCCGGACCGTCCTCTCACGATCCGGCAGTGGGTCCCCCGCTCGCCTCCAACGACGGAGGCGACTCGGCAAAGTCAAGCAGGGCACGATAGAGCGGCCGCTGCCCGTTTCAGCGTGCGTATGATCACAGAAGGCCGCTGCGCCTTCAATCAAGGACTCGATCAGTCATAGACAGGGTTTTCTACGGACATGGCGACCGATTAATACGGCTGTCGAATGACATCGAACGTGCGCGGCTGACGGACGAATTCCCGCCCATCGTTGACGGGCGGCCTTCAACCGCGACAATCGCGCCCCGTGGCAAACCCCGACCGTCTCACCGCCCTCGATACCGCCTTCCTGCACCTGGAGGATCACTCCACCGCGCACATGCACGTGGCTCGGTGATGATCTTCGAGGGCCCGCGCCGACGCCACAGGAGCTCGTCGAGCACGTCCAGTAGCCGGCTGCACCTCGTCCCGCGCTACCGCCAGCGCCTTGCGTATGTGCCGCTCGATCAGGGACGCCCGGTATGGACCGACGACCCCACTTCAACCCCCACTACCACATCCGCCACACCGCGCTGCCGCGCCCGGCGGACGAGGCCGCGCTAAGCGGCTGGCGGGGCGGCTCTTCTCCCAGCGCCTGGATCGCTCGAAGCCGCTGTGGGAGATCTGGCTGGTGGAGCGGATGGCGGGCGAGCGTTTCGCGCTGATCGCCAAGACCCATCACGCGCTGGTGGATGGGATCTCCGGCGTGGACATCACCACCGTGCTGTTCGACACCCGCGCCGCTGACCCAGTGCCGGCATCCGATCCGCGCCGGCCGCCCGTGGACCGCCCGTCCGCTGCCGGGCTCGGCCAAGCTGCTCGCCGAGGCGCTGCTGGAGCGCACGACCGTGCCCGGGGAGATGGCGCGCGGCGCGCGCGCGGTCGTGCGCCGCCCGTGCGCGCGCTGGCGCAGGTGCGCGACGGTCTCGCGAGCATCGGTGCCACGACGCTCGCGGGCATCAACGCGCCCCGCCCTCCTCGCCCATTCAATGTCGACATCGGCCCTCACCGGCGCTACACGTGGGTCGACGCCGACCTCGCGCAGCTTCAAGGCGATCAAGGACTCCCTCGGCGGCACCCTCAACGACGTCGTGCTCGCCGCCGTCACCCTCGCGCTCGGACGCTACCTGCGCGCGCACGGCCAGACACGGAGGGGCTGGTGCTGAAGGCGATGGTGCCGGTCTCGATACGCGCCGACGTCGAGCGCGGCGCGCTCGGCAACAAGGTCGCGGCGATGTGGGCGCCGCTGCCGGTCGGTGTCGAGGACCCCGCCGAGTGCCTACGAGCAGATCCGCGTGGCGATGGACGACCTCAAGCACTCCGGCCAGGCGGTCGGCGCCCAGGTGCTCACCAACCTCGCCGGCTTCGCCCCCCCGACGATCCTCAGCCAGGCCGCGCGCCTGCAGGCCCGCCAGCGCTACTTCAACCTCGTCGTCACCAACGTCCCGGGTCCTCAGTTCCCGCTCTACCTGCTCGGGCGGCGGCTGCGCTCGCTCTACCCGGTGGTGCCGCTCGCCCGCCGCCAGGCGCTGGGCATCGCGGTGATGAGCTACAACGGACAGCTCGGCTTCGGGCTGCTCGGCGACTACGACGCGCTGCCCGACCTCGACGCGATCGCGCAGGAGCTCGACAGCGCGATACGCCGCCTCGCGCGCGCCGGAACCCCCGAAAGCCGCCCGGCGGGCTCCCGCAGCACCGCCTCGACGCGGGTCTCACCGCGCGGCAGCGCCAAGGCGGCGCACGAGCGCCACCACGAAGGACCGCCCCGGCCAGCGCGAGGCGGCCAACGCCCACGAGGGGGTCGGGGGCCAAGAAGCTCGCCGCAACGTCTTCTCCGGACGGCCCCGGCGCAAACCGGCGTGCGGATAAAGCGGCAACCCGCGCCGCTCCCTGGTCAGGCCGCCGCCAAGTCATAGTGCGCTTGGCGCTCTGCCAGCTGAACGCGAGTGTCGGCGACATCGCCGACAATGCCGGGCGCATCGGTGAGGGAATCGTGGCCGCGCGCGCGGCCGGCGCCGAGCTCGTGGCCTTTCCCGAGCTGGCCCTCACCGGCTATCCGCCCGAGGATCTGCTGCTGCGCGAGCACTTCCTCGAGGACACCGCCATCGCGCTGCGGAGCTGGCGGCCGATGTCGAGGGCATCGTCGCCGTGGCGGGGTACCCGGAGTGGACACGGGATGCGGTTGGGGCGGGGGACGTGGTGGGGGCCACAATCGAGCGCCGG